>CP121470.1 GCA_030919125.1 Methanoregula sp. SKADARSKE-2
GACTTACGCCCTTGGTTTTGACCGAAAGATCTAAGAGTTAGTAGCGCCAATCCAAGGGTTAGACAAACCCGGGATGGAGATCGAACGAGAGTGAATCCACCGAAATGCACGAGCGGCAATTTTGTAAACTTTCTGATATCGACGTATCAGGTTTGCTCGTGTACAGAGGCATCCCGGTGTTTTCCCGCTGAACCAGTATCAATAGCTCACGCTTCCGTCAAGCGTTTGTTAGAGAGGCAGCCAGCCTCACCACACGGGGGCGCTGTATGAGGAAGCGCAACGGTTGCTCCGGGCTAACGAAGGAGTATTGGTAATCGATGATAGTACCCTCGACAAACCGTATTCCCATCAGATTGAACTGGTGACCCGGCACTGGAGTGGGAAGCATCATCGGATAGTTCAGGGAATCAACCTAATCTCAACCATTTGGACTGATGGTTCTGCGATAGTTTCGGTAGATTTCCGGATCTATTGTCCAGACAAAGACGGGAAAAACAAAAAGGATCATTTCCGGGATATGCTACGAGCAGCCGAAGAAAGAAAGTTTCAGCCGGGATGTGTCATCTTTGATTCGTGGTATTCGAGTATCGCCAACCTGAAATTGATCCGCACGCTGAAGTGGCATTGGTGTACCCGTCTCAAATCCAACCGGTTGGTTGATCCTGATAATACGTACAACCGTTCAGTTTCTGAGATTGAGATTCCTCCCGAAGGAAGAGTTGTTCATCTGAGACAATACGGTTTCATCAAGCTATTTAGGATCGTTCACTCTGATAAGGAACCCGAACATTGGGCTACCGATATTCTCGATGCATCGGAAACCGACAGAAAAACGTTCAAGGAACTTGGATGGAATATCGAAGAGGATCACCGTGGCATCAAGCAAGGTTGTGGCATCGAGAGATGCCAGGGTCCCAAAAGAGGTTGTTCAACAAGGACATATTCTGCTCTCGTTGCTGGCATTTCTTCGCCTCGAAACCCATCGATTGAATACAGGTTCCAGCTGGTACGAGTCGAAACGCTCGATTCATCGATCCGCTTCTTCTCTCTTTATCGCTTCCACGGCGTTCTAATCTGATTATTTTTGTAGTGCTGTGATGAAGATTTCTTGCTCGAATCTGCCTTCAAACGCGTAAGTCCTACCGGATAAAGAAGTAATTCAGCGACTAAGATGGCGCTCAAAATGTAAAATGGACGGGATGGTTCGCCGCAGACGATCCTGTGGGAGCCAAGATCACGAATGTATTTAGTTATTCACTTCCAATAAAATTCAATGAGAACCGCTCTGCCGTGTACGCCTGCGCAGAAGTCCCTTCCAAAAAGCCTCCCTCCCTTGGGCATCATGTGTTTTACATTTTACCTTCCTGAAAAGGGATACGAATTGGATTGCGGGGAAAATGATACAACAGGAAACCTATAATATACCTACAGGTGATTGATGCGAAAAATACTGATTTTGCTCGAAGATCCATCTAAAATTAACGAAGTTGTCCAAGGTTCTGCGGACAAAACCCGGCAATCCCTTATCATATCACTCACACCAGGGACATCCCACACTCTCGAAAATGCAGGTATTCCATATAAATCGGTTGGAACCTATAGCAGTGGGGATGAGCGATATCAAGAGGGAATGAGGAATTTTCAAAGAATCTTCAAAATATCATCGATCATGGATACAGAACTTGCGCACATATATGTCAGTCCTTCCATCCGTCCGGCGGAATATTCAATTTATAATCTCAAGATCCTTTTCGATGTGTTATGGAATACGGTTCTGGTTCTGAAGCAGGTGGTTGACAAAGAGCAACCGGATTTTATCCGGTTGTACACCCTGCCCAATAAAGGATCAGATACCAGTCCCTATGCATTCTCCGACACTGAATCGGCATATGCTGAAATTTTGAGCATGCCTGGCTGGAATATCCCGATAGAAATAATCCGGGATTCCGCGGTCAACCCAGAGAACACCGCAGGTGAACGACCGAAAATCAATCCGGTTCATTCATGGATACGGAAATGGGATTTTCTTTTCAACTTAGGATTGATCAACAAGAGGAAGGGATTAGTGCCGACAATGGCTGCTGCCTATTACCACATTACCTGCCGATATCGAGTCCCTGTCCTGATATACAACAATGGGTACAACTGGGACGATTCCCTGGTCGAACTCTACCAACAAGGAATGACACCATACCGTATCCATGACGATTCATTTCCCGCAAGCACCACAGGAACGGACTATAGAGGGAAGATACTTGATATCTGCAGGACCCACCCGGGCATGAGGGAGTTCTGCCTCATTGGGGGTGTTGACATCTCGCCCTTCCTTTTTGAACGGATCTCGCAGATTGTCGAAAGATCGATAAGGGAATCATCGGTAGCTTACCCTGCAGCGCGCAGGACCATCCAGGAAAAAAAGATCTGCTGCCTCCTTCACTCAGTTCGGGAACATCCAACCGGTCATGCTATCGTCCAAGCTGCTATCGATGAAGAAATACCCGTGGTCTCGTGGCAACACGGAGGGGCCGGCTTCTGTTTCCATCCCATGATGCCGTTCATCGAATTCATTAATTCCGGATGGCACTTTGTCTTCGGGAAAGGAGTTGCGGAAAGTTACTATTCCACTTCGAAAAAGATCGAGCTGAAAAACATTCCAGTCTTTCTGCCGGTTGGATCGAGTTCACTTGAGGAATTTAGCCAGAATTCAAGGAGACCTCTACATGCCAGAAAACGGACTACAGTAGTTTACATATCCACCCATTATTTGCAGAACATCTATATTATGTCCCAACCCTGCGACCCGCTTGCATGGAATGATAAACTCTGGCAAATGCAGAAACTGATACTGGAACTGGCAAATATGAGCACGGATACAGATTTTATAATTAAATTGCATCCCACTCATGCTGATAAGGAACCGCTTCAGGGTTTTGTCGCCAACAAAAGGATACTCAATGTAAAAATTGTCACAACAGAAATGACCCTCCATGAACTGGTAGATATCGCGCATATAATAGTATTCGACCTCATTTCAACGGGAATTCTCCAAGTGCTTACTTCCGGTTTACCGGTCTTTGTTTATACCGGATTGCATGAAATTGATAGTGAGGCAATTCTTTTGTTGAAGAAACGCGCATACACCTATGAGAATTCCTGGGAGTTAATCGAGGATCTCAGTGGGTATATTCGAACGCACACCGTCCCCGGCAAATCCGTGGATACCTCTGATAAACATTTCATGCAACGATTCGGAACCGGGAATATGACAAAAACGAGTGCTGATCAAGCGCTCTCATGCCTAACAAAAATTCTGAACGGGGAGAATGTCGGAGGGGATGCTATAACGGGCTGCATAAAGGAGTAGCATTGTTTAATCTTGCGAATCCAAATAACAGAACCTACTCATAAAACATAGTGGGAATTTCCTGATGCGCAGGAAGAGCAAGGCAGAGATCCCGAACTGCTTTTTTGTGCAGCCGGAGAACTGGGAAATGAGATGAACTGGAAGACGCAGTAGGGTACATTTCTGGCTGCCAGCAGATGGTAAATAAGAAATATCCTGGTATTTAAAGGGATGAAGCAGTTGACCTGGTATCCGGGGTAATTTCCGATAATGCCCGGACAACATCCCGGTCTTTTGTACATCGTTCGCATTCATCGGGGCCGAGACGTTCATGCACATCAATCTTAATGGAAAAATCGGGGTGAAGATATCCGGCAAGATCCCAGATCCGGACTTCTAACCCCCACTCCGGAGTTTTTCGATTTGATACACGTTTTTAAGACGGGTGGTGAAAGGCTGCTCGATGATAAAGAGTATTTTATTGATCGGCTGATTTCTGACTGTCACGGTACCATCCCTTCCAAAAGATACGGTGAATTAGAAAAAACCCGGTTGAAAACATCGTTGAATTCACGCAGCAAACCCCGGTTACCGGATCTTAGAACTGCATGAATATATGATATATCTTTTATATGGACTCAAGGTGATAAATAATATCCAGTTATCATTTTTCTCCTGATTATTTAACCCTCTGCGAGGAGATCGTAATAATGAAAAAAATATTGGACTCAGTACTTCTCTAAATTTTCCTCCCTGCAATTTGATTAGTCATCAATCAACCCAACCTCAGTTCAACCCAAACTTCGGAGAACCGCCACAGAAGTGATGGGCCTGAGTTTTTTCTTGATCCCTTCCCAGACAAAGATCCGGAAGCAATCGAATCGGAACAAATCATCGTCGATGGTTCTTGGCCCTCGTTGGATCCTGGCGGAGTAATTCCCTTTCAGGGCCACCCAGATATTCTTGAGAAGAAACGAGATAATTGTCAAGAGGTACCTTAGCACCACGTTTCTGGATGAGGTCTTAGCTTTGACAATATTCCGCATATGGTACGAGGACTCGATAGCGAATCTGTTCTTGTAGATCGAGTAGACCTTCCGGAGATTCCAGTCGATACCGTGAACAACGTAACCGAGATTCACATTCCCGTGTTTTTTATTTCTGCCCCGATGATATTGAACATCGATCGCCAAGGTAAGCTCAACTGGTTCACCGGTCCCATTCCCTCTCATTGTATACCGGTCGTAACGGGAATGGTTACCGGTTAGGATTTTCTTAAGTTCCTCGCCGTGTTTTCTCACCGGAACGATGTGCGGAACATCCTCATTCTGGAGAAATGTAAAGACATCTTTTGAATAAAAATCCCTATCAAGACAGAGAACGGTAATTTTCACCTTTCATGTCAGCGATGATCTTCAGAAATCTTCGAAGGTACTCAACGTTCGGTACTCCTTTTTTCGTAGGGAAAACTGCGAGAGTCAGCCGTTAACCTTTTGTGACGATATAAAGGGAGACGTACGAATAGAATTTCGTCGTCGAATCTTTCATCTTACATTTTATGACATAGTTTTCATTCGCGTTGACGATCTCGCCATAATAAGGATCGTTGGTGAAATCTATGGCAAAATGGAACGGTTTTCCCGGGACGAGAATAGTATTTTGAGAATACGTGAGAATCTTCGATTGTATTTCCTGAAGTGAATCAAGATCTATTTTGGATAAATGGTATCTGACCGATGTTTCACAAGGGATCTTCTCGAGAACTTTATCGACTGAATGCACGGAGTGTTTGTTCGCTGACATCCCAACCAAAGCCTGAATAATCGTTTTTTGTTTTAGTGTTCCATTGATAGAAATGGTGAGATTCCGATTGAGTGCTGCAACTGCAATTTCGGAACATTCTTCTGCACTCAACGTCTCCTGAGTTCGACGGGCAATTTGCCGGTATTTGGGCATATTCGGCGCCCGCTGCCTATTTAGATCTTTCGCCGTTCGTTAGCCCGAGCTAAAAATTAGTGAAGTACTGGGACTTGGGCTGTGGGAACCGGAAAAAAGGGGAAGCCGTAGGTATCGACATCAACCCCGATTCAAGCGCTGACGTGATCCATGATCTCAATGCATTTCCCTATCCGTTCGAGGATTCAAGCTTCAATGAGATCTATGCGGACAACGTCATCGAGCATCTGGATAACGTCATAAAGGTCATGGATGAAATCTACCGGATCAGCAGGCCCGGGGGAATTATCATCATAAAAGTGCCGTATTTCAGATCACGCTATGCGTTCATCGATCCAACCCATAAACATTATTTTACCGTGGAATCGTTCACCTATTTTGATCCGGCACATATCCACCACACCTTTTATAACTTTATTAAGATTATGACTTACGCCCTTGGTTTTGACCGAAAGATCTAAGAGTTAGTAGCGCCCATCCATGGGTTAGACAAACCCGGGATGGAGATCGAACGAGAGTGAATCCACCGAAATGCACGAGCGGCAATTTTGTAAACTTTCTGATATCGACGTATCAGGTTTGCTCGTGTACAGAGGCATCCCGGTGTTTTCCCGCTGAACCAGTATCAATAGCTCACGCTTCCGTCAAGCGTTTGTTAGAGAGGCAGCCAGCCTCACCACACGGGGGCGCTGTATGAGGAAGCGCAACGGTTGCTCCGGGCTAACGAAGGAGTATTGGTAATCGATGATAGTACCCTCGACAAACCGTATTCCCATCAGATTGAACTGGTGACCAGGCACTGGAGTGGGAAGCATCATCGGATAGTTCAGGGAATCAACCTAATCTCAACCATTTGGACTGATGGTTCTGCGATAGTTTCGGTAGATTTCCGGATCTATTGTCCAGACAAAGACTGGAAAAACAAAAAGGATCATTTCCGGGATATGCTACGAGCAGCCGAAGAAAGAAAGTTTCAGCCGGGATGTGTCATCTTTGATTCGTGGTATTCGAGTATCGCCAACCTGAAATTGATCCGCACGCTGAAGTGGCATTGGTGTACCCGTCTCAAATCCAACCGGTTGGTTGATCCTGATAATACGTACAACCGTTCAGTTTCTGAGATTGAGATTCCTCCCGAAGGAAGAGTTGTTCATCTGAGACAATACGGTTTCATCAAGCTATTTAGGATCGTTCACTCTGATAAGGAACCCGAACATTGGGCTACCGATATTCTCGATGCATCGGAAACCGACAGAAAAACGTTCAAGGAACTTGGATGGAATATCGAAGAGGATCACCGTGGCATCAAGCAAGGTTGTGGCATCGAGAGATGCCAGGGTCCCAAAAGAGGTTGTTCAACGAGGACATATTCTGCTCTCGTTGCTGGCATTTCTTCGCCTCGAAACCCATCGATTGAATACAGGTTCCAGCTGGTACGAGTCGAAACGCTCGATTCATCGATCCGCTTCTTCTCTCTTTATCGCTTCCACGGCGTTCTAATCTGATTATTTTTGTAGTGCTGTGATGAAGATTTCTTGCTCGAATCTGCCTTCAAACGCGTAAGTCCTAAGTATATCCATTCAAAGAACTTTTCATGTGATCATGGATCACGGGAGAATGAGGCAATGACAGATGAGGCTGGCGAGATCAGCAACATGCTGATCCTGGGAATCGGTGTCGCCCTCTTCCTGGTAATAATCGGGATCTGGTACGTGTTCCTGAAGGGCTGATCGCAAAAAGAGGAATTAGATCACTTTTTATAGCTTCGAGACGAGGTCGCGGAGGACAACTCCCGGTTCCTTGGACTTTACCACGCTTGAGGCGAGGAGCACCCCATCGGTCCCGAGATCCCTGGCGATCTTTACACATTCTCCCGACTGGATCCCCGCACCGGTTAGGACTTTTACGTTCGGGTTGACCGCGTGGACGGCGGCTACCGAATTCCGGATAATAGCCGGGTTTGCCTTCGAGACCGAAACCCCGCTCCCGATCAGCTCCGGGGGCTCGATCGCCACATAATCCGGGCCAAGAGCAGCGGCAGCTGCACTCGTGCTCTCGTTATTCGTGCAGATAACCGAGACGAGGCCCTTTACTTTCAGTGCCTTTACGGCGGCATCGATCTCGGCAAGGGTCAGCCTCCGTTCCGAATGATTGATGAGAGAGCCTGTGGCCCCTGCGACTCTGAGCGCATCGGCGGTGATCTGTCCGGTATGTGCACCCGGTTCACTCCCGTCGACATGCTGGGCATAGACCGGTACGCTGAAGTGGTGGCTTATCGGGTGGAGATCGATATAGGTTGGCGCGACCCCGATGATTACCCCGCTCTCGTGCGCTACAAGCTGTGCGGCGTTTGCAATCAGATGGGCCCGGTTGCCCGTTCCTTCCGTGTAGTTCTTAAGATTGACCAGGATCAGCGGCGATGGCATGAAAACTCCCTCTTGTATGTACTCCGGATAGTCAGTTGATTTTCGGTCATGATGAATATTTGCGCTCCTGTAACCCCTTCATCCGGAGACCGGGGCCGGGCTTGTAATCAGCGGTTACTGCTCTTCCCGGAGGCCACGGAAGAAGGAACCGGCGGTGAGCCCCCCCCAGGCCAGGGTTTTGATCCTCTCTTTGAGCTTTGAGAGATCGGCCCGTGCCCCCTCCGGTTGCTGCCCCCAGGAATCGACGGCCTCGCGATAGATCCCGGTCATCGCCTTCACATACGCAGGGGGCCGTCCCCGTGCATCGATTACAATCCCGCCAATCCCCATCCGTGCGATCTCCGGGAGGCTGTCGATAAGACAGGTTTCCACAGCGTTGAGGATGTGTGTCCGGCAGGATGCATCGCGGGTTACCGGAAAGACGCGCCCCTTCGAATCCCGGATCCCGTAAAAGTCGCCCGGGTCCCCCTTGGGCAGATCCCGGCAGTGCCGGACCGGCCGGGCCGGGCAGTCTTCCGTCACTCCCGCTTCAGCGAGAGCTTCGACAACGAGCGCAAACGTACACCTGCTGCCCGAAGACCGGGCTTCCCGGATAAGGATCTCCATCTCGTCCCGGGACAGTTCCGACGAGATGGTGAGGAGGCAAAACCGGTCCGTACACGCGCCCGCGGCGACGTGGTTGAATATATTGAGTCCAGTGAACCCCGAGAGATTTATCGAGGGGAACCTCTTGATGAGCGCAGAGGCTGTTCCCATATTTTCTATGCAGCACCCGGTCATTCCCTCGCTGACACACGTGGACAGGATGTCAAGTATATCTTTTAGTTCCCGGTCATGGGCGATTTTTGGCACTTTCCATTTAAATTCAATACCGGTCTTCCTGCAGATCGCACAGGCAGCCAGAATCTCTTCCCGGTTTATGGATTGCCAGATCGTGCCCGGTGGCCTGCAGATTCCCTGAAATCCCGGCTCGAACCAGACCTCGTCGCAGCCTGCCTCAGACGCTCTCCGGACGCCCTCAATCGTATCGGTGCAGAGGAGAATGCGAAGGGGTTTTTGGGATTTTCTTTTTCCCTCTTTTGGTTTTTCCGAAAAAGGTGCAGAACACCGTGCGTCCCACCGCTGCCGGGCTTCCGAAACTTCCGGGGCGGCCGGCCGTGAGGCGGAGACGAGCATCTCCCCTGAATGCCGGAAAAATTCACGGCGGGCATTGTTCAGCAGAGCGAGAGGGGCAGAGAGATTCTCATTATACTCTATCCTGATATTCCGGACCGCAAACGGGGTGCCTCCGGTCTTTACCAGCTGCTGCCTGAGTTCGTCCCGAAAAAGGGGCCGGGATCGGGCCGGGGAGAAGATGTTCTCGGCCCTCCACCGTGCCTGAAGGTTCCTTGTGCCCGGCAGGATAACCCCCCCGATGGCCAGGGTGCCGTTCCCGTCAACGGTTACCGATAGATCCACCGGGACCGGGCGCTGCATCCCTGCCGGGGGATGACCGATGATCTGCCGTGCATGGTGATCGAGTTTACGGGAGAATGTCATGTATACCTTTGAACCCGCACGGACCTTCTCCGGTATGGCAAAGGCGATTGCATCCTTCCCGGTCCGGGTCGGCGTATTGTTCAGCAGGAACCCTATTCCTGAAGGATCGTCACCCCCTCCGGCAATCCACAACCCGTCCCCCGTCTCCGGGATGACCTGGCCTCCGAGCCGGACCGTCACGGTCCGCCGTCCGTTATCATACCCGGTCACCGTTCCGATACAGAGACCCCGGTTGTCGGGAGCGTCCCGGCCCATAACCGATCCATAGCGCTTCCCGAGCAGATAACCGGAGGTGAAACCCCGGTTGAACGCAAGCAGGAGCTCACGTTCTGCCCGGGGATCCGGTGCCCAAGGCCCGGCAGCGATAGAGTCAAGAGCCTTCCGGTACGTGGAGACGACAAGGGCAACGTACTCCGGGGACTTCATCCGCCCCTCGATCTTGAGCGATGCCACCGGGGAGCTGACCAGTTCGGGAAGGTGCCGGTATGTGCAGAGGTCCATGGGAGAGAGAAGGTACGGGCCCGGCAGAGCGTGTTCCTTCACGGTAACCGGTCTCCCGTACTCATCGATCGTTCCGGTAACGAGCGTATAGGGTTTCCGGCAGGGCTGGGCGCAGATCCCCCTGTTCCCGCTCCGTCCCCCGATTACCGATGAAAGAAGGCACTGGCCGGAGTAACAATAGCAGAGGGCCCCGTGTGCAAAGACTTCGAGCCCGACTCCAGTTTCCTCTGTCTCGGCAGCAATCTGATTCACTTCTTCAAGCGAGAGTTCCCGGGCGAGGACTACCCGGGAGAGTCCCTCTTCCGCGACCCAGCTCACTCCCGCGGAATTATGAATTGTCATCTGGGTCGATGCATGCAGTACCAGTCCGGGAACCACCTCCCGTGCCAGGCGCATGAGCCCGGTGTCCTGGACGAGCAGAGCATCGACGCCCACGGACCAGAGCCACAGGAGATATTCGACCGCCCCGGGGAGCTCCCGGTCGTGGAGGAGCGTGTTGACCGTTACATAGACCCGGACCCCCCGTTCATGGGCAAACGTGATGGCTTCTTCTATCTCCCCATCGGAAAAGTTCGCGGCAAATTTTCTCGCGCCAAACCTCTTCCCGCTCAGGTAGACCGCATCCGCACCTGCCGCGACTGCCGCCCGGAAGGCCGCGGGGGATCCGGCGGGAGCGAGGAGTTCGGGGAGTTTTCCTATCTCCGGTACTTGTTCGGCTGGCATGCTTCATCTCCCGTCAGGTGAAGAAGAGTTTGAGGATCCCGAGGGTGACAAGGATGCTACCCGTGGCAGCAAGAGTGTAGCCGGAGAATATGAGAACGATGGAGTACTTCCTGTTCCACCCCAGGATCCAGCTCACCGGCGAACAGACATAGATCCCACGGATCATGACGCCAGGGATAAGCCCATAGATCCCGTGCCGGGAGACGAGGTTCGATCGTTTTGCCCGTTCCTCGGCCCGTGCGAGAAATGTTGATACCCGGGCCGAATGCCCGGCGAGCGCGTCGAGGATGTCGAAGAATAGGAGCGTTATCCCAAGCGCGACGCAGACAACCACCCAGAGCACGAATACCGGAGGCATCCCGAGGCCGATCCCCACCGGGCCAGCCCCGTATTCTATGACAAAGGTGCTTGCCATAAGGGCAAGGATCCCCCCCGCGGGCAGGCCTAGGATGAGGACCGGGATGAGGGGAAGAATGATTGCGATGAGCAGGAATTTCCCGATGGCGGTGCCAAACTGCCGGAAGTGCCCAATGGATAATTCTGCCATGATTACGGTAAATTTGGTGACGCTGCAATAAACACATATCGCAGGAGACTAAAAAATCCGGTGCTGATTTTAAAGCGTTCGCAGGAAAGGCTGCCATCTTTTTTAGCAATCAGCAATAACAGGATGAATACAGATGAAAATCGTCGCCTCACTGACCGATCCCGAGGATGCCAGATGGGCAGAGGAGGAGGGAGCCGAGGTGCTCGAGCTCCGCCTCGATCTCGTCGAAGGCGATCGTGCGGAGCGGGCGACGAGAACCCGCACCTCATCCACGCTCCCGATTATCGGGACCCTGCGGTCGGCGTCCGAAGGGGGAAGGTACTTCGGCAACCCGGAAGAGTGGATAACCCGGATACGGCCTGTCATCCGGTTCTTCGATTATATCGATATCGAACAGCGCTATGCGAAGAACGCGGCCGAGGTCCGGGCAGCTGGAAGAAAGGTGATTGCATCCTTCCACACCCCGGAGATGCCGGATCTTGTCACCCTCTACCAGATCGAACGCGAGCTCAGGTCCTTTGGGGATATCGTGAAGATGATCGTCACTCCCCGGAACGAGGAGGACGTTATCGAGCTGATAGCATTCACCCACTCGATCAGGCAGCCGATCTGTACCGGGGTGATGGGCGAAGAGTTCCGGTACGCCCGGGCAGTTCTCCCGCTCTTTGGATCGGAGCTGGTGTACTGCCACACCGGTACCCCGACTGCGGCCGGGCAGTACTCTGTGCCTGAGTTCCGAAAGATCCTGACGCTGCTCGGCAGGCAGATCTGAATCCCCGTTCCCGCTTTGTAACCCCCGAATTTTTTTCGCCTTGACCCGGGACCATCCTGGCCGGGGTCGTCCCGATGGCATGAACGGCTGCGGTACCTTTTTCCGGGGCTGGCCGCCAGGTGATCCAGAAGGCTGGAGCCCAGCCTCCCCCGTCCTGCACAATCCTTAAATATTTTTAATCGCGATGAGCGCACATCGCATGCCAGGTCTTCGAATCTTGATGAAGGAACGAGGGAGCGAAACGAATGGCGATGACATATCCTTATGGCAAAGGCGACGGGGCCGTGAGATGAGTCTCTGCCGAATGGCTGGAAAAGCATCTGAACGACAGGGATCTCACGATCCTCGACTGCCAGCCCAATATCCACGAGTATATCTCCGATCATATCCCCGGGGCCGTGTACTGGCACGAGGGTCTCTTCCGGATCCATGAGGGCCCGATCCCGACCCGGCGGATCCCCCCAGAGGCAGCCCAGATCCTGCTCCGGACCCTGGGCCTATCCCGCAAAACCCATCGTCGTCTATTCAAGCGGGGGCCCCTTGAGCGCCTGTGCATCGTTCATCGGCGATGGACTGGAACAGACGATGGTGGCCTACGCACTCGTCCGGTACGGGCACCGGAACGTGTACGTCCTTGACGGCGGCTGGGAGAAGTGGAAGGAGGAGGAACGTCCCCTCACCCGGGAGTATGGCGTGACAGAACCCTCTGCGTTCACTGCCCGGCTTCACGAGGAGTTCTTCATCGGGTACGATGAGTTCCGGAAGATCAAGGACAAGCCAAATGTCCTCCTGCTCGATGCCCGGCCGGAGGCTTTCTACGAAGGAGAGGGACCGTGGATGATGCCGGGGCACATCCCGGGAGCGGTCAGCCTCCCGTGGAAGTCCCTCATGGATGACAGGAACAAGAAGTTCCTAAAGCCGGTGGACGCGCTGGAAGCGATGGTCAGAGCCGTGGGGGCGATGCCGGAGAAGACGATCATCTGCTCCTGCGGTACCGGGCCCGAGGCGACGAACGAGTTCATCCTCTTCAAATGGTATCTCGGGTACCCGGACGTCCGGATCTACGAGGGCTCGTTTACGGAGTGGGTTGCCCACTGGGAGAATCCGGTGGTTACCTGGAAGAGCCCCTGGTAATTTTGACGGTTCCAGCGATGAAGAGGGCCGGCCTCGCAAAAAAAGGGAAGAAATTTTTCCCATCGTTTTTCGATCCCTCTCTGAGCAGGGGTCTCCGCATCAGTGCGGGTATCCCTCCTGTTCCAGCAATGCATCGATGAGGACCAGCGCGAGCATCGCCTCGGCAACCGGTAGGATCCGGGGCAGAATGCAGGGGTCGTGCCTCCCCTCAATCGCGATCTCTCTCTCATTGCCGTGAATATCGACGGTATGCTGGGTCTTTCCAATGGTGGGCGTGGGCTTTATCGCGATCCGGACAACGATATCCTGGCCGGAGGAGATCCCGCCAAGAATTCCTCCTGCATGGTTGCTTGCAAACCCGTCCTTTCGTATCGGGTCGTTATTCTCGCTCCCGAACCTGCCGGCCACAGCAAACCCGTCTCCGATCTCTACGCCTTTCACCGCCCCGATCCCCATCATGGCACCGGCGATTGCTGCATCGAGCTTGCCAAAGATCGGGTCGCCAAGGCCGGCCGGGCACCCGCGTCCTACGATCTCCGCGATCCCGCCGACCGAGTCCCCGGCCATTTTTGCGGCAAGGATCGCGTCCTCGATCTCCCGGGGGTCTGATCTGCCATGGACTTCAACAATTTTCCCGGCGATCGTAATTCCTTTCCCGGAGAGGTACTTCATGGCCAGTGCTCCGGCGGCAACCCGGCCGATGGTCTCACGGCCGGAACTCCGGCCCCCGCCCCGATGGTCCCGGATGCCATACTTCACCTGGTACGTGAAGTCCGCATGACCGGGCCGGAAGATCTCCCGGAGGGCGTCGTAGTCCTGCGACCTCTTCTCCTCGTTCCGGACCATCATGGCAACCGGCGCGCCGGTTGTCCTGCCTTCGAAAACCCCGGAGAGGATCTCGATCCGGTCCTCCTCCCTCCTTGTCGATGTGAGCGGCGAAGTTCCCGGCTTCCGCCGGTCAAGGAGCGGCTGGATATCGCTCTCCTGCAGAGGGAGCCCGGCGGGACACCCGTCCACGACTACCCCGACTGCGGCCCCGTGGCTCTCGCCGAATGTGGTTATCCGGAAATTCCTTCCCATGGTATTCATTTCAGATTCTCCCGTATTGTCCCTGAGGGGACGTCGATTCCAAAGAAGAGGGAGAACTGCTCCCGGGCCTGTTCGATAAACATCTCCGTTCCCTCAATGATCGTGCATCCCTTCCTCTGTGCCGCTTCGAGAAGTGGGGTCATCGGCGGGGTGTACACGAGATCGAAGACCGTCATGCCCGCTGCCAGCTGCTCCTCGCGAAGCGGGCTCCGGATGTCCGGCTCCATGCCCAGCGGGGTCGCGTTCACCACGAGATCCGGCCTGATGCTGTCGAACGCGCCCCATTCTTTCCATGAGCACCCGAACTGCTCGGCGAGCGCCTCCGCCTTCCCCGGCGTCCTGTTCAGGATGGTCAGATCCATCTCAAGGTCCAGGAGGGCATACGCAGCGGCAGCAGCCCCGCCCCCGGCACCGAGAAGGACAGCCTTCGATCCCCTGAGCGGCACCAGCGGTTTTCTCACCCCGATCCAGTCAGTGTTGTACCCGATCGCGCCGCCGCACGAGAAGACCACCGTGTTCACCGCACCGATCTGCCGTGCCCCGTGCTCCTCAACCTCGTCGAGGTGCCTGAGTACATCGTGCTTGAACGGGATGGTGACCGAGAGCCCTTTTGCATCGAGCCCCCGTCCAATCTCCATGATCTCATCCAGTCTGGGGTCCTCAAACCAGGTATAGTGGTAGTTAAGACCGTACCTGTGGAAGAGGGCATTGAAAAGGTACGGTCCCCTGCTGTGCGCAGCGGGAGAGCCGGCGACCCCGAGGATGCGGGTCTGCGGGTCATGGGTTTTGAGGCTCAGGATCTCTTCGAGTTTTTTTAAGGCAGGCCCCGGGATCCTCCCGGCCCGGAAGAAGGCGATCCCTCTCTCCCGCTGCCGGGCGGACGGGACGCCATCCTTTACCAGCCCGAGGATCTTCTTCGCCGCTGCGGCAGGCGTGGTGTGGCTGGTGTCCACGCAGAAGTCGGCTGATGCAGAGTATGCACGCCGGCGCTTGTCCATCAGCATTGCGATCTCTTCTGCCAGGGAGAGATCCGTGAGGGGCGGCCGGGGGGAGCGGGAGAGCCTGGCCCCGATGGTATCAATGTCGGCGGTGAGCAGGACGACAACGCTCTCCCTCCGCAGGCACTTCATGTTCCGGGGATCGAGGACCGCCCCGCCCCCGGTACTGACAACGGCATCTCTCGCGGGGAGGGATGCAACCGCCTCCCGCTCGAAACCGCGGAACCGCTCCTCTCCGTCATCGTGGAAGATGGCCGGGATGGACCGGCCGGTCCTCTCCTCCACGATCGTATCCGTGTCGATGAACGGCATACCGGTCCTCTGCGCCAGGATCTTTCCAATCTCCGATTTGCCGGTCCCGCGAAAACCGGTAAGGACTATCCGCTTCACCCGATCGCCTCCGAGAGCTTATCCCAGAACCCGGGGAAGGATTTGGAGACACACTCTGCATTCGTGATGGTGACCTCTCCGACCGCAAGGCCGAGGACCGCAAAGCTCATCGCGGTCCGGTGATCGTTCTCCGGATCGATTGTACCGCCATGCAGTGGTGCGGGAAGGATGGTGAGCGAATCCTCGCCCACATCAACCCCGCACCCAAGCGAACGCAGTTTATCCGCTGTTCCGTTGATACGGTCACTCTCCTTGAACTTCAGGTGACCGATTCCCGTGATGGTGGTCGGGGTCGTTGCCATGGCAGCGACGACAGAGAGGGTCTGGACCGTGTCGGGCGATGTTGACATATCAAAGGTGATGCCCCGCAGGTCCCCCGTCCGTTCCACCGTGATGAAACCCTTCGCGTACGTGATGCTGCATCCCATCTCCTCCAATGCGTCGAGGAATCTCCGGTCGCCCTGGACCGAGTCCTGCACAAGGTTCGTCACCCGTACTTTGCCTCGGCAGGCAGCGGCAATGGCAAAGAAGTACGAGGCGGACGAGTAGTCGCCCTCAATCGTGTATCTCCTGCCCGTGTACCGCTCACTCGGGCTGACCACGAACCGCTCGTAGCCGGTCCGCCGGATATCCGCACCGAATGCCCCCATGACATCGAGCGTGATGTCGAGGTAAGAGGCCGAGGCAGGCGATGCCGGTAGGACGGCTTCGACCCCGCATTCCGCATACGGGGCTGCCATCAGGATGGAGGAGATGAACTGGCTGCTCACGGCCCCGTCGATGACGACCGGTCCCCCGATCAGTTTCCCGCTCACCCGGATCGGCGGGTAGCCGAGTTCTCTCAAAAATTCCACGGAACCGCCGATTGCCGGGAGCGCGTCGGCAAGGGGCCCGATAGGCCGCTCCTGCATCCGTGCGCTGCCGGTCAGGACCACCGGGTGATGGCAGAGGAGGGCGAGCGTGGTGAGGAGCCGGAGGCTGGTGCCGGAGTTATCCAGCTCGAGTGTGGCCGGGCGGCGGTCCGGAGGTCTCCCGTCGCATCCAATGACCACCAGCTTCCGGTTCTGTTCCTCGATGACGATCCCCAGGGACCGGAGCGCCCCGGCGGTCAGCCGGGTATCTTCTGATTCCAGGGGGCGGAAGAGGGTGCTCTTTCCTTTTGCAAGGGCAGCGGCAATGAGGGCCCGGTGGGTGTAGCTCTTGGATGGGGGGGCCGTAAAGGTCAGGTCCAGCCCGGTTATTTTCTTCGGTGTGACGATCACTTACGGTACCTCGATCTTCCGGTAGCAGCCGAGTTCCTTCACCGTCGCAAGCGCTCTGAGTTCATCGAGCGCTTCCTTTGCTTCCGGTGTCCACGTATAGTCGAGGAAGAGGACGTAGTTCCTGATCCCCCTCTTTGACGGCCGGGACTCGATCCTGGACAGGTTGATCTTCCGGCTTGCAAAGGCGTCGAGCAGGTCGTGGAGGAGGCCGGCCCGGTCGGTGCTCGGATCGATAAGCACGCTGGACTTGCCACCCCCTGCTGTCGGGACGGGCGTACGCGAGAGCCGGACGAACCGGGTGATGTTCGTGTGGTTGTTCTCCACGTGCCGGAGGATGATCGGGATCTTGTATACCGATGAGGCGAGGGCGGGGATGATCGCCCCTGCCCTGTTGTTCCTTCGGATCTCCAGCGCGCTCGCAGCGTTGCTGCTCGTGTGCATCACCGGGATCTGCCAGGATTCGAGGAGGTCGCTGCACTGCTCGTGGGTCTGCGGATGGGCGTAGATGACCTCGATCTGTTCCAGGGGCACGAGGGCCGCGAGATGGTGGTGGATCGACATGTACATCTCGGCGGTGATGTAGACCGGGTAGCGGGAGAGGCCGTCGAGGGTCTCGCCGACCCCCCCGGCCTGGGAGTTCTCGATAGGGGCGATCCCATCGCCCTCGCCCCGGGCCACCGCGGTGATGATGCCGTGGATGGTAGGGACGAACCGGATATCGGTGCACCCGAGCTTCATCGCCATCTCGTGCGATAAGGTACCTTCGGGGCCGAGCGTGATCGTGGTCATCGGTTCACCATACATTCTATGAGCGCATCGGTCGTCTCCACGCCTTCCTCGCAGTACACGCCGAAGTGTCGGCTGTTTCCTAAAAAGAAGTCCCGGAACGCATCCGGGTTGCCGGTGCCGATTATCTTCCGGAGTTCCGCTCCGGATTTTGTGCAGGCAAGAAGGGCCTCCGGGATATAGGGGTTCAGTTCGAGGATATCCGCGTAGAGCACGGGATCCTGCGAGAGGAGCCGGCCCACCAGCGAGAGCTCGATCTGGTATACCGGGCTCGTGAACGCCTTCGTCTTTGCGATATCGATCCCGAGTTTCCGGACGGATTCGGCCATCGTGAGCGTCACAAAGTGGGTGAGACCCTGCACCACCGCCATCATCCGGTCGTGATCCTCCGGGCTCGTGATGGAGATCACCGCACCTTCGTTCCGGAAGATGTCCAGGAGACGATCTCGCGTGCGCACGTCCGCCCGGGCCGGGCAGGCGATGAGCGTCTGGTGCCGGAGGGACTTCACGGTCGGGCCGAACATCGGGTGGAGGCCGATGACCTGCGCCTTGGATCCAAGCATCGCCTCCACCGGCCGGGTCTTGAGGGAGGTGAAGTCGCAGAGGAGCTGGTCCTCCCGCATCACCGGCGCGATCGTCCTGATGACGTTGACAGTAGCCCGGATCGGGACGGAGACTATCACGATGTCGCAGTGCTCCGCAAGCTCAAGGGCCGTCCGGGTGGTGGATCTTCCGGAGACGAGCACGTCATACCCGGCCCGATCGAATACCCCGGAGAAGAGCCGGCCCATCTTCCCGGTCCCGCCGATGATGCCCGCCTTCATCCGGTCCTCCTCTCTTCTCCTCTCTTCCCCTCTCTCCCCCTGTTCATTTCAACCCTCATCCCGTCACCATCCCCGGCTTTCCCCCAGCCCTTCATGATCACTTCTCAAGGATGGTCTCTTTGATCGCCATCCCGAAATGCCTGCCGCCTTCAAAGGTGGACCCGAGGATCCTCTCCCCGACTGCGAGCTGGACGACAGAGACCGCACTCCCGTCCTCGCGGACGAGCCGGATGGTCTCGGCGTTCTGGAGGATAAGGCTGACCTTTGCCTTCCCGGCGATCGCCTCGACGAGGAGGAGCGGGCGGCGTTCGATCTTGGTCCGGCCGACAACTGCCGTGTGGGCCGTCCCCTTCGCATCGGTGACGAGCACCTTCCCGCCGATTACGAGATCGGAGAGGTACGCCGTCTTCCCGTCCGGGAGGAGGATGTACGCGTGGACCGCGCCGGCATTCACCCGGAACGGCCGGGGAGCAACGTACGAGTTCTCCAGCGTCTCCGCATGGACGAGGAGCATGGCTGAAGAAGTGTTTCCCATCAGCATCCCCTCGCCATCGGAGAGGATCGAGCAGGTGTCCACGCAGACCCGGTCGCCCATCCCCACGGGGTGGATCTTCGTGACCGTGAAGGTCGTAAGGCCAACCTTTCCTCCCGAACCCTTGAGGTGCGTGGCAACTGCCCGCACGACCGCCGGGTCCGCGGTTGCGAGGAGGATGCCTTCGGTACCCTTCTCAAGCACATGGATCGCCATCGCGGCTTCGTTCTCATTTTTCACCCGGGCGATGATATGGTCCGACTGGGCGACCAGATTCTCGAGCGGGATGACGGTCCAGTCGCTGGTAATGACGATGACCGGCTTCTCCTTCCCGAGCTGCGCCGCCTTCTTCTCGCTTGCTTTGTCCGTGATCGTCATCACGTACACGTCGGTCCCGGGCTTCAGATCACCATCGGGTGCAACGGTTGTCACCCGGCAGAGCTGTTTTACGTCCTCTGCCCGGTCAACGACCAGCGCATCCGCACCGCTCTCGATTGCCGTTGTTGCAATCTCCTTGTTCCAGGGGCGGACCTCGACCCAGAACTGTTTCATTTGTTCTGCTCCAGCGCCTTGGCCGGGTCGATGTTGTGGTGCACAACGTTGCAGAGGGCCTGGACAAAATGCTTCGTGTCATCGCGCTGGAACGCATTCCGTCCTACGCAGACACCCGCGCCACCGGCGTTCACGGAGTCCCGGATGATCCTCAGGGAGGAGAGATCCCCGCACTTCTCGCCGCCGGCGATGAAGACCGGCACCGAGCAGGCCCCGACGATCCTTTTGAAGGCTTCGGGATTATTGGGGTAGTTGGTCTTGATGAGGTCTGCGCCGAGCTCTTCTGCAACCCGGACCGCATGGCCCACCGACTGAGGGGAGTACGGATCGATCCCCTGGCCCCGCGGGTAGATCATGATGAGGAGCGGCATGCCCCACCGGGTGCAGTCCCGGGCAACGTTCGCACCGATCTCCAGCATCTTGGATTCGTTCGGTGCACCGAGATTGATATGGATCGAGACCGCGTCAGTGCCAAGGGCAACTGCCTCCTCGACCGTGCAGACCTGGACCTTGTCGTTCGGGTCCGGGTTCAAGGAGGTCGAGCCTGAGAGGTGGATGATGAGCCCGATATCCCGGCCGTGCTTCCGGTGCCCGCGCTTGACCATGCCCTTGTGGAGGACGATCGCGTTTGCCCCGCCATCGCTGACGTCCGAGATGACCTGCGTCATGTCAAGGAGGCCGTCGATCTGTCCCATCGAAAACCCGTGGTCCATCGGCACGATGACCGCCCTGCCCGTGTTCCTGTCCATTATCCGTTCGATCCTGATCTTCTTTCCAATCATGACTACACCTTCAAGATTTCTAGTGCGTCTTCGACGCTCTTGTTCCTGTGCACGATACACGCCGCTGCCCGGACGAACGTGTCCGGCATCCGGTGCTGGCGTTCCTGCCGATCGAGATCCCCGCCGCCCCTCCGGCCATCGCCCCTTCTATTAACTCAAGGGTTGTGCAGTCATCGGTCTTACTTCCTCCGGCCACAACGACCGGCACCGGGCAGCCCCGGGTCACTTCGCGGAAGGACTCCGGGTCACCGGTGTACACGGTCTTGACAATATCGGCCCCCAGCTCCGCTGCCACCCGGGCCGCGAGCTTGACGTGGTCGACGTCGTTTGCAACGGCGATCTTCTTGCCCCTGGGGTACATCATGGCAAGGAGCGGCATCCCCCATTTCATGCACTCTACCGCGCCCGTCCCGAGATCGGCGAGCATCCGTTCCTCTGACTCTGCGCCGATGTTCACATGCATCGAGACCGCGTCTGCACCCATCTTCAGGGCGTTTGTCACCGAGTTGACGAGCACCTTGCTGTTCGGGTCGGGTGCGAGCTTCGTGCTCGCGGAGAGATGGAGGATGAGCCCGATGTCCCGCCCGCCCTGCCGGTGGCCGTGCAGTGCGAGGCCGACGTGACCGATGACTGCGTTTGCCCCCCCGTCTGCGATCAGGTGGACGGTCTGGCCCATGTCGATCAGGCCCGGGATTGGGCCGTCCGAGACCCCGTGATCCATCGGTACGATGATCGTCTCCTTCGTATTCCGGTTCATGATTCTTTCCAGACGGATTTCCTTACCTCTCATAGTAACAACCAACTCCTTCCCCTGCCTTCACAAACGATCTCCATTGCGAACCAGGTGTCTACGGATAAAACTGATAAAAGCCAAGAAAGCCAAAAACGCGATACCAGACGGTACCTTTGTTCAATCGTTCAGAAGAAACGGATTTACTGATGCAGCGGGCGGATGAACTACTAAAGATAAAGGCCTTCACGGGCAAAAAAATCCTCATGAATGCTGTAGTACTCGTCCTGCATACTCTCTTTGTATGTGGGTGCCGGTATTTAAGGGTGTGTGCCTGATGGATTGCGGGTGGCCCGAACGCTTTGGCGGTTGCCCTCATAGTGGTCAGCAGCCGGAGCAAAATTTTCCCTTTTTACTCTTCTGATTTCATGATCTTCCCAAACCCCGACCCCCATCTCCCCCTTATGGAAAAATTCCGGCACCGGCATTCTGGTGAAAAATTTCGTTCCCCGCCGTTTTCATCTCCGGGGGTCGCCCAAAAAAACAGATAAGACTATTTCATTCTCCCTTCCCTTGTTCTTCCTATGGACCTTTCCATGCTGATGGACCCGGGGCATGTGGCCGCAATCCAGAATCTTGTCCCTCCCGTCACTGCGTTTTTCGGACGGTTTGATTTTCTGGACTCGATGCCGTGGTACTTCATCGTCATCTCCTTCCTCACGCTCGGGCTGCATCCCCGGTACGGGGTCAGGCTTGCCATGCTCTTCGGACTGAACAGCGGGCTCAACGAGGCCATAAAGCTCGCCTGCCACCTGCCCCGGCCGTACTGGGTTTCAGCTGCCGTCACGACATACTTTTCCGGTTCGTCATTCGGTCTCCCCTCAGGTGCAGCCATGTACGGTTATATCGCAGCCGTGATCCGGAAGTGGTGGGTCGTGCTGGTCTGCATTGCCCTGCTTCTCACCGCAGGGATATCCCGGTTTTTACTTGGCATCCATTTTGTCCTGGATGTTCTCGGGGGCTGGATCCTCGGTCTTGTCTTCCTGCTCGCAATGCCCCGGGCGGAGGCGTTCACCGCCCGTCTCTCACGCCCGTCCCGCATTGCGCTGTTCGTTGCTGTTGCAGCAGTCCCCCTCCTGCTTGTCATTCCTCCCTACCTGTCCCTTGCCGGCTGGCAGCTGCCGGCGGCATGGGCCGCCCTTGCCCTCCAGCAGACCGGCAGTCTGATCGACCCGGTCCGGATCCAGTACGCGTATGGTGCATCTGGCATCATCATCGAGAGTCTCTGCGGCTACGAATACCTCCGATCGTATGGCGGGTGGAACCCGCCGCGGGATCTCAAACGAAGAGTCATGGTACTGGTACTCGGCACCCTCTCGGCCCTTGTGGTCAATGAAGGAATTCCCATCGTCTGGGATATCATCGGTCTCACGGCAGTGATCCCGCACCTTGCTACGTTCCTCTCCATGGCGGTGGTCACTTTCTGGCTGATGGCATGTGTGCCGCTCCTTGCAAACAAGGCCGGGTTCACCTGAAGATCTTCCCCGTTATTTTTAAAAACCCCGGGCAAAACCAAGAACGCCTTGATCTCCAATTATCCAACATAAGGAGACCAGAGCAAGGGAAATCAATGACTTAAACCAGAATTATCCTGGCGATAAAATTTCTTGATGACCAGAGTGCAGGTGCAAAGGCAGAAGTCTGTCCAGCTCCCGAACTTCCCGTCGTAACAATTGCAGATCTTTAACTTCACCCAGTGAATGGTTCGGGGGATGGACAAGCATCCCCCTCACGATGGAGGGCTGAGTATACTTCACCTTGGTGGGAAGATTGAGCTGGCCGTAATCGTTCCTGCCCCAAGAGACGCGCGTGACGTCCGTTGTATTGACCACGCCTTAGGTGGTACCGATCCAATTGTCAAAGATTGATCGATGTAAATTAGGACTTACGCGTTTGAAGGCAGATTCGAGCAAGAAATCTTCATCACAGCACTACAAAAATAATCAGATTAGAACGCCGTGGAAGCGATAAAGAGAGAAGAAGCGGATCGATGAATCGAGCGTTTCGACTCGTACCAGCTGGAACCTGTATTCAATCGATGGGTTTCGAGGCGAAGAAATGCCAGCAACGAGAGCAGAATATGTCCTCGTTGAACAACCTCTTTTGGGACCCTGGCATCTCTCGATGCCACAACCTTGCTTGATGCCACGGTGATCCTCTTCGATATTCCATCCAAGTTCCTTGAACGTTTTTCTGTCGGTTTCCGATGCATCGAGAATATCGGTAGCCCAATGTTCGGGTTCCTTATCAGAGTGAACGATCCTAAATAGCTTGATGAAACCGTATTGTCTCAGATGAACAACTCTTCCTTCGGGAGGAATCTCAATCTCAGAAACTGAACGGTTGTACGTATTATCAGGATCAACCAACCGGTTGGATTTGAGACGGGTACACCAATGCCACTTCAGCGTGCGGATCAATTTCAGGTTGGCGATACACGAATACCACGAATCAAAGATGACACATCCCGGCTGAAACTTTCTTTCTTCGGCTGCTCGTAGCATATCCCGGAAATGATCATTTTTGTTTTTCCCGTCTTTGTCTGGACAATAGATCCGGAAATCTACCGAAACTATCGCAGAACCATCAGTCCAAATGGTTGAGATTAGGTTGATTCCCTGAACTACCCGATGATGCTTCCCACTCCAGTGCCGGGTCACCAGTTCAATCTGATGGGAATACGGTTTGTCGAGGGTACTATCATCGATTACCAATACTCCTTCGTTAGCCCGGAGCAACCGTCGCGCTTCCTCATACAGCGCCCCCGTGTGGTGAGGCTGGCTGCCTCTCTAACAAACGCTTGACGGAAGCGTGAGCTATTGATACTGGTTCAGCGGGAAAACACCGGGATGCCTCTGTACACGAGCAAACCTGATACGTCGATATCAGAAAGTTTACAAAATTGCCGCTCGTGCATTTCGGAGGATTCACTCTCGTTCGATCTCCATCCCGGGTTGGTCTAACCCTTGGATGGGCGCTACTAACTCTTAGATCTTTCGGTCAAAACCAAGGGCGTAAGTCATAATACTATAAAAGATTTGCTCACCCTCATACGCCTGCACTGCCGCCGGGAGAAGAAAAACGTCAGGTAATCAGGGAGATCAGATCGTGCTTGGTTATGACGCCAAGGACTGTCCGCCCTTCGAGAACGAGCACACCGTGGTTCTGTTGCAAGATATTGATGACCGTCTCGACATCCATATCCGGGGGAACCGTGGGGAAACCGGGTTCCATGAAATTATTGACCGTAAACTGCTGGCTCCGGTGAAGGCGCTGTTGTTCTATCGCTTTTACAATAACCGTCTCCGAGATACATCCGACAGCAATACCGTTATCGATCACCGGTATCTGCGAGATATTGTTCTTTTCGATAATATCGACGGCCCGGGTGATGGGATCCTGCGGCTGGACCGAGAGAACCGGGGTGTGCATGATCTGCGAGGCCTTAATCTTCTTCGGCTCTGCACTATTGAGGACAACGATGATCTTGTTGAGGGTACTGACCCGGGGATCGACATTTCCGGCCTCGATGCGGGCGACCATGGACTGGCTGATCCCTGCGCGTTTTGCGAGATCGGTCTGTTTCAGGCCAAGGGTCTCGCGGCGCTTCCGCAGTTCGTCCGGGGTAGGGATATGCATGCTGAATTACTCATGGTTATAGAAGGCTAATAAAATTTGCCGTTCGGAGAAGAATTCCTGAAAGACCGGCAACAATCCCTCCCATTATATCGATGAATGTACGATAATTCTGGAGAAACACGCAATAAAAGACGTATGCACCGGGGTTATTTAGTCCATCCGGGGAGAAAAAACCTTTAAAGCTCTGTTGTGTATAGAGATTAACCATAATACATGAAGTGCGTCTGGTCAAGTGTTGGACATGAACGATTGTATCAACGAAGATAACAACGATGAAGAGGCCCATCGGGTCCTCTCCTGTTTTATTACAAACGGATCTGATGTACTATCCAATGGCGGGGATAATCTCCGCAGGGCCCGGATGGTTGCCGCGGATGGAACCCCTTCCGGAAGCTCCGGGTTTTCCGGTTTGGCGCTGGGACCTGCATATATTCCCTGCTCCTGCCGCAGAGGATGGATGCCCTGATGAGCAGAACAAGAAATTCCCCGGCCCTGGGAGGATGTACCGGGTATCTCACCCAGGCATCGGGTTCCGTATCGGGCGCGCCGGAAATATCCCCGCATCCTTTTGTGATTGCCAGAACCGTAACCGCAGTGCATCCAGTGCGGAGAAACCCGCTGCAGGGGAACGGAAAAAGGGAGACCTTCCTCACCCGGGACACCCTGTTTACCCTCCTCCGGGAGGGGATAGTTCACGTGGTGAGCGAGAACTACGATTACAAGACCGAGCCTTACTACACGATCCTGAACAACGAGAGCCAGGGAATCGAAGTACGTCCTTCGGAGCCGTGCAGTCCTCGATGCATATGTTGTACCGATCTGCCTTGAGCGGGCAGAACGGGCCGGCATCCGGGTCTGTGAATGGGGCATCTCGCAGGGGTATGTTCCACTTCCTGCAATTATCTATGGCTTGAATTATTTCGCGACAACTTCTGATCTCTTCCTCGTCCGTGACGCCATGAATGCAAGAGAGGTGATAAAACACGTCACCAACAAGGGAAATATCCCTTCTGCTATCAGAAGCTTCCTGAAGAGAGAGATCCACACCTGCCCGGTGATCTTCGGAAAAACCGTCAAATCCTGCAGCAGGGTTGCCGATATAGCGGACCGGATCTACGATATCTTCGGGATCCCCCTTGTCCGGATGACCATGGTCAGGACCGGGAATGAATTTGCGTTATCGTCCCTCTCACCCATGCCGTACTCGCAGATGGCAGAAGGTGAGCGGTCAGTCCTCTCCGCCCATCTCCGGCACCAGGAGTTCCTATGAAGCAGCTGGGTATCTTCGTTGACCGGAAGACCCTCTCCAACGCCGAGCAGCTCAACGCACTTATCCGGTGCCGGAATGTTGTAGAGAGCCTCGGTCATGACGCCCATTTCATCTTCCCGGTCGATATCGGGAAAATCCCCCGGATGGAGGCCCTCTTCATCCGGGCCCGCACCGACCCGATGAATATCACGTACGTTGCGGCCCGAATGGCAGAGCTCCACGGTATACCGGTCATCGATGATCCCGCATCGATCCGGATCTGCGGCGACAAGATCAACATGTACTCCCAGCTTATGAAAAAGGGCGTCTCCCTTCCGGAAACAAGATTTTTGTCCAGAAGCGAGAACTCGGTGGAACGGGTGACGGAACTGTTCGGGACGCTCGGCACTTCGCTCATCCTCAAGGAGCCCTCGACATCGTTCTCCCTCCGGGTAGAGATGGTGGCTACGATCGAGGAATTTTTCCGCGTTGCCCGGAGATTCATCAAGCTCTCGGACTGGATCGTTGTCCAGCAGTACGTGGAAAGCAGATACGACTGGAGGGTCGGGGTCCTCGGGGGGGGAACTTCTCTATGTCTGTAAATATACCATCCCCTCCGTAACCTACAAGATCCAGGCAATGGTCAACGGCCACATCGTCTATTGCGGGGTCGAGAGTGTCCCCCCCGATGCAGTCCCCGAAAACGTGGTCCGGCTGCTCGGGATCGAGGCAGCCGGCGCCATCGGGAACGGGCTCTATGGCGTGGATATCAAGAACAGTAACAGCGATGCATGCGTCATCGAAGTCAACGACAATCCCTCGATCGAGAGCGGCGAGGATGACTGCTATCCGGAAGTCTTCACCCGTATCGTCAACCACCTTATCCCGGTGTGAATGCTATGGTCGAAGACCTTATCCTGAAAGCCGAGGCGGTCCGCCATGCGTGCGGCGGGATCTGCTGCAACGGTGCCTGCCCCCCGCTCAGTGAAGAAAGGATCCGGATCATTCTCTCATACGGTGATTTTCATGAAAGGATCGAGAAGGTAGGATATCACCGGATCAAGGGGGGAAAGGACGGGCTCTGCTCCATGCTCTCGGAGGGGAAGTGTGCAATCCACGCTTTCAAACCCGAGACCTGCATTGCCGGCCCGTTCACGTTCGATCTGACCGATCATTCCCTCAGGATCTTCCTCAAACAGGAGAAGATCTGCCCGCTGATCGCCGTCCTGAAGGCAAACCGCGCGATGTACGATCTCCAGTTCGGACGTGCGGTGGAGAGTATCGCGCACCTGGTCGCCCGGCTTCTGGACGATGAACTTGCAATCATCTCCGCACTCCCGGAACCGGATACCGACCAGGTAGCTGAGCTGCCGCTTCCGGAAAAGGCCCTCTGAATGATCGGTACCGAGCACGAGTACTCCATCAATAATGGCCGGTTCCAGCCGCTCCCGGCCTCGGATCGGATCATCCAGTCTATCTGCAGCAGGGTGGAGAGCGAGATCCTCTTCGGGGACACAAAACTCGGAAAAGAACTCCAGAAGACCGTTCTCGAGTTCGTGCCACGGGCCCCGGCAGAGGATCTCCCGACCCTGACCCTTGACCAGACTGCCGTATGGGACCATGATGAGGGGGAGTATTACGCGGTGTACGACCGGCTCTTCGATATCCGGCAACACGGCTGGCTGAATATTCAGGCTCTCCAGATCAACCTCTCGTACGCAAACGACCGTGAACTGATCAGCATGTACAACCAAGTCCGGTCGCTCCTGCCGTACCTGATCGCGGTCACGGCCTCCTCTCCCATGGTTGAGGGGAGGCGGACCGGCTCTATGGATAACCGCCTCCTCTACTACCGCAGGAACCAGGAGGAGATCCCCGGCCTCTGTAACCGGATTATCCCGGAGAAGATCCGGTCGGTCGCAGAGTACCGGGCGTTCCAGGAAGAGCTCTTCTGCGAGCTCCGTTACCGGAATGCGGATATTCTCTGCGAAGAGTGGGTGAATTCCGCGGGCCTGATCATCCGGTTCTCCCGGAGATGCCTGGAGATCAAGGCGCTGGATGAGCAGGAGAGCATTCACTCCGATATGGCGGTCTGCGCCTTTGTCCGGTCGCTCCTCCGGTGCCGGGCTCTCCCCGCAGAAGAGGATCGGGACGGATTGCTCGATCTCACCGAACGTGCGATCCGAGGCGGTACCCGCAACCTGAAGCAGGAGCTCGGGAAATTATATGATGAGGCATGGAAGCATGCTACCCCGGAAGAGCGGGGATATCTTCCGGTCATCCGGCACCGGATCGAGAGGGGCAGCCTCGCCGAACTCATCCAGGATCGTTCTGAACGGGAGAACGATATCACCCCCGTACTCGGCGAACTTGCGGAGTGCCTCAAGACCAACAGGTCATATCTGCCGTGAGGGCGTATCCGATACGCTGCAAGCAATGTCGGACGTGGTACCTTTTTAAAAAGGTGTCACCCTGAACAGCAATTTTCAAGTACGATCGTACATGAGATAGGTATCAGGTACGGTCCATGGCGCGCACACATCTCTCAGAGGCTGAAGGATACGAACTTTTAAAGAACGCAGGTGTACCGGTTCCCCGGTTCACGGTCGTCCATAGCTCAGAAGAGGTCCGGCCGGCTGCGGAAGCGATCGGGTATCCTCTTGTTATGAAAGTCATCTCCCCCCAGATCCTCCACAAGAGCGATGCCGGGGGGGTTGTGACCGGCATCCTCTCCAAGGACGCGGCGGTAGCGGCTTATGCGTCCATCCGGAGCAGTGTAACGGGATTTGATCCCCGGGCCGTGATCACCGGAATAATTCTCGAAGAGCAGCTCCCCCCCGGACTCGAACTTATCATTGGCGGAAAGACCGACCCATCATTTGGGAAGGTCATTACCCTTGGGATGGGAGGGAAACTGGTCGAACTGTTGAACGATATCTCGATCCGGGTCCTCCCTCTGGAAGACGAGGAGATCCAGGAGATGATCCGAGAACTGAGGGGATACCGGCTCATCCGAGGGTTCCGCGGGGAGGTGGCAAAGGATGAGGAGGCGCTTCTCCATCTGGTCCGGGCAGTCGCCGGGATGTTCCGGGAAGATCCCCGGATCGAGGAGTTTGATATCAATCCGGTTATCCTGTACGGGAGGGGGGGATGTGCGGTCGACGCACGGATTTACCGGGCCGATACTCCTGCTCAGGGAGAAACCACTGCACCGGTAACGATGGCGGGGGACCTTCTTGATATCCATTCGATCGCAGTCGTTGGTGCCTCCCAGGATCCAAACAAGGTAGGGTATGCGATCTGCCGGAACCTCCTCGCCTTCCCCGGGGATCTCTATCCGGTGAACCCGAAAGGCGGGATGATCCTCGGGAGAAAAGCATATCCCACCCTTGCATCCATACCGGGAAAGGTCGATGCCGTAGTCATCACCATACCGGCCTACGGTGTCCCCCAGATCGTCGGGGAGACCGGCGAGAAGGGCATCCCCCTTGCCATCATTATCTCCTCGGGCTTCCGGGAGATCGGGGAGGCCGGGCGCCTGATCGAAGAGGATGTACTTGCCATAGCCCGGCGTTATGGCGTCCGGATCATGGGGCCGAACTGCCTCGGGGTGATGCTGCCCCTCCGGGGGATCAACATGACCTTCGATCCGGTCTCCCCAAAACCGGGGAAGATCGCGTTCATATCCCAGAGCGGGGCCCTCATCACCACAATCGTTGACTGGAGTCTCCCCAAAGGGATCGGGTTCTCCTCCGTCTTCAGTGTGGGTAACCAGGCCGATCTCATGTTTGAGGATTTTGTCAGGTTTGCGGGGGACGACCCCGAGACCCGGGCAATCATCCTCTATGTCGAACAGATCCGGAACGGCCCGCTCTTTATGGAGGTCGTAAGCAGGATTGCAGAGAAGAGACCGATCATTGCCATAAAATCCGGTTCATCGAAGATCGGGCAGAAAGCTGCATCCTCTCATACCGGCTCTCTTGCGGGGAGCTATGAAGTCTACCTGGCGGCGTTCCGGCAGGCCGGCGTAATTCCAGTCCGGTCGATCCGCGAAGCGTTCCAGGCAGCTGAACTTCTTGCATCCGAAGGGTTCCCGAAAGGTATGCGGGCAATCGTTATCTCCAATGCCGGGGGTTTTGCGGTCCTCTCATCGGACTATGCGGAGCGGTTCGGGATTGAACTCCTCGAATTCCCGCAGGCACTTGTCGAAGAGCTCGATGCGATCCTCCCCGCGGCTTGGAGCAGGGAGAACCCGATCGACATGGTGGGCGATGCCAGCGCGGACCGGTTTGGGAAGACCTTCGATGTCATGGTACGGAACCAAGATCTCTGGGACATCGCCTTTGTGATCGCAGTCCCCTCGGCGATCTCCGACCCTATCCGGGTGGCAAACGAGATTGTCAGGTTCTCGAAGGACACCCACAAAATGACGGTCGGCTGCATGATTGGCGGCGACAGCATGAAGACGCCCCTGCGGATCCTCCGGGACGCCGGGATCCCCAATTTCCCGGATCTCGAAGATGCCTTCAGGACGGTAGGGAATATCGGCCGGTATAACTGCGGCGGAGACGCCCCGTCCCAGAAGTGTCCCCGGTAAAAAGACGGAAGCAGAGGAGAAAATTTTGCGGGCATGGGGGGAACCATCCACGTCCCCAACCGGATTAGCCGTTTTTACAGAGTAATTTTCTTGAGAATCCGGCCTGACTTGAAGATCGTGATGCCGCCGCCGCTCTGGGAGACGACGATCCCGACCGCGTTTGTCACCGCGGTTATCGCGGCAACGGAATTGTGCCGGGTGCCCATACCTTTCGGGAGCGAGACGGTCGAGGTATCGACCGTGATGTAGCGTCCGGCAGCCTCAATGAACCCGTCTCCGGTGATGACAAACGCCCCATCGAGCTGGGCAAACTCCTTGATGTTCTCCTTGAGATCGGGATTGGTAACGAGCCGGAGCCCCGGTGCATGGCCCTCAAAGGCGTTGAGCATCATCTGCCGGGACTTCGCGAGAACGTTCTTGGTATCGCCGATCAAAAACGTTGTGCCCACGGCCTTGCCTTCCCGACCCTCGATCGAGACCTCGGTGCAGATATGGAAGACCGTATCGAAGACCTCTTCCCGGATATCGGTATCTGCAATGACCGTGTCCTTCCAGGTATCAGTGCTGATCCTTGCCTCCCCGCCCCGTTTACGATCGGTGATGTCGTTCCCGATGCAGAGGATCTCGACAATATGCCCCTGTTCGTCCCTGACCGCCTTGTTGATCCAGGCTATCCAGACCCGGTCGCCGTTCCTCCGGATATTCTCGCTGACATTGACAGCATACCCTTCGGCATTGAAGCCGATGTCGTTTGCCATCATCGAGAGGTCATGGCTCGCCCTGGCCTTCGGGGGGACAATAATCCCGACAACGTTCTTCCCGATGACTTCCTCGCTGGTGTAATCGAAGAAGCTGAGCGCATAGGTATTGAAGAAGGTGATCACCCCCTGCAGGTCCATACGGATGATGATACTCTGCGTGTTCTGGAGCACCTCCCGGTACTTCGCTTCGCTCGCTTTTAATGCATCAACGATCTTCTTCCGCTCGGAGATATCGGTCACGACAAAGGTCCCGCCCTTTACTACGTCATGGTGGTCGACGAGCTGGGCTTCTATGTGGACTGCGAGGGGCAAGCCGTCCTTCCGGGAGAGGAGACTCTCGGCAATTGCAGATCCTGCAGGGTTCCTCCGGAACTGGAGGTCGCGGCAGAGCTGGTCGTTCTCGTCAGCCGTTTTCGTCAGCACCCGGAGGTCCTTTCCGACGAGCTGGGCCTCCTCGTACCCAAGCATAGCTGCGAACTGGCGGTTGACCCAGGTCAGGATGCCGTTCCGGATCTGGAAGATTCCAAGCGGAGTAGCGGCAAGGATCGATGCCAGCTGGTCGTTATGTCCCTTCAACTCCCGCTCCGCTTTCCTCCGTAACATGGTCTGCTTGATGAGCAGGACGAGGTCCTCGAGCTGCGACCGGATACCCCCGGACTTTGGGAGAGACAGCTCGGTAGCGTTGCTGACTTCCTGGACTGCAATCTTTCCGCTCTCCCGCCTCCCGAGCAGGATGACCGGGGTGATGTTGCCGGTTGATTTGAGATACTTGAGGAATTCGATCCCATTCATATCGGATACGAATTCGATCCCGTTCACGGCAGGGATCTCTTCATAGGAGATGATGACGTCGTACGTCCTCCCTTTGAGTTTCTCCGCTGCATTCTTGATGGACCGGGCAGTGTCAATCCTGATATCGCCAGTCTTCTCAAGGAACGTCCGGACCTGTGCAAAGAGATCGGAATTGTCATCGACAAACAGGAGAGAGATCATGCACATTTACCCCGGAAAACCAAAGAATAATTCACTCCTTAGTGGTGGATAGTTGAGCGATAAATAGTTGCTTGAAAAGGAGGACCGGAGAAGAGTCCCCCGGGCCGCCCCCGATCCCGGGATCCCGGGGGGCGTTGAGCCATCCGATGATGAGATAAAGGGGATACCCACCGGAGTGCAGGCCCTAGGGAGCGTGATCCCGGACTGGACCACGGTAGCAACAAGGAAGACAGATCCCGGCTGCGATGGTCAGGACGGAGCCTGTTTTGATACGATCGGGTTCTCCGCGGTAGAGGCAGGGATCGCAAGGATGAACGCAGCTTTTCAGGAGTGCCCCCCGCTACCCAGGTCAGGATCGAGCAACCGCTTCTCCCGCCCATCAGGCCGGTCAGTACCGAGGTAAGATCCCTCCTCGCGAGGAACAGGCTGGTACCCGGCAAGGTAACCTGGTACCGGAACAGCGACTTCCGGATACCGGCACCCGGCCGGTCGCCGATCAGGGAGATGTTCACCGGGATAAAAAAACAGAAGAAACGAGAGGAGGAACTAAAGCTGGAGCCTCTCCATCGTAGCGTTGTCAGACAGACTGCTTGGGCAGATCGAATTGCCATAAACGTCCCCGGAAACCAGAAGAAGCTGTGCGATGGGGAGAAAAATGAGAGAAGAAGGAGAGGAAAAATTATTCTGTATGCTCGATGATTGCGAGCTGGTACATCCAGTCCATCAACGGGTGGCATTCCTCGACGATACATTCGAGCTCGCAGCCGATGCAGGGGATCAGCTCTTCCCCTGCGAGGAGATCGCAGGGATTTACCGGTTGCCGCTTGGCCTTGAGGAGGTATGTCTTGATGCCCTCTTTCCTGAACTCTACCCGCTCGATAAGGCCGCACTCCTCAAGTTTCTTGACGATCCGCGAACACTTGCGGCTATCAACACCAAGCACCTTCCAGAGCTCGCTCTGGAGAACGCCCTCGGGCTTTGACTGGATCAGCTTCAGCCCTTCTTCTTCCGGATCCGCCATAGTGTCCACTCCAATCTTTTTTTAGATGACCGGTGCGATCGTGAGGATGTTGTTACCCCGGATCACAACGTTCCCGAGGCTTCTGCCGCGCTGGTTCTCGACAAATTCGATCGTCTCGTCCATGTGGATGTTCAGGTACTCGTCAACTGCGACAAGGCGCCCCTGCAGCTTCCTGCCCTCATCCTTGATCTCGACAGAGATCTTCGAATCCACGAGCGCAAAAACCTTCTTTATCGGCAATACAATTCCGTTAACCATCAGCCCTAATTTGGGATGTGAGATAATTAAAGTTTGCTCATTGTCCCTGTTTCTCTCTCCATGAGTGACCAGGAAGGGAGTTTTTTATAAATTTTCTTCGCGGTTTTTGCACGGGATCTCACCAGGGTTTTTGGAGGGCTCAGCCCGGGGTTTTTTCCGGGTCTTCCCAAATTTTCCGGAACAGGATCAGGCTTGGGGGAAGAACCCGGACTTTCCGGAGGAGGAAGAGGAGAGTTTATTCCGGAAGTTTTTTCGGCCGGGGGCAGGACCTTCTTTTCAGGTGGGCCGGGTTGCATTTCCCCTCACCTCCAGTGGCTGAGAGCGAGGTCCGAACGGACCCTGAAGACGGATCGCATCAGCGAGCTCGTTGCACCGGCTCCGGGCCCGGTCGAACGCCGGGTCATCGAACATATCTGCCGGTCCGATAAGTTCGCCACCGGTCACCTGGAACCCGAAGCAGATGGCCCGGGCCGGGCCGTCGGACCTGGTGCTGCTGGCATCGCAGAGACCCACCGGCATCAGGGGCCCGTACGGAAACCCACGCTCTCCCCCGCCAGCAAGGATTGGCGTACAGAAGGGTTCGAGCGCCTCCCCGACAGAGGGGAAACCGTTCTGGGCCCTGACGATCATGACCAGGTTGTCATCGCCGTCATCATTCCCGCCAGTCTCGATGTCAAGGTACCGAGAGCTTGTGACTGCCGCAACCTCACCATCCTTGCAGAAGACCCGCCGGATCCCAAAGCGGGAGGGTTCACCGATCTGCGCCAGCAGGCGGTAGCTCTCTTCCGGGCACCGGAAGGTGATCCTGCTCTTCGCTGCCTTGTCCTGGACTTCGAAATCGAAACCCGGGTGCAGAGAAGGGTCACTGACGAGCCCGGTTGTATTGAAGGGATCGGCAAAGATTTTGTACAGGATAATGTTCCAGGCCCCCGGGCCGGTCTTATCCGCCATGAAGATGAGCACCGGATCGCTCTCCCGTTCCTCGAACTCCATCTCCGCTACGCACGGGCCCCGGTCCGCAGACCCAGAGGCCATTGAAGCCCGCACCGCCCCGTACAGTCTCATCTCACGGGCGATCTTCGCGCACGCAGCAAACAGATCTCCGGCAAACCGGTGGATTTTCTTGTTCTCCATGCCATGGGAATGGGTCATGATAAGTTCGAGATCGTCCCCACAGTGAGTGACGAACGAATCGATGAGGAGCCGCCCCTTCTCCTCTTTGAGCAACTTCTGCGCCTTCTCGATAAGTTTCGGATGGGTGCGGGAGAGCCCCGGAAAACTTCCCACCTCTGCCCGGAATACGGAAATCGTGGTCTTTGGCATGGATATTCTCAGGTACTTGAGATCGCACCTGAGCACAAAAAGATTTGCGAAAGATAAAGAAAAAAGTAAAAAAAACCGGAGAGGTCAGGCTGCCGGTTTTGCCATCTTCTTCCGGACAAGAGCTGCCGATCCGTACGACCCAAACGCCCGGAAGAAGACGAGGCTCTCTGCGTATGCCATCGCCTGGATTGCCATCTCGGTCTCCGCGTCGACGGCATAGAGGTCACTGTAGAATTCTTTGATCGCAAACTTGCAGTTGCCATCGAAGACCTGCCTGTCCTTCTTTCCGGGGTTCACAGGCCGGTACTTCTCGAGGGTCCAGTTCCGGATATCCTTGTACAGGGCGGGCTCGTACACCTTCAGGGTATCGAAGACTACGTCCTGCCAGAATGTCCCGACATTCCCCTTGATGATATCCCCTTTCGGGAAGTGAAGGTTGATGAGCTCCCTGGGGGTGCCGGTGATACCGTGCTGCGCGATCCCGACATTGAGCTCGTTGTTTCGGAGGGCTGCTGCGATCGCCTTTGTCTGGGGAATATCGATGGAGAGCTGCTCCACGACATTCCCGTTCTCATCGTACGTGTGCCCGTGGGTGCTCCCGTTTGCTATGGCAAGCACCTGCGGGTGGACATTGTTCTCCTTCAAGGCCCGGATGAACTCGACGGCCTCTTCCGGCCGGGTGAGGACGAGACCGTCCCCGTCCTTGCGCCCGATCTCACCTACCTCGACTTCAAGGCCGAACTCGTTCCCCTTCATTTTGCTTTCTATGTACTGGGCGAGATCGGTGGTAACCCGTATATTCTCCGCAAGCTCTTCACGGACCGTTTTCCCTTCGAAACTGAAGAGGTGTGAAGCGTCGATGGCAAACGATGTGTAGCCTGCACGGATCTGGGCATCGATCAACTGCTTTGTCTGCTCGATCTCGGCCACGTCGCCCTTCTTGATGGAGATGTGGTCGGCATGAAGAGCCCAGGCATCAAACCCGGTGGCCTTTGCGGCTGCATTCATCTTCCCCGAGAAGACCTGGGGGGTCATACCGGTATACCCTCCCCTGAGATCGCACTCGGACCGAGCGAGTTCCATGAATACCGCGGAGTCGGTATCCTTTGCTGCCCGGAAGATGCCTTCGGCAACGGTTGCGATCCGGACGTTTGCTGCCATGATGATCGCCTTTCTGCCGGAGACACCGGCAAGTATTGCCGAGCCGGGTATCGGACTGGAGTTATTCGGTTTCATCGCTCATTCCTGCCGGATTTTTACTCATCCTTCGGTTATAAATTTTTCAATCAGCCCGATCTCTTCTCTGCCGCCGACATAGATCGGCGTGGTCTGGTCGATCGCGGCCGGCAGGATCTCGAGAATATCTCCCCGACCGTTGCTGATCGCTCCTCCGGCCTCGTGGACGATCTTTCCCATCGGGTTTGCCTCGTACAGGAGCCGGAGCTTTCCCTTCTCCTTCCCTTTAAGGCCCGGGTACGTAAATACGCCACCTTTGTGGAGGATCTGGTGGACATCGGCAACAAAACATCCGCTGAACCGGAGCTTGTACCCGGCCTCTTCAAGATGCCGGACCCAGCGTTCGTGGGCCGGGAGGTAATCCTTCCGCAATGCCCCGGGTGAGTAGATCTTCCCCTCCGGAAGCTTCAGATCACGGTGGCGGAGGATGAATTCACCGCTCTCGTCCATGGCAAACTCATGGACACCCTTCCCGGTCGTAACCGTGAGCGTGGTGATGGGTCCGTAAAGCATGTAGAGGGCAGCAACGAGTTTTGAGCCTTTCTCCAGGACATGCCCCGGATAGATCCCGATGATGGTGCCGATGGCAAGGTTGACATCGATCAGGGAAGATCCGTCGAGGGGATCGATAACAACCCCGAAATCGTTCTTCGGATTCTCGATCTCGATGATCTGATCCTGTTCCTCCGTTGCGATGTACCGGACCAGCCGCGACTCTCTCAGGCGATGGATGAAGACGCCGTCAGCGTACTTGTCGAGCGGCATCTGCTCCTCGCCATACATGTTCCGGGTCTTTTCATCCGCAGGGGAATTTTTGAGGGGCGTGAGGAAGCCTTTCTTTATGCTGCCGGCCTGCCCGCTTAAGAGAAGGATCAGCTCGGCAAGGTTCTCTTCCGTTCCCTCACTGACAAGAAAATCTTTGAGTTTCATCATTACCACCTCCAGCTGCCACAAGGTGCATTCGGGCCGGGGAATCCTGACCCTTCGCTCTGTAGTCGTTTGATTCGGTTCTTTATCAGGATTATTATCCCCTCCGGCACCAGGGATCGCAAAACCACCGGACACCTCCGGATACAAAAAAAGAATAAAATCCTATCAGGGATGGATTAACCGATGCCCCGGCAGAGACTCAACAGAGAAAAGCTTCAGAAAAAATAAGGGAGAAAATTCCCGGGAGTTGGGTTTATGCACCGGCACGGATCCGGAAACTTACTTCAAGCACCCCGTTCTTTAGCGAGTGAGTCAGAGTCGACGGATCAATATCCGTAGGGAGGGGCGTTTCACCATGCACAACCCGGTCCTCACAAGCTGCCTCTGCAATAAGCTTCCCGCCCCGGAGAACAAGATTCAGGTTTTCCCCGGTCACCCCGGGGAGGGAGGTTACGATCTTCACTACGCCGTCACCCCGGAATATCTCCGGGACAGGCTCACCGGATCCTCTGGTTCTGGCCTGCAGTTCCGGTCCACCCGAAGCGCTCAGGTGGTTCTCATGCGAAGAGGAGGAAGGGGTAAATTCCCCATCCTCCTCCAGGAAATCCCGGAACATCCTATTGAAGAGACGATCGAAGATTGCGTCTATCTCTCCGAACACATCGATCGATTCTGCGTACATGATCCTCTCCATTTTTTTAAAATCCTCCCCTTTCCCGGGGACTTTAATTCTTCATTGCCGTTTCAAGGCTCTCTGTCAGTTTTGCGATCCCGGCAAAGTCCTTCTTCCGTTTATAGAGCGCGGTGCGAAGTTCCACGGCCTCTTTCTCCGCTTTGTGCAGAACGCCAGCGTGGCTGATCTCGTCAGCCGCCTTGCCGAGAATCTCCCGCTGCTCCTGATTGTGCAGCATCTCCCATGCCTGCCGCTCCGACTTCTCGATCGATTCGCGGTCGAGCGAGCCCTTGACCTTGAGGAGCGCCGCATCGAAGTGGGCCTTGGTCAGCATCACGTTCTTGATGGCATCAATCCGGTCCTTCTCGTCCCGGTCACCCATGGTCAGGATGAACTCGCGCATCGCAGCCATCTTTGCCTCGCGGACGAGCGATTCGATGTCGGCACCCGCATAGCCCTCGGTACGCTTCACGAGCTCATCGACATCGACATCCTTCGCAAGGATGCTGCCGGTCTCGCCGCCGAGGTAGACCTCGAAGATCTTCTTCCTGCTTTCCTCGTCAGGTGCGGGGACGTAGATATGCCGCTCGAGCCTGCCTGGGCGGAGCAGCGCATCGTCGAGCATGTCCGGCCGGTTCGTTGCAGCGAGGATGGTGACATTCTTGAGCTCCTCCATCCCGTCCAGCTCGGTGAGGATCTGGCTCACCACACTCTCGGTCACATGCGATGACCCTTGGAAGGATCCGCGCTTGGGCACGAGCGCATCGATCTCATCGAAGAAGATGATCGAGGGCGATGCCTGCCTGGCCTTCCGGAAGATCTCCCGGACACCCTTCTCTGACTCCCCCACCCACTTGGAGAGGAGCTCGGGGCCCTTGATCGCGATGAAGTTGCACTCGCTCTCGTTTGCAACCGCTTTTGCAAGCAGGGTCTTGCCCGTACCGGGCGGGCCGAAGAGGAGGATGCCTTTTGGGGGTTTTGTCCGGAGGCGTTCGAAGACGTCAGGGTATTTGAGCGGCCACTCGACCGCCTCGCGGAGCTCCTGCTTCACATCATCGAGGCCGCCCACCTGCTTCCAGGTTACATCCGGTACTTCGACAAGCACCTCACGCATTGCGCTCGGCTCAACATGCTTCCGGGCCTCTGCGAAGTCAGCGTTTGTGACCCGGAGCTGGTCCAGAACCTCGTTTGGGATCTCTTCGTCAATCTTGATCTGCGGGATAATTTTCCGCAGCGCATGCATGGCTGCCTCCTTGACAAGGAGCGCTATGTCAGCCCCGACAAAACCGTGCGTGTTATTGGCAAACTCCTCGATCTTCACGTCATCCGCGAGCGGGACACCGCGGGAATGGACCTGGAAGATCTCCAGCCGGCCTTTCTTATCGGGAATTCCGACTTCTATCTCGCGATCGAACCTTCCCCCGCGCCGGAGGGCCGGGTCAATCGAGTCGGGAAGGTTTGTCGCCGCGATAACGATGACCTGGCCCCTGCCCTTGAGCCCGTCCATGAGAGAGAGAAGCTGGGCTACGACCCTGCGTTCCACTTCACCCTGCACTTCAGCACGCTTGGGTGCGATTGCGTCGATCTCATCGATAAAGATGATCGCGGGCGCGTTCTGCTCTGCCTCCTCGAACTTCTCACGGAGTCCCTTCTCGCTTTCACCGTAGTACTTGCTCATGATCTCCGGGCCGGAGAGGGTGATGAAGTGCGCATCGACCTCATTTGCCACGGCCTTTGCGATCAAGGTCTTCCCGGTTCCCGGGGGCCCGTACAGCAGGACACCCTTCGGCGGCTGGATACCGAGCCGCTCGAAGATCTCCGGGTGCCGGAGCGGGAGCTCGATCATCTCCCGGACGAGCTGGAGCTCGCGGCCAAGGCCCCCGATATCCTCGTAATGGATCTCGGAGACCTCCTTCTTGCCTTCCTCGGGCTTGTACGGCTCTTCCTTGAGCTCGATCTCGGTGTCATCAGTGACGATGGCGATACCCTTAGGGGTTACCTTTGCAATAACGAGAGTAATGGCATTTCCGATCACGTCGACCCTGACGGTCTGGCCTTCGATCACCGATCTTCCCCGCAGGACCCGGGCGAGGTACTGCTCGCCACCAACGAGCCGGATCGGCTGGGTTGGCTGGATAACCACCTTCCGGGCGTACTCGGCCTCGATCCTCCGGATCCTCACCTTCTCGTCGATACCGGTCCCGGCGTTCCCCCGTATGTTCCCGTCGATCCGCAGGACACCGGAACCGGTATCCTGGGAGAAGCCGGGCCATACAATGGCCGCCGCCTTCTTCTTCCCCTGGATCTCAATTACATCCCCGGAGACCAGCCCGAGCTTCTTCATCACCTCAATGGAGAGGCGGGCTATCCCGCGCCCCGCATCGTCGTGTGCCGCTTCCTTTACCGTTACATCGAATGAATCCTTCTCTGTCATAAGTAGATACTCCGTAAATTGTGCCTCGAATGGCTCAAGGTTAACATCTGGTTAGTGTACAATTATATTTAAACACTGTTATTGTGCTATCAACCGGCCTCACCGCATAATACCCCGGGACCAATATAAACCCGATCTCCGGATCCGGGAGAACGCAAAAAAATCTGCCTTATGGTAAATCAACTTTACTTGTCCAGAGAACAAGCGGAATTTAGTCCCGAAAGGCAAAAACAAGTATTTATCTTGTCTTTAAGGAAACCTGTATGCCATGAGCATTCTCGCGGATGCCAAGCGGGGCATCGTTACCGAAGAGATGAAGATCGTCGCAGCGCAGGAAGGGGTCACCGAGGACTTTGTCCGGCGCAGCGTGGCCGGCGGGCACATCGTTATTCCCGTCTCGCCGTACCGGAAAGTCAAGATCTGCGGTATCGGTGAAGGCCTCAGGACGAAAGTGAACGCATCGATCGGCACCTCGACCGATATCGTCAATATCCCTGAGGAGGTGGAGAAGGCCCGGCAGGCAGAGCTCGCCGGCGCAGACACCCTCATGGAGCTCTCGACCGGGGGGGATTTCCAGGAGATCCGCAGGCAGGTCATTGCGAACACGAAACTCTCGGTAGGGTGCGTCCCGCTCTATCAGGCATTCATCGAGGCAGCCCAGAAGGACGGTGCGGTCGTCAACATGAAAGAGGACGACCTCTTCCGGATCACCGCTGAACAGGCCAAGCTCGGGACCAACTTCATGGCGATCCATACCGGCATCAACTTTGAGACCGTCAAGCGGTTGAAGAACCAGGGCCGGCACGCGGGCCTTGTCTCCCGCGGGGGAGCCTTCATGACCGCATGGATGCTCCACAACGAGAAGGAGAACCCGCTCTACGCCGAGTTCGACTACCTCCTCGAGATCATGAAGGAGCACGAGGTCACCCTCTCGATGGGGAACGGCATGCGGGCCGGCGCCATCCATGACGCTACCGACCGCGCCGGCATCCAGGAGCTCCTCATCAACGCAGAGCTCGCAGACAAGGCACACAAGGAGAACATTCAGGTCATTGTCGAAGGCCCCGGCCATGTGCCCATCGATGAGATCGCAACCAACGTCCAGCTCATGAAGCGGGTGACCAACAACAAGCCATTCTACATGCTCGGCCCCATCGTCACCGACATTGCACCCGGCTACGATGACCGGGTCGCAGCGATCGGCGCCGCGATCTCATCCTCGCTCGGCGCGGATTTCATCTGTTACGTCACCCCAGCCGAACACCTCGCCCTCCCGACGCCGGAAGAGGTGTACGAAGGCGTTATGTGTTCGAGGATTGCAGCGCACGTCGGCGACATGGTCAAGCTCAGGAAGACCCGGGATCAGGACCTCGAGATGGGCCATGCCCGCAGGGAGCTCGACTGGGGCCGGCAGTACGCTGCCGCCATGAACCCGACCCGTGCAAAGGCGATTCGGGACGAGCGGATGCCTGCCGACACGGATGCATGCACCATGTGCGGGGACTACTGCGCGATAAAGATTGTCAACAAGCATTTCAGATTCTAACTTTTTTTTGCTGAACGGGGATTGTTCCGGTCGGGATTTTACTTATCTGTTTGAAAAACCCCGAGACTGCGAAGAGCCCGGCACGTGCGATTTGCATGCAGATGACAGGAATTCTCCGCAAAAGTTGGAACCCTGCAGAAAAACGTCCACTATGTGACCGCTCCGGGTTATTTTTGCAGATACTTACCCCAGACAAATCCTGACTAGGGGGACCCCCCAGATTTTCTGAGAAATTTCCGGCACGGATCGATAAAAAAATTTGCTGGTTGCTTCGGATTCAGCTTTCCCTGAGCGATCTCTCCTCCTCTTCTCCTCAGTTCGACACTATTGTCAGATTTTTCTGGTTTGGCCGATCCCGGCAGAGCCGGCCGGATCTCTCCGGGTCGCAGGTAAGATCCATAAAGATCCTTCAGGCACGAACGGGCAGAGGCACCTGGGATGTGCGGTAGAGTGACCATTATGGATGACAAACACTAAGGATACCTTGAGGGAGATCATGATCAGGCATCCATCCGTTCCCGGGAAAAAAGCGCTCCGCGAGGAGATGAAGCGGAGACGTTTCGTGCTGGCAGAACCGGAGATCCGGAGCAAGAGCGAAGAGATCTGTACAAAAGCCCTCTCGCTTGCGAATGGATCCGACACGGTCATGGTCTATGCCTCCAAGAAGCCGGAGGTAGATACCGGATCGCTCATTGCCGGACTTATCGCCCGGGGCATACGGGTCATTGTTCCCATCATCGAACGGGAGACAACAAGCCTGCGCCTCTCGTACCTGGACGACCCCTCGGTGCTTACCCCGTCCACATTCAATGTCCCAGAACCGGTGGGAAACGAGTTGCCGGCATCTCCCCGCGACGTGCAGCTCGTGATAATCCCGATCGTTGCATTCGACCGGAGAGGAGACCGGCTCGGGTACGGGGCCGGGTATTATGACCGGTTCCTCTCTGGGAACCGGGATATTCCCAAGATCGGCCTTGCCTTTGCCTGCCAGGAAGCCGGATTTATTCCTTCTGATGAGACCGATGTCCGGATGGACGCTATCATAACCGAAGACGCGATCATCTGGTGCGGGGAATCCGAATAGACGGGCGGGGCCATCCCACCTCAACTGCTGCGCAGATGGCGGGGCAGTATGGTGCCAGCGCTGCAAATACAATCAAATAACCCCGGTACCAACATGATCTAGCACGGTGATCCTTTGCAGGTAAATTTCGGCGGGTTCGTCTCCCTCTCCACCATCGACTGGCGCGGGAGATCAGCCTGCTCGGTTTTTTTACGCGGCTGCCCGCTCCGGTGCTCCTATTGCCAGAACGAAGCGATCCAGGCAGGTGAGGATTACCGGGACCTGGACGAGATAGTCGATATGATCCGGACCTCGGCACCCTTCATCAGCGGGGTCGTCATCTCGGGAGGGGAGCCAGCTGTTCAGGGGGAGGCTCTGATGGCGCTTGCAGAGAGCACAAAGAAGATGGGGCTCTCTGTCGGGATTCAGACAAGCGGCCTCTTCCCGGAGATCCTCGAAACCCTGATCGCCCGGGGCCTTGCCGAGAAGATAGCGATCGATTACAAGACCCGGTGGGAAGGATTTTCAAGCACCGTGAAAGAGAAGGCCGATGCCCCGGGCGGGTACCAGAAGAGGGTCGACCGGTCGATTGCGATCTGTAAAAGAGCATGGGCGGATGAGCTCCTTCCGGAATTTGAAGTGATCGTGACTGTCTTTTACGAGAATGAAAAATATATCAGAACGATATCTGAGAAGATCGGCGATGCACCCCTCGTCCTCCAGCAAGGAGAACACAAGATCCCCATGATGAAGGACGAGATCGCAAACATGACTGCATATATTGCCCGGAAACAAAATACCATTGAGCAGTATACCCCCATGACCCTCGCCGAGATCCAAGAGATTGGAAAGAACCTGAAACGGGATGTCCGGATCCGGACCCGGGAGGTTGGGGAGATCGTTTTCAGCCGGAGATTTATCTTATGAAAGTAATCGGCGTCGTAGGTATGCCTGCAAGCGGCAAAGGCGAGTTTGCGCAGATAGCAGCCGGCATGGGAATCCCGGTCATTGTGATGGGAGACATAATCCGGAACGCGGTGAAGGCTGCCGGGCTTGAACCAAGTGATGCAAACTTCGGGGCTACGGCAACGAGGCTCCGGGCCAAACGCGGGATGGATGCTATCGGGCAGCTCTGCGTCCCCGAAGTCAGAAGCCGCCAGGCTCCCCTTCTCCTCATCGATGGGATCCGGGGCGATGCGGAGGTAAAATTGTTCCGGAGAGAGTTCCCGCAGTTCACGCTCATCCGGATCGAGTCAAGTTTCAAGAACCGGTTATCCCGGGTTGCGGCCCGGGGGCGCTCGGATGATTTCAAGACCGCAGGCGAACTCCTCACCCGGGACGAGCGGGAGCTCGGGTGGGGGCTTGGGAAAGCTCTGGAACTTGCAGATCTCCGGCTCGAAAACAACGGCACGCTGGATGAGTTCTCGGCCGCAGTCAGCAAGCACCTCGAAGAAATCCGGATGGATCCGTGATGCTCAGGCCATACTTCTCCTCATCGGCCAAAGTCTGGGACGATATCTCGTGGGTGTACGGGATCGAGGATGCCGGGTATGCAGGCTGGGAGATCGTCGGTGACGGGAACTACAAACTGGACAGACCGGAATGTTTCCGGAGGATCGAAGAGGTGATCACAAGCACAAATCTCGGCATCACGGTCCACGCCCCGTACGGGGACCTGAACCTTGCCACCCTCAACGATCCCATCTGGCACGAATCGATCCGCCAGATCTGCACGTGTATCGAATACGCCTCCCGGATCACCGACCGGGTCACCATCCACCCGGGATATCTCTCCCCCTTAGGGAAACTCATGCCCCAGAAAGTCTGGGAGCTCCAGAAGGAGGCGCTCCACCAGATCGGGAAGTTTGCTGTGGAGCACTCGGTCCTTGCCTGCCTTGAGAACATGATCGGCATCAAGGAGTTCCTCTGCCGGCTGCCGGAGGAGCTCCTGGGGATGACTGAGGGCATCGAGGGTATTGGCATGACCTTTGATTTCGGGCACGCGAACACGATCGGGAAGGTGAACGACTTCCTCCCCCGCGTGGGAAGAGCGAGCCACCTCCATATCCACGACAACCATGGCATGTCGGATGAACACCTAGCTCTTGGCGACGGCACGATAAACTGGGAGACGGTCGGGAAAAAGATCTCATCCGACTACAGCGGTGTGATCGTGATCGAAGGGAGATCGATTGAGGAAGCGAAGAAGAGTATGACGGTCTACCGGAAGTGGTTTGCATGAGCGGCGAGACCCTCCAGGTCTATTTCCTCGGTACCGCCGGTGCGCTCCCGACCCCGGTGCGCAACCCGCCCTGCATCATGATCCGCCGGGGCTCCGACACCCTCCTCTTTGACTGTGGCGAAGGCGCACAACAACAGATGATGCGGGCCCGGTGCGGGTTTACGGTCGATGCGATCTTCATCACCCACTGGCATGCCGATCATTTCCTCGGGATCTTCGGGCTCGTCCAGACGATGTCGTTCAATGGCCGGTCTGAGCCCCTGACTATCTACGGCCCAGAGTGGGTGCACGAGTTTGTCGCAACGCTCCGGAAGGTCACCCGGTTCAACCTGAAGTTCACTATCGATGCGGTTGAGCTGGTTCACGGATCGTGGGTGCGGCTTGACGGCTACACCATAACGTCCTTTGCGGCAAACCACGGGATCCCTGCGCTCGGTTTCGTCCTCGAAGAGGACTCGCGGCCGGGCAGGTTTGACCGCGAGCATGCGATCTCCCGCGGGGTCCCCCCGGGCCCGCTCTTCGGCCGGCTCCAGCGGGGGGAGACCGTCCGTGTCGGTGAGGCCGGCAACCAGCACGAAGTCAGGCCAGAAGACGTGATGGGGCCAGCCCGGCCGGGAAGGAAGATCGTCTACACGGGAGATACCCGGACGATTGACCGGAATATCTGTGAGATTGCCCACGATGCAGACTTACTCATCCACGATGCGACGTACGATGAATCGGAAAATGATCGGGCACGGGAGTTTTTCCACGCAACCGCAACACAGGCCGGCGAGGCTGCGACGGCCCTCAATGCACGGACACTCGCCCTTATCCATATCAGCTCCCGGTATACCGATCACCAGGTGCACATCATCGATGCAAAGAAAAAATTCTCCGGCTCGATCATCACCCCTTCTGACCTGGATATGGTCGAGGTCATGTTCCGGGAATAGGGGATCGAAGGGTTTTTCCGGGCCATCCTTCGGTCTTCCAGAATTTTGGTTGGCCCGGGGGAGGAAAATTTCCTGAACATTCCCCAAAAACCGGTGCCGGAATCCGGTTCACGGGTCCCCACCTATCTTCCTGGCATTTTTCACCGGCACGTCTTTGAGGGGACAACGTTTTTCTCTCGGTTTTTCTGGGATCCCGGCAGAGGTGCAACAAGCAGATTAAATAATTACACTCCCATTCATGATCATACCAGACGTTGATTATCACCGGACGCTCATGATGCCGGAGTACGATAATTTCGGAGGCGTTGGCGAGCCAATACAAGATCGCGAGCAATATCCCGTTGTAACGTGTGTGGTGAGGAAGAGATGGAAAATAACGAAACAAATGATGTACTCGTATACCGGCTCGGTGCCGGGTGCGACCTCTCCGATATCGAGGAGGGAAAGATCTACCAGGGTAAGGTCCAGGGCTTTGCCAACTTTGGCATGTTCGTCCAGATGAACGACCGGATCAAGGGCCTTGTTCACAAGAGCAATATAAAAGCCGAACACAAGGAGCGGGACGCTATCCTTGTCCGGGTCCGGCAGATCCGGCCGAACGGGAATATCGATCTCGAGGAGGTCCAGATCCAGGTGTACCAGGTCCAGAGCTTGGATCGGAAATCAACAACCGTGAGGATCGCCGACCTCCTCTCGCGCCTCGGGAAGACGGTCGCAATCGAGGGCGAGATCGCCCAGATCAAGCAGACCAGCGGCCCGACGATCTTTACCATCGTTGATGAGAGCGGCACCCAGAACGCAGCCGCCTTCATCGAGGCCGGCGTCCGGGCATATCCCGAGGCAGAGCTCGACAACGTGATCCGGGTCGTCGGCGAAGTGATGATGCGGAACAACCAGCTCCAGATCGAGGTCGATTCGCTCACGGTCCTCTCGGAAGACGAAGCTGCGGCTGTAAAGGTCCGGATCGAACTGGCGCTCGAAGCCCGTGCGGAGCCACCGGAGATCCCGTTCCTTGTCCCCAGCGAGGTCATGGAGAGACTCCGGCCGGAGATGCGGAAGCTTGCAAAGATTATCCGGAAAGCGGTCTTCATGTCCCAGCCGATCATCCTCCGCCACCATGCGGATGCTGACGGTATCTGTTCCGCAGTTGCAATCGAGCAGGCGGTCGTCTCGCTCATCCGGGAGAGCGGCGGGGATTTCGACGCGGATTACTACATGTTCAAGCGGGCTCCATCAAAGGCACCGTTCTACGAGATCGAGGATATCACCCGGGACCTTGACTTCTCCTTGAAGGACCATATCCGGTTCGGGCAGAAGATGCCGCTCGTCATCCTGACCGACAACGGGTCGACCGAAGAGGATGAACCGGCATACAAGATCGCAAGCGTGTACGACATCCCCTTCGTGGTTATCGACCACCACCACCCGGACGGTACGATCGACAAGTACCTCAAGGCCCACGTGAACCCGTACCATGTCGGCGGGGACTTCGGTATTACCGCGGGGATGCTCGGGACCGAGGTCGCACGGCTGATCAACCCGAAGATCGAGCCGGTGATCCGGCACCTACCCGCAGTTGCCGGTGTCGGGGACCGGAGCGAAGCGCCCGAGCGGGCACTCTTCCTCGGACTTGTCGCCGGCCAGTACTCCGAGCAGGCATGCAAGGACATCGCCCTTGCCCTTGATTACGAACAGTTCTGGCTCCGGTTCAATGACGGGCGCGAGATCGTCAAGGACATCCTCAACATAACCGGGAACCCCGACCGGCATGCGAAACTCATCGCCCTCCTTGTCGAAGGCGCAAACACGATGATTGAGGATCAGATGAGCGCCTGTCTGCCGCATGTGGTTTCCCGTGTCCTCAAAAACGATGCGAACCTCTTCCTCATCGATGTCGAGATCCATGCCTACAAGTTCACCTTCCCGCCCCCGGGCAAGACATCGGGAGAAGTTCACGACCGGCTCTGCAGGAAACACGCCGGTGAACCGGTGGTCACCATCGGCTTTGGCCCCGACTTTGCAGTCCTGCGATCCCGGGGTGTCCTAATGAACATCCCCCGGATGGTCCGCGAGCTCAGGGTCGAGATCCCCGGCGGGGGTATCAGCGGCGGCGGGCACCTTGTGGTCGGCAGCATCAAGTTTGTCGAAGGAATGCGGAATGTCGTACTCGAAGCATTGATCGAGAAGATTGCCCTTACCTCAGTACAAAAATAATTTTTCCGGCGATCCTTGTGACGTCGTATTTTTCCGATAATTGGACAGGCTTTTGCGGGAGAGACGCGTCTTGCAAGGCCGGCGATCAGAACGCAAATTTATTCGCACCCTGCGTCTAATATATGCTTTCTGGTCTGCATATGGCCCGGAGTCGGAAATAAAGCCATTATTATGCAGAAAAACAGAGATGTTTATATATAGATGATGATCTATATGAATTCATAATGCTGAGGCATGACATGTCAACAACCAAAAAATTACGTGAGACGTATAACGAGACCCAGCACAAAATTGTTCACTACCTCAATGGTGGCATAACCAAAGGGAAGCACTACTTCAAGTCAAAATATATTGCAAAAGATCTTGGTCTGTCACCAAAGGAAGTCGGGACAAACATGGCAATTCTTGCCGATATCTGCAAGGAACTGGATATCATCCGCTGGAGTTACTCGAACAGTACCACCTGGATGGTCACGCCAAGGACGGCCTGATCGCATCCCATCTTCTCCCTTTTATCATGACCAAGATTCTCGAATTTGAATCAGAGATAGAATTCGTTGCCGATATCAACGAGTACAAAGACTGCCTGATGTCACAGGATCCGACCCAGGAAAATCCCAACGCACTCTGGTTCAATATCGATATCCCCAAAGGGCATATCATCAGAGCCGGCGACCGCGTAAAGGTCACCATAGAAAAACTCTAACCTCTTTTTGGGATCAGGAACCCGGGGGTCCGGGGGATTTTAGCTCCACGCAGCTCAGAAACGGCAACCAGAAGTGGTAGGCATCATAGTTCTGCCACACTTTCTGCGTAGCGATCCAGATGATCAGTCCTTCCACTTCTCAGTCTTTTTTGAGGCTTCACCATTGACTCTGATGACGCCCTTGACAAACCCGGCAAACTCCGAGGCAAACCCATCCCCAATCCGCTTGGCATCGGAGTCTGAAACCAGGGGAACGCCGGAGACGTCATCGACGAAGATCCCGGGATTGCTCCCTAGGGCTGCATCCAGATCCGGGCACTATTTTCTCCAGGTTATCCCGGACCTGCTGGTCCGCAAGGCCAAGAAGCGAGTTGAGATTCGTGCTATTCGCCCCGAAGGTTGATCACACCGGAGATCTATGCCGGTGCAGAAACAGTCGGGGTGATCGGGATCATCTCCCCGATCTCCCGGGCACGCTGGTTCTCAAAGGGTCTAGCGCTCGCCTCCCCGTTCAAACTCTCCTCCATCTGTGGTGGAGGCCATGGTTACCCCTGTTTGAACGGTTCCATCATCTTCTTCAGCCGCTCATCCATGGCAGCACGTTCTGCGGAGGCGCCTGCTATCTCCTCTGGAGCGCTCGCCTCTTCGGCAAGGGCGGCCATCGAGACTTTTGGCGACGCCTGATCGATCCCGGAAGAAGTCTTCCGGATAATCTCAAGAGACCCAAACCTCCCCTCGACCCGGCTCATGTACCCTGGCCGGCCTTCTCCGGGTTGAGACCGAGTCCGCTGATCGCACTCGCCTGAGGATCGCAAATCCACAACCAGTACCCGTTTCCCAGCAAGGAGACAGAACAAGGCGATCTTGGGAGACGATGTTGTCTTGCCGGTTCCGCCTTTGTGATTCAATGTAAATTGATAACGAGAGAAATATATAATAAAAATTCCGGGAAAAAACCGGAGAGCAGGTTTTTAAACTTGTCCACGGTTACATTTGGATGATACCGATGGGATCCCCCAGGTTTTTCTCCTCATAACGCCAGGCCTGCTGGGTCTTATCCTCTTTCCGGGATGTTTGGGAACTACCATCGGAGATGTTGCGTATACGGGAGACGGGATCGCTGCAATGATCGAAAATACCGGCCCCGCCTCCAACAACTCCCCCCTGCAGGTGACGGGGTTATCGGATCCCTGGGTTCAGCCAGCAGACCGGGTACAGAAGAGCGCTGGTCCTGCCCGCACAAGGGACAGACGCCCTGAAGGTTTCAGCCGAACCTGGGCCGGGGGAGTACAAGCTCAACGACTATCTTATCCGGAACAGCGAGCGGAGCAGCGCAGTCATCCGCGATATCAGGGAGTAACATGGAACTTTTCAGAGATGAGATGATCGATGCCACCCGGGGACTCGCTCCTGCCGATACCGTATGGCGGAACGCGGAAATTTTTAACTCGTTCACCTGCCGTGGGAGCACAACAACCTCGCAGTAAAAGACGGACGGGTGCTGGGGATCGGCGACTATACCGGGAGAACCTAGATCGATCTTGCGGGAGCGTATCTCGTTCCCGGCCTTATCGATGCCCACGTTCATGTCGAGAGCTCACTTCTTGCCCCGAAAGAATACGCCCGGCTCGTTGCTCTTCACGGGACGATAACGGTCATTGCGGATCCCCACGAGATCGCAAACGTTGCCGGAAAGGCGGGGATCATCTTCATGCTTGCCGAGAGTTCCGGGGCTGCCATCGATCTCCGGTACATGATGCCGTCCTGCGTGCCCGCAACACCGATCGATATTAGCGGTGCGACCCTTGACGCCGGGGGGATGATCTCGCAGAATTTGCCGGGCGCGAAGGGATAGCCGGTCTTGGCGAGATGAGGGATGTCCCGGGCGTTCTTGCGGCAAGCGAAACGATTCGCAAAAAACTCCGGCTCTTTGCAGTACGCGACGGCCATGCGCCGCAACTCTCCGGAAAAGACCTGAACGTGTACGTCCTCGCCGGGCTCCAGAGCGACCACGAATCAACCGGTCTCGACGAAGCCCGGGAGAAACTGCGGCGCGGGATGTACCTCTATGTCCGTGAAGGCTCTACCGAGCAGAGCATCGATGACCTGATCCCGGGGGTCAATGGCCGGACGGTCTCGCGGTGCTGCTTTGCTACCGATGACCGGCACGCCGAGATGCTGTTTCTTGAAGGGCACATCGATCACTGCATCCGAAAATCCATCGAATGCGGACTCTATGCCGAGCTTGCGATACAGATGGCAACACTCTCCGCTGCGGAACGTTCGGGCTTTCCGACCGGGGCGCGCTGAGCCCCGGCCGCAGGGCCGATTTCTGTATCGTAAATGATCCGGAAGAATTCATCGTGGAGAGAACGTTCCGGGACGGGAAGGAGATCCTGAAGACGGCACCGGTAAAACCGGCACCGCCGCCCTCGAGCTTTCATGGTGCCCCCCCGTCTGCCAGGGGGATCCGGATCCCGGGATCCGGCAGGGCCCTGGTGGCAGGACTCGTCCGGAACCAGATCGTCACCGAATCGCTCACGTACGATATCCCGCCGGGAGGGATACCGGATCTCGACCGGGATATCCTCAAAGTGGTGGTCTGCAACCGGTACCGGAAGGGGCCGTGCGGTGTCGGCCTCGTCCACGGGTTCGGGTTCCGGCGGGGGGCGATCGCAACGAGCGTTGCACATGATGCCCACAATGTCATCACGGTCGGGACAAACGACACCGAGATCCTCTGGGCCATTGAAGAAGTCTTCCGGACAGAAGGGGCGATGGCAGCGATCACCGGTAACAGCCGGGTCGTCCTCCCACTCGACTGCGCGGGCCTGATGTCGACCCTGCCCTACCCGGAGGTCATCCGGCAGATCCGGGATCTCCACGATGCAACTACCGGGCGGATGGATGGGATCGAGAACCCGTTCATGTACCTCTCCTTCCTCGCACTGACGGTTATCCTGGCACTGCGGGTAACCGACCGGGGCGTCTTCGATGGCATTGCGTTCCGGGATGTTCCGCTCTTCCCCTGACGTCCGGCCGAGATCGCTCCATTGGGGCACGATCGTCCGTCACGCGAAGAGGAGGATCGCGGCCGCCCCGCCGACCATCAGCGCGCTTCCGAGGATTCGTATCATCAGCACTTTTTCGTGGCAGACCATCGTCCCGTACAGGACAAGGATGATGATCCCGAGCCTCTTGATCGCGATAACATACGGGACGATCTGCTGAGTGTACGCAAGGTTGATGGAGACCGCTTCGATAGCTGCGAAAACTGCGACAAGGATCGCGGGAAGAAGATACGGGCGGAGCCTTGATGGCTGCCGCACCGTTCTGTCCGGTCCGGCCCCCGGTGCCGCCGGATCTGCTGCACCCCGATCGCCCCGTACGAATGCGGAGAGAGGAGCAATCGCACCAATCCCAATAAAGCCCCCGCTGATAAAGAGGAGCGTGAATGCCATCCCGAAGACCGGGTCCGAGTTCAGCAGCGCCATCTTGTCAAAGTTGATCGAGACGGCAAAGAGGAAGGCGACGATGAGCATGTACCAGCTGCCCCGGCTCCGGAACATCGAGCGAACCGGATCGAGAATATGCTCGTGTTCCGAAGAGATGTTCAGGACATAGGAGCCGCTCACGATGACCAGGATCCCGCATATACCGGAGAGCGACGGGACTTCGTGCAGCAGGAGGGACGAGATACCGATGAGAAATGCCGGCGTGAACGAGAGCATCGGCATGGCAAGCGAGAGATCGGATGAAGAGAGGGCAGAGAAGATCAGAATAAGGCAGATGATGTTTATTGTGGCAGAGGTGAGAACCGCGGACCAGTAATCCGGCCCAAGAGCGGGGAAACCCTGCAGTGCGGAGATGAAAAAGAGAAGCCCGGAACAGAAAATGAAACCGACAGCCGTCACTATCTGCGGGTCGAGAACGGTCCCGTACTTCTTGATGATAATATAGAATGCAGCATTTGCGACAGCGCCCGTGAGCGCGAGAAGAACCCAGAGCATACAAGGCCCCCATGTTTATCAGATCTTGTTCGCTGCTCGGATTTACCCTTTGCCCGGATCGTAAAAATTGCCGGGGGGATCCGATCATCGATCAGACCCGGGGGTAAGCTCCCCAATCCATTCCCGGGTTGTCATCGCCCGGGAGAACTGCATCGGCCGGGTGACATGAATTGCCCGGTCCAGTTCATTCTCGCCGATCGTTCCCGCGAATTGGTACCAGAGAGGGCCCCGGTTGCATGTGAGACTTCACGGAGTATCCGAGGAGGAAGGCCGGGCGGTCGCAGCACTCTCGGAGCCTCTCCCGAGTTGTGCCGAATAAAGCGCGATCCGGAACTCCGGGCAGTTCCCGTTGTCGCGCCTGAGAATGGAGAACCCGACCATCCCGCCGTTATCCTCGCCCACGAAAATATCGGATCCCGATCCCGCGGGATAAGGATCGAGCCAGCTCTCGTTCCTGAGCGCGGAGTCGGGACCGGAGAATCCGTCAGGGTACCGTGGCCAGGATTTAATGACGGCGTTCTCTGCTGGTGCGGGCGATAGGGGACTCTCCGGGCAGGCCAGGTCCGGCCGTACCGGTCCCGGGTTCATAAACCCGTCCCCGGCTCACGGAAGGCCGGGAAATATTCCGGCCTCCCCGGGATATAGATCGCTGCGGAATACTCGTTGATGAAGTCTGAATCTGCCAGGAGATCGATATAGACCATTTTTTTTGCAATTGTAACGGATTCGTCGCGCTTCTTCCGGGAGAGGAGGGTTGCAAGAGCCCCGGCAAGCGATCCATTACCGAGGGGATGGAACCGGGCATTGGGAAAATCGGGGATGATGCCGAATTCCACAACCTTCTTCAGGTCCATGTAAGCTCCGAATGCCCCGGCTAGGTAGACGTGCCGGACATCGTCCACGGTAATCCGGTATTTTCTCATGAGCACCCCGATCGCGCCGCAGGCCGCTGCTTTGGAGTCCATCAGGTACGCCATGTCCTGCGCGGTGATCACGATATCGCGATGGGTCGAGGTCTGGTCGCGGGGAACAAGGAGATATTCGAGTCCGTCTTCACCCAGGCGAACACCGGGGGCTTTCTCCTGAAGTTTCCCGGTAAAATCGATGATCCCCGCACCAGCCATACCGGCCGCTGCGTCAATGATACCAGAACCGCAGATTCCCTTCGGTTTTCCTCCCCCAATGGTCGTGATCGTTACCCCTCCAGTCTCCGGATCGATTGTCACATGCTCAATCGCCCCTCTCATCGCCCGTATTCCCGATGCAATCCCTGCTCCTTCAAACGCGGGCCCGGATGCACAGGAGGCAGAGGCAAGCCACTCGTGATTCCCAAAAACAATCTCGCCGTTGGTACCGAGATCGATCATCAGGGAGAGATCAGGAGAGGTGCTCATACCGGAGATGAGGACATCGCCAACCGCATCACCCCCAACAAACCGGCTCACGTTCGGGAGGCAGAAGACCCGTGCACGAGGGTTTACCGCGATCCCGAGTTCCGTAGAGGGGAGAATGGCAGGCGCACGCGGGACATCTGCATTCACGAGTTCGAGTGTATGCGGGTCCTTCCCCAGCAGGAGGTACTGCATCACCGTGTTCCCGGCTATGGAGACGTCCAGAACAGAAGCCTGCGGGATCCCCGCCTGCCCGGCAAGACTGCCGATAACCGCATTTATGCTTCCTGTCGCGGTCTCCCGTAATTTCCGGAGCCCGGCCGGGTCGCGTCCAACGGCGATCCGGGTGATGAGTTCCTCACCGTACGTGATCTGGCGGTTCAGGGTTGAGGCAGATCCAAGAATCGAACCATCGGCAAGATTCACCAGTGTCCCGACGACCGTGGTTGTCCCGAGATCGATTGCAATCCCCGGGATCTGCAGGGTAGTATTTCCATCCTCCACAGCGATAACCTCCGAGTAACCGGTCGCAGTCGAGACCGTGACCGTATGAGGGGAGGGCGATCCCAGGATCCGGTCCCGCTGTTCACCACTCATCCCCGGGCGCGGCCCGGTATAGCCTTCGAGCGTGATCGATCGGGTTCCGTACGAGGGGACCGCATGTTCGTTCTCGCTCGTAAGATATTTTGCCACTACGGGGCAGAGCTCCGGGGGGATCCCGCGGGATCCGAAAAGGATCTTCGGTGCATCAATCCTGCTCTCGACCGGTATCGTGAACTCACAATCTCCGGTGACATACGTCCGGCAGGCAAGGCAGTAGGAGTCTGCGATCTCGGCGGGTGTCAGGGAACAGGTATCACCCGAGACCGATCTTGTGCAGGATCCTCTGAGATGGATCACCCGACACTTGCCGCACTCGCCCTTTCCCCCGCAGATACTCTCAAACAGTATGCCGGCCCGCTGGATAGCGTCCAGGACGCTCGTACCGGAAGGAACCTGCACGTCCCTGTCCATGGGCTGGAAGATGATCGTTACCGTGTCAGGAGTTGCAGGTGTCATAAGAAGAAGCCGTGATCCGGTTTTTACCGGATACTGCCGTTATGGTATTAACTATGGAATAAATGCATGAATAAAGCTCTGTGTTTTTTTAAGAACCGGGCGACCACCGCTTCCGGATGAACTGGGCAAGGCCGGACGAGTCCTTTGGCCCCACAAGGATCTTCCACCCGGACGCCTCTTCTGCATCCCCGCTCAGCCGGGCCGCAAGGCCCGGGATGATGAGAGTCTTGTGCCCGACCAGGGATTCCACATTGTATTCGGCCAGCCCGTTTGCAATCGAATCGGCGTTGAAGTACCTGCCTGCAACCGCGCTCTCGACACTGAGGCCGCCCGTATCGACAATAAGGAGATAACAGTCAAGGTTGGCTGCCTTGATGTCTGACTCGATTGTGAAGAAGGTCAGCGCATAGTTGGTGGTGACAAGGACCGGGGAGTTACGATCGGGCTTCCCGAACGCTCTCAGGCCCGGCTCGACCGAGACCGGCTTCCGGGGATCGGTGTAGATATTGAACCGCCAGATCATCTGGGGCAGGAGAACCCAGCCATCCATGCTGTGCATGATAAGCAGGTCTGCGTACCGCGAGAGGAGCATCGAGGCGGTGATGGCCTCTTTCCACTTCAGCACATCCTCCGATATTTCGGAGCCGGTCCAGACGGTCATCGGGATCCCGAGCAGGGGGAACCCCGAGAGTTCGTCGAAGTGCCGGCAGGCCTCGGTCCTGAGCCCGGTGAAATTGGCGATGGTTACAGCAAGCCCCTCCTCCCCAATGGTACCGGGGTCGAGGACGAGATCCTCAACCCCGTACTCAAAGAGGGTCTTTGTCAGGGACCGGAGGAGATCCATGTCAACCGGGGCCGATACCACGAGCGGGCACCGGTACTGGAGGGCAAGTTCGGCCATCTGTTTCCAGTTTGTCTCCGTCGCTGCATAGATGAGGGGTGTCTGCTCCCGGCATGCAGAGAGCCCGGCTTCCATCACATGCGGGTCGTGAGCGCAGAGGATAAGGGGGAGCTTGCTTGCAGCGACCACTCTCTTCACTGCATCCCGGAAGGTTTCGGCATCTCTCGAGCTGCACCGGATCGCGATCGCATTCAGGCTCAGGGTCCGGCCTATGTAATTATACGAGAACTCCCCGATGGTCTTCACCCGGTCCAGGAGTTCCTGCTCGGGCATGAGGTCATGGAGATCGATAGCTATCGGGGAGGGGTTGTGGTACGTGAACTCATGCCGCTGGAGGACATACTTTCCCCCAATCGTGACAGCATCCGGGCCCGACCCGAAGGTCACCGCACGAACGGGAGGTGCAAGCAGCTCGATGAGCTGGGTGTGAGCCTCACGATACTCCTCGGTAAGGATGGGCGGGCAGTCGAGAAGAACGACCTCGCCGTTCACGAGCCGGGTCGAGAAGGCCATGCAGTTGGATTCCCGGCACTCGCGGCAGTTGATCTTGGGCAGGAGCTTGTAGACATCGATCGGGCTTATCTCCCGTATGCTCTTCCGTCGCTTCTTCTCCGCCGGTTGCCCGGAAGCCGGATTTATGGGTTCCCTGCTCATATCCTCACGCTCACCCAGTCGTGGATCGCTTCCGGCCGGACCGGCCGGGTTTCGTTCAGTCGCCCGACCAGCTCGCGGAGGGTAAGGACGGCTGCCGGGTGCATCATCATGTAGATGTCGATGCCGGCAAGGAAGAGCGTCAGGGCATTGATCGTCTCCCAGATCGGCCCCCGCAGCTCCCGGGAACCGTACTCGGGTGCCATCTGCATCCACGCCTCCCGGGCGCCCCATGCATTCGTGGAGGCGGAGATGACCGGGTGCTGGAGCTCGGCGTCGCCCATCAGCGCCGCGTACCGGGCGCGTTCGTGGATGGAGAAGGAGTATTCGAGCCCGTACCCGAGTGCGACGGTGGTGAGGTCCATGACAATCTGCTCCGGAGGGAGGTACTCGTACAGCCGCCGGTTCAATTCCTTCGCGCTGTTGAGTTCGAGGCCGGTGAAGCCGAGGAGGACGTGACCGTTCTTTCGGGCCGCCACTGCGACCTTCTCGAGCGTCTTTGCCTCCGCCATTTCGAGCGTCACGGAGTTGAGAAGAAGCCGTTCGCCTTCGGCCATTGCCGCGATCTCCGAGAAGACGGCAGCATCCTTCCGGGGGTCGCCGCAGCCCCCGATGATGAGCGGGACATCGACCGCCTGCAGGACCGCATCCACCGTTCTGCAGGCCTGGGCCGGATTTGTATTCCGGAAGAGGGGGTCGGTGCTCGTGAGATGGACCGTAACGAGGTCGGCACCGAACTTCTTCACGTTCATCCGGGCCCATTCTGCCGGGTCATTCATCACCTCCCGGACATTGTCCTTGAGGACTTTGGGGAGGGGGACCTCCATGTCAAAGACATCGAGCGCGATGGCCGGGGGATGGACCGGGGGGACGGAGAGATCAGAGAAGGCCGGGGAGGTTGCACCGCCGATCGTGACCGTGCGGGACCGGCTCCCCCCCTCCGCCCTGGTGGCACCAAGCGTGACCTCCCGGATCTTTGCCGGGAATGTTACCGGGGTCCGGGTGAAACGCTCGGGAAAGAGCGTGGCCGGCTTGATCTTCTGGGCATGGGCAGCCGCGTGGCGGTGGGACGGGGCGGTACTTGTCGGTATGAGGAGTTCGAGATCCCCGATCTCCATCGAGAAGTTTTCGAGCTCTACCTGCTGCACCCCTTTTAAGAGTTCGAGGATCTGCGGGGCGAGCGAGAGGAGCATCTCCCCGTCCATCTTCTTCCGTTTACTGTCCGCCATGCCCGCCTCCTGCCTGCTTCCCGGGTTTTACCGGAATAATGATGACCTTCTCCGCAGTTATCCTCGCATTCTTCAGGATAATCCGGAACCCTTCAGCCTGGATCGGGATGTCGCCCGCATTGAAGACGTGGAGCTGCTGATCGCCGGCATCCGGCTCGGCAACATCTTCTCTCCAGCGCTGTATGACCGGGTGGTTGTGGGCGGTAAGGAACTCTTTGAGCTCCGGAATCGCTGCCGCGGTCTTCTCGGTTGCGATGCTGTCGTACACCCCCGCCGGGATAAAGGGCTTCAGCCGCTTCTTCGTCTCCTCCGGCATCCAGACCACCCGGTCGTAACCCCCGTCCGCGTGCATAAACCGGGCGGAGCGCATGTACTCGATCGAGATCCCGTGGAACCCGTCGACCTGCCGGCCGCCCGCTGTTGAGTCAGCCATGGTCGAGAAGGCGAGGCCGTTGACGGTCACATCCCGGAAACCGCGGAGGACGATCCCGAAGCCGTCGACCTCGGGGATATAGAACGCAATACCTTCAAAACAACCGCAGGAGGTGTGGGGATACCCAAACGCAGAGTAGAGGTAGACCCGGTTCACCTCGCCCATCGAGCGTTTCTTCGCGCTCTCGTTGATCCCGGTGTATTCACCCTTCTCCGCGTCGATGCACGCGCCTTTTGCTATCGGGAAGATTGGCCCTTTGGGGTCGACACCCGCTGCTGCCCGGCCATCGAACCAGCTGATCGCCCCGCAGTTTGCGTACCGCTGGGGCGTGATGACGCAGACGTGCGTGGGGGCAAACGACTGGCAGAGGGCACAGCCGTAGAAGGTGTCGACGTCGTCATCCGAGAGACCGCGGGCCCGGGCATCCCTGGCCTCGTAGGTAGCAAGAACATCGGCATAGAGCGGTCTTATCTTCTCCGGATCCGAGATGAACGTAACCTGGATCTTCTCCAGGATGGGAAGCTCGTTCCGGAGGAGCTCATGGAGGACGGCCCCGATGTACTTCAGCGAGGTCAGACCCTTCTTATACGACTTCTTGGAGAGCCGGATCCAGATGTCGTACCGCTGGTTGAGGTGCATGAAGCCCTCGATGTAATTGGAGTACTCATGGATCCTGCGCTCGATGACGCCTTCGAGATCGCTCTCGAGCCGGGGGCCGGCGACTTCAACCAGGATGCCGACCGGATAGCTCCACCCCTCCTTCATCTCCGCGAGATCGGGGCCGATGATGGTGGTGACGCCATCCTCAATCTCGTCCATCGTTCGGACCCGGACGAGCTCGAACTTCTCCGTCTCGAGCGGGCCGCCGAGCTCAACCTGCATATCGTTCTTGCGGACACGCTCGCCTTCATGGAGGAGCCCTACGTCAACCGGGATGGAATCGAGCATTTTTTACTCTCCGAGATGGTCCACGATGCCCTTGACACTCGCGGCCCAGTCTTTGATAGTGCTGTTCGGGAACGACCAGCCCGCATTCGGCTGGTACACGCAGTCGAGGGTAATCGTCTTTAAGGCAGGCGCGAAATGTTTGAGCCCCGAGAGGATCGTCCACTCCATGGAGTACGGGAGTCCGACAAAGATCGCAAGATCGTAGTTGCCTTTCCCGTCAAGCCCCTTCCATTCGTGATCCTTCAACCGGTTCGCGATATCGACAGCGGGGAGGATCGCTGCCGGGGCAAAGCCCCGGTCCATGAACTCCCGGTTCGTGCTCGCGGTTGCAACCACGGGGATCTCTCCTTTCCGTGCGAGTTCGATGATGGAATCGATGAGCTTCCTTCCCTCAACTTCGTACTCGAGGATCCCGTGGCCAACGATGATGACCGGGCGCCGGGCCCTCCGGATCAGCGCGTCAGCGATCTCGGGCTTTATGATCCGTGAGGCCTTCACAGGCCCCGGGATCTCAGCGGTCTGCCAGGAGTCGTTCATTGGCATGGTTACACCTTCGTCTTCCGGACCATATGGGCAAGCAGGGTCGGGTCGGGGATCTCCCGCTCATCCCATCCTTTCTCCGCAAGGATTGTCTCGATGGCAGACTTCATAGTCACAGGGATATCGGCATGCGTCCGGACGAGCCGGTGGATGTCGTCCGGCATCCCGCCGATGAGCCGCTTGTGGAGGTCGATGTAGTTGGTGAGCTTGATCGCCCTACCCTTGCTCGTGTCGTTCGGGCGCATGGTCAGTTTTGCGACCATCACCATCGCCTCCTCCTTCGTCTCGGCGGCAAAGAAGAGGTGCTCGGGGACCGGCCCGCCGTACACTTTCTCGCCGGTCCGTGCGTCGTACACGTACCAGCCCTCATCCTGGTCTGCCCTCCCGAGGAGCAGCCGCCGGTACTTGGTCCCGTGCGGTCCGACCACGACCGGGATCCCAAGGCGCCAGAAGCCGGCGGCGATCGATGCAGCCTTCTGGGACATCGCTCCCCACGCGACCCCGACCGCCCCGACCCGGTTGTGGACGTAGTCGGCGATCTCCTCGTAGTTACCGCGGAGCGGGCGCTTGGCAAAGATGCTCGCGATCTTGACCGCAGCGCCTGCTATGTGGGCATTTGCCACGCAGGAGCCCACGTTCACGATCCCTCCCGCCTCGAAGGAACCGGGGTACCGCTCGTACGCGGTCTTGCCCTCCTCGTCCCGGTGCATGCCGGCCGAGATCGCGGAGCAGCCGGAGGTGCAGACAATGTACCTGCGCCTCGCAAACTCCATGCTCATCTCGGCTACCTCCCGGGCCCCTCTCGGGAAGTTTGCGCAGCCGACGAAGGCCACGACCCCGGGGATCTCGCCGAGGACGATCGGTCCGCCAACCTCGCGGATCTCGATATCCTGGATCGCTCCCCGCCCGGTACGGATAGTATACCTCTCTTCCCGGATTCTCCGCTCTGCTGCTGAGACAATGAGGCTGTGGACCGCGAGCCCCTGCGGGCATGCCGACTCGCACCGGCCGCAGCCTACGCAGTCATCGTACAGCTCGTCCAGCCCCGAAAGGTCTCCCTGCCCCGCGGCCTTGATCGCCTGCGGGATCGGGAGATCGTTCGGGCACCCGCGCCGGCAGAGGACGCACTGGGTGCACTTCTTCGCAAGAGCAATAAGCTCTTCCCGGGTTGGCAGCGTGCCGGATCTCTTCCGGGTCTTCGAGACCGCAATCGCGGTCCGGGCCGCAACTTCCCCGACCTTATCCGGATCCAGGATCAGCGCCCCGGTCTCCTTCCCGCTCACGAAGTCGTCAACGATCGCGTCCGGAGAGTCGAGTGTCCGGTCGGGAAGGCCGAGACAGTTCTTCTCGCTCGTTGCGATGAGCGGCGCGTGGATTGCTTTTGCTTCGAGAATCGTATCGGCCCGGATACACTGTTCGTCAATGACGATCACATCCGGGACCCCGCTCCGGATATACCGGAGCTGCCAGGAGATCGGACCGATGATCTTTGCTTTCGCTGAGTACCGGGTCATGTCGATCGCGGTGCAGCAGATGCCGGTGACCTCGACACCCGTAAGGAGGTCCTCTGCCCGGAGGTAGTCGATGATCGCTGCCGATGGCGGGACATTGTGCCCGATGACGAGGATGACCGGCCTGGTCGTGTCGACCGTGCCCATCCCGAGATCCGCGAGCGGTGAGTCGGCATCCGCTTTCGGGAACCCGAGCGCCGAGACCTGGGCAATGTCAGCAACTTCCATACCAACGAGATCGATCGTTCCCGCATGGAGGACCTTGGACTCGAAGTCGAGTGCGTCACCTTCCTGCCCGGTATGGGTGACCGCGAGGAGCTGGGTCACCTGGTTCTCACAGTAGTCGAGTACCTGCTCGAGGTCTCCGAGGACCTCAGGCTTGATCCCGCAGACGAGCCGGATGAGCGGGGCTTCGACCTCGATGTTGGTCCCTCCGAGATCGATCGGTAAATCCCGGCCGAATGTTTCGAGAAGGTGCGTGAGGAGCTCGCGGGCGTGGCTGCAGTGGGTTGCGGCCCCGATGCATGCCGTAATAAGTACTGTCCGCGACTGCTGAGCAGCCATCGAGATCCCGCATGCACCCCGCTTGTTGCCGGTCAGGTCGCACTTGCCGTACGTGCAGAGGCAACAGAGATCGCAGAAGGGGAGGTAGAAGGGCTTGTACCGGTTGAGGAGGACCCGGTCCCAGTTCCGGAAGCTAGTGAGCGAGGGGAAGGGGGTCGGCCCCATCGGCTCGGCCCAGGTATCAGCGTTGACGGAGCCGACCGTGATACTCAGGTCCCGGAAGTGCGCAAGATCGGATAGCAGTTCCCCGATTTTAATATTAACGCCCTTCCTGCCCACTTGGATCCCACCTGTACGTGTGGTTATACATTGAGGGATGAGTCACATAAGGTTATCGAAGTAGGTAACCGGAGCACGTTCGGTGGGCGATAACCAGAGGAGTTCACAAAAAAATTGTTTTTTTCACTTTCTGCACAGACCCTGTGAATGGAAAGGGGGGGTAGCTGGTCCTTGTGAGGAGTTGGTGAGAATACCCCGACAGTTCGTACAAAAGCAGTTTCCGTTTTTTTAAAGCACCAGCTCCACAAGCCCCCCCACGGACCGGTACCCCGCCGACCCTTCCGGGATCTCCAGCAAAGACCGCCCGGCCAGCACCGCACCCGCGACCTCCTGGTCGTACTCGATCTTGCCCAGGTACGGGAGCCCGGTCTCGCACTCGGCCCGCGCGTCGAGCCCGTCCGGGAAGCCGTTTCCCCCGACCACGTAAAAGTTGTCGAACGTGATCCCGACCTCCCGGATCACCCGGTGGGCCCGCTTCACATGGGCAAATGATTTGGAAGACGGCCCCATCACATCGATGATGATCTCCACGCTGCTTGCGATCTTCCGGTTCAGGTGCTCAAGCCCGCCGGGAGAGTCGATCAGCACGTACGCGTATTGCTTCGTGATCGCGGAAAGTGCATTCTTCAGGGCAGCGTCCGGGAGGCAGTAGCACCCCTCGACCCACTTGGTCCCGACCGCGAAGAGGTCGAAGTCGCCCCCCTCGTACAGGCCAAGCTCCCAGATCCGATTCTCGATCCGCTTTGACGGCGCGACCCCGACCGTCGTCCCCCCGCGCTCGATGAACGTCTCTGAGAGGAGCTCCGCGATCGTCTTTCTGCCGGAGGCTTCGAGATCCACGCCCACCATCTCCGCGAGGTTCTGGTCGGGGTCAGCATCGACAAGGAGGAGCGGGGTCTTCCGGTGGGCGATCAGGTACTTCGCCATCAGCGCAACAAAACTCGTCTTGCCGGTCCCGCCCCGTCCCATGGTGACGATCGTCTTCATCAAAGCTCACCGGAACCCGTCTCGTATCGTTTGACTGCGGGAATATCCCGGCAGGGACCTTTGCCACCGGATCTGCCACCAAGGTTCGCGGCAAGCCGGCCGATCTCCCGGATCGCCACGGAGGATCGTTCATCGATCCCTTCACCGGTTATGCCGGAGTCGGCAACAGCGGAATCGAACGGGATCATCGCAATGAGTTCCATACGGTTCTTCTCCGCAAACTCCGTTATGATCTTCCGCTGCCGGTCATCCGCCACCCGGTTGCCGATGAGAGCGACCCTGCCGATCCGCGAATCCTTCGCGAGTATATGGATATTCCGGGCAACTTCGAGCGACTTCCGGTTCGCGTCCGCAACGATGAGCAGGAGATCGACATGCTCTGCGGTTCCCCGGCCGAGATGTTCGATCCCTGCCTCCATATCAAGGATGACCACATCGTTCCGTTCAACAACAAGGTGACGCATAAGCGCTTTGATTACGGAATGAGCCGGGCAGGTGCAGCCGGATCCCATCGCCCGCACCGTCCCCATCACCATCAGGTATGCACCGGAGGGGGTGAGGTGCGCGTGCGACCGGAGGATATCGTCGACGGTAAAACTCAGTCTGAAGACACCGGAGTACGGGGTGCCGGTCTTAAGCCGGATCAACTCGGTCTCTTCTGCGATCGGCACGATCGATGATGCCTCCTCAAACGTGAGCCCAAGCGAAAGGCCGAGGTTGGGCGAAGGGTCTGCATCGATGGCAAGCGCCGGGCTGCCTGCTTTTGCAAACCAGGCTGCAAGACCTCCGGCAATACACGTCTTGCCGACCCCGCCTTTACCGGAAATTGCAATCTTCACGCTCGTAACCTTCCTCTTATTTTTGTTACTCAACTCTTGGTGCCGGCGTATATTCTTTTTGTGGAAGAGGGAGGCTGATAATATCTGGGTTTTTCCCGGGGGCTGTTGCGTCCCGGTTATCGAATGCGATACAGAAATCCAGGAATGGGAGGAACAGAACGTCAAACGGCGCCGAAATAAAAATTTCCTGCAACCTTGCACCGGAGAATGCGTATTGTGCTATCATTGCCCCCCTCCCTTTGCGCCAACCCGCCCGGTAGGACGCAGGCGCTTACGGTTGGATCAGCCTCTCCCGAACCTTTGGCATATTCTCTAAAAAGTCAGAAGGCCCTATCGCAAAAGGGTGAGACAGAAGGAGTGTTCGTGCGTGGTGATAACCTCCCCAAAGCCGCTTATTACCATCCGGAACCCTTCCATGGGGCGGCCCAAGGGGCGACAGAATGTTCTTCCCAACCGGGGCCGGGGGGCCTCAAATCCCATTTTTGGTTGAATGCTAGCGTTCTCTACCGGTAAATCCCCATGACGCCACAATTCTTTATTTCCTATTCTCAGATCTATCGAAGATCAGTATTGATCAGGGGAGGTGCGACACCGAAAGTTCAGAGAAAAATAGAACGAACTCTCGCATAATCTTCCCATGAAATTTTTGGTTGGAACCTGGAGGGCCGCTCACTCAATAAACTGGTGCGTGAGGTTCATGACATCCCGGTACGGGATAGCGCCGATCAGCCGGTCCCCCTCATCGACAACCGGCAGCGCCCGGAACCCGTACCGCCCGAACTCCTGCGCAGCTTCCTTGAGCGTGGACCCGGTCCGGAGGCTAATCACATTCTCAACCATGATATCTTTGAGGAGCGCCTTGTCATCGGTCTGGAGGAGCTCCTTCAGGTCCGTGACGCCCAACAGGTGGTCGCTCTCGTCAACAACATAGATGTACATGATGACATCCTTGTCCCGGGCGTGGCGCGGGTAATCGTTCTTGACGGACTCGACAACGGTCTCTGGAGGAAACTTCAGGATCTTCGGGCTCGTGTAATTGATGACTTTCTCCTCCTGCCGGTTGATAATTGCCTGGACCTTCCGGGCGCTCTCGGCATTCATGCTGTCGAGGATGACGTGGGCCTCCGACAATGGGAGGACCGAGAGGATGTCGGCCGCCTGCCCGGGCGTCATGTCATTGAGGAGCCGCACGACCTTCTCGGTCGAGAGCGAGGAGATGATCTCGGGCTGCACCTTCGGCTCGATCTCCTCGAGCGTATCGGTGGCCTGCTCATGGTCGAGGCTCGAGAAGACCAGGACCCGCTGCTCGTGATCCATCTCCTCGAGGATGTCGGCGAGATTGACCGGGTGGATCTCCGAGAGGTTCTCTTTCAAGATATTCAGCTTGACGTCCCCCTTGAACCGGTCAATGTTGGTCGGGAGGGGCTGGACGCAGGTCCAGGGGATCATCTGCTCAGTTCCCTGATCTGCAGGAGTGGAGAGAAGCTTTGCGAAAAATCCGAGCCCGAGCCTCCGGAGCCGGGCAGCTTTCCCGGTATCGACATCGGTGACATACAGTTTCCTGTTCCGGAGAACGAGCCGGATATCGTACACGATCTCGACCTCGTTCTCTTCGAGATCGATGATCTTCTTGTCCAGGACAAAGTCCCGGAGGAGGAGGACGTCTTCTGCGGGTTCGGCCTCGTAGGGTTCGATCTCTTTTATGGTGATCTCGATCCCCCGGCCGGTCAGCGTATGCACGTTCTCCCAGGGGATGATGAGGCTCGGTTTCCCAAATGACCTGGTTACGTACAGGGATCGCACCTCCGGGATCTTCACGGTCTCGACAATGACGAGATCGGCGAGCGAACCGATCTTCTTCCCGGACTTCAGGACCGGGACGTTCAGGATATCCGAGAGGAGGATCTCGAGATCGCCAGTGGCAGCAGCTGATCCAGCGGCCGTTGCTCCCGTTGTGGTCCCGTCTCCGGTCTTCATCCCGCACCACCGCGGATGATGGTCCAGAACCGGTATGCGAGCAGGGCCACAAGGAGAGTCAGGTAGATCTCAAGGCAGAGGAGCGCAAGCTTCGCGCCCCGGGAGAGCTTGATCTTGGGCTTTGCATACCGTTTGTTGATGGCCGATATCTTCCCGGTAAAATCATGGATGAGGGTCCCCCCATCCCCCGGCTAAGCGTTCATGCGTTCTCATTTCCTTTTACACCTCCCCGAAGAGGCTCGGGAACACCGTACTGAGACCATAGTGTGTGGAGAGGATGATAATGAAGACGACTATGGTTATGTTCGCAATATTATCAAAGAGCGTATTCTTGTACTTCCCCATGATCCCCTCGTTGTTCAGGAGGGTGATGAGGAAGACAAGCGCTGCCGGAAGCAGCGTCACTGCGACGACATGAACGAAGAGCGTGATGAGGATGAGCGGGGCGCCGGGTATCAGCACAACCAGACCCGCTGTGATCAAGCCGAAGAAGAAGAAGATGTAGAACCAGAACGCCTCTTTTACCTTGTAGTTCAGCGAGTGCGCCCAGCCGAATACCTCGCCAAACGCCCAGGAGCTCGTGAGCGCTATGCAGATCGCGCCAAGGAACCCTGCATCGAAGAGGCCTATCGCGACAAGCGTCCCCACCCACGGGTGGGTTCCCCTAATTACGTGGACAGCCTGGGCAGCGCTCTCAATGTCCATCCCGTACAGGAGCGTCCCCGTCACGATGATGACAAAGACCGCGACCACGATGGTAAAGAGGGCACCGATCATGGTGTCGAACTTCCCCCAGGGGATGTCTTTCTCCTTCATCTGCTTGTCGACAACCGCGCTCTGCTGGAAGAAGATCATCCAGGGCGCAATCGTTGTCCCGATGTTTGCCATCATGAAGAAGAAGAGCGTCCCGTTGAATCCTCCCGGAATGTTGGGGATGATACCCATCCAAAGAAGATCGCCCACCGATGGGTGGACGAGAAAGGCCGCAGGAATGTAGATCAGGTTGACGAGACAGAGGGCCATGGTGATCTTCTCCCAGGTCCAGTACCTGCCCGAGAGGACAATCCCGAACATTACGAGAATGACAAGAACGACCGTGATGACCGGGGGTATCCCGAATATACTGAGCGCTGCGGTCATACCTATGAATTCGGTGATGATGGTCAGCCCGTTGACCAGGGTGAGATCAAGAGGGGAGAACCAGCCCCAGAACGGTCAGAATGCACTGAAGATCGCTTCGGCGTGACCGTGTTTGGTGACAGCACCCAGGCGCACGGTCATCTCCTGGACAAAATACGCGACCGGTCCAAGCAGGATGAGAAACCAGATGAGGTTGTACCCGAACTTTGCCCCGGTTACCGCATAGGTTGTGATCCCTCCGGCATCATTGTCCGCGATCATGACAATGAGGCCGGGCCCGGCGAGGAGAAGGTAGATCTTGATGGTCTTGATGATCTTGCTATAATTAAAATAAAATTTTGATAAGAGATCCACGGTCTCACCCTCTCGGATTTTCTCAGTTCATTGCCGGGTCATCCCCCCATTCGATCGCGCGATCTGACGGCAGCAGAAATTATTTTTCGGGCCCCCGGCACTACCTCTCTCCCGATAAGGTTGTAGCGGCCGGAATCATATATAATTACCGGTTACCATGGGCTTTTTTTCACCATTGGAGACTCCGGGGGCCCCTGTTCATTATTATCGGCAAAAGGCGGCCGCCGATACTCAAACAAAATCTTCCCTTGAGAAAAGGAAATTGGTCTCTCAATTTTTTTTTGCAAATATCTGCAAAAATATATTCATTCCTAAAAGAGGTGCGAGAAGAATACTCAAGCTCCCATCAGGAACATCTCCAATTGGGCAAGAGAGACCATGGGGATGACAAAAAATGTTCTATATATATGATCACAGGAGAGTCTTAGATAAAGAGCAGCAAAGAAGTCCCCGTTCTCGGGGGAACTGCTCGTGAGGAGAGAAGATGATGCAGATCTACCGGAACCGGAAAGATGCAGAGCCGGCGCTTATCGAGACCGTGGATTCACCGGGACCGGGCACCTGGATCCGGTTGACAAGCCCAACCGAGGCCGAACTCGCGCAGGTTGCCGGGAACTATTCGCTCCCCCTCGAATTCCTGCGGGCTGCGCTCGATGAAGAGGAGCGTCCGCGTATTGATACGGAAGACGATATCGTCCTCATTGTCATGGATATCCCCATCGTCACCGAGACCGAGGGGATCCGGATGCTCTCCACCCTCCCGCTCGGGATTATCATTACGAGCACGTTCATTGTGACGGTCTGCAGCCGGCAGTCCCAAATCCTTGACGACTTCCTCGCGGGTAAAGTCAGGCACTTTACGACTGCAAAGAGGACAAGATTCCTCTTCCAGATCTTCTATCGGAACGCATCCTATTACCTCAATCACCTGCGCCAGATCGAGAAGTCCATCTCCCGGATCGAGGTTGAGCTGCATCGTTCGATGAAGAACGAGATCCTCTTCCAGATGATGGAATTGGAAAAGAGCCTCATCTACTTCTCGACATCGCTCAAGAGCAACGAGGCAGTACTCGAACGGATCCTCCGGACAAAGCCGAAGTCGCTCCAGATGTTTGAAGAGGATGCCGGACTTCTGGAAGATGTCATCATCGAGAACAAGCAGGCAATGGAAATGTCCCAGATCTACCTGCATATCTTAAATGGCATGACCGGGGCATTTGCCACCATCATCTCCAACAACCTCAACATCGTGATGAAATTCCTCGCATCGATCACGATCATCATCGCCATACCGACAATGATTGCGAGTTTCTATGGCATGAATGTCACAGACATCCCGCTCTCGCAGACCCCATTCTCTTTCGAGATCATCTTCGGTATCTCGTTCGTGACATCGGTTGTACTCGGCCTCTTCATGTGGCAGAAGAAATTTTTCTAAAAAATACCGCGTCTTTCTTCCGTATATTTTCCGGATCTGTCTCCAGTGCCTGGGCCTGAGAAAGGGGAGAGGAAGTGCCAGGGCCCCCGGGAAAAGTCGGCAGGTCTTATATGATTGTAATGCGCACCGGGATCCCCGCCCCACCCCTTATAGTCTGCCTCGTCCATACCTGATCTGAACATTTCTTAGTGCAGGGTGAGATCCCCTCTTTTGGATGATGCTCCAGCCGGTCCTCTCCGTCACGGTAGCGTCATGGTGAGGAGAAGCCACAGAAAGATTCCGGGAAATACGCGACTGCTCCTGCCAGAGTGGGAGGAATCACCGGCGCTCACACCCCGGGGCGGGTTGGCGCAAGCCGGGGGCCAATTCAGAGATACGTTTTTTTGGAGCAGATTTTTGGAAGATTCGGCAAAGGCACCACTTTGGCAAATTAGCACAAATTAAAAAAAACGTCCAGAGGGATTTTGCCCCTTTGAGGTATTGTAGCGTTCAAGGATGATATCTCTGTACACGCTGCCGGACGAGGCTTATCAGATCATCCGTTGTCCTGCAGCCATTGATCTCATCTGCGCCGGCAAGCAGGATTGAGGATCCGCCCAGCTTGAGGAAGATCCCCGGGCTGGCAAACGGTGCATGCGCAGACTGCTCCCCGAACTCCTCCCGGTACAGGTACTCGGCGGGAATCCCCAGGACGCTGATGAACCGCTTCCAGGATTTCTTCATCCCTACCGGGCTCTGGATGAGCGCACAGAGGTTACAGGGAGGGGTCCGGGCATGTCCTTGAGAATACTGGCGGTCCCAGATATCGGAAAGACTGCCCTTATCCAGGTTATAGACAAAGAGGAGAATCGTATCCGGATGCATAGAGCATCCACTCTCCGTTCATCCTCTTAAGGGTTGGGGTGGGGGGATGTTGGGATCGGGGCTGTCGGCAGTCCATGGATCGAGACCGGTCTGCTGCGGGTATCACTGGCACGAGCCCGGGATGTTTCCGTGCGATACGGATTGGGGGGATGATTCCGGGCGGTTAAAATAGTTCCGGGTCCCAGGTACCGGCCATGGTTCTTATCACCCTCCGGATTACGGGAACGGTCAGCCCGGATCTCCTGATCTTTGCCCCGAAGATCCCGTTCAGTGATACGACGACGATCCCTCTGAAATTGCCGTTGAGCTGATGGGAAGAGGCCGGCATCCTTCCGGTTTTATTGTTCTTTTCCATCCAAGAACCGTTAACCAAAAAGAGAACCCGGATTTCCGGAAAAAAAGCCCGGGCTCCTTCATCTCGCTCACCGATTGAGACGCTTTTTTTTGCGCCGGACTCATCGATCCGTCCGGGAGCTCGAATGACAGCGCTGATCCGAGATGCCGTCCCGATATTGTTCTGGGACAGAGACCATTTCGATCTCCCCGGGTCTTCTCGTCCGATACCGTGCTCACGCAGCACCAGCCGGTTCCCGTATCAGATCGACCCACACCGAACCTGCGACGGCCTGCAAAAAAAATTATGCATACGATCCGCAAACGCCAATCGCATCGTATTGGGGCGTGAAGTGATGGGATCGTGCGCGCCGGTCCAGCTCCACACAAAGGGCGGGCGGATCAGCGCAATTCTCTCCGTTGCCAACAGTCTCAAACGCTCCCGGCTGCAGAGGCCCGAAACAGTACGCACAAGAGGATTTTTCGGAGAGAAATGCTTCCCGGTTTTATGCTGATTCAAACCGGATAGGTGAAAATGCCTGCCGTTTTTATCCGGATCCTGATCCGGTTTTCCCGGCACCGGTTCAAATAAGTGCAGGGGCGATCTATTTATCTGCAGAATTCCCGCACAGGGTGCGAAGAAGTGGGTAATCACATGCTTGACATCAGGTTCGTACGGGCAAGCCCGGATGTGGTCAGGGCGGATCTCAGGAAGCGGAACGAGGGGGAGAAGATCGCATGGGTCGACGACCTGCTCGCAAAGGATGAACGGTCCCGCAGGCTCAAAGTCGAGACCGATGAGCTCCGCCAGCGGCGCAACACCATCGCCCGGGAGATTAATGCGGCACGAAAAGCCGGGCAGGATGCTTCCTCCCTGATGGCCGAAGCTGCCTCCCTTCCCGACCGGATCAGGTGCTGCGATGCAGAGCGCGACGAGATCGCAGCAACCATCAGCGGGTACCTGATGCGCCTTCCCAATATTCTTCACGAGAGCGTACCGGTAGGGAGAGACGACACAGAGAACGTGGAACTGAAACGGGTCGGGACCCCCCCGACTTTCGGGTTCGAACTGAAAAACCACGGGCAGCTCGCAGCGGAGAACGGGTGGGCCGATTTCGAGCGGGCGGCAAAAATCTCCGGGGCGGGATTTTACTTCCTGAAAGGAAGCCTCGTAATGCTCGACCTTGCCCTGCAGCGGTTCTCTCTTGACCTGCTGGAGCAGAAGGGGTACACACCCATCATTCCGCCGTACATGATCAACCGGACCTCCTATGAAGGGGTGACGGATCTCGGCGATTTCGAGAAGGTCATGTACAAGATCGACGGGGACGATGCGTACCTTATAGCGACGAGCGAACACCCGATCGCCGCGATGTTCCAGGACGAGATCTTCGAAGAGAAGGATCTCCCCCTCCGGTTTGCCGGCATATCGCCCTGCTTCCGGCGCGAGATCGGGGCCCACGGGCTCGACACGAAGGGACTCTTCCGGGTCCACCAGTTTACCAAGGTCGAGCAGTTCGTGTACTGCACTCCGGAGAACTCGTGGGAGATTCACGAAGAACTGCTGGCTAATGCCGAGGAGATATTCTGCAAGCTCGGCCTCCCGTACCGGGTCGTGAATATCTGTACGGGGGACATCGGGACTGTTGCTGCCAAGAAATACGACATCGAGGCGTGGATGCCGCGTGAAGAGGCGTACAAAGAAGTCGTCTCCTGTTCGAATTGTACCTCGTACCAGGCGGTCAGGCTCAACATCCGTCTCCGAAATAAGAGCGACTTTGAGACCAAGCGTCACCTCCACACCCTCAACTCAACCGCGATTGCGACCTCCCGGGTCATGCGGGCAATCCTTGAAAATTACCAGGATGAGGATGGCAGCGTGAGGATCCCGGAGGTTCTCCGGCCTTACATGAGCGGCCGGGAATGTCTCTAAAACTTCGGGCTCAGCAGCAGGATCCGGGCGGAAGAGAACAAATAGGTATTTCCTTTATAAATGCGAACTATGAGAAGAGAGTGGTACCATGGGTCATCCTGAGCTGAACAGCGACGAGTCTATCCTCCTCGATACACAGAACGTTGTCGTAAAATCGGTCCCGTTTGAGGCGATACTTACGAGCGAGCGCCTTATTTTGCTCAACAGCCGGGATTCGCTCCTGCCACCCCGGTACATCCCGCTTGCCGCGATAAAAGGAATGGAGTCTGGCGAGAATGCTATCCGGGACCCGGTCATCACCCTCTCCGTCCTTACCGAAAGCGGGGGCCCGCGCCCGATGGTCCTTACCTTCTCCCGGTCCGGGGGAGGCGATCGGAAGCGGGAGTGCGATGAATGGATGAAGATCCTCAAGGATCGCGTCGCGGTTATCCGGCAGAAAATGGCCCCGGCGGTGGCTGCATCCTTCGATGTCGAGACGAGCAAAAAGGGGGAGCCGGTAACCCCGGCGCAGATCGGTACAACGGCCGGTCGCCCGGCAAAGAAAAAGATCGAGATCGCCCGGCCCATCAAGAAGATTGCGGAAGTCCACGCTCCGCAAAAACCCGTAGAGACCACTACGCTTCCGCAAGGGTCGTTCTGTGGACGGTGCGGCAACCGGGTACCCCCCAGATCCACCTTCTGCAACAAGTGCGGAACCAGGGTTGCGACACCTGCCAGTGAGAACGAGATTACGGAGCCCGCGGTTGTCCCCCAGGTCTCGGTCCCCCTCCCCCCGGTCGTTGGACCCGCTGCCGAACACCGTGAGCGGCCTATCGAGCAGGTTATTCACTCTATCGAACCCTTGATCGAAGACTCAAAACCCCGTACCCAGCAGGCACCGCTCGTCCCCTCACGGTATACCCATTTGCCGTCAACCGCGGGAACGCCCGCGCCAAAGACCGAGACCCCCGCACCAGCCGCTCCGCCGGCTCCGGCTGAACCCGAAGCACCCGCAGCGGATCAGACCCAGAAGAGACTCTCGATGTTCTCCAGCATCTTTACCGGACAGGGGGCCGCACCCGCTGAGCCGGCTCCGGCTGCTGCACCCCAGGTCCCCGAGATCCCGGTACCGGCAGAACCTGCCCCAATATCCTCCATTCCTCAGCCTGCAATTCCGGCCCCGGAGAGACCGACTCCCCCCCAGGTGCCTCCGGCCCGGAAGAGATCTCGGTTCCTTCCCTTTGCAATTATCATCCTTGCAATTTTCGCCATCGCCATACTTGCATTTGTCTTTGTCAGTCATCCCGGGGGAGATTTATTCAACTCGTCCCTCCAGCCAACAACCGTACCGACAACGGTTCCAACAACCGTTCCCACCCAAGTACCAACGACTGTTCCAACTCCCATTTCGACGACGACCTCACCTACCCCTGTCAGGACGCCTGCTCCCCTCGAAATCCCCAAGGACGGCGTCTGGGTATACGTCAACTATGACGGGACCTTCACCGGATCGTACGGGGTACCGGGAGGGCAGACGGAAGTCACCGATTCTGGTGAAAAGAGATACATTGTCCCGACATCGACCGGTGTTGTAGCAGCCTCGTTCACCAAGAACGACGGTTCCGCGGAGGTAATTATTGTGAAAATCTATAAAGACGGGGTTTTGATCGCAACCGATTCGACAACGGCCCCAAAAGGCACGGCACAGATCCAGTTCGATCTCAAGTCGCTCTCAAAACCAACGCCAACGGAGGCCGCCGTCCCCCGGGCAACAGGCCCGGCCTCAGCAAGTACCATGGCCACAACTCCGGCCCCGACCGGCACGGCAGCGAACAGGACCCCCGGATCGAACATCTGAAATTTTTTTTGGGGGATATCCACCCCTTCTCCCGACAAGGGAGAAGGATTAAAGGGTAATTTCCCTCCCGGATTCTCGGCCTTCTCTCTTCAGGAATCACCATCCGTGAAAAACCAGAAGGTCAAAGAATTTATCCGGATACGAAGGAACCGATCCTCCGGATAATTCCTTTCGCGATCGAGAGATCCATGGTTTTGCGCCGGGCGATGGCATAAGAGATCTCAAATCCCGGCATACCGGAGATCATCCGGTGATACATTTTGTTGTTCACTCCCCCGGGTCTCATCTCCTTTGCACTCGCCGAAAAATTTTATTCCCGAAAATTCGATGTGCAAGGGAACTTGCCCCGTTCAGATCGCCCCGGATTCGCTGCGGGGACTCATTCCGGGCAGGGATGATCTCGTCGCCCCCGCTGCCAAAGCCTGAGTATCTCCGGTGCGAAGAGGGTGGAGATATCCTTCCTCTCGTACGCGGTGCATTACGTCTCCACGGTTGCCTTGATCTCCGCCAGCTGCGATCCCATAAAAACGCGTAAAAGAGTAGTGGCCACGCTATGGTATCCAAAGAGCATTGCAGTTTTTTTATGGATTTTCTCACCCGCACGGCTATTAACAGAACCGCCACCATTCTTTTGCTGTCAGCAACGGGATTTACGGAAGATTGTATTCCGGGTCTTTGTCTCCGGTCGCTCTCCGGACACCGTCAGAAGAAAAGGAGAATTAATTTTAGTGCGGATGAGCGAGGAAGACCGGAGGGGTAATCCCAGGCGGAGTTACCGGGTCAGTTCCGGATGATATGGTGCTCGGCTGTAACGTTTCCGCATTCAGCGAACATGGCGGCGATCGGGCAGAGCCGGGTCAGGGTCTGATCGATAATCCCGTTGAGCATCGCATCGTTTGCCTCAGCCCTGATCGTAATGGTCAGGTGGACATGATCGAAGTATGATGGCATGGTCTCTATCAGGGTCGCATGAATCCCGATCCTCAGCTCATCCGGGGCAATCCCATTATAGGAAAGGGCAAGAAGGATCTTCACGCCAACACAACCACCAAGCGAGCCGATGAGGTACTGGATGGGATTGGGCACCTTCCCTTCCCCGCCCATACCCACCGGCGCCTCAAGGGGAAACGTGATCCCATTCGAGGTCTGTGCAATAAACTGCATTCTACCCGTGCAGGAGACCGACATATCGACCGGCCGGAATTCCTGCCGCGATCTCTCCCAGGGTATCTCGGTGCTCATGGAGTAGAGATGGATCCGGCAGTAGTAATTAATCGTGCACATTCGCTTATGCACGCTTGGCCCAGTCTCTTCCGGGCTCTTCTGAATGGGCAGGCTGGAAACGCGAGTCTCTTACCCAAAGATAATCTGAGCGTTGTCGGGGATGATGAAACCCGGGACTGAGCTTTGAGAATAATTTTTGAAATTATTCATCGGGTAAACAGGGTAAATTGTCCCACACCTTCTTCCGGCGATCTGAGATCTTCTCCGGGACCTCCCTCCAGTTAAACACCCGTTGTTGAGTCCCCTCGGGAGGCCACCTAAAATACGCCACATACGTCCTCCGATTACCGCTTTTGATCCTCCCGGAGGTGAATAAGTCGCAAAAATGAGGGAATAATCCGATACATACTGCATCGTTCATACCGGAGAAGGAGTGGTAATCATCAGCAGTGCCTGGGGGCCGGAATAGAGATGGGATCGCCTTTTGTGCATGAACATAGTTTGGAACGATAAAATGGGCTTCCTGGGAGGGGCCTTAATCTGTTTTTTGGTTCAGCGTTCCTATCCTTTCTCTCTTCCTGCCAAAGCTCATGCGAAGGGATATGAGCACCGAGACCAGGACAGCAATCAGTGCATTCGGGAGATGAAGATGCCCGGGGAATCTTCTGAGGGGTAGCTGTTGGCGTTGCCGGACTTGCATCAACGCGGGTGTCTGATCCAGGAACGGTTCAGTTCCGTGTGAGAATTTTTCCGGGCTGGTTATCAGAAAAAATATTTTCACGGGTGCTATCTGATAAACTATACTGGCGAGTGCCGGGACGTGGTCTTCAGATCTCGGGATATCCAAAAAATCCCCATACAAGAGAGAGAGTGCTGCTATGGGGATTCGAACCCCAGTCGCGGGCGTGAAAGGCCCGCATGATTGGCCGGACTACACTATAGCAGCGCGTTGCTCTATCTAGTTTTACTCCACGTCATAAATAGATTATGGAACAGGAAGTCCGGCCACGTGAGGATGCCGGCGACGATGGATGAGAGAATTATTCCGGCCGGGGCAGTGCACGCGAAGAGTTTAAAATGAACCGCCCCGATCTTCTTCATACAAATTACCAGCTCAAGCAATTTTCCTCCGCTAAAATTATCGGTCACCCGATTTTTTTTTTGGAATCCGAGATTCAGCAAATTTTGCTCGGCAAAAAAGGGTGAACTGCCAACCACCCGGTGCAGGATTTCCAACAACAGGGGGATGGGTCACCCCCCCATCTCCATAAAACTGCGGGCCGGAGGGGAACCCTCCACCCGGCTTTTCACCAAGGAGAAGAGATAGTGGATGGCAGTACCGCCATGGCGTTTCTACCATGTCGGGGGCAGCAGGTACGCTGCAAGGAGGAGGAGGAGGAGGGTGACGAGCGGGATGAGGAATCACAATGAGGAACACACCGACCCTCTCCCGTGCTCATCTCCTGGAGATCGCCTATCCCAAGGATCCCGAGCACAAGCGACCAGAAGATAAACAGGACTTACGCCCTTGGTTTGGACCGAAAGATCTAAGAGTTAGTAGCGCCCATCCATGGGTTAGACAAACCCGGGATGGAGATCGAACGAGAGTGAATCCTCCGAAATGCACGAGCGGCAATTTTGTAAACTTTCTGATATCGACGTATCAGGTTTGCTCGTGTACAGAGGCATCCCGGTGTTTTCCCGCTGAACCAGTATCAATAGCTCACGCTTCCGTCAAGCGTTTGTTAGAGAGGCAGCCAGCCTCACCACACGGGGGCGCTGTATGAGGAAGCGCAACGGTTGCTCCGGGCTAACGAAGGAGTATTGGTAATCGATGATAGTACCCTCGACAAACCGTATTCCCATCAGATTGAACTGGTGACCCGGCACTGGAGTGGGAAGCATCATCGGGTAGTTCAGGGAATCAACCTAATCTCAACCATTTGGACTGATGGTTCTGCGATAGTTTCGGTAGATTTCCGGATCTATTGTCCAGACAAAGACGGGAAAAACAAAAATGATCATTTCCGGGATATGCTACGAGCAGCCAAAGAAAGAAAGTTTCAGCCGGGATGTGTCATCTTTGATTCGTGGTATTCGTGTATCGCCAACCTGAAATTGATCCGCACGCTGAAGTGGCATTGGTGTACCCGTCTCAAATCCAACCGGTTGGTTGATCCTGATAATACGTACAACCGTTCAGTTTCTGAGATTGAGATTCCTCCCGAAGGAAGAGTTGTTCATCTGAGACAATACGGTTTCATCAAGCTATTTAGGATCGTTCACTCTGATAAGGAACCCGAACATTGGGCTACCGATATTCTCGATGCATCGGAAACCGACAGAAAAACGTTCAAGGAACTTGGATGGAATATCGAAGAGGATCACCGTGGCATCAAGCAAGGTTGTGGCATCGAGAGATGCCAGGGTCCCAAAAGAGGTTGTTCAACGAGGACATATTCTGCTCTCGTTGCTGGCATTTCTTCGCCTCGAAACCCATCGATTGAATACAGGTCCCAGCTGGTACGAGTCGAAACGCTCGATTCATCGATCCGCTTCTTCTCTCTTTATCGCTTCCACGGCGTTCTAATCTGATTATTTTTGTAGTGCTGTGATGAAGATTTCTTGCTCGAATCTGCCTTCAAACGCGTAAGTCCTATAAAAAATAATGGCAAAGAACAAGCGCTGGGGTAAACCGTATGAGGACAACCGGGAATGGCCAAAATATAACGAACATTTAGTCCAGCGAGGTGAATTTTACCTTTCATTGGAATTTATAGCCGTGTGGGATACCGAATTATCCCGAATGAATGCTCACAAAAGAGGAAGACACTATCTCTATCCCGCCCCGTTTATTCAATGGGTTGCAGCAATTCATGTTCTCTTCTCTATGCCGTACCGTTAGATGGAGGGATTTCTTCGAAAATTATCCCCATTCGTTCAGCAGGATCTTGCTGCCGATTACACGACTTTATTCCGTCGAATCCGTTTGTTCGAATTGCCGGTGTCCGACACGATCGGACAAACCGGTAAGGATGTTGTTGTCGCGATAGATAGCACGGGGATTAAAGTTACTAACCGGGGTGAGTGGATGCGAGAAAAGTGGAGAGTTCATCGTGGTTGGATCAAGGTTGGATCAAGGTTCATGTTGCCATTGATCGGAAATCCCGTAATATCCTGGAGATGGAAGTTACTAACGAGACCATTCCGGACGAGAAGTGTTGTATTCCTCTTATCGATTCTGCACAAAACTCTCTCCAGTCTGGTACTGTCCGGAAGGTACTCGGAGACGGAGCGTACGATCATATTTCGATTTTTAACGACCTTGAAAAGCGGCACATTTCTTCGGCGATCAAGATTCGATCGAATGCTTCGAGAAGATCGAAGGGTTCCTCCTATCGGGCTCAATGTGCCCGGGAGTTCCTTGATGCGGGATACGAGGAATGAGCTCAAAGACACAGCTATGGTTCGAGATGGGCGGTCGAAGGCGTTTTCTCTTCAATGAAACGGATTTTTTGGGAATCGGTCAAAGCTACCAGCATCAATGGAATGTTTCATGATTTACAATATCCTCATCAACTGTTAATACGCCCAGATTTCTAAACCGGGGGATTTAGTACGGATTTGTGCAACACAGCAGGTACTACAATTGTATTTATCTCCGCCCCGGGAAGGTGATCCGGGCTAAGAAAAAATTATCTCTTGTTGGCAAGGATGATCTCGATACTCGAGACATTGGTCTTGCCGGTATCGGTGTCGATAATTTCCGTTGAAGTCAGGATATCCTGCTTGGTGACGCCTTCGAGGAATCTGTTGAGGGAGATCTCAGCGGTATCAACAGCCCTCGATATTGCCTTGCCCCGTGCCTTGATTGCAACCGTCTCTGCACCGTTGTTGAACTGGGTCACGACCGCAAGAACATAGTTCATTACCGGCTTGTTCCCCATGAAGACTGTATTCTCTCTCAATTGCATAGGTCACCTCACTACAGGTACTTCTTCTTCATGATAAGCTCAGCATTCAGTACGCTCGCACCCGCAGCCCCCCGGATGGTGTTGTGCCCCATAGCCACGAATCGTACCCCTTCCCGGAGGCGGCCAACCGAGACGGTCATACCGTCACCACGCATCCTGTCGAGCCGGGGCTGGGGTCGGTCCGGTTCATCCGCAAAGAAGTGGACCGACTCCTTTGGCTGGGTCGGCAACCCTTTGATGGGGGGTTTATAATCGCAAAAAGCCCTGGAGAGTTTTTCTACGGGCTCCTTGATGTCGATCCAGACAGCCATCGTATGGCCATCGATAACCGGAACCCGGTGACAGCTCGCGCTGACCTTAAAGGGGGCATTCTTCACGCTCTTTCCTTTCAGCGTTCCCATGATCTTTAAGGTCTCGGACTCCATCTTCTCTTCTTCCTTGCCGATGTAAGGGATGACATTATCGTAAATGGCCATTGCTGCGACGCCGGCAAACCCTGCCCCGGATATTGCCTGCATCGTTGCCACCCGGACGTCGGTAAATTTGAATATCCGGAGCGGTGCAAGGGCAGTTACCATCATGATCGTCGAGCAGTTCGGGTTCGTTACGATGAAGCCGTCCCGCCCTGCATCCCGTTGTACCTCGATAAGCCCGAGGTGATCAGGATTTACTTCCGGGACAACGAGCGGGACGGTCGGCTCCATCCGGTGCGAGCTCGCATTGCTGCAGACGGCAATACCCGCATCCGCAAACTCCCGTTCGGTCTCAGTTGCGATCTCTGCCGGCAGAGCCGAGAAGACAAGGTCGACATCTTTCATCGCCTTGGGTGATGTCGGCACTATCTTGATCTCTCCAATCTTTTCGGGAAAAAGTGTTTCCAGACGCCAGTTCACTACTTTGCTGTAGGGTTTCCCCGCACTGCGTTCGGAGGCGGCAAGCGTCGAAAGATTGAACCAGGGATGATCCGCAAGGAGTTCAACAAATTGCTGACCCACCGCGCCCGTAGCTCCGAGCACTCCAACATTGATCATAGGTGTAAGGTCCTGTTCATTAGTCTCCCCGACAATCAATGTGGCGGGTTGTAAAATCCCATTTCACCTGCGATAATAAAAACATTGTTTTTTAAAATTTTATGAGATAAATAAATAAAAACGGAGACGTTGAAAATCCGGGGACAACCCGGCCCATCTCTCCCCCGGTCCGATATGGAGCAACGGCACGGCTTCCCTGTATGCTCCTCTTAAAAATGCCTTAATTCCGAAAAGCCCGAGAGAAAAAAGAATGTTCCCGAAAAACTCATTCCATTCTGATCGCTTCAGCGGGGCAGGCATCGACACAGGTCTGGCAATCGACGCACATATCCTTGTCGACTTTTGCCTTGTCATTTTCCATGGCGATTGCCGAAGCCGGGCATTCACTCACGCAGGTCTCACATCCGGTACACTTAGTGTTGTCAACGACTGCTACCAACTCGTTCACTCCACGTTATATGTTGGGGAAAGGAGAAAAAAAGGGTTTCGATAGAGGATGAAAAAGAACGAGGAATTGAAGCCATTCAATGCTTCACCCAAGGTTGTAGTGGAATAATGACAAAATCCCGGTCATTTCTCCCTGAAATGGGATCGATTTGATCCGGGAAAATTCAGGGAAAAAAATTCTGGGGTTATCTGCCGAGACCGAGCAGATCGTTCATGCTGTAGATGCCGGGCTCTTTCCCGACAACCCACCGGGCTGCACGCAGTGCCCCGCTTGCGAACACCGAACGGTCATAGGCCCGGTGCGAGAGGACGATAGTCTCGAAATTTTTCGAGAACATAACCTTGTGATCGCCAACGATATCCCCGCCCCGGATCACATGTACACCGATCTCGTTGCCCCGCTCGGTCATCCCTTCGCGCCCGTACATCTTTTGCCTGGCTCCGGCTTCCTCATCGAGGATCTGGAGAATGGTCTTTGCGGTTCCACTCGGCGCATCCTTCTTGTTCCGGTGATGGGCTTCGATGACCTCGATGTCGTAGTCTTTCAAGAGTTTTGCTGCATTTCGAATCAGCTGCCAGAAGATATTGACCCCTACGGAAAAGTTGCTCGATATGACTGCCGGGACATTCCCCCGGATCGCCCCCTCCATCTCCGCTCTCTGTCCGGCAGAGATCCCAGTGGTCCCAATAACGAGAGCCACATTATTCCGGGCTGCGAGTTTCACATTCCCGACTACCGCGCTGGCCACTGTGAAATCTATCATGACATCGGCACCGGTCCTCTGGATGAGCGCTTCGGCATCCTTTGCGTCCACGATCTCCGCTCCGAAGAATGAGCCCGGTTTGAGGTTGATGCCTCCGACCAGCTCAAGATCGGAGGACTCGTGGACCATCCTCCCGATGGTCTGACCCATCCGGCCGGATGCCCCGCACACTACTACTTTAATCATATCTATCTTACCCTCTCCGCGGAGATTTTGCCGCGGGTTTTTTCGATGGAGGTAGTTTCGGGGCGGTGGATCCTGCTACCAGCTTTGCCGGTCTTCTTATTGTCGCTTTTGCACCGGCTCTGGCTGGTATCGTTGCGAGGATTTTTTTCAGCTCCTTGGTCCGTTGCGCATCGAGATCATCGAGCGGAAGCCGGACCGGTCCTCCTGCCATGCCGATCAGTTCAACGGCTCTCTTGACCGGTATCGGGTTTGTGTCGATGAACATCGAACGGAAGAGCGGCGAGAGCGCGAAGTGATGGACGAGCGCCTTCTGGTAGTCGCCTTCCCTCATCGCCTCGTACATCGCTACCATCCGTCTCGGATCAACGTTGGCTGCAACCGAGACAACGCCGGCCCCTCCGAGCGCCATGATCGGGAGGGTGATGTTATCGTCCCCGGAGATGACTGCGAACTCCTCATCCTGTGTCTCTTCGATAACCCGGGAGATCTGCCCGATATTGCCGCTCGCTTCCTTGATCCCGACAATGTTCGGGTGCTGTGCAAGCTCTGCGATGAGATCGGGCTCGAGGTTCTGACCGGTTCTTCCGGGCACGTTATAGATGACGACCGGAAGATCGAGATCTGCAAGCTTCGTGTAGTGTTTGATAAGACCTGAACGGTTCGGCTTATTGTAGTAAGGACTGATGACGAGCACGCCGTCCGCACCGGTGTCCTTAGCCGCCTTTGTGAGCCGTACCGCTTCAGCAGTGTTGTTGGATCCGGTTCCCGCAAGGACCGGGATCTTACCGTTGACCTTGTCGACCGTAACGCTGACCACCTTCTCGTGTTCTTCAAACGTCAGCGTTGCAGATTCACCAGTCGAACCACAGGGCACAATGCCATGAATTCCGCCTGCGAGAAGAAGACCGATATTCCGCTCCAGGCCCGGAATATCCAGACCCATAGCAGGGTTTCTTTTAAAAGGGGTTATGATTGCAGGAAGGACACCTTCAAACATGAATAGATTTATGCGTGTCTTTTGGTATTTATTTTTCTTGTGATATACCCGGCGATGCGGTTCCTCACTCTCTTGCTCTCGATCACTGCTGACTTGTTGAGCTGGAGCTTATTCTCATCAAAGCTGCCCGAAAAATAGTCCCTCTGCTGTTTTAGGAGTTCGGTTCCGAGAGTCTTAATATACGACGGCTTAATTCCCATTCGTGATTCCTCAAGTTTCTATATTTTACATGCGGTTTGAGCAGATAATAATATTGCTTGTAATATCGCTGGGCTTCTCCCCGAACAACCGGATCAGTCTCCCCCTTCCCACCGTACCTTTATCGGTGATCGCGTCGGGAACCCCGTCTCTGCAGCAGGATGCGACGCCCCAGTCCATCGAGCTTATCCCGGCAGGCTCGCGTGCCGGATCGAAGCTGCAGATCTCGAGGAAGAGATCGTCAAGAGCCTCAAGCACCTCCGGAGTAGACCGGATTATCGCTGCTGACCGGATAGCCGGATCGAATTTCATTGCCGTGAGAACGATCCGTGCAAGGGGTTCGTCCGCACCGAAAGCGGGCTCCTTACGGGAAATGACTGTGCCATCAGGTCCGATTGTCCAGATCATTGCAGCGATGCCGCCCCGGCCACGCGCGTTCCGGATGGCGAAGGCGATCCCGAGCCCTCCTTCCGGAATGAGCTTAGGGCTGAGGGAGTGCTCGAAGAGCGAGACTGCTAATTTGAGCTGAGCGAGAACGGCGGTCCGTTCCTGTGCCGGATCGATCATGGCGCATTCCTGTAGAATTTGGGAAGGAATAAACCTCTCCTTCGGGGAAAAATTTTGGGCCGGATTCGTATGGATGAGAGATTCACCGAAAAACTCCAGTAAAAATTGTTTTTTGGCAAAAAGTTGCGATACTTCCCCCTTTCAGAGCCTTTATGAGGTGTCGCGGGGCCGGGACAGTTTGGAAGCAGATTCTTTTTTTAAAGATTTTCTCCTTTGAGGAACCGCCGCGGGGGGAGCCTTATAAGGAGCGATGGGATCAACGCACCCTAGTGGAGATAGACACTTAAAATTGATGGTAGAGTCGTTTTAGTTTAATCCTTGCACTTTCAGAAGTAAACTGCCAGTCGACCAGTTTCTGGTTATTGTTTCTGGAAGTTTCCCACTTTTTTGTTTCGTGGATAAGCAATTCCAGATTATCAATCTTCGATCAAGACATTGACGGGATAACGCACTTAATTCAATTTCAGCGATGTTGAGCCAGCTCCCATGTATGGGGGTGTTATGGATCTCCAGGCGTTTGACAAGAATCGAAGCTTCCTCCGGAGGAAACGCCTCATAAAATGCTCCAATCGTGTGGGTGTTCAGGTTATCGCAGATAAGAATTATTTTTCTGGCGTTTGGGTAATCAATCTCGAGTAACTCTCTAACTTCGTGAGCCCAATCCACTTTTTTTCTGTGCTTGCGGGGATTAACTCTCCTCCCTCCTTTCAGGGGTTTTAGTGAAGAGGAATATTGAGGCAGTTCCATTTCGTGTATACTCATAATCATATCGAACGGGATACCGGGGAGTCGCTGGCAACGAATCCCGGGAGTCTCCGAGTAACTGGACCGATTTTTCATCCATACAAATCAGAGGAACTTCCGGATCATAAGGTCGGTGATAGAGTTCCAGGATATCCTCCATGTGAGCAACAAATTCAGCGTTTTGTTGCGGCGGAATAACCCAGCATTGCCGCAGGTGAGGTTTTAACTCGTTTTTTTAAGACGCGGCCGATCGTTTTTCCTGAAATCGTCTCGACAATTTTTAACTCAACCATTTTGTCTGCGAGGAGGTCAAGGGTCCAATTGGCATATCCTTCCGGCGGTTGACTGCATGCTATCGTGATAAGCCGGGCTTCTTTTGCTCCATCCAGTTTTCGAGGAATGGGTGGTGATTCCTGGGCTTTTCTCCCGACTGCGCGAGTTAGTCCTTCTTCGAAATACTTCTTGCATATATTGAAAACTGTTTGACTATGGCAGTGTAACAGAACGGTTATCTCTTCATCGGTCTTGCCGGATTTATTTTTATCTGCATGCAACAGGACATACGCGTGTCGGATTCGATACGCCGGGCCTTTCCCACGCTTGACAATTCCTGTCAGGTGTTTCCTTTCTTGTTGCGTTAATTCAACGACATACCGCTTCTTCATTGAAACTTTATAGTACGTACTTAAATAAAAGTAATTTCCAATAAAATCTATATATTCAATTGTCGGTAACTACTAGGGTGTCTACAACAAACCTGCCAAGGATCGGGCCGAGGATGCTGCCGACAGCGACCGTCGAGCCGAGAGATCCCATCGCACGTCACCGCTGGTCCGGAGGGGTGGTCGCAAAGATCAGCGCCGACCCCGCGTACTCCGAGACTTTCCCGAAGATGAGGAGAAGGCTCGTCATCGTGACGAGGTAGGCGGTGATCGTCCACTGGGTCTGCGAGAGGTCGGCCGAGAAGGACCGGGTCATCGTGGGCAGCGCGATATTTACGACCGTACTGTCGATGACCGCCATCAGGACTGAGACGAGCACGATTGTCAGCACCGCGTACCGGTACCCATAGAGCGTGCTCCTCCCATCGCCATCTGCCTGGAGTTTCCCGTTACCCTCTCCAAGCCCCTGCATAGAGAGCTGTCGTCTGCACAGTGACCGGCGATTGACACCGTCTATCCGGAGGGGAGGCAGCTGAGGATCCGGTCGAGGAGCCCCTCAACAGACTCTTCCGTTATGGCGGGGGAGCAGTACCCGATGGAGAGCGTGAGCATCCCGTTGCATGTCGTTATCCCGAAGGTCAGCCCGGGGGGATTGACGATGATGCCGGCAACGAATGCATTGTTTACGGGAAGATCCGGTGCAAAGGCGTACACTTCCGTAGGGACGACCCCGATGTTCCCGATAAAAGGCGGTTCCGAACGGATCTCGGCAGAGGCGCTCTCTCTCTCCCTCACCCGGTCCTGGAACTTTGAAAAATTCCCAGGGCCGTAGGCTTCGGTCTCCAGGGCAGATGCGAGTCCGGGATAATGCTCCTTCTTCTCCCGCATCAGTGCATGCATCAGGACGATGGTATCGCCAAATGTCCGTTCGGCAACCGGGACCAGGAGCGGGAACGCGACCGACCTGTTGGCGATGGTTCGGGCGAGTGCGTGAACCCGGGTTGTGGCCTGGAAATCCCGGTCCCCTGGCCCGGTAAAGCCTTCCCGCTCTTCTCTTCCCATCCCCGCCTCACCGCTGAAATAGCGCCGGAGATCGATCGTGACGAGGATCTGGACCCGGATCCCGTTTTCCGGGTTGATTACTTCCCGGAGCGCAGTGTAATAAGCGGCGAGGAGGATATCGTTGACCGTCGCCCCGTATTCTCTTCCCCTTCCTCTGATCGCGATGAGCCGTGAGGCCGGGAGAGTGCGGATCGCGTACCGCCTCTCAGTCCCGGGCGCCCCGGTCTCCGGAAATTTCCAGCCTGCGACAAACTTCTCCGCGGGTCTGGCCAGCCTTTCCAATGTTCCGGGAGAGAGCCCTGCAAGGAGGGGTGTGAGGGACCGGTCGGATCTCTCCGGGATGATGGTATCGCCCAGGTGTTCATCCCGGTACAGCATCGCAAGGAGTGCCGAGAATGCAAGGAGTCCGTGGGCGTCCATAGCCGCGTGGGAGACCGTGATGCAGAGGATATCCCGCTCTCCCCGGATGAGGGAGAGCCGTACCTGCGGGCCACGCCCGGGATCCAGGGAACCGGTAAGGGTCTTCATGAGGTCACCGTCAGGATCCTGCGAGAGAGTGACCTGGACAAGATCCTCGATGTTTAGCGACAAAAGGATCTCCCACACCGGACTTTCCGCCTCAACAAACCGGGAGCCGAGGACCGGGGCCTGCCGGATCGCAGCGATGCAGGCCCGGGCGAGCCGCGCTTCATCCAGCCGGCCGGCAAGATCGATCACCAACCTCATCGACATATCTCCAAGCCTTTTCAGTGCGTAATTGAACTGGTCGAGCGGAGGCGCCGGGAAGTGTTCCGGGATATCGTTCAGAGAAAGTTCCTTGCTCATGGGCGATCCATTCCGGTTCCTTCGTATCGCTATCGCAAATAAAGGGCCCGTTCTCATGTTTGGATGGGGAAAAATGTAATCTTTCCGGAATGGCCCGCCACACGGGCGAAGGGGGAACTGGTCTCCTGAAAGGTTAATCCCGGGGGCGGGTCTCATAGATCACGGTTTTACTGCGACCGCAGCAACCGGTCGTTGCCATCATCTCTCCCAACGATCCCGATCTTTGGGATCGGATCGATATTGAAGAGGCCATCCGTTTTGCCCGATGCCGGTTTACCCCTTTTGCCATCCATCGCATGCGGCTTACCCGCTCTCCTGCCCGATACAATAGAGAATTCTGAAAAATTCCCCCTGTAGCCGGTAGTACTTTATCTTAGTACGATCAATGACGAGTATGGAAAATCTGGTTGATTTTGCGCTCGAGAAGCGGTATGAGAGTATCAAACGACTCGGGGATCGGCTTGATGGATTTTCGACATTAATCAATTGGGAGAGGTTTCTGACGGTAGTGGGAGGTCTGTATCGAAACCAGACCGAAGAGGGCGGTCGACCGAATATTGATATCGTTCTCATGGTTAAGATGCTGGTACTCCAGTCGATGTACAGCCTGTCCGATCCCGAACTTGAGCGTCAGGCCAATGATCGCATATCATTTATGAAATTCCTCGGGTATCCTAACAAGGTCCCGGATCAGACCACCGTCTGGTATTTCCGGGAGCGGTTGGCAAAGACCGGAAAGGATAAGGCTATTTGGGATGAGCTCCAGCGACAACTCGATGCACAATGTCTGAAAATCAAAAAAGGCACCATTCAGGATGCGACTTTCATCACTTCAGAGCCCGGTCATGCTTCAACGAATACACCCCGGGGTGATGCTGCAAAAACTCGAAGAAGCCGGGATGGAACATGGGCGATAAAGGGCAAGAAATCTTATTTTGGATACAAACTCCATACCAAAGAGGATTGTGACTTCGGACTGATCCGGGCTCTCGAGGTTACAACTGCCTCAACCCACGATTCGCAAATCGACCTGTCGAACGAAGGAGAGGTGATCTACCGTGACCGAGGATATTTCGGTACCAAAACAAAAGGTTTCAACACCACCATGCAACGGGGTGTTCGTGGGCATCCGATCGGTATCCGCGATGTTCTCAAAAACGCTCGAATCTCTCGAATCCTATCTCCCGGGGAACGCCCATATGCCGTCATCAAGAATGTGTTCCATTCTGCTCATACCAGAGTCACAACTGTTCTCAGGGTGTATACCAAAATGCTGTTCTCGGCCTTCTGCTTTAACCGGTTTCAACTAGCAACCCTCAAAAAACAAGGGGTTCTTGAGCGGATGCTCTCGACAAAAAACTGAAATGTGGCCTGAAAATGCAAGAACCGGATACATAGACCCACTCACATTGGTGCTATTTTGTAAAATTGGGGCAAGCCGAACGCTCGGGAAGCACCCCTTTCCGGTACGATCGTAAAATAAATGGGTTATTCGTTATCCTCAATAATTTTTTTCAAAGGGACGATCGCACGTGATGTAATGGATATCCGATCACTGCAGATCACCTGCACGAGAGGACTTTATCCTCCGGTTCGGCTGGGGAGATCGTTTGATCGTGAATCCTCTGCAAAAGATATCCATGAGCAGGTACAACCAAAACGCCCGTACTACGTGACCATCGAAACCCCTTATGCGGGGTCAACCCCCCTCCATCTACCCAGATTCCGACCGCTTTTCCGGTGACAACGTTCCTGAAGATCCCCTCAGGATCTACGAAGGAAGAGTGGTTTTACCGATAAAAAATCACTTCAGGAGACGGTGAATTATTTAAGCGATGAAAACGATTCTAGTAGGCAAACAGTAATTGCCCAGTGTCCCGGTAGGGTAGTGGACATCCTAAAAGATTGCGGATCTTTTGACCCGGGTTCAAGTCCCGGCCGGGGCGTATTTATGTTTTTGTAAAAACGAATTTTTTGTGATATCCCGAATTGATTTTACACATATAACCATTTCTGCGCATATTTCAGAATCCTCTCCTGGGGTAGACGGTACCAGAATGCGTTATAAGGCTCATCGAAATCGAGACTCACTCATGTGAGGTTTGATGACATTGTGCCAGTGAAGAATTTTATCGACAGAACCGAACTTCGCGATCCTTCGTTCGACTTCTCCGAAGAACCGTTCAATTTTGCCGTTTGTTTGAGGGTGTTTTATCCTGGTTGGGATGTGTTTTATGTTGTGATGAACAAGGAACTCTCCGAATTTATGATGGGCCTGTTCACGGTTCCGAGCTGAAACGAATTGTGTACTGTTGTCAGTGAGGATCGCGCGGGGCGTACCTTACATCTGGAATCCCTGATTCAGCACCGTGAGAGTGTTCTCGGTAGTTGGAGAATCGAATACCCCGTAGCAGGTGATGAGGCGGGATGAATCATCCATGAATGCGATCAGCCATTTCTTCGATCCTTTAAGTTCGAACTCTTTCCAGTCTCCCTGCCCCATCGACATGGAATGAGTATGTTCATACCGAACATATTTCCGCTGTTGCCGTTTTTTCATGTTGATCTCCACCAGACCGTGGTTCAACAATACCCGATAGATTCGATTATGCGGGATATGGATCCCGTGTGTTTCCTCAATCTTCTTCTCCAGATGGATTGGACCAACGTTGTTGGATTGATAGGTTGCGAGGATCAACTCTTCTGCTCGATCATCGATGGCTTGGGGCTTTCTTCCAGATTGCCTGAGTACCGGATATTCCCCCGATTCTCTGAACGGGTTGATGAACTGATACACTCGTTGACGGGTAATCTGGAAATACCGGGCAATCTCAACAACGGGTTTATCATTGACACATTGCTGAATGATCCTCTGGATATCCCCATTCGATAAGTTGCTCAAATCGGTATTTACATCTGATGTCAAATGATTTCGGGATAGGACAGCGTGAAAAACGAACAAAAAAGATAAGGGGAATTTTCCTCAAAGGCGCTTGAAAACGCCTTTCTTTGCCTTCATTATCTTACATTCGGGGCATCGCCAGGTATCCGGCACATCTTCAAAAGGAGTTCCGGCAGGAACCCCGTTCTTCGGATCCCCCTTCTCGGGGTCATAGATGTAGTGGCATTCAAGACAAACCCATTTCGCGTGCTTTAGATCCTGCGTCATTCTTCATTACTCCGTAGATTATCGGACTGATAAGTACTTTCTTCGGAGTTCTTATGAAATCTTCCTTAATTGCAATCACGTGAAAGGATTCGTATGTCCGTTAACGGGAAGGCTCATCCGGGAGGCTCCCCGCGGGCCCAGGGCCTTGCTACCCGCAAAATTGGCACGCGGGCAACCGGCGATCGTCATCGGAAAAATGATACCGGTTATCCTCTTCCAGGTCATCGGACACCTCGTACGCGACACAAATTACCGGAATGTGTATGGTATCTGCGAATCTCCCCGGGGTTTATGAGAGGGACCATGCAATAACGCACCCGAAGAGCAGGATGACACTGATCTCGGGCGGGTTACCTCCCGCACCATGCCAAGAATGGCCCGGTCGCATCCATACCGCCAACCGTAACCGATCCAAAAGAGAGATCATCGTTCCGGAGATCTTTTCGCTTTACTCTACCGGGGGGTTTCCTACCGGTAGAGCTCTTGGCTCTACCCACTGGCCGTATCCCTTTTTTCGGGATATGCATAGAAGCACTTATGTCACACGATTAAGAATAATATACCGATGAAATTCAACAAAGATGAGGTTTGTATTTTAATTCCCACCCTGAACGAGGGCCCGACAATTGGGAGCGTTGTCCGGGAGTTCAAGGCACTCGGGTATAACCATATCCTTGTTATCGATGGTAAAAGCACGGACAATACCGTCATGGTTGCCCGGGAAGCCGGGGCAACGGTCCGTACCCAGTCGGGTAAAGGCAAAGGAAACGCAATCATCGAGGCGTTCGAGGTTATCGAACAACCGCATATCCTGATGCTTGACGGGGACGGGACATATTCTGCAAAAGATGCGGAAAAGATGCTGACCCCGCTCTTCCTCGGGTTCGATCAGGTGATCGGGGATCGCCTGATCAATGCCGAGGAGGGATCCTTCTCGCGCATGAACCTTTTCGGGAATCATATGTTAAATCTCCTCTTCAAGGTCGCGCACAGCAGGGATCTGCACGATATTCTCTCGGGATACCGGGCATTCACCCGGCTTGCGATCCACCAGATGCACCTCAAAGAGAAGGGGTTCGAGATCGAGACCGAGATCTCGGTCGAGGCAGTCCGGAACGGGCAGCGGATCATGGTCGTTCCCATCCGGTATTCTCAGCGGCCCGGGGGGGCAACAAAACTCTCCCCCTTCCACGACGGCTTCAAGATAGTGAGCACGATCTATCGTCTTGCACGGGTGAATAACCCGATGTTCTACTTCGGGATGATGGGACTGTTCACGACCCTGCTTGGACTTCTCACCGGCCTGTTCGTGCTCCTTGAATGGCTCCATCACGTGGATCACATCCCCCTTACGATCCTCACGGTCCTGCTCATCGTGGTGGGTATTGAGATCTTTATGTTCGGGATGATCAGCGATATGCTCCTCGTCTTCCACCGGGAGATAATCCGTGAGATTCAGCTCCTCCAGCCACCAAAGCCCCCCAAATAATTTTCAGTCCTTCGGGGGTTTACCCCCATTTACAACCTTTATCATCGGTAAAAATTCAAAAAAAAGATGCGAATCGTTCACGTTCTTTTATCAGATAGTTAAAAAACTCCTTTTCAGGGCAATGACCCGGCAGGCGTGTTCACAGAGCGAGGTCAGAACATACGCTTCATCGAGCGTCGCACCCCCCGCAAAGGTCCCATGGCCCCGGACGACAACCAGTCTCGAGCTCCGGAGCGACTGACCCACATTATCTGCTATCTCCTGGGAACCCGGGGGGCCGGTTACTACCGGGATGACGGGACAGAACATCTTGCCCTCGCTGTCTTCCGGGACGATCGCATCCATCACAAGCGAAGCGGTAACGGAAAACGGGGGATGGCCGTGAACCACCGCACGATAGCCGGTATTTTTGTAAACCTCCCGGTGGACCCGGTACTCGCTGGAGGCATGGCCCGGGACATCCCCGGTGAGGGGCACAAAGACCGGCTCCTCCGCGACATCGAGGTATGCGCCGGTCCGTTTTATAAAAAAACCCGAACCCTCACGGAAGCTCATATTCCCGAAATTACCCCCGACAAGATGTTCAAGGAACAATCGCTTCCCGATTCGTTCGAATTCGCCGGCATGCATGGATTATCCATCAGATATTGCGGGGACAATTTTTGAAGGTTGTTATCTGATGCAGCTTGGAGGAAACCTAGTCCCGTACCTGAACGGTACTTTTGCAGGTGACCTGTGAGGAGAGGAGAGCTCCTGTTGCCGCGAGCTTTCTCTTGCGGGACTTCCTGCGCGAAAGATCCGGTAAAGGAGGAGGAGATTAAGATTTTGGATAATCTTACCTGAACTGGATGCCAACATCCCTCATCTTGTTATAACGGGCGATATTGAGCAGGAGCGGTGTCAAGGCCTCGACCATGGAGGATGCAGCAAGCGGGCCGGCATCGAATGCCTGCAGTTTTGAAACTGAGTTCACGATATTCATAACCTCGCGCTTCGCGGCCCCATCATCACCCGTTACTGGGACCGAGTAATCGAGTTCCTCGTCAAGTGCGCGCCACTTGTTTGCAGCGATGGTATTGAACGCAGAGCATACCCTGACGTCAGCAGGAAGGAGGCGTTTTGCGAGGAGTGCTGCCGATCCCTCGGCGGGGGGAACAAACGTGAAGTAATCGCGTTTCTCCATCGGATTTACCGGGCAGATAACGATCTTTCCTTCAAATCCGGTAACGGTCTCAAGGGTACTTACAAGATTCCTGTACGGAATTGCAAGGATGACCACATCCGCTTCATCGACGCACGACTGGTTCCCCTGACCGCTCAGGCTGCATTCCTGCCCGCGTTGTTTGAGGAGGTTGGTACTGGCGTCGCAGCTGGCGTCGGCCTTGTCTTTCTCCCGGGAGCCAACAACAACATCGTACACCGGGGAGAGGCGCATAGCCATCCCCTCGCCGATATCACCGGTCCCGCCAACAATGCCGATCTTCACCTAACTCACCAGCGGTGCAAGAAGTTTCTCAAGCGTCGGAGCATCCGTAACGCCTTCCATGGACTGGACGACCTTACCATCTTTCTCGATAATAAGGGTCGGGACTACACGGATCCCGTACTTTTCCGCAAGTTCCATATTCTGGTCGACGTCAACCTTCCGGAAGTCGACCCTGTCCCCCATCTTCTTTTCAAGTTCTTCGATGATCGGTGTCTGCATCCGGCAGGGACCGCACCATGTCGCAAAAAAGTCGAATAAGACCGGTTTACTCATTGAACATACCCGGAAGATTAGTCGATTAAAAAAAAGATAAAGGTATGGTATCAGGTTTTTTGGTTACCTGGAGAGGATCTCCATGATAATCCTGCCATACGCCGGCCGGGTGACAATGACACCGACAAGGACACCAAGGATGGTGATGATTGCAAAGCCCTTGAGGGTCGAGAGATCCATGAGCGCGAGCGGGAGCATTGCGATCAGCACCGTTGCCGCTGCTATCACGATGATACTTAACGCACGCGAGAGGCGCTTTAGGTAAATGTTCGGTGAAGGCACTTTACCTTCGTGCAGGATCTCATCGGTGATAACGACAAGCTGATCAATCCCGGTACCCATCACGGCAATCAGACCGGCAATGGTCGGCAGATCCATCTGGAACCGGATGAGGGCAATGAATCCGAGAAGGATAAGAACTTCGGATGCGTTGATGAGGACCATCGGGAGGACGATGCTTGGCTCGCGGTACCGGTAGTAAATAACCAACCCGACCGTGATTAAGGCAAAGATTCCGGCCAGGAGTGCCATTGCCTTATAGCGCTCCCCCATCGGTGCCGGCTGCTGGTTGGAACCTGCAATGGTCACGTCAACCGGCAGGGCACCGGCCCGGAGGTGGACCTCAAGGTTCGTTGCTTCCTTCTTCCCGTAGTCGCCGTTCCCGGTCGATGCGTAGAGCTGGTTTATGGGTGAAGTCTTGACCTTTGCAGCAAGATCCGGGGACAGCGGGGCGGAGTACACCGTCTTGTTATCAAGGAGCATCACAAGGTTGTGATTGTCCGGATCAACCGTTGCCCCATATTTTATCGCCGCTGCCTGGAATGCCGCTGCGCCTGCGTCAATCAGCGTGAAACTGACGCCCCAGTGATTGCTCCCTGGCGGCACCTGGCTCGGGACCTGGACGTTTGTGATCGCATCGCCGAAGAGGACATGTTCGGTCTGGTTTGCCGTGGTTACGACCCGGATCTCGAACTTACCCTGTTTACCGACAATCTGCTGGGCCTGGTTCATGTCAACGCCGGCAATCTCGACCCGTATGTACCGCGCGACATTGTTCAGGCCGGTGAGCGTGTTGACTTTGGCGTCCTGTGTACCATAAGTATTGATCTTGTTCTCAAGAATCCGTTTTACATCGTCGGCGGTGGCCTTCGAAACACCCTGCTGGTAACCGGTTACCTTGCCGCCTTCGGCAGCAAAGATCGGTTCGAGTGCTGCCTGCGAGTACAGTTTACGGATCTCCAGGTGATTGGCATCCACGACAATTATTTCTGTGTCCAGTTTCTTCGAGAGGTTGGTAACAAAGGTTTCGACCGGTTCTGCAGTCGTGAATCCTACAACCTCAGCCTGGATGTCGAGCTGGAGCCATGTCCCACCCTGGAGATCGAGGCCGTACTGGAGATTTGTTGCGAGATCTCCCTGGTTGTCGAGATGCGGGAAGATCGCTACGATCGATATCACAGCAAGGATGAGCAGAGCTGCAACCCGCCAGTCGGTGATGAGTTTTTTCCATTGAGCGCCGTTCATTTGCCATCTCCCTTCTGGACATACCATTTCAGGATAGCAGCATTCGTAAGCCAGGTATTCAGGATGTCAGCAACGAGACCTATGAGGAGGACTGCGGAGATCTCCATGAGGATCTGGACTGACCCGATCCAGGAGACGATAAACATTGCCGCCACAGCCGCAAGGGTTGTGGAGGTCATGATGATACCGGTATGGAACGCTCCCTGGAGCTTGTCGTGCAGTTTCCCCTGGCGTTTTAAGACCCGGTTCGTCAGCAGGATATCGCTGTCCACCGAATAACCGATCAACATTAAGAGCGCGGCAACCGTTCCCATGGTGAGTTGAAGCCCGATACTATTCATGGCCTCTGCGGTGATTGCCATGTCGGCAAAAGCCGAGAGAACCACGGCACCTGCCGGAACAAACGTACGGAACGAGATAAAGATGACAATTACCATCCCGATGAACGAGAATATCAGTGCAAGTACTGCCTGGTACTGAAGGGTTTTTCCAAAGGTCTCGCCGATCTGGTTGATCTGGGCATCAGGATATTTCTGGGCGATCAGTGCAGAGAGTTCTCTGAACGTGGCATCGTCCGTTGCGCTGAATGTTAAAAATTTCCCATCGTTCACTCCTTCGCTGATACTATTCAGCGGGTAGCCAGCAAAGTGCGACTGGAGCGTTTCCTTGCTGTCAGTCGTGAAAAGGTTTACCGCCGTCCCCCCCGAAAAATCGATACCGAGCTGCACCGGCGTCCCCGTTGTGAGGGTGCTGAAAGCGAGCAGCAGTAAGGATACTGCAAGAAGTGCAAGAGGGATTATCACCAGTTGTTTTGGTGTATATTTCTCGATGGTGTACTTGAACAATCCCATGTTCTAAACATCTGTCAATCGAGAATTAAATAGTTACCAGAGGATCCGGAATCATGGTTTTACCAACCGGAGAATCAATCCCATAATAAAATCCACAGGACGGACAAAAAAATAATTTCGCAGAAAATATCTGTTCCTTTGGAAATCAGCTGGATTTTTATTCAGGGATTTAAAATTGCCAAAAAGAAAAAAATAAATATAGTTACAAATGAGCCTTAGAGCATGAGATCTCATCCAGAGATCAAAAGAGTGATCGAGGGACGCCTCAAATCCTACCTCTCAAGGGACCTGACAGGTATCCGGCGTGAAGTCCTTCGCCTCTTTGTCCGCGCCAAATCGATCACGGTTGCCGAACTGGTTGCTGAACTCCAGAAACAGTTCACGGTAACATTCCACGCGATCGCTTCCATGGTCGGCATTATTGCTTCCCGTATCGGCATCCTCCATGCTTCCCGTAATGCGGATGGGGTGAACACGTACGAGCTCAAGGAGAAGTACGTGGATATTGTCTTCAGGATTGTTGGCGTCAACTGAGACCCGAAAGATCCATAACCGTTTTTAGCGTGGTATCCTAATGGTACAACCATGTTTTCCGATCCCCGCGACCGCACCGGTTTGGGTCAGGTCTCCGTTGCTCCGGAGGTAATCGAATATATCGATCGGCGGGGTTGTGATTTCCGCGTCTGTACATCCTGCGGAGGGCCGATTCTGCTCCCAACCCGCATCAAGCCGCAGAAAAAAAGCGATCTTCTCCTCAGGGCCGGATCCCACACGATCTATGTATCCATACACCAGGCCCGGTTCCTGAACAGTATCCGGAGGGATATGATCCCGTTCTTTGATTCCTACGAGACTGACGGGCGCGATCCGGATGAGTTTTGAAGAGCTCCCCCATACAGCGGATATTAAAATACGGGCCCGCGCCGCCACGCTCGGGGAATTATTCTCCGATGTTCTCGCTGCACTTATGCAGGTAATGTACGGGATAGACCGATCCGGAGGGATCTCCCGCGAGATCACGATCGAAGCGCCCGATTCCGAATCACTCCTGACAGACATCCTATCAGAAGTCCTCTTCGTATCGGAAGTTGACGGGCTGGTTTTTCAAAAAGCAGAGATCCGTATTGACGGATCCCGGCTCTTTGCCCGATTTGACGGTGAACCTTTCGATCCGGCCCGGCATTCCGGAGGAACGGAAGTAAAAGGGATCTCGTACTCAGGCATGTCGGTAAAGAAGGATGAGAACGGATATATGGTGGAGATCGTATTTGATGTATAGCGGGTCTCCCGCGGGATGGTGTGAGAGATGCTTGACGGCGTACTGCAAAAAGGGACCTATGAATGGGAAGTGCCGATAGGCTTTGTGCCGGGCATGCGCGTGCCGGGGAGGTTTTTCCTTTCAGAGCACCTCGAAAGTATCCTTGAATCCGGAGCGATCCACCAGCTCGCACACGTCGCCACAATGCCGGGAATTGTAAAAAATTCGCTTGCAATGCCCGATATCCATCTCGGGTACGGGTTTCCGATCGGGGGCGTCGCGGCATTCTCCCTTGATGAGGGCGTCATTTCCCCCGGAGGTGTGGGTTTTGATATCAATTGCGGGGTCAGGCTCTTCACAACGCCTGTCCCGGAGAGATCTGTTGCCGGCCGCCGTGAGCTGATTGAAGATCTCTTTAAGACCATCCCGACCGGAGTGGGGGGGAAAAGCCAGTCCAAACTCTCTCCGCAGGCTCTCGATGCAATGATGACCAAAGGAGCCCGCTGGGCGGTTGAACAGGGGGCAGGTGTTGAACGGGATCTGGACAGGTGCGAGGAGAACGGGTACATGAAACAGGCAAACATCAGTGCCGTCTCCTCGCACGCAAAGCAGCGTGGATATTCGCAGGGCGGGACTCTCGGATCGGGCAATCACTTCCTCGAAATCCAGATCGTCCGGGAAATTTTTGATTCGAAGGCTGCAAACGCATTCGGAATTTCCAAAGGACAGGTATGCTGCATGATCCATTGCGGTTCACGGGGACTTGGCCACCAGAGCTGCACGGATCATCTCAAGATAATGGAGGGTGCCATGCGGAAGTATAAGATCAGCCTCGCAGACCGGCAACTCGCGTGCGCCCCTCTCGATTCACCGGAAGGCAGGGACTATTTTGGCGCCATGGCGGCTTCTGCGAATTATGCGTGGGCAAACCGGCAGCTGATCACGCATGCAGCCCGCAGGCTCTTTGCCAGGACATTCCGGATCGAATATGAGGAGATGCCCCTTGTTTACGATGTGGCGCATAACGTTGCGAAAATGGAGGAGCACACCGTCGATGGAAAGAAGCAGACCGTATGCGTCCACCGCAAAGGGGCCACGCGCGCATTCGGCCCGGGATCTCCTGACATCCCCCCCGGGCTTGGAGAGATCGGGCAGCCGGTCATTATCCCCGGCAGCATGGGGACATCATCCTATATTCTCTGCGGCACGCAGGGGGCGATGGACCGGACATTCGGCAGTACCTGCCATGGCGCAGGCCGTATCATGAGCAGAACGTCTGCGAAGAGACAGTTGAGCGGTAAGGACGTGACAGCCAGGCTCCTGCAGAAAGGGATCATCGTCCGGGCACACAGCGAGAACGCGATCGCGGACGAGGCACCTGAGGTATACAAGCCAAGCGATGAAGTGGTCCAAGTGGTGCACAGTGCAGGAATCTCCCGGCTTGTCGCGCGGTTATCTCCCCTTGGAGTGATCAAGGGATGAGCTGCCGGGCCGGGTTTGTCTGGCTTACCGCGCAGCATTTCAACAGGTACATCGATGACCTTGGGATCTCCTGCGAACTGGTAACTCCCTATATCCTTGCGGCCCCGTTCTACCGGGGGAGGTTCAACTGCCTGATAATTCCGACAGGTTTTGGAAATGCCCAGTTCTCAAACCTCCTTCCGGCCCTGCGCGCCTCGTCCGACAGGATCCTGAAATTTGTCGAAGATGGGGGCAACCTGCTGGTCTTTGGGGCTGCTGCCGAAAAACCGGATGCATATGACTGGCTCCAGACCCCGCTTACCTATCATCACGATATTCACCCGCGGTGCGTCACCTCTGGTTCTCCTTCCGATGCGGGATCCATTATCGATGATTATTATCCGGGCCGCATCGAGTGCGACGGCTCGTTCTCAGCGCAAGACTGGGAGCATGTCTGTGTGGCGGAAGGTGCACCGGTTGTCCTGGAGAGAAGGAACGGTGAAGGAAGGATAGTCGTCACAAGCGTACATGAGTATCCATCGCGGGAGTTCCTGAAAAGATTCTGCTGCTCAGGGAAAGAGACGGTATTCTGATCCATTCGGCGGGTTGTAAAAACAAAAATCCATTCTGGAAAGACCGGATCTAAAAACGGGCCAGCCACATTTTTAGTGCCTGCCCTTGCCAAAAAATGTTAAATTTTTTGGGGAGGGCCCCTGAATCGAAATTTGGGGGAGGGTGGAGATCCAAAAGCAACCATCCCGGCAGCCAGCACGATCTTTGGAACCCGCAGCCTCTGGTGCCGGAAAAAAACTGGGAGACCCCACTCAGCCTGAAGTAAAACCGTGAACATTCCCCGGGACTAAATTTTTTGTTTGTACCCGGAGTAATTCCGGCCAGTACCCGGCGAGAACGGAACAATGGATAGTAATCCGATGGCATCCTTCTCCCGGAGTCCCCTGATCGCACCGACCCGATACGGCGTTTGCGGAATATTCTTCTAGATAGAGAATGACCAGACTTATGAGGCTCCCGTCTTATGGACAGTTACACGTTGTCATGCAGCGCAGAAGCTGTTGATCTCGAACCCTTTGTTCTTGCCGTGCACAATTTAATCCATCGGCTACCCGTCACTGCCAAATCCCGCGATCGTGACGGAATACGGGTTGAGGAGGGGAGAGTGATCGACCGGCACTACAATGGGCCGGTCCTGCTGGAGGCGATCCGGACAAACAGCATCATCCGGAGGACCCCGCAGGAGGGCACATATCAGGGGGTGCCGGTAACCGTTGCCCCGATCCAGGACAATGAGGGAAGAGCCATCGGGGCGATCGGAGTTGTTGACATCACCGGAATATTTGATCTCGCGACACTCATGGAACACCAGTCTGCAATTCTTAAGCAGGTCTGCGGCAAGGACCCCTGCCCGCTCCCCTCGGAAAAGATTGATTCGAAATGGTGATCATCTTGTCGGAAACCGCATTCAAGGTGCTCGAGATTCTCGAGCGATCCAAGGAGCCCGTCTCCGGGGAGACCATAAGCAACGAACTGAAAATTACCCGATCCGCGGTCTGGAAGCAGGTAAACGAGCTCCGGATGATGGGGTATGATATCTCTTCATCCCAGAAGAAGGGATACCAGATTACCCACACGAGTAACCGGCTCCTGCCCTATGAGATTCACAAGAGGCTCCGGACGCAGTTCATCGGGAAGAAGATGCGATACCTGGAGAATACACCTTCGACCAATGCAATCGGAAAACAGCTCGCAGCGGAAGGGAACATCGAAAGACTGAATGGGATGGTGATCATTGCCGAAGAGCAGACCGGTGCGGTCGGGCGGATGGGAAGACCATGGGTCTCTCCTACAGGGGGAGTCTGGGTAACCATCATCCTCAAGCCGCATATTCCCATAGACCATATTTTTATGATTACGATGGCCGGATCGGTTGCTGTTGCCCGTGCGATCCGGAAAGAGTTCGATCTCGGGGCCCTGATCAAGTGGCCGAACGATATTTTCATCGGGAGCAAGAAGGTGTCCGGCCTTCTCCTCGAACTCTCAGCGGAAGCCGATGCCGTCCACCACTGCGTCGTAGGAATCGGTATCGATGTCAATGTGTCGATAGAGAATTTTTCACCGGAACTGCAGAATCTTATCACCTCGATCAGCGCAGAGCTCGGGCACGAAGTGGACCGGGCTGCGTTCCTTGCAAGGATCCTCAGGGAATTCGAGAGCAGATATCTCCTGCTGGAGAGCGGGGAGTACGATACGATCATCCAGGAATGGAAAAGCCTGTCATGCACGCTTGAGAACCGGGTCCAGATCCGGACCCTGAAGAACAGCTTTGAAGGTGATGCAATCGATATCGACGAATCCGGCGCACTTGTCGTACGAAAAGACAGCGGGAAGATCGAGCGCGTTATTGCCGGGGACTGCTGCCACCAGTAAGAGTTCCGGCACCTATTTATCGTCAACTGCGTAATTTTTTGTAGTTGACGATGTTCGGGGATCTGGAAAAATCACGGTTTATCGCATATTCTACCGCCTTTGTTGCGCTCATCACCCTTGGGGGGTGGGTATCCATCCCGTTTTATTCGGTTCCTTTCACCCTCCAGACAATGTTCATCCTTCTTGCCGGCATTGTTATGAAAAGGTCGGCAGTCGTACCGGTTCTTATCGCTATCCTGCTTGGCGTGCTCGGTGTCCCGGTCTTTCATAACGGTATTGCCGGAGTCGGGGTCCTGCTGGGGCCTACCTGGGGGTATTTCATCGGGTTTATCTTCGCAGCGCTGATAACCGGGCTTGCATATGAATCAAGATCAGATTACGCTCGAATTCCAGGAATTGTTGCGGCAACGATCGCAATTTACGGCTTCGGGGCCCTGTGGTTGATGTACTCCCTTGGTCTCGGGTTGGTTTCGGCAATTGTCGCGGGCGTGTCCTCCTCTCAGGGCCTCCGGCCGAGGTTTTCCCAGTTTTGGCCCAGACACCGTTTTATCCGCTTTCGTGGAGGTGCGCCCGGTGAACCTTACCCTCGAAGCCATCAGGATCTCCCGGGGGGAATGGTCGGTATCCGCACAGGCGATATTCGAAGAAGGCGTTCATCTTGTGAGCGGAAAGGTGGGAAGCGGGAAATCCACCCTGGCACTGGTAATGGCCGGGCTACTTCGGACAGATTCGGGATCGGTTCTTCCCCGGGGGATCTCTTCCAGGATGGTCTCGTTCCAGTTTCCGGAATACCATCTCACCGGGTCAACCGTTGATGAGGAATGCAGTTCGTGGGGCGTGGATCCTGAAAAGGTAATTTCTTCGGTAAAATTAGGAGAGAAGCGAAATCTTCCGCCCCTTTCTCTCAGCCGGGGAGAACTCAAGCGCCTGCATCTTGCCTGCATCCTGTCCAAAAAGTACGATCTCCTCATCCTTGACGAACCCTTCAGCTCGCTCGATTGCCGGGAAAAGGAGAGGGTTTCACGGGAGATCTCCTCACACGGTTCGGGCATCACCGTCATCCTCTCCCACGAACAGGCGATATTCCCCCGGGTGGATTTTATCTGGGAGATCCGCAATGGTACGCTCATGTGCCTCGGAAGTCAGCCGTCGACCCTTCCGAAGTGGCACCTTGCCCCGGAAATTATCAAAAACCTTATTGCAGCAGGAAAAGTCCCCCTGAATATCGCACCCGGTGATCTGCTGGAGGCGGCAAGCAGGACATAAGGATCCGTGTAGCTTCAGCATCGGTCCTCTCCCTTACAGCATTTTTCAGCATTCCGGACGCTCTTGCGGCACTCGGATGGTGGCTCGTCTTCACCCCGGGCATACGGCTTCTGAAAAAAGGATGGAGTATTCTTCCGGTACTTGCCCTGGTTGCGTTCTTTGGTCTTGTGCTTGAGATGACTACTGGCGGCTGACTGTCGTATTTCATCCGGATGTCGGTAATTATTCTTATCGGGATCTGGATGTATAGCGAATACCGGCCCGGCGACTTTCTTGAGCTCTGCGGTTGGCTTCTTGGAAACCGGGCAGGTTTTGGACTGGGTATTGTTGCGGAAATGGGGATGCAGGGTCTTGACCTGCTCGTGTCCGATGCCGGCCGGATCCGCATGGCGATGGGCCTTAAAAATCTCCGGTGGGGGGTGCGGACACTTCTCCCTGCGGGCTTTATCATGATACAGGGGGCGATCGCGAGGGCGGATGAAGTGGCAGAGTTGCTGGCGGTCCGGGGGTACCGGTCCAGGGGAACGGTCTGTCCGGAGTTCAGAACGGGAACATGGGATTATATTGCCGGAATCGCAATGATTTTCGTGCTGGTTGCCGGTTTCGTTCCTGTTAGTGAATTTTTTATACTTTACCGATGAATTTTTGAGAGGCTAAACCTGATCACACGGAGGCCATGAGGTTTCCTCCTTGCGTAATGCCTCCCCTCACAAAGTTCTTATTACCGATACAACACTCCGGGACGCACACCAGTCGCTGATAGCGACGCGGCTCCGGACTGAGGATATGCTTCCTCTTGCATGTGAAATGGACCACTGCGGTTTTTTCTCTGTAGAAGCGTGGGGCGGTGCGACATTCGACACGTGCATACGGTTTCTTAACGACGATCCCTGGGAACGTCTCCGGGCGCTGAAGTCGGAACTGAAGCAGACCCCAATCCAGATGCTTCTCCGGGGGCAGAACCTTGTCGGCTACCGGCACTATCCCGACGATGTAGTGGACAGGTTCATCGAAGCAGCTTACCGGAACGGGGTCGGGGTTTTCCGGGTCTTTGATGCGCTGAACGATATCAGGAATATGAAGCGGTCGATGTACCAGGTGAAAAATGTTGGCGGCCACCTGCAGGGAACAATATCCTACACGACAAGCCCTGTCCATAATACAGAGATCTTCATCGATATGGCAAAGGACCTCTATTCCCATAACTGCGATTCGATCTGCATCAAGGACATGGCGGGCCTCATCATGCCCGAAGCTGCCCGCGATCTTATCACCGGCATAAAGAAGGAAATAGACATCAAGATCAACCTGCACAGTCATTCGACAAGCGGGATTGCGCCCATGAGTTACCAGACGGCAATAGAAGCCGGGGTCGATATCCTTGATACTGCAATGTCCCCGTTCTCCCTGGGAACGTCCCAGCCGCCGACCGAGAGTGTCGTTGCATCGCTGATCGGCAACCCCCGCGAAACCGGCATCGATCTGATAAAACTCCGGACCGTCCGGAACCTTTGCATGCAGGTCCGGGAGAAATACGGAGGACTGGTAAACCCGATATCGGAACGCGTCGACTCGGATGTCCTGATCTACCAGTTGCCCGGGGGAATGATATCCAATACAGTCTCACAGCTCCAGGAGCAGGATGCACTGGACCGGTGGGATGATGTCCTTGCCGAGATTCCCCGGGTTCGCGAAGATCTCGGGTACCCGCCGTTGGTCACTCCAACGAGCCAGATTGTCGGAACCCAGGCAGTCCTTAACGTACTCGTGAACGGCCAGAGGTACCGGAACGTGACAAAGGAAGTCAAGGATTATGTCCGGGGCCTGTACGGGAAGTCCCCAGCACCCGTGACTGACGGTTTCCGCCACCTTATCATTGGAGATAAGGAAGTCATCACTGTCCGGCCTGCCGATCTTCTCGAACCTGCATACGAGAAGATGAAGAAAGAGGCCACAGCAGCGGGTCTTGTGAAGAAGGAAGAGGATATCCTCACATACATCCTCTACCCTGCAATTGCTCCATCATTCTTGAAAGGGGAGAGATCCAACGAACCAATTCCGGCGAAACAGCCAGCAGCAAAACCACAACCCGATCTCCCCGGCCAGATGGAAGTCGAAGTCGATGGGGAGGTCTTCTCGGTCAGGATTGTATCTGTCGGGGGCAGCCAGGTTGCGGTCACGAGCGTAACACCGCAGAGAGCCCCGCGAGGTGAGTTTGCCGGGGGAGTTAAGAGCAACATGCAGGGCATGGTCCTGCAGGTGCTGGTTAACCGGGGTGCTGTCGTGAAAAAAGGCGATACCCTTGTTGTCCTCGAGGCAATGAAGATGGAGAATTCCATCCACAGCCCGGTTGATGGCAAGGTCACCGAGATCTTCGTCGATACCGGCGATGTCGTCCAGAATGGCGACGTCCTGCTGGTGGTCCAATGAAATATTTTGAGAAACTCTTAATCGCCAACCGCGGCGAGATCGCTATCCGCGTGATGCGTGCCTGCCGCGAGCTGGACATCGAGACGGTTGCCATCTATTCGGATGCCGACAAGAATGCGCTTCACGTAAAATATGCGGATGAGGTGTTTTACGTCGGTGAGGCTCACCCCTCGAAGAGTTACCTCAACCAGGAGAGGATAATCGAAGTCGCGAAGAAAAGTGGAGCTGAAGCGGTTCACCCAGGCTACGGGTTCCTTGCGGAAAACTACCGGTTTGCAAAACTCTGCCTCGATGAAGGTGTCACTTTTATCGGCCCGAAATGGAAGACCATCCAGGCGATGGGATCGAAGATCGGGAGCAAACAGATGATGAAGGATGCCGGTGTCCCGGTCCTTCCGGGAACGGACAGCGGGATCAAAAGCATCGAGGATGCTAAAAAAGTCGCAGCCGGTATCGGGTACCCGGTCATTGTCAAGGCAAGTGCCGGGGGTGGTGGAATCGGCATGCAGATCGTCAACGACGAGAAAACTCTCGAAGACGCGATAACCGGAAGCATGCGGATAGCCCAGTCAGCTTTTGGCGATGCAACGGTTTTCATTGAAAAATACCTGGTGAAACCACGGCATATCGAATTCCAGGTGCTTGCCGACGAACACGGTAACGCAGTCCACCTTTTTGACCGGGAGTGTTCGATCCAGCGCCGTCACCAGAAACTGATCGAGGAGGCGCCATCCCCAATCATGACCCAGGATCTGCGCTGCAGGATGGCGGGGTCTGCGCTTAAGGTTGCAGAAGCTTCCGGGTATTCAAATGCCGGCTCGGTTGAGTTCCTGTACAGCGAGGGCAATTATTATTTTATGGAGATGAACACCCGGTTGCAGGTGGAGCACACCATCACCGAGTTTGTCACCGGCGTGGATCTGGTAAAACAGCAGATTGCAATAGCAGCCGGGGAATCTCTCTCCTTCGATCAGTGCGACCTCTCGATCCGGGGCCATGCGATCGAATGCAGGATCAATGCAGAAGATCCGCGCAAAAACTTTGCGGCAGATCCCGGTAAGATCGTGCGATACCGCTCACCGGGAGGCCCGGGTATCCGGGTGGACAGCGGGATTCACATGGGCTATACCATTCCCGCGAACTATGACTCCATGATCGCCAAACTCTGCGCATGGGACAGTACCCGGGAGGAGGTGATCCGGCGTATGCGTCGCGCATTGTCCGAATATATCATCCTTGGGATCAAAACGACCCTCCCGCTCCACTACGCTATAATGAACAATCAGCAGTTCGTGGAAGGGAACACGCATACTCACTTCTTACAGGAAGAGCATATCCTGAGCACTCTTGACCGGTATACCAAGGATGAAGAGACGCGAATGCAGACCCTCGCAGGATCGTTCGAACAGGGCAAGAAAGTGGCGGCAATTTCTGCTGCAGTCAATACTTATCTTCAGCAGAGAAGGGGCTGAGATAGGAAAAGAGCGTCCAGCAGAACCTTTAATAATTTTTACGGCGTTTTTATTATGCAATTCTGTGCTGCGGTGGCCTAGCTGGTTAGGGCGCCAGACTCATAGGGTGAATGTACGCACCTAAAGCGTCCATGCTTTGAGACATCTGGAGATCGGGGGATCGTAACCCTCCCGCAGCATAATTCCATCAGCTCTCTTTTAATTGGATCATTCCCTGATAGAGGGTGTACACTGTCCCAAATATGAATTCTATGGCAATTTTGGCGATTTTTAGCAGCACCCGGCGATAAATTTATCTTCCGTTTACGCATACACATATTCGTAAATTGAGGTGAAATGTGATGGTTCTTCTTGCAAACGCAGCAGTTGGTTTGATCCAGTTGGTCATTGCCGTTATCTTTGCAGTTATTGCGCTGTACATTGGCTTCTCCGTGCTGGGAAAAATCACGAAAAATATTGATGAGGAAAAAGAACTTGCAAAGGGCAACACCGCTGTAGGTATAATCGTTGCCGCAGTTTTCGTTGCAATTGCACTTGTTGTCCAGTCGGGTGTTTCAGGTCTTTCTGTAGGTATCAACAAGGCGCTGGATGTCGGACTCTTCTCCCTTGACGGGATGCTTGCAGTAGGGGTTGCGCTTATCCAGCTCATCCTTGGGATTATCCTTGCGGTTGGAGCAATCTACCTCGCACTCAATGTTCTTGACAAGCTCACAAAGGGTGTAGAAGAGTTCGAGGAACTCAAGAAGGGGAATGTCGCTGTAGCTCTTGAGATGGCAGGCGTTATCATCGCCGTTGCGGTCATCATCCAGTCAGGAGTCATCGGCATCACTGCATCAATTCTTTAATCTTTTTTTCGTGAAATCCTTTGAAGGATACATCAAGTCCCGGGTCTGTGGATATTCATCAAAAGGAAATACCGGGCGTGAGGAGTCGGGTGTTTCAGGTCTTCCAAAAAATCTATCGTTGCCCATAACGATTGATGGTCTGAATTAACTGAGCAAACCCCTCCATCTCTATCCGGAGGACCTGATTATGTGTCATACCCATACTGGTCTCGGCATCGGCAGTGAGCATTTCAGGGCCACGAACAATTAATCGTTCGATCCCATCAGAGGTGAGGATGTCATATGCCTCCGATTCATGGACGAATGCGCGTCCGGGGAGAATGACGACCGGTTCAAGTGATGTTAAAGGAACCTTTTTGAGATCTTCTGCAGTTATAAGGCAAGCTATCTCTTTTTCAACGGCAACAACCGGAGATTTGAATCCACGCTCCGCGAGAACCCGTTCAATAAACGGAGCAGCTACGCTTCCACTGATGATCGACGCTCTTTGTTGAATGGGGGGGAGTTTTTTGAGGAGATGCGGTTCGGTCAGAATCGCGAATGGTGACCCGATCTCCGGATCCCATAATGGCGTTCCTGAAATTTTTATCCGGAATCTCCGGCTCAGCTCGGTTATTGTATCCCGGAATGATTCAACCGACTGGACGTCCTGCGTCTCAATGATCGGCCCGTTCCCGAGAATCAGACCCTGTCCGGTCGCATTTGCAAATCGCATCAGGATGATACCTTTCGCTCCCCGTTCCTCAAGCCATTCGCAGGTTTCTTCAAGAATGTCGCCGTCGTTTACTCCGGGGAGAACGACCGCGGCCGCATAGATATCCACCTCTTCACAGAGGGATTCGAGGATTTGTAAAGATACCTCCGGAGAAGGGTCGTGCATGTAGCGTTTCCGCAAGCCGGGATCAGACGCAAAAACCGTAAAAGAAATTTCAGAGAGTCCGTTATCGATCAACAGATCGCCAACATTTGGATCATCCCACCCTTTTCCGCTGGTGTACCCTATATGCAATGGGGCTTCCATGCTCCCGAGCAGCTCGATGAGATCGGTAAACTGCGGATAACAACTGGGATCACCGCCCCCGCTGATGGTTATCCGTTCAATTTCGCCATCCTTTCGCTGGAGATTTGCAAGCGTCTCATCAGCGATGGTTTTGAGATCCTTAAAACCTGCATACTCTTCCCGGATCCCGCGGGAGCAATAATCACAACCCTTCTTGAATGGCAGACAGTACCGGCAGCCGAGCGGCTGCAATCCTTTTACTTTTTTGAAATAACAGTATTCACAGAAACCACGGCAGTTCACCCCAGGGCTTCCGCCAATGTCTACGCTCAGCTGTGCCATCTGTACTCTAATGTTCAGTTCCCGGGGTATAATGTGTTTGGGAGGATTGGAAACACCATCTTTTTTACACTATAATGTCTATGTAGTATGGCGCCTCAGTGGCTTAGTTGGCAGAGCGGCTGACTTGTAATCAGCAGGTCCCGTGTTCAAATCACGGCTGAGGCTTTCGAACATTGTGTTCGAATCTACAGTAAATTTCTTTTAGCGCATTCACACGCGCTGTTTTATGACAGCTCGTACCCCACGTGCTATTTCCAATGTGCCTTTCATCAAATTAAGGCAGATTATCCCGAACGATCTTTTGCGAGAGCATTGAAGGAAGGAAAAATTACCGAACGTGATGTTACGCTCATCCGGTCCTTCATAGCTGAGCTGCAATCGTCCCGCAACACCAGCACCAAACGTGCGTACAAAATTACGTTCACTCTTGTCAGCTGGCGACGCTTCATCGGCCCGTTCGAGAAAAACGACATGGCTGCACTTTATGCCGGCATCGCTGCATTGAAATCCGGCAGGAGCAAGCGGGGCCGGGAGTTCATGAAGAGCACGATCACCGACCACATGATCATTCTCAAAACAGTTTTACCTCTGGCTCATCGAGAATGAGTACGTCGCTATTCCGGAAAAGAAACTCAAGGCCCTCAAGAAACCTCATCATGAGACCATGACCAGGTTGCCTCGGACCTGCTCACGACCGAAGAGATCACCGCGATGGTGGGCGCCTGCACTCGCAATAGTGACCGGGCCATCATCATGATGCTCTACGAAGGCGGGTTCCGCATAGGCGAGATCGGGGGAGTGAAATGGGGCGACCTCACCTTCGATAAATGGGGCGTTATCGCGAACGTGAACTTCAAGATCGGCAAGCCCCGGTACGTTCATCATGTCCCGCGAGGCCCTGCAAAATGGAAGAACGATTATCCGGCAAAACCGGTTACCAATGAGATGCCGATCTTCATCACGGAGCACCAGACGGCCCTCACTCGCGGGTCTGTGGCCCTGCAGCTCAAGCGACTGGCAAAGCGGGCCGGGGTCCAGAAGCATATCACCCCGCACATATTCCGCCATTCACGCATCCCCCACCTCATCAAAGAGAACATATCAGAGAGCGTGATCAAGCTGATGATGTGGGGCAGCCTCACGACCAACATGTTCCAGACCTATGCCCATCTCACGGGTAAGGACATCGACAACGAGACGCTGCGGACCTACGGGATCACGGAAACCGAGACTGGTGAAGGGATGAGTGAATTACGCATCGAGCCACGCCAGTGCCCGCACTGCAAGCTCATCAACGGGCCATGGATGAGTTCTGCAATTCCTGCGGACGGTCACTTACTGAACTGGCAACCGAAGCCGAAGATGATATTCACGATAGCATTCTCAAAAACATGGCCTCGCTCAAGCGGTTCATTGCGAAAAAAGCGTTGACGAGCGAATCGAGCACTGGCTGTTCATGTTTTTTGGCGGTTGAGAGCTATCCGCGGATCCCGCATAAAGCAGCAGCAACACCATCACTCCGGAAGGTACCGAAGATTTTCTGCTGAAGTTTGCCATTTGGATATCTTGTTCAGCCAGATTATTGGCAGAGTTTACCATCCAGGACCTGCAACGGCTGACGGGAGGATCCTGCCTGAGCCTCTACCGGATGATCAAAGGTTACGACAGCCTGGGGAAGAACTACACCGGGCTGCTGGAGAAGTGCCCGGCGATATCCTTCAAGGACCGGACCGTGATGCTGACTGAGGAGAGCGGCTATTCGGTCCGGCGCCGGACCGAGGCGTTCGAATGGGACCGGGAGCTCTACCGGCAGTGGATGAACAGCGGCGCCTGCTGGCTCGACCACAACCCGAAGAACGATGACGATGATTCATCTCATCTTTCAGCAGTTTCAGCAGGTTTCAGCAACTGCTGAAAATGAGAACGGTGCATCCAGCGTTCCCGGTTCCAGCAAAGAAGGTGATTGCACAAATAATTCCGTACTAAGTGATGGATGTTTTCAGCAAGACCGGAGTTATGGAGGTGGCCCGGAACCTGAAACAGATTCCGCTCAGTGTCTGCATAATTCGCGATCTGCTGAAAACGAAAAACGATCTCCGTCCGAAACAGCCCGATCAGGCAAAAGAGATACAAATTCAACCCCGGGCTCTTTCAGAACCCGCACGAAAGATGCTGAAAGTGTGCTGAAAACAGGATCCAGTGCTGAAAGACCGGACCGGCCCCGGACCATCCGGGCCCGGGATTACAAAAACCCGATCCCCCGGAATCGAAAACTCCGTGTTATGCCTGCAGTAAGAAGGACTCTTGGTATGTAGAAAAACTCACATCAGAGAGCCGGGCCCGGCCCAAGGACCAGCAGCAGGCACGCGGATCTGCCGCTCGTGTTATCAAACGGCAGTAAAAGCGGAGCAGGCGGCATCGGTCCCACTGCCGGGAACGGTGGATCTTTCCCGGTGTAGCCGTGTGACGGGGGATGTAGGGAAGTGCTCGGTTTGCGGAATTGCGGAGGCGGCATGGATCGATCGCGAGGCGGAAGTGAAGCTCTGCGAGCATTGTTACGGGCGAGGTGTGTGGGAGTATGCACGGGAGGCTGGGGTAGTGTGACGGTCCCGCCGGCCCTGCTCATCCATGAGATCACGGAGCATTATACGCCGCAATATATCCTCGATGCGGTGATAGCCTGCATGGTCGCGATCGATCTTGACCCGGCCAGCAACAGCCGGGAGATCCCGAACGTGCCGGCAGCGAGGCACTATACAGCTCAGGATAACGGGATCGTGCAGCCGTGGATGGGGCGGGCCTTCCTTAACCGCTTTTCGGACCCGGAGTCGAGCGGTGGTTCTCGAAGTCATACCTGGAGCGGTCTGCAGGCCGGACCTCGGAGGCGATTGTATTGTGGAAGTCGGCGACGGAGACCGCTGCATGGAAGGCGCTGATGGCGATATCGTACCGGGTGTGTTTACCCCCGTCTCGCATTCGGTTTGCAGGTCCTGCCAGCGATAGCGATCCAGGGCCGACGTTTTCTCCGGCGTTATTCTATGTTGGTTCGCGAGTTGAGCGTTTTGAGAAGGCTTTTGCGAAGATCGGGGCGGTATGGGTGGTGCCGTTAAAGTATTTTACCATGGAATAGATGAGTGTACAGTCCCAAAAGTATCTCTCATTGATCTTGGTTCGTAAAAGTGTGAATGTTTCATCAACTCACCAGCCAAAAATTCTGCTCCCAAAACCGAGGATAACCTCTTGCGGTAATCTTCTCCAGAATGCGAGATTCGGCGATTCCCGATTCTTGAAATCCAGACTGCCATGAGGTCAATTATTGTACCAGGAGATAAAATCGTCCAGACTACCTTTTTCCTGCTGGTGGATTAATCCTTTTTTTTATTGGATGCTGTGTTGCACAAATGATTATGAGCGCAGGGCTTAGATTTATCCGGTATCCGGTTCTTATAAAAAATAATGGCAAAGAACAAGCGCTGGGGTAAACCATATGAGGACAACCGGGAATGGCCAAAATATAACGAACATTTAGTCCAGCGAGGTGAATTTTATCTTTCATTGGAATTTATAGCCGTGTGGGATACCGAATTATCCCGAATGAATGCTCACAAAAGAGGAAGACACTATCTCTATCCCGCCCCGTTTATTCAATGGGTTGCAGCAATTCATGTTCTCTTCTCTATGCCGTACCGTCAGATGGAGGGATTTCTTCGAAAATTATCCCCATTCGTTCAGCAGGATCTTGCTGCCGATTACACGACTTTATTCCGTCGAATCCGTTTGTTCGAATTGCCGGTGTCCGACACGATCGGACAAACCGGTAAGGATGTTGTTGTCGCGATAGATAGCACGGGGATTAAAGTTACCAACCGGAGTGAGTGGATGGGGGAAAAGTGGAGAGTTCATCGTGGTTGGATCGAGGTTGGATCAAGGTTCATGTTGCCATTGATCGGAAATCCCGTAATATCCTGGCGATGGAAGTTACTAGCGAGACCATTCCGGACGAGAAGTGTTGTATTCCTCTTATCGATTCTGCACAAAACTCTCTCCAGTCTGGTACTGTCCGGAAGGTACTCGGAGACGGAGCGTACGATCATATTTCGATTTTTAACGACCTTGAAAAGCGGCACATTTCTTCGGCGATCAAGATTCGATCGAATGCTTCGAGAAGATCGAAGGGTTCCTCCTATCGGGCTCAATGTACCCGGGAGTTCCTCGATGCGGGATACGAGGAATGGGCTCAAAGACACAACTATGGTTCGAGATGGGCGGTCGAAGGCGTTTTCTCTTCAATGAAACGGATTTTTTGGGAATCGGTCAAAGCTACCAGCATCAATGGAATGTTTCATGAGTTCCCACTGAAATTCAGTCTTTACAATATCCTCATCAACAGTTAATACGCCCAGATTTCTAAACCGGGGATTTAGTACGAATTTTTGCAACACAGCATCAGGTGTTGGAAAGGGTTGATTTTACGATCCACTCTCGGCTCTTAAACATCAAGGACGAGATTTTTCACATCGGTGATCTGCTCGGGGGGAACTTTGAAAAATATCAGGTCTGAAAAGAGAGCTGACGGATGCCGGGGTCCCAACCTGGAGGGGTTATGCCCGGTCATGCCACAAACCCGGTACAATCTGGTCATTCCGGAACAGGCTCTTTCTTGGGTACCCGAACCCAGAAAAAAGATCAGAAAATGATTATTTTGTACTGCTGACCGTCTTTGCCCCGCGAAGGATCCCGATCGTCCCGGTCCGGACAAACTCCTTGAACCCGTATTGCCGAAGAAGTTTCTCCAGGGCCTCGAACTTTTCCGTGTCGCCGATTACCTGAAGAATGAGGGGCTTTGAACCGACATCGATAATCTGGACCCGGAAGATAGTGGCGATTTGCATGATCTCGGCCTGAGTAGTCCCGAGGTCTGCGGTCACCTTGATCAGCGCAAGTTCGCGTTCAACCCGCTCGTTCCCGGTCAGGTCCGAGACCTTGATGATCTCGATGAGCTTATTGAGCTGCTTCATCACCTGCTCAACCTGCGCATCATCCCCGATAACAACGATCGTGATCCGGCTCATCCCCGGCTCTTCGCAGGGACCGACTGCGAGGCTCTCGATATTGAATCCGCGCCGGGAGAAGAGGTTGGTGACCCGGGAGAGTCCCCCGGCCTTGTTCTCGACAAGGACCGGACCAGGCCTTCCTGTGCCGGCGATGTAGAACGCCTCCTGGACAAACCTGCTTATCTCCTCGGTCTTCTTGACGAGATAGCTGTGCTTGGTGACCGGCATCGTGATGCCGGTGATATCGGATTCCTGGAACGCATCGTTCCCGAGCATGTACGTGGAGACCTGGCCGGTGATCGCAACCACCGGGACCGAGTCCATATACGCAGAGGCTATGCCGGTTACGAGGTTGCATGCACCGGGGCCTGAGGTCGCGAGGCAGAACCCTACACGACCGCTCGCACGCGCAAACCCGGTCCGCGGCATGCGCTGCGGCCTGTTCGTGCCGTACAAGGATGTGCCGCAAAGGTGAATCATAGAGTTCATCATAGACCGGCAGTATCTGCCCGCCGGGATAGCCGAAGATGGTCTCGACCCCTTCCCGCTGCAGGGATTCAATGAGGATTTTTGCCCCGGTTTTCATGCTCCTCCCTTTAGTAGTCTGTTCATTCCGGCGATCATCGCCTCGACGCTGGCCATAATGATGTCCGTTCTGGCGCCGCGTGAAGTAATTGTCTTCCCGTCTTTACTTAATCTTACTGTAACATCGACGAGGGCGTCAGTTCCGCCCTGTACTGCATCGACATGGTACTCTTCAAGCCGTATATCCGCAACTGCCGCAACGCTCTTGCGCAGGACTTCCATCGCAGCATCGACCGGGCCATCTCCCGTGGCAGCGCCGGTAATCTCCTTTCCGTTGACCAGGAGGGTCACGGTAGCGGTGGGGATCATGTGGCTGCCGGAGGTTGCAGTAAACTGCCTCAGTTTGATAAACGGTCTGCATTCGATCGCGAGGACCGCATCGGCAACAGCCATGAGATCGGCATCCGTGACGCGCTTGCCCTCATCCCCCAGTTGTTTGATCCGCTTGACGATCTCTCGGAGCTGGTTCTCATCGGTCGGGTAATTCATCTCCTGGAGCGCGGCCTCAACCGATGCCGAACCCGAGTGCTTGCCGAGGGCGATCCTGCGTTTCCGGCCGCTCATGTCAGGTCTGATCGACTCATAGGTCGAGGGCTCGCGGATAACACCGTGGGCATGGATCCCGCTCTCATGGGTAAACGCCATCTCCCCGACAACCGCTTTATTGACCGGCAGGGGTACCCCCGTCAGGCGCGAGACAAGTGTGGCAAGGGAGTACAGTTCCTCTTTCCTGATCCTTGTCCCGCACTCGTACAGGACTTCAAGAGCCATAACCAGCTCTTCGAGCGGGGTGTTCCCGGCCCGTTCGCCAAGCCCGTTTACGGTCACATGGGCACAACTCGCCCCGTTCCTGAGCGCGGCTACCGAATTTGCGAGGGCAAAGCCGAGATCGTCGTGGCAGTGGATGGAGAGGGGGGCGATCTCTGCAAGGGGCGGGAGGAACACCGCGACCTTCTCCGGAGAGTTCTACGATGAGCCCCCGGCTTTTCGCATATTCAACCGCATCCCATGCCATCTGCGCCACCTCATTCCGGGTCTTCCGCATCTTCTTTGCGATGTGGAGGTCGCTGACCGGGATGACAAGATGAACCGAGTCCGCCCCGTACTCCGCGGCAAAATCGATATCGACCGGAAGTGCCCGCACATAGGTGCAGATCTCAGCGTCGAGGCCGGCCTGAGCGATGAGCCGGATCGATTCACGCTCCCCTTCGGATGCGGCTGCGGACCCGGCTTCGATGACATCGACACCCATGGCCGAGAGATTGGTCGCGATCTCAAGTTTCTCTCCGGGATTCAGCGAGACGCCCGGGGTCTGTTCCCCGTCCCGTAGCGTGATATCAAAAAAGCGTGGCCTTTGGCCCAATAAAACACTCACTCATGGCAGATCACCATACATATTCGTAGGATCCGGGAATATAAAAAGGGGGGGAGACCGGTTGAGACCGGTGATTACGGATTACCACGAATTCTCCAACTCATTCCTCCTTTCCCTGGAAAATCTAGAAACCAGGCGGCATGATCACTCCCGCAAAATATTTCCCGAACCGGACAATACATTCCGGAGTCCTTCCCGGACGGATGCAAGAATCATGTTGGGATCTCGCAAAAAAGGAGCCGACCCGTTATTCTCCCTCGAGGATATCTCCGGTGCGTGTCAGACCCTTCAGGCCGTGCACACCCGCGGGGAACTGGGCAGAGCGATTGCAGAGATTGTCTTTCGGTACTCGCCCCGCGATCTGGAAGAGATGCGATGGAATTTTTCCAGCAGTATTCAGGAATATAACCCGGAGTACCGCCAACGCCTTGAAGAGACGATAAATACCCACCTGCACGGGACCTACCAGACCCTGCGGCTGATGCACCAGCAGGGTACATTTGGACGGATGGATAAACTTCTGGACCCGGAATTGAGAGCGTACGGGAAGATGGTCGCTGAGGCCTGCCCGCCCCGGGATGAAGGGAGCAGGCTCCGTCTCTTAAAATTTCTTCTGGCCGGATTCTGCATGTTCGTCCAGGCAGTGCCGGGCCACCCGGTCGGGATGGTGTTCCCCGGCGGTGACAAAGTCGAAGTCATCGAGGGAATTTACTATTGTCCGGTCCGGACGAAAGCAAACGATGTTGACGCCGCTCTCTGCCCGTTCTGCCCGGCTCTTCAGACACCGGAGATCGGGTACCTGAAACCCCCGGTCAACGCAAGCGAGCACCGGAAAAAGGAGTACATCGAACATATCCACCGGGGGCACCACTTTAACGGGTAAGGAGAGTAAATTGGAGATATCTGTCCCGGGGATTATCCCGCCTGTTCCGCTGCCGTAAAATATGCATTTTCCGATTCCCCGGGTCAACAAAGAAGTGCCGGTTTTCCCCATTTTTCCCGTTCAGATGGGCACAGGACACAAGATCTGAGGATCAATCTTCAGCCCGGCGTTTAAGATTTCTCCGGATATGCTGGCATTCGATCGCCTCACTCTTATCTTTCTCCTCACCAGAGTTTCTCGACCAAAAGGCCGGGGCTGGCACAGGATCTTCCCGCGTGAATCAGAGAAGGTGACAACTTCATCAACCCCGTTTCTTACTCCGGTAAACAGATAAGCCCAAAAATAAATACGTCTTTTGCCATTCTCCACTCGCAAAGCCTGCGGGATCGTCTATCCTGGACGCCTCAAAGAATTCTGTGATAATCTCCTGCCCTGCGTTCTCCGGCCCGGAGCATTCCGTCAGGGAATTTGATACAGAGTTATATGCTCATTCTCCCAATGGTGAATATACGAAACGATAGGTCATTCGGAAACGGGCCTGAGGTGTTTCATGCCAGAAGAATACGCGATTACGGATCCCGCTCTCTACACCAACCGGGAGATCGGCTGGCTCTCGTTCAACCGGCACGTTCTTGACGAGGCAAAGGATGACCGCCACCCGTTGCTGGAGAGGGTAAAATTCCTTGCGATCTTTGCCAACAACCTCGACGAATTTTTTATGATCCGGGTCTCGGGTCTCCAGCGCCAGCTGACAAAAGGGGTCCTGAAGGCACCGCCGGATGGTATGACCCCTGCACAGCAGCTCGATGCCCTCCAGAGGACGCTCCTCCCGGATCTCGATGAACAGGCCCGCACCTGGAAGGAGGAGATTCACCCCCTGCTTGCCGCGTCGGGGATCCACATCCACAAGTACGACAGTCTTGATCCCCGCCAGAAGGAAGTGATGCACCGGCTTTTCATGGATGAGATCTTCCCGGTCTTGACACCGCTTGCATTCGACAGCTCCCACCCGTTCCCCTTTATCTCTAACCTCTCCCTTAACCTTGCTATCATCGTCCGTGACCAGAAGCAGAAGGAATTTTTTGCCCGTGTCAAGGTACCTTCGAACCTCTTCTCCCGGCTGGTCCGGGTACCGGATGAGAGGGACGCTGGCCATGGCGACGATTCGTGCGTTCATTTCGTCTACCTTGAAGATATCATCGCCGCCAATGTAACTGCGCTCTTTCCGGGTATGGAGGTCGTTGCAGCCTACCCGTTCCGTATTACCCGGGACGCGGATCTGGAGATTGAAGTCGACGAAGCATCGGATCTGCTCACCACAGTCGAGGAGATCATGGAACAGCGTGCCCGGGGTAAACCCGTCAGGATTGAGGTCGACAGCTCCATGACCGCCACAATCTGCCACATGCTCGAGACCAAACTGGGCGTACCTTCCTTCATGCTCTACCGTGTGGCTCACCCGGTTGGGATGGCAGATCTTATGCAGCTCCTCTCGCTCGATCGCCCGGATCTCAAGGATGCACCGTTTGCACCTGCCCTGCCGCCCGAACTCGGCGAGGACCGAGATATCTTCTCGGCGATCCGGAGGCACGATATTCTCCTCTATCATCCGTACGACAGTTTCTCCCCCATGGTCAATTTCATCCAGCAGGCTGCCCACGACCCCGATGTTCTTGCGATCAAGATAACCCTGTACCGGACCGGGGCAAACTCCCCCGTTGTCAAAGCCCTGATGGAGGCACGGGAGAACGGGAAAGCGGTTGCAGCCCTCATCGAGCTCAAGGCCCGGTTCGATGAAGAGAACAATATCGGCTGGGCCCGCGCGCTCGAAAGCCAGGGTGTCCATGTGGTGTACGGGGTAGTCGGGCTGAAAGTCCATGCCAAACTCTGTATGGTCGTGCGCAGGGAAAAGGATGGTATCCGCAGGTACATGCATCTCGGTACCGGCAATTACAATGCATCCACGAGCCGGATCTACACCGATTTTGGCCTTTTCACCTGCGACCGGGAGATCGGGGAGGACATCTCAGAGCTCTTCAACTTCCTGACCGGGTACGCGAGGATCGAACATTACCGGAAACTTCTTGTTGCGCCGGTCACGCTCCGGAGATCGATCATCGGGAAGATAGAGCGCGAGATGGATCGGCAGAAGACCCATGGGGACGGGTACCTGATGTTCAAGATGAATGCACTCGTTGACCCGGTCTGTATCGCTGCGCTTTACCGGGCATCGCAGGCGGGCGTAAGGATCGAGTTACAGATCCGAGGCATCTGCTGCCTGAAACCCGGAATACCGGGTGTTAGCGAGACCATACGCATGAGTGCAATCGTCGGCCGCTTCCTTGAACATGCCCGGATATACTACTTTCACAATGGCGGGGATGCGGAGATCTTCCTTGGAAGTGCCGACCTGATGCCCCGCAATCTCGATCGCAGGGTCGAGGTGCTTTATCCTATCCAGAATCCACGGATACGGACGGTCCTCACCGAGAGTATTATCCCGGCCCAGCTGAACGATACTGAAAAACTCCGGATTCTCACGCCAGAGGGAACCTACACGCGGGCCACTCCTCAGGCCGGAAAAGAACCTCTGGGTGTGCAGTCATGGCTCCTCTCGCATCGTGGATCGTGGTATGATGCCGGATCCTGATTCCCTCCCTGCCGGTGCGGGTACCTGCTGGTTTGGGACCGTGCGCCTCCAGCCCCTCCTTACCGCGTTCATCAAAGAAGTTGATGGTGTAAAAACGAGCGATGATATCGAATACATCCATCGCATGCGCGTGGCCTCCCGACGTCTCCGGGCTGCGCTCCCGCTCTTTGCCCCCTGCTTTCCTCCACGACAATACAGGATATGGATGGAAGAACTCCGGAAGATAACCCAGTCTCTGGGGGAGGCCCGGGATACCGATGTCCAGATAGATTTTCTGAAATCTTCCATCAAACGAAACCGGAAAGGGAGGGGCGGACCTGTCGATGAGATCGCCGATCCGCTCACCCGGGAGATGGAGGTCTTTCTCACTGCCCTGACCCGGAGACGCGCAAAACTCCAGAAGCGTGTCGTAACCGCGCTGGATGCCTTCCAGAAAAGCGGGGTTCTTGAAGAGATGCAATCGGCGCTCACCGCTTTGTCGTCTGAAACACGCCAGACTCCGCGGAGAGCGGCTGCTGCGGGCGTTCCCGCAGTAGCAGCTGAGCGGATCGGCAGGAGGCTTGACACCCTGCTAGGATATGAGCCGTATCTCTCTGATCCCGATGCCATCGCCGAGCATCATCAGATGCGGATTGCTGGGAAAAAACTCAGGTATACTATCGAAGTCTACAGCCCGGTTTACCGGCTGGGACTGGACAAGTTCCTGGTCCGGGTAAAGAAAGTCCAGGAGATTCTTGGCGATATTCATGATTGCGACGTATGGATCGATACCCTTACGGCAATGATCGTCAGCGAGCGGAGCCGTACACGTTCCGGCACCGGGAAAGATGACGCCTCCCCGCACACCCTCACCGGGATCCGCATGTTTCTTCATGAACGGGAGGAGCAACGGCACATTCTCCACCGGAAGATGATCCTGTACTGGAGTTCACTTGGACGGGCAGGGATCTGGGATGAATTTAGGAGTGCGCTCTTCGATGGACGGAAAGCCGTTTTCTCTCTCCCCCAAAATCTCCCCGAGGAGAGTGTCCGGCCGTCCGTTCTGTTATCTGCCGGGGACGAACCGTCCATGGTCAGCCATGCCCTCCAGGTAACCCGGCTCTCGCTTGACCTCTTCGACCAGACCCGTGAGCTTCATAACCTGGGTTCCCGGGAGCGCTTCCTCCTGGAATGTGCAGGAATGCTCCACGATATCGGGTGGAAATTCGGCCGGAGAGGCCACCAGGTCATGAGCAGGGAGATGATCCTCCGTGACGAGCATCTCTCCTTCGATCTCCGTGATCGCTCGGTTATCGGCGTCATCGTCTCCGCCCACCGTAAAAGATTAAAAATACAGAGCGATATCCTCTATTCGCTCCTCATGAGCGCAACGGAAAAAAATGTAACCAAGACGCTTGCGGCGCTCCTCCGGTTTGCGGATGGTATGGATCCCCGTCACGATGGGGCGGTTGAGTCCATTGTGTGTGCGATTGGTCAGGGCGAGATCCGGGTAGAGCTGAAAGCAACCGGAGATATCCCGCTTGAGAGAGCACGTGCCCTTGCGAAATCGGATCTCATCTCGGAAGTGTTCGCGCGAAAGGTGGTGATCCTGTGAGATCGAAAAAGCCTGATCCGGCCGGCCGGATTGTATCGTTCCTGGATATCGGGACAAATTCAGTTCGCCTGCTGATCGTCCGGCTCAATCCGAATCAATCCTATACCATCCTCTCCCGCCAGAAACAGCAGGTACGGCTGGGCGAAGGAGAGTTTGATGACGAGGAGATAACCCCGGAAGCAACCGAGCGGGTAGTCACGGTCTGCAAGCGACTCGAAGAACTCGGGCGTGCATTCAATACCGAGGAATTTGTTGCGGTGGCAACCTCAGCCCTGCGGGAAGCTGCCAACCAGAATGAGATCCTGCACCGGCTCCGGCTCGAATCCCAGATTGATGTCCGGGTTATATCCGGCCGCGAGGAGGCGCGACTGATCTTTCTTGGGGTGGCAAGTGCCACCCCCATCGGAGACAAAAAGGCGTTGTTCATCGATATCGGCGGAGGGAGCACCGAGATCGCGGTCGGCGACGAACGGGACTATACATTCCTGGAGAGTTTCAAGCTCGGCGCGATCCGTCTCTCCAATATTTACCTGCCCCGCAACCAGACCGGTCCGGTTCCTTCGGATCTGTACAGGAAAATCCAGCGGCATATTAAGAACAGCATAGTCCAGTCTCTCGGTGAGATTCAAAAGCACGCTCCAGAGCTTGCAATCGGCAGCTCCGGTACCATCATGAACCTTGCGGAGATCGCCCGGAGAGCGTTTCCGCATACCGGCGAGGCGCAGACCTCCACCCTCTCCGCTAAAGATCTCCGGAAAGTCATCGATCACCTCTGTTCCCTTCCCCTGGAACAACGCCGGAAAGTGCCGGGCATCAATCCCGAGCGCGCAGATATTATCATTGGCGGTGCCGCGATACTCGACGTATTCATGAGAGAGCTCTCGCTCGATTCCATAACGATCACGACCCGTGGATTGCAGGACGGGCTCCTTGTCGACTATCTCTCAAGAATGGATGCTTTCCCCCTTCTCGGTGAACTATCTCCACGGGAGCGGAGTGTCCTCCAGCTGGGGAGATCCTGTGGGATCAACGAGGTCCATGCCCGGACGGTTACAAGTCTTGCCCTCGACCTCTTTGACAGCGCCCGGGAGATCGGACTTCATACGCTGGGCGATCACGAACGGGAACTTCTCGAATACGGAACCTTTCTTCACGATGTCGGCTCGTTCATCTCCTACACCAACCATCATGCCCATTCCTATTACCTTATCCGGAATTCCGAGATCCTCGGGTTCGACCAGAAAGAAGTCACAATTATCGCCAACCTCGCCCGGTTCCACCGGAAAAAAGCCCCGCGCAAGAAGGATCCAGAGATTCTTGAACTGGATCCCCAGGAGCGCGAGCTGATGCGAACGCTCGCCATGTTCCTCCGTCTGGCCGAGAGCCTTGACCGCAGTCATGCCGCCCTTATCCAGCAGGTCAGGTTCACATCCTCAAACCGGGAAGAAGTTCACCTTGAAGTTATTGCCCGCGGGGACTGCCACCTGGAGATCTGGGGGATTGAAGGGGAGAGAAAGGCGTTTGAGAAGGCTTTCGGGAAGAGACTGGTCTTCACCGTTACCGGGGCCGCAAATGAACCCGGCTAGCACCCCTTTTCGGTTTCCTCCGGGTTCTGTCCGCTCGCACCCTCGCACCGGCAAGGTGCTGATCGGTTGAGTTGTACACAAAAATCCGTCGGGATTTTTTTTAAATAATGTCCCGGATTCATGCTACCGTATGGCGAACGGTTATTCCGGGTTTTGCGCACGGGGGAATTGTTATGATCCTCCGATTTTTCCTTGAGGCCTCAACTGCTTCGGGCGAAGAGAGCAAGTCCGGATGGTCGATGAGTTTCCCGGGTTGCCGGGGATTTTATCGTGCGACCCGATCTCTCCACGCGCCCAAGACAGCACGAAGCCGGACTTCCCCTCCTTATGGTGCCATCGGGTCTTACAAGAACGATCTCGCCATCGCTGATCTAGCCGCAAAGGATCGAATCTGCGCAAACCAGAGCCGGGATCCGGATCGATCCAGGCCGGGACATCTCCGGATCGTCCAGCCGAAGGGTCAGTTCCGGGGGATATCCCGCTATCCAAAATCGGCATTCACCTCCCGCCAGCGCCTGCAGATCCGCCGGTGAAGATCTGCCTGAGACACGGTCGGGATTGAAGGGCAGAGAGGTGCCCGCTTTAGGCAGGAGATTGAATCGGAACCGTTGGCAAGGAGAGTGTGGGGACGGGTTGGGGACGATCTGAATCAAAAATCGTGCCGGGTAAAAGTCATGAAGAAGAGAGTATCAGGGGATCTTATTCGCCTTTCAGCATCCGGTCAATGGCATGAGCCGCCTTCTTTGCCGTACCCATTGCAAGGATGACAGTTGCAGCCCCTGTTGCGACATCGCCGCCAGCATAAACGTGACGGAGAGTTGTCTTACCTTCAGGGCTGACCTCGAGGTTGCCGCGTCTCCCCCGCTTCAGCTCGGGCATCTCGCTGATGAGGAGCGGGTTTGGTCCCTGACCTATCGCCTCAATAAAGAGATCGGCATCGATCGTAAAGGTGCTCCCCTCAACCGGCGCAGGTTCCGGCCTTCCCGAGGCATCAAGAGCGCACATCTCCATCCGGACACATTCGACGCCGGTCATAACCTGATCCCCGATTATCCTCACCGGGTTCGCACACATCAAAAACTCGATCCCCTCTTCCCTGGCTCGGGCAGTCTCGGCAGCACGGGCCGGGAGATCTTCCTCGCGCCTGCGATAGACAAGTGTCACTTTCCCGCCAAGCCGGAGGGCTACGCGTGCCGCATCCATCGCCACATTCCCCCCGCCCGCAACGACAACCCGGCTCCCTCTCTTTACCGGTGTATCGAAGACCGGGAACTTGTCGGCCCGCATCAGGTTGACCCTAGTCAGAAATTCGTTTGCCGAGTAGACGCCCGGGAGATGCTCGCCCGGAAGTCCCATCAGGTAAGGGAGGCCCGCCCCGGTCCCGATGAAGACGGCATCATACGCGAGAAGCTCCTCCCGGGACACGCTCCGCCCGACAAGATGGTTGAGCTTAAGCCCGACGCCAAGGGCAAGAACTGCATTGATCTCGGCCGAAACGATCTCCTTTGGCAACCGGAAGGCCGGAATACCGTACATCAGAACGCCGCCGGCTTCGTGGAGAGATTCAAAAAGAGTTACCGCGTGGCCGGCCCGGGCGAGCTCGGCTGCCGCGGTAAGGCCTGCCGGCCCGGCCCCGACAACCGCAACGCTTCGCCCGGTCGCGGCTTTTTTTTGGGGGGGGGTAGTCCCATGGGCCCGTTCATAGTCGGCAACGAACCGTTCCAGTGCCCCGACCGCGACAGGCTTGCCCTTCTTCCCGAGGAGGCAGAGCCCCTCGCACTGGGACTCCTGCGGGCAGACCCGACCTGCTATCGCCGGGAGAATATTCTGCTCCTTGATGATTGCGACCGCTCTCTTAAAGTTCCCGGCCGCGACTTCCGTAAGGAAAGCCGGGATCTCGATATTGACCGGGCAGCCGGTGACACAGAGCGGTCTCTTGCACTGGAGGCAGCGGTCTGCCTCTGCCATCGCCTCTTCCGGCGAGAAGCCGTTGTCGATCTCGGCGAAATCCTGGATGCGCTGCTCGACCGGACGATCACGCATGGCGTCCACTCCCCTTGCAGGCACACTGGTGCTCCTGGAAACGTTCGAGCGACTCCTTCTCTTCGAGCTGGTAAGTCCTCATCCGGAGCATCAATCCGTTAAAATCTACCTGGTGTGCGTCGAACTCCGGGCCATCGACACAGGCAAACTTCGTCTCCCCTCCGACCGTGACCCGGCAGGACCCGCACATGCCGGTGCCGTCGACCATGACCGGGTTGAGGCTGACAAATGTCCTGATCCCGGCATCACGCGTGGCCTCGCAGGTGACCTTCATCATAATGGCAGGCCCGATGATCCAGACCGCATCGATCTCTTCTTCTGCCATGACCTGCTTGAGCATGTCGGCCGCGAAGCCGTGGAAGCCCTTCGAACCGTCATCGGTCGTGATATGGAGCTCGTCGCATGCACCGGTCATCTCGTCTTCGAGGATGAGGAAGCTCGCATTCCGGGAACCGACAATGCCGATGACCCGGTTGCCCGCAGCCCGCAGCTCCCGGGCGATGATGGGGAGGCTGGCCGTCCCGACACCGCCCCCGACCAGCACGCAGGTACCATACTTTTTGATCTCGCTTGGCTTTCCCAGCGGCCCGGCGATATCCTGGATATGATCGCCACCTCTAAGTGTCGATAAATGCGTGGTGGTCTTTCCGATGGCCATAAAAATGAGGCGTATCGAGTCGCCATCAACGGCTGAGATCGTGAGCGGGATACGCTCGCCTTTCTCGTCGATCCTGGATATGACAAACTGCCCTGCCTTTGCATGGTGGGCGACGTGGGGTGCACGCACCCAGATCTGGTGGATTTTATCGGCCAGCCGATCGCTCTTCTCAATAAGGAACAACCCGGTCACTTCTCCTCTCTTTCATCACTATCTCACTCTCATCAGATCCGGTCTCAGATTTGTGTGTTGAATAATCGGGAATAGGATGCAGATGTATTCTCACTCATCCGACTCAGAGCCTCTTTATCTTACGCACCCGGACTGCAATCCCGCGCCGGGCCCTGAGCATCTCCTCACCGGAGAGTGCAGCCTTCCCGGTAGCAAGTGCACGCGCTCCGACCACAATCACCTCATCGCCATCGCGAATCTGAGGGTCGGCGTTGACAACACCCGGTACAAGAACATCGCCTTCCGGGATAAAATCGTCGATATGAACACGGTATCCTTCCGGGATCATATTCCAGCCGTCCATGGTTGGTCTGCACAACCCGGAGACCGTATCGATGGAGAAGATCTGGACACTATTCCGGCTATAGAAGAGCTCCGGGAAGTGCCCGCGGAGATTCGTCCCTTTTGTATCAATGTCGCAACCGAACTGCCAGGAGAGCATCCCATGGAGCCGGTCATCTTTTATCCGGCGCTCACCTGCGAGGGCTGCATCGAGGCATTTGAGAGCCGCATCGCTCGTCGGGTTCTCTTCGCAGGTACATTCGAGCGCGATCCCGCACGATGATGCTGCCTGTCGGGCGACCGCGAGCGCGCCGCCTTCGAGATGGGCGATGAGCCGCCGGTACGGGAACCGGGCGAAGTACCGGGCGAGGGTCCCGGCGATGACAGCGCACTCTTCCGCGTCCCAGTAACCGGTGACCGGGACATCATAGTGCCCGGCCGGGTAGATGGTCTCAAGCTCGCGGGGGACAAGACCGAGGGGGGAGGTGACAATCAATTCGTGGGCCCTGCCTGCGATGGCCTGCTGGAAGCGTTTGTGACTCTGGGAGAGGGAGTAAGGTTTCCTCGCTGAACACGGGAGAAGAACGGCGACATCGGTCTTTGGGGGGAGGTAGCGCGAGAGTACGCGTTCCGTAAACCTGCGGATCTCAGCGCGCTGCATGGATTCCGAAGAGTTCGCCCGCATAACTCCACCCCGGGCAACCGGAAGCCGTGGCTCCATGAAGATATACCGGTTATCAAGGTGCCTCAGGATGGCAACCTGTCCAGCCTCGAGCCGGCACCGTGCTTCAACAAGATCGCGGAGCTCTGTCATCTCGATGAACCGGGTAACAAGTGCGAGTTCGCTCCGGAGAGCCTGACGGTTATGCTCCTTCAGGTCCTTTCTCCGGCAGCCGTCACAGGTACAGATACCGCTTTCCATTGCATCGGCCGGTAGATCGCCTTCGGGCGTGCAGAACCTGCCCTGTGCAGCTTTGAGGTCAACGGCAGTGAAGTCGAAGAGATCGAAGCCCGAGTAGCAGAGGATATGAACCGTGGACGGGAGGGCAGAAGCGGGGGCGTACCACGCGGCGTCGGGTACGGTCTTCTCCTTCAGCCCGACCAGCATATCCACGTAAGTGCGGGGGTTGGAAGCAGCGATCTTCCAGCACGGCACCATCACGCAGTCCCCGCTCACCGCAGCGGAGGGGAGGTGGGGGTGGAGCGGGATCGGCTGCATCCCTGCGGGAGGCGGGAATTCCCGGGCAAGTGAGGCCGGGGCCGCAAGCGGGAGGTTGGCAAGATGAAGTCCTGCAAGATCGGGTAAGAGTGTCTCCATATCCTGTGCAGAGGGAACCCTGACAGTCACCGTGCCGTTACTGTAGGTTCCGGTCCGGGCAAGTCCGTCCCGCTTCCGAATATCGAAGCGGCTCATTCGGTCAGCACCCCGCAACCCGAAACTTCCTGCCGGACGATTGATTCCCAGCGCCTGCTGCACCCGATAGTAATCGTGCTCTCCGGGTGACTGTCCGCAAGAGCACGGATACCCCGGCAGCCCTGCCGGACCATGGCCTCGTCCCACTCCGGGATCTCGCTCTGCCCGATGGGGAAGGTCTCCTTCAGCTCTTTGGGGAACGGGCCGAACGGGGGCTTGAAGAGGTATATCTCGTCAAAGCCTTCCCGTGCACCGCCATCGAATGCAACAAGGACGTTCTCTCCGGGCCGGAACCGGGCAAGCATCTCCTGGTACCGGATAACTTCTGTCCGTGTACAGCTCTCGTCCCCCCGGTAGAAAAACCGGCGCTTCGAGACCCGGTCGACCCGGTCGAGCGCCGGGGCCTCGCTCGTGAGGAGCCGGTACCCGGCCAGGAGCTGCGGGTGACCCCGGCACCGCTCATCTACGAGTTCCCAGAGCGTGCCATCAACAATGGCCTGTCGTATCCGGGCGATCTCGGCGATAGTCACATGGAGGTTGTGGAGTGCAAGGAGCCGTTCGCGCTGAGGAGAACTCCGGATCTCCTCTGCGGAATGGGTTCGACAGACACCGCAGGCGCAGGGGAGCTCAGTGAGCTCGGCGAGCTTGTAACTCCCGTGGGTTGTCATGTACCGACCCTCCTTTGCATAGAGCGCGTACGCAGCCGAGTCAAAGAGATCACAGCCCATCGCGGTCGTGAGGGCGAACATGGACGGGTGGCCCGCGCCGAAGAGATGGACGCAGGCCGAACGCGGGAGCGTCCGTTTTGCGGCCATGACGACCGTGACGAGATCCCGGTACCGGTACTGCTCCATGAGGGGAACCACGGCGCCGACAGGGCAGAACGGGAAGCCGAGATCGGCGACTGCTTTGCCGGCCTCCTCCCGCAGGTCAGGAAAGATCCCGCCCTGAACCGGTCCGGCCAGGGGGGCGTCCGGGCCGAACGTCTCTCGTGCCTCCGCGAGTCGTTCCATGGTTATCGCGAGCTCGCGTTCCGTAGTCTTGCGATCGGATGCAGGGGAGGTCGGGATATCGAGCGGGACCCAGATGTCGCTCTGGATATCCCGTTGGAAGGAGAGGGTCTCGATATTCGAGACGGAGACCTGTCCATAGACCGAGAGCTGGAACGAGCCGGAGTCGGTCATGATGACGCCATCGAAGTCCAGAACTTTGTGGAGCCCTTCTAAAAGAGCCTGCTCGCGGTACTGCTTGCTCTGGGAGAATATGTACGCGTTGGTGATGATAGCCTCGACTCCCATCCCCCGGATCTCCTTTGGGGTGACCAGGTTTAGATGGGGGTTGATGACCGGGAGGAGCGCTGGCGTCTTTATCGTCTTCCTGCCAACCGTCAGTTTCCCGCAGCGTCCTGCTATGTCGCTGTACAGACTCTCGAATGCTATCGCCATACCGCTCCCGTTTATGTCGCACTATATGTGCGGTGATCAGGTTAAACGGTTGCCCTGTACCTCCCGGGCAGGGGGGATGAAACCTTAACGGTGCTCGGAGAAAATCTGCCCCTCGAACGTGAGGACCTCGACGCTCTTGTTCTGCCAGAGATGGGGTGGGAGGCCGGCCTTGATGCAGGTCTGGTCAAGGAAGGTCCGGGCGTCCCAGTGGTAATCCGTGCAGACCTGGGGAAGGAGGAGGCCGCTCCTTCCCATCCCCCGGATAATGAGGCCGTGCCGGCCGGGCTCGATATGCGACAGGCGCTCATCCGGTGGGCCGGTGATCGCGACCGGCGGGGTCAGCACCGTCACCTCAACCGCAATTTCTGCAAGTTCGCTCTCAATTACTGGTGGGAACCGCGGATCCTCGAGAGCTACACCAACCGCAACCTGGGCAAGTGCCTCCCCGAGCGGAAGGACCGGGTACGGGTATCCGATGCATCCCCGAAGAGACCCCTCTTTGGTCAGCGTTACAAAGACTCCGCGTCTCTCCTGAAAGACCGGGGTGAGCTTGAGTGCAGGCACCGGTCTTCCCGCGACTGCATTCTCAATGGTATTCCGTACACTCTGTAAGGCAAGGTTCCCCTCATGATCGGTAAGCAGGTCCATCTCAGCCCCTCCGCATCTGCTCCTGACTTATACTTACATTGTTTAACAACCTGTCGAAGGATAAGGATGAGGGAACCGGTTTTTGGCCGGGTAGGATCCAGCGTTGCCCTTATCTCGTACCGCAACCCATTCTGAGAGGAGAGGGAGAGAGCGGCAGACGGTAGCGGTTACACGCTGCTGAGGAAAGTCCCCCCACCCACCGGGCACGCAGCCGTACGCAAGTACGGGTGGCGAGAGTCACGGCAATGGCACAGAAACGGTACGGCCTGTTCTTTGCGATGATGCGGTTTTGAGTCGCGAGACGAGAAGCACGGGCGACCGTGCGAGTAACCCGTTGAGCCATAAAGAACAGGATACGTTGAAACGGCGAATCCCTGCGGGTGCAAGCCAGAACAGGACAACAGGACGCCCGGTCTTCCGTCCAGGTTTGGCGCGATAGCTGAATGCCGCTAAAACAGAAGGAGGCTTACTCCTCCCACTCCAATTTTCTCTGCCTAAAAATCTCTCTCTGTTTAGAAGAATGTCACAAGATCAGCGAGCGCGATCGAGATGCAGATGAGGCAGAGCACGAACGTTGCCAGCGGTGCGTTGGTCTTCGTCTGGTTGAGCATTTTATCTCCTCCTCCGGTCTACCCGGTATCACTCTTCTGTTATAACCGGATCCATATAAAGAGGAGAAACCTGGAAAAAAACAGGGACGTTTTTTCCAGATGAACGGGATATCTTCTCTCGTCCGAACGGGCTCTTCCCCAAAGTAGTGATCATCTCACCCCCCGGGCATCGGGACGAGATCATTTTTCTGCAATCAGGCTACCCTTATCCCGACCGGATAAGTCTCCCGTCTCACCCGGAATTGGTTCCGGAAATTACAAGGGGATCGGATCGCCGGATCGCAAAATCCGTATCCCTCATCCCCCAATGACGATAAAATTTTCGTCTCAAAAGTATCGATCCGGTGCTGTATTCATCGATTCTGATTGCGCGGGGACGAGTGCGTTGATCCTGCCGGGACCGGGTCACGATTCGGGTCAATAGGAAAAAAGGCAATCTGCACCAAGGAAGGGGCAGGGTTCGGCACCAGCACACAGTAGTATTTTTTTCACTCATCAGCAAGTTTTTCTTCCGGCATTACATGAATCCATTAGGTAGGTTTGGTACGATCATGGTCACACCATTTTTCTCAACTGCATCGCGCAGGATACTCCCGGCATTATGCATACTTGCGCTTCTTATGGCCGCTCCGGCTCTGGCGCTTACGCTCTCACCTGGGGGGACAGCAAGCCGAACCATCTCGAACGGAGACCCAGTGTATATCAATGGCATCGTCACCGGCCATCCTCATGCGGGACTTCAGATCTGGATCATCGGGCCCAATTACGTAAAAGTTGCGACAACGCAGGTGAATAATGATAATACCTATTCATACGAGCTTCGGCCCGCAGATACCCAGAACCTCGCTCCCGGCCAGTACGTTGTCCTTGTCCAGCACCCGATGATGAACGGCCGGCTGGACATCACGTATGACGCGGCGACCGGCAAGGTTACCAACCAGATGACCGGTGCCGGGACATCCATCTTCAGCCTTACGGGTGCAGGCAGCCTCCAGAATCCAAACGCTGCCCTGGCGCTTATGGAGGCCATCAGCAGCCAGGATATCGACGACACTTTTGTTCAGGTTGCGTTCACGATACGATCTCCAACTGCATTCATCGACCCGGTGGGCACGCACGCTGTTGGTGATACCATCACCTTCCAGGGATCGACGAACCTCGCGGTCAATGATGACCTGTCCGTTACTATCTACTCAGAATCCTTCCAGCCAACCAAAAAGAGCCAGTCCGGTGAGTTCTCCGGGGCTTCAGGAATCGTCAAGGTCGTTCCGGGAACAAACGGCCTGAACCACTGGGTTTTTACTGCTGATACCTCAACATGGAAACCGGACAAGTACTTGGTAACGGTCTCCGGTGTCACGGTGACCGTGACCGGTTCGACATCGTTCGCTCTGCTGCCGGCCCTGCCGGCAACAACGGTTGTGGCACCAGCCTCACCAACGGTGACATATCTCTCCCCGACAGGGCCCCCGACCACGGTATCAACCCCGGTTCCACCCACAAATCAGTCACCTGCCCCCGTGATGGCAGTGGCTGGCCTGCCGGCAGTTCTGATTGCCATCTGTGCAATCCGGAAAAAGGAAAGATGACCAGCTGAAAATAAAAAAAATCTCTCTTTTTCCCCTTCACCATCCAAGAAGAAGTGTCTTTGTCCGGGAATAACCGTCAAGCGCATCCTGCCCGTTCTCCCGCCCGATACCACTGGCATTCACCCCCCCGAACGGGACCTCCGGTGGTACCGTCAGGTGCCGGTTCACCCAGACAATGCCTGCATGTACCTCATCAAAGAACCTCCTGACGTTCCCGATATCCCTCGTCCAGATCGAAGCCCCGAGCCCATACCGGGTATTGTTCGCCTCCCGGATGGCGGTCGCAAGATCAGGAATTGTCATGACCGGAAGGACCGGCCCGAATACTTCTTCGGTAACGAGCCGGCTCTCCGGCTCGACTCCGGCCACGAGTGTAGGCCGGTAAAAATTCCCGTTCTCGAAGGTTTTTCCCCGCATCTCGCAGCCTCCGGTAACAATGGTCCCTTCATCTGCAGACCGGACACTCTCGACCATGACCGCAATTCTCTCCCTCTGGCCCGCGCTATTCAGCGGACCCATGTCGACTTTCGCTCCAAGGCCGTTTCCTACTGTGAGAGCCTCTACCCGGTCTTTTAGTTCGCGGGTGAAATGGTCAGCGATCTTCTCGTGAACGTACAACCGTTTTACCGCAGTGCAGGTCTGCCCCGCATTGTAGAACCGGCCCCGTATGGCTCCTTCGACCGCCGTTCTGAGATCTGCATCGTCCATAACGATCATAGGGTCCGATCCGCCGAGTTCAAGCACCAGTTCCTTCTGGTTGAGACTCCCGAGCTTTCGGATTTTTTCACCCGTGGCGGTATCACCGGTGAAGGAGATCTTTTTTATGGCCTGATGGCGGATGATGGCCTCACCAACCTCTTCCCCGGGTCCGGTAATGACATTCAGCACCCCAGGTGGGAGACCGGCACGGTCAAGGATTGCGGCGAGTTTCAGGCAGGTGAGCGGTGTTGTGGAGGCGGGTTTGAGGACCATGGTGTTGCCAGCAAGGAGTGCAGGGCCGATCTTCCAGCCCATGATAAGGACCGGCATGTTCCACGGGATGATCGCCCCGCAGACTCCAAGCGGCTCGCGGATAACGATGCCGTCACCAACTGCCCCGAGCCGGATTGCCTCCCCGGAACTGTGGGAAGATAACCCGGCGTAAAATTCGAGAATATTGGCAAAACCCCTGACTTCATCGAGAGCTTCTTTGAGGGGCTTTCCCTGTTCCATAGTCAGAAGGCGGGCTAGGTCTTTGTGCTGCTCCCGCACCCTTTGGGCCGCATGGAAGAGGATGGTTCCCCGCTCACGCGGTGTCTTCTTTCCCCAGGTTCCGCAAGCATCCCCAGCTGCACCAACTGCGGACCCGACATCATCTCCGGTCCCGGAAGGCACACTCTCGATGATCTCACCGGTAGCGGGATTCCTCACATCAAGGACCTTACCGGCCATCGCTCCGGTCTCTGTTCCCCCGATTCGCATCTGCATCGTATTCACCGCAATATTCCATAACAAGAGAACCATGGGTTCTTTCGCTATTAACAAGAATGTACGGCCGGTCTAAAAAAAATGTGGGTTGAAGACGGTGAACGTATTTTTACTTTATCCGGGACAGTTTCAACTTTGAAGAATGGGATGGACTTTCCCAGAAAAAGCCAGCTCAAAATTCTAGCTGCCAGAAATCAATGACCGGGAGAGAGATGCCATCTTTCTCCAAACCCGGCGTCCCTCCTCGTCGTTCCGCTATTGAAAAGTCCGGCCTCTTCCAGACCTCTACCTCCCCATCATAGTGATCCGGGAGAAATTCCGATGATGATTCGAATCCGTACTTTCTCAGGATATATTTCATTATCGGACGGGGCAGGACAACCCGTACATCGTACCCGTTATCGATCCAGGATTCCAGGAGGTGCTGAGTATGATGCTCGTTTTTGTGCCGCGAGATGATGAAATGGAGATATACCCGGGAGTCTTCGTAGAGCTCGAGCCACCCTGAGAAGAGTTCCTCCGTAAATCCGAGAGCATTTCCGGTAAGAGTTCCTGTCTCGACGCGTTCTGGCATATTACTCCGTCCCTGCCGCCCTCTGATCTGTCTGGGGAGAGGGGGCCTCATGCAAGTGTGGCAAGTAGTGTTCTGCCGTTTTGGCTGCGATCGCGTTCTGAAGCAAGTGGTGAATCTGTTCACCGGGAAACATACCACAAATGAACAAGATGGTGAATTTATATCGAGCCATGCACGCCGCGAAAGTGTCTCTCCTGATGAGATCGCATTCCCGAGTTAATCCATAACCGGAGATTCCCGGAGTTATACCAGAAACGTTCTTGATATCTTCCCTTTCTTGTAAAAAGATTGAGATAGTGTGAGGTTGTAGGACTGATCAGATGTCAGCCCGGAACCGTGGATGTTTCAAGGGTGTATCTTCTCCCGGTTGTAAAGGCAACTCTGGAGGTCCTTTTAAGGCATTGCACCGCATCGCTTCATGCGGATATGCCACAATCAACTCCAATACATATAAACATATTTGATTAGGAAAATTTCCAGAAGGGGGGGATAGCAGGGAAGCCTTACCCGCTTACCGGTGGACCAACCCTTGTCTTGGGGAAGCGATGAGTTCGGCAGCATTCTTTGTTTTATCTTCCCGGAAGAGATCCCGGGTAGCGTTTGAGATAACAATGAGGATGATCATTGCCGCCCACAAGAGAGACCTCCTTTCCGAAAAAGGAGATGAAAACCGGTCTCGGGCAAAGATTTGGGGAGAACGAACGCAGATATTCGATCACAACAGCTGTGGTTCCATACTGCTGTTATTCATCCGGTAAACACCAAGCGTACCCCGACTCCATAAAAAAAAGGGGAACGAATGGGGTGCAGGACCAAAAGATTGTTTTATTCTCAATCGCCGACCGTGTAGTAATAACCGCACTCACGGCGAATTGTTGCGGGGATCGAGAAGAGTTCCCCCATTTTTTTATCCGTAAGGACGTCCTCTTTCTGACCGTCCAGGACGAACCTTCCGTCTTTTACCAGAATAACCCGGGTGATCTCCGGGATTATATCCTGCAGGGTGTGGGTAACAAGAATAATACCGGTCCCTGACTGCGCGATCTTCCGGAGTGTTTTATGGAAGTGGTGAAGAGCGTGCATATCGAGGCTGTTTGTCGGCTCATCAAGGATGAGGACTTTCGGTTTATGGATGAGAGCCCTGCCGATCAAGAACTTCCGCGCCTCTCCCGATGACATCTCTGTCATCCTGCGGTTTCCCAGGTGCCCGATCTCAAGAAATTCGAGGATCTCATCCGCCCTCCTCTCCATCAATGGCGTAACGCACCGGTTATATAACCCGAGACTGCTGAAAAACCCTGAAAGGATGACCTCCCGTCCCTCCAGATCCCGTGCAAAGGTACTCTGAAGGTCATTGGATACAATGCCAAAGAGGGACCGGAGATCGAAGATATCCCAGACCTCCTTACCCTGGATCCTGAAAACGAGCTTCGAATCCTCCAAAACCGGATAATATTCACGCGTAATGGTCTTGACAAACGAGGATTTGCCTGACCCGTTGGGACCAAGGATTGCGATACATTCACCCTCGCACATGGTGACCGAGACCGAGTTCAGGACTTTCCTATCGTTTCGGTATACCGTGATATTCTGAAATTCCAGGAGGGGGGTGGGTCTTTTACCGGGATCTTCGCATTTTTCTGTCATGATCGTCGAGGGGGAGAACTTGTTATCGCTCGATCCCTGCACGGTTTCCTGCTGCCCGAAGAGCTGGCGGGGACTGGCAATTGTAGTAAATCAATGTCAGATCTCCACTTAATTGTTCTTTTAAAGAGATTACGATTATACAGGAAACTCTTGGATCCCACAGGGAAACGCTCTCGTACCGAGATCGGTTTTGAAGTCCCCCGGTTATGCGATACCTATTACGGTTTTTCACGAAAGCTATATCTGTGGTTTATCACTATCATGCACTGATGGTGCACCATGGATCAACAAAAACCAGATTCTTCTGAAAGACCGAATGGTTCCGGGCCATCAACACCAGTAACTCCGGTGCCGGCCAATCCCGCGGAACAGGCTGTTCAAACCAAAAAAAAAGCACCAGCTCCTTTGGATCCGACTCCGGAACCCGGGACACTTGTTGAGGTAAGCGATCTTCTCTGGGAACGGGTTGTTGAGAAGAGCGAGAAGCCGGTGGCAGTAATGTTTTACAGCTCGACCTGCCCGTACTGCCGGATAATCGAGCCTTATTTTATCCAGTATGCCCAAGAGTTCAAAGATACCGTGCTGTTCGCACGCTTAAATATCCTGACCAGCATGTGGACTGCGGAACGGTACGGTGTCCTGGGGACACCGACGTTCAAGTTTTTTTGCAAGGGGAGACCGGTCTTCGAGGTGGTTGGTGCAATTTTTCCGGCAATTCTCAAGAAGATGGTCGAAGATCTCCTTGTGCATGGCAAGGAATGTGCGGGCAAGGCTACCGAGATCAATTATGAGATTACCGGATATGGATAGATGCATTGAGGGGTATCTCCCGGTGAGCAGGTCCAGAAGTCTCTTTGGGGCTCAGGCTGACCAGTACCGGCGCACAAGGGTTTGTTTCCTACCCCCGGTGAGGTTTGCAGGAAATTAGGTAAAACGAGATCTCCGTCCGGAATTCATATATCCCGGCTGCATCCGCACATCTTTGCTGCTTCCGCCACTGCCTTTGCAACCGCGATGGTCACCCCTTTGTCAAGGATATTTGGGAGGATATTGTCGGCAGTTGGTCTCTGGTAGTCCACGATGGCATGGGCTGCTGCAATTTTCATCTCATCTGTTATCCGGGTGGCATGGGCATCGAGAGCTCCCCGGAAGATCCCGGGGAATGCTAGGACATTGTTGATCTGATTGGGGAAATCACTCCTGCCAGTACCGACGACTGCGGCTCCAGCCCGTTTCGCACTCTCCGGCGTGATCTCGGGGTCCGGGTTTGCCAGGGCAAAAACAATGGGATCCTTCTTCATGGAATGGACCATCTCTTCGGTGATAATTCCCGGGGCGGATACACCAATAACCACATCTGCTCCAATCATGGCATCAGCGATCGTTCCGTCAAGAGCAGGCCGGTTTGTCTCCATAGCAATAATAAACTTATACTTATTCGCATAGAGCCCTTCACGACCCCGGAAGATCGTGCCTCGGGTATCACAGACAATCAACTCGTTCACCCGTGTGCAGACATTGGTATCGTACCCGATACATTTGAGAAGTCGTGTGATGGCATAACCGGCCGCCCCGGCTCCGCAGATAACAACGTTCAGGTCCTCGAACCTTCTACCGGTCACTTTGCAGGCATTGAGAAGTGCTGCAAGGACGACAACAGCAGTCCCGTGCTGGTCATCATGCATCACCGGAATCCCGATATCCTGGAGGGAATCCTCAAGCTCAAAGCACTTGGGGGCTGCGATATCTTCGAGGTTTATACCGCCAAAGACCGGGGCAATGCTCCGGACCTGATCTGCGAAATCCTCCTTCGAAGTTTCGAAACAGATGGGGAAGGCATCTATACCGGCAAATTCCTTGAAGAAGATAGCTTTTCCTTCCATGACCGGGATCGCCGCATGCGCTCCTATGTTCCCGAGGCCAAGAACCGCGGAACCATCGGTCACTATCGCGACTGTATTGGCTTTCATCGTGTACGCGTAGGCGAGGTTCTTATCTTTCGCAATCTGCCGGCAGACTTCTGCAACCCCGGGAGTATATGCAGAAGAGAGATCATGTTTTGTCACCAGCGGTATCTTGGACCGGATCTCAAGCTTTCCGTGGTGGTTTGCGTGAAGTGCCAGAGCATCTTTGTAGATATCCTCACTTCCCGGTGTAAACAGCATCGTTAGATCTTCCTCCCTCTCAGGAGGGTTCCGGCGGGTTATGAAGCTTATTCCTGATTCCCGGAATTTCCAGGATCCTCTCCCCATATTTTTTTGCTGACACTGCTGGTGGAGGAGAGGGCAATCACCCTCAAAAATATCGGAAATGATACTAGTAGAGATAGACACTTAAAATTGATGGTAGAGTCGTTTTAGTTTAATCCTTGCACTTTCAGAAGTAAACTGCCAGTCGACCAGTTTCTGGTTATTGTTTCTGGAAGTTTCCCACTTTTTTGTTTCGTGGATAAGCAATTCCAGATTATCAATCTTCGATCAAGACATTGACGGGATAACGCACTTAATTCAATTTCAGCGATGTTGAGCCAGCTCCCATGTATGGGGGTGTTATGGATCTCCAGGCGTTTGACAAGAATCGAAGCTTCCTCCGGAGGAAACGCCTCATAAAATGCTCCAATCGTGTGGGTGTTCAGGTTATCGCAGATAAGAATTATTTTTCTGGCGTTTGGGTAATCAATCTCGAGTAACTCTCTAACTTCGTGAGCCCAATCCACTTTTTTTCTGTGCTTGCGGGGATTAACTCTCCTCCCTCCTTTCAGGGGTTTTAGTGAAGAGGAATATTGAGGCAGTTCCATTTCGTGTATACTCATAATCATATCGAACGGGATACCGGGGAGTCGCTGGCAACGAATCCCGGGAGTCTCCGAGTAACTGGACCGATTTTTCATCCATACAAATCAGAGGAACTTCCGGATCATAAGGTCGGTGATAGAGTTCCAGGATATCCTCCATGTGAGCAACAAATTCAGCGTTTTGTTGCGGCGGAATAACCCAGCATTGCCGCAGGTGAGGTTTTAACTCGTTTTTTTAAGACGCGGCCGATCGTTTTTCCTGAAATCGTCTCGACAATTTTTAACTCAACCATTTTGTCTGCGAGGAGGTCAAGGGTCCAATTGGCATATCCCTCCGGCGGTTGACTGCATGCTATCGTGATAAGCCGGGCCTCTTTTGCTCCATCCAGTTTTCGAGGAATGGGTGATGATTCCTGGGCTTTTCTCCCGACTGCGCGAGTTAGTCCTTCTTCGAAATACTTCTTGCGTATATTGAAAACTGTTTGACTATGGCAGTGTAACAAAACGGCTATCTCTTCATCGGTCTTGCCGGATTTATTTTTATCTGCATGCAACAGGACATACGCGTGTCGGATTCGATACGCCGGGCCTTTCCCACGCTTGACAATTCCTGTCAGGTGTTTCCTTTCTTGTTGCGTTAATTCAACGACATACCGCTTCTTCATTGAAACTTTATAGTACGTACTTAAATAAAAGTAATTTCCAATAAAATCTATATATTCAATTGTCGGTAACTACTAGGGAGGTGTTCACGCCCCCTGCCTCTCTTGGGCTAGACACCCCCGCCCCTCACTCCTGTTACCCCTTTCCGGCCCCGGCTTCGCACACAGTCACGCCGGAGCGCAAATTCCGCCAACCCCATTCCGGTGGGGGGAGCCCCCCACCCTTCAGCCCACCCGCTTCTCCCAGACCCGCTCAGCGAGCTGCACCAGCTCGTCGTACCCCTCAAGCTCCCTGCACCAGCGTTCGGGGAGGGAATGTAGCCCCCAGTATGCGCCTGCCAGGGCCCCGGTACATGCCCCCACCGTATCGGCATCCCCGCCAAGATTGATCGCAGAGAGGATCGCCTTCTCCAACGTCTTTGCATGCATGAAACGGGAAAGGGCAGCGTGCGAACACTCGACTGCATCGAGTCCGGGTACAATATTGTGCTGATCGTAATTCCCCAGCACCGCGTGAACTTCATCATCAGTACAGAGCGCCCGTGCGTGCCGGAAGGCTGTTGCCCTGGATTTGCCCCGGCACATATCGCTCACCATCGTGTTCAGGAAAGCGGAACAATGACCCGCAACCGGATCGAGATGAGTCAGTCCCGAAGACCGGAGGCTTATTTCATAGACTTCAGGAGCCGGGTGGAAGATCCCAAGGGGAAAGCCCCGCATCACGCTCCCGTTGGAACGAGAGCCGCCACGCCGGTGGTGTACCAGCAGTGCGGCACGGTGCGGCAGGGTGCCCTGCTGCACCAGATCAAAGAATAAGGACGATGTTGGCCCGTACCATTCCGGCAGATCTCTATACCCGGAAATTAACCGAGATATAAGGTCTTTTTGGTCGAAGCGCCCACATGCAACGAGCGATTCCGCGACAGCTTTTGCCTGGAGGGTGTCATCCGTAACCTGCCCCTTTTTCCGGAAATGGCGCCCACCGGGAAGCATTTGGGTCGCCCACGCTTCAGGCTGGGCATATCCTTCCAAGGGCGCACCCAATGCGTCCCCAATTGCAAGCGCAACGAGTGATCCTACGTGCCGCAAGTTTCCTGATATAAATTTCACCAAAAAGGTATATGTGCCCAACAAAAAAAAGGTAACTTGCTAGGGAGAAGGTGATAGTGTGCAAAAGGAAGAGTTGCTGCATTTACATATGCTGATGATCCACATCAAGAAGTACTATGAGGGCATAACCGCCGAAGAGATCGAAACGGTCGTGTACAATTCTCTCGAAATTTCCCCGGTTCACATTCACAAGGATAAGAAGGCTCACAAAGATGCTCTCCTTACGCTCGGAGAGGAAATTGTAACCCATATCCATGGGCACAAGATGCCTGTGGTCAACTATTCTCAAGAACCTGCAACGCAAAAAGTTGCGGCCGAACATTAAACCTGTCATGGATGAGGAACTGGCGTTCCGGGAGATGATCTCCCGCATCCTCACCCTCAGGCCCGGGGAAGAGGCAATCGTTGCGGTGAAGATCGATATCTGCCGGAAATACAGACTTCCCGCAGTTCCCAAGAACTCGGCAATTCTCGCTGCTGCGGGACCCGAAGAACGGGAAACCCTCCGGAAGATCCTGATGGTAAAACCGACGCGGACACTTTCAGGTGTCGCACCGGTCGCGGTGATGACGTCCCCCTCCCCGTGTCCGCATGGCAAGTGCCTCCCCTGCCCGGGGGGTCCCGATCATCCTTTCAAATCCCCCCAGAGTTATACCGGTGAAGAGCCGGCTGCACTCCGGGCGAGGGAGCATGAGTACGATCCCTTCCGGCAGGTGCACGCACGGCTCGAACAGTTCGAGCTGCTTGGCCACCGAGTCAACAAGGTCGAGCTCATCGTAATGGGTGGGACGATGACCGCCCGGACACCTGAGTACCAGCAGGAGTTCGTCTCGCGCTGCATTGAGGCTATGAATACTTACCCCGGGGGAAGTGCAGCAGCGGAACCCCGGAATGTCGCTGCAGTCGAGAATGAAAATGAGTCTGCCCCAATCCGGTGCGTGGCGATCACCTTTGAGACCCGGCCAGACTGGTGCCGGCGCGAGCATATCGACCGGATGCTTGAGCTGGGGGTAACAAAAGTCGAGCTTGGCGTGCAGCAGCTCGATGATACAATACTTTTGTTCAACCGTCGAGGATGCAAGGTTGAGGATACCGTAGCGGCAAACACCCTCCTCCGCGATGCCGGGCTCAAGGTCGGTTTCCACATGATGCCCAACCTCCCGAATTCAACCATTGAATCGGACCGGAGAATGTTTGAGGCGCTCTATGGCGATCCGCGATTCAGGCCGGACTTCCTCAAGATCTACCCTACGCTCGTCACCCCGGGATCTGAGATTGCAAGTCTCTGGGAGCAGGGGGAGTATGCCCCTTATCCTGAAGAAGAATTGATCGATCTGATTGCATACGGAAAGTCGCTCATTCCCGAATACTCCCGGCTCCAGCGGATCCAGCGCGATATCCCGTCAAAACTGATCGTTGCCGGCTCCCGGCACTCAAATTTCCGGCAGCTTGCACAGAACCGGCTCCGTCAGACCGGGAAGCGATGCAGGTGTATCCGGTGCCGCGAGATCGGTCGGCTCCCCTCAGCTGCCGATACGGTGGTCCAGGTACTGAAGTACGAGTCCTGCGGGGGCGAGGAGGTTTTCATCTCCGCGGTCTCGGAAGATTCCCTCGTCGGCTTCATTCGGCTCCGGTTTCCCTCCATGATCTACCGGCCGGAGCTGGAAGAGTCGGCTCTTGTCCGCGAACTCCATGTCTACGGAAGTCTCGTACCTATAGGAAAGGAGGCAGACTGCGAGGAGTGGCAGCACCGGAATTACGGGAAGATTCTCCTCGCCCGGGCAGAGGAAATCGCCCGGGGAGCAGGGTCTGCCCGGCTCGCGATCATGAGCGGCATTGGCGTCCGGCCATATTACAAAAGACAGGGATATGAACGCAGAGGCCCCTATATGATCAAGGAGCTGTAAAGGAACCATCTATGCACCCGGCAACAACGGAATTTCTCCGGCAGCGTTTCTCCGATTATTACAAAAAAACGGTGATCGTTGCACCCTCATCCCTCGAACAGCGGGAATGGGGTTTTGTCCTCTTTAATCCCGGTGCAACGGAGACGCGGATGCGCCGTCATATCGGTTTTGCCGGTCGGGAAGAACTCTCCGAGTACATTAAAAATCTCATTCCTCAGCACGTTTACTATTCGACAGCGTACTATGCGAAACCCGATGCCGGGACGATGGCGGATAAGGGCTGGTGCGGAGCGGACCTGATCTTCGATCTGGATGCAGATCATATCGTACGCGGTGCGTATGACCAGATGCTTGCCCGGGTAAAGGAGGAGATGGAGAAACTCCTCGCTATGCTGACCGGCGAGATGGGGATAGACCAAAGAACCATCGAAATTGTCTTCTCTGGGGGCAGGGGATACCATATTCACATCAAGGACATCGCCTTCCGCGGCTGGGGGAGTGCCGAGCGCCGTGAGCTGATCGATTACATATGCGCGACCGGCATCGACCCCGGGTCCATGCTCTCGGGAAAACCGGCAGGATCAAACAGCTGGCCTGCACGGTACCGGGCAGCGCTGGTCGAATACCTCACTTGGCTCGGCTCGCTTCCCGAAGAGGATGCTATGTCACATCTGACTGCGATCGAAGGGATTGGCAAGGATTCCGCATCCGCATTCCTGAAAAAGCGGGAAGATCTTGTGGGCGCGATAGAGCGCCACCCGACCGGAATGCTTGTCAAAAACCGGGTGCTCGGGATCATTCTCGGCCAGCAGGAAGGGGTGTTCCGGAAGCGTCTCCTCACCCGTGCTGCTCTCGCAGACGAACCGGTCACGACTGATACCAAGCGCCTTATACGGATGCCGACATCGATCCACGGGGGAAGCGGGATGCGTGTCCAGCCGCTCGAATTCCGCGAGCTCCATGAGTTCGATCCTCTGGTGGACGCTGTTATTTTCGGGGTTCGGGAGGTGAAGGTCGATTCTAAAGTATCGCTTAAAATGCCGATGCTCGGAAGCACTTATGAGCTGAAAAAAGGTATCACTACAGTACCGGAAGCGGTCGCGGTCTTCCTCTGTTGCCGCGGCATGGCTGAGATTACCTGAACCTGTAGTCCAAAATCCTCACAATCCCGCGTGAATGAACCATGAATCTTGACGATCTGCGCAGCATCCTCCTATCAGAACGGGAGACCGGAAGGCTCACCGTCGTAGCTCCGGATATCTTCGAGAAGGCACACGCAGAGCTGGGATCCTTAATCCGGAAGGTCTACGCGTTCGACGACCCGTTTTCGGATGAGGCCCGATCCCTGATTGACGAGACGAACTCCATCAAGGAGACCATTCACGATATCTTTGCAATCCGTTCCCGGAAGATCCTCGCCCTTACGATCCTGCATGCGGAGGGAAATTATTACGATCGCGAGGAAGTCAAACGGATGATCCCGGCTGAGAAGGAGATGTTCGAGGGGATCACCAGCAGTATCGAGCACTGCAAGGGGATACTTCTGCTGAACGTGCCGGTAGCTCATCCCTCACCTGCCGCACGGGTAATCAGTGAAGAAGAATACGGGATTGGCGAGCCGGAGATGGGGGAGAGAGAAACCGATGGTATTTTGCCGACTGTTCCCGCGGGACTCCAGGCACCTCTCGCCCCGGCAAACCCTCTCTCCCCCCCCTGCGTTCTAGTCCACGCTCTCGAGGAGATGGAATCGTTCATGGGCATAGATGGGAGGGTTTATACTCTCTCGAAGGGAGATATAGTGACGCTACCTGAAAGGAATGCTGCTGTTCTGAGCGAGCGCAACATAGTCTTAAATATCAATCTTTGTAAATAATGTAGGTATTCTCTATTCAGAATTATCGGGGAAAATTTCATGAAAATGCCAGCAAAATTCACAACCTATTGCCCTTTCTGCCGGAATCACCAGGTACATGAGGTCGAGAAGGTAAAGAAGGGCAAGACGACCGGCCTGCACTGGATTGACCGCCAGAAAGCACGCAGGGGCAGAATAGGAAACATGGGCAAGTTCTCGAAAGTGCCCGGTGGCGACAAGCCGACCAAGAAGATCAATGTCCGGTACCGCTGTGTCACGTGCGGAAAAGCACACCTGCGCAAGGGATACCGTGTCGCAAAGTTCGAGCTTACGGAGTGAGAAAGATGGTACGTGTGATTCGGGAAAACCGGAGCAAATTTTTCAAGGTAAAGTGTCCAGACTGCGAGAACGAGCAGACCGTGTTCGAGAAAGCGAGCTCGGTTGTCAAGTGCGTAGTCTGTGGGCATGACCTTGCCCAGCCCACCGGTGGAAGAGCGAGCATCAAGGCTGAGATCGTAGCCGAGCTCAAGTGATATCACCCATGCAGGACAGAGAATGGCCCCAGGAATCGGAACTGGTCGTCTGCACAGTGGAGAACGTCAAGGATTTCGTGGCGTTTGTTTCGCTCGATGAGTACGGTGGCCGCCAGGGGCTTATTCCCATCTCTGAGATTGCAACGGGCTGGATCAAGTACATTCGCGATCACATCCGTGAAGGACAGAAGATTGTCTGCAAGGTGCTCAACGTCGATAAGACGCGGGGCCATATCGATCTCTCCTTAAAGGATGTCAACGAGCACCAGCGGCGCGAGAAGATCCGTGAGTGGAAGAACGAGTCGAAGGCCCGGAAATGGATAGGTTTTGTTGCCGAGGCCTCCGGGGAACCTGCCACCGCCCTCGAAGATGTCATCTATAATAAATACGGTGCGCTCTATCCCGTTTTCGAGGATATCGTTATCGAACCTGAGACAACCTTAAAGAAACTCGGGCTCCCGAAAAAAGCTTCGGAGACTCTCCTCAAAGTTGCCCGGGAGAGCGTGAAGGTCCCGAGTGTTGAAGTGACTGGGCACCTGATCCTTACTTCCAACCAGCCGGACGGCATCACCGTCATCAAGAATGCCCTGAAAAAGGCAAGCGAATCCAAAAGTGCAGGGGCCGAGATTGAGATCCTCTATATCGGTGCACCGACCTACCGGATCAAGGTAACCGCTCCCGATTACAAGAAGGCCGAGAAGGCGATCGAGAAGGCCGCCAATGCCGCCATCGCAGTCCTCGAGAAGACGGGTGACGAGGGCAAATTGGTCAAGAAGCCCAAGTCAGGGAAGAGTCAATGAGCGGTCGTATCCGCCGCTGTCCGGAAGACCATATCTATATCCTTTCTTTGACCTGCCCGGTATGCGGCAGAGCTACTGCAATTGCACACCCTGCCCGTTTTTCGGTTGAGGACCGATACGGCACGTACCGGAGGAGGGCAAAATATGATTGAGGATATCGCGGTCAGTTACTTCGAAAATTTTAAGGTGAAGCATCCTGTCGATCCGATCCTCATCGAAGGCCTGCCCGGGATCGGGCAGGTGGGAAAACTTGTCGCGGAGTACATGATCCATGAGCTTAACGCCGAGAAGATCGGGGAGATCAACTCGATCTATTTCTCCCCACAGGTCATCCTCGATGAGAACGGGACTGCACGCCTCCCGCGAAATGATCTCTATTTTTACGAGTCGGGTGACCGGCATATCCTCTTTCTTGTCGGCGATTTCCAGAGCACTTCCAATGAAGGGCACTATATCCTTGCTGACCAGTATGTGGAGATCGCGGCTGAGCTTCATGTGAAGCGGATCTATACCCTTGGCGGATTCGGCGTAGGCCATCTTGTTGATCTCCCCCGGGTCATCGGGGCGGTCAACCGTCCTGAACTCCGTGAGGAGATCGAAACGGCCGGGGTTACTTTCGAACGGGATCAGCAGGGCAGCGGGATTGTCGGGGCAGCAGGTCTCATGCTCGGTTTTGCTGCGGCCCGGGGGATTGATGCGATCTGCCTGATGGGCGAGACGAGCGGATATCTTGTAGACCCGATGAGCGCGACAAACGTACTTGCCGTCCTCACCCAGCTGGTCGGGGTAACAGTTGATCCGACCCAGCTTAACGCAAAGGCATCGGAGATGGAGAAAGCAATAGAAGGTCTTGTCGAAGGCGAACGCCTGCAGCGGGAAGAAGAGCTGACCTATATCGGATAATATTTCCGAAGATCCAATCCTAAAAATCATCGCTTCTTTTTTTGCATCATCCGTCCGGTTTACCAGGATCCCATCCGAATAAATTCCGCTGAGGAAAACCGGATCTGTGTTGCTGTCAGGTCCGGTCTTTTCTCTCGTTGGGACTAACCATCCTGCCAAAAATTTTACCATTTTGAGAAGGGGCCCCCAGAGTGCCGGCCGGGAATGTTGGATTTCCGAAAGAAAACCAAAATCGTCCTCTGACGTAAAAAAAATCCCCTTCCCGGAATGTAAAAATTGTAAAGTAATTCACGGTATAATTCATGAACCCACGTTACAAAATTTTTCCGGAGTAAGGCCCCGGCCATGGTTCAGCGGATCCGTCGCCAGTCTCTCTTCCGGGAGGACCAACGGTTTTCCGGCACACTGTGCAAACTATGGAGTTGGAGGCACATTTCGCCGGGCAGAAGATGAACTTCTGAAGTCTCTCACATCCCCGGTCTCCCGGGCCCGATGACATCACCCGCTGGAACGTCATTCCCGACAAGGGAACTACCACTCTACGTAAAACTTCCTGAACTCACCCGTCGCTGCTCCCGGTATAATAGCGATATCCTCCACTCTTATCACGTCTTCGGCCGGCGCCCGGGCCAGCCGGATAAAATCGGCAAGCGAGGCCGGGGAACTCTCTGCCACCATCAGCACCGTTCCGTCAGGCATGTTCTTCACCCACCCATGCACCCCGGTTGCATGGGCGCAACCCTCAATGAAATGTCGGTACCCAACACCCTGGACCTTACCGCGCGCTACTGCCGTTATCCGCTCCACATGTGGATCGAGGAGTGACGGGGTTTAAATCTTGCTGTTTGCGGTCAATATTTCCCGGACCGGCAACCAATCCCTCTTCTTATATCCAGAAACATCCAACCATCTCGGTACCAATGCTCGTCAATGTCGACCTCCATATCCATTCACCCTATTCTATGGCAGTCTCCGGGGCCATGCAGCCGGAGAGACTCCTGCAGGCCTGCGAAACGAAAGGTCTCAATGTTCTCGGGACCGGGGATGCCCTCCAGCCTGACTGGCAGAAAGGGTGGGAAAGGTTCCTTGAGAATGAGGCAGGGATTGTCGTTGTCCCGACAACGGAGGTCGAAGACCAGAAGCGCGTGCATCACCTCATTCTCGCTGAGGAGCTTGCACAGTTTGACCAGCTCCGCGAGATGCTTGCCGGAACGACGAAGAGTTTTACGACGAGCGGCAGACCCCACCTGTACCGAAGCGGTGAAGAGATCGCCCAGGCTGTCCACGATGTCGGTGCGATGATCGGCCCGGCCCACGCTTTCACGCCCTGGACGGCAATGTATGCTTATTTTGATAGCATTGCCGGGTGTTACGGGGATGAGACAATAGACTTCCTCGAACTTGGCCTCTCCGCGGACAGCTCGTATGGGGCCTCCATTCCGGAGCTTGCGAAAATCCCGTTCCTCACCAATTCCGATGCCCACAGCCCGCAGCCGGAGAAGATCGGGAGGGAATTTAACCGGCTCAATTGCGGAAATCTTTCCATAAAAGGTATCCTCTCTGCGGTGAATGACGGAGACATTGCCATGAATGCGGGGTTCTTCCCGGAAGAAGGGAAGTACAACCGCACCGCATGCACTCGGTGTTTCAAACAATACTCGTACGAAGATGCGGTGAAGTACAAGTGGCGATGCCCGGAAGACGGCGGGATTATAAAGAAAGGGGTGGCAGACCGGGCAAAGGAGCTCTCTTCCGGAGGTAGTCCGACTCCCAGGCCTCCGTACTTTCACATTATCTCGCTTGGCCAGATAATCCAGACCACTGAAGGTGCTTCATCGCCCTACACGAAGAGATGTCATGCGTTGTACATGTCGTTCATTGCTTCCTTTGGAGACGAGATCGCGGTTCTCATCGATGCACCGGTTGCGGAGATCCGGGCTGTCGATCACAGGGTCGGCGATGCAATCGACGCACTCCGGAACAACCGGGTAGTCCTGCACCCCGGTGGCGGTGGAAAATACGGGACGTTTTCCCTTGGGCAAGTTTCCCTTGGGTAAGACGCGGAAAAAGCCCCGCCTCCTGCACGTTTTTTGATCTTTTTACTCTTCTCGAATCGTAAATATTAATGAAACAGGAAGCCAACATAATCACTCAATGCTCAAAGTACATCGGGATATTTGCGGCTATTGCGGATGCTGCGTATCAGTCTGCCCCGAAGGCGCTCTTGAACTGATCGACGCATACCTTTCTGTTGAGGAGAAGTGCACGGATTGCGGGATTTGTGCGAAAGTCTGCCCTGTAGGCGCCCTGGAGGCCAGGCATGGAAAGTAAGTACGACGTCCTGGTCATTGGCGGGGGCCCCGCCGGGGCAATTGCCGCAAAGTCCGCGGCCGAGAAAGGGCTTAAGACCTGCCTCGTCGAGAAGCGACCGGCTATCGGCGCCCCTGTGCGCTGTGCAGAAGGTATCGGACGTGAAGCCCTGATGGAGTTTATCGAACCGGATCCCTGCTGGATATCAGCTGAGATGACGGGAGCTGCGATCGTTGCCCCTGACGGAACCCTGATGCAGCTCTCGTCCGCACAGGCAGGGAGCAAGGTCGGCTACGTTCTGGACCGGAAGTTCTTCGACCGTGAGCTGGTCTGGAGAGCGGCGGACGCTGGGGCCGATATTGCGGTAAAGAGCCGCGCTATAGCACCTATCCTGGAGAACGGGGCAGTCAAGGGTGCAAAAATCGAGCATCTTGGCAAGGTCACGAGCATCACTGCCGATGTTATTATAGCCGCTGACGGTGTAGAGTCCAAGTTCTCGAAGTGGTGCGGTATCGACACAACGGTACCTGTCCGGGAGATCATGAGCGGGGCACAGTACGTTATGACTGATATCGAGATCGATCCCCACTCAACGATCTTCTATCTTGGCAATGAAGTTGCGCCCGAAGGATATCTTTGGGTCTTTCCCAAGGGTGATCGCTCGGCAAACGTGGGTATCGGCATATCCGGCAGGAAGAGCGGGAAAGGTCACCGGGCGATAGATTATCTCAATAAATTTGTTGAGAAGACCTTCCCGGACGGCAAAACGATCGAGCATATCATCGGGGGCGTCTCGGTCTGCCGGCCGCTCGACTGCACGGTTGCCGACGGCCTCATGATCATTGGCGATGCAGCCCGTGTCGTCGACCCACTTACCGGTGGCGGAATCTACAATGGGATGTTCACCGGGAGACTTGCGGCAGAAGTAGCGGCTGAGGCAATTGCCAGAGGGAATGTCTCGAAGAAAGCACTTATGCCCTATGACAAAGCCTGGCGGGCGTCCAAGATGGGAAAAGCTATTGACCGCAACTACAATATCAAGGAATATTTAATAAAACAGTCCGACAGCAAACTCAACGATATCATCCACTCGGGTTCAAAGCTTGACCTCAAGGAATTCTCCACCCTGATGCTGATAAAAGAGTTGATCCGGGTGAACCCGAAGCTCGTCATCGAGCTGGGTGCGCTCGCAGCATCACTCCGCTGATTTTTTTAACTGCTTGTTGAGAAGCCGGAGGCAATCGTTTTCAGCTTTCTTTTTTGTAAAGACGGTAAACGTGTCCCCGGCCTGGACCTTCACGCTCCCGCTCGGGATGATAAGCTCTCCGCCTGCCCGGCGGATCGCGATAAAGACAAAATCTTTCACCTTGAGTTCACGGATCTCATGGGCGACGATCGGAGCACCCGTCTCAGCAACGATCTCAAAGATACTCCCGCCCGGGATCGAGGCGAGCTGCTGGAGCTGGGGGTTCTGGGTCCAGTAGTAGAGGCGGGACGCAACGAGTTCATCGGGATTCTCGCTGATCCTTACCCCGACTTCTTTAAAGAAATCCGAGTGCGAAGGCTGGTTGACGATCGAGACAACATTCGGGACCCGGAAGCGTTTTGCGAGCCAGCAGGTCATGAGGTTGACGGAATCGTCGCTTGTTGTTGCGATCAAGGCATCGGCACGGTCGATCCCCGCTTCTTCGAGAGTGGTCTTATCGGTCGCATTGCCGGTAACCGCGAGTACATCGTAGTGTTCGAGGACATCGGAACATCGCGACTCATTCTGGTCGATAACGACAACGTTGTGTGAATGTTCGACTGCGAGTTTGGTGAGATTTCTCCCAATCCCGCCGAGCCCTACGATGATAATGTACATGGGTACCGGTTACCATCATCGCCATTGAAATAATTTGTGCATCAACAAATTCCTGTGATCTGCGGAGTGGACGAAGCGGGCAAGGGATCGGTCCTTGGCCCGATGGTAATCGCGGCAGTCAGCTGCACGTCCGAAGATCTCCTCTCCGACATCAACCTCAGGGACTCCAAACTGCTTCCGGCACCGGAACGCGAGCGCCTGTCAGCAATAATCAGGAAACGATGCAAAGTTGCAGTCATAAAAATTGACGCGCATAAGATCGATTCTCTCCGCAGGGATATGACGATGAATTCCTGCGTTGCCCGTGCTCATGCCAAGGCGATCAACAAGCTCGCACCGACAACGGCATACGTGGACGCCTGTGATGTCAATCCATTCCGGTATGCCGAGATGGTAAGAAGTCACCTCACTCTCGATTGCGAGATTGTTTCGGAGCATCACGCTGACAGCCGTTTCAGGATTGTATCCGCGGCAAGCATTATTGCAAAAGTAGCCCGGGACAAGGAAATCGCAAAACTCGCAGAGAAGTACGGCGAGATCGGGAGCGGGTATCCATCGGATCCGACAACGATTGCATATTTATCCCGGTATATCGATGAATATCGCGAGGCACCGACAATTGCCCGTAAGAGCTGGAAGACAGTCTCTGCCCTGATCGGGAAGCGGGAGCAGAGCAGCCTCTCGGCATTTTTTTAGTTTTTTTTGTGTTATCCGGTCGGGCGAGCCACTATTTATCAAGCCGGCCATGCCAACTGGTACAGAATGAACTGGACAATTCCGCTCATAATCCTCATTATCCTAGCCTATGTTCTTATTGCGTATTGTATCCACTCCCGGAAACTCTGGGAAAAGTACATAACTTTCTATGGGCCGTTCATGGCCCTGAAGACCGATCGCGTCGGTTTTTTCGACAGATTCCTTTCATTTTCAACATGCTTCCGGCTCTACGGGACCCTCGGGGTCGTTACGGTCATCCTTGTATCCGGGGCCATGGTGACGATGCTTTTTTACTCGCTCTATTTCACGGTAGCCACGCATCCTCCGGCGACCGCAGTCAATGAGATCGGGAACGTCCTTGCAATCCCCGGGGTCAACCAGTTTATCCCGTTCACGGCTGCGGTATGGCTTGCCCTCATCGTTACGATGGTTGTGCATGAGTTCGGCCATGCAATCCTCTGCCGTATCGAAGGCATACGGGTGAAGTCCATGGGCATCCTGTTCGCGGTCATCCCGGTCGGGGCGTTTGTTGAACCCGATGAAGGGGACCAGGAACAGTCCAAAGGTCTCTCAAAGATGAGGATGCTGGGGGCTGGGATCACCAATAATATTCTCATTGGTCTTACCTGTTTTGTGGTGCTTCTCCTTCTTCTGGGAATGGCAGTACCGCTTCAGGCTCCGCTGGTCAAATCCGTTTACGTGGATTACCCCGCGGCACAGGCAGGTTTCCAGCCGGATTCGCTTGTCAGGAGTGTCAACGGGATCGATGTGACGAGCAGGGATGAGATCTCCGCGATCCTCAACTCTACCCGGCCCGGGGATCAGGCAACCCTCGTGACGGAAAAGGATGGAGAACTTTCAAAATATACCCTGACCCTCAGCAGCTGGCCTTCCTCGATGGCAGACCGTACGTCAGGGTTTATGGGGGTCTCCTATTATGATGCCGATAGGCTGAAACAGGTCTTCACCAGCCTGGTGTCGCCATCTGGCATTTTTGCCCTGATGGCGATCCCGATCTACGTCATCCTCCACCCAGTCCAGTGCGGAGAGTTCCTCATCCTCGTGAATGACACAACTGACAGCCTTATGTGGAGTGTCCCCTTCCCGCACTTCTGGCTCGTGATCCAGATCCTCTTCTGGTGCGGCTGGTTCAATCTTGCAGTCGGGACCTTCAACGCCCTCCCCCTCATTCCTCTTGACGGGGGGTATATCCTGAAGGCCGGAGTCGACTGGCTTCTTGATAAGAAGGGGCTGATCAAATATTCGGGATATGTGGTAACAACGGTAAGTTACGTTATGCTCGTTGTCATCATGGCGATCTTCCTCCTGCCGATCCTGCTCTCTCCGGGACCGGTGTGAATATCTTTCCTGAGGCTTCCGGGTTGTTGACGCTTCTCTCTTCATTCACCCCCCCGGCATCGCCATAGGGGGAGGGTGGAACACTTCTCCGATTAAAAAAAGTATCCTTCGAAATGGAAGATGGGAGGGTAACTGATCAACGTCTCAGCATTTTTGTTCTTTCTCTTCCCTTTCGCCGCCGGAGAACCGATCATCGATGGAGATAACTTACTTCGGATAATACGGGTTCATCTCTATCGTATTTGTATTTCTTATCCCTTTCCGCGGATCCCCAAGTACAGTCCGATCCCCTCAAACGACGCAAATTCCCGGGGACTCATGATGCGGGTGACTCCTATCAGCAAATTTTAATTGTATCCTTTTTTTACGAATACTTTTTTTTCGTGAAAGTCTCTTGGATCGAAAAGAGAAGAGACGTGAGGAAGGGTTACTCTTCCATCGGTTCGGGAAGATCTTTCTCACTTGCGAGGGCTTCCATAGCCTTTCTCCGGGCAGGATCCTTGAGCTCTTCCTCGCTGACTCTTGGTATTGCCTCCTGCATCTCCTTGAGGATGGTTTCGACCTCTTCCCGTTTTGGGATGTTGCCAAGGATGGTCTCATCCAGCACAATCTTCGAAGGTTCCTCAAGCGACTCGTCGGTTGCCCCCAGGAATTTTGCGCCCTGCTTGATCAACTGGGAAATCTCGAAGGGGAAGATAATCTTGGTTGCCTGCCCGTTCGCCATGATCTTGAGTGCATCGAGGGAGAGAACCGTGATCGCCCGTTTGTCCAGCGGGGCTGCACCGATCGAGAGGATGCGAAGGCCCTGTGCCTCACCCTGTGCCTGGAGGATCCTTGAGAGGCGTTCCCCTTCAGCCCGGAGCACCTTGCTCTGGCGTTCCCCTTCAGCCTCAAGGATCATGCTCTGCCGAAGGCCTTCCGCCTTGAGAATCGCCGAACGTTTCTCTCCGTCCGCCCGGAGGATCGCTGCACGCCGTGCCCGTTCCGCAGCAGTCTGTTCGGTCATGGCGCTCTTGACCGCTTCGACCGGATCAACCTCCTTGATCTCCACACGTTCGACCTTGACACCCCACTGATCGGTCTCGCGGTCGAGGATATCCCGGAGTTTCGTGTTGATCCTCTCGCGGTTGTACAGGACTTCGTCGAGTTCCATATCCCCGATAATACCCCGGAGGCTTGTCTGGGCGAGGGCCACGGTTGCCATCCGGTAATGCGCGACTTCGAAGTATGCCTTCTCCGGATCGATTACCCGGATATAGACGATCGCATCGACATTGGTCGGCGAGTTATCCTTGGTGATGACCTCCTGTGAAGGGATCTCCATCACGGTTGTTCTCAGGTCAAGCTTGATAGCACTACTGACGAAGGGCACGATCCAGCGGAAACCCGGGTTCATCCGGCCGACATACTGGCCGAGCCGGATCTGCAGTCCCTGTTCGTACGGCTGGATGATCACGACACCGTTTGCAAAAATAAAGACGATGACGAGGATCAGGATGATAACGATAAGTGTTCCGGTTAAATCGATCATACTATTCAACCACCTCTACTACGATATGTACACCTTGGGAATCAACGACCTTCACTCTTTCCCCGGCGGAGATGACCGACCCGGTTGAGCGGGCACTCCACTCCGTTGACCCGATCATGACTTTTCCCGCGATAGAATGTGAATCAACCTGAGTCTTCACCAATCCTGACATGCCAACAAGGGTGTCGCGGCTGATTGTGGTCGGGGTCCGGTCAGGAGTGATCGTTCCGTACATCCAGACCGTGAAGCCTGCGGAACAGAGGGCAATTATCACGCCGATCACGATCCCCCAACCGGAACTGAAGATATCGATTCCGAGCAGGAGAAGGATACCCAAAATTATCATGACCGTCCCGGGGACTGCGGCAAAAAAACCCGGGCTGTGAACTTCGAAAAGCAGGAGAAGCGCACCGATGATAATGAGGATCCATCCCATGGATGTTCCCGGCTCCAGTACCAGTACCATGATATAAGTTTTAAGTGCGCGGATAAAAGGATATGCTGAGCAGGATCCTGCTGTCTATCCCGAAATCATTTGACATCACTAGGACTTACGCCCTTGGTTTTGACCGAAAGATCTAAGAGTTAGTAGCGCCCATCCAAGGGTTAGACCAACCCGGGATGGAGATCGAACGAGAGTGAATCCTCCGAAATGCACGAGCGGCAATTTTGTAAACTTTCTGATATCGACGTATCAGGTTTGCTCGTGTACAGAGGCATCCCGGTGTTTTCCCGCTGAACCAGTATCAATAGCTCACGCTTCCGTCAAGCGTTTGTTAGAGAGGCAGCCAGCCTCACCACACGGGGGCGCTGTATGAGGAAGCGCGACGGTTGCTCCGGGCTAACGAAGGAGTATTGGTAATCGATGATAGTACCCTCGACAAACCGTATTCCCATCAGATTGAACTGGTGACCCGGCACTGGAGTGGGAAGCATCATCGGGTAGTTCAGGGAATCAACCTAATCTCAACCATTTGGACTGATGGTTCTGCGATAGTTTCGGTAGATTTCCGGATCTATTGTCCAGACAAAGACGGGAAAAACAAAAATGATCATTTCCGGGATATGCTACGAGCAGCCGAAGAAAGAAAGTTTCAGCCGGGATGTGTCATCTTTGATTCGTGGTATTCGTGTATCGCCAACCTGAAATTGATCCGCACGCTGAAGTGGCATTGGTGTACCCGTCTCAAATCCAACCGGTTGGTTGATCCTGATAATACGTACAACCGTTCAGTTTCTGAGATTGAGATTCCTCCCGAAGGAAGAGTTGTTCATCTGAGACAATACGGTTTCATCAAGCTATTTAGGATCGTTCACTCTGATAAGGAACCCGAACATTGGGCTACCGATATTCTCGATGCATCGGAAACCGACAGAAAAACGTTCAAGGAACTTGGATGGAATATCGAAGAGGATCACCGTGGCATCAAGCAAGGTTGTGGCATCGAGAGATGCCAGGGTCCCAAAAGAGGTTGTTCAACGAGGACATATTCTGCTCTCGTTGCTGGCATTTCTTCGCCTCGAAACCCATCGATTGAATACAGGTTCCAGCTGGTACGAGTCGAAACGCTCGATTCATCGATCCGCTTCTTCTCTCTTTATCGCTTCCACGGCGTTCTAATCTGATTATTTTTGTAGTGCTGTGATGAAGATTTCTTGCTCGAATCTGCCTTCAAACGCGTAAGTCCTAATCAGATGCAAATACCGATTTGAGCAACTTATCGAATGGGGATATTCCAGAGGATCATTCAGCAATGTGTCAATGATAAACCCGTTGTTGAGATTGCCCGGTATTTCCAGATTACCCGTCAACGAGTGTATCAGTTCATCAACCCGTTCAGAGAATCGGGGGAATATCCGGTACTCAGGCAATCTGGAAGAAAGCCCCAAGCCATCGATGATCGAGCAGAAGAGTTGATCCTCGCAACCTATCAATCCAACAACATTGGTCCAATCCATCTGGAGAAGAAGATTGAGGAAACACACGGGATCCATATCCCGCATAATCGAATCTATCGGGTATTGTTGAACCACGGTCTGGTGGAGATCAACATGAAAAAACGGCAACAGCGGAAATATGTTCGGTATGAACATACTCATTCCATGTCGATGGGGCAGGGAGACTGGAAAGAGTTCGAACTTGAAGGATCGAAGAAATGGCTGATCACATTCATGGATGATTCATCCCGCCTCATCACCTGCTACGGGGTATTCGATTCTCCAACTACCGAGAACACTCTCACGGTGCTGAATCAGGGATTCCAGATGTAAGGTACGCCCCGCAAGATCCTCACTGACAACAGTACACAATTCGTTTCAGCTCGGAACCGTGAACAGGCCCATCATAAATTCGGAGAGTTCCTTGTTCATCACAACATAAAACACATCCCAACCAGGATAAAACACCCTCAAACGAACGGCAAAATTGAACGGTTCTTCAGAGAAGTCGAACGAAGGATCGCGAAGTTCGGTTCTGTCGATAAAATTCTTCACTGGCACAATGTCATCAAACCTCACATGAGTGAGTCTCGATTTCGATGAGCCTTATAACGCATTCTGGTACCGTCTACCCCAGGAGAGGATTCTGAAATATGCGCAGAAATAGTTATATGTGTAAAATCAATTCGGGATATCACACGTTTTTTTTAACTCATAAATTATTAATATCGACCGGCTCAACATTACAATACAAAAAAAATAGATTTAACGCAAATATTTTTTCATTAAACCCGGTACCGGGTTGCAGCTGGTGACAATAATGCATATCATGGAAGGCTTTTTACCGGCGGAATGGTGCGTTGTATGGTGGCTGATCGCCCTGCCCTTCATTCTCATAGGTACTCTTGAACTGCGGGCGATAATGCAGAAGGACCGGGAGTACCTCCCGCTCCTTGGCGCTTGTGGCGCGTTTATTTTTATTCTGTCTGCCCTCAAACTCCCCTCGGTCACCGGTAGCTGCTCCCATCCGACCGGAACCGGGCTCTCCATCCTGTGCTTTGGCCCCTTCATCACCTCTGTTATTGGTGCCATAGTTCTGCTGTTCCAGGCGCTCATCCTCGCCCATGGAGGCCTCTCCACGCTCGGTGCCAACATGATCTCGATGGCTATCGGAGGACCTCTTGCGGGGTTGGCAATCTACCGGCTTCTCAAGAACACCCGGGTGAATATATACCTGACCGTCTTTTTGGTAACAGCAGCAGCTGATCTGGTAACCTATATCATCACATCATTCGAGCTTGCCCTCGCATACCCGGCCCAAGTAGGGGGGGTGGGGACCTCATTCCTCGCATTCTTTGCAATCTTTGCCATAACCCAGATCCCCCTTGCCATTGTCGAAGGTTCTATCCTTGCCCTTGTCTTCAAATATATCGTCCAGATGAAACCGGAAATTCTTGAGAGACGCGGGGTCTTCTCCCGCGAACAGATCGAGAGAGCCCTCTCCGCAGAGAATGCGGGTTTGCTCGGAGGAGATCGTTCATGATCCGTAATCACCTCCTCGAACTGGTTACGTTCATCGTGATCCTTGCGTTTATCGGTATCTTCCTTCTTGTAAGTGCGAACGGGGCTCATACTTTTGGAGGGTTGGACGATCTTGGATCGCAAAAGGTTGGAGAAATGACCGGACGCCCAGCCGATTCCTTCAAACCGCTGATACCCCAGTACGAACCCCCGAGCGGGGAGATTGAAGCGACCCTCTTTGCCCTCCAGGCAGCATTCGGAGGCCTGGTTGTGGGGCTCGTTTTCGGGTACTGGCTCGGCCAGAAGAGACGGGCACCCGCCCCCTGATCTCCCATGCTTGAACATCTTCTTGACACTGCTGCACAAGCGAGTGCGTTCCGGCACATCCACCCGGGTACCAAGCTTCTCCTGTGCCTGGGATCTCTCATCATCTGCCTCGTCTCACCATCACCAGTTGTTCCGCTGATATCCGGGATGGTGCTCAGCATCGTGCTGATAGTCCCTGCCCGAGTCTCACCGGTTCTTTACGGCGAACTCCTGCTAGGGCCTGCGATCTTCACGATGATCAGCGTTCTCGTCCTCCTGTTCCTGGTGGGCGGGGGAGATCTCCTCTGGCGGTTCAACCCGGCGCCCTGGCTGAACCTGACGATTACCGAGGGATCCCTGCGGGAAGGGATATTGGTGATGTGCCGGGTCTTCGGATGCTCGGTCTCACTTTTCTTCCTCACCCTCACAACACCGATGACCGATCTCTTCAACGGCATGAAACGTGCGGGGATTCCCATCGAACTTATTGACCTGATGATGATTATCTACCGGTATATCTTTATCGTGTACGACCAGGCAGCTGAGATCTGGCACGCACAGGTTATGCGACTGGGCTATAGCCGACCCATCGAGGCCATCCGATCGTTCTCCACCCTCTGCGGGATGCTCTTCATCAGCAGCTGGAATGCCGGTGAAGATCTCATATGGGCAATGGACTTTCGGTGTTATGCCGGAATATTCCCCTCGCTTGACCGGGCGGAACCCATACGGATACAATCGCTGGTACCGGTTGCGTTCTACCTTGCGTTCCTGACGGGGATACTCTTTGCAACATCAAGGGGGGTCAGAACGCCATGGATATAATTCTTGAAGCACGGGAAATCCGGTATCAGTACCCGAGAGGACCAGAAGCCATCAGCGGGATCAGTTTCCATGTCCGGCGGGGCGAGAAGATTGCGCTTGTTGGACCCAATGGCGCCGGGAAATCCACGCTGATGCAGATGTTCAATGGGATGATCCGGCCGAGTGAAGGGACGATTCTCTATAACAACAAGGTGCTGCAGTATGATGCCCAGTCCCTTCGCGGGCTCCGGCAGCGTGTCGGGTACGTTCTGCAGAACCCGGACCGTCAGATCATCGCCCCCACGGTCTGGCAGGATGTGGCCTTTGGCCCGGCGAACCTGGGCTGCGATGAGCCTGCGATCCGGAAAGCCGTTGCAGATGCTCTCCGGCACGTGGGACTCGAAGGCTTCGACCGCAGGCCACCCCACCAACTCTCGGGAGGTGAGAAGAAGCGGGTCGCTATTGCGGGCGTGCTGGCGATGGACCCCGAACTTCTCGTATTCGATGAACCGACAAGCGGCCTCGATCCTGCAGGATCGGAAGACATTATGGAGCTGCTCGATGAGCTCAATCATGACGGGAAGACCGTCATCCTCTCTACCCACAATGTCGAGCTCGCTTACCCATGGGCTGACCGGGCAATCCTTATGGTCGACGGCAAGATCCTGCGTGAAGATATCCCGGAGAAGGCCTTCGGCAATGCGGAGATCGTCCGGAAGGCCCACCTCTCCCTCCCCACGCTTCTCGAACTGCATATCGAGCTTATTCGACGCGGCTTTCCCCTTCCGGGAAAGAAACCCCAGACAATCCTTGACATGGTTCAGGGCATCGAGTCCATGATGGAGAGCCGTAACCGGGAAGAACCCGGGACTGTCACCATCGGTAATGTCGACTGTGAGCTGCTGGAAGCTTTGATGACTCTTCTCTCTCGATCTCCTGACCTCCCGATCGGCGCGATGGGGACCCGGGCAAAACAGTATGCCGATACGCATAAACTCAGGCTCAATTTTACCTACGGCGTTATTGACAAATGCATCCTGAAGGCATTATCGGGAGAGGATTCTCTTATCCTGACAACGGAGCGCATGGTCGACCGGGTGCACCATCGGGTGGGAGCTTATGGAGAGGAGAGCGGGACGTGCATCCGGGTCTGCGAACTTGGGAGCGGGGAGAGTACGTATCGAGGTGGCCCGGCTGAGAGCAGGAGACCGGGGGAGAGATTGTAATGCCCGCCCCCCGGATCGTAATCGCCGGTACCCACAGCGGCTGCGGGAAGACAACGGTCGCCTCCGGTATCATGGCCGCCCTGGCAGGACGCGGCCTGAAAGTCCAGCCTTTCAAGGTGGGCCCGGATTTTATCGATCCCTCCCATCACACCCGGATCTGCGGGCGCCAGAGCAGAAACCTCGACACCTATATGATGGGCGAGTCTGGCGTGGCCGAGACCTTCGGGAGGGCAATGGAGGGAGCCGATATCGCGGTGATCGAAGGGGTCATGGGGATCTTCGATGGCGTGGAGGGATCGGATCTTGCCAGCACGGCACAGGTCGCCCGGATTCTCAAAGCCCCGGTAATTCTTGTGGTTGATATCAAGGGAATGTCGCGGAGTGTCCATGCGCTTATCAGAGGCTACCGTCACTTCGATCCGACGATAACTATCGCGGGCGTCATCTATAACCGGGTGGGCAGCCCCCGGCACCGGCAGATGATCGAGAGGGAGGGGGACCAGCCCTCATTCGGCTGGCTCCCGCGGCGTGAGGATCTCGCGATAGAGAGCCGTCATCTCGGCCTGAAGATGGCGCACGAGTCCGCAACCATGAAGGCCTACGGCCCGCTGGTCAAAGAGTTCTGCGATCTCGATGCGATCCTCTCCGCTGCCGGCACTGCACCGGATCTTGGACCTGCACAAAAATCCGGAGGGGAGGAGTGCACCGGGACAAAGATCGGTGTCGCATCCGATGAGGCGTTCTGCTTTTACTACCAGGACAACTTCGATCGCATCCGGAAGGCCGGGGCAGAGATCGTCTTCTTCAGCCCGCTTGCCGACCGGCTCCCCCGGGTAGACGGATTGTATCTTGGCGGCGGGTACCCGGAGCTGCACCTCCCTTCACTTGAAAAATCGAAGTGCACCGGCGACATTAAGAGAGTTGCAGAGGAGGGGATACCCATTCTTGCAGAATGCGGCGGCCTGCTCTACCTCTCCCGAGAGCTTGCGTCGGATAAGACGTACCGTATGTGCAGCGTCTTTCCGGCGGTATCGGAGATGACAAAAAAGATCCAGGCGCTCGGGTATGTTGAGGGTTCAGGGGCACGTGGCGGTGCATTCGTTCCGGCCGGGACCAGGATCCGGGGTCACGAGTTCCATTACTCGCAGACGATTGCTGACCGGGACGCCCGGTTTGCCTTCGAACTTACGAGGGGCAAAGGGATCGCGGATGGGTGCGACGGGATCATGGGAGGTAATGCGGTCGGTACTTATACTCATGCATATTTCGCGCCAGAGTTCGCGGTATCGTTTGTAAGAGCCGCAGAGAACTTCAGGAACCGGTAATTTTTCATTTTTTTTGTTCGTCTCAATTCGGACGCAAGCCCTCAAATCGTTTGACCGCAAACGTAATTTTTACGAATCTGGTGAATGGTCATGCGAAGCGATGAAGTCAAGTCCGGATACAAGAGGGCACCCAACCGGGCGCTCCTCCGGTCCCTCGGGGTTGCCGATCGTGAGATGAAACTTCCGTTCGTCGGGATTGCCAATGCATTCAACACCATCGTCCCGGGCCATGTGCACCTCCGCTAGCTCTCCGAGAAAGTCCGTGAAGGGGTAGCAGCTGCGGGAGGCGTCCCGTTCGAGTTTGGCGTCATCGGGATCTGCGACGGGATCGCGATGGGACACGAGGGTATGCGGTACTCGCTCCCCTCCCGGGAGAATATTGCGGATTCGATTGAGCTGATGGAGGAAGCCCACCGGTTCGACGGGATCATCTGTGTGGGCACCTGTGACAAGATCGTCCCGTGCATGCTGATGGCCGCAGCCCGTACCAACATCCCGACCATTCTCCTGACCAGTGGACCGATGCTCTCCGGGTACCAGGAGGGGAAGGACCGGTCGCTCATCGATATCTTTGAAGGCGTTGGAAAGGTCGCGGCCGGAACGATGACCGAGGATTCACTAGGTGAACTCGAGTGCTCCGCTCTGCCGGGATGCGGGAGCTGCCAGGGACTTTACACGGCAAACACGATGGCCTGCATGGCCGAGGCGATGGGGATGTCCCTGCCGGGATGCGCCGCAATCCCCGCTGTCGACGCGGCCAGGCTCCGGATCGCACGCGAGACCGGGGAAGCGATCATTCCGCTCATAAAAAACAATCTCCGGCCCAGGGATATCATCACGAGAAAGAGCCTCCGGAACGCTATCCGGGTCGACATGGCCCTCGGGGGATCGACCAACAAGGTCCTCCACCTGATGGCGGTCGCGACGGAGGCCGAAGTCCCGCACTCAATGCAGACGCTGTACCGCGCCGGCGGGATCCCCGTCGTCCTCAAACGGCTGGAAAATTATCTGGATGACTGCCCGACCGTCTCCGGCAAGAGTGTCAGATCCATCGCAAAGGAGGCAAAGATCCGAAATGAGAAGATCATCCAGCCTCTGGACGCGCCGGTCAGTGCCACGGGCGGGCTCAAGATCCTCACCGGTTCGCTCGCGCCCGATGGCGCGGTTGTCAAGCGATGAGAGCGATCCTCATTAAGGAGATCCGGGAGGGGGATGTCATCGTTCTCCGGAACGAAGGCCCGCTCGGTGCGCCCGGCATGCCGGAGATGCTCTCCCCGACCTCGGCCCTGATGGGTTTCGGGTACAAAAACGTCATCCTGATCGGCCGGTTCTCCGGCGGGACCCGGAGGCCGCGGTCGGCGGACCGATCGCTTTTGTCCGGAATGGCGACTCGATCTCCGTGGATCTGCACGCGAAGAAGATCGATCTCCTTATTTCGGCAGCAACGCTTGAGCAGCGAAAGATAGGATGGAGACCCGTGCAGAAGAGACTCGTCGGCGTCCTCGCCCGGTACTCAAAGACGGTCGAGCAGGCAAATTACGGCGCTGTCCAGCGATAAATCGCGTCCTGTTTTTTTTAACGGTTGCATTAATCCGGAAAACACTTTACGTTAGGATCGCTTGGGGATGCATGCGTCCCCGGCATTTTTTTCTCAAGCGGGTGCGCTCAAATTTTTTTTGCTTTTCTGTCTTTCCGGATCTCCGGCAAGAACTGGTTCCGGTTGGCCAAAAAGATTCTCAGTCACGAAAGACGTTTTGATCATGGTCTCCGGGGAACGTTGCACCGGAAGAGATGACTCCTCGGATGCGATGGGGCGGTGAAGGTGCAGGTGATCGATTTTACACCGGTAATAAGTTTGCCCATGAAGCCGGGCGTCGTCGCTTCTGTCTCTGTTGAGAGCGCGAAGAGATGACCAGCCCGCAGCCAAAGGATCCCGATCGTACCATCTGATGCGAAACGATGGTCCATACAACCGGGTATCGGGAGCGAACGGGCGGAGAAAAACGGTTGCTTTTTTGGGTAAAATTTTTTCGGACCGGGAAATTCCGGGCCCGGTATGTTTCGTCTGCAAGGGGAGAGATCGTGAGGCCTAGTGCCTGAAGTACCGCACACCGGTGAAGACCATCGCCATGTGCAGCCGGTTTGCGGCTTCTATGACCTCCTTGTCCCGGATCGATCCGCCCGGCTGGACAAGGGCCGTTGCCCCGGCCTCTGCCGCGACTTCGAGGGTATCCGGGAAGGGGAGGAAGGCATCCGATGCAACGGCCGATCCCGCAAGTGGTCCGCACGCCTTCTCGATCGCGATCCGGGCCGAGTCGACCCGGCTCATCTGGCCGGCCCCGATACCCAGTGTGCGCCTCTGGTCGGCAAAGATGATTGTGTTGCTCCGGGTATGCTTACAGACCTTCCATGCGAGCTGAAGCGCCCGCATCTCATCCGGAGTCGGGTCACGGTCGGTGATGACCTGCCAGTGTTCCTGGTACGCGGGAGTCCTCTGGACGAGCACGCCGCCATCGATCGAACGGATCTCATCGGCCTCGGTCTTGCCGGGAAGGACGATGACCCGGAGATTCTCCTTCCTCTTCATGACCGCGATCGCGTCAGCGGAGAAGGACGGGGCCGTGACGACCTCGACAAAGGTCGAGCAGATCTCCTCCGCCACCCTTGTATCGACCGCCCGGTTCAGGGAGACAACCGAGCCGTACGCGGAGACCGGGTCAACCTCACGGGCCGCGATGTAGGCGCTCTGGAGATCCCTTCCCACCGCGAATCCGCAGGGATTGTTGTGCTTAACGATGATAGCCGCCGGCTCATCGAACTCGCGGAGAAGTCCGGCGCCTGCGTGGAGATCGAGATAGTTGTTGTAGGACATCTGCTTGCCCTGGACAGGCTCGGTTGCGGCTATGCCGGTTGTGCCGTACACCGCTGCCTGCTGGTGGGGGTTCTCGCCATACCGGAGCATCCGGCCGTGGGTGTACTGGACCGTGTACGTCTCCGGGAACGGGGAGTCGAGCTTGTACAGATGATTGCTGATCGCCGCATCATAGGCCGCAGTCCGGGCGAATGCCTTCTTCGAAAGCGCGAACCGCTCCTCGTCCAGGATACCGCCGCTCTTGATCGCCTTGATGATCTTCGAATAGTCGGATGGATCGACAACGACCGCGACATCCTTGTAATTCTTTGCGGCCGCACGGATCATGGCCGGGCCACCGACATCGATGTACTCGATCAGCTCGGCGAGCTCCATCTTCTTTGCCGACATCCGCTCGAACGGGTAGAGGTTGACCGCAAGGAGATCGATGTGGCTGATACCATGCTGGGCCATGACCGCATCATCGATCCCGCGCCGGCCGAGGAGGCCACCGTGCACTTTCGGATGGAGGGTCTTGACCCGGCCGTCCATCATCTCCGGGAACCCGGTATAGCCGGCGACTTCCGTGAACCCGACACCGGCCTCTTCCAGGCTTTTGCCCGTCCCGCCCGAGCTCATGATGCTGTAATCGAGGCCGGCAAGGGCCCGTGCGAATTCAACGATGCCTGTCTTGTCCCATACCGAGAGGAGCGCCCACTTCATGGTGGTATAATATGCCGGAGCGAAGGAGAAAGATATTCCGATCGCCCGATCTCCTCACCACCCCGGTCCGGGCCGCACGCGGTGCCGGATCCGGCTCTTCTCCCAAATATATCAGAAGTGATCTCCAGGAGTACGCCGGCTTGAGCTCCGATTGTGTTCCGACAAGACGCCAGGCCAGCTCCGGCAGCCTCCGTTCATGATCAAAAGAACTGCTATCATTCATCCGTTGAATATCACGATTGGAGACATTTTTGCGCCCGAATTCCCAAACCCTTGAAGTTTCAGGGATTGAAGGCTGATAAATCAAGTAAATCTTTATATAGAACTACAATGCTATAGATATTGGAACAGCGAAAGGATGGATCTATGGATGAAGAAAAAAACAGTCCAGAAAACGTCGAATCGGCAAATGCCGACAATTCTGGCACCCAGACCCAGAACGTTCAATGTGTCGCGACCGAGCTCGATGAACTGAAGAAGTCATGCGCTGACTGGAGCGACCGGTATCTCAGGCTCGCAGCAGATTTCGAAAATTTCCAGAGACGGACTGCACGGGACCGGGAGACGGTGATCGCTCTTGCGAACGAGAGGATCGCCATCGATGTGCTCGAAGTTGTCGACAATCTTGAACGGGCATTGAAGACCGATGATGCCCACCTGCGCGAAGGGGTCAGCCAGATCAGGCAGATGATCTCTTCGCTCCTGGAACGGCATGGAATCACTCCCATAGTCTCTCTTGAGAAAAAATTCAATCCCGCTGAACACGAAGCCATCGCCCACCTCCCTTCCGAAAAAGAAGACGGGATGGTGATTGACGAAGTCGCCCGTGGGTACCGGATGCGCGATAAAGTGATCAGGTACGCAAAAGTAGCAGTTTCGAAAGGCAAGGAAAATTAAAACGAGGTAGAAGAATGGCACACGAAAAGATTTTAGGAATCGATCTCGGAACCACCTACTCCTGTATCTCCATTATGGAAGCAGGAAAGCCGATCGTGATCCCGAATGCTGAAGGCGGGCGGACGACCGCGTCCGTTGTCGCGTTCACCAAAGATGGCGAGCGTCTTGTCGGCAGCCTTGCGAAGCGGCAGGCTGTCACCAATCCCCAGCGGACGATCCAGTCCATCAAGCGGAAGATGGGGACGCAGGAGAGAGTAAAGATAGACGACAAGCAGTACACACCGCAGGAGATCTCCGCGATGATCCTGCAGAAGCTCAAGGTCGATGCCGAGGCATACCTTGGCGAGAAGATCGCAAAGGCGGTTGTCACGGTTCCGGCGTACTTCAACGATGCCCAGCGGCAGGCAACCAAGGACGCCGGCAAGATCGCCGGCCTCGAAGTTCTCCGTATCATCAACGAGCCCACCGCGAGCGCACTCGCGTATGGGATCGACAAGGAGGCCGATGCAACGGTCCTCGTGTACGATCTCGGCGGCGGCACATTCGATGTCTCGATCCTGACCCTCGGGGACGGCGTCTTTGAAGTCAAGTCCACCGCAGGAAACAACCACCTCGGAGGTGACGACTTCGACAAGTTGATCACGGATTACCTTGTCGAGGAGTTCCGGAAGAAGGAGGGCGTGGACCTCAAGAACGATCCGTACGCCATGCAGCGCCTCCGCGATGCCTCCGAGAACGCGAAGATCGAACTCTCCCAGCGCCAGACCACGAATATCAACCTCCCGTACATCACCACCGATGCAAGCGGGCCGAAGTTCCTCAACATCGACCTGAGCCGGGCAAAACTCGAGCAGCTCATCGGGGCACTTGTTGAGTCAACCGTCGGACCGGTCAAGCAGGCATTGAGCGATGCGAAACTCGAACCCAAGGATATCGACCATGTCCTGCTCGTAGGGGGTTCGACCCGGGTCCCGCTCGTGCAGGAGACCGTCAGGAGACTTCTCGGCAAGGAACCCGACAAGGGCATAAACCCGGACGAGTGCGTTGCGTTGGGCGCTGCTATCCAGGGCGCGGTCCTGACAGGTGAGACAAAGGACATCGTGCTCCTCGATGTGACCCCGCTCACGCTCGGTATCGAGACCTTAGGTGGCATAGCGACGAAACTCATCGAGCGCAACACCACCATACCGACCCGGAAAAGCCAGATCTTCTCGACCGCAGCGGACGGCCAGACCAGCGTGGAGATCCATGTCGTGCAGGGCGAGCGTGCGCTCGCGAAGGACAACTTCACTCTCGGCCGGTTCCAGCTGACCGGGATCCCCCCGGCACCCCGGGGGATTCCCCAGATTGAGGTCACCTTCGATATCGACTCAAACGGCATCATCCACGTCTCTGCAAAGGATCTCGGATCCGGCAGCCAGCAGGCGATCTCCATCAAGGGCGACAAGAAGCTCTCCGAAGAAGAGATCAAGAAGATGATGGACAGCGCCAAGCAGTTTGAGGAGGAGGACAAGAAGCGCCGTGAGGAGATCGAGCTGCGCAACCAGGCAGATACGGCGGTCTTCACTGCGGAGAAGATGCTCAAGGAGAGCGCTGACAAGATCGAGGCTGATGACAAGAAGAAGATCGAAGACACTCTCGTTGCGGTGAAGAAGGCGCTCGAAGAGAACAACGTTGACGAGATCAAGAAGGGTCTGGAGACCCTGACCGAAGCAGTTTATGCGGTGACGACAAAGATGTACCAGAAAGTCCAGGCCGAGCAGGCTGCCCAGCAGCAGGCCGGATCGGGAGAGGGGGCCGGGCCTCAGGCCGCGAGGCCGGACGATGACAACGTCGTTAACGCGGAGTACAAAGTCAAAGATGAGTGAGCATTAATGGTTGCGGGTGACTACTACGAGATACTCGGCGTTCCCCGGAATGCAGACGAGAAGGAGGTTGTAAAAGCGTACCGCAACCTCGCCCGCAAGTACCACCCGGATGTCTGCAAGGAAACAGGAGCTGAAGAGAAGTTCAAGCAGATCAATGAGGCGTACGGTGTTCTCTCGGATGCGCAGAAGAAAGCCCAGTACGACAACATGGGCCACGAGACCTTCACGAACGCCTCAAAAGGCAACTACACCGGTGGCGGCGGGTTTGGCGGAGGTGGTTTCTCCTCCGATTTCTCCGGCTTTGGGGATATCTTCGATTTCTTTGGCGGAGGAGGACGGAGGTCCGGGCCGCAACCCGGTGCCGATCTCCTCATGCGGATCCAGATAAGACTGGAAGATGCGGTCCTTGGAACCGATCGCGAGATCGAGGTGATGCACAACGAACCGTGCACGGCCTGCGCCGGATCCGGCAGCGAGACGAAGCGGCAGAATTCCTGTACCCGATGCGGGGGTACCGGCCAGATGCGCCAGGCAACGAATTCGCCGCTTGGCCAGTTTGTCCGGATGACGGCCTGCACGATGTGCGGCGGTAAGGGGAAGATCCCGGAGAAGGTCTGCAAGGAATGCCGCGGGACCGGCCATACCCGGGTCAAGCGGAAGGTATCGATCCATATCCCGGCCGGTGTTGACAATGGCATGCGCCTCCGGATGGAAGGGTATGGCGAGGCCGGGGACTACGGTGCGTCGAACGGCGATCTCTTCATTGAGATCTATGTGCTGCCCCATGACCGGTTCGTCCGGGCCGGTGACAATCTCGAAACGTTCATCGAGATCAGCCCGGTTATGGCAGTGCTCGGGACCTCCATCGAGATAGAGTCGATAGACAAGAGGAAGATTGAACTCAAGGTACCCGCCGGAGTTCAGCCAGATACCGCGCTCAAGATTGCCGGAGCCGGTGTCAAGCGTCGCGGGCATCCGGGAGACCTGCACGTCCGCGTGAAAGTCGTTACGCCCCGGTCCATCAGCGCCGAAGAGAGGGATTTATACCAGAAACTGGCCGAGATCGAGAGCAAGGGCAGCAACACGGGAGGGTTCTTCTCCGGGTTTATGGGCGGGAAGAAGAGAGGGAAGAAGTGACACCGGATCACGGGTTACTTCCCACCGGTATTTTCCTGTATTTTCCACCCTCTTTTTTCTGCTACACAATATCCTGATCTCCGGAGATCTCCTGATAATTACTTACGGTACAATTTTTTCGGTTCGGGAGATGCACCCCCGGTATACCGAAGCAAAAATCCAGAGGATTGTTTATCTTCCCCCTGACCACCGTTCGATCGTATGATCGAGATCATCGTTGCAAGGGCAAAGGGTTTCATGCTCAGTCCGGTCGAAACGTTCCGGCAATCGAAGCCCGATGAACCTGCCTCGGTCTTCACCTCCTGTGCCGTGCTCCTGGCCGATCAATGCGATCCTCTCAGTCATCATCTCGGATGCCGGGATCGACCGGATAACATCCTTCGGTCGGATGATGGACGGGGCCGCGACTCCTCCCCCGACAACCGTCTTCTTCGGGATCCTTATTGGAGGGTTTCGCTTAATACTTGTCTTTGCCGCTCGGTTTCTACCTCGGGGTCTACATTATTGACGGGCGCAAAAGGGATCATACAGACCGTGCACGCGATCCTCTCTGCAAGCATGCCCCGGCTCCTGCCCGGAGGGATCCCACTCATCAGCGCAATCTTCGTACTCTGGATGATCGAGCCTGACGTGCTCGGGATCCGGGAGCTTCAGGAACTCAGCCCGGGCAAAGCGATTGCAGCGGTGGTGATTGCCATCAGCATTCCGCTCATATGTATCATCATCGCGGCCTGGTTCTTTACCACTCTCGTGATAGGGGGTCCGGGATCCCGATGTCGCCAGGAAATATCTGGTGATAAATTCTCTTAAAAAGAGACATTTTGTTGGGAGGGATAACCATATGGCGCCTTCCAGCCCCGTCTCAAACGGTGGCTTCATCCGCATGTATTTTGACTTCCGCTGACCAACAATTATGGAATGAAACTGCTCTTTGAGCTCTCTGGGGAGAACGTAACCCTCCCGTTTGCCGAACTCGAATGCATCGGCACGATCCTCGACCGGAGACTACAAGTTGCAGTTGTTGATTGCCCTGACCCTGCAGCGGTGAGCCGGCTTGCAATGACCCAGGTCGTGCTCGAATATCTCGGCGAGTGCGAGCCAACGATCCCTGCCTTTACCGCACTCCTGAGGGATCTCGCCCCCGAACCCGATAATCCCTTTGCCGGCCGTGCGAAGAAGATTCATGGCGGAGCGCAGGAGATCAACCCCTGCTCACAAGCTGCGTTCGAGCGACTCATTGGCACCATGATCTCAGGGGATGTCTCGCTCAGTAACCCGGTCATCGAATATCGTGCAATTCTCTCGGAAGACCGGTGCTATTTCGGGCGGGTCCTCTGCCACGTTGAGCGTTCGCTGTATGACAGACGCAATCCTGGGAGGAGATCCTTCTTCCACCCGGGGGTCATGATGCCCCGGATGGCCCGCACGCTGGTGAACCTCTCGTGTGCCCAGACCGGCCAGACCCTGCTCGATCCCTTCTGTGGAACCGGAGGAACGCTTATCGAAGCAGAACTTCTCGGAGTCAATGCAATCGGCAGTGATTTTGATCCGAGGATGGTCAGAGGGTGCCAAAGAAACCTGCCCGGCGCAAAACTGATGCTGGCTGATGCAACCCGGCTTCCCGTCCGGACACAGTCCATGGAGACGGTTGTCACGGATTTCCCGTACGGCCAGTCTGTCTGCATCCTCAAGGATACGACCATGGACAAACTGTACGATGCATCGCTTGCGGAGATCCGCCGCGTCCTCAAACCCGGCGGCCGGGCGATTGTTGTCACCCACCGGGACATATCAGCAATAGCAGAAAATCATCTCTGCCTCCTGCAGAAGCACGAGAACAGGGTCCACAAGAGCCTCACCCGCCGGATCCTTACTCTGCGGAAATAATATTTTTAAAACTTCGTCTTAACAACTCCCCACGTGCACACATTGCCGTGATAATGCGGGGCAGATGTTTGCCTGATAAGAATTCTTTATCTGGCTTCCCGCAAAAAAAGTACCCTGACTATGACATCCGGAAACGTTATCGGCGCACTTATCCTCGCACTCGCCTTCACCTTCCTCATCTTCAGTCCCGGTGCGGCATACGTGGCCGATGCAACAACCCTCTACTCTCAGGGACAGGCAGCGACCACGACGAAGAATTACACCGAAGCCCTTGCGGCATACAATGGTGCCATCGCGCTCGAACCGACCTATTTCGAAGCATGGAACGGGATGGCCGATGTTCTGAACCGGCAGAAACAGTACGCTGCTGCGCTTGCGGCATCCAACCAGTCGATGGCAATCAACCCGGATTATGTTGAAGGGCTGATCAACCGGGGCCAGATCCTGTACAGCATCGGGTACCAGTATGAGGATGTGGCCAGAGACATGACAAATGCAACCCTTCTGTACAATGCCCAGCTCGAGGCATTCCAGAGGGCGGTAGCCCTCGATCCGAAAAATACCGTGGCACTCTTCAACGAAGGCTTCGCCTATGGGGGTCTGAAACGCTTCGATGAAGCTATTGCGGATTTCAATAAAGTGAAGGCGATCAACCCGGACTATCCGCAGAACGAGCAGTATCTCAAAAGAGCATCGGAACTCCGGGACGAAGCGGCACCGGCATATACAAAATATATTCTTCCCATCGGGATTGGTGTGGCAATTATAATCGGAGGAGCAATTCTCATCCTTGGTCTCCGCATGAAGAAAGAGTAATTTTTTTCGATCGATCCCCTCGTCTCTTCTTCCAATCTTTCCCCTGTTAATCAGGAACTTGAAAACAGATCTATCCCCGGACCAGACTGACCGTAGAATCGGTTTACCCTTCAGGGTCAGGAACAGCTGAATGAGACAGAGGCGACCGGGCACCAGCCCGGAATTATACGAAGAAGATCACCGGATCTATTCAGCCCGGAGGGCATCGATCGGATCCATATTCGAAGCCTTCCAGGCAGGATACAGTCCCGATACTACACAGACAACAACGCCGATTATCATACCGCAGGGAAGATAGATGGTACTCTCAGGCAGGAAGAAATACGCCGTGCTCCCTATCATCGCGCTGACCACCGAGTACCCGATAAAGAGCGTCATCACCCCACCGGCTGCCGCCCCGATAAGGCCGAGGATGAGCGCTTCGTACAGGAACATCCTCCGGACCTCGCCCTTCTCGGTTCCGATCGAAAGAAGGATACCGATCTCCTGCACCCGCTCGTTGACCGACATCATCATCATCACGTTGAAGATGCTGACCGCGGCAACGACAAGCGAGATACCACCGATTGCCAGGATGAACGCCGTGATGGTGCCAAGGGTCTCTGTTATGCTCGTGAGACGTGAACTGGCGTCAGTAATCCGGACAACCTGCTGGTTCCGGTTCACCTTCTTATCTGTCGCAGCCTCAACATCACTGATGGTATCGACGTTTTTCACGATCACGTTCACCTGATCGTAAAGATCCTTGCCACCATACTGGGACGTATACCACGTATCGGAAGCGATGATCGCATTATCCGTATTCACGCCATCGGATGCAAATCCCCGGGCTGCAAGGATCCCCGAGACCCTCACAATCGGAATAAATAATTGGTCCCGGGGCACTTCTTCTTGAACTGCCGGGAAAAAAGGGGCCGGATTGATCCGGGTCAATCCGGTCTGATAATCTCCTGTTCGTCATCGTAAACGAACACTTCTTCGATATTCACCTCAAAAAACCGGGCGATTTTAAAGCCAAGATCGAGAGAGGGAACATACTTGCCTTTTTCTATGGCAAGGATGGTCTGCCGGATGACCCCGATTTTTACCGCAAGATCCTCCTGCGTCATATCGTTCATGGCATGGAACACCTTGATCTTATTCGTGAGAAGTCCCCCACCGGAATAGGTGGACCCTCTCCCTGCCCGGGACCGATCATGCCACAACCTCCTAAAAAGATTGGACACCGCCCCCTAGCAAAAAAACATGGTGCGGGGGCCGGAACTATGGTGACCCGGGCTTTGGGCTACGCTCGATCCTGCAACCAATAAAAGCAGGTCGTCACACAAAATCCGGCGCGGAGAGGACCGGTCTCCATAATGCTCTAGTAGTACGACTGCCATATCTCCGGAGACGAATTCAGAGCGGTGCGATCCGGAATGGAACAGGATAAAATCACGGTGGGACTCATCCAGATGGCAGTCGGGCCGGACCCGGATGAGAATCTCCGGCTGGCGATCACAAAAGTCGAGGAGGCGGCAAAGAGAGGGGCGGAGATCATCTGCCTCCCGGAGCTCTTCCGGACCCGGTATTTCCCCCAGCAGATTGGGAACGAAGTAGCGGGATATGCAGAGACAATTCCCGGCCCCTCGACGGATGTATTTGTCCCCCTCGCAGAGCGCCACGGGGTCGTTGTCATCGTCCCGGTCTTCCAGAAGGCGGCCGATGGCAGGTCTTACAATGCTGCAGTTATTATCGACGCTGACGGCACGCTTTGTTCACCCTACCATAAAGTCCACATCCCGCAGGATCCGGGGTTTTTCGAGAAGGAATACTTCTACCCCGGCGCAGGATACGTTATTCACGCGACCCGGTTTGGGAAGATCGCTGTCCTGATCTGTTACGACCAGTGGTTCCCTGAAGCCGCCCGGTGCGTGGCGCTCGAAGGTGCCAGGATCATCTTCTACCCGACCGCGATCGGCCATCCGGGTGCAGAGGTACCGGAAGAAGGAGCCTGGGCCGAAGCCTGGGAGCTCATCCAGAGAAGCCATGCAATTGCAAACAGCGTCCATGTAGCCGCCGTCAACCGGGTGGGAACGGAGGGGAAGATCCGGTTCTTCGGGAACTCGTTTGTCGCGGATGCCTTCGGGAAGATCGTGGCCCGGGCCGGGGATGCAGAAGAGACCGTTCTCGCATCGGTTGATCTCTCGATGAACCGGGATCTCCAGGATTCATGGGGGTTCTTCCGGAACCGACGCCCGGAGACCTATGCACGGGTCTGCATTCCCTTCACCGGCGGAATATTCCCGGTTATCCGGGAGGGTGACACGCCCCGGAACCGTGGGTTCCACATGCCCGCAGAGTGGGAGCCTCACGATGCAGTCTGGCTCTCCTGGCCCCACAACAAGGGAACCTTTCCCCATATCGGGGCTGTTGAGGAGGCGTACATCCGGTTCATCTCCGCCATCCATCGCTCCGAACGGGTCGAACTGTTTGTCCCAGGCGCTCTTGCAAACCGCCTTGTCCGGACCCGGCTCAAGGAGGCAAAGGTCGATCTCTCCCGGGTCACCCTCCACACTATTGATTACAGCGATGTCTGGATCCGGGATTACGGGCCGAGTTTCCTTCTCAACCGCGGGATGAAGAGACTGGCGATGACGAGGTGGGAGTTCAATGCCTGGGGGGGGAAGTATCCCTCCATGCTTCCTGACGGGAGGATCCCGGAGATCATGAACCGGAGGCTCGAACTCTCGGTCTTCGAGCCGAAGATCGTCCTTGAAGGCGGATCTATCGATGTGAATGGGAAGGGATCGGTCCTGACCACCCGGGCCTGCCTGCTGAACCCGAACAGGAACCCGGAGTTATCCGAGAGCCGGATCGAGGAGTACCTCTCCGAATACCTCGGGGTGACAAACATCATCTGGCTCAACGAGGGGATCGTCGGTGACGATACTGACGGGCATGTCGATGACCTGGCCCGGTTCGTCAACCCTTCGACCGTTCTCTGTGCGTACGAGGAGGATACTGCCGATGCGAATTATCCGGCCCTCCACGAGAATTACGAGTTCCTCACGAGATCACGAGATGAAGAGGGCAGGCCGCTCACCGTGGTAAAGTTGCCCATGCCGGCCCCGGTTCAATCCGGGGACGAACGGTACCCGGCGAGTTATACGAACTTCTATATCGGGAATACCGTCGTAATCGTGCCGGTCTTTGGCGATCCCCGCGATAAGGATGCGATCGAGATCCTGCAAGCTCTCTTCCCGGGCAGGACGGTTATCGGGGTTGATGCCCGGGCCATGGTCGAGGGCTTCGGGACGTTCCATTGCGCCACCCAGCAGCAGCCGAAACCCTGAACAATCAGCCCGAACCCCGAAAGGATCTTCAGGAACCGTTTTTTGCGATCCTGGCCACTCCCTCTCGGCTGTAGCCGGTATTGAGTGCAATAAATGCACGGAAAGAGTCGTTGCGAATGAGATGGAGATCGGGGGTCAGCTCCTCGTCCTTGGTCTTCGATAAGCGGGGTTTTCTCCCGGTCGATCTGTTTGCGGTAATTGTCAGAGTCTGCCGGGAGGTATTTCAGCCGGATGAGATTCTCTTCTTGCACTCTTTCTCTGCGTATCCAGCTCTTCTCGTACTTCTTCTTCATCTCCGCGGCCGCAAGATTCGTCGAAGGGATCGATTGCTCCCGTCATTGGCCGTGTCTTATACCTGTTCCGGCATTTTTATCTTTCCCGGAAAATACGACCTGACGGGTTTACCGGACGGAGGCCGGGACGGGTAACCGTCCGTGCCGAAGGCTTTTTTCAAAGAACAGATGGTACCCCCGGTGCAGGCAATAAGGGAGAAGAGCAAAGAAATTTCCCGGGCAGGGTGGGGAAGCTTCTCAGGAACATGCCGGAGACACGGTCAACAGAAATTATGCCTGAATAAGCCCGTCCAGGTAATGGTGCTGGCCCGGGTGAACCGTATCGATGAGGGATGTATCAAAGATCTCTGCCTCACCAACGATCCGGGATGTGTACCCGAGCCGATGGAGGGTTGAACCAAACCGTACGGTCGATTCCCGGTAGTCCGGTGGCAGGGCGGCACAGTATTTGGGGGAGATCCGGTACGTTTCCAGCACATAATCGGCCTCGACCATGCCGGTCGTTTCTGCAACAATCCCCGCTGCCCTTCCGGGATCGTGCTGGATCATCCCGCACGCCTCCTCGTGTGCTGCGAGAAAAGCCAGGAGCTGGTCCGGCATACCGAGCAGCGACTTCATCACGACAATGCCGTAGCTGGGATTGAACGGCCAGAGCCGGTCGGGAGGGATGGCAAGCCTTGTTGCGGAGTACCGCCTTCCTGCAACGGCAAGCGCCGGTGTCCCGGCCGCGGCTGCGATCTCTCCCTCCATCACTGCGTCAGGAAGGAGATCGGCCCACGCGTAATTTTTCACTTCTATCTCGGTCATACCGTGCTCGCGGAGGAGTTCGTTTACGATCACATCATGGATCGATCCCCGGGGCGGGCAGCCGATGGCAGAACCGGAGAACTGCCGGAGGAACTCGTCCATCCCCTTGCACTCGCAAAGTACCCGTGCCGATCCCCCGGCAATCATCACCGTTCCCTCGATGTGCCCCCCGGCGATGCAGGTGAGCGGGAGGCCGCGATCGATCCCAATGATCACCGGAGGGAGACCGATGTACGCGAGATCGATCGTCCCTGCCTGCATCGCGTTGATGATATCCGGGCCGGAGGGGAAGAGCGTCCATTCAGCCTCAATTCCCCTGGACGCAAGAAGGTCAGACCCCCGCAGGATAAACGCGGTGTGATACAGGGTGGACAGGTGCCCGATCCGTAATTTCTGTTCGTGTTTCATCGCAGAACCCCCGTTTTTGTCCTTCCTCTTCCCCGGTTTTTCCGGTATTCTCTCAGATCCGTGACCACCGGATCTCCGGTTATCCAATCTTCCTTCCGACAACGGTCACCGCATCCCGGACGCAGTTCTGGTCCGGGCGGAGCATCGAGACCGGCACATCGACGATCCGTTCGATGATAGAGGTAAGGATAGGCGCACAGACAATCCCTGCCGCCCCGTCCTTCTCCGCCCGGGCCGCCGAGATGATGCAGTCTTCGAGAGAGTTGGCCGAGTAGCCGCGGATCGTGTACGTCTTGTCGCCCACGGGAAACTCCCGGAATTCAAGGGAATCGAGGATGAACTTGGCCCCGATCACCGCGATAAACCGGCCGTGATCCGGCTCCAGGACCGAGATGATCTTCTTCACGGTCGAGAGGCGTGGATCGCGCTCCCCGAGCGTGACCTTGTACAGGGTCGAGGCGGGTATCCCCGTGAGATCGGCGAGCTCTTTTACCGTCATCTCTTTTTTTGCCAGCTCCTCGTTCAGGGCCGTGGTAAAATCGGTCTCAAAGATCCTTTTTGAGAGCATATTATCCTTTATGTGATAGTTGCCAGATAATAACTGTTACCATAAGGATAATTTTTTCCGTAAATTGGATACTTTTAAAAACAGTTGCTTCCATCATCTGATCGATGAACATCGATCTGACCTACGAACTCACGATACTTCCCGGCAGGGACCGGGCCGGAAACCCGGAGGGGTTCGACCGGATTGTCCTGCGGCCGGGCGACACCCTCTCCATTGTCGGACCTACCGGCTCGGGAAAATCCGCACTTATCAACGATATCGAGGTCCTTGCCCAGGATGATACCGCAACCGGGCGGAGCATCCTTGTCAACGGCGCTGAGCCCCCGGAGGAGATGGTCCGGGACCCGGCAAAAAAACCCATAGCCCTCATCACCCAGAATACCCGGGTTATCGCCGACCTGACCGTAACCCGGTTTCTCGCGCTCCATATCCGAGCGCGCGACACCGATGCCGAGGAGCTGATTGCAAAGACGATCGCGCTCGCAAACGAATTCACCGGGGAAAAGGTTGCGGCCGGGATGCGGATGACCTCGCTCTCGGGCGGCCAGACCCGGTCCCTCCTGATCGCGGATGCAATCCTGATCGGGCAGACGCCGATCCTGCTTCTCGATGAGATCGAGAATGCCGGGATCAACAAGGAACGCGTCATCGCCTGCCTCAGGGATTTCCGGAAAATCGTCATCTTTGTCACCCACGATCCCTATATAGCGCTGATCACCGACCGCAGGATTGTCATGAAGAACGGGGCCGTCGAGTGCGTCCTCGAACCGCAGGGTCGGGAGAGCGCAATCCTTTCGAAACTCTCCGACATGGACTCATTCCTCTGGAATATCCGGGAGAAGATCCGCAGCGGCGAGGTGATCGCTGAAAGCACCCGGAACCCAATAAAGAAGATGGTGATCTTTGCGTGAAACTCATCATCGTCGCGGGCCCGCCAAGCGCGGGAAAGACCGCAGTAATCCGGCAGATCGTAAAAAAATTCCATAAAACTGCAGTGCCCGCATATCTCAAGATCGATGTCGTCCGGGCATTCGAAGACGAGGAACTCCGCGAAGAGTTCGGTATCGCAACAAAGAAGGTCTACTCCGGCGACCTCTGCCCGGATCACATGGGGATCATGGTTCTCCGGGATGCAATTGCATGGGCGGAAGGGCTCAAGGCCGGCATGCTCATCGTGGAGAGTGCGGGCCTCTGCCTGCGATGTACCCCGTACACGACCCAGTCCTTCGGGATCGCGGTCCTCCCCGCGGTCTCCGGCAGCAACTCGCCGCTCAAGATGGCGCCCCTGATCGCCCTCTCCGATGCGGCGGTAGTAACCAAGACGGATCTTGTCTCGCAGGCCGAGAAAGAAGTATTCCGGGAATGCATACGGAGTGTTGTCCCTTCGATCGATATCATCGAGACCAACGCCTTGCAGGGGACCGGGATGCGGTACCTCATGCAGGCGATCACCGCCTGCCCTGAGATAAGCGATGGAGATACGATCACCCTCCGGGGAACTCCGCCTCTGGGTGTCTGTACCATCTGCGTGGGGAAGAGGGAGATCGGCTGGCAGCACCATTTTGGCGTGATCCGGCCCCTTGACGAGATGGATAACATCTTCCGGGGGGATTAGGCCGGTGGCATGGGTTCCCCCGGGCAGGGATTGCGGAGCCTGCGGGCTTGCGAGCTGTGACGGGTTCAGGGAAGCGGTCCTGCAGGGAAAAAAGACGAATGCCGACTGTACGTTTTATTCGGAGGGTACGACCCCCGCCCGGGGAAAGACCCGGTACACCGGAACCGATGTGACCGGGGCGAGATACGACTTCATCATCCACGCGTTTCCGGGGGAGCCATCGGCACGGAAGTTTGTCGTCCCGTTCCGCCCGGATCTCGTGGAGAGATGGGATCTAAAGAGAGGAGACCTCGTCACCGGTCGCCCGGCCGGACCCGGATGCCCGGTTTATCACGCGCTCCGGGTCTTATCCGCAAACCCGGTAACCGGGGTGCTGGAGTGCCACACGGTCGGGTCTCTCGCGGCACGCAAGGAGGAGGCGCAGGATCTCCAGGCCTATCACGTCCACGCCTTTGAGGGAATTGCCGAGACGGTTCTCCGCCCCCCGACACTCGGGCTCCGCCAGCGATTCCTGCCCGGCTACTGCATGATGGATCTCTCGCATACCGGAGTCGTCAACATGGTGCTTGCAAAAAAAGCGGGAGTTCACGTCCGGGTCGAGGATATCCGGATCATGTGACCGGGTTTTTCGGTAACCCGATCTCCCCCAAACGAAAGGAAGATTATAATGTCATTCTCCGGACCAGCGAACAGGCGCAACAGGGGAGCTTCGGATGCTCCGATACCCAAGTACCGGGTACGGTGCGTTGGCGGCGGCGAGATTGTCGAAGATATCTCGCTCCTCTCCTGCCCGAACGGACACGATTCCCTCCTCCGGGCCGAGTACGCGGACCGCAGGCTCCCGCTTGCCCCTCACCCGGGCATCTTCCGGTACATCGCGTGGCTCCCGGTGAGGTGGCCGCTTCTGCCCGCAGGGGGTCCGGTGGCATTTCCCTGCAAAGAACTCTCCCGGGAACTCGGTCTTACGAACCTGGCCGTCTCGTTCTCCGGCTATTTCCCGGAGCAGGGCGCAACCCTGACCTCCTGTTCCTTCAAGGAACTCGAAGCAGCCCCCACCCTGCAGCGGCTTTTTGAGCTCGGGGGAAAGATACCGGTCATCGCATCCGCGGGAAATACCGGTCGGGCGTTTGCGGAGCTCTCAGCCCGGTGCGGGAGACCGGTGGTCATCGTGGTCCCCGAGAGAGCGGTACCCCGACTGTTTACCACACAGCCGGCACACGATCTCTTCCTTGTCTCCGTTGCGGGGGATTACTCGGATGCCATTGCGGTATCCAACGCTCTCGCCGCGGTACCCGGCTGCGTGCCGGAAGGCGGGGCAAAGAATATCGCCCGCAGGGACGGAATGGGAACGGTCATGCTTGACGGGGCGGTAACGATCGGACGGATGCCCGATCACTATTTCCAGGCTGTCGGGAGCGGGACCGGCGGGGTCGCTGCTTGGGAAGCGGCGATCCGGCTCCGGCGGGACGGCCGCTATGGGACGATCCTTCCCCGGCTGCACCTCGCCCAGAATGCCCCGTTCACGCCCATGGTCTCCGCATGGAACGACCGGCGCCGGGAGATTATTGCAACAATCGATATGCCAAACGCCAGGGAGAATGTCGGCCGGGTCATGTCCGATGTCCTGACGAACCGCAACCCACCGTACGCGATCGCGGGTGGGCTCTACGATGCGCTTGCCAAGACCGATGGTTCAATGTACTCCGTCTCGAATGCGGAGGGGGCAGAAGCCCTCAAACGGATCCGGGAGACCGTGGGGATCATCGACCCCGACCCTGCCGCCGCGATCGCGGTCGGGGCACTCATTCGGGCCGCAGGGAACGGCTCGATTGGCGCAGACGATCATGTCCTCCTGAACATCACCGGCGGGGGATACGAACGGGTGAGAGAGGATTTCGTGGTGCACCCGGTTGAACCGGTTGCAGGGATTGGCATACATGAACCGGTGGAGACCGTAATCAACGAGCTGAAGGAGTGGATTTCACGGTATGGATGAGATGCAGATAATCAGCGAGATGAGAGGCGAAGGGATCAATCTGGTGAGCTCGATCCCTTGTGACCGGGCAAAGGGACTCTTCTTCCGGCTGCCGGAGGAGTTCAGGCATATCGGGCTGACCCGGGAGGAGGACGGGGTGGGAATCTCGGCCGGCGCATATCTTGCCGGGGCCCGGCCCCTGATCGCCCTCCAGAGTTCGGGCCTTGGGAACATGCTCAACGCGATCCTCTCTCTCACGTCCACATTCAACCTCCCCCTCCCCATCCTTGCGAGCTGGAGGGGCGGGGCGCAGGAGACGATCCCCGCCCAGATCCCCTTCAACCGTCCCCTGCCCCGGATACTCTCGGCTGCAGGGATCCCCTACAGCATCATCTCCGGACCCGACACAACCCGGGAGATCGGGGTGGCAATCGCAGGTGCGTACAAGAAACAGGTCCCCCATGTCATCCTCCTCCGGCCCGGCTGCGTGCAGGAGTCTGCCGGGATCCCCCTGTGTGAGACCCCCGGGGCGTGCCCTCCCCGGCCCCCGATCAATTACACCCGGGAATGGCACGCGCCGGTCATGACCCGGTTCGAGGCGATCAGTGCCATTGCCAGAGATCTTACGAACGAGGTCGTGGTCTCAAACATCGGCGTCCCATCAAAGGAGTTGTATGCAGCCAGGGACCGACCGCTGAACTTCTACATGCTCGGGAGCTACACGCAGGCATCCTCGATCGGCCTTGGAATCGCCAAGGCCCGGCCGGAGAAGCGCGTCATCGTGATCGATGGCGACGGGAGCCTTCTTGGGTCTTCGATCCTGCCGGTTATCGCTGCCGCTGCGCCCGAAAACCTGACGGTGATCGGCCTCGACAACGGGGTCTTTGGCAGCACCGGCAACCAGCCCCGGCCCGGCTGCGAGACCGCGGACCTCAGGCTCATGGCAATCGGTGCCGGGTTCGACCGGACATGGACCGTTCACGATCCCGGGGAACTTGAGGCTGCATTCCGGCAATCAGCGGGACAGGGGCCCTCTTTTATCCATGCCCGGATCCGGCCCGGGAACAGCGATGTACCCAACATCCCACTCAGCCCGGTCCAGATCCGGGACCGGTTTATGGCAGCGATGCGGTGATGGGCCGGGATCGGGAGAGCGCAAAACCAGTATCCCATGTTGGGACAGGATACCCCCCACCCCAATACTTTTTCATGCCGGAAGTACCATCAAAGACCAGAATGTACCCGCACGACTTTGTCTCCCCTCTTCATTTTTTGAGGAGAGGGGGCACCCCTCCCCCCGCAGTCCGGAAAAACTCGTAGGGAGCCTGCCGGAGATTCCCGACCATACGAACCACCGTCCTGCAGCCCGCAATCCGGCCTTCCTCCTTCCTGCAAACCTGCGTATCCTTCGGAAAAACCCGGACAGAACCTTAATCACGGAACCCGGTGAAGAGGGAACCAATGGCACCCGCAGCAGAATCCTTTGATGCCATCTTGATCGGGACCGGTTCCGGGCTTGAACTGGTCAATGGCATCCTGCAGATCAACCCGGAAGCACGGGTTGCGGTTATCGATAAGGATGAGCCAGGGGGGATCTGCCTGAACCGGGGCTGTACCCCTTCAAAGATCCTGGTCACCTCTGCAGATCTCATCAGGAATATTCAATGGGCCGGCACGTTCGGGATCACGGCAGAGATACACGGGATCGATTTCCCCCGGATTATGGGGCGGATGAGAGCCATGATCCGGGCAGACGCCGATCCCATCAAAAAGGGACTGGAATCGGTGCCGAACGTGCGGTATTTCCCGGCAGTTGCCGCATTTGTCGGGCCGGCAACCCTTGCGGTTGCGGGAACGACCATAACCGCCCCGAAGATCTTCCTCTGCACCGGATCCCGTCCGGTAATCCCGCCCATCGATGGCCTCGAAAAAACCGGGTACCTCACAAGCGACACCCTCCTCAAACTGACCCGGCTCCCGCGGAGCCTCGCAATCATTGGGGGCGGGTACATAGCAGCCGAGTACGGCCACTTCTTCTCTGCCATGGGATCGGAGGTCACCATCATCGGCCGGAACCCGCAATTCCTGCACGAAGAGGAGCCGGAGATCTCGTTTCTGGCGGAGCGGGCGCTCGGAAGAGGGGCACGGATCCTCTCCGGGTTCGAAGTAATCCGGGTTGAGAGGGGGGCATCCGGGGAAAAAACGATCCTTGCCAAAAACCGGGCTGCGGGTACTTCGGCTGAGATCCAGGTTGAGGAGATCCTCATTGCTGCCGGGAGGGGGCCGGACCACGATCTCCTCCACCCGGCGATGAGCGGGATCGCGGTCGATGAGAACGGGTGGATCAGAACAAACGAGCGCATGGAGACATCGCAACCGGGTATCTGGGCATTCGGCGATGGCGATAGCAGATACCTCTTCAAGCATGTGGCCAATCATGAAGCAGAGGTGGCATTTTCCAACGCGGTGCTCAATAAGGACAAAACCGCCGATTACCACGCGGTGCCCCATGCAGTCTTCATGTATCCCGAGATCGCGGCAGTCGGCCTGGGAGAGGCTGAAGCCATCCGGAAGTTCGGCGAGAGAAATATCCTCTGATCGGGTTTGGAGGATACGAGCAGACCGCAAAAGGCAGCGCCCTTGAGGCAAAGGACTGTTTTTCCAGGATTATCATTCACGAAGCTACCGGGCGCCTCCTCGGCGCTCACATCATCGGCCCGGATGCATCGGTCCTGATTCAGGAGATCGTCACCATCCTGTATACCAAAGATCCATCCCTCGGGCAGCTGATCTGTGCCATGCATATCCATCCGGCGCTCAGCGAGCTCCTCCCCGCGGCATGCAGGGAGGTTATGCATATTGATGAGTACCACGAGCTCCTAAAAGAGCGTGGATATCTGCCGCAGACCCCAAATACCAAGACCGGGGGGTCGATCCTGTAGCCATCGGGTTGCTGCCCTGATGGCCTCTGCCGGCAGTTCGGATATCCCCGCACCACGTCATGAGCGGTTCCTCCGAATAAGAAACAGGGATCTTCGGGATTTTGCCCGGCTGATCGGTTCACCGGGCAAACCTCAGCCCGACAGACCCGGGAGATCCCCGGCCACACGGATATCCTGCCTGATGGCGACCGAAATTTCGGGATGGGGTGGGATGAGGCGGAAGATGGGGAGACAGGGGCCAGCCGGTTGGGAAAAAGATCAACCGGGGCCGGGGATCGTGCGAAGAGACGACTCCTCTCTGGAAGGACGGGGAGATGAAGACCGGAAACACCAGGGGGGATGGGACGGGGGGCCGGAGACGACTCCGAGGTAGGAGTAACGATCCAGAAGAACGGGCGTACATTGTCTCCCGAGGCATTATGCTCATCCCGCAAGGTCATCGCAAACGATGCGCAGGGCTCCTCCCATCACGGAAAAAAGGGTTTTTACCCATCCCATGCAGAAGCGCTCCTCTCTCTGCCGGCGGGGGAAGCCGGCACACAAACCGTTCTGCTACAGCAGCCATCTCGCAGGCAGCCCGGCCCGGTCGTGGCGCCACAAAAATATTAGATAGCACGTGCGCCTACGATACTTGTGTGGATGAACTCAGCACGTTCGAGGAATTCACCCGCCGGCATATCCAGCCAGACCCGGACCGGAGCGTCCAGTGCATGCTTCTCTGGACCGAGTGGGTCCGGTTTTACCTGAAGCGATCCCGGTCATTTCCCGAGAAAGTATTGGAAAAGGCCTTTTTTACCATGGTCTCCGACCGGTTTGAGACCGACTTTTTTACCATGGTCTCCGACCGGTTTGAGACCGAGATTGCCTGTTATGACCGCCGTGGGCCGGTGTACCTGGGCATACGGTTCAACAAATAGGCTCTCTCTCGCGATTGCGCGGGGGACACGCACCAACCTCTCTTTAACAAAATCCAGAAGATAAGCTGATACAATTGGGACATTATTTTTCCACGGATAAACCCGGATGGATCGATCGCGGTTATGAGGATACTCTCATCACCGGAGTAAAACAGGTTCACCGTTCTACCGAAACGTGATCCGCAGATACAATGTTTTTATCTGCCGAAGAAATTTCTGAATGGTTGTGAGATCCTCTGGGAGAAAACCCATAAAGGGTTGGATCTCCCCTCACCCACGCCTCAGAAAAACGAGATCAACAATCTCAAGTAGAATATCGGTAGCCCAATGTTCGGGTTCCTTATCAGAGTGAACGATCCTAAATAGCTTGATGAAACCGTATTGTCTCAGATGAACAACTCTTCCTTCGGGAGAAATCTCAATCTCAGAAACTGAACGGTTGTACGTATTATCAGGATCAACCAACCGGTTGGATTTGAGACGGGTACACCAATGCCACTTCAGCGTGCGGATCAATTTCAGGTTGGAGATACTCGAATACCACGAATCAAAGATGACACATCCCGGCTGAAACTTTCTTTCTTTGGCTGCTCGTAGCATATCCCGGAAATGATCATTTTTGTTTTTCCCGTCTTTGTCTGGACAATAGATCCGGAAATCTACCGAAACCATCGCAGAACCATCAGTCCAAATGGTTGAGATTAGGTTGATTCCCTGAACTACCCGATGATGCTTCCCACTCCAGTACCGGGTCACCAGTTCAATCTGATGGGAATACGGTTTGTCGAGGGTACTATCATCGATTACCAATACTCCTTCGTTAGCCCGGAGCAACCGTTGCGCTTCCTCATACAGCGCCCCCGTGTGGTGAGGCTGGCTGCCTCTCTAACAAACGCTTGACGGAAGCGTGAGCTATTGATACTGGTTCAGCGGGAAAACACCGGGATGCCTCTGTACACGAGCAAACCTGATACGTCGATATCAGAAAGTTTACAAAATTGCCGCTCGTGCATTTCGGAGGATTCACTCTCGTTCGATCTCCATCCCGGGTTTGTCTAACCCTTGGATGGGCGCTACTAACGCTTAGATCTTTCGGTCAAAACCAAGGACGTAAGTCCTAGAAATTATCAACCATTCTCAACGGAAAAATGCGAACTCTCCAGCTCAAACGGATGATTTACCGATGAAAAGTTTGAAATCCCTCATTATTTAGTACACAAGCGCGATCTCTTCCGGGGGCAGAGACCATTCCTGAAGAGACCGGACAGCCCCCTCCCTCAGAGCATCATCTCTTCCCCCACCTCCCCCCCATGTTCCCGGGAAGAGGGTGAGCGGACCGGAATTTTTCCTGAGGACTTGGGCAGAAAATCCAGATGCAATCCAGATCGCGCCTTGTATCTCTCGTGCGGAAGTCCCGTCCCTCCGGGGCGCCCCGGAAAAACCTACAGTTTTTCGTGAATATAGCCCTTGATCGCATTCCGGGTCGAACTGTCCATCATAACGGAAAAGTCAAGAGCTATCACATAGACCGGAAAAAAGCCAAAAAAAGTATTCCGCTGTATCTGGTAAATTTTTGATTCGAGAAAGATAGTCGTGATAGCGACCGGGTTCTGTGGTACGACCGGTTCGGCGGCATCCGGCTGATGGCGGTGGAGGAGCTGCTCGAGAACTCCTTCTTTATAATCAAAAAGGCGATCGGCAAGTTCCCTGCTGGAGATCCCGTGGATAGAACGCACGATAAAATACTGGCTCACCGCAAGAACGGCAAGGAGGGCGACAAGCGAACCGAGCTCAGACAGTCCCGACCGGGTGAGAAACGTGTTCACGGTGATCCCCGGGAAAAGGATGATCGCGGTCATAAAAAGCAGGACCGAGAGGAGAAAGCTAAGGATGAAGAGAAGGGTGATGGCCCACGACGGGATCTTCTCGCGCAAGAGACTTCTTCTCACCTGCTCGACATTTTTTACAAATTTTGTCGAAAACGGCTCGATCTTCCAGACCAGAAGATAGAAGACGATGATCACCAGGGATTGTCCTATGACAAAGAGGATGGTGTCAAAAGAAATTGCCATGGTGAAATACGAGAGGATGGCATAGATGATGTCGAGGGCAAATATCAGGCAGATGCCTCCTGCCTGGGCCCGGCTGTTGAGGAAGAGGGCATTTACAAAAAGCCGGGTGAACCGCCAGGTTCCCGATACAATCCCGAGCTCCCGCAACCAGACGAGGAACCGGGGAAAGTCCGGTGCCATCGTTCCCAGACCTGACGGGCTTGTCGGGACGAGCAGGGAGATAAAATAGAACATATTGAGGTAGATACTCGCGGCGATAAAAAGTGCAATATAATCGTGGCGGAAGAGGACGAATAGTGCGTTGACAAGAAGAGAGGCGGCAAGGATTGTTGTGTGAAGCTTCCGGTGGTCCGGAAAACTCCGGATACGTTCCCGCTCCTTTCTGACTGCAGCGATCTCGTCATGGATGAGCCAGACAAGGAGCGGGTTCTCGCGAACGGCGGTTCGACCGGTGTCTTCGGGTATCATGGCTTCCTCTATTCTGTGCAATGACTGGGAGGGATCGGAAGAAAATTCAGGCTATCCCGGAAAATAGTCCGGGATCCTGTTCATGGGACCTGTGCGATCCGTGAATAATCTGAGGGTTCAAAAAATATAAACTGTCGGATAAATTCCCCGGCTTCCCGGGGAACGAAAGTCGATTTTCATGGACTGCATACCGGAAAAAATATGCCGGATACCTTACGAATACACAAAGAATTCAAGCCTATGCCGAGATTTGAACTCGGGACTTCCTCCTTACCAAGGAGGCACACTGCCGGGCTGTGTCACATAGGCGCGGATATTGGATCGGATCGGCAATCTTCGGTTTCGCAGGAGAAGCCTGCAAGAGATCGGACTTCCGCCTCGGGTTGCCTACTAATGTTGTGAGTCTTCCCTATAAAATATTGCGGAAGACTGCGGGGAAGGGTGGGAAATTTCGGTAGGATCGGCGTCATCTTTTGAAACGCAATACTAGGCTTCGGGAAAAGAGCGCACGAGAGGTCCTTCACGATAGCAGGTTCTACAAGATCGGTGACCGGAGCCATGGAGGCGGTGTGGCCCCCCAAAAAAAAGATTTATTGTTTCAGCCGGACATCCAGCTGGTTGAAGGGGATCTCTATTCCCTCAGCGGCAAAACGGGTCACGATTGCAGAGTTGATCGTGTCCCTGACCTCATCGGGCAGGTTGTATTTTTTTGCCCAGACATAGATGACAAATTTCAGGGCTGAATCCCCGAGTTCGAGGAAAAGGACCTTGGGTGCCGGGTCATCAAGCATGTACTCGGTACTCTTTATTGCTTCATCGAGAATCTCCCCGAGCACTCTTCTGACCTTTTCAAGATCGCTCCCGTACGCCACCGGGACCGGGATCGCGATCCGGAGCTTGACATCGGGCTCTGCAGAATTGACGATGATGTTTGTCGTGATCTTGTTGTTCGGGATGGTCACGATCTGGTTATCGAGCGTGCGGATCCTCGTGCTCCGGGGGCCGATACTTACGACATCACCAGTATAGGCATCAACCTTGATCCGGTCGCCGACAGTAAATGGTTTGTCGATGGTGATGATCGCCCCCCCAAAGAAGTTGGAGATGATATCCTGCGCAGCGAGTGCAACCGCGAGCCCCGCGATCCCGGCACCGGCAAGGAAAGGGGTGATATCGAGATTGAATACCCCCTTGAGGATGAAGAGGAGTGCCACGAACCAGACGAGATACTTGGCGATGAGCTCGAGGAAATCCATGAGCCGGTCGTCCCAGTCGCTGTCGGATCGCTCCGCAAATTCATGGCCGTACACGAGAATGATGTCGTGGAGGAAGGAGGAGATGATCCATGCAGCCATAACAACCCAGAAGGACTGGATGAGCTGTTCATCCAGGACGCCGGGATAATCCAGCGGGAGAATACCAAGAAAAGTCAGGGCGGAATAGATGGCGATGGCGATAATTGTCACCTGGAGGGGTGTTCCTATGGCCGCAATGATGATATCATCCCACGCCGTCTCCGTCTCCTTGGCTTTGACTTTCAGCCACCTGATGGCGACCCGTGCAACTCCGGCCAGAACAAAACCTGCCAGGACCGCAAATGCCGCGTAGATATACTTCACCTGGATGATCCCGATATCCATATACTACAGACTTATGTCCCCATGCCGTAAATAATTATGAGATTACATGGCGACGGGAAAGGAAATTGCGGAAAAGCTTCACGATCTTGTCGATCGCGATATGACCTTCATGCACATCTGCGGCACACACGAAGCCGCGATCGCCCGGACCGGGCTCCGGAGCCTTCTTCCGGAGCGCCTGAAAATCGTGATGGGGCCGGGGTGCCCGGTCTGTATCACGCCGCAGGGGGAGATCGATGCAGCCATCGAACTCGTGGAGAAGGACTGTATCATCGCAACCTATGGCGACCTGCTCCGGGTCCCCGGAACGAGGGGCTCACTCGAATCATGCGGCGGCGATATCCGGGTCGTTCAGGGCGTGCACAAGGCCGTCGAGATCGCGCAGAAAACCGATAAGGAAGTTGTCTTCATCTCGGTCGGCTTTGAGACAACCGCCCCTACTGTTGCAGCCTCTCTTCTCACCAACCCGCCGAAGAATTTCTCTATCCTGTCATGCCACCGCATCGTCCCGCCTGCGATGAGCTGGCTCCTCGAACAAGGTGAAGCAAAACTTAACGGTTTCATGCTGCCCGGCCATGTCTGCACGGTCATGGGGTACGATGAGTACAAGGATTTCCCGGTTCCCCAGGTCGTTGCCGGGTTTGAGGCCGAGGATATCCTGCTTGGCCTTCTTATGCTGGTCAGACAGGTACGCGAAGGTACCCACCGGGTCGATAACGCTTATCCCCGGGCCGTCAGCCGGGAAGGGAATGTTAAGGCAAAAAAAATCCTGTACGAGGTCTTCGAGCTCTCGGATGTCGAGTGGCGCGGGTTCCCGGTCATCCCGGGCTCCGGGCTCAGGCTCAGAGAAGCGTTCGCGCAGTACGATGCCCAGAAGAAGTTCGGGATCGTGTACAAACATGTCAGCAAGCATACCGCGTGTATCTGCGACCGGGTCCTCCGGGGACTCGCGACCCCTTCCGACTGCAAACTTTTCGGGAAAGTCTGCAGCCCGCGGACACCGGTCGGTCCCTGCATGGTCAGCCACGAAGGCGCCTGCAAGATCTGGCACATGTACGAGGCCCGGCAGTAAACGAAACGCATTTTTCTCTCGCTCTCGGTTTTATCCCGGAGTTTTTCCCCTGAGGCCTTTCGGTTTATTCCGGCTGATGTCTCTCAATGGACCGGTGGATACGACATCGGATAAAAAATATTGAATAAAACCGTTGATAATACTTTACGGATCTATCCAAGCAGCGCTCCGATAATATTTCCTGCAATCGGAAGGGCTTCAATCCCGCCTTTTGACCATTCCCAACTTTCAGGGTGCCCGTAGATCCCCGGAGTTTGTCGTTCCGGAAGAGGGGGGAGGATTGCGACCGATGAGATCCCCCGGTCTGCAAAGAAGTTACGCCCGGTCCGGGGGAAAGGCTCTTTATCGCCCCCCGGGTATTGCTCGTCGCAGGAAGCGTGTGCCAGGGCGGGGTTTTGAGAAGTGATCGGATCCCGTTTCTTTACCTCATGTTAGGCCTTCTGCTGGTACAGGGCAACCTCACGTGTTGAGCAGAGTTCTTTCTCATTGATGGGTTTGATGATAGAGCCAAACAACTGGTTTTTCCTGGCCCGCTTCAAGCATCCGCTCATCAGAAAACGCGGTTACAAAGATGAGCGGAACCTCGCACTGCGAGTGGATCCACTCTGCAGTTTCAATGGGTCAATCTCCCTTCAAGAATAATCTCCAGGAGAATACGGTCCGGATGGAGTTCTTCATCCGGCCGGATGGCGCCTCGCTCCTCCCGACGGGTTCCGAACATCGGTCCCCATGCCGCTCAGGCTCGAGTCCTCAACTCCCGGCAACACTTGCCTCATATCAACAACCCGTACCGGATGTCCCGTCATTCTTCCTCCTCCGCATTCTCGATCGGGAACGAGAAGGTAAACGTCGTCCCGGCCTCCCGTGAAAGTTCAACGGTTCCCTTCAGCTGCCGGGTGAGCATCAGGACGAGATTAAGACCGAGCGACTCGGTTTGTCGCCAGTCCAGGTCCTCGGGAATCCCGCGACCATTGTCCTTCATGGTGATCAGAAGATTTCTTCCGGAGATGGACCCGGTTATTGCAATCTCGCCGGCCTGGCCCGGTGAGAACGCATATTTCAGCGAATTCGAGATCAGTTCGTTCATGGTGAGGCCGAGAGGTATTGCCGTGTGGATCGTTATCGGGAGATCTTTTACATCGAAGCGTGTCACAACCCGGCTCTCGATCCCATACGAGACCATGAGATTTTTCACGAGTGTTCTGAGATATCCTTCGAAATTGATGGAAGCCAGATCCCCGAGCTGGTACAGGTTCTCATGAACAAGGGCCATTGATTTGACCCGGGTCTGGCTGTCAATGAGTGCATCGGCAGAGCCGGGATCGCTTGTCTTCTTTGCCTGCAGGTAAAGGAGGCTGACGATCATCTGGAGATTGTTCTTTACCCGGTGATGGATCTCCTTGATCAGGATCTCTTTTTCCTGCAGTGATTGCCGGAGCCGTTCTTCGGCCTCGGTCCGCTGGGAGATCTCTGCGATAAGGGAAGCGTTGGTTCGGGCAAGTTCTGCGGTCCTTTCCAGGACGCGCTCTTCAAGCCCGGCATTCAGGAGCGCGAGTTCCTCTTCTGCCTTTTTCTGTACCGAGATGTCCTCGATGACGAACGTGTAATATTTCGGCCTGCCTTCAGGATCGTTTACCGGTGAGAAAAAGCCCTTTGTCCAGAGAAGGCTCCCGTCTCTCCGGATCAGCCGGATCTGGGCGGTGTAATCGCACAGCTCGCCCCGGAGCACCCGGCTCACCGAATCGAGATGATGGAGCTGTCCGGCCGGATCGATAAGATCCCCGACGTTTGCTAGGACCTCCTCTTTTGGATAGTTGAGGATCTCGCGGAACGCGTATTGCACCGGAGGATCTGATTATCCGGCCTGACCTCCGCCATGTCGACTGCTGCCTGTTCGAATGTTGCAAAGAGCCGTTCCTCGCTATCACGGAGCGCCCGTTCAACCCTTTTCTGCGCCGCGATCTCCCGGATTATTGCAAATACTCCAATGGCAACGAGAACATATCCTGCGACCCGCATGACCATAAGGATGATCTCGGATGTTCCGAGAAGAGAGAAGAGGAGGATCATGTGCGTTGTTGCAAAGAGGGTGTACTCCAGCCCGAAGTAGAGGGGTGTTGCCTTCTCGATGACCCGGTAACCCCAGAGGCTTAAACTGACGATAATGATGCTCAGGACAAAGTTCGTAAAGACAATAATGTCGGGCGATGGTATCAGGGGTATAAAATTACCTTAAAAAAAACTGACGGGCGTTGCGCGGCAGTCTCGGGATCCTTCTTCCCCGTCCGGTATGATCGGGAGGAGAGGCCCCCTCCCGGTTTCCTGCCAAAAACCCATCAGGCTTCATTTACTGGTATTTTTATGATGTGATATCCCGAATTGATTTTACACATATAACCATTTCTGAGCATATTTCAGAATCCTCTCCTGGGGTAGACGGTACCAGAATGCGTTATAAGGCTCATCGAAATCGAGACTCACTCATGTGAGGTTTGATGACATTGTGCCAGTGAAGAATTTTATCGACAGAACCGAACTTCGCGATCCTTCGTTCGACTTCTCCGAAGAACCGTTCAATTTTGCCGTTCGTTTGAGGGTGTTTTATCCTGGTTGGGATGTGTTTTATGTTGTGATGAACAAGGAACTCTCCGAATTTATGATGGGCCTGTTCACGGTTCCGAGTTGAAACGAATTGTGTACTGTTGTCAGTGAGGATCTTGCGGGGCGTACCGTACATCTGGAATCCCTGATTCAGCACCGTGAGAGTGTTCTCGGTAGTTGGAGAATCGAATACCCCGTAGCAGGTGATGAGGCGGGATGAATCATCCATGAATGCGATCAGCCATTTCTTCGATCCTTTAAGTTCGAACTCTTTCCAGTCTCCCTGCCCCATCGACATGGAATGAGTATGTTCATACCGAACATATTTCCGCTGTTGCCGTTTTTTCATGTTGATCTCCACCAGACCGTGGTTCAACAATACCCGATAGATTCGATTATGCGGGATATGGATCCCGTGTGTTTCCTCAATCTTCTTCTCCAGATGGATTGGACCAATGTTGTTGGATTGATAGGTTGCGAGGATCAACTCTTCTGCTCGATCATCGATGGCTTGGGGCTTTCTTCCAGATTGCCTGAGTACCGGATATTCTCCCGATTCTCTGAACGGGTTGATGAACTGATACACTCGTTGACGGGTAATCTGGAAATACCGGGCAATCTCAACAACGGGTTTATCATTGACACATTGCTGAATGATCCTCTGGATAGCCCCATTCGATAAGTTGCTCAAATCGGTATTTACATCTGATGTCAAATGATTTCGGGATAGGGCTGTTCTTTTTTCAAACGAAAAACTTCTAATTCTTCCGGATCCGATATTCTCCGGTAAGGAGTTCTCTCAATGGATAAGGCGACAAAAACGCAGTTTGGTCTCGGCTTCTTCGTCATCGGCCTCGTCATGCTCTTCATCCCCGACCTGAAGCATCTCGATTCCCTACCGCTTGGGATCTCCCAGTACTTCGGGATCATGTTCTATCTCGGGCTGGTCTGCATTATTGGAGGTTATTACCTGAAGTAAGACCGGAACAGAACAGACCACGACAAGACCTGTACGACAGCCCGTTTGGAGCGGTACTCCGGATTTTATCTCTCCGGCTCTTTCTTCACGTCTGGTTCCGGATCGATCTCCACTTTGAGCTCGCACTGCCGGTCACCGGTACACAGGGTCCGGACAAAGCGTGCCCGGTATTTTCTGTTCAGGAGCGGGATGGTCGAGAGCGTAAGGGCAAGGCACCGATGAAACGAACATCCGACCGAGCAGCCGAGCCCGGACCCGTGCTCGAGAAGGGGGCAGTGCTTGACTAGGATCACTGCACCGTCGCCCGGGAAAGGAAGTGCCTCGCTCCGGTAGCCGGGGCCAAAGAGGAACGTCATGATGGTGCGCATCGTTTCCGCAAGCTCATAAGCGTTCCTTCTGGGGAGCGAGAGGTCGCTGACGATCCCGTAGGCTGTCCGGGAGAGTTCCATCCAGATCTCCTGCTCAATCCCATCGTACCGGTTGCCGACCAGGCTCCGGAATGCCCGGTCGTACAGGGCCGGCAGCCGGGCCGCGTTCTCTGCGGCAAGCTGCCATCGTACTTCATCGGGAATATCTTTGAGGCCAGGCATCTCTTCTTCACTCCCGCAGATTATACCGGATTATGGGCCGGGAGGCATATGAATTCTTGGGAGTCTGGGGAGACGGGAAAACCACGCGGGCCAGAAGTATATTCAGGTCAGAAAACGTCGGACTCCAAAAACTGCGACTCGTTTTCATGAACCTGCGCCCGCAATCTTCCACCTCTTTTCCTTCTTTGCGATGAACCCTTCCTCTTCGAGCGCCGATAGTATCCGCCCGACCCTCTCTCTCTCTTCGCCGAGATCCTGGACAATATCCTCCGTGACCATGCCGGTTCCGGCTACGAGAAGTCTCAGGATCCTGCCCCGGATTCTCCGGTCGGATCCCTCGAAGGGGGACTGCTTTGTATAATGCGTGCTCCGCCGGTTCGGGTTACCAATCGTCTTTTTCAGTACCGTTCCGAGATCCATGAGCGCCCAGTACCAGATCCGGGGATTCTTCCGGTAAAGCGCCCGTTCTACCAGGGGGAGGATCTCCCCGTCGTTCACGGTCTCCGTCCCGGCAAAAAAGGAATGGATGAAGACCCGCCTGATGTTCGTCTCGATGAAGACGGCCGGCTTGTTGAATGCGAAGACAGCGATCGATGAGGCCGTCGCGTGTCCGATGCCGGGAAAGGTTGCAAGGATCTCACTGTCATCGGGAAGCTTCCCACCATATTCGTCTGTGACCCTGATGGCACATTTCCGGAGGGCGATTGCCCGCCGGTTATAGCCCATGCCCTGCCAGACTTTCAGGAGAGCCGGAAGCGGGGCCATTGCAAGCGTCTCGAAGTCCGGGAAGGCTTCGATGAACCCGGGAAATTTTACCGTGACCCGTTCCACCTGTGTCTGCTGGAGCATTATCTCGGAGACGAGGATCCAGTACGGGTCCGTATTCTCCCGCCAGGCCATTCCCCTGCCGGATGTTTCGTAATGCCGCAGGACCATCTCCTGGAATTCAGGGATTCCGGGCTTCGTGGTTGCATCCTGAAAAAATTGTGGCGGCGCAGATATGTCGAGAAGGGACTGGTGCGTTTTCATAACGTTCTCCCGTAGGCTTCAGGTGCGGTTGCAAAATCTCTGACGTGCCATAAGAATGGTAAACGAAAAGAGAGATAACTCTTCTGGATTGTGACAATGTTCGCATGCACGCGTGGGCGAACTTAAAACTATTCCCCCCCTCTCCTAAAAACCAGTCCGCTTGAACATCCCGTCGAGCTCAGCCCGGGTGTACCGGATCATCGTCGGTCTCCCGTGAGGGCAGGTGAACGGGTTCTCGACAAGCCTGAGCTGGTTGATCAGCCGCTGGGCCTGCTCCGTGGTGCAGACCGTCCCGGCCTTGATCGCCCCCCGGCACGCGATGATCCGTATGATCCGCTCGCGATCGTCCGTTCCCCGGATACAGTCCGCTGCCGCGAGGTCGCTCACAAACTCCCGGATGGTCGAGGTCTCGTCCAGCTTCCCGAGGATCGCAGGGATTGAACGGACGAGGAAGGAGTCGTGGCCGAACTCTTCGAGGACGAGACCTTCCTTTTCGAGCGAGGGCATCAGCTCCTGGAGCTGGGCAGCCTCTCTTGCCGTCTTCTGGAGGAGAACGGGAACGATCAACTCCTGTGAGGAGCGTTCTGCCTGCGATCTCCCCTTGACGATCTCGTACAGGATCCGTTCGTGGGCCGCATGCTGGTCGATGATCATCAGTTCCCCGGTCCTTGTTGTCGCTAAGATGTAGATCCCGCCGAACTGCCCGACCACATCCATGAGAGGGACGGGGGAATTTACCGTATGAAGACCGGTCGCAGGCTCGGTCTGCCGGAGCTGCCGGTCGGTGGTTGTCACGCCTGCGTGGCTCGGCTCACTCACGCCGGCCGGTACCGGTTCTGCAAATGAGTAGGCCTTGCCCGGGATATCAAGATCCATTGCGGGCGATCCGGTCTCCGGCACCTCAAGGGGTCTGGAGCTTCCTCCATCGCATGCCGCCTTCGATCCTGCGGAGGGGATGAGATCATGGGAGAACAACGCCCGTCTTACCGCTTCCCGGACGGCATCGCCAATCTCCTTCTCTCGTGTCAGCCGCACGTGTTTCTTTGTCGGGTGGACATTGACATCGACAAGCCCAGTATCGATCTCCAGCCGGAGGAAGGTGACCGGGTACCGGTCCCGGGAGAGGAGGGTTCCGTACCCCTCTTTGACCGCGTTATTGATGAGAGGCGAAGAGATGTACCGCTGGTTGATGGCGACAAGCATCCGCGTAGTATCCTTCCGGGCCCGGGAGGGCTGGGAGATGTAGCCCGAGAGCGCCATGAAGGGGAGCGAGGCAGAGACCGGGACGAGCTCGCGGGCTGCATCGCTCCCGTAGATCCGGGCGATGGTGTCGAGGATGTCGGGTGTCCGGTCGGTCACGAGCTGCTCTGCACTGTTATGGAAGAGCCGGAACGAGATCTCCGGGTTCGCGAGGCAGATCCCTTCCATGATCGCATGGATGCGGGCGAGCTCGGTATTTTTGCTCTTCTGGAATTTCTTCCGGGCAGGGGTATTGAAGAAGAGGTCCTCGACAAGGATGCTTGTCCCGGCGGGTGCACCGGTGAGGGATTGTTTTTTTACCTCGCCGCCTTCGATCACGACCTTCGTGCCTGCCGTTGCGGACCCTTCCCCAGCCTTTGTTATCATCGTCACCCGGGCAACGGCAGCGATACTCGCAAGCGCCTCCCCCCGGAACCCGAGGGTCCGGATATGATCGAGGTCCCCAATCCCGGCGATCTTGCTGGTCGCGTGGGGTGTGAAGGCGAGGAGGGCATCCTCCTGCGACATCCCGCTCCCGTCATCGGTGACCCGGATACTCCTGATCGCCCCGTTCGAAGAGATCCCGATCCTGATCGATCGGGCCCCGGAATCGATCGCGTTCTCAACCAGCTCCTTCACGACCGATGCCGGACGCTCGACAACCTCACCGGCCGCGATCGTGTTGACCGTTGCCGTATCGAGGATCCGTATCGATCTGAGGGGACCGTTGCTCATGGGGCACCCTCATTGCTCTCAAGCGACTTCCTGAGGGCTGCGATCTTTGCGAGGGCCTGCAACGGTGTCATCTCATCGGGTCTCAGTTTCCTGAGTTCTTCGATGACGGGGTGAGGTTGTGGCGCCGCGGTTTTGGGTGCAGGTGCCGGCATGTCATCGACAAGGAGGAGCTGGGTGTACCTCTGGGGTTTCGATCCCGCAGGGACGCCCCGGTTCATATTCTCGGCAAGGAGGGCCTCGGCACGCTCGGTCACCTTCTTCGGGATGCCCGCGAGTCGCGCGACATGGATACCATAGCTCTTGTCGGTCGCGCCGAAAATTAATTTCCGGAGGAAAATTACTTCGTTGTTCGTCTCCTTCACCGCGAAGTGGAAATTTTTCACGCGTTTTAAGGATTCTTCCATTGCCACCAGCTCGTGGAAATGCGTGGCAAAAAGGGTCTTTGGCCCAACGGATGACTTCCCGTGCAGGAATTCGAGGACAGCCCGTGCGATAGACGAACCGTCAGCGGTACTCGTTCCCCGCCCGATCTCATCGAGAATGACGAGACTCCTCGACGAGACGTTGTTGAGGATGTTTGCGAGTTCGAGCATCTCGACAAAGAAGGTCGACTGCCCGCTTGCGAGGTCGTCGAACGCCCCGACCCGGGTGAAGATCCGGTCGATGATCCCGATGGACGCGGCCCGGGCGGGGACGAAACTTCCGGCCTGCGCCATGATGCAGATGAGGGCCGTCGACCGCATGTAGGTCGACTTACCGGCCATGTTCGCCCCGGTGATGATCATGATCTGGGTTTTGCTTCCCGAGAGTTCGATGTCGTTGGGGACAAAACCGCCCGCGACGCCCTGCTCCACGACCGGGTGGCGCCCGTCCCGGATAATGGCTGCATCGCCGTCATTCAGCTGCGGCCGGACATAGTCCCGACTCTTTGCGACTTCCGAGAGGCTTGCAGAGGAGTCGAGCACGGCGATCCCCCGTGCGGTTGCCTGGAGAGCGGGGATGATCTCCTGGAGGAGGGTGATGAGCCCGGTATAGAGTTCGCGTTCGAGCGCGAGTACCCGCTCGTCCGCATTCGTAATGACGGACTCCTTCTCCCTGAGTGCAGGGAGGGTGTACCGCTCGCCGGTCGCAGTCGTCTGCTTACGCTCGTAGTGGGCGGGAACGAGAGGGAGGTTGGGTTTGGTCACATCGATATAGTACCCGAAGATCCGGTTGTACCCAATCTTGAGGGACTTGATACCTGTCGCCTCCCGCTCTCTCTCCTGGAGGGCGACGATCCAGCCCTTCCCGTTCTGAAGCACTCCCCGGATCTCATCGAGCTCGTTCGAATACCCGGTCCGGATCACGCCGCCGTTCCGTGCGACTGCAGGCGGATCGTCGGTGATCGCTCGCTGGATGAGATCGATCGTCTCCGGGAGAACCCGGATGTCTGCGATAGCGTTCGCGATCACCTCGGGGATCGCATCCCCGCCGGCATCTGCCGTAGTCCTCTTCAGTTCCGGGAGGGCCGCTAGCGAATCTGCGAGTGCGACAAGGTCACGGGGCCCGGCATTCCCGTACGCGATCCGCGCTGCGATCCGCTCGATGTCGCCGCAGTGCCCAAGCTGCGAGCGCAGGGCGAGCCGGAGGACCGTGTGGCCCGCGAGGAACTCTACGGCATCGAGCCGCTTGTTGATCTCGCCGATGCCCGTGAGCGGGTGACTGAGCTGTTTGTTCAGGTACCGGCTCCCCATCGGGGTCTTGGTCATGTCGAGTGAGGAGAGGAGCGTTGCGCCCTTGCTCCCGCCGCGGATGCTCTCCTTGACCTCAAGGTTCCGCAAGGTGATTGCGTCGAGCATCATGCTCTGCGAGGAGCTCCGGAGCGAGAGGCTGCCGATATGGCTGAGCTCGGAGAACTGTGTCTCCTTTGCATACGCGAGGGCTGCGCCCGCGGCGCCGGTCGCTGCCTCGCTCTCGCACCCGTACCCGCCAAGCGATGTGACTCTGAAGTGGTCTGTGAGGCAGCGGAACGCGGATTCGGTTCCGAACGCTTCGTCCCGGAACGGGGTGACAAGCACACCCATCTCCACGATCTTCTGCCACAGTTGGTCATCGACTGTGGAAGAGACGATACATTCGGCGGGACGGTACCGGGCGATCTCGGAGAGAACGCACTGGAAGCTGCCTTCCAGTCCCGCGACTGAGAGTGGTGCGATGGTGACGAAGAACTCGCCGGTCGAGATATCGAGGAGCGCAATGCCCCACTCACCGCGCTTTGCATCCGGGCAGAGGGCCATGAGGTAGGATGCCGCAGAAGAGGGGATCATGGATGAGTCGATGACCGTGCCGGGCGTGATGACCCGGGTGATCGCCCGCTTCACGATCCCTTTTGCAAACTTCGGGTCTTCGATCTGATCGCAGATCGCGACCCGGTAGCCTCGGCCGATGAGCTTCGCGATGTACCCGTCCACTGCGTGGAACGGCACACCCGCGAGCGGGATCTTCCGGTCCCCGGTCTTCCCCCGCGAGGTGAGGACGATCTCCAGCTCCCGGGAGACGAGCTCGGCGTCCTCTTCGAAGGTCTCGTAGAAGTCGCCGATCCGCAACAGGAGTATGGTGTCCGGGTACTGGATCTTGAGATCCCGGTACAGTTTCATGATGGGCGTGAGGCGCTCTTCCTGCTCGGGAAGTTCGGGTTCCATAGTCTGGTGAAAGGTGGAGCGCCGGAGAAATTAATGGTGATGGAGTGAGGTTTGTGGTGCGGTATTCCGGTTGTTTCCGGGGATCATCTCCCATCTTCTCGGACTGGTTGGCTGCATATGCGGCTGCACGCCTCCATCAGAGCCCCGGCCCATACCGCCCCGGCAACTCCTGGCCCCGCATCATCCACGCCAGCACGGTCAATAGGATCGGTTCCCGGACCTCTATCGTATTCGAGGGCTCACCCCGACCCCGCGGCCAACACGACAACCGGTGTCGGCCCTGCTCTTGGTCCGATCGCCCGTGCGATCGCTGAGGAGAAGGTAGACCTCGTCCTGTATCTCGGCGAGCTGATCAATGGCGAGGGCCTGACGAATGCATCTCCTCTGCAGAATAAGTTCCAGAACAGAAGGATACTACATCTATTATACCATCAACCGCGAGCGGACAGTCGCGTTTCGCGAAAATTTCCAACGGATGGACGCGTCTCTCATGGCAAACGGTAACCGGGAAGGGGTATGAAAGTCAACCCTCGGTCGGAGCATGAAAGCCTGCGGGATCTTCTCCTCGTACTCCGGGAACACCAGATGCATCGCCGAAAGGAACCGGGATGCGTGGGACTGCGATACGGAAGCGAGACGAGCGGGAAGGTCTCCTCGTCCCACCGGTCATGATTTCGAGCATAACCTCGCGCTGCAACCTCAGCCCTGCGCCGGCTCCTCCCTGCACGGCCATAACGAGAGACCCGGGAGCGGAGATGGGCCCATAGACGCCCGGATCGGTTGCGGATCTGGCTGATGATCTTGGGATCTCGGTTAATCGTGATCGCGGGAGGCGAACCTCTGGGGCGTCTGGAAGAGAGCCTCAGTAGCGCGGGAGTACACCTCCGGATACTCTTAACGGTCTTCGCCAATCGCTTGCTGATCGATGCACGCGGAAGAGACCGCGCGGCACCCGAACAGAGTCAGCTTCGAGAGCTTCGGCGAGGAGACCGACAGACGCCGGGGGATCGGGGTCAACGACCGTCTCCTTCCAACCTGCGCAGGGTTGAAGGCCCTGAACATCTTCTTCCCGCCCGGTCCGACAACCCGGGAAAATCACCCACAAGGTGTTTATCGGCAGATCCAGGGAAAAGTGGCGCGCGCGTTCCGGTAGTTCGAGCGGTTCCGGGAGAGCCCGGTGGACCTGACGGAGAGCGAGGGAAGGTGCGCCGGAGGAGATGATTCATGACGGCAGAATAAGGGAACGAAAAAATGATCCGGTGGCTTTCCCGAATTCAAGGCCGGATCCTCTCTTATGTAAGATTTCAGCCGGTTGGGTTTTTCCCACAGTTCAACGCGCATTTACCGGAAGGGGTGAGACCTTCTGCATCCAAAGACTGCGTTCCTTGATGGTGCGCCTCCCCCCAAAACATCAAAGGTTGTAAAAATAAAAAAGTCAGGATTCCACCGAAGCGGATCCACAGAAGCTGTATTCGCGGAGTTTCTCGGTGAGCTGAATTGTCTCGTGCACTTCCTGTTGCTTCTCCTTCCCTATGGTCCCGAGGATATCGGAAAACGGTTTTGCAAGATTATAGATCTTGCAGGGGCGGCCCTTACCGGGGTTATTGCTCTCCCTGCTGGTGATCCAGTCCCGCGTCTGCAGGTAATTCATCGCAATGCTGATCTCCGGCTGGCGGAGGTCGGTTCCCCGCTCAATCTCCCGGGAGGTTGCTTCCTCAATATTTGCCAGGTAAACAAGAACCATGGCAACGTTCTTCCGGATCCCGATCCTCACGAGAAGATCTGCACACTCTTCTTCGCGGTCGTCAAAAAATATTACCTTCTCAGCCTTCATACTCTTTCACATCCCGGATTCACCGGATTTCCCAGGTTCTGATCTCATGGGAACAATCGGGCGAACCAATCGTGATATGATCAATTATCAACCCAGGAATAAAATAAAAAAGCCGTTAACTGCAAATTTTATTGCACTTACTCAGAAGAAGACCGGAAAATTGCGCGATGCATATACCGGTTTTGAGGATCATCCCCTCTGGTTCGCGATCTCTTGTCGTGACAGACCTTCTGCATTGAATTTTCGGCCCATCCTTCCGGTAAATTTCCCGGCCCTTCCTTTTTCCGTTAAACGACTCATGCGGGAGAGGGGATAGATTCCCGGTATTTTTTCGCAAGCGGTATAAGCGCGAGATCCTCTGCGGCAATACCCGTGGAATCAAAGAGGGTCATCTCATTTTCGGAGTCCCGTACCTTTTTCCTGAGAATAATCTCCCTAAGCGTCCCTCCAATCGCGTCGGGGCAGAAGGAACTTTTTTACCGGCAGATGGATCTCCCCGGCATGGATCGCCTGCTCCCGATCATCAACGACAACTTTTCCGGACGAGTGCGGGGTCAAGCTCCTGCATCCCGATAGCCTCCGCGCCCATGGCCTTGATGGGGGGACTCTCGTGGACCTCGCATGCCGTGACCGGAGATTCGTTGGGCTTCGCGGTGACCAGAAGATCACAAACGCAGGTCCGTTTCGCATTGCAGATGCTGATAGTTGCGGTGCGATATCTCTCCTTAAACGCCCTGCGGTCTTCTTATCGTTGCGCCCGACCTTCACTACCCGGATCCCAGGTTTGCCGGCGATCGCTTCTTACGGGGACATGGCCTTTCTCCCGTCTTCGATAAGCCCGGGCACAATCTCCTTGCGCGGAGAGAGGTATGTTGCCGCAATCACCCAGGCAGGATCAGTCAGCATCTCCGTTCAGCGCCGTGGCGTTCAGGAGCGCCTTCGGGACGCCGGTGGCAGTTGAGGGACAGGGGCAGGGCTGAACAGAGCAGTCCCGCCGACGCGATCCTGCAGGGGAGAGCGCCCAAGCAGGGAAAACAAACCGGAGAAGACCCGCAATCTCGGGAATCCCGATCCCTCCCGGTGCAACAAGCGCCCGAAGAATGCAGGTTTCGCAGAGCGTGCTAACCGCTGACGCCAAAGACGGTGAGAATCTCCTTTCGCAAAACCGCCATTTGGATAAAATTCGACAGGGAAGACCGATTTTTTCCCAAGGCATCGAAATCCTGCCATGAACGGGAGTGCAGTCTGAGAACCGGTCTCTCGTACGTCTTCTCCTACGAGGATGGTGTGACAGAAATTTGTTAACCTGAATCCCTCACCGCCATAAGGAAGAACAATTCCCGATCCCTCCCGCTTGTATCCAGGAGAGGATCACCGGATTTTCCGGGAAGGGTCAAGAAGCACATCCTCCGGAAGCCCTGCAAGCGCGACAGCACCGAGCGCCCCGATGACACCGTATCCTCCGATCAGCGTGATACCAAGTGATCCTGCAAGTGACTCGGCAGCTTCACGGGTAGCAATCCCGTCTCGTACAAGCCGTCCGTACTCCCGCAGTTTTTCCGGAATTCCCAGACCGGCTCTGATGGCAATACCCCAGTCCGGCGAGAATGATTCATCGGCAACGAACCTGCAGGCTCTCTCGACAAAAGTGCCGAGAAGATCCGGATCCAGTGCCAGCTCGATATAACTCGCGGAATTCCCGGCGGTTTTCCGGGCAATGTCCGGGTTCAGCATAACAACGTGATGGCTGATCGGAAGTACCCCCTCCATCCGGGTAACGTAGTTGAGCAAGGCGAGCGCGAGGGCAAATGTTGCGCCGCCGTCCTTTGAATCCGTGTCGTCAACCCCGAGCGTGATGTGCATCAATGCACGGGTCCAGACCTTTCCCACAACAATATGCCCGTCGGGCCGGGGTTCAACCCGTATTACCCCCTCGGCACGGGATATCATATCCGATAAAGAATATGCAGGACCACCGATGCACCGGATCTGTTGGACTATGGATTCGCCATCCCGTTCGATCCCTGTTACCGCAACCGCAGGAAGAGGGAGGAGCCCGACAGGTACAGGAAACGATCCCATCGTCCCCCGCTCTCGCAAAAGAGTTCCGTCGCGGTGAACCACAGTTAATGCTCCTCCTGCGAGCGTGTGATGATACCCGCAGAATGCAGCACAGGAGGCACTCAGGCAGTCATGATAAATCTCTACCGTATCACCATCAACAGTAGTAAAAATCCGCTTGCAGGTGCTGGATGGGACGGCACTTATCGCAGCATAACGTGCCGCACTCCGACCCCTTTTTTCCTCCCGGAGGAAGAGACACCCCTCCATGAGAAGCCGGTTTATCCAGTCCTGCGCTGTGCTCCGGGGGATTTCCGCAGCGTTCTGGAGATCGGTTACGGTAAAACTGCCGGCATCTAAGGTGAACTGGCGCATCTGCCTCAGATATTTCCTCCGATGTTCAAGCACCCTTGACATGACTGCTGCTGATGAAAAGGATGTCCCCGATGATGGCGCTCGCCGCCTCAACAGACCCGGCGCCTCTTCCGATAAGCGTGATCTCCTTTGCCATATCGGTCTCCAGAGTCAGGGCATTTAACGTCCCGTCAACGACCAGCGGATGCGTCTTCTCGAGGATCCGTGGAGATACACGGAGTAGATTCTTCCGGGGGATCGCCTCCGCGATTAACCGGATCGTACAGCCTTCAGCCTCGGCAAGTTTGAGTGATTCAGCGGTAAGAAGATCGATGCCGGTGCATGCGACATCGGAGAGTTTCACCCGGTTCCCCCAGATCGTATTTGCGAGAATGACAAGTTTTATTGCGGCGTCAATCCCTTTGACATCGTACGTAGAATCCGCCTCTGCATACCCGAGCTCCCGGGCTTCCAGAAGAGCCTGCTCATACGTGAGCCCTTCGGCCGCCATACGGGTAAGGATATAATTGCAGGTACCGTTCAGGACCCCGTATAATGCGAGGATCTCATTTCCTGCAAGTCCGTGTTCAAGGCTGTGCATTATGGGAATTGCCCCGGCAACGGTAGCTTCGTACCTGAGCGACACCCCGTTTCTCTCTGCAAGGTTCTGGAGTTCTTCGAATGCGAGAGCGATCGGTCCTTTATTTGAAGTTACGACATGTTTCTTCCGGGCCAGGGCCGCTCTGATATGAGTGATTGCAGGCTCCCCCGAAAGTGCGTTCGTGGGAGATACTTCCACGAGGAGATCATACTCAGCGTTTTGTATTATATCAAGTGCAGATCTCCCGCTCTCACCACACTTTCCGGTCTTTTTCTTCTGGGCAAGGAGTGCGGGGATATCAAGACCGTTCGGATCGATCCTGCCACTTCTTGAGTCTGCAACAGCGGTGATCACGATACCAAGATCTTTTTTGCCGACAATATCGGCAACACCGCGACCCACAGAACCCATTCCCACAATAGCAATACGGATCATGCGATCTCCTCCAGCGGCTCGATTAAGAGAAGGAATTTCTGGAGAGAGACCCGGCGCAGGATTGCAAGTGCGGATTCCATGTCATCTTTACTCAAAGCTTTTATCGTAATGCGGGAGGAGGCGCGTTCATTGACCGCAGGCAAACTCATTGCGAGTTCCGATACTTCGGCAAAACCGGTTGAATCGATCTGATCGATGGTATCTGAAAGGTCTGTGTGCATGAGATGTCCTATCAGGATAACCGTCAGCCGGTACAGCAGCCGTTCTTCCCCAATCCGCTGGATGTGAACATCCTGCTCCTTGAGCAGGGCGATGAGGTTCTCCAATCGCCCCTCCGGAAGTTCAAGAACTATCCGCACAACAAGAGTATCGCTTCCGGAATCGGGATTATGCTGGTGGATGACCGCCTGGATATTTCCCCCCGCATCCGAAATGGGCTTTAAGGCTGCAACAAGCTGACCCGGCGAATCCTTCACCTCCAGTTTCATGGAAACCTGCACAAGACCACCTGACCAGTACTGGATCGGCTTCCAAGATAATCTTTTATTTATCAAACCACGGATTTTCACCATTAAAAGAAACGAGAATCTGGAGATCCTGCGAAAGAAGCGAACGGGATCGGGGGGGAATAAAGTTGTTACAATTTCCGGAGTTTATTGTCTACCTTCTCGAAGAAATTCCGGTGGACGTCGACAAACAGGGCCGGCAGCTCAGAGCGAATTACCTCGATTCTACTGGTTTCACCCAGTTCAACCGTTATCTGTCCGTCAATGACCAGGTTTGCGGGTTTTGAGCTCTCGAGCTTAATCTCAAGACGCCGGCGGTCGCTTATCACATGAGGACGCGAGGAGAGAAGGTACGGTGCGAGGGGGACGATGAGATAGCCTTCAACCCGGGGATCTACGATCGGGCCTCCGGCACTCATCGCATAGGCGGTAGAACCGGTTGGAGTGCTGACGAGAAGTCCATCCGCACGGAACTGCTCTGCAGTGACCCCATCAACAATGATAGAGAACCTCAACATCTTTGCCGGCCGGGTTGTAACGATCAATGCCTCATTAAGAGCATTTCCGATAGGAATTCCATCTTTCAATAACGAGATCCGCATCCGCGGTTCAACCGTAAAACCTGATGGCAGCGTTTTTATAAACTCAATAGCTTCTGAGGGTTCAAGATCTGCGAGAAAACCGACTTCCCCATAATTGATTCCGAGTACGGGCACCGGCTTTTGCATCTGCTGAATGGTGCGAAGAATCGTCCCGTCGCCACCGACAACAATCACTACATCGGATCCGGATTCCGAAGCTGATTTTCCCTGCACGCCAAGTGCTAGAGTGGTTGTGCTATCAAAGTTTACTTCGCAGTTTGCATCCTCAAGAATCTGCCGGATCTTTCTGACAAACCCGAGTGCTTCGGGTTGATCGATCCGTGAGGCAAGAAGAACTTTCAAAATCGATCACCGGAGATATTCGATTACTTTGTGATGGAGATGCCCATTTGTCGCGACAAGACATCTTCCAACCGTCACATCTTCCGAAAAACGTATCCGGCTGCCATCGAGATCGGAGACTACGCCACCGGCTTCGGTGCAGATAAGCAGACCTGCTGCAGCGTCAGTTACCCGGAGAGTTCCCCGTAAATCTACAAACCCGTCGATGCGCCCGCAACCGATATAACAGAGTTCGAGAGCCGATGCACCGAGAAGTCGCCATCTCCGGATTTTTTGTCCGATCTGCATCGCCCGGGCCGGGTCAAACATCCTGCCATAGATGCTCATTGCAGAAGTGTCCAACTGAATGACCGAGGAGACATGGATCGGTCGATCATCGCACCGGGAGAACTCCCCTCTCACCGCGGTAAACGTTTCACCACTTGCAAGATTGCGCACAAATGCTTCCTCTACGATCCCATCTTCAGCGTAAGCCATTGAAAGTGCATAAAAAGGGATCCCGGCAACGGCATTGAAGGTTCCGTCAACCGGATCAAGAAAGATTGTTCCTCTGCTGTTCCCAAATTCCAGTTTTCCGGCCTCTTCGCTGATCAAAACTGAACACAGGGGATGTTCTTTCAGGTGGGATATAATGCAGTCTTCTGCAAGCTGGTCGATCTTTTCTGTTGGCGTACAATCTGCACCCATCCCGATAATTTCTCCACCATCCGGTGAACCAACGAACTCACGGATACTCTCTTCGACATGATCGGCAATCTCCCCGCATGCTGAAAGAAATTCCGTAGTCATACGCACCTTTTTGTCAACGCTGTATTTATGTAATGCAATAAAGATAAATTGCTACCGCGTTTACGAATATGTGGTTTATGGTGAGAAAGCAATGAAGGAACAAACGGAAATCGGAAAGATAAAGGAAGGCAGGTATATCGTTATCGATGAAGAGCCGTGCAAGGTACTGGGTATTGCAACCTCAAAGCCCGGAAAGCATGGTGCGGCAAAAGCCCGAATTGACGCTGTCGGCATCTTCGACGGGGTCAAAAGATCCATTGTCTCACCCGTTTCGGCAAAGACATATGTCCCGATTGTTGAGAGGAAGAGCGGGCAGGTCATCTCCATTGCGGGCAGCAATGCACAGCTTATGGACATGAAAGACTACACAAATTTTGAGATCCCGATTCCGGAAGACAAGAAAGATCTTGTCGAAGGTGGAAAAGAGATAATGTACATCGAATCGATGGGAAAGAGAAAACTGGATTTATAATAAAAACATAATACTATTTACAACACTGTTTTTTTTCATCAGAGAGGATCTGGTAAATTTTTAGATTTTAACCCGGTCAAATGCTCGTATTTTGCAGATACAATTTACTGATTGACGAGTAAACAATTTAGCAAATAAATCCCGATAAATCGATCCTCTGCTTTAGTTTTTTAGTAATCATCAGATTCTGGCTGATAATCGAATAAAACAATGGTAAATGCAGGTGAAATTGTGGGTACGTTTTTATACAAGTAAATCGTTTTAACAAACCGGTGACCTTGGGATTCTCCACTGTCTCCTACGAAATGAAGGTGAATCATGCATTCGTCTAAAGATGATGATAACGCGTTCACCGGTCTTGAGGCAGCGATTGTGCTCATCGCATTCGTTGTCGTTGCGGCCGTGTTCTCGTATGTGGTATTCGGGGCAGGGGGGTACTTCACCCCCCAGAAAGAGGAAGTCCAGGAGATTAGATCAGTGCTGGTGCCATCGGGTCCGGTAAGTGTTCAGGCCTCGGGTGATGGCAGGGGTGTCGGGAATATTACCTTCTGCCTGCAGCTCGCGGCTGGGGGTACCGGCATCGATATGAGGAACGTGACTTACACGGTTTCCACTCCAACAAAAGTTGTAACCGTTCCCAGGACCGGTGCTGTCCTTACGTGGGTTACGCAAAATAAACCCATTGATGCAGATCAGACAAGTAGCGGTGGATTGTTGAATCCGAATGAAAAGGTTCTTGTGAGTATCCAACCAGGATTAGCTGCAGCGGATCTTGGTGTCAATACGATCTTTACCGTAGATGTTAAGCCTCCCGTTGGTGCAGCCCTCCCGATTTTAAGGACGACGCCCGCAGAAATGACGGCAAAGGCATGGTATGACATTTAAAGGGAAGGGGGAAAGATGCATGGGGTGATTCCCTCAACGGCTACCTTGATAAAACTCACGGAGGCCGAATGGATGAACCGCACAGATCACCAACAATACACGATATCAGAAGAGCAATCAAAAATACCTCCCTGAACGGCATTCCAATGGTTCGAGAAGTGTCCGGAGTGCGGGAATACCAGGGATCGGGCGAGTCAGGAGAGGCTAGTAACGGTTGCCGGAACGGGGGGGTCCGAGACGATGGGGTCTCCTTTTAAGGATTACGAGTCCCCCTCGTCCCGGGTCTTCATAGCGATCAGATCTTCTCTCCTGAACACTTCGGTCCGGGTCAGGCCTCCTGGAGAGATCCGATCTCTTCAACTTGGAGCGAGGACCAATCCTCAGGAGAGAGGGCGATACGTGCATTCACTCTTTTCTGGAGAGATGGAGAGGGAGGAGTCGTACCTGGCCGGGGAGTTCAAAAGCCCCCGGCAGATGGGGCGTTATATCTCTCCCGACTTCTGCCGGGTGGCTCTTTTTATCCCTTTGGATCCGGCTTTGACCCTCGTCGGGAACTGTTAAATAATGACGAATGAAATGATCGTTTACCCTTGTGGCTCTCCCCAGTACCCGGCTCCCGAAAGGGAGAGGAGGTCCCGGGGGCGCTGCCAGCAGACGTGCGATGGGACCGGTAAAACAGGCTAAAAAGCCGTCCTGCGTTCGCACCGACAATTCGGGAGTGTTTGAAGATGCGAATGGTCCGCTTAAACCTCACTGTCTGGATCCTGATGGGTTTTATTTTCGGGATCCTCACCGGGGTTGTTTTTGGCAGCCTAACTTCTTTGTTAAAACCGTTTGGCGAGGCTTTCATCAAGATCTGGCAGATCACGATCCTTCCCTCGGTCGCAATCTCCCTTATCGTGGGGATAGGAAGCCTGAAGCGGAACACGGCAAAAGCGCTGGTCCTGAAAGCCGGGCTCGTGCTCCTGCTCTTCGGGGTCATTGGCGTTATCGGGTTCTTCTCCTTCCAGGCTGCATTCCCGCTCCACGCGGAGGCATCGTTTTACAGCGCAGAGAGCCTGAACGAAAAGACCGATATCAACCTCATCGACGAGTTCATCCCATCGAACCCCTTCCTCTCCTTATCTGACGGGATTATCCCGGCAACCGTCCTCTTCTGCCTCTTCCTTGGCTTTGCACTGATGCTTGATGGCGGGAGCGGGCCGATCGTGAGCATCCTGAAGATCCTGCTCCGGGCTCTCGGGCGCATGACACATATCATCTCCCTGACTTTCCCGGTGGGGGTCTTTGTGATAACTGCGGTGATGGCGGGGACGCTGACCGTCAAGGGATTCCTGGAACTCCAGGTCTTTCTGGTCTCGCTTGCAGCTGCAGCCCTCCTCCTCGGGCTCATTGTACTGCCTCTCCTTGTCACCTGTTTTACCCCCTTCAGTTACCGGGCCATCCTTGCATCCTCTTCCCGGGCTATGATCCTTGCGTTCTCCACCGGTACCGAGTTCATCTCACTCCCGCAGATCTCGGAGGGGGTGGAGAAACTTTTTTCAGGCCAGGTCCGGGAGCCCGACGGCCCGCGAGCGGAGGACGATCGGCGCAGGGAGGGGGCCGGAGCTTCGCTGAAAGACGCGACGCGTTCCTACAGCGAGATCCTTGTTCCGGTCGCGTATATCTTCCCGCTGCTCGGCGGGCTCGTCCCTTTCCTCTTTATCCTCTTCACTGTCTGGCTTTACAATAATCCCCTCGGGGTTGTTGAGCAGGCAGAGCTCGTCGCGGTGGGGATTCCCAGTTTCTTTGGTTCATCGAAACTCTCCGTGATATCGCTCCTCAACCTCATGCGTCTCCCGGCCGATGCATTCAACCTGTATATCAGTTCGGGGATTTTACGCCAGTGTTTTGTGGCTCCCTTAAGCGTCATTTCCATCTTCTCCTTCTCCACCATCACCATCGCCCTTGCAACGAAACGGGCGAAGTTCCGGTGGAGACGTGCGGCAGGATCGGTTCTGCTTCTGATCCTTGCTTTAGGTCTGGTTATTGCCGGGCTGAATGCGGGTTTTACCCATATCCTCTCCGGGACCTATCATGGGGAGGACCTGATCTCCCGGGTCGAGCTGCCTCTCGATCCTGAAGGAAAACGGCTGGATACGGTCGTGAATACGACCGTCTACCTTTGCCCGGCGGATGTTCTGCCCCTCCCGCCCCCGGGCTTGAAAGGGTCTGGATGAGATCAGACGAATACAGGGGAGGGGGGCCCTGCGGGTCGGGTACAACAGCAATAATGTACCCTTCGTCTTTTTCAACGCGAAGGGTGAACTAGTCGGTTATGATGTGGAGATGGCCTACGACCTCGCCCGGGCACTGAACGTCTCCCGGATCGAGTTTGTGCCTATCACGGGAACCACGCTTGCGAGCTCGCTTGACAGCGGCTACTGCGATATCGTTATGGCTGCCGTTGGGGTTACGCAGGAACGGCTCGATCAGATGAAGTTTACCGACCCGGTCGTCACGGTTCATATGTCGTTTGTCGTACCGGATGGGAAAATAGATCAGTTCACGAACCAGGATGAGGTAAAAAAGAGGGATGGTCTGCGGGTGGCGGTCTTTAACAATACCGTGCTGGTCGGCGAGGCAAAACGCATGCTTCCGAAGGCAATGATCGTCCCGATAGATTCACGGGAAGACTTTTTCGAGAAAAAAACCGCAGATGCCCTCCTGATTCCGGCCGAGGAAGGATATACCCTGACCCTCCTGTACCCGTTCTACGATGTTGCCATCATCGAGCCCCATGATTCATACCAGATGATGTACGCCTATCCGATAGCAAAGATGAGTACTGAATCCTACCGCCTGGCGCTCAATTACTGGCTCCGGATGGAGAGAGAGTTCGGGTCGCTTGACAAAAAGTACAATTACTGGGTGCAGGGGAATATTCCTGCAGCCTCAGAACCCCGCTGGTCCCTTGTGCGCAATGTTCTGCACTGGGTGAACTGATCGCAGATCCCGATCCCGTATCTTTCTCTTGCGGGGAGAAGGTTCTTGCCACCTTCAAAAGAGCCCGTCCGGGGCTCGTCGGATATCAGTTCCGGTAACGGTGCAGCACGGCCGGGACGTTTTTTTTATGAGGGACCGGTCGAGGCTTTCATAATCTTCTGCAGAACCCGGCATCATATGGTGCAGTATCGCCTTCCCAGACCCCCCCGTAATGGAGCCTGAGGAACCACCGTTCATCTGCATCTCCCGCCACGATCAAGAGGTGACGGCCCAGGTCAATGGCTTCCGGAAACGTCAAAAGTCTATTCTGCTCACCTATCTCCTCTGGTCTGTTGCGCTAATACGTCCGGAACATCTTCGCTATCCGGGACCGGTCATGCGTCTTTGTCAGTGCGAGCATCAGGAGGATCCAGGCTTTCTGGGGTGTTAAGGTATCGGCGGAGATAAACAACCCGTCGTTCGATGTCGTTATCCCCGTACCGGTCCGGGAGGAGATGACCACGGGTATCCCTTTCCTTGCAACCGATTGCAGTACCAGGGAAATTACCCGGGGAAATTACCCGTTTCCCATGGAGACGATAACGAGCCCGTCGGTCCCTTCCCGGACAAATGCGTCAATCGCCGTCGCATCCATCCCGGGGTAGGCCAGAACAATATCCACCCGGGGTAATGTGGTACGGCCTGTCACATTAAATTCGGACGCACTCGTGTGGTTCCGTGCAGGAAGCCGGTGCAGCATCGGTTCCCCGTCAACCATATATCCAAGACGCCCGAAATCCGGCGATCGGAAGCTGTCGGTCGAACGGGTGCTGGTCTTCGTGGTATCCCGCGCCCCGTTGATCTCCCCGTTCAGCGCAATGAGCACCCCCTTCCCCCGCGCATCTGCGCTTCCGGCCAGCTGCACGGAATTGAGCAGGTTGAGCGGCCCGTCAGCAGAGAGTGCTGTTGACGGCCGCATCGATCCGGTTATTACCACCGGTTTTTTGCCGGAAGTGACAAGGTTGAGGAAATGTGCGGTCTCTTCCAGGGTATCGGTCCCATGGGTCACGACAATCCCATCGATCTCCGCTGAATCGAGTCGGGCATTGATCCGGCGGGCAAGATCCAGCCAGATCTCCGGGGTTATGTCATCGCTGTTGATATTACATACCTGCTCTCCGGTGACGCTTGCAGAGGGCTGGATTTCCGGGACCGATGCAATGAGGGATTCCACGCTCAGGTTCCCCGGGATATAGTAGAGCAGGTCCGTGGAATTCTGTGCAGTTCCGGCAATGGTTCCCCCGGTTGCAAGGATAAGAATGTTCGGGAGTGGTGCCTTCTGGGGCGACTCAGACGCCGCAATGGGGGCTATGAGCATTCCCGCAATAAGGATGCCTCCTAAAATGGCCCGGATACCGGGAGTGGTCAGTAAAACCTCCCATGGGGGTCCATCATGCCCCGTCATTCCCTTTGCACCTCGCGCATTTCTGTAACGTCCCGCCGCAAGAGTGATTTATGGGCTTTCAAAATTCTGTTGTAGTTGAGGAGACCGGTACACATCTTCTCCTGCAAGCGAAATTCTGAAATACCCAAAACCGGAACTGTCCTATCCCGAAATCATTTGGCATCAGATGTAAATACCGATTTGAGCAACTTATCGAATGGGGATATCCAGAGGATCATTCAGCAATGTGTCAATGATAAACCCGTTGTTGAGATTGCCCGGTATTTCCAGATTACCCGTCAACGAGTGTATCAGTTCATCAACCCGTTCAGAGAATCGGGGGAATATCCGGTACTCAGGCAATCTGGAAGAAAGTCCCAAGCCATCGATGATCGAGCAGAAGAGTTGATCCTCGCAACCTATCAATCCAACAACATTGGTCCAATCCATCTGGAGAGGAAGATTGAGGAAACACACGGGATCCATATCCCGCATAATCGAATCTATCGGGTATTGTTGAACCACGGTCTGGTGGAGATCAACATGAAAAAACGGCAACAGCGGAAATATGTTCGGTATGAACATACTCATTCCATGTCGATGGGGCAGGGAGACTGGAAAGAGTTCGAACTTGAAGGATCGAAGAAATGGCTGATCGCATTCATGGATGATTCATCCCGCCTCATCACCTGCTACGGGGTATTCGATTCTCCAACTACCGAGAACACTCTCACGGTGCTGAATCAGGGATTCCAGATGTAAGGTACGCCCCGCGAGATCCTCACTGACAACAGTACACAATTCGTTTCAGCTCGGAACCGTGAATAGGCCCATCATAAATTCGGAGAGTTCCTTGTTCATCACAACATAAAACACATCCCAACCAGGATAAAACACCCTCAAACGAACGGCAAAATTGAATGGTTCTTCGGAGAAGTCGAACGAAGGATCGCGAAGTTCGGTTCTGTCGATAAAATTCTTCACTGGCACAATGTCATCAAACCTCACATGAGTGAGTCTCGATTTCGATGAGCCTTATAACGCATTCTGGTACCGTCTACCCCAGGAGAGGATTCTGAAATATGCGCAGAAATGGTTATATGTGTAAAATCAATTCGGGATATCACAGTGAAAAAAGAAAATGGACCCATTATTCCTAAGGCTTCCCCTACGGGAACATGGGACCGGACTGGATTCGAACGCCCACCGGAGATCGGGTTAAAAATTCCCGATCACCATTGTGTAGAGATCTGATCGGGGCCGGGGGGGATCCTGAGGCGATCCCGTAACGATACGCTCATAGGGGTACCCGAGATCTTCGCAGACGGCAATCCGTACGGGCGGTATGACCACTTCGAGGCGTGAGTACAGTCCGGTCAGATCGAATTTGGGGTCGGTTAAGAGGAGGATTATTCTCTTCCGGGCAAGCTCGGCAAGAGTTTCATCGATCGCCTTCTCATGGCCGGTGCCGTGGGCAACCACGATGGCAACCCGGGCGAGCGGGATATGGAGCCGGGCAAGAGCGATCTGGAGAGATGAGATGCCCGGCACCACCTCGCCATCCAGGTACCCGAGTCCGGCGAGCATTGGATCCCCCGTAGAGAGCACGACTGCGTCCCCGCCGAGCTTGCGGAGGCTCTTGAAGTCGTCGATAGTCTTTACCGTGCAGGAAGGGCTGATATGGGGCCGGGCTATCCCGATTGCCCGGTCAGAGCCGTAGATGAGGGTAGCGCCGGCGATTACCGCGATCGCCTGTTCGGTCAGGAGTCCCGGACCGCACCCGACACCCACGATCTTCATGGGCTCCCTCCGAGGATCGATCCCTGGCGATCCACGAGAATGACCCGGACAAGCGGGTACTGCATTTTGAAGCGTGCAAGATTGTGTTGCAGGATCGCACCAAATTCCGGTGATCCGGCCAACTCCTCGACGGTTCCAAACCCGGTGCCTTCGAGGAGATGCGGGTTGATGAATTTGAGGATGAGTGCCGGAAGACCGGCAAGGACCACCTCACCGTGGGCGGCAGCGAGGGCCTCGCCAATCTTTCCCCCAGCAAGGATGACTTCCCGGTCCGGAAAGAGGAGGCGGGAGAACCGGAGTCCGATCCTCCCGGTGGTGAGTACCGGCCTCTCAGTGCCGGCAATACGTCCGAGAACGGATTCGGTCAGGTGATCATCCCAGGGCTCGACAAGGCCCGTTGTCCCGAGGATCGAGATTCCGCCCTCTACACCGACCCGTGTGTTCAGGGTCTTCTTTGCAACCTCTGCGCCTTCCGGGACATGCAGGGAGACTTTAACGCCGGAGAGACCAATCCGGTCGAGCGCTTCCCGGATTGAGGCGTTGATGCAGTCACGAGCAGGGGGGCTTATTGCAGCGGATCCTTTCGGGTACCGTGGCGTGTTTCGGGAAAACCTCCCTATCCCGTCGCCCGGGATCAGTTCAATTCCCTTATCCTGAGGGGTTGCTTCCGCGGAAAACTTCAACCCCGCAGTCATATCCGCCGGATAATCTCCGGCAAACTTCCGGCACGATGCCTTCCCGAAAGAGCTCTCAACCGGGACCTCTACAGAGAGGCCACAGGGGATCTGGATACAGACCCGGGTCTTCGGGCTCCCAAGCGAGAGAACTGCTGCTTTGCATGCAGCAGCAGCAGTTGTTCCTGTGGTAAAGCCCCGGACCAGAACGGCTCCGGATGCAGTAAGGACGGCGAGTCCCCTCTCAACGAGCGGGAGCTTCTCCGGGGACTGGCACTTCGTTACCCAGTCTTTGGGATATTCAAACCCCGTGACCGGGTCGAGCATGGCCGGAACCCTCGATATGGATGGTTATGCATTCATTGATCGCGGCCACCGCGATCGGTGTACCGCCCCGCGTCCCTTCGGTCGAGATTGACGGGATATCAATCGTGCGGAGGACGGCTTTTGACTCGGCCGCATTGACAAAACCCACCGGTGTCCCGATGATAACTGCGGGGCGTGTCCCTGCCTTCACCATCTCGCAGAGCGAAAGGAGGGCGGAGGGGGCGTTCCCGATGACAACGATCGAGCCGGCGAGCCGGTCTTTTAAGGCAAGGAAGCCTGCCGAACTCCGTGTAATTCCGCGTCCGAAAGCAATTTCAGCACCAGAGTCAAGGGCACAGATGACTTCGCAGTTGTGCCCTTTCTTCTGGATGCCTACCTGTACCATCCGGATGTCGGTGATGATCGGTGCGCCGATTTTGAGTGCCGCAAGAGCTGCCGGGACCGGGTCATGGCAGAACCGCATCAGTTCTGCCATTGCAAAGTCGCCGATCGCGATCGAGCATCGCTGCCGGAGCCGGTCCTCCGCATTCGCATCCCCGATTACCGACCGGGCGAGGGTCCGGGACCTGATCGAGATCTCGTACGCCTCTTTTGTCTCCGCGCCGGGATCAATATACGTACTTGCGGTGGTATCCGCGTGGCGTGATGATTCCTTTGACATGTTCACCCATCCTCCATATCCTGCCCTCGTTCCCGCAGATGATAACCGTTGTGTGCATGTCAACGGCATCTTCAACTCTCTCGATCTCCCCGAGTCTTGTTATGATGATCTCCTCGCCATCCCGGAGTGCGTTTTTCACCAAGGAGACCGGTGTCTCCGGGCCGAGGTGCTTCCGTGCGTGCTCGATGGCGAGGGCGAAGTTGTGCGGCCTGCCCCGGCTCTTCGGATTGTAGAGCACAACCGGGATGCCGACCGAGAAGACAGCATCAAGGCGCTGCTCAATAACTTCGAGGGGCGTGAGAAGGTCCGAGAGGCTGATCACCGCAAAATCACCGGAGAGCGGCGAGCCCACCCGGGACGCAGCAGCGTTTGCCGCTGTGACCCCGGGAATGACTTCGACATCGATGACTGTACCGGAATGTTCGAGCACTTCGAGCACGATGCTCGCCATGCCATAGACCCCGGCATCCCCGCCGGAGACGATCGCGACCGCGTGCTCCTTTGCGAGATCGATCGCCTGCTTCGCCCGCTCGACTTCCTTCCCCATGGAGGACCGGATGATATTCTTCCCGGCCATGAGGGGTTCAAGCGGTTCGAGGTACGAGTCGTTCCCGATGATATACGCGGCTTTTGCGATGGCATCGAGCGCCCGGCCGGTCATGTACTCCCTGCGCCCGGGGCCGAGGCCGACTATTGCGAGCCTTCCTTTTTCAGTGTGCGATGGCAACCGTAACCCTCCCGTAGACTTTCTTTCCCATGACCAGCTCTTTTCTCTTCGCGACCGCAAGGGCAGACGGCTCTGCCACGCCAAGGAGCCCGAGCCGGGTCGCCTTCGAGGGCGAGGTCCCGGTCTGTCTGTTTATTGTTGCATCGTCAAGGAATATTAAATTGCCAGAGAGGAGCGGGATTGCTCCGATGAGCCCGGCCTCGCTGCTCTTCTTTGCGGTCGTGGCATAGACCAGGACCTCCCTCTCCGCGATCCCTACCGAGGCGAGGGCTTCGCGGATCGCATCCACGACTTCTTCGGATGTGACCCCTCTCCTGCATCCGACCCCGACGGTATACTCCCCGTCACGGAGGAGGATTGAGACATCGGGACCGGCGATTACCATCGCCGGCCCTTTCACCGCATGAACAAGAACATCCGCATCGAGCATGGCCGCATTCACCGCCCGGGTCGAGTCCCGGTTCACGATCCCGCACCCGTTCCGCGTCGCGACTGCTTCCACGGAATCACGCCCGGTCGCTTCGGTCGCAGTCGTGATGACCGGGGTAAGCCCGAGTCCGGCCAGCTCCTTTGCGAGTTCGTTTGCGCCGTGATGGCCCCCGAGGAGCGGGATCGCGTAACGGAAGTCCGGGCTCACGACAACGACTGCGGGATCGTTCCACTTGTCGTTGAGGAGCGGCGCGATCTTCCGCACGGCAATCCCCATCGACATGAAGGCAATGATCCTGGGGAAGCTCCTGAAAGTTTCAGAAAAAATTTCCGGCGTAAATTCCCGGACTTCGGCCTGGAGAAAGTCGGCGATACGCATTGCATCGGGCAGGAACCGGGGCAGGGCGATGATGACTATTGCGGTCATGAATAGAGATACGACCGCGTATATCCTGTCTCGCGGGGCTCGACCACACCGCCCACGACAAGGAGTGCGGTATGTTCGATCCCGGCGTCCTGAGCTCTCTTTGCGATATCTTCAACGGTTCCCCGGACGATCTTCTGGTCGGGCCACGAGGCGTGGTAGATCACCGCGGCGGGAGTGGTTGACGGGCAGGCGAGCTTTGCGGTGATCACGGCGAGCTTCTCGGTACCGAGGAAGACGACCATCGTTGTCCCGAGTTTTGAGAGTTCCGCGATCTGGTCGTGATCGAGCGTCTTTCCCGCAGGACGGGTTACGATCAGGCTCTCGGATATTCCGCGAAGGGTGAGCTGGGTCTCGAGCGCGGCAGCGGCAGCAAAAAGAGACGAGACGCCGGGAACAATCTCAATCTCGATGCCGCGCTTCTCCAGCTCCGTGATTTGCTCGATGATAGCGCCATAGAGCGAGGGGTCGCCGGAGTGGAGCCGGACAACGCTCTTGCCTTCCTCTGCAGGGGCCACCATGGCAGCGACCAACTCTTCCAGGGACATCCCCCAGCTGTCAAATTTCACCGCTGCACCGGATTGTGCGACAAGTTCCGGGTTGACCAGCGAGCCTGCATAGATGAGGACATCGGCATCCTTCACGAGCCTGAGTCCCTTGACCGTAATGAGCTCGGGGTTCCCCGGGCCTGCACCAACAAACCAGACCTTTGATGTCATGGACTCACCGCTTTGCGTACATGACGCTCAGGTAGTCGCTCTTCTCGGGCAGTTCATCATTCCGGAAGATCTTCATCTCCTCGAAATACATTCGCTCGACAAGCACGAACTCGCGGTACCCTTCCTTCCGAAGCTGGTCGGCCCTCGCTCTCGGGTTCCGCACCTTGAGGAGGATGCGGGTGTCGGGCTCTGCCCCATCGGAGACGATGAACCCTCCGTTGAGCGAGAGGCCGGCTGCAGCAGCAAAGGCGGTTATTGAGCTTATTCCCGGTTCGGTCGAATACTGGATCCCGGGATGTTTCTCTGCTATGACTGCGCAGAGCCGGGAGAAGGTGGAAAAGAAGTTGGGGTCGCCAAGGATCCCGAAAACCGCAAGGCTTCGTTCTGCGGCGGGAGCGATCCGTTCGGCATTCTCCTCCATGCACGTACGGATCCGGGCCTCATTATCGGTCATGGGAAAGTCGAGGACGATCGATTCCCGGTATGGGGCGACCAGTTCCTGGGCGATCCGGCCCGGCACGAAGACAGTATCTGCTCCCTTGAGCAGCCGGACTGCCCGTAGGGTCAGGAGGTCCGGGTTTCCCGGACCGAGACCAAGGCCGATCAGCATGCTGTACCCCTCCCGACAATTACGTACACAGGATCGATTGGCTTGAACATGATACTCCCTGCAAGATTATGCGATCGTGTGACCTGCACGTGCACAACCCCTTCGAATATCCCGAGGCGCTGCATGGTCGTCACGGCTTGATTGAGTGTGCTGATAAGGACCGCGTTGATAACGATGGTTCTCCGGACTTTCTTTGCGAGAATTGGCAGGATTTCACCGAGTTGTTTTGTCCCACCAAGCAAGGCGCAGTCCCAGCAGTCGCCATCCTCCAGGAATCCGAGTGCTTCGGTGCAGAAAAAATCGATATTGTGGACCCCGGCTTCTCCCGCGGTATCTTTTGCGATTGCAATCGCTTCCGGCCTCCGGTCAATGGCGGTTACCCTCCGGGCCGCCCGGGCAGCTGCGACCGAGACCTTGCCGGTCCCGCACCCGATCTCAAGCACCGTGTCTGTGTCCCGGAGGTCCAGCTTGAAGAGGGAGACTGCCAGGATCTCATCCTGGGTCGGGCCTCCCGCAAGCTTCGGTTGGGGCATCTTCTCAATTTTTGTTGCGTTAAGGTATTAATGCTTGTTTTAACGGGGAAAAATACAGATAACCCGCGTTTCTGGCAATTCAAGAGCATCCCGGAGAGATCACCGGATAGCTCTCCCCGAACACCTGTTATCTCTCCGGTAAAATGCTGGAGAGGGGACCTATGAAGTACAAGATTATCGGTGACAACCTCCAGTCTGCAAAAATTGAACTGAACGATGGCGAGGCGTCTTTGCCGAAGCCGGGTCGATGGTGAACATGAGCGGCTCGATCTCCCTGGAGAGCGAGCTTAAAGGGGGGATAATCTCCGAAATCAAGAGGGGAGTAACCGGTGAGGGCATCTTCCCCACCCCAAAAACGGTCACTGTTCCGTAGAACGCCGATGATCAGTCGGCTAACCTTTTATCTTCTCTTGGTTACCGCAATTCTCCGATCCCCGGAACAGAAGTGACCCTATTGATATTTCTTGGTTGCCGGAAAAAGGTCAGGAAAAGACCATAAATTTTAGACGATTCCGGTGATCCAGCTCCCCATGTTGCCGAGGCCGGAGGCGATGACGATCTTTGGATCAATGCCGAGCACCGGGAAGACGAAGATGAAGTACAGGAAAGTTCCGAGCAGGCTGCCGAGATTTGCGAGGGCAGCGACGAGGACGACCCGGAAGAGCGGGATCTTTGCCATTCCGGCCAGGGACTCCGTCTCGTATATTTTGCGGAAATCCGATACCAAGGGTTTGCTCACTTTAGCCTCAACATAGGCAGCGATCCATCCGGCATGAAGGAGAGGGTTGAGCGATGTCATCCACGCGACCCCAAAACAGGTGAGAGCTGAATATGGGTGGCCACCGGCCGCAAGGGTGAAAAGCGCGGAAAGCACACCGTGGATTATGACCCAGAAAAGGAATGCATAGAGCAGGACATCCAATCCAACACCCGAGAAGCCAATTGCTGCAAGCAGGAGTGCAAACAACCCGGTTACTGCAAAACCGAATATCTTTGCCCAGGGTAACCGTTTTGGTTCCCTGGTGAGAGAATCAAACGCGGGGAGTGTTGGAGGATTATCGATATAGCCGGTAATTCCCGCCCGGTGTCCGGCCCCGACGATCGCGAGTATGCGCCCCTCTGGCCGTTGGGCTTTGAGGAGGAGGAGCTGGTGCGCGATGTACGCGTCCCGTTCATCGATAAGGGCTTTTGCCCCATTGGGGGAGAATTTCCGGAACTCCTCCATGACCACCTCGATAACATTCTGGTCCTTGAGAGACTCGATATCGATCTCCTGCCCCTTGTCAATTTCAGCAATCGAGATGATCAGGGCCCAGCCCATTTTTATCTTCCCGAAGAACCCAAGCGAGTTCCAGAACCGGAGGAGCGTGACGCGGATGTCCCGGTCAACGAGGGCCAGCGGAATCCCGCGTTGTTCGGCTTCCTCGATCGCCGCTTTCATCTCGGCGCCGGGTTCCACACCAACATCGAACCCTATCTTGCGCTGAAGATAGGCGAGAAGCCACTGGACAAGAAGGGTGTTAAAATTTTTTATTTCGAGAACATCCTGGACGGTTGGGTCACGCCCCTCCTTTTTGAGCGCTGAATACCGTGCAGTGTCGAGTTCGATTGCCACGACTTCCGGTCTGAATTCCTCGATAGCCGCCCGGACTTCATCGACACTCTGTTGCGAGACATGCGCTGTCCCGACAATCTTAATCTCGGCCATTTGTCACCGTTGTTATGCCCTCTGTATTGGCTCTGCCCCCTCTTTAATACAGGAGGTGGTGCATTTTGAGGCAGATTCTGTGTAGAGCTGCATCATTTGCCAAAGCCTGAACGCAGATTCTGACCACGCTGACTGCCAAATTCAACCGGTATGCGGCTCTTCTTTACTGGACGCCCCTTCAGTATCGCTGGCCAAATCCATCTCTATTCCTTTTACCAATCCCATGACGATGATAATTACCGGGACGATCTCAAGCCTCCCGAGCCACATGAGGATGATAAAGATCCATTTTATCGCAAACGGGCTTGTGGCCCCTATGAGACCAACCGTAAGGCCGGCATTGCTCAACGCGGATACGAGCTCAAATACCACTTCATCGAGCCGGAACGAGGTTATATAGAGGTGCAGCGTCAGGATAGTTCCAATAAAAATCGTGAGAACATAGATGACGATGACAAGCATGTTCTTCGAGATTGCGACATCGGAGATCTCCCGTGCGATGGTCTTTCTGCCCAGCCTGAGCGGGACAATGACGCGGCTGCTCACAAAAAACCGGCGGAACCACCATTTGACGCCTTCGTACGCAAGCATTACCCGGTTGACTTTGACGCCCCCGGAAGTACTTCCCATCGCACCGCCAATAAACATCATCATCGTGGTGAGCGCGATGGGAATGGTCGCCCACAGGTGAGGATCTGAATTCTGGAGCCCGCAGGTGCACAGCGCTGAAACCGCAGTAAACGTTCCTTCGCAAAACGCCTCGGCAAGCGGAAGTTTGTCGAAGAGAAAGAGGTCAATTGAGGTAAAAACGGACCCGGCAAGAGCAAGAAGCAGAAGAGCTCTTACCGTGTTGTTCCGGAGCATATCCCGCACTTTTCCATTGTACATGAGAAAAAAGACCTTGAACGGGATTGCACCCGCAAGCATAACCGGTATCAGGGCCGCTTCCAGCAGGTGGCTATGATAATATGCAAGCCCTCCGGAATGGACCGTGAATGCCCCGGTTGCGATTGCGACCATGACCAGATTGAGAGAATCCCAGAGAGGTATGCCCAGAAGCATGACAAAACCTGTGAATGCGAAGGTCAGGACAAGATAGATCATCCACATCCGGCGGCTTGTGGAAGCAGCAGCAGGAACGAGTTCTTCTTCCCTCCCCTCTGCCCGGTACAGCCGGAAGAGGGAGACCCGGGTCTTTCTCCGGAGGGATATCCCGAATGCTATGATCCCGATCCCCCCGATCCATTGGGTGAACGTCCGCCAGAACAACAGGGTCTTTGGGGTACTGTCGATCGATGCGAGCATCGTAAATCCTGTTCCCGTCCACCCAGAAATAGCCTCAAAGATGCCGTCCGTAAAGGACATGTGGAGGCCGAGCATGAAGGGAAGGGCGCCGATGAGCGCAATGGCAAACCAGGACAGGGCGACAGCGTTCAGCGTAACCGAGAAGGAGGGTTCGAGGTCTTCGTGAGGGATGTGGGAGATAAGAAGCCCGAGAACGATGAAGACAAGCGGTGCCGAGATCATCGGGATAAGCATGTTCCATTCACGGTAGAGGACAAGGACAATGAGCGGGAGGAGTGAAGCAAGACCGAGAAACTCAAAGATGAGCCCCATATCATGGGCAATCATTGCGATCTGCTCGAAACGCTTCATCGAGTTATTCATTGGATCTCCGGGGTTTTTGTTGTTATGGGTAAAAAATTCCGGAGATTATTAACGGTTTTTTTCCTACCGCATCCATTTATCCTTTACCCGCCAAACCGGTGATCACAACATGACCCCGATCCGCGCTGATCTGTACCCTTTTATTATCTTCGCCCTCATCACGGCCATCGCTTTTGCGGTCTTCTGGTCAGTCATGGACATGGTGCTTCTCGGCGCATCGCTCGCGATCGTTCTCACCCCCCTCCATAACCGGATATCACCGCACACCCGGCCCCTCATCTCGGCCATCATTGTTTCCCTCGGAGTTGCCGGCGCGTTTATAGGCATGGCTGCCCTGACGATCGCAATCCTTTCTGCAAACACCGGAACCCTCGCAACGATGTTTTCAACAATCGGGATATGGCTGGATAACCCGGCGACAAATCCCATGACATTCGGGGTTCCGTTCACAAAAGCCACCCTTTCAGCCATGCTGAACCAGGGAACTTCGCTGTTTATTGACTATGACAAGACGCTGGTCACCAACCTTCCGGTCATCGTTTTTGAGATGTTCGTCTTCCTCTTCTCGTTTTTCATCCTGCTCCTGAAAGGAGAGCAGCTGACCGAAAAGATCATGGCCCGCCTGCCCGGCCCGGTCCACCGGTACGTCACCCGGATGTCCGACGTCACCGTTGACACGCTCTACGCGATCTACGTGGTCCAGATCACGATAGCCGTGCTGACGTTTTTTATCGCATTGCCCGTCTTCTACCTCCTCGGGTACGGGAATATTGTTTTTTATTCGTTCCTTGCGGCGTTCTGTGAGCTCATCCCGGTCCTTGGATCCTCGGTCGCCTTTATTCTCGTAGGTGCCTATGCTCTCGCGCTTGGCGATGCGCGGGGCGTCTTTATCCTGTTCTTCCTCGGCTATCTCATTGTCTCCTGCGTGCCGGAGATCTATGTCCGGCCGGTCCTTGTGGGCAGGCGGGTCAAGATTCACCCGGTCATCATATTCATCGGTATCATCGGGGGGCTCCTGACCATGGGACTTGCAGGGTTTGTCCTTGGCCCGGTCATCATTGTCCTCCTGATAACCAGTTATCGGATCTCGGTCCGCGAGAAAAAAGACGGTGAACCTGTGGACTAAAAAGAGATATAGGGTTATAAAACGCCATTTTTTCGCAAAAGAGAAAGGATTATACCCTAATTTTCTCCAAGAGGTAATAGCAGAGATGAATCGCGACTTTTTTGTTATGCCCGGGGTTATCAAATCGATGGGCCTCGTATTCGGTGATATCGGGACAAGCCCGATCTACGCTCTCACCGCGATCTTCCTGATCATCCCCCCGACTCAGGATAATATCATGGGAATGCTCTCCATCATTATCTGGACAATGACCACCCTCGTTACCGTCCAGTATACCTATCTTGCAATGCATCTCGGCAAGAAAGGTGAAGGGGGAACAATCGTGCTTAAGGAGATCCTGCTGCCGATGCTCAAATCCGGACATCAGGTTGCACTCGTCTCCCTCCTTGCGATTGTGGGAATCTCCCTTCTGATGGGGGATGCCGTGATAACACCGGCAATCAGCCTTCTCTCAGCGGTCGAAGGCGTGACCCTCATCAATGGTTTTGAGACCACTCCGCAGTTCGCCCTGATGGTCGTTGCCGGGCTTATCGCAATCGGGCTGTTCGCAATCCAGGCCCGGGGGACCGAAAGGATCGCATGGGCATTCGGCCCGGTGATGGCCGTATGGTTTATCACACTCAGCGTCTCCGGGCTTCTTGCAATGCTGTTACAGCCCCAAGTCCTCTTCGCTATCAATCCATTATACGGCATCAACTACCTCATCCATCATGGTCTCGACGGATTTCTTCTCCTCTCTACCGTTATACTCGTAGCGACGGGGGGCGAAGCACTCTATGCCGATATGGGGCATCTTGGTCGTGAACCCATAGTCAAGGCATGGTACATCGTTTTTGTGGCACTCTCGATCAATTATCTCGGGCAGGGTGCATTCCTCATGTCCCATCCCGATTCCCATAATGTCTTATTCGAGATGATCCACACCCAGCTCGCTTTTGTGTATGTGCCCTTCCTCCTGTTGAGCGTGGCAGCGACGATAATTGCCTCCCAGGCAATGATTTCGGGAATCTTCTCTATCGTTTACCAGGGAATTACAACCCGGATCATGCCCCTCTTGAGAGTCGAGTTTACCTCACCCCAACTCAGGTCCCAGATCTATATCGACGTGGTGAACTGGATGCTGCTCATTGCGGTTCTCATCGTGATCGCGGTCTTCCAGAGCTCGACGAACCTTACCCATGCGTACGGACTGGCGGTAAGTGGAACGATGGCGATCACCGGGGTCCTCGTCTTCTGGATCCTTGTCAAACGGGGAAAACTTATCAAATCCATGATTGCCGGAGGGATGCTGTTTGTGACCTGGAGTTTCCTCATCGCCAACCTGCACAAGATCCCGGAGGGTGGGAAATGGTCACTTGTTATCGCTCTTGTCCCCTTCACGATCATTATGATCTTCGTAAACGGACAGGAGAAACTCGCCGCTGCACTGAGCCCGGTCCCGCTGAACGAGTTCCTCGGTACATTTGATGAGACCTATAAGTCATCAAATAAGATCTCGGGAACTGCGCTCTTCTTTGCCCGGGACTTCCGGAGACTCCCCCGGTACATTCCCCGGATTATGTTTACGAATAACATAATCTACGATGATAACATCATCATCTCCATCATCCGAACAGAACAGCCGTTCGGGGTTACCTGGGGTGTGACCCGGGAGATAACAAAAGGGCTCTCGATCTTTGAAATTTACCTTGGATACATGGAGATTGTCGATATCGGGAGGATCTTAAAAGAGGCAGAGATTGATGAGAAGACGATTTTCTATGGTATGGAAGACATCGCCACGAATCATCTTGTCTGGCGGATCTTCGCAGCCTTAAAACGCCTTACGCCATCCGTGGTCCAGTTCTACCGGCTACCCTCAGATAAAATCCACGGCGTGGTTACCCGCGTCGATATGTGAATGGAAGGTACCTTCAGTTTTATCTCTCATTTTTTTTGGACGGCACTGCCGATATCCTCTTAACACCCCCGGACAAATATACCGGTCGCACGTGTAGAATCCACGGAGTTTTTTGTGGATAGAATTCTGTTGCGGGTACCTTCACAATCTGGCGTGGATATCCGAGTCTGGTCAAAGGAGCGGGATTTAGGGTCCCGTCGCGCAGGCGTTCGCAGGTTCAACTCCTGCTCCACGCATATCCTGAACCTCAGGGAAACTGGATTTTATCGGTTTTTTTTGGAACGGAGAATATCTTTCATTTTTTCTGGTCTCCTGTTATCTTCCGATCCGCTCAAAATCGATAAAACCATTGTACGGATCGGTCTTCAGAAGCCGGACGCGGATCTTCTGGCCAACAACAAGGCCGCGTTCTCCCTGCATAACACGGCCTTCAGCCGGTGGGGAGAGGAGCCGGACATAGGTACCTTTTTGGGACGCACCGGTAACCAGTGCATCAAAAATATCCCCTATCTTATCGTGAAGCAGGAGGGCAGCAGCTGCTTTTCGCATGAACCGCTCGACTTTCTTGGATCCCTTCTCCCAGTCAGACAACCAGAGAGAGAGTTCCACCAGTTTGGTGGAGGTGTAAGGGATGGGTTTTCCCCTCAGAACAGATTTCAGGAGCCGCTGGTTTACGAGATCCACATACCGCCGGTTTGGGGCAGTTGCATGGGTATAATCCGTGATTGCAAGAGAGAAGTGGCCGGTAGGCTCTTTTCCCGGTTCGAGCATCACGTATTCACCGGGCCCGAGGAGCTTGACAATTGTCAGGGAGAGATCCGGGAAATGTTCAGGATCGTTTTTTTTTCTGTCTGATGAGGAACTCTGCGAGGGCTTTTGCATCGGGTTTTGCAGGCAGGGTCTCATGGCGGATTGCGGCGGTCAGAACCATGCCATCCCAGTATTTTGGGACCCGCACTACCCGCTGGATCATGGGTATTGCGGCTTTTCCGAGGAATGCGACCATGGTGCTGTTGGCTGCTATCATGAACTCCTCAATCAGGCACCGGGCAGTATTCTGCCGCTGTACAACGATATCTTTAATCCGGCCATTTTCCACAACGGGTTCAGCCTCCAGGGTGGTGAGTTCAAGGGCTCCCTGCGCTCTGCGGAAGGTTTTCAACCGGCCCATCGCAACCTTTTGGAGACGAAACTGGTCCTCGAGGCCATCCACGCGTGATACTCCCTTTGGGAGACCGGTTTTTCCTTCAAGCCAGTCACCGATCTCTTCATAAACGAGCTTGGCCTTATTGCGGACAAGAGCCGGGTACAGGTCGCCGGACCGGAGCTCGCCATGGGGAAGGACCGTATATTCGATGATCATTGCCCTCCGGTCAAGGCAGGGGAGGAGTGAGGTGATACCCTTCGAGAGTTTGTCGGGGAGCATGGGGAAGGTGAGAACACCGGTGTAGTCCGATGTTCCATTATGCGCTGCGTGCTTATCCGTGTACGAACTTTTTGGAACAAATTGATCCACATCGGCAATAGCAACCCTGATGGTGATCTCATCACCCTCCCCGCGTTCGCAATACTCCAGTTGATCCAGATCCATGGAGTCATAATTGTCGATGGATGACCAGAGGAGTTCCCGCAGATCCCGCACATTCCTGTCATGATAAGGAGGCAGGCTTTTCAGGCAGGGCATCTGTTTCAGCGACCACTGCCCGGGGGAACTGTGGTTCAAAACCATATTTTGCCATGGCTTTTTGTGCTATGGCCTTCAGATCGATATTCTGAAAATTATTCATAAGGTCCTTCTCGCGGGGATGGCGTCTTTTGTCACTCGTGAATCATGGTCAGGAGCATCTTGAATCGCGTGCGGGCTTTGAGAGCATGGGGCTTGTTTGCGGGCATAATGATCATCTGGCCGGTGGTGAGATGGAATTCCTGCTCCTCAATCGTAATTTCTGCCTCGCCATCCAGGATCGCTGCGATCGCGTCAAATGGCGCAGTATGTTCTGAGAGTCCTTCACCAGCATCGAAGGCAAAAAGCGTGATAGTTCCGGTCTTCTTAGAGACGATCATCCGGCTCACAACTGATCCTTCCTGGTAAGCAATCAGCTCTTTCGGGTTCAGGATAGTTCCTGAGAGGTTCTCACTGGATTTTCCTAGCATCATCGATCACGTACGGGAGTGTATGACGCTGGTGGTTTAAGTGGATTGGGTTTGGTGAGAAGTGGTGCTGGAGTTGGGAATTTTCTGCGGGAAAATTCACGAACCTGAGACCTTCATGCAAGAAGATTAAAAGGCGTAGTAAATGGTGAATGGTACAAATTTGCTAGGCTTGTAATTTTCCAGGATGTTAAAAGGGAAGATCCGTTGGATAATTCACCAGAAAGAGAAGCAATGGGATAATTGCAAAGATCCAGCGCGTAACGAGGAGACGGGTGGATCAACTCGTGGAAGCACTATCATGAAACCGGCGTAACTGCAGAGGAATCCGGTGCCCCTCGCATTCATGAGGATGGAAGTTGGGATAGTGAATTCAAACAATACCTCAAAAATCAATGGTATCCGACCTATCCCCACAAGGATCAAACATCCCAAGACCAAGGGGAAAATCGAGAAATGGTTTGACACCTGTCGCAGGTTCCGATGAGGAGTTCGCGTCTCTGGACTATTTTATCTCTCTGGTACAATGATCTCGCTCATGGCAGTCTGGATTTCGAGAATCTGGAATTGCCGAATCTCGCATTCTGGAGAAGATTACCTCAAAGAGGCTCCTCTCGGTTCTGGTATCAGAATTTTTGGATGGTCAAGTTAATGAAAAATTCACGTTCTTATGAACAAAGATCCAGAAGAAGTACTTTTAGGACTGTACATAAAAAAGAGGAGGGCAACAGAGAGATGAGTGGATACTCAACGAATCTCATGAGCTAGGCCACCAAACGCCCAATCACTGTTCCATACGCTCATAAATTTGGACAGCGATGCCAAATTATCAGAGTCATGGGTTGCATTGAATACCCCATAATACTCGATAAAGTAATCTTCCCGTTCACTGCAGATCGGGTGTTCAACTGCAAAGAAATACCCAACTGTTGCATTATCAGAGAAGAGGGAGACGGGAAGCTGCCTGATGTTTCCCCCTTGAAAACTAAGGTTCAGCACCCGCCGGTCGCCATTCCCTGTTTTATTCAAATAGTTTCGGAGCGTGTTGCTGTGTTGCACAAATCCGTACTAAATTCCCCGGTTTAGAAATCTGGGTGTATTAACAATTGATGAGGATATTGTAAAGACTGAATTTCAGTGGGAACTCATGAAACATTCCATTGATGCTGGTAGCTTTGACCGATTCCCAAAAAATCCGTTTCATTGAAGAGAAAACGCCTTCGACCGCCCATCTCGAACCATAGTTGTGTCTTTGAGCCCATTCCTCGTATCCCGCATCAAGGAACTCCCGGGCACATTGAGCCCGATAGGAGGAACCCTTCGATCTTCTCGAAGCATTCGATCGAATCTTGATCGCCGAAGAAATGTGCCGCTTTTCAAGGTCGTTAAAAATCGAAATATGATCGTACGCTCCGTCTCCGAGTACCTTCCGGACAGTACCAGACTGGAGAGAGTTTTGTGCAGAATCGATAAGAGGAATACAACACTTCTCGTCCGGAATGGTCTCGTTAGTAACTTCCATCTCCAGGATATTACGGGATTTCCGATCAATGGCAACATGAACCTCGATCCAACCACGATGAACTCTCCACTTTTCTCGCATCCACTCACCCCGGTTGGTAACTTTAATCCCCGTGCTATCTATCGCGACAACAACATCCTTACCGGTTTGCCCGATCGTGTCGGACACCGGCAATTCGAACAAACGGATTCGACGGAATAAAGTCGTGTAATCGGCAGCAAGATCCTGCTGAACGAATGGGGATAATTTTCGAAGAAATCCCTCCATCTGACGGTACGGCATAGAGAAGAGAACATGAATTGCTGCAACCTTTGTGAGCATTCATTCGGGATAATTCGGTATCCCACACGGCTATAAATTCCAATGAAAGATAAAATTCACCTCGCTGGACTAAATGTTCGTTATATTTTGGCCATTCCCGGTTGTCCTCATACGGTTTACCCCAGCGCTTGTTCTTTGCCATTATTTTTTATAAGAACCGGATACCGGATAAATCTAAGCCCTGCGCTCATAATCATTTGTGCAACACAGCAGCGAACAGGCAAATTATAAATAGATATTTAAACATGAGAGAATTCTGAAAAATTCCCCCTGTAGCCGGTAGTACTTTATCTTAGTACGATCAATGACGAGTATGGAAAATCTGGTTGATTTTGCGTTCGAGAAGCGGTATGAGAGTATCAAACGACTCGGGGATCGGCTTGACGGATTTTCGACATTAATCAATTGGGAGAGGTTTCTGACGGTAGTGGGAGGTCTGTATCGAAACCAGACCGAAGAGGGCGGTCGACTGAATATTGATATCGTTCTCATGGTTAAGATGCTGGTACTCCAGTCAATGTACAGCCTGTCCGATCCCGAACTTGAGCGTCAGGCCAATGATCGCATATCATTTATGAAATTCCTCGGGTATCCTAACAAGGTCCCGGATCAGACCACCGTCTGGTATTTCCGGGAGCGGTTGGCAAAGACCGGAAAGGATAAGGCTATTTGGGATGAGCTCCAGCGACAACTCGATGCACAATGTCTGAAAATCAAAAAAGGCACCATTCAGGATGCGACTTTCATCACCTCAGAGCCCGGTCATGCTTCAACGAATACACCCCGGGGTGATGCTGCAAAAACTCGAAGAAGCCGGGATGGAACATGGGCGATAAAGGGCAAGAAATCTTATTTTGGATACAAACTCCATACCAAAGAGGATTGTGACTTCGGACTGATCCGGGCTCTCGAGGTTACAACTGCCTCAACCCACGATTCGCAAATCGACCTGTCGAACGAAGGAGAGGTGATCTACCGTGACCGAGGATATTTCGGTACCAAAACAAAAGGTTTCAACACCACCATGCAACGGGGTGTTCGTGGGCATCCGATCGGTATCCGCGATGTTCTCAAAACGCTCGAATCTCTCGAATCCTATCTCCCGGGGAACGCCCATATGCCGTCATCAAGAATGTGTTCCATTCTGCTCATACCAGAGTCACAACCGTTCTCAGGGTGTATACCAAAATGCTGTTCTCGGCCTTCTGCTTTAACCGGTTTCAACTAGCAGCCCTCAAAAAACGAGGGGTTCTTGAGCGGATGCTCTCGACAAAAAACTGAAATGTGGCCTGAAAATGCAAGAACCGGATACATAGACCCACTCACATTGGTGCTATTTTGTAAAATTGGGGCAAACCGAACGCTCGGGAAGCACCCCTTTCCGGTACGATCGTAAAATAAATGGGTTATTCGTTATCCTCATATGGTTTTTCATAATTACAATCTGTAAGAACGCAAATTTGATCTCGAAACATTGGAATGGTTGTCGAAAACAGATTTCCAGGATCCAGATGCCCGTATTCCAGCGGAATAATTACCGTTCTTGGGTTTCAAAATTTGTCCATTTTAGTATAGCATTATATAGTTTATTAGTTAATTCGAAAGACAAGTTTTAAAATGCGAGATCTCAAGAATTCTGGCCTTATCGTTAAAAAAACGGTGAATCCACTTGGAAACAGATTTTCCAAAATTTAGAATCGCCATACAGATTGGGGAGGGATCTGGTTGAGATCACGTACAATAAGCCATTATTCTGTTTTCTATTTAAGAACGGAAAGTTTAACCAGGATATTCAGATCACCGGAGAATATCCCCAAAAATTTAGGCTACAATGTAATTTCGGAAATACTCTGCCAAACCCAGGGTTTCATCGAGAGATTATGCCCTCTCATCGTATTTGGAAAGAGGGAAAAACTGCTGGTATATCTGTCTCCGTTCTTCGATATCGGTATGAAGGTATATCTCCGTTGTCTTAATCGAGGTATGACCAAGGTTTTCCTGTACCACCCTCAGGTTTTTAGACCGCCGGTAGAGCTCACTTGCATAACTATGGCGAATCTTATGGGGAGTAATGCCGGCCGGTGCATAGTGCCTAAAGATATGCTGGATGGCACGGGAAGAGATGTTCTTGCCCTGCTGACCAACGAAGAGTGGTCCAACAATCCGGACTCCGATAAAACGAAGAATATCCCCGATCGTATCATCATCCAAAAAAACGATCCGGATTTTGTCGCCTTTCCCCCGGATCCTTATGGTATGCTCCTCAAAATCGATATCTTCAATATTGATATTACAGAGCTCAGAGACCCGCACGCCCGTTGCATAGATTGTCCTGACAATTAATCTGTCACGAGGAGCCTCAATAGAATCGATCAATCGCAGGACTTGGTTGTGTTTAAGGTATTTGACTTCCTGCTGCTTGATCCTGGGGCGTTCAATGCCGATCAATGGATTTGTACAGACTGCACCTTGCGTATACAGGAACCGGTAAAAAGAACTCAGTGTTGAGATTATCCTGTGGAATGTTTTCGGTTTATATGTCTGCATACTCGCTAAAAACGAGAGAAAATCAGTTATCATAACCGGTGGTATTTCAACATCCGTATCAAGACGGGCAGTCTCAAAATATTTCCCGTAGATAACGAGTTTTGTCACTTCATTATGACGTCTCAGCCAGACATAATACGCAAAATGTTTGATGACCTGCCCATAGCTCTCAATGGTGCGGGGGGAGTAATTTCTCATACGGAGATAATTGCGGTAGCTTTTGAGCCATTCCGAAAAATACCTGCCCACCATGGTCTATTCTATCTTATCTCGAATAAATAAAGGTTTGCGCAGAATACATATTCTGCGAAGTCTTGGATTGAACGATTCTCCGACGTTAAGAATGACATTTTGGCGATCAAATTTGATTGAAACTCCGTAAAAAAATTGAGAATCTGGATTTTTTGGAAATTTATATTTTATTTTTGTTCTTCACCACTCTTTGTAATTGCCAAACAGATGAAAAACGCCTTCCTTCGTTTTTGACCTATCTTGATCAATAATTAAGGAGAACCGCCATAAAAACAGGGCTGGCGGGGGTTTTGCGATCTTCCGACGAAGAACAATAATTCCCCCCGATCAAGAAACGATAGAATCGAAAAAGAAAAACCGAACCTTACACTTCCACCAAAACCGAGGGGAAACTCAAAAACTATCTCTCATAATTCTCCTTTTTTCGCATAATGGCGGTAGAGCGTGGTGTACGGAATATCCAATATCCGGGATATTGCTGCAAGAGAGATTTTTTTGTCCTGCAGTTCCCTGACACGCTTCCAGGGAATTACCCTTTGAGGTCTCCCAAGATTTTTTCCCTCTGCTTTCGCTCTGGCTAGACCGAGCTTGGTCCGTTCGATGAGATTCTCCCGTTCCCGGTCAGCCACCCACGAGAAGATCGAGAGCATGAGATCCCTAAGTTTTTTGTCCTCGATCCGGCTCCATGATTCTGCTGGCGACAGCGACCAGACCCGGATGCCTGATGTTTCGAAATTTCGTACAGTATTCAGGGTTTCAAGAAACGATCTTCCCAGACGGGAGATCTCAAAAACATAGAGAGTTATTGCCTCTCCGTCGTTGATGCTCTTGATAAATTCCCTCATTCCGGTGTATCCGTCTCGATCTTCCATAGCGGATATACCTGAAACATAATCCACGAAGATTGAATCCCGGTCTAATCCTTCCTTAAGCAGGAGCTGAATCTGGTTTTCGGCATTCTGGTCTTCTCTTGAAACCCGGACGTACCCAATTTTTATCATAAGTCTTCCTTTAAGATAAAATTAATTTATCAAGTACCCATATGAATTTTTGTAATTGTTATCGTTCGTTTTCGGTAAAGGTTTTGAGATCAAGCCCCTTGCACAGGATTGCTTGTTTATTGAAAAGATGGCCTCGGGTCCAAAATTTTTCTGGATTTTTTTGATTTACTCCCCTTTTTCTTGCGAATTTTTTTTGTTCCTTTTATTCTGCAGAGACGTTGGAGAAAATGTACAGTCCTGAAAGTATTTCCTATATTAGACGTTGAACCGAAGACATAAGTCAACGATGAAGTTGACCAGAAAGAAGATCCGTTGGATAATCCTCCAGAAAGAGAGGCAAGAATCCTCTGGGATAAGTGCGAAGATCCAGCGCGTACCGAGGAGACGAGTGGATCAACTCTGGAAGCACTATCGTGAAACTGGCATTATTCCTGGTATCGGGGAGGCCCAGGGTCGACCGAAGAAGCCGATAACTGCCGAAGAATCCGGCGTGATTGAAAATGCGTCTGGACGCTTTTCAGTATGGAGCGAGGATGTTAGAGATGCTAATCTACCGTAAGTATTTTTCGTAACCGGATACATCGGTATCTGATGGACCGGGGACTTGCCAAAGCAGAACGATCCAGACGAAAACAGCAGAAGTGGGTCCGGTACGAGCGTAACCACAGCATGTCGGCCGGCCCTATCGACTGGCATGAAGATCCCGTGAGCGGACTCAAGATCTGTGCGATCTTGGATGACTTGTCACGAAAAATCCTGGCAGTCCGGGAATTTGCTCCCACTACAATTACGGTTGTCGATGAGGTAATTCGGGAGTACAACCAGATTTGCCCACTTTTGTGAACGGATTAGGGATCGTGGCAGTGAATACGGTGCCCATCGTATTAATGAGGATGGAAGTTGGGACAGTGAATTCAAACAATACCTCGAATCAATGGGTATCCGACCTATCCCCACAAGGGCCAAACATCCCCAGACCAATGGAAAAATCGAGAAATGGTTTGACACCTATCGCAGATTCCGATACGAGTTCGCGTCTCTGGACGATTTTATCTCCTGGTACAATGATCGACCTCATGGAAATCTGGATTTCGAGAATCTGGAATCGCCGAATCTCGCATTCTGGAGAAGATTACCTCAAGAGGCTATCCTCGCTTTTGGTATCAGAATTTTTGGATGGTGAGTTGATGAAAGATTTGCGTTCTTACGAACAAAGATCAATGAGAAATACTTTTGGGACTGTGCAGACGTTTGTGATATCCCGAATTGATTTTACACATATAACCATTTCTGCGCATATTTCAGAATCCTCTCCTGGGGTAGACGGTACCAGAATGCGTTATAAGGCTCATCGAAATCGAGACTCACTCATGTGAGGTTTGATGACATTGTGCCAGTGAAGAATTTTATCGACAGAACCGAACTTCGCGATCCTTCGTTCGACTTCTCCGAAGAACCGTTCAATTTTGCCGTTCGTTTGAGGGTGTTTTATCCTGGTTGGGATGTGTTTTATGTTGTGATGAACAAGGAACTCTCCGAATTTATGATGGGCCTATTCACGGTTCCGAGCTGAAACGAATTGTGTACTGTTGTCAGTGAGGATCTCGCGGGGCGTACCTTACATCTGGAATCCCTGATTCAGCACCGTGAGAGTGTTCTCGGTAGTTGGAGAATCGAATACCCCGTAGCAGGTGATGAGGCGGGATGAATCATCCATGAATGCGATCAGCCATTTCTTCGATCCTTTAAGTTCGAACTCTTTCCAGTCTCCCTGCCCCATCGACATGGAATGAGTATGTTCATACCGAACATATTTCCGCTGTTGCCGTTTTTTCATGTTGATCTCCACCAGACCGTGGTTCAACAATACCCGATAGATTCGATTATGCGGGATATGGATCCCGTGTGTTTCCTCAATCTTCTTCTCCAGATGGATTGGACCAATGTTGTTGGATTGATAGGTTGCGAGGATCAACTCTTCTGCTCGATCATCGATGGCTTGGGGCTTTCTTCCAGATTGCCTGAGTACCGGATATTCTCCCGATTCTCTGAACGGGTTGATGAACTGATACACTCGTTGACGGGTAATCTGGAAATACCGGGCAATCTCAACAACGGGTTTATCATTGACACATTGCTGAATGATCCTCTGGATAGCCCCATTCGATAAGTTGCTCAAATCGGTATTTACATCTGATGTCAAATGATTTCGGGATAGGGCAGACTGTGCAGACGTTGGAGAAAATAAAATGCTTAAAAATGCAAAATTATCTGATTCTGTTTTTAAGGAATATCGCAAATAATTTTAACTGTGGCTCAAAGATACTGTGACAGCAGAATTTTGTTTTTACACCGTAAAAAAAAGTTAGAATTAAAATAAAATTCGGGGGTGTTTGGAAATTTTCGGGAATTTTTGCCAAATTTAAGGTGATTCCTGCAGAGAGGCCACCCGGGAATACTCAAGAGATATAGTTCATCATAAGGGTCGTGATGATGATTGGTACGGAACTCCAATTCTTTTCAAGGAAGAGCGGGAATTTCTTTGGATTCACAGCGTGATATTTCATCACCCCTCTTTTGCGAAAGTCGAGAAGCCCTCGATACCAATGATAGAGACCTTATCGTTGACGAATTTTTTACTCTGATCGATCCTCATGGGACAGAACTTATAGGAGATAAGGCCGTTATAACTTCGGAATTTATCGGTGTACAGGAGGCTTCCGCATTTCACCTTTTTGTGGGGACCATCGTGAGGAGAGTTTCACCATCCCATTCTGAACTGCTCCAACACGGGCTTTCCACCGCGTTTTAGGATGCCAAATTACCGGGATCTTCCCGGCACCTCCCCTGCCCCACGGTTTTTCTCTCCCCCATCCCGCCAAAGTGCGACTCATCCATCTCAATCGCTCCTCTAAAAGAGTGAAGGCCGTATCTCTATCCGTCAGGATGAGTTTTATCCCGGTAATCGTTGTGAAGGGAACACGTTAGTTTAAATATTTCTTGGATCGGTCTTCGGGAATGTATTCACAATCTCGCTAAGATCAACGCATTTTGTAAAATAAACAGAGTTTTCTGAGTACAAACAACGGTATCTGCGTTGGCGCTTCTTTGAAATTCTCCGGATAGCAATCTGCAAGCGCAGGGTGCTGGCCTGCTGACACATTTTGGTAACAACAGATAAGAAGGGAAGCACCGGTCCCAAAATTTTTCAACAATACTGGCAGGTGTTCTTTAGAGTGCGGAATTTTTCAGGAACAACGTATTGTATATACCACATAATGCTATACACTTTGTGGGAAGATTTAAATGACATTTGGAAGAGTTTGAACAAATTTCTCGATAGTAAAAATTTGAAGTGACCTTTCTCGAGTGAAAAGTGATTTGTCACACTTTACAACAATCCGATCAGACAAAAATACAACACTGATACCCTCAGAAACCAAGAAATCTTCAACATTTACCGGCATCCTTGTAACACTCATGATGTTTAATAAAACCCAAGAAGAATGGATTTGAGGAAGGAATGGTAACATTCGATATCGATGAAAATTCACAAATGTTGAATCCCAAAGAAGGTCCAGAGTTTCGGGGGATCCGCCCAAGAACTGTTCACTTCTGGCTTCGGACAGGGAAAATGGAAGGGATCAAGATCCCCTGCCGCACATGGCGGATACCGAGAACATCACACCCCAGTTTTATTGAGCGAAATAAGAACATTCAGCCGGACACAACAGCGCAAAAGCACACAAAGCAACCCATCGTATCCGACTCGAAAAGGGATACTATTCCGGAGGGTGACGGAGAACAGAACATATCCCCCCAAACGAGGATGAAACCCTATATCAGAGACAGAATGGGATAAAGCCCAATACCCGATAATTAATACCTGGCTTCTAATGTTTTTTCTGACATTAAAATTCTAATCGCTGACAGACAGAATAAATCACGATAGCCCCCATATTTATTGCACACTTTTATGGCAATCAAAACACACGCGAGAGCATAGCAACCAGGGAGCGGAGGTTCGATCTTCCGTTGCCATTATAAGGAGAGATCCCCGTACACTCTTCTTCACATTCTTGCAATATCGGAGAGATTTTTACCCACCGTTCATCCAAGAAAATTTTTTCAAGATTATGGGTGAAATGTGCTCAGCAAAGATACAAAATTTAAAATCGGTCTTTAATTTTATAGATACTTAAATTCATGCAGGAACCTCGCGAAAGAGTAATGCCCTTATGACTTTTATCAGGGAAGATATCGAGATTCTGAAAAACCATTCCTCCCATCTGAAAAGAACGTGTTCAGAGTGGGGTTGAATGCGTCAAGATGCGAGATCGGGTGAAGAAATAGCAAATAAAGACAAGTGCCTGTAATCCAATTCACCCGGTTTTAAAATTTTCACCCGGTAAAAAACGCAAGAATAAACCATATAGTGCTATATACAAATCTGTTAAAATATCAATAAACCAGAAAAAGAAAATTGCCTTTCAACAGAAAAAGGGATGGAGAAAAGATGGACGAGCCGAATATCCGACAGGAATTGAACAAATATAAAAAATTTAAAAAAGTTGATGGCGCCACCTATCGGAAAGTAAATCAGTTCCTCAGGAAGAGGACCTACATTACAGCGAGGGAATGGGCACTTGCCCGGCTTTGCACAGATTTTCGTACGTCGAACGGGGCGGAGATGACATTTATTGGAAAGCATCTGCCGGAACTTGTCCCGTTCATGGAGGAAGAGTACACACCCCAGGCGGTCAATCAGGCCCGCACCTCTTTTAAGAAAAAAGTTCAGAAATCCAGCGCAACTTTTTTTTACGGGGCAATGTGTGGTTTTTTTACTACCGACGAACTTGATGATCTTCTCTTTGAAGCAAGTGAAGTTGCACGCTTTCTTCTCGAAGTCGAAGGTACAACACTTGATATTGACGAAGAGATTGAAATTGAAGACCGGATAACCGGCGTTATGCGGAGTGTTGGAGAAGCAGCCAAGACAATTCTCAAATCCCGGGGAGAAGAGAACGCACAGACAAAAGTATCAGACGCAACGCCACGATCTCTGGTAAATGAACCCGAAAGGATCCAGGAGACCGTAGTAAAAGAGTCACCTCACCGGGAAGATAAAAACCAGGAGCACGTACCTCCGGAAATTGCGACGAATAAGAACGGGAAGCCGATAATTTTTAATCAGGAAAATGGCCAATTTCCTTTAACGATCGGGAAACGCGTCACGGGGTTCATCCCCATCCCAACAGAGGAAAATCCTGCCGGAACAAACGGACATGGTGAAATTTTAACAACTGGAGAAAATTCAGGAGAGGAAAAGTGAAGGTTATTCAGCTTGCTGGCAGATCCAACTCTGGCAAAACAACATTCATCAAGAAACTTATTCCCGAATTGAATAAAGTCGGTCCGGTTGGCGTGATAAAGCATCTTGGAGATCATGATTATATCCTTGAAAAAGGGAAGGACAGTACGGTTTTTTTTGAAGCTGGCGCCCATATCTCCATTGGGATAGACAGCACCAAATCGGTAATTGCACTACATAACGATTCTCTTGAGGAAATGTTAACATTCCTTTTCCGCCAGGGAATATCTTTTGCTGTTATTGAGGGGTTTAAAAAACGGTCCTTTAAAAAAATTGTTCTTGGAGAACTCGAGACAGAAAATTCTCTTCTTATTAATCCGGATATTCCAACCGTGCTGAATGCACTGGATCTTTTCGATGATTTTTATCCTCAGGCTTTAACGGAGTGAGCGCACGTGGAAAGGGAAAATAAATCAGGAACAAGTACAAGCCAGAAACGAAAACAACTCTTTGGAACAAACGGTGTCAGAGGTGTTATCGGAAAAGATATGACACCCGAACTTGTATTCACGATAGGCAGATCTCTCGGGGATATGAGAAAAGGTCACCTTGCTGTGGGAAGGGACACAAGAACTTCAGGTGAAGTCCTGATTAATGCCGTGAAAGCGGGAATTCTTGCCTCCGGTTGCGAGGTTGTCGATTGCGGCATTCTTCCGACACCTGCATTGCAGTATATTATCCGGGAACATTTTGACGGAGGGGCGATGATTACCGCGTCCCATAATCCACCAGAATACAATGGGGTAAAAATTATCGAGCCTGACGGCACTGAAATGGATGATGAAGAGACTATCAAATTAGAACATGTGATATTCTCCCGCTCCCATGAGACCGTCGAATGGCATGAAGTCTTACCGGAGACTTACGCGCCTCACCTCATAGATGAATATGTTACAGCGATTGTGGATCATTTCCCGGAAAAACCGGGTAAAGGAATCACCGTTGTTGTGGATCCGGGGTCCGGTCCTGCCTGCCTCACCACCGCCAGCATCCTTAGGGAGATGGGATGCAGAGTACTTACTGTCAACGGAGTAATGGATGGCACATTCCCGGGCAGGCTCCCTGAGCCAACAGTCGAAGGTCTGGAAGTTTTATCAGAACTTGTAAAACAGTCAGGCGCAGCATTTGGTGTTGCGCACGATGGAGATGCGGATCGTGCGGTCTTTGTTGACGAGGAGGGAACATTTGTCGAGGAGAATGCTGAGTTTGCCCTGATCGCCCAGACGATGTGTACGAAGAGAGGAGTTATCGTCACACCGGTGAGCACCTCAAAGATTGTTGAGTTGATTGCAAAAAATCACGATTGCTCTGTGGTATACACGCCGGTTGGCAGCATCTATGTGGCACGAACGATGCGGTCATTAATTGAGAAGAGATCAGATGTCATATTCGGGGGCGAAGGGAATGGGGGACTTATTTTTCCCTGCCACCAGTTCTGCCGCGATGGTGGAATGACTGCAGCGATGATGGTAAAAATTCTTGCTTCAGAAAAGGTCTCACTCTCCCGGCTGATCAAACAACTCCCGGAGAGACATATGATCAAAGACAAGATCAGAACGACCGAGGGCGAGAAAGTCCTCCGGATGCTCAGATCCGTTTATGCGGGGGCGAAGACCGACGAGACGGATGGATTAAAAATATTCCGGGACGATTCATGGGCGCTGGTCCGGGCGTCCGGGACCGAACCAATTGTACGGATTATTATCGATTCCCCAAATATTGCGGAGAGCCGGATTTTCTATCAGGAGCTCATGGAACATATTTTGCTGATCGGAAAAACATCGTGATTTTTTTATTAAATTATGAAAATTATTTTAGAGACCGTTTGAGACTGAAATTTCCCTGCAATGAAGGAATTGGTTACATATTTGAGAAAAACCGTAATTATCCCTCTAGTAGTCCCCGACAATTGAATATATAGATTTTATTGGAAATTGCTTTTATTTAAGTACGTACTATAAAGTTTCAATGAAGAAGCGGTATGTCGTTGAATTAACGCAACAAGAAAGGAAACACCTGACAGGAATTGTCAAGCGTGGGAAAGGCCCGGCGTATCGAATCCGACACGCATACGTCCTGTTGCATGCAGATAAAAATAAATCCGGCAAGATCGATGAAGAGATAGCCGTTCTGTTACACTGCCATAGTCAAACAGTTTTCAATATACGCAAGAAGTATTTCGAAGAAGGACTAACTCGCGCAGTCGGGAGAAAAGCCCAGGAATCACCACCCATTCCCCGAAAACTGGATGGAGCAAATAAACGATCGGGACTGTTCCTTTCCCCCGCCTCAGGCCGGTCTTTTGTTCCGTACACGAACTGAGAAGCCGTAGCCGTGACGTGCAGGAGTAGTCTCCCGAAGCTGGACGGGTTGATCCAAACACCCCAAGAGCGGGAATTATCCTCTCACCTGCCGGCTTCTTTCCCATACAGCCGTCTGTCCGAAAGAGAGCAGGGCTCGGCCTGACTTTCCGGCTCACGGGCTATCTCCTCTCCTTTACTTCACGCCGGTTGCGGGCATCATGGCCGCATCCTCCCTTGACTACATTCCCCCACACACCCTTGCCGTGGCCCTCTGGTATTTTCCACCCCGTCCCCATGCGTCCCCAAATTCCGTGATGCGCCTGCACGGAGACTGCCCCCGAAGGTTGAGGGGGGGTCGGACAACAGGGGGCGTATCCTGAGCCGGGAGGACCTGGCTGCTCTGCAAGCCCCGCAGACCCCCATACCGGAAGAGACTCCCGCTGACACGAAGAGGTACTCCTGCCGGGGGTGGGTGTACCAGGAGATGAACAAAACCTCCCGATACTACGGCACACGGGCGAGACCCTCCGCAACCATGCTTATCTCCTGTTCGGGCCGGAGGGAGAGACCTAGGGGTCGTTCCCCTCTCCAACGAAGCGGGGCCGAGCCTTCCCGGTGACGGGGAGACGCGTTTTACCGGATGTATCTCGGGGCCTTCCTCCCAATCCTGCCCGGGAGGACACTGATCCGCTTGCAGAGATCAAGGTGTCCCTTTTCTCCACGCCCAGAGCCCGGCCAGCTCACCCGGTTCCGCCGCTCCCGCACGCAGACTATACCGGGGCCTGCACGAACAAGGTCTATGGTACCGCAAATGGTGGCCGAGGTCAACAGGAACCTGACCTCAACACTCGGGAAAAATCCGGTAACTATGTCCTCTCTCCGTGGGAGGGAACATATTCCGGGCGACGCGCCCTGCATGGACGTAGGGGCCGGTCTCTGACGGCCGGGTCACCTTCGGAGTCGGGTCTGATGGCAGGTACGGCAGCTGACGACGACGCTGTTTTTGCAGAAGATGTAGGGAGAGGACGCGATCTTTGTCAGGGCCGGATGATCCTGGGGATCACTTCCCGAAATATCCCCATCGTTCGAGCATCTCCCGGACGACCTCCATCCCGTCCATCCGGTCTCTTCGGGCATCCAGATAAACTGCACCGGTGAAGGCTTTAAACACGGTATCGGAAGCCCTCTTGGTCTGTGCCCAGCTCTTGCCCTCTTCATCCTCCCACCGGATATACTTCCTGAACGGGATTTTTTCTCCAAACCTCCGGCTCCGGGCGTGTTTTGCTCTCCGGACCATCTCCGGTGTCAAGGTTCCTCTCTCCCGGTCCCCTCTCTCGTAGAGCCTGGTTGCTATGAGTGTGTCAAGGATCGTCTCCCCCAGGGTCGCAAGGGGCTCCATGGGATCTGGGTTCTTGGTAAAACCCGCGCTGACCGCAGGGTGGTGAGAGAGTGCCATCTCCAGAAGTTCCGGGTTACGGAACCGGTAGCCGGTCTCTTCCTCCAGATCTTTTGGGCTCATCTGCGGACCGCGAACGTGCGACATAGTCAAGTACTCGTTGGGAGCGGGGGGCGATAAGGTTTGGTCTGGCCCTGTCCATATGTGGGATCGGGGCATTTCTGGTGTACCCGTCAGGCGCGAACCGGTTTTGCGTGTATCTCCTTCTCATCATGGTCCTCAAACTCGGGAAGCAGTGCGCGGACCGCTGGTACTACGGCCCGGATCTCTCCATTTGGAAAAGGGCGGGTTGCTTCCCTGATCTCTCCCGAGGAAACCTGGGGAGGTTCAGCAGGGAGATTCTGAGCTGGAAGGATATGTTTTGGCTTTCCCTCTCGTCTCTCCTCCCGGCTGTCGCGGGTATTACTCCCCACGTATTGAAGTCCGGGTGAGACATTCTCGTCCAGGTCATTCCTCTCCTGCTCCACGGGTTTTTCGACAGGAAAGAGTGTCCGGATAACGGCCGGTAATTGTGTCTGCGCAGAATTCCTGCTGCCCCAAAAGAACAGGTATCACCGGAATTTTTGGAGTGTGTTGATAACATCGCCGACACATCTTTCGCAATCGGAGGCAGAGCAATCGATGGTTATGTCGGCATACTTCTCATACAGAGGGACCCGTTCGGTGTAGAGATCGTGAAGGTCTTGTCCCGTCTTGAGGACGATGCCACGAGTCTGTATATTACCGAGTCTCTCCGCCATTTCATCAAACGGGATTGCAATGTACACGACCACTCCATTCCTGCTGAGGTGCTCCATAGCCCGGCGGTAGTACACCACGCTGCCTCCCGTAGCGATGACAGCATTCTGGAAGTTGTGACAGACGATGGTCGCTTCCTCGATTCTCTTGAACGCTTCCGTTCCTTGGGTATCGATGATCTCCTGGAGTGGCCGGCCGGTCTTTTCCTGGATGAGAAGATCGGTATCGATAAAATCCCGTTTCAGAGTTCTTGCAAGGGGAGGACCCAGGGTGCTCTTTCCCGCACCGGGCATTCCGATAAGAACGATGTTCATCTTGGACTGGTTCCTCCTTCGTAATTATCTGTCATCTTGGTGGAGAAAAGCGGGTTACGTGCCAGATGCTTCTCTCCCTGGCCGGAATCCGGGCTCGGGGCTACCATTTCTCCCAGAAACACATCAAGGTTACGGGCAGCATCTGCCGGGATAGGCACACCTGAGGTGTTGATCACAAACCCGGCTATCCCTCTGACAGAGGGACCGTGAGATCTGCGGCGAATCAGATAAACGTGAAGATGACGGAATTTTTTTTCACTCATGGCGAAGATTAAGCCCCATCAGCACTGAATAGACGTAACAAAGAATATCTGCCCCGGCGGGACTGCAGAGTACATCCCGATCTCCCTTGAGGTCCGGTCCGCGGGGTGGATAAAACTATCCAAGGAGTCTGGTGGTGGTATGGCGGAGATCCCGATAATTCCCGGAAAAAAGAGAGTTCCTGTTGGTAAGATCCTCATCGCGGCAGCGATCTTTTTCGTGATCGCCGTGCTGGCAGTCCCGGCCCTGGCCCATCTGATGGGTCCGCGGGATGAGCCGGCGACCGGCGCGGGTGGGACCTATGCGGAGAAGAGTTTTGGCTGCGGCAGCGGCAGCAATGGTACGGTTTGTTTCTTTTATGCCAAGGAGTGTTCGCACTGCCATGAGATCATGCCATTCCTCAATGAGATCGCGGAGAAATATCCTCATGTGACATTTATCCAGCTCGAGATCTGGCATAACCAGACGAACCGGAATGCACTCCGGTCCATCAACCAACAGCTCGGGGTGGAAGGCGAACATATTCCCGAAGTGGTGACCGGGACTACGGTTCTCCTCGGATCCAGGGAGATTCCTGAAAAACTTGAAGCCGCAATCAAGGAGCAGGTGAAAAGGAAGACGTACGGATCCTGATTCTCCGGATCCCTGCCGTTCTTTTTTTATGGGGGTCTCTTCCGGTCGGTAGGTGCGTGCCGGTTTTTTTTAAGAAGAGCCTCCGAGCCCGGAATCTCCGGTTGCTACGGGGGCAGAAAAACCGGACCGGATCTCAGGTCCGCAGGGTGAGTTATCCTGCCGGATCAGGAGACAAAAATTCTCCCCCCCGGCGGGATTTTTCCTTGAGCCTCGCCAGATCCTCCGGCAAATGCAGCACGTGCATCTTCCGGTGGCAGTTGGGGCAGAGGGCAACGATATTTTCCCGGCCGTCCAGTCCACCCTCTTCGAGCGGGATGAGGTGGTGAGGTTCGAGATAGGGTTCGCCACCCGGATACCGGAACGGTGCCGGCCTCTCGCAGAGCTGGCAGATGCCGGCCAACTCCTGCTCCTTGTATTCGGGGACCTGAGGGGCAAGGGGCTCCTGCCCCCTGACGGGGGTTGGACGCCTGTGCCTCCCGGTCTCCGCGTGCGGGAGAAGAGCTGGTTGCAGGATGAGCGGGTCCCGTCCCCGGCCCGGGGGGATGGGTTCATCCCCGCCGGGCTCAGCGGGGGGGTGGGGGAGAAGAGGCATGGTTTTTCCAGACGAAAACCGGTCGGCTCTCGTGCGGAGCAGGTGCTCTTTTGCCTCCCGCACTTCCTTGCTCAGGATGGGCGGAGCCTTGTTCCCTTTGATCCTGAGCGGGAAGATGTAAACGTCCCGGACATGCTTCTCAAGGTCTGCCTGGCGGGAGAGGAAGGGCGGGTCGCTCAGTTCGACTTCGCCCATGTACACGTACCTCCCCCTGGCGAAAACTTCGAAGAGGTACAGGTTGACGCCGTTTGTCTTTGACTCTGAGAGCGTCTTGTTCTCATGGAAAGTGAGGCTCTCTTCACCCACGAGCCCCATGCCGGTGTAATGGAAGAACCGGTTGACCCACTTGTCTTCGAAGGCAGAGGTTGTGTGATCGGCGATAAGGACAAGACTGTTCGTCCAGAGCGATCTTCGCATGGTTCCTGCCGGGCCGATCTTGAAGATCCTCCGGAGAGTATCGTTGTCCACAGTCTCGCCGGCCTTTACCGGCACGTGGAAGCCGCCGTCGCCTTCTATCGCCCCGTGCACCCAGGGGGCATCAAACATGAGATCGTACTGGTCCCGGTCCCGGCGCCGGACAAAACTGATAGAGGGGGTGTCCTCAGAATCTTTCCTGGACTTTTTGAAAAAGTCCACCCACTGAGGATAGGCCTTCTGGAGCAAGGTGGCAAAATCCGCCTTCCACATCATCCGGGTCCTGGGGGCCGGGTGGCTGGTCATCTCGATGAAGGCATCGAACCGGTCTTCCCCGTGAAAGAGGGTGATGTGGCGCTTCTGTCCCTGCCGCAGGCCGGCAAGCGAGAAGAAGGCGCGGATCTCCTCCGGGATAACGGTTTCGCGGAACAGGAAGACCGGGCGGTTGGTCTTCTTTGTTGCGATCGTGTCCGATTCGATCATCCAGGAGAGGTCCTGGCCTTGGTCCGGGTTTGCGGAGGGATCGGGGGGTGGGGGCATATCTTTACAAGTTATGGGGGATCTTTGTTTTTATACGTCACGGGGGTCATCGTACTGGGGGCGCCCGTGAAACGCGTCCATGATATTCCGGGGAACGGAGCCATATACGAATTCATGAGCGCCACACCCTGCGTATTTTTTTCGCGTATTCCCACGACCAGATCTTTGTACAGTCCTGAAAGTATTTCCTATATCAGACGTTGAACCGAAGAGAAAGTCAACGATGAAGTTGACCAAGAAGAAAATCCGTTAGATAATCCGCCAGAAAGAGAGGCAAGAATCCTCTGGGATAATTGCCAAGATCCAGTGCATAACGAGGAGACGAGAGGATCAACTCTGGAAGCACTATCGTGAAACTGGCATTATTCCTGTTGTCGGCCGAAGAAGCTGATAACTGCAGAGGAATCCGGCGTGATTGAAAATGCGTTTGAACGCTTTCGGTATGGAGCGAGGATGTTAGAGATGCTAATCTGGAAAGACTATACCGTAAGTATTTCTCATAACCGGATACATCGGTATCTGATGGAGCGGGGACTTGCCAAAGCAGAATGCTCCAAACGAAAACAGCAGAAGTGGGTCCGGTACGAGCGTAACCACAGCATGTCAGCCGGCCATATCGACTGGCATGAAGATCCCGTGAGCGGACTCAAGATCTGTGCGATTCTGGATGACTCGTCACGAAAGATCCAGGCAGTCCGGGAATTTGCTCCCACTAATACTGCGAATACAATTACGGTTATCGGTGAGGTAATTCGGGAGTACAACCAGATTTGCCCACTTTCGCGAACTGATTATGGATCGAGGCAGTGAATACGGTGCCCATCGCATTAATCAGGATGGAAGTTGGGATAGTGAATTCAGACAATACCTCGAATCAATGGGTATCCGACCTATCCCCACAAGGGTCAAACATCCCCAGACCAATGGGAAAATCGAGAGATGGTTTGACGCCTATCGTAGGTTCCGATACGAGTTCACGTCTCTGGACGATTTTATCTCCTAGTAGTTACCGACAATTGAATATATAGATTTTATTGGAAATTACTTTTATTTAAGTACGTACTATAAAGTTTCAATGAAGAAGCGGTATGTCGTTGAATTAACGCAACAAGAAAGGAAACACCTGACAGGAATTGTCAAGCGTGGGAAAGGCCCGGCGTATCGAATCCGACACGCGTATGTCCTGTTGCATGCAGATAAAAATAAATCCGGCAAGACCGATGAAGAGATAGCCGTTTTGTTACACTGCCATAGTCAAACAGTTTTCAATATACGCAAGAAGTATTTCGAAGAAGGACTAACTCGCGCAGTCGGGAGAAAAGCCCAGGAATCATCACCCATTCCTCGAAAACTGGATGGAGCAAAAGAGGCCCGGCTTATCACGATAGCATGCAGTCAACCACCGGAAGGATATGCCAATTGGACCCTTGACCTCCTCGCAGACAAAATGGTTGAGTTAAAAATTGTCGAGACGATTTCAGGAAAAACGATCGGCCGCGTCTTAAAAAAACGAGTTAAAACCTCACCTGCGGCAATGCTGGGTTATTCCGCCGCAACAAAACGCTGAATTTGTTGCTCACATGGAGGATATCCTGGAACTCTATCACCGACCTTATGATCCGGAAGTTCCTCTGATTTGTATGGATGAAAAATCGGTCCAGTTATCGGAGACTCCCGGGATTCGTTGCCAGCGACTCCCCGGTATCCCGTTCGATATGATTATGAGTATACACGAAATGGAACTGCCTCAATATTCCTCTTCACTAAAACCCCTGAAAGGAGGGAGGAGAGTTAATCCCCGCAAGCACAGAAAAAAAGTGGATTGGGCTCACGAAGTTAGAGAGTTACTCGAGATTGATTACCCAAACGCCAGAAAAATAATTCTTATCTGCGATAACCTGAACACCCACACGATTGGAGCATTTTATGAGGCGTTTCCTCCGGAGGAAGCTTCGATTCTTGTCAAACGCCTGGAGATCCATAACACCCCCATACATGGGAGCTGGCTCAACATCGCTGAAATTGAATTAAGTGCGTTATCCCGTCAATGTCTTGATCGAAGATTGATAATCTGGAATTGCTTATCCACGAAACAAAAAAGTGGGAAACTTCCAGAAACAATAACCAGAAACTGGTCGACTGGCAGTTTACTTCTGAAAGTGCAAGGATTAAACTAAAACGACTCTACCATCAATTTTAAGTGTCTATCTCCACTAGTTTCTCACTTGGATACAGGGCATCTTCTCTTTTACAGCACTTCGTGTACACTACCCAAAATTCTAAAAAAAACGGCTTACACAGTCTTTTCCTTGCTCTTTGCTCGTTTTAAAAAAATTTGCCGGGTATCATTGCCCCTGCGGCTTCGGACCGGTTTTTGCGTGATAAACCTGCGTCCCGGCAAACGGATCTCTGAATTATGGTACATCTCCTGCATTATTTTTGTAATCCAGCGAATTAATAACGTTCATAAACCCCTTTACTTCCACTGGAATGTCAGCATACAAATGGCAGATTCCAAAAATACCCCTGAATTATCGGTTTTAAAAAAACCCAGTGAGGTTGCCGGTTCCGGGCCCGGAACGGTAAAACCGGATGCAGCCCTTTTTGCAAAAGAACGAGCATAAAAAAAAGAGAGGATAAAATAACCGGATCCCCTCAGGAGAGCCGGAGAAATTCAAGCGTGCGCGAGCGGTTCGTACACGATCGTTGTCCAGAGGTCTGCAAAGATCAGGAACGAGCTGGAAACCCATGTACAGGAGTCCGGGTATCGCCGCACTGGAGGGGCCCGGGTCCATGCCCACGTTGTTCAGCCCGAGATACTTGAGGTTTCCGATGAAACCCCCGACATCCGGACCAAATGCCAGCGAGTACCCGAAGAGCACCCACTGGATACTGACGAGCGCGAAAGCGACAAATGAGAGGGTGATCATGTCGATGAAGTTCTTCTTTCGCACAAGCCCACCGTAGAATAATCCTACGCCCGGCGTCATGAGCATGACAAGCGCCGTTGAAACGAGGATCCACGCTGTTGCCCCAGTATCTATAGCCATTCTGATTTCACCTGAAATTATCAACACTTCAAAGTCTTCCGGAGCCTTCTGACGAGTGGTTGGCGGCCTCGCACTTAAGACTACCCTCCCCTGCGGAAACCAGCCTCGGATCTTCAAGTGTTGTAGGAAAGAAATAAGATTCCTATAATTATAAAAATATCTCACATTGGATGTATTTTATGAAGGGAAAGTTACCCGGCATTCGGAGCGGTACCCCCCTAGCACCCTACAGGTTTTCCCCGGAAAAACCGAGATCCGTACAAGCATTACGCCCGGAAAAGCGCCTGCTCCAGTATTTTTCCAACAAAAAGGATTTGCCGGGTCCAAATCGAAAATTCCAGGAAATCTCCGGTAACATATGTCCGCTCCTCTCAAGGCTGCCGCGCAAAAATTTTCCTCCAGAAAATCCGATCCGGGCCGGGATGCCGCACGACCCCGTCGTGATATTTCCCGGAATCCGGCTCAACCAAAAATTGTTTGTCAGGAAGATCCTTTTTGTACTCCTGGCATGGCCGGTAACAACGGCGGGACCGGCACCGGTCCAGGGTGGAGTCGGGTTTCCCCGGACTCACCTGAGACCGGGTTTTACAAACACCGGGCCAGACGGAAATCCTTTATAAATCAATGGCTAACGAAGATAGACAAACAAAGATCCGGAGCAAAACGGTGAAATCCAGCATTAAATATGCCGCCATCATCCTTCTCGTACTCGCCTTCATATCCCTTCCCGCCGCAGCATCGGTCTCGTTTGCGGCAAGTACCCCACAGATCATCACCCGCGGAGAGACGTTCTCCCTCACCGGCACGATACCGGGTCACGGGCCGGTAGCGATCTGGATCATCGGCCGGGGTTACATCGACTCCCATGTAGTCATCCCGGATGAGAAGGGGAGATTCATCTACAAGCTCTCGGCCCGCGAGACCCAGCAACTGCCGGTAGGGCAATGCGCATTTGTCATCCAGGAGCCGGGCGCAAACGGCCTGCTGGATATTGAGTACCAGAAGAAGGCGAACGGAAATATTACGCTCCTGTACAAGGGTAAGACCTTCTCCGATATCGGCCCCCTCGACAATATTCGTGCGACTGTTGTACCGGTCATCAGCTCGCTCTCCTCTGCGGAGAGGCCCCATGCCGACGACAACTTCACCGCCAACTATTTACTTGTTGAAGATCCGATGGTATACTTCGACCAGGTAACTTCGCCAGGTGAGAACCGGCTGCTCGGCCAGATCTCGGGTAACTCTGTCGTCTTTACCGGGACAACCAACCTTGGCACGCACGTTACCCTGCGTGCATCGATCCATGAAGCCGCAACGGATGCAGTCATTACCGCAAAACGAATCCCGGTAACCGCAGGTAGCGAGCTGAATCACTGGTCGTACACCCTTGAATCCCCGGGCCTTCCGGCCGGCGATTACCGGCTCACTATCAGCCCGGAGGATCCTCCTGCAACCGGTCTCCGGTCTGCGGCTTTTTCCGTAACAAAAAATGCTGTGGTGAGCTCGACCCCGGAAGGTACACCCGCTCTTCCCCGTTCCCCTCAGTGGTTCGACCCGACGATCCCGCTCTTTGTGGTTGTCGGCTTGCTGATCGTGCTCGGGCTTCTTGTCTTTGCAACATGGCAGAAGTGATCGGGATGGATAAGCGTCCCCACGCCCAGGCCCATTTTTAATACCGGAAAAATTTCCCGGCTGTTCTTTTTCCCGGAAAAAAAGGGATGTGATTCTTTTCATTACCCGTAGAATTTTCAGGCGCCAAATTATCTGGTCCGCGATGCAGGGGGGAACCGGAGGGATCAGTGCTGAAATTTACCTGCCGCTCGTTCCCGGGCCGTATCTCCCTCTCCGAATATCTTACCGCACTTCCCCGAAATTGGAGTCAGGATCGACCGGGACCGGCACCTGCTTTGATCCTGCTTGCTCTCCGTCCTTGCAGAGCAGACTGTTCCGGGCCCCGTACGCGAAGTATATGCATAACCCGGCGATCATCCAGAGGATGAACCGGCTGATCGTGATAAGGGGCAGGATAGCTATGAGCAGAATGCAGGTGAGGATGCAGAGGATGGGCACGATTGGGTAGAGCGGAGTCCGGAACGGCCGGTGCACTTCAGGGTTGGTCCGGCGCAGGATGATGACGCCTGCAGCTACGATCACAAACGAGGTAAGGGTGCCGATGTTGACGAGTTCCACGATGACATCGAGCGGCAGCAGCCCGGCGAGGAGCGCAGTGATACCCCCTGTGAGAAGGGTGACAAAGACCGGCGTATGGTAAACCTTGTGCACTGATGCGAAGATCCGGGGAAGGAGACCGTCCCGGGCCATGGCGAAGAATATCCGGGTCTGTCCGTAGAGTGTGACGAGCAGGACCGAGGTCAACCCGGCGATTGCGCCGACCGCGACCAGAGCGGAACCCCATGTTATACCGATCCGGTCGAGCGCAAACGTAACCGGCGCTGCGACATTCTTGAGCTCATTGTAGGGAACGACTCCCGCGAGGATGGCCGCGACGGCGACGTACAGCACCAGCACCACAACCGCTGAGCCGATAAGCCCGATCGCCATATTCCGCTCCGGGCATTCGATCTCCTCGGCAGCGGTCGTGACCGCATCGAACCCGATGTACGCGAAGAAGACGATCGCGGCACCGGAGAGTACCCCGCCCCACCCGAAGGGGAGGAACGGCGTGAAGTTTGCCATATCAACTGCGCCCGAAGCGAGGCAGAGGAAGAGAAGGATAACCCCGATCTTGATGATCACGATGATCGAGTTGATCCGGGCGCTCTCTTTTACGCCGATAATGAGGAGGAGGGTAACCCCGAGGATAGAGAAAACGGCCGGGAGGTTGACGATCCCCCCGTCGACTCCTGGCGGGTTTGCAAGAACGGCCGGGATAACGATCCCCGCATGGGCCGAGAGGCTCTCCATGTACCCCGACCATCCCACCGCAACTGCCGAGATCGCAAACGCGTACTCGAGGATCATGGTCCATCCGATGATCCAGGCCCAGACCTCACCGATCCCCGCGTACGTGTACGTGTAGGCGCTTCCCGCGGACGGGATCATTGCCGCAAGTTCGGAGTAACACATCGCAGCAAAGATCGCAACTATGCCGGAGATGAGAAAGGCGAGGATAACTGCCGGCCCTGAGTAGTCCGCGGCAGCGACGCCGGTGACCACAAAGATTCCTGCACCTACCGTTGCGCCTATCCCGAGCAGCACAAGTTCTGTCGGGCTCAGCACCCGGCTCAGTTCGCTGTGCGTGTGGCACTGGCGAATGGTCTCCATCAGCGGTTTTTTCCGACTACAGGTATCGATGATCCGGCGCAACAGTGGAAGTGTCATTTTCGTGGGGTCGTTTTCTGGTTTGTCTTTGCGATTCTCCGATGGATGTGGTGCGTGAAATTACTACCAGGAACCGGAGGTGCTCAATTCCCGCTGGAATCCAGCCCGGAAATTTTTTCATTCCCGGTTATGGCCATGGGGCCGCGGTATAGAAAACTCAGGTACATGATGGTATAATGTTGGCGTTGAGTGAAAAAATTTCTTCGGTCATCAGAAACGGGAAAAAACCGGAGTAAACCTGAGAGAACGGGAAATTTTCTAAAAAAAATTGTTCGGGGGAGATCAGGGTTTCCGGATGGCACTTTGAGCCCCCTGGGGAGCTCGCCCCGGGCGTGCAGATTCAAAACCGCCAAGCGCTGAACCGCAAGAGATTTCGGGCTGGTCAGCGCAGCACCCGGTGCCCGGCATCGCACCGGGCCATTGTTCCGGAAGAGACTTGAGGCCGTCTCCCGGTCAGGACCACAAGCATCCGGTTCCGGTAGATGAGATCAACGTCTGAGAACCCGGCACTTTTGAGCCAGAGAAGCTGGCTGGTGAGGCTCGCGTTCCGGTCGAGCGTCTCCCGCCGCCTCCGTACTTCTTCGCGCTCATCATCCTGGCTGCGAATTATCTCCCGAACGGACCCCGCCGGTCAGCGCCCGGGTCCCCTCCCGGCTCCGGGTCCGCGGGCGAACCCGTGCAGCTCCCCTCCGCGCCAGGAGAGGTAACCAGCCGGTGCGATGCGGCAATCGCAGATACGAACGCATTGCTTGATGCCATCGCCGCAATCCCGCCGGGCAGGCGGACGACCGAGAACACACTCCTTGCGTACGAGCAGGTCATGGCCGATTTCGATGAACGGATACTGCCCCTCAGCCTGACGAGCTACGTCTCTCCCGATCCCGCTATCTCCGCGGAAGGTGCTGCCTGCGAACAGAAGTCCGGGACATTTTCAGTCGGCGTCACCTCCAGGCGCGATCTCTACGACGCGATCCGCAGCGCGGAACCGCGGAACCCAAACGAGGCCAGGCTTGCAGAGGTTACCCTCCGCAAGTTTGTGAAGAGCGGGCTTGCCCTGCCCGACGACCGGCTCGCAAAAGTCCGGGCCTCAAAGGAGCGGCTCACGCTCCTCGAGAGCGAGTTCTCCACCAACCTGAACAACGAGAAGACGACCATCGTGTTGACGCAGGAGGAGCTTGTGGGCGTCCCGGCCGAAGCGCTTGCAACATTTACCAAAACCGGGGCTGGCACCTACATCGTCACGACCAAGTACCCGGATTATTACGCGCTCATGCAGCACGCAAAAAGGAGCGATATACGGAAACGGATGTACTCCGCGTTTGTGAACCGGCAGGCTGACGCGAATACAAAACTTCTCGAAGAGGCGATCCTCCTCCGGCAGGCGATCGCCCGCGAACTCGGGTACGCGGCGTGGGCCGATTACCGGGTGGACGGCCTGATGGCAGAGACAAAGGAGAATGTTCTCGATTTCCTCGCACGTCTCAAGGCCCCGCTCAGGACAAAGACGCAGGCCGAGCTTGCCGGACTGCTCGCGGTGAAAAGAGGGATCGATCCGGACGCGACTGCGGTATACCCCTGGGACCTTCTCTATCTTGAGGAGAAACTGATCCAACAGAGGTACTCGCTGGACAGCGAGAAGGTCCGGGAATATTTCCCGCTCGACCGGGTGACACGCGGCATCTTTGACCAGTTCGCAGGCCCGCTCGGCATCCGGTTTACCGAACTGCCGGACGCGCCGGTCTGGGCTCCGGGCGTGAAGCTGTACCGGGTCGGGGATGCGACCGATGGCAGGACGCTTGCGTACCTGTACCTCGACCTCTTCCCCCGGGACGGCAAGTATGGGCACACGATGATCACCGCGCTGCGGTCAGGGCGCGAGCTGAACGGATCGTACGTGGTCCCGGCCACGGTGATCATCGGTAACATGCGGGGACCGAGTGGAAAGATCCCTTCGCTCCTTTCCCATGATGACGTGGTCAGCCTCTTCCACGAGTTCGGGCACACCATGCACCAGAGCCTGACAACCGTACCGTACGCGAGCCTCTCCGGCACGAACGTGGTGTGGGACTTTGTCGAGTCGCCATCGCAGGCATTCGAGGAATGGGCCTGGCAGCCGCAGGTGATCGAAGCGATCTCGGGCAATTACCGGGCCCCCTCACAGAAGATGCCTGCGGAGATGGTGCAGAAGATTGTGGCGGCCCGGGATATGAGCACCGGCCTCTTCCATTCACAGCAGCTGGTGAACGCGGACGAGGACATGATCTTCCATACCGCGAACGGTCCTGTGGATGTTACGGCGGTCTGGAGAACGACGTACGCAGAGATCATGGGGATGGAGCCGATCGAAGGCGGGCACGAGCCCGCGAGCTTCGGCCACCTGATGGGTGGGTACGATGCCGGCTACTACAGCTATCTCTGGTCCAAGGTGTATGCCCTCAACATCTTCGACCGGTTCCGGCATGACGGGCTCGCGAACGCGACGACCGGCGCGGAGTACCGGCGCTGGCTTCTTTCGCAGGGGAATATGCAGGACGGGAAAGTTCTGCTGAAAGGATTTTTGGGGAGGGAACCTGGCGTGGATATGCTGTACGAAAATCTGGGGATTGCGAGGGAGAAGGTGAAAAAACCATGAGCTATATAAGTAATCGTTCAACTGGCTCTGGAGAGACGTGCATGAACTGAGGGGTTCGCACCCGAACGATGGAAATTGTCCAAGTTGAAGAATACTTTTTTGTGGGCAGCAAAGACTGCGAGAATTTTGGGATTCAAATCCTGTTGGAGAAAGTAGCCCTTCCCGTACACCCGGCTTGAGTCGTTGAACGCGGATGGGAAATTGTCGTGCGCAGGAATTCAGCAGCCCCAGGGGAGGTATGCCCCTTGAAAACCGTAACGTTTGTGGGATAGACGTTCACAAAGCCATCCTTGTTGCTACGCTACTCGATCGCGAAGGAAACAGCAAGACACGAAGTATTCAACAGCTTCCGGGCCACTCCTCGAATTCCGAACGTGGATTCGGTCAGAGAACGGTGACTCGGTTGCATTCGAATCTACCGCTGATTACCGGCGATCTTTGTCCCTGATACTCGAAGGTCATGTACCTGTCACCGTTGCAGATGCCCATCCCATCAAACATCTTCCCGGAAAAAAGACAGAGATCCCCCACTCCCGCCGGATCGTCATCCGGGACTCAAATGGCCTTATCGGACCGTCCCGGATATTTACCGGGTATGATCTCCATCTCTGTCACGGGCAAAAGAATTGCCTGATATTCCGGCTCGCCAATTTCTTTAGTTCTCCTTCGGTCAGGACGTCACATCGAGATCGGGAGACAAGGTACCTGAGATCTTTTCGGTCGTCAGACCACCGATTCGCATCTGGGTTTCTCCCGTTGCAGGAACTTTGTTTATTTGATTGTACAGCCGGAGACCTCCCTCACCGGAGCACGAACGTCTGCAGGTCTGGATCGTGTCCAAGTGAAAGACCCGGCACAGACCGGATCCTATGAGAAGATCGGTGTACTCCTCGGCATCTTCGTGAGCCAGCTCCAGCCTCTCCTGCTGAACCTTGGCTTTTCAACGAAGGGAAGTTTGCTGGTGATCTCCCAGAATGGTGGCGATCCCATCCCTCCGGGTCGCTGACTGCGGTGATCGATCTCTTCAGCCATCACTAATCTTATGGAGTGCTCTGTCCGCATCCCTCTCCCGTCCGCCATCCTTCCGATTCCCGTCCCGCCCTCATGAGGAGCAGACACTCTTTAATTTCTGGCGACCAGATTCCGGAAGATGTTTTTACCTCTTCATCCTATGCAGTTAAGAGAGAGTGGTGTACTGCATGAAAAAGGATCTGCTGATGTGGGACGAGACGATCTTCCGCGACCCGGAGGTTCTTGAGATCGATTACGTTCCCGAGCAGTTTGAGTTCCGGGATACCCAGATGCGCGAGCTGGCGTTCCAGATCAGACCCGGGCTTCGCGGTGGCCGCCCGCTGAATACGGTGTGCAAAGGCCTCCCGGGTACCGGGAAGACGACGAGCGTCAAGAAACTTTTCACCGAGATTGAGGAGACCACCAAGAAGCTCGTCCCGGTCTACATCAACTGCCAGATCGACAATACCAAGTTTGCCATCATCTCCCAGATCTATAAAAAGCTCGCCGGCCACCTTCCCCCGGCGTCGGGAACATCATTCAAGCAGGTCTTCGATGCCATCGCACGGATCCTGATCAAGGACGAGATAGTCCTTCTGGTTGCGCTTGACGATGCGAATTATCTTCTCTACGAGAACGAGATCAACAAAGTGCTCTATACGCTCCTCCGTTCCCATGAGACGTACGAAGGAACCCGTATCGGTGTCATTATCATCATCAGCGATCTCGATATCGATATTTCGCGGGCTGTCGATGCCCGGGTGGCGTCGGTCTTCCTCCCGACCGAGATCGATTTTCCGCCGTACGGCGACGAGGAAGTCCGCGAGATCATGAAGGCGCGTGCAAGGCAGGGCCTGTACCAGGGCGTGCTGAGTGAGGAGATGCTTGAACTCGTTGTAGAGCAGACGCTGAAGAGCGGCGATCTCCGCGTTGGTATAGATCTTCTTAAGCGTTCTGCCCTTGCTGCCGAAAGTGAGGCACGACGCTCTATCGAGCGCGATGATGTCTGCAAGGCATATGCGATATCGAAGTACCTCCATCTGGCCGGAACCGTAAAAACCCTGAAAGACGAGGAGCGGCAGATCTTAAAAGTGCTCGCTGAACGAAGCACCAGAGAGAATGAGATGAACGCAGGCGATGTTTTCAGATCGCTCAAGGAATTAACCCCTATAGGATATACCCGGTTCTACGAAATTATCCGGAAAATGGACGTGATGCGCCTGGTGAATCTCCATTACCGCGATGGGAAAGGCAGAACGCGGATTATTACGCTGCGGTACGAGCCGGAAAAAGTCCTTGAGTCCCTCGCCTGACGCCGGATCGGTTTGAAAAATATTATCAATACACAGAGCCTCTTTTTATGATACAGGGGTTTTATTCATGCTGAGTGTTAACGAACTGGCACTGGAAATTTTCGATAATCTGGCAGATCTGGCAGAAGAATTCAATGCTGCCTACCACGAACTCGATAACGGCGCACGGATTGTAGACTGCGGTGTCTCCGTACGTGGCGGTTACGCGGCAGGCAGGGCATTTACCGAGATCTGCATGGGTGGTCTTGGCGAGGTCAACTTCCGGATGGGGCATATCCTGGACTTCCCGATGCCCTTCATCGATGTCAATACTGACTTCCCATCGATTGCATGCCTCGGTGCACAGAAAGCAGGCTGGACCGTCAAGGTCGGCAACTACTTTGCGATGGGCAGCGGCCCGGCCCGGGCGCTCTCCCTCAAGCCGAAGCACACGTTCGAAGTCATCGAATACGAGGACGACTACGATTGCGCGGTGATGTGCCTTGAGAGCGATCACCTCCCGAACGCAGAGGTTATGGAGAAGATCGCTGAGGAGTGTCACGTTGACGTTGCCAATGTTTGTGCGGTTGTTGCACCAACATCCTCGGTTGTCGGTTCCATCCAGGTAGCCGGGCGTTGCGTCGAGACTGCGATCTACAAACTCAATGAACTCGGGTTTGACACGAAGAAGGTCATCGCTGCAATGGGAACCGCACCGATCCCGCCAGTACGAGGGGCCAAGCTCGCTATGGGCGTTACCAATGATGCAACGATCTACCACGGACGGATCAGCCTCACCATGAAGGCCCCCGAGATCAAGGATTACCTCGATAAAATCCCGAGCAACACGTCCAAGGGCTACGGCAAGCCGTTCAACGACATCTTCAAAGAGGCAGGGTACGACTTCTACAAGATCGACACCTCGCTCTTCTCTCCAGCAGAGGTCATCATCAACGAACTCTCCACAGGTTCGGTATACCATGTCGGTGCGGTAAACCCCGATGTCACCCTGAAGTCCTTTGGTCTCCAGTAACTACCCAGAACTTCATTTTTTTTACCCGGGAGAGTTTTTTGAACTATTTCTTCCCTGATGACTCCGGAATGGAAGCGTTTTAAGGATGAAGGATAGATATTCTGTCTGGTCTTCCCCCGGCTCGGGGTAAAAACCTGAAATTTTATCTCTTCAGAGAGGCTTTGTTATGGATCTCAAAGGAAGCAAAACCGAGAAGAATCTCCTTGCAGCTTTTGCGGGGGAATCCCAGGCACGCATGCGGTACACCTTTTTTGCCAGTGTAGCAAAGAAGGAAGGGTACGAACAGATTGGGGGTTTCTTCCAGGAGACTGCGGATAACGAGAAGGAGCACGCGGAGTTGTTCTTCAAGCACCTGAAAGGGGGAGAAGCTGAAATAACCGCTACCTATCCGGCAGGGATCATCGGGAAGACTGCAGAGAATCTCCTGGCCGCCGCAAACGGAGAGAAACTCGAATGGGGGACACTCTACCCGTCCTTTGCCGAGGTTGCAGAGAAGGAAGGATTTGCCGAGGTTGCACATACCTTCCGCGAGATTGCAATGGTAGAAGCTTACCACGAACGCAGGTACCGGAAACTGCTTGCAGGTCTCCTGGCCGGGACTGTCTTCTCCAAGGCCGCCCCTCTCCTCTGGAAGTGCCGGAACTGCGGGCATGTTCACGAGTACAAGGACGCGCCCGATCTCTGCCCGGTCTGCGATCACCCGAGAGCATACTTCGAGTTGTTCTCGGAAAATTACTGATTTTTTACCCGGTGCGCCAAAATTTCTCACAATGGCGGCGATCTCTCTTATTTTCCGGGATCGTCAGGTCCGGGTTGAGGGGAACGTTTTCCTTTCCGGGACGCACGAATAGCCAGGTCAGGACCGTGCCCGGGAAAAGTTTCAGGGAGAATCTTTCCCCATCCCCAAAAAAAGATGTCATGCGGGTTTAACTCCCCCCTGGAGGAGTTCCCCGGAACAGGTTTTATTTTGTGCCCATCTCCTCCTTGCGATCCCGGTCACCTCCACACCGCTTACCCCCTCGTGTTTAATACAGGAACTACAAAATATTTCATCAGGTGTTTCCGGAAGAATGATGATAATCGGGATCGACCCGGGACTGGCCCGGCTCGGGTACGGGGTGATCGATCTCACTGACAGGAAAGAGCGGGCTCTCTGCTACGGGTGTATAGAGACCGATAAGGAACTCCGTCATGCGGAGCGGCTTCTCAGGATCTATACCGAGATCAATTCCCTCTTCGATCGTTATCCCCCCTCCCATCTCGCCCTTGAAAAATTATTCTTCACAAAGAACATCTCCTCCGCAATGGGCGTGAGCGAGGTGCGGGGGGTAATCCTGCTCGCAGCCGAACAGCGCAAGATTCCGATAACCGAGTACACCCCAAACGAGATCAAGCAGGCGATCACCGGCTCGGGCCGGGCAGAGAAGCACCAGATGCAGGAGATGATAAAAAGCCTCCTTCATCTCGAGGAGATCCCCAGACCCGATGACGCGGCGGACGGCCTATCGATTGCCTTATGTCATATCCACATCCTGAGATAGTACCATGATTGCCCATCTCCGCGGTGAATGCGTCCTGACCGGTGACCGGTGGGTAGTGATCGATGTCAGCGGCGTTGGTTACCTTATACAGGTGACCCAGCCGGCCCTTCTCATTCTGGCAAACACCCCAGGTAAAGTCCAGCTCTTTACTCATATGGCCGTCCGCGAGGATGCAATCACGCTCTCTGGTTTTCTCCACCAGAGTGAGCTCGAGATGTTCCGCATCCTCATCGGGGTCAGCGGGATTGGTCCCCAGACTGCGATGAACATCCTCTCCCAGATCGGGATCGAAGAATTTGCGATGGCAATCTTAGACGAGGATGAGAAGTCACTGACCCGGATCTCCGGCGTCGGCACGAAAGGCGCCAAGCGTCTCATCCTCGAACTCCGGGACAAGATGAGAAAGGTGAGCGAGACGCTGGTGCGGGCAGATGCCGGCCGGGGCACACCCGCGGCCAACGATGCGATCAGTGCGCTCATCTCCCTTGGGTTTGCTGAGAGGGAGGCGTGGGATGCAGTGAGTGCAGTAGCACAGAACCTGAAATCCCCCTCCGTTCAGGACATGATCAGGGCGGCACTTGCACGGCTGAAGGAGCGGTGAACGATGTCTGAGCGGATCATCTCTCCTGTCGCAATCCCGGATGAGAGCGAGGATCTCACCATCAGGCCGACCCGGCTCGACGAATTCATCGGGCAGGTGCAGGTCAAGGATTCCCTGAAGATCGCCATAGAAGCTGCCCGGAAACGAAAAGAGCCCCTGGATCATATCCTCTTCTCCGGTCCCCCCGGTCTTGGGAAGACAACGCTTGCACATATCATCGCGAGGGAGATGGGGGTCGACATCCGGGCAACTACCGGGCCGGTACTCGAAAAACCGGGGGATATCGCGGCACTCCTCACCCCGCTTAAAGAAGGGGACATTCTTTTCATCGATGAGATTCACCGGATCAATGCGGTTGTCGAAGAAGTGCTCTATCCGGCAATGGAAGATTTCTTTATCGATGTGATGATAGGGGAAGGCCCAAGCGCCCGCTCGATAAAGCTGGATCTTGCCCACTTTACCCTCATCGGTGCGACAACGAAACAGGGTCTTCTTGGAGCCCCTTTCCGGGACCGGTTCGGGATAATCTCCCGGCTCGACCTCTATTCCCCCGATGAGCTCGTCAGGATCGTGACGCGGAGCGCATCGATCTTAAAGATCCCCGTCACACTGGACGGGGCTGAGGAGATCGCACGCCGGAGCCGGGGAACGCCCCGGATTGTCAACCGGCTGTTGCGAAGAGTGAGGGACTTTGCGACCGTCCGGGGCGACGGCACGATTACCCGGGAGATCGCAGGACAGGCCCTTGCCCTGATGCAGATCGATGAGCTCGGGCTTGACGAACTGGACCGGAGGATCCTGGCGGTTATTGCAACCGATTTTGATGGCGGCCCGGTGGGAGTAAAGACCATTGCCATCTCAGTTGGGGAAGAAGTACGGACAATCGAGGAGGTGTACGAGCCGTACCTGATCCAGATCGGATTTATCAAAAGGACACCCCAGGGTCGGGAGGTTACCCCGGCTGCAAAACGACATCTCAAAAGTCCCCAGAAGACCTTGGTGTGACCTTATCTGTAGATCAGGATGGTTCACCACGTTAAGCATCACGATGATGCTGCCGGGATCTGAAAAATTTTCCCTCACCTTTTGGGGGTGACAGAAGGGTCTCCCGAACCGGATCCCGGGGGACTCGGGAACCTCGAGGTGCCGGGAGTGTATCGACTGCGACCCGGCCATTCATCGCAGGTCATTACTGACTTGGCGGGTCTTTTCTTCATCTCCGTGAATACCGGTTTTGCTGCAGAGGTTTTGTAAAAGAGAAGCGATCACCCGGGCACCCTGCACCCCGGTGTAACCATGGTCTGAATCGCAGAGAGGGGGGAGGAGAGGGAAAAAGGATATCTGACTAAAAAACGTTTACGTCTTCACCCTTTTTTCCGCATCGTCAGCAGGTGCGGCATGAGCAGGACAATTGCAATAATAATGAAGAAATTGCCGAAGAGATAGAGGAGCTCCTCCCTCTCTTGATCGTAAAACCTGAGATCGAAGGAGGTGGCCTTATCCCACCTGACGGTTGTCGAATTATCCGGGTTCCGGGTTACATTCGCCCCGAAACTCAGTCCGGCAAGCAGGGGATTGCGGACATCGAACTCCTCTGGCAGACTCACCTTCACTTGGTACGGTGCATCGAACGCACCCTCCAGCTTGTTGTTGCGGAGGGGCGCCATATAGGAGATGGTGTAATTTCCCTCTGCGAAGGTAACCGCCATCCGGTTATCAAAAACGGACGGTGTCGCCAGCTTGACCTGGCAGGAGGGGGTACAGTTACCCGTTACTTGGATGTCACTGACTTTTAAAGGTGTTGCCCCCCCTAACAGGCCGGCTTCGGTGAAGTCATAGCGTGTGCTATCTGAAACCTCGATTGATGCCCGGTATGCTGTTCCGTTTGGCAGCACCTGGTACTCAGCTGACAGTGCCCCCCCTGCAGGGACCAGCGTCAGGACGATTACAAGTGCAGCGCAGAGAGCAGCGAGGGAAGATCCGCGTCGATCTCGGTGGGGGGTTCGCATTGTTTGATCACCGTCTCCGGGTCCTTGAGCAGGTGGCCGGTGACGACGCAGACGATCTTCTCGTCGCGGTCGATTTTGCCCATCTGAACAAGTTTTCTGATTCCCGCTACTGAGGCCGCCGATGCCGGTTCGACACCGATACCCTCCTTGCGGGCAAGATCCTTCTGCATACTGAGGATCTCTGCATCGGTGACGGTCTCGGCAAGGCCGTTTGTCCTCCTGATCGCGGTGAGTGCCTTTTCCCCATTGACCGGCGCGCCGATGCGGATTGCGGTTGCGACCGTCTCCGGGTCTCTCTCGGGTACATACTCGGGCAGGTTCTCGCGGATTGCCCGGACGATCGGGCTCGATCCTTCTGCCTGGATTCCGGTCATCATCGGGAGCCGGTCGACGAAGTCCAGTTCCTGCAGCTCAAGAAGTCCCTTGTACACCGCAGAGATGTTTCCGGCGTTGCCGACCGGGAGAACGATCCGGTCAGGCACCTCCCCCAGCTGGTCGACTGCTTCGAACCCGATGGTCTTCTGGCCTTCAAGCCGGTAGGGATTGATGGAGTTGAGAAGATAGAGGCCGTGGGTCAGGCAGAGATCGTGGACCATCTCGAGAGCGCGGTCGAAGTTGCCGCGTACTGAGATGACCTCTGCCCCGTGCATAAGTGCCTGCGCAACCTTACCGACCGCAACTTTTCCCGCAGGAAGCAAAACGACGGAGGGAATTCCGGCTTTTGCTGCATATACTGCAAGACTTGCCGAAGTGTTCCCGGTGCTTGCGCATGCGACGCTCTTCTTACCCAGCTGGAGCGCCATGGAGACGCCGACCGTCATTCCACGGTCCTTGAAAGATCCTGACGGGTTCATCCCCTCGTGTTTCGCGTAGAGATAGGGGAGTCCTATCTCCTCTCCAAGACGTTTGAGATGGTAAAGGGGAGTCCCCCCTTCCTGCAGCGTGACCGGGGGGATCGTGACCGGGAGGAGTTCCCGGTACCTCCAGACGGAGATCGGCCGCCGGTTCCAGTTCGCCTTCGAGACGGAGATCTTATCGAGCGGGTATTTTACCGCAAGCAGGTGACCGCATTTTTTACAATTGTAAATGATCTCGTCAGCGGGATAGGTGGCTCCACAGTTGACGCATGCGAGATGGTACATGGCATATCGTTGGTCATCCGGATACATATAGGCGTGCGGTTTTGTGAGAGTGGAATAAATGCTTGCTGTTCGTGCCGGTGTCCCGCGGACTTTGCGGATTCTCTCCGCAGCACACCCGGATCTGTTAATGGCCTGACGACTGAAGAGAATGAAATAAATCGTCCCTCCAATCCCGTCCCACGGGAAAAGTCCTCTGTGTCTCATCGACAACGGAAGGATAAAGGTCTGAAAAGATGAGTTGTTCTGCTTCGCCTCCACGCTGGATGATGGAACCGGAGGGATCGGCTGTCATCGAAGCTCCTGGATACCGATCGACCGGAGTTGTACCCGTGGTGTTGATCCCTACAATGTACATCTGGTTCTCTGCCGCACGGGCCCGGATAAACAGTTCCCAGTGATGGATCCTCCTCTCAGGCCAGGCAGCTGGAATAAAAACCACCTGTACCCCCATCCTTGCATAGATGCGGAAGAGTTCTGGGAACCGGAGATCGTAACAGATGGCAACTCCGCAGAGGAGACCGCCCAGCGGGAAGACCCCCGGTTCAGTCCCGGGCAGGAAAAATTCATTCTCTTTTGCAGGAGAGAAGAGGTGGATCTTGGAGTACGTGGTAAGGATTCTGCCATCATTCCCGATGACGACTGAGGTATTTCGTGGTCCTGTCTCTGTTGCCTCCCGGACTGAGCCGAGGAGAGCAATTGAACTTTTTCGGGCAAACCTCTGGAGGGAAGAGATGATCGAAGCTTCCATTCCCTGGATATTTTTTGAAGAATGAGGATCCCAACCGGTCGCAAACTGTTCGGGAAAACAGATGATATCTGCGCTGCAATCTGCTGCATACCGGATCAGGCTCTCCGCTTTCGCAAGGGTTCGGTCAGGATCCTCCCACACGCTCATAATCTGGGCACTGCATACCCGTATCATACCGGAATCTTCTGAACCCGAATCAGGGTGTGGCTTTGCGCGGCTGTGCATACAGGATCCCAACTGCACTCATAACAAGAAGGATAGGTGTCGTGAGTGAGAAAAATGGGGCGATCGGCATCTTAACGCCAAGAGACATGAGCCCGCAACCGTAATACTCCTGCCGATGAGTACCATCCCCCCGATGTAAGATCCCATTCAACCATGGTTATCCTCCAGCGAACGGGGGAAATGCCACCCGGATGCCATTGATTACAAACTGGACCGCGATGGCGATGAAGAGCATACCCATAAGACGGTTGATTGCCCGGTACTCCCGCTGTCCAATCTTTTTCATGAGAGAATCGGAATGCCGCATCATACAATAGGTGATCACGATTGAGACGAGGATCGATGTGATAACAACTCCTGCGGCCGGAAGGGTTCTCAAGCTTGTTTCATTCATCAGGGCGATCGTTGTCGTGATCGCGCCCGGGCCTGCGATCATCGGGATTGCAAGCGGCATCATCGAGACATCGCCGGTATCGCGGGATTCGTATTTTTCCGTTGCCGTGAGCGTTGTCCGGGAAGTTTTTGCATAGACCATCTCCATGCCGATACCGAAAAGAAGGATCCCCCCGGCAATCCGGAAGGCTTCGAGCGTGATACCGAATAGCCGGAGGATCCCGGTTCCTGCAATAGCGACGATGATGAGGATAATAAGAGCGATTCTGCAGGCATCCCGCGCAACCCTATCCCGAGCTCCCTGTTCCATCGACTGAGTCAGGGAGACGTAAACCAGCGTTGCGCCGAGGGGGTTGACAGTGATCAGGACCGAGGAGAGCGCCAGCAGGGTGAAACTGAGAAGATCTCCGGTCATTAGTTATAGATGCGGTATTGCCGGTTAATAGAGATTATGGTGCCCTCCCTCCTCATGAGTACCGCGTGGAGCCACCGTGCCCATTCATTTGAAAGCGAAACGTGAATGTCTCCCTCAGGAGGAAGTAAGTGATGGGAAAAACCCATGCCGGAAGACCGGCGCAGGATCTTCTCCTTTTCTTTAGGGAAAATTTACGAGCCCGGCTAAAAAATTAAAAAATAATGGGGACTTCATGAGTCTGATCTGCCCCATTTTTCCAGGCTCCGGAAACAGGAGCGAGGAAGACTTGAGCCGGAGAAAAGAGATGTTCAACAAAGCTCTCTCGAAATTTCTGGATTGGGAAAAAACGAATAAAAAATTAGTATTCGTACAGCACGGATTCATCGATTCGCGTGTACGTGGTAAGCTCGGAAGGTCTGAAGTGGATCGCTATTTCGCGGTCCGCACTTTTCTGCGAGTCGGATGCATGGATGACATTGCGTCCGATATCGATCCCGAAATCGCCGCGAATGGTACCCGGCATCGCTTCCTGCGGGTTGGTTGCACCGATCACTTTCCGGACGATCGAGACGACATTCCTGCCCTCCCATACCATGAGGAAGACCGGCCCGCCCATGATGTACACCTTAAGTCCCGGAAAAAAGGGCTTTGCAAGGTGTTCCTTGTACTGTTCCGTAACACGCGCTTCGGGGAGTATCTCAAACCGAGCCGCAACGAGCTTCAACCCCTTTGCTTCAAGCCGGGAGATGATCTCTCCCCCAAGGCCGCGCTGGACCCCGTCGGGCTTGATCATGACAAAGCTGCGGTCCATAAAGGAATCACACTTTACCGGTTTTGCCGGTTGCTTTCCGGGCCGCTGCGGTCCACTCAACCTTGCGGGGGACTCTTCCCAGTTTCTGGTTGTTCTGGCACTTGGTGCTGCAGAACCAGAAGATTGTCCCGTCTCTCTTGACAAACATCTTCCCGGTACCGGGTTCAAGCTGTTCCCCGCAGAAACTGCAGATGTGTTGTTCAATCATTATTACCGCCTCGAAAGTTTCTTGGCTTCGCGCTCGGTTTCGAGGAGCATGATGACATCTCCTTCGCGAATAGGACCGACCGTGTTGCGGGTGATGATCCTGCCCTTGTTGTTGCCGTCAAGGATGCGGCACTTTACCTGCATTGCCTCTCCGTGCATGCCGGTTGAGCCGACAACCTCGATCACTTCGGCTGGCGTTGCATCGTCTGCCATGGTGGGATCCTCACGCCTTCAGCGCGACAAGCTGCTTTGCAAGGTCATCGATCGTTTCCTTTGCCTTGCCGGGCTTTACGATTGCGGCTGCGGCGGATCCGACATCGAGACCGCTGGCGGCTCCGATATCGTTCTGCTTGTTGATGAAGATGTACGGGATTTTCTTCTCGTCACAAAGGGGAGCAAGGTGCATCACGATCTCTTCGGGCTCGACATCTGCACCGATAAGAACGAGCTGCGCAACGCTGCGCTCGATGGCTTTTGTCGCCTCGTTGGATCCCTTCTTGACCTTACCCGTGTCCCGTGCAACTTCAAGGGCTTCGAGCGCCTTGTTCTGGAGCTCCTCTGGAGCCTCGGTTTTTACGTAACCTTTTGCCATAGTTCACCTCATTCAGGAGTAGCGTGCTCCTTCATTACTCATCAGTTTCAGCAATGATGTAGCCATATCAATTCGACAGGAGCGGAAATAAAGGTTTGTGAATCCCGGTACTTCCGGGAGAAGACGGAGCTCAAGCATCCGGCAATAAATTCCAGGAGATCAACCGGATGGTGAGAGGTGGTAGATATCTGTGCCTTGTGCTGAATAAACCTTTTCAAGCCCTGTCCGGGTTATGTTTACAGTATACTTTTCCCGTTCAGAGTCGCCGACATAGAGGAGTGTGGCATTGTATTTTTTCATGAGAGGAATGGTCTTTTCCGGCTTTTCATAGATCGCCTTAATGTCGGCTTTCCGCGTGTCGAACCAGCTTGTGTCATCGCTCCTCCACATAAACTCATGGAACGGCATACCGATTATCGCTGGAATTCCGGTAAATGAGGATACCCTTGAACAGTACGAATAATCTCCGCCTTCTGCTTCCACGATCTGTTCATTGCCCGGAAGAGTCCGGAGATAATTGATGGCCGCCGCGTCCCCGGGATGGGTTTCATTCAGGTACGCGATGCCGTCAAGAGTTCCCGTTCCATAGCCGGAGTTGTACGAAACAACCGGGGGTAACAGGAAGAGTCCCCCGATAACCAGCACCAGGAGAACGGCCGTGATTTTTGAGGGGAGAACGGGGATCCGGACTGCCAGCCACTTTCCCGCCATGGAGAAGGAAGCGATCCCAAGCATGATCCATGCCGGGAGATATGCTTTGAAGACCGTATTCATCCGGAAGTAGGTGTCACCCATGTTATCCTTCAGGAAGAAGAGTTCGCACAACAGGAGGATGCCGAGACCGGAGATTGCTAGAATATCGGGAAAGCCCCCTTTCTTATCAACGAAAATGCGGGTACTGAGGAATGCAACGGGTATTGCAGCGACTGCAGCAGCATAATATCCTAAAATCAGGAACGGGAGCGCGAGACCAAGCAGGTACGGGCGCCGTGCGATATCCTTTGCAAGAAACACGAGGATGAGCGCGATAAAAAATCCGTTTACGAGAAGGAATTCAACCGGGTCTGATGGAGTGCGGACAATTCCGATCCCCCCGGTGTGCGTCTGGAGCTCGAGATAGAACGGGAGGTACAGCAGGATTGCAACCGACGGAATTACCAGGAGATATTTCCCCGATCTCCGGAGAGATTCGATTCCGTGTCCTCTCCAGAGGATCCACGCGCCAGCAACCATGGTGGTGGGTGCGTAGATCAGGACGTCCCAGGTATTGATGAGCGGCATTGCCCCAAGACTGAGTATGATAAGGGTTGTAACGAACCATCTGGCCAGGCTGCCAAGGGTCGCCCCGTGTTTGTAAGCAAAGAGAAGGAGGAAGAGCAGGAAGACCTGGTTGAAGATGGAGATGACGTGGGCATGAACATCCCCCCAGACAAACGAGAATAGGGGGTACTCATTGATCGTGTTAATTATTGTGCGGGTGCTGTCCCAGAGAGCGGAGGGGAGTGCTCTTCCCTGGATGAACTGCCAGAAGAATGAGGGGTTGGGGATAAAGAAGAGCAGGAGGGGCATCCAGCGGAAACGTTCGAGCAGGTGGGTTCCGATTGCGTACACGTTGATCGCTGCGAGGGCAAAAACCGTCGGCAGGGCCAGGTTAAATGCTATCCCGGAGGGAACTCCGCTGACAATTGCAAGGCAGCCGAAGATCCAGTACCCGAGGTAGTAATAGACGTTCAGGGTTCTGCCGGAAAACCACGGGTCGAGGGGGGGGACGACGGGGTTCCGTATGATCGACTCGAGAAAGGCGTGGTCCATGAATTTTTCTGCATAGGATATTGTCGGATTTACAAACCGGAGATCGATCATGAGGAAGAAGCAGAAAAAAAAGAGTGCAACCCAGTGCCATTCCCCTTTAAGCTCGGCGAACCGGTAATGCCGGTTCCCCACGTGGTACCCAAAGAGGAGGAGGAACGGGAGAAGACCGAGCTGAACCGGGAGACGGGCGAGTCCGCAGTACCACGTGATGAGAGTAAAAATGAGGATTGATGCAGAGAACGATGCGGGAAATGCAGAGCTGCCGAATATTTTTTTCAGGGAAGGGTAGAGTGAGAGAAGGAGCAGGGCTATAACTGCAAGCCAGCTGATGACGGAGAAGAGCTGCTGTTCAATCGTCAGATTTTTTCCTCCGCTCAAGTTTTGAATTGAGTGCGGATTTTATGCTCGGTACCACCCAGTCTCCGAAGAAGTAAATCGATACAATTCCCCCGGCAAGGGTGACGAGATTTTTGATGAGGTGCTCGATTACGGCAATCAGGGTGGCAAAAGCCGGGGCAATGCCGGCAAGCCCGAAGGTTATTGCCAGCGAGAGTTCATAGGCCCCTATCCCTCCCGGTGTCAAGGGAACTGCCTTTACAAGGTTTCCGATGACAACTGCAAGGACAACAATGGCAAACGGGATCTGCTGCTGGAAGATCAGGATGACTGCCATGCAGACAAAAATATCGAGAAGCCAGATGATGATTGAAGAGGATCCCAGGAGTGCCAGGGCTCGCACCGAGAGCGAGGCTCTCTCAATCTCATGGAGCATGGTCAGCAGGATCTGGAGGTATTTGTTGCCGGAGCTGCACCTCCCCGTACAGCGTAAGAAGAGGAAAAAAACGATACCTGCTCCAAGCGGTACGGCAACAAGGGTGTAGATCCAGGATGGTGCATTCAGGACGAAGAAGAGTGACAAGGCGCCAAGAAGCGCTACCGTGACGATATCAAAGACCCGTTCCACGATAAGTGAGGAGACTCCCTCGGAGTACGTTGTAGTGTACTCGTGCTTCAGGATGAAGACCCGGACAAGGTCGCCCAGACGAGCAGGCACAACAAGATTTGCCGTCTGGCTCACAAAGACGCAGGCGGTTGAGACTCCCACCGAAACCCGGTAATTCAGGCCCAGGAGGATTGCGTGGTATCGCCATCCCCTCAGCCACCATGCCGACAGGCAGATGAGAATCCCGACGATGAGATATACGGGAGTGATGTGCTGGAGCGCAAGGAAGAGCTGGTCCTTGACATTGAACAGCATGTAAGCAATAATACCGATTGCTATGGCTGTGGGGACGACAAGAGCGCTAATCTTTCGCAACATGGATCTGCCACCAGAGCCGGAGAATGGACGAACCCATCTCAAAAATGTCTCTCAATCGGACGGTTGTGCCCCTGCCTGCACGCCACCGGACCGGAAATTCGGTGACCGAATATCCCCGGCGCTGGGATCTTACGAGTAATTCGGTATCCCAGAACCAGTGGCTCGAGCGGATAAAGGGGAGAATCGGGAGGATCCTGCTCTTCCTGAACGCCTTGAAGCCGCACTGGTGATCGAAAATTCTGCTGCCCAGAATCGCCCTTACCAGGAAATTGTACCCGCGGCTCGCGATCTCCCTTCTCTCTGTTCTGACACTATCGCTTCTGGGAAGAAGTCTTGATCCGGTGGCGATATCGGCGCCTTCACGAATGGCATCGATCAGTTCTGGGAGGTGCTGCATGTCGGTGGCAAGATCGACATCGTAATAGCAGACAATGGTCCCTTTTGCTTCGTTGATAGCCCTGTTGAGTGCCTTCCCCCGTCCCTGACGGTGATCTCTATGCAGGAGGCAGACATGGTGGTCTTTTTCTTCCCAATGTCGTGCGCACTCAATGCTTCCGTCATTACTGCCATCCTCAGCAATGAGGATCTCATAGTCGCCGGCTATCCGTGAGAGGATCTCGATCGACCGGGGAATTGCAGCTTCAAGTGAGACCCGGTCATTAAATACCGGGATTATCGCGGTCACTTCCGGAACCGCCATCAGGAACCCCGTAATTTTATCTTTTCGGCAACTTCGATCCCCGCCCGGATGGATCCTTCCATGCTCCTCTCCGGATAGTTGGGAGGCGAGAACATCCCTGCCATGTAAAGCCCGTGCTGTTCGTAATCCGGAATAAGTGAGCGGTACCCTGTCGAATAGACGGGGCCAGCCCAGGGATCCACAGCAATTTTGTGCCAGTGTATCTCTTCTCGTCCGACGGAAAACCTTGCACAGAAATCATCGAGCATCCTCCCTTCAGAGTCGTGCGGGAGGGAGCCAGAGAAGTAGGAGGCGAGATATACGAGATGCTCTCCGTATCGATCCGATGGAATAAAATTCGTGTGCGTAACAACTGCTCCATAGGGTGCAGGATCTTTCATGTTCAGCCAGTAAATTCCCTTTGTTACTTCCCGGTCCATGCCAAGGGTCACGCAGGCGGCCCCCTGGTACGGTATTACCGGAATCACCGGCCCCCCGATCCGTTCCAGTTCACGAGGGGGGATCGTAGAAATGACCGCATCAAAGGATTTGCCGTTAATCTCCCACTTGTCCTGGGATCTGGTTACCGATGCTGCAGGAGCGCTTTTTTGGATTTTTCCACCCTGCCTCTCAATTGAACGTTCGAGGGAATCGATAAGGGTATGAAACCCCCCGTTTAGATAGCCAAGGTGTTCCCCGGAAACCCCCCGGTCAGAGCGGATCGCGATCCGGCTGATGAGCCAGGCAGCTGAAACTTCCTTTCTCTGGTCTCCGAATTTACTTTTCAGCAGGGGTTCAAAGAATGATCTGTATATGTTTCTCCCAAGACGATTGACTATGAATTCTTCCGCTGAAACATCGTCGAGGCTGCTGAGATCCATATTCTTTGACCTCAACGTAAGAAGGGCGAGTCTCGCTTTATCGAGAAGGGAAAGTTCGGGATAGTTAAGGATCTCGAGGGGTGAATTCAATGGATAGAGGGTATTATTGGCATAATAGCCCGTTGTTCCGGTCCTCCATTCAAGCTTATCGGAAAGACCAAGATCTTCAAGCAGGGAGAACAGGTGCCGATCCCCAGCAAAACAATGATGGTAGTACCGTTCGATCCAGTATTCATCGATCCGGTAGGAAGAGAGACAGCCCCCGAGAAATGGCATTTTTTCAAAGATCTCGATCTCGTGGTCGGGGAGGAGTGCGCAGGCTGATGAGAGTCCGGTAACTCCTCCACCGATTATTCCGATTTTCATAGTGGTGATCTATAGTATTTTCACAGCGAAATGAAAAAGACTCCGTATTCTCCTGAAAAAGTGAGTGCTGTCCTCGTAAAGAGGAGAAGAAAGTTTTTGTACTGTCGAATTAAAGATTATCACAGCAAAAGGACTTAAGAGAATCAAATGGAAATAATTACCTATTAGCCCATTGGATGGTGTCACCAGATGCGCGTATTTTTCATAGGTTTTGGTCAAGCGGGCGGCAAAATTGTCGATATGTTTATCGAGCAGGACAAGAAGCTCGGAACGAACAGTTTCCGGGGAATAGCCGTCAATACCGCACGAACCGATCTGATGGGACTGAAAAATATCGAGATGAAAGACCGGATTCTTATCGGGCAGACGATGGTAAAGGGTCACGGGGTAGGCACCGACAACGTGACCGGAGCCCGGGTAACTGCTGATGAAATTGACAGCATCATCAGTGCAATCGACACCCGTGGCACGCACGATGTCGATGCCTTTGTTATCGTTGCCGGTCTTGGGGGAGGGACCGGATCCGGAGGATCTCCGGTTCTTGCCCGGCATCTCAAACGCATCTACCGCGAACCGGTGTATGCGATCGGCATTATTCCCGCCCCGGAGGAGGGAAGACTCTATTCCTATAATGCAGCCAGAAGTCTGACGACCCTTGTGAATGAAGCGGACAATACATTTATTTTCGACAACAGCGCTTGGAAGAACGAAGGCGAGAGTGTAAAAACCGCCTTCCAGAGGTTGAACAACGAGGTCGTAAGAAGGTTCGGCGTCCTGTTCCGTGCCGGAGAAGTCAGCGGCAGGATGGGGGTCGGCGAGATGGTTGTAGACTCAAGCGAGATCATCAACACCCTCCGGGGCGGGGGCATTACCTCTGTCGGGTACGCCGTGAGCGAGGTTCTCAGTAAACGCTCAAAACAACAAAAAGGCATCTTCGGTGGGCTTAAAGATAAATTCGGACCCAAAAAAGAGGCGAATGAGCAGGTTTTAATGGGCGAGGACCGGTCAGCAAAAATTGTATCTCTTGTCCGTCGTGCAATGCTGGGACGGCTGACACTCCCCTGCGACTACTCAACTGCCGAGCGAGCGTTAGTCCTCCTCGCCGGTCCCCCCGATGAGATGGACCGGAAAGGAGTCGAGAAGGCGAAGAGCTGGGTCGAAGAGAATATTGCCGGCGTCGAAGTCCGAGGTGGAGACTACCCGGTGAACAGCGAGTACGTGGCCGTGGTGGTAATGCTCGCGACCGTTGGCAATGCACCCAGGATAAAAGAACTTCTTGACATCGCAAAAGAAACAAAAGAAGATGTTATTAAGTCAAAGGAGAAAAAATCGAGTATGTTTGAAGAAGGCATCGAGCCTTTGTTCGAGTGAGGTTGATGATGAAGGGTCTATTCAATTGGGCGATAATTGCCATTCTTTTATTTTTGTGTGTTCCGGTAGTATCTGCATTCAGTGTAACTTCCTATACCCAGGATCCCTCCGGGTCGCTCTCTCCCACGATTCCGGTTACGGCCTCGTTTAAAATCGATACCCCCGGGCAATTTCCCTCTGCCGACGATCTCATGTTGTATACAGATCTTGAGAAGCCCAGCTGGACCTATACAATCCTTGTGAACGGTGTTGAAAACCAGCGGCCGGTCCAGGGAGGAAAATCACTCACTATCACGGGTTTTGAGTTAAGTTACAAAACCGGGGATGAGGTTTCCGTAAGAGTCACTCTGGAGGGAACAGCTCCAGCAGTAACTGCTGCGGGAGACAAAATAATCGTCCGGATCACCGAGAATGATGCCCGCGGTAATCCGATAACCAGCACTCAGGTTACGAAAACTGCAACTGTCGTCGACCCCGGGGAGGTCCCGAAGGCGGTCGCAGCCCGACAGGCAGATCTTCAGGCTTTCTGGGTCAATATCGATGAGAGGGCTGCAACCGGTATCGATACTTCAGCCGCTGAAGCAAAATATAATGAAGCAAATCAGGATATCAGTAATGCCCAGGCTCAGCCACCGACAGCATATGCTACCGCGTTAGCCAGTCTTAAGGCCGCACAGACCGCGATTGAGGATGGAGGAAAAGCTCTTGACAGGGCCTGGGCAGAGAGTGATGCGGCTTCAGCGCAGGTTCCTATTGCCAATGTGGATACAATTATTGCCTGGTTCAAAAGCAGCCCGCAATGGGCCAATGATGTGCAGTTGCCAGCGATCGTTGCCAAACGTGAACTTGCTGTAGGTTACCTCTCGAACGCGAATGATGCGATCAAGAGTGGGTCATACGATGTGGCCCGTTCGAAAGCACAGGAAGCTTTTGCGAAGGGAAATGAATCATATACTGATGCTCTAGCCCGGCAGTATACATTGACGCATGGTATTGATGTCATTGGAATGATTGCAGGAATTTTTAGTAATGGTGTATTGATCATCGGAGCCGGTGTCGTAATGGTCGTACTCGTTGTAGTGGGTATAATTGTCTACCGGAAACGCTCACGCTGGGATGAACTCGGCTGAGCGGACGGATCTCCGTCAACCTCATCTTTTTTAAAATTCAGTTCTGAAAAATTATACCGTCCTAATTGGTCTTCCTCTGCACTCTCTTTGAACACCTTCAAAAATATGCAGAAATTCTGCTCGCAGATCTAAATGAAGACCCCGTCAGATTTGAAGGATGGGTAGGAACCCAAACTCAGCCAGAAAAACGATGTGAAATTTTCTGGAAGCCCGATAATAAAAGGATTGATGCAGAAAAATCCGGTCTTTCACAGAACGATTCCCAATATTGCAGGTGAAACGCCCGATTATGAAAAATAATCTGCTAATATACTCTCTATCATCCTTATGTTACTTTGTGAGGGGTAAAGAGATCGATATTGATACTGCCCATCTGTCCATCCCGGTGAAGATAGTACTCCAAAAGCCGGTTCTGATTGTCATAGAATGAGAACCAGTAACTCAGTTTGTAGGTTTTTTTGTCATACCCTTCTATCGATGGATAACTGGCAGTATCATGGAGGATTATTACCCCGGGGTTCTCTTTTGTAAGTGTCTTCGTCTCGGTTATATCTCCATAAAACGAGATTCTGTCCCATCGTGAACCGCGATAGTACCAGGGAAGCGGCCAGTAATCCTTGGATGCGATAACCATTCTCTCCGAGGCATCCATCAGTTTCATGACCTCACGCATCTCTTCAGAGTTTTGGACCTGAACGATCGGTTCGTTAATGTCTGCCGGGATGAACGCAACGTGCCAGGTCATTGCCAGAAGAAAGAGACATCCGAGAAGTGCAAAGACCATCTTCTGCCAGTTGAACCGGTAAACCGCGACAAAACACATTGGCAGTAACTGGGGGATGATGAGCCAGGGCACTTTCTCCCCAACGTACGCATAAAAAGCCATTGTCAGTATCATCCAGTAAATACAGAACTGGAAGAAGATATCCGACTCTCCGGTTCCTGCTCTCCTGAGTTGTAACCGGCGAAGACTTTCGTTTGCGAGATCCTGGACCGGGAGTTCGAAACGCCGATCTGTTACCCAGGTTTTTACTCTTCTCCCCCAGAGAATGAGACTGACATCTCTGAACAGGAACTGGATTGTTCCAACGATTGCGAGAACAAATAGTGGGAGCTCGTAGAGAAGATACAAGGGGATATATAAAAAAAACGGACCCCCGAGTCGCTGTTCGTTGTGCATTGCTACCCAGTGAGAAACAGCCTGGTACCAACCGGTCGTATTTGCCTGGAAATTTACTCCCTCAAGCCCGATGTGAAAGTTCTGTCCGATAAGGGTTTCCGGGTGGAATCCGAACGCTGAATATATGACCGCCAGACTGCCGATGGTGATAAACATCCAGATAAGAAGATCGTTCTTCCATCCCGCTGGAAGGGTAAGACGTTTCATCCGAACTGCGAAAGCAAAGAACGAGATAAATATCAGGAGTATAACCGGCATCTCTTCTTTACAGGCAAGCGCCCCGGCAGCGGCAACAGCAGCTACTACCGAATAACGGGTCTGCCCTTTCTCAAAGTAATAGAGTAGGGCAACAAGGAGGAGCAGGGTAAAAAAAAGCATAAAGATATCGTGCCGCAGGAAACGAGAGAAGTACACCAGATCCGGCGAAATTGCGATGAATAGCGCTGCAAAGAGGGTCTGGTTTTTATTGATGTATCCTAACTTGTGGATGCAATATACAAGGGGGAGGAGGAGGAAGCCGAAGAATGCAGGGAGGACCCTGGCGATCAGGTCCGAACTCCCGAAAACAAAAAACATTCCGGCAGTGATGTAGTAGAGGAATGGTCCGTGGTAACTTGGGTCGTATACCCATGATCCCTTGGTTAATAATTCATAGGAGAACCACGAATGAATAGCCTCATCGTGATGGAGAAGTTTAAGATCCAGTTGCGAGAACCGGAGAATAAATGCAATTAAAAGAATTAAGAAAAAAATTCTTTCGAAGGTAAAAAAAAATTTGATTTTATTGGATATTACAGCGGCCTGCTGCACGCTGCACCTTCAACTCTCGAGTACGATCTCAATGCCGATATCTTTTGGCACCTGAATGCGCATCAGCTGACGGAGTGCACGCTCGTCTGCATCGATATCGATGAGGCGTTTGTGAACGCGCATTTGCCAGCGATCCCACGTAGCGGTCCCCTCGCCATCGGGGCTTTTGCGGATTGGTACAACCAACCTTTTGGTCGGTAGCGGTATTGGGCCGGCCAGATTTACACCTGTGCGTTCTGCAATTTCCCGGATTCTGTCACAGACCATCTCTACTTTGTTGAAATCAGTCCCTGTCAGGCGAATTCTGGCTTTCTGCATGGTAACCACCAAAGAATTATCTCATCTGTTTTGGTTTGATGGCAATGCACATACCGGCAGCAATGGTTGCTCCCATATCACGGACTGCAAACCTACCCAGCTGCGGAAGTTCCTTGATGTTCTCGATGACCATTGGCTTGGTTGGTTTGATAACAACAATTGCAGCGTCGCCGGACTTGAGGAAGGTCGGATTCTCTTCCTTGGTCTGACCGGTGCGGGGATCAAGTTTTTTCTGGAGCTCCATGAAGGTGCAGGCAGTCTGTGTCGTGTGACAGTGGAAGACCGGTGTATATCCAACGGTCAGTGCGCTGGGGTGCTGGAGCACGACGATCTGCGCAGTGAACTCATCAGCAACGGTCGGCGGTAAGTCGGTTGGCCCACAGACATCGCCACGGCGGATGTCACCCTTTGCGATACCACGGACGTTGAACCCGACGTTGTCACCGGGGAGTGCCTGGGGGATTTCTTCGTGGTGCATCTCGATGGACTTGATCTCCCCATCCTTGTTGGCGGGCATGAAGGTGACTTTCATCCCCTTCTTCATGATACCGGTCTCAACACGGCCTACGGGCACAGTGCCGATGCCGCTGATACTGTAGACGTCCTGGATTGGGAGACGGAACGGCTTTTCTGTCGGCTTCACAGGTTCCTTGAATGTGTCCAGTGCCTGAATAAGGGGAAGCCCTTTGTACCAGGGCGTTTCAGGGCTGTTTACCTTGATATTCTGTCCACCTAATGAGCTGATCGGGATGAAAAGCGTCTCATCGGGCTTGTAACCGACCATCTTGATAAGATCAGAGAGATCCTTTTTGACCTCGTTAAACCGCTTTTCGTCGAACTTTACCATGTCCATCTTATTGATGGCGATGATGATCTGAGTAATACCGAGAGTACGGGCAAGGAAGACGTGTTCTTTCGTCTGGTCCATAACTCCGTCGGGAGCTGCCACAACAAGGACTGCTGCATCTGCCTGGGAGGCACCGGTAATCATGTTCTTGACAAAATCCCTGTGTCCTGGGCAGTCCACAACCGTGAAATAGAACTTTGCTGTATCGAATCTCTTGTGAGCAATATCAATGGTGATACCTCTCTCACGTTCTTCTTTCAGGTTGTCCATGACCCATGCAAACTCGAATGTTGCTTTTCCCTTGCTTGCGGCTTCCTTCCGGTAGCCCTCAATAATGTGAGCGGGAACTGCACCGGTCTCGAACATCATTCGTCCGACGGTGGTTGACTTTCCGTGGTCGATGTGGCCAATTACGGCCAGATTCATGTGGGGCTTGTCAGTTGCCATGTTATGTGATCCTCCAAAAGTTGAGACTGTCCTCTAACAGTCAATTTATGCGAGTATTACTTATATGAGACCCAACTATTTAAAAGATTTCGATTGCCCCGCCCCTTTTTCAGAAGGTGATAATTGTTCCGACAATATAAAATCTGATCCTGAATAACTCTTCAGTATGAAAACGCTCCCTTTTCGAAGAGATGAGAGAAAGAGCCGGGTGACGGTTGATTGCACAGATGGCGCAGTATCCGTGTACAGTCATTGCGCGTATTGCAGGCACTGCAAAGGTGTCCGGATCGGGAACCGGCTCACCCCCTCACCTCAGGGCCAGGCTCTGCATGATGTGCGAAAAGGAGTTGCAGCTGATGAGAGTCTGATGAATGCTGCAATGTTGTTCAATACGCTTGTCAGGGATGGTGACGCAATAGAATGCGATGATGACAAAGATACTGGATTTTCAGGTCTTTACTGATTCATCGTCTTTTAAAATATCTGCCGAGATCTCCTGCCTGAATTTGTCGAAGTGAAGCTCATCCATCTGTTCTGAAAGCAGTCGTCCACTCCACGCGCGACGGTAAACCCAGGTGATGATCTTCTCAATTGCACAAATAACCTGTTCTTCGTTTTCCAGAGTAATGAATTCCCTCCCAATTTTTGGATGCCTTCCTCTCCGACCGCCCACCATGATCAGGAAGTGACTGTCCTCAGCTTTGAGAAGATCGAACGGGCATGATCTGATACACACCCCGCATTGCACGCACGAATCTGTATTAAGTTCAGATACGCCTCGTTTGATTTTTATCGCCTTCTCTTTGCAGTATTCGACGCAAGCACCGCAACCGGTGCACAATCCCGGTGTTCTTATTGGCCGGACTCGTCCGATGATTCCTATCTCATTGAGCATGGGACTGGTGCATCCATTCGGGCACCCGGATAAGGAAATCCGTATCTTGACAGGCATAGGCTTGCCAAAGAGTCGGGCATCGATCTTTTTTGCAAGATGTATAGTGTCGATGTTTGCAAATTTACACCGTTCCGTTCCCGGGCAGGCAATGATATTGACAATTTCGTCTCTTTCGGACCCGACCGGGGTCCCGTTCTTCTCAAGATCCCTTTCGACTTTTTTCAACTCTTCCGGGTCGACATGCGGGATTTCAAGAGTCTGGCGGGTTGTGCAGTGAACAATTCCCCTCCCGTATTTTTTTGCAATGGTCGCAATCCCTCTCACCTGATATACCGATAACAGGCCTGCGGGTGCACGTATACGAACCGTGCATAACTCAGCGTGCCGCTCCGTTATGACGCCGCCTCTCATATGGACTCCCAGATCGGTGTACATCAAACAATAATGGGGGGCGGCCCTTTTAAAATGATGGTGGTCCCTGCCTATGGCCAGAGGAACGCCAGTGCAGCAATTACGCAGGCGCGGGTCAACTCATTGGAAGCACCAACGATATCGCCATTAACGCCCCCAAATATTTTCTCTGAGACTACCATGATTATCGTCGGGGATGCAATCATGATGATAAATGCGGAAAAAATTTTCAAAGGAGATACCGGCAACAGAAACAGGGGAAGACAGATCAAAGTGGCGATGAAAGGGAAGTAGCTTTGAGAGTACTGGTGAAGGAAACTGTGGATTCCTTCCCTGAATGGAACCCCGTAGGATGTCAAAAACGACATGGAGAATTTTGCACAGACCTCTCCGATTATTATTACTGACACTATCGAGGATGCGGTCTGGAGGCCTGCAAATAAAAGGAGGGTAACGACTATTCCTGCAGCAATGCCCCCGGCCCCAACATATCTATCGGTGAGTGCCCGGATTCGCTTCTCCCGTTCCCCGTGGGCCATAAGAGCATCGCCGAAATCGAGAAGGCCATCAAAATGGTGGGCACCGGTAATCAGAAAGAGCAATGCAATCGCAACAGCGGCTGCAATCACGTTATCGGCAATTAAAAAAACCGGAAGGGCAACCAGCGCACCGATCACGTAACCGGCGATTGGATAGAGATAGGAATGGCGTGCGAAGTCCTCAAAATTCTGTTCTTTCCCAAAAGGGAGGATTGTTGTGAACCGGAATAACGAGAGAAGGGCTTTCATACGCATTCGCTATAGAGTCGTGATGTACACCCGGCAATCAGACCAGCAACGGCGTCATCCAGGAAAGGTCCCAGCTTCCCGAGGATCCCCGGTTTTTTCTGATCGTACCGGGTAAATTCGAACCGTGCATATGTACCCCCGATACATTCTGCAATTGCCATCCCGATGATCTCGTCGCTGAGAAGAAATACCGGATCATCAGCAATTTCAGAATTTTTTCGTTTGTTGAAGAGCTCATCCTCAAGAAGAATTGCTCCAAGAAGGAGGGAAGATACGTTGGGATCTTCCAGATATCTCAGAATCTTCTTTTTTATCTCGACTGCGGCTTCTTCTTCATCCATTCCATGGGAGACATACAGTCCCATTGCGGCATTTACGATCTCATCCACTCCTATCCCGTTCTCCAGCAGCCGTTGTTCTATCTCGAACATATTCTTAGATCTTGTACCGGCAGCACTATTATACCGTTGTGGATTTTTCTCTGGTTCGCATTAGTGAACACCACTTTTTCTTTCCGATATCTTGAAGCAAAAAAACAACGGATAGTAATAACTGATAACCATGGGATTTCTCTCAAGTCTTCCTTCAGTCACTTTCCAAAAACCTCTCTTCTGCACTATCCTTGGTAATACCCTCTTATCGACTGTGCCGGGAATCTCCGGTGCAGGCCCAACTCCGGAGAAGACCCTGCTTACCCCGGTCCTCGATGCTGAGTTGGTAACCCATGGAGTAATTACGAGTTATCCGATTAAGCCCAATACACCAACCGGTTGTCCGACTCCCGCGTCCATTACCCGGGCAATGATGGATCTTATCGCGATGCATCCATTGTTCATCAATGCGGGACTCCGGCATAAACCGACCGTTCCCTGCCTTGATGTATATGGCGATGCCGGTGGAGATCCCAGGACGGGCAGTGCTCTTCCCAACGCTGAGGTTCTTTTCAAGAGAGGAGAGACGCTCGGAAGATTCCTGGATCAGCAGAGTGATCTTCTGATACTGGGTGAATGTGTCCCCGGTGGGACAACAACCGCTCTTTGCATACTTCGTGCACTGGGTTACCGGGCTTCGGTAAGCAGCAGTTTTGTCAATAATCCAACCGGCATAAAAGAGGATATTGCTGCCATTGCGGTCTCCCGAATTCTTGCCGATAGCGTCAAATCCCCTCTTGAAATTATGAAATATACCGGGGATCCTATGATGCCGGTAGCTGCTGGAATTGCAAAAACATATTCCGGTGAATTATTCCTTGCAGGGGGGACGCAGATGCTTGCCGTTGCTGCCCTGATCAGGGAAGACCATGGCGTCTTGCCAAGGGTTGTAACGACAAAATATGTGCGGGATGATCCTTCTGCCAATGTTGAAAAAATTGCAGAAGATGTTGGTGTTGAGATCATCTATATTGATCCCGATTTCGGAACCCTCGGGCATGCCGGACTCGCGCGATACTGTATCGGTGAAGTCAAGGAAGGGATGGGTGCCGGGGGGGCGATGTTTCTTGCGCACTTGTTGGGACACTCCCCCGAAGCAATCCGGAGTAAAATATTGTCGACGGCGAAGAGCTATAGTTGATCAGGCTTATTGCGAATAACTACCAAATCCTTTTTAGATGCTCCCGATATACGTTGTCAACAATTTTGGGCAGTTCAATCATCTCATTCACCGGGCTCTTCGGGATCTTGAACTCGACGTTTTCTTGATCCCCAATACAACACCCCCCGAAAAAGTGGGCGAAGAGTGCAGGGGAATTATCCTTGGAGGGGGTCCTGCGATCGAACGCGCTGGCTATTGCAGCCAGTACCTGGATCTTGGATTACCGGTTCTTGGCATATGCCTTGGTCTTCATATTATCGCAACGAAATTTGGTGGTGCCGTCCATCAGGGTCAGAGTGGCGGATACGGCCCCATCGAGGTGGACATCTGTGAACCCGATGAGATCCTCAAGGGGTATCCCCGGAAAATCAGTGTCTGGGCTTCCCATGCAGATGAGGTTACAAAAATTCCTGAAAAATTCCAGTGCCTTGCACTCTCACCTGTCTGTGGGGCTGAAGCAATCGCACTTCCTGAGCGACATATTTACGGGCTCCAGTGGCATCCTGAAGTCAGTCATACATTCGAAGGAAAACGCGTTTTCGAGAATTTTAACCAGATTATTCTCGAAAATCCCTAGGCTTTTCAGCCTCTCCTTTTCTTTGCTCTGGAGAACACCTCAATTGTAAGAACCGGTGAATGTTACCGACAATCATTTTGTTAGCGATCTCCTTCATCTGGATTGGGAATCTTCTTGGCTTGAGATTCCACAGAACTCCCTTTTCATGACAGAGAATTTATTTTCCCCACGTTGTCGCTCTGGATAAATCGCGTGATTGCATTGGTGAGCCGGTTTTTATGCATCCCCACCCACAGGCGGTCAATGGTATGAGCTGACAAAAAAGATCCTCCTATCCCCCCGTTCACTGCAATTTTTTTTCATTTAACCCAACGGCTATTACGTTTCCCCGTGAAGAGAAATCTGTGACCCCTGTGGCTGGAAGATTACCCGGGAGAAGCACAAGCAATGGGAGAGTTCTTTATGATGAAAAAAGCGTGTCTTTGCATAATCGGACTGTTATTCTTGGGGGCGCTCTGCGTGCCGGTGGTGGCTGAAACGGGAGATGGGGGTTACTGGAGTTTTTCCATTGTAGATTTGATTCTCGCTTACTCCGATGTGAAGATCAATGGAGATCTTTTGGCAACTGATTGTTACCAAAAGGTGAGGGTCCCAAATTCCCTTGATCAGGTCGAGGTGCAGTTTGTAGTGGTTGGGGGCCCTGAAACAACCCTTACCATCACAAAAGAATATATAAACAAGCTCCGGGAAAAACCTCCCGGTTGGGAGCCGGTCCTGGTTGCGGGGGGCGGGATTTTAACGTATGATGTGGATGCGGGAGTGCAATTAATATCCCCCAATCGAGATGTGGATATTATGACCCATGAACACCTCGTGAGTCGCGGGTGGTATCACCATGGTATCGGAAGGGTCTTCTTCGTTGAGCTCTCTTTTCCGCTGTGCTTTGGTGTGAGCGCGCTCTGTTCTGATCCATAAACGGCTGTTTTTGCCGGACCGCGTCGAGAAATGAGGTACAACCCGCAGGTCCAATTCCCGCTGGATCGATTTCCTCTCCTCAACGCCTTTTCATGAATTCCCGGTAGGGCTGGTTCGGGATCCTTTGAAGAGCATCAGGACAAGAAGTTGATATCGCGTGTAAATTTTCGCAGAACATTTACCGGAATACGGGGTAATTCGTCGTGCTTTGACGATCGAGATCGCAGCGCGATAAATCTGATAGTCCGGTCCGCTAATTTTAGCTGCCTCCTTACCTGACCACACCTCAAAGAAAAGAGACGCTGTACCTTAGATCTTTCGGGGAGGTACCGTCTGTTTTGGAGCGGATTTCCCCGGTAAATTGAAAAAATTTGTGTTTAATCTGGCCCTATCCGGAAATTCTCTCGATTCTGATCCCTGCTAACCACTTCCGAAGCTCTCGACAACAGCTCAATGATCCTGCAGATGCCAACATCTTCCCGGGTATTTTTAAGGAATCTGACCTGCTTGAATAGGGGAACTTCATCCCCGAACACCTCGTCCTGTCAATCCGGAGCATTTTGGGGGCAACAACGACGATAGCCTTTCTGTCTCCTTTTTTCGGCATCAATCGTTCGAAGAAAGCCTTGAATCTTCCCGTCGATCGAAGAACAACGTGAGCGAGTTTTACGAGGAAAACCCGGATATGTCTTGAACCCTGTTCTGGAATCGAGCCGGTTTTGGTTACATTCGCGGATTGTCCTATCCCGAAATCATTTGACATCAGATGTAAATACCGATTTGAGCAACTTATCGAATGGGGATATCCAGAGGATCATTCAGCAATGTGTCAATGATAAACCCGTTGTTGAGATTGCCCGGTATTTCCAGATTACCCGTCAACGAGTGTATCAGTTCATCAACCCGTTCAGAGAATCGGGAGAATATCCGGTACTCAGGCAATCTGGAAGAAAGCCCCACGCCATCGATGATCGAGCAGAAGAGTTGATCCTCGCAACCTATCAATCCAACAACATTGGTCCAATCCATCTGGAGAAGAAGATTGAGGAAACACACGGGATCCATATCCCGCATAATCGAATCTATCGGGTATTGTTGAACCACGGTCTGGTGGAGATCAACATGAAAAAACGGCAACAGCGGAAATATGTTCGGTATGAACATACTCATTCCATGTCGATGGGGCAGGGAGACTGGAAAGAGTTCGAACTTAAAGGATCGAAGAAATGGCTGATCGCATTCATGGATGATTCATCCCGCCTCATCACCTGCTACGGGGTATTCGATTCTCCAACTACCGAGAACACTCTCACGGTGCTGAATCAGGGATTCCAGATGTAAGGTACGCCCCGCGAGATCCTCACTGACAACAGTACACAATTCGTTTCAGCTCGGAACCGTGAACAGGCCCATCATAAATTCGGAGAGTTCCTTGTTCATCACAACATAAAACACATCCCAACCAGGATAAAACACCCTCAAACGAACGGCAAAATTGAACGGTTCTTCGGAGAAGTCGAACGAAGGATCGCGAAGTTCGGTTCTGTCGATAAAATTCTTCACTGGCACAATGTCATCAAACCTCACATGAGTGAGTCTCGATTTCGATGAGCCTTATAACGCATTCTGGTACCGTCTACCCCAGGAGAGAATTCTGAAATATGCGCAGAAATGGTTATATGTGTAAAATCAATTCGGGATATCACAGTTACATTCGCGGATTGATAAACGGAAGGTGTCAACCCGGCCCATTTCGCAAGTTTATCCGCCCGATCTCGGCAATAAGAGTTGATCTGCACCAATAAACCCGATTCCTAGGATTGATGTCAGGATCTGATCTTCCCGGGATTTGCTTGCCAAAGATTTTCGGATATCAAGTGCGACTCATCCATCTCAATCTCTCCTGAAAAGAGTGAAAGCCGTCTCCTCTCCGTCCGGATGATTGATCGTCTGATCAGGTCGAAGAGATCGTAAGCGGTGTTAGAGAAGTCCTCCTTGGTGAGCGGATCTGCGAACTGAAAGTATCCACCTCGAAAAGTTTGATCGCGATGAATACCCAGGGCCTGAGGGAACTCGCAATCCTTCAAGGACACTTCCCTCGTCCCGGTCCCCACGCTTTCCGGTGAGACCGTAACCCCTTGGACTTACCGCGCCTGCCCCTCCCTATCCTGGTATTCCCGCATTGCGGAGGATGATCCTACCGCCCGGGAATGCGATCCTTCCAAACTCCTTGAGTTTATCGTGGTGGTCGTTATGAAGAAATAACCTATTTTTAAATATCTGGACTTTATATGGATGAATATGGCATCCCAACAAAAAACTGGCGTTCTCATTATTTTCCTGATCGTGACGATTGGCACCGTGAATGCGGCAGCGCCGATCCAGACCGTCTCCCAGGGAAATACTGTTTTCATCGGGGAACAGGGCCTTGATATCACCGGAGTGCTGGGAGGAGCTTCCCAGATTGGATGGTGGGCGTCAGGTGCGGCAGTTGCTACAAGTTCTCCGGACCAGACGTATTCTGTTTCCAGCCCGACAAATTTTTTTGTTGCACCTTCAACCTTTGGATCTTATACCGGAAATTGGTACCGACTTGATACCTCATTCAAGCCAGACGGGCCGGCATTCAATGTTGTAGATCCACACCTTGCAGTTAGCGTCGAAGACCCGACTGTGTCCATTGATGCTACCAACAAATGGGTGCCACGGGGAGATCAGGTTAGTTTTGTTCTTGATACAAATCTTATTGCAATGAATCAGAGGGGCGCATCTCCTCAGCTCACTCTTTATGTCCAGTCGCCGGATGGGGCACAGTTCAGTTCACTTCTCAACAGTGCCGGGAACCCGACGCCAATCTCCACTATACTCGTCACGACAAGCCCGTTTTACCTGAATTCAATCTGGAATACCGGAAATTCAATGTATGCACCGGGCTTGTACACGATCTGGGCGGAATGCAATGTCAATGGGATGAAGGATAATTACGGAGTAACCGGAAAGACGGTCAGTGCTCAGGTGACCATACTGGATCAGGATCAGAACCCCCTTATACCGTCCCGGGCGGTAACTACAAAGCCGAGCTCACCTCCGACATCTGCCCCCACACCCACGAGAACTGTAGCAACCCAAACTACGACACCACGGATAACTCAATCGGACACAACCGTCCCGACTCCTTCGATCTCTCCGATTGAAGCGACGACTTCAGTTTCCACACCTCCACCCCAGGCAACCGATATCGTTCCAACCCCCCAGCCGACAAAAAGTCCCGGGTTTGGAAGCATATTTGGCATTGTATCGGTAATTTTCGGATTTGCCGCATACCGACGAAATAAATAATTTTTACCCGAGAACGCGAGCCCCGGAATGATTAATCATGAGGCAGTTCTTATGATTGATCATGAACAAAGCGATACTGCAAGTCGCTCTGGATCTCCTTGAACTGAAGCGAGCGCTTCAGATCGCCAAAGAGTCGATTTTAGGTGGGGCGGACTGGATCGAAGCAGGGACGCCATTAATTAAGAGCGAAGGTATGAAGGCGCTCCGTTCCCTCAAGGATCAATTTCCGGACACGGTCCTTGTCGCTGACATGAAAGTCGCAGATACCGGATCACTTGAGGTCGAAATGGCTGCAAAATCCGGGGCGGATATTGTCTGTATTCTTGCTGATGCTGATGACTCCGTTATCGAGGAAGCGGTCCGTGCCGCCCGGCTTTATGGAATAAAGCTCATGGCAGATCTGATCAATGTATCCGAGCCGGTAACCCGCAGTTCCAAACTTGAATCGATGGGTGTGGATATTATCTGTGCACATATAGGCATTGATCAGCAAATGACCGGTAAAAACTCTGGTGATCTTCTTGCAGCCCTGTCCTGGCAGATTGGGGTACCGATCGCGGTTGCGGGAGGGATCGATGCCGAAAGTGCAGGAGATGCAATTCTCAAGGGTGCCGATATCATTATTGTCGGGGGAAATATCACACGATCTGCCAATGTTCTGGAATCTACAAAAAAAATTCGCCTCTCGATGGATCGGCCGTCAGCAGTTACCTGGAAAAAAAGTTCACATGACCAGGAGATCCGGGAACTATTATTGCAGGTATCATCCCCGAATGTAACCGACGCGATGCACCGGAAGGGGGCGATGTCGGGTCTCATCTCAGTCTGCGGAGATGTGAAGACGGTAGGAAAAGCGGTCACGGTCCAAACTTTTGCCGGGGACTGGGCCAAGCCCGTTGAAGCGATTGAGATCGCCCGGGAAAATGAAGTAATTGTTATTAATAACGACGGCGTTACGAACGTTGCACCGTGGGGAGAGCTGGCCACACTCAGTTGTCTGCAGAAACGAATTTCCGGGGTTGTGATCGATGGAGCGGTCCGGGATGTAGACGACATCCGAAAAATGAACTTCCCCCTCTTTGCAAAGGCAGTCGCCCCCAACGCCGGAGAGCCGAAAGGATTTGGGGAGATCAATGCTGAGATCAGGTGTTGCGGGCAGTATGTACGACCCGGTGATTGGATTGTCGGGGATGAAAGTGGGGTTGTTGTCATCCCCGCAGAACGCGCTTACGAGATAGCACGCCGGGCTCTTGAGGTCAGAAAAAATGAAGCAAGAATCCGGGAGGAGATCGGACGGGGAAGTACCCTGTCGGAAGTCTCCGAACTTATCAGATGGGAGAAAAAGTAGGTTCAGTGGAATACTGAACGTTCCAGAAGGGCTGCTCCCGAACTTTTAATTCTCTTTATGGCATCGTCGACGTGATCGACCCTGAGGATGAGGACCGCCCCTTCTTTTCCGGAATATGCATACGAATATTCGATATTTACCCCGGAATCCCCGAGTATTTTTGCGACATCATAAAGTCCCCCGGGCTGGTCTTTCATCTTTACTGCTATCACGTCCGTAAACGCAGTGTTGAACCCGAGAGATAACAATTTTTCATGCGCCTTTTCCGGCTGATCCACCAGTACCCTGACAACACCAAATCCGTTTGCTTCGGCAATACTGAATGCAAGGATATTGATTTTTTCCTCACCCAGTGCGTGTGCAATCGCTGCAAGTCTTCCCGGCCGGTTTTCTGAAAAGATTGAAATCTGTCGCATAACATGCTTTCCTGTCTCCATTTACAACGCCCTCCTATCAATGACTTTCTTCGATTTTCCTTCGAACCTTGGTAAGGAACCCGGTTCGAGAAGCTCAACGTCTACATTAACATTCAGAGAAATCCTGAGCCGGTGCTCGACATTCTGTCGTATCAACATGAGATCATTGATCTTGTTACTGAAGGCCTCCTTGTTCAATTCGAAGCGAACGAGGAGATCATCAAGAGCTCCCTTGCGGTCAACAACGATCTGGAAATGCTGTCCGACATCAGGAATCGCCATCAGCGCATATTCAATCTGGGATGGGAAGACATTGATCCCCCGTATGATCAACATATCATCGACTCTTCCCTGGATCCGCTGAATCCTTGGATGGGTCCGGCCGCAGGCACATACCTCATCATCCAGTACCGAGATATCGCCAATCCTGTACCGGATCATCGACAATGCTTCTTTCTGGAGGATCGTGATGGTCAGTTCTCCTCTCTCACCCGGTTCAAGCGGTTCACCGGAATTTGGATCGATGACTTCCACAAGGGCGAGATCGGACCAGATATGAACTCCTTTCTGTTCAGAACATTCCGTGAACATCGGCCCTGAGAGTTCACTTGTCCCATAGATATCAAACGCCTTGATTCCAAGCCATTCTTCCATACGAGCCCGCATACCTTCGGTCCAGGGCTCGGCTCCAAGAATACCCGTCCGGAGTTTCGTGTCCTTTTGGATATTCACCCCCATCTTCTCCGCAACTTCTCCAATGTGGAGGAGATACGATGGCGTGCAGGCAATTGCGGTAGCACCAAGATCCTGCATGAGATCGATTTGGCGCTCAGTATTCCCCACACTGGTTGGAAGAACCGTCACTCCGATTCGTTCCGCCCCATAATGCATCCCGAGCCCCCCGGTGAACAAACCATAGCCATAACTAACCTGAATAACATCTCCCCGTCAAAGACCGAACGATGTAAGCCCGCGTGCAAGGGACGTTGTCCAGTTGTTCAGATCATTCTGGGTGTATGCAACGACGGTTGGCTTCCCCGTAGTTCCTGAAGAGACATGATAACGGACGAGTTCGTCCTGCGACGCTGTAAAGAGTTTGTCCGGGTAATTGTCCCGGAGATCGCGCTTGAACATGAAGGGAAGTTTCTTCACATCAGAAAGTTCCCGGATATCATCCGGGTGAACTCTTTGTTCCTTCATCCTGTCATGATAGAATGGTGAAAAACTGTAAAGCCGGTACACCAGGCTCTTCAGCAGCTTATACTGCATCCTCTGGAGATCAGCTTTTGGCAGTTCTTCTATTCTCGGTTCCCAGCTCTTCATCAGATACCCTCTCTTCTGTCAATGACTCGTTTCTCCTTGCCTTCGAATCGTGGCAACGATCCTGGCTCAACGAGCTTGACGGTTGTTCTCAATTCAAGTGCGTCACGAAGTTCTTTTCCAACCTTATTCTTGATCTTTGCAAGGTCAGCAAGTTCCCCGCTGAAAAATTCCCGGTTGATCTCAACTTCGACAATCATTTCGTCGAGGTGGTTCACGCGATCGATGGTAACTAGGACTTACGCGGTTGAAGGCAGATTCGAGCAAGAAATATTCATCACAGCACTACAAAAATAATCAGATTAGAACGCCGTGGAAGCGATAAAGAGAGAAGAAGCGGATCGATGAATCGAGCGTTTCGACTCGTACCAGCTGGAACCTGTATTCAATCGATGGGTTTCGAGGCGAAGAAATGCCAGCAACGAGAGCAGAATATGTCCTTGTTGAACAACCTCTTTTGGGACCCTGGCATCTCTCGATGCCACAACCTTGCTTGATGCCACGGTGATCCTCTTCGATATTTCATCCAAGTTCCTTGAACGTTTTTCTGTCGGTTTCCGATGCATCGAGAATATCGGTAGCCCAATGTTCGGGTTCCTTATCAGAGTGAACGATCCTAAATAGCTTGATGAAACCGTATTGTCTCAGATGAACAACTCTTCCTTCGGGAGGAATCTCAATCTCAGAAACTGAACGGTTGTACGTATTATCAGGATCAACCAACCGGTTGGATTTGAGACGGGTACACCAATGCCACTTCAGCGTGCGGATCAATTTCAGGTTGGCGATACACGAATACCACGAATCAAAGATGACACATCCCGGCTGAAACTTTCTTTCTTCGGCTGCTCGTAGCATATCCCGGAAATGATCATTTTTGTTTTTCCCGTCTTTGTCTGGACAATAGATCCGGAAATCTACCGAAACTATCGCAGAACCATCAGTCCAAATGGTTGAGATTAGGTTGATTCCCTGAACTACCCGATGATGCTTCCCACTCCAGTGCCGGGTCACCAGTTCAATCTGATGGGAATACGGTTTGTCGAGGGTACTATCATCGATTACCAATACTCCTTCGTTAGCCCGGAGCAACCGTTGCGCTTCCTCATGCAGCGCCCCCGTGTGGTGAGGCTGGCTGCCTCTCTAACAAACGCTTGACGGAAGCGTGAGCTATTGATACTGGTTCAGCGGGAAAACACCGGGATGCCTCTGTACACGAGCAAACCTGATACGTCGATATCAAAAAGTTTACAAAATTGCCGCTCGTGCATTTCGGAGGATTCACTCTCGTTCGATCTCCATCCCGGGTTTGTCTAACCCTTGGATGGGCGCTACTAACTCTTAGATCTTTCGGTCAAAACCAAGGGCGTAAGTCCTAGTAAACCATAAACTGGTTGCCCACCTCCGGAATCTTAAGAAGGACATATTCGATCTGTGACGGGAAGACATTAATTCCCCGGATGACCAGCATATCGTTGCTCCGTCCCATGATCCGCGTAATCTTTTTCCCTCTCCTGCAAAGGCAGCTGTCTTCCAGGAGCATCGTAACATCGCCAGTACAGTATCGGAGAAGAGGCATCGCCTCTTTGACCAGGGGGGTTACAAAAAGCTCTCCCTGCTCTCCATCTGAAAGCTGCTCCCCGGTTCTGGGATCAATAATTTCTACGAGATAACTGTCATGCCATATGTGAAGCCCATTACGTTCAGGGCATTCAAATGCAACCCCGGGTTCGAATAGTTCGCTCAAACCATAGGAGTCGTATGCTGTCAGGCCAAGCCTCCTCTCCAGCGTCTTGCGGACACTCTCGGACCAGGCTCCAGCACCGAAGATTCCTGTTTTTAAACTGTCAAGCGATGTATCCATTTCTTCTGCGACTTCTGAGAGATGCATCGCGTAACTTGGCGTGCAGTGGATCGCAGTGACGCCGAAATCTTTAATCATCTCAATCTGGCGTCTGGTATTTTCTGTGGCACTGGGTACTACCGTTGCACCAATCTTCTCGGAGCCTTCTCGGAGCCGTAGTGGAAGCCGAGACCCCCGGTGAACATTCCATAGTTCACCATGTTCTGGAAGACATTATCCTCCCCAACTCCGATCATGGTCATGTTGCGCGCAATCAGATCCGACCAGGTACCGAGATCGTTTTGCGTATACCCGACAACTGTTGGTTTCCCCGTAGTACCGGATGTTGTATGGATTCGTAACACCTGCTTTAAGGGAACCGCAAAAAACCCGAACGGGTATCCATCCCGGAGATCCTGTTTCTTCGTGAAGGGAATTTTTGAGATATCGGCCAGTGTTTTGATCGAGGATGGTTTCAAGCCGGCTTCGGAAAAACGAGCGCGGTAGAACGCCACATGCTGAACCTGGCGGATTGTCTTTTTCAGGTGTTTTAACTGGAGCGCATGCAATTCGTCAGGTTTCAGGGTCTCGATTTTTTTATCCCAGTACATCCGTGATTCCTGTTATGCTTCTTTACGACAAAAAATATTGCCTCTGCTAGATTTATATTCACCCCATAGAATATTGCCAGTCTGGCACAACCGTTGGAAAATGATAAACATTCGCGATGCCAAACAATGATTCAATCCGCGGATCTGTGGAAGTATTCAGATAATTTATACTTATCATTTTGAGGTCTGTAATGACAAATTGCCCCTGGTTATCGGTGAGTGGATTTGGGGCTCATATAAAATCCACCTCAAAAAACCTGATAATACAGCAAAAAAACCAGATTGAGGAATATCCGCTTAAATCTGTACAGAACCTTATGATCGTTGGCGGACATACCGTAAATTCCACCACCATATCCCGGCTTATTAAAAATGGAGCATTCATCTCTTTTTTTGAACCTGACGGTACCCCTGTCGGGACCATCCGACCCTTTGATTCTGCCCAGGATAATCCGATTAAAAAGATGCAGATGGAGCTCCCCCGTTACCGGTATGCAATTTCCCTTGCCCAGGGATCTTTGAAATCCCGCCTCATCGCAATCTCACGAATTCAGGAGATGAAAAACACTCAACTCTTCTATGAAGGGGAGATGCAGTTTTTTCAAAACTCTTTGGATGAGATGGCGTATCTTGTTAAAATGGATGAGATCCGGCGATTAAACCGATTGGTGACGGATATGTACTATGAAGTCCTCTCAAGGGCGATCCCCTCTGAATTTGGATTTAAGCGAAGAATCTTGTCAAAACAGACAGATCCGATCAACGCGATGCTCTCTTTTGGCTATTCGATGCTATTTGGCAATTGCTGCGTCTCTGTAACCGGTGCCCGCCTCGATCCGGATATCGGCATTATCTCTGAGGGCCGGGGCGGTCTTATATTGGATCTGATCGACTCCTTAAAATCAGAGATGGTAGATATGGTGGTCCTCAATACCGCCAAAGATACTCTCGAGCCGGGTGATTTTGAACAGTCATCGGATCGTTGCATTCTTTCTGATGAACTTATGAAGGAACTGATAAAATTGTTTCACAGTTCGATCAGAAACGAGAAAATTGATGAGCAGGCGGTAAATTTCAAACGCGCTATCACGAATAATGCTGAGTTTAACGTCCGTTACTGATGCTGTTCTCACCTTTGATTATGGTAAACTCGTCGAAATTTTTACGTGGCATCTCGGAAGTTCGCATATCCCGTATTATTGCCCGGGGACATCCGTAAATCATTGAAATAAATTTCTCAAGAACCATCGGTTCTCCGGTAGCATAAATACGAACTTTCCCGTCAGGGAGGTTTATAACGGTCCCTGTTACGTTCATGTCCGTTGCAAGTTTCCGGATACAGGCACGAAAACCCACTTTTTGTACTCTCCCGGTTATCAGGATTTCAATCGTTTTCACGTATCACATCACCTGAATGATCTTTATTGCGAGTCCCAGTTCATCAAAAACTTCATCCCTTAGTGTAGACTGGCGTATATTTGTTGCTGCATCTATAGAGAGATCCACTATTTCCTGTGCCGAACGTTCAAACCCCGCAGCAGACATCTTCATCGCGATATCACCCATCACATACGCTCGTCGTGCGAGTGGCCGGATAGTCCGTGCCTCCCCAATTGCATTCCGGATCATCCTTCGGGAAAGTATTACAGCACCCTCTTTTCTGAAATGAATGGCGAGATCGCAGAATGAAACGGCTTCCTTACCGAGGTCTGCTCCTGTTCTTACCAGTCGTTCGAGCTGAACAATCTTCGGGGTGTGAATGCCGCCTTTGCTCAATTTTTCAGAGAGGATTTTAATTTTATGAACGGATGGCGTGACATCGTACAGTTCCCCTTGACCCATCAGTTCGAATCGGGTGAGTCGCAATTCATCATGCGATGGCAGATGACAGGTATTCCTCTTTCTTCCATGCGTCATGCATTAAGGATAGTGTCTGGGCAATAGTGTCGAGGAGAGTATCCGCAATATAGGGGATATTGATCTTTTTCGTAAGGTTTTGGGCTTTCTTCAGGAGAATAGTCGGGGTCTCATCCGTGGAATCGGCCAAGGCCAAGGGAACAATTTCAAGAAGGGCAGTTACTTTTTCATAAGGGAATACAATTTTTTCGCTTGCCTGGACCATTTTCTTGAGAACTTCTTTACGCCCATCCGGATCCGTACAGAGCATCCTGTGGATCGATACGAGAGAATGCACATAATCAACGGGGCTCTCAATCTTTTCGGCAATCTGTTGTGCAACAGGATCCACTCTTTCTTCGGGGCTGCATCGTTCAGCGTAACGATTGACTTGACGATTCGCTTACGTGCGAGCGAATTTTTTCCGGTCAATGTTTTTTAGTTTTTTTACCGCAGTGGCAAGGCAGTTATTTGCAGCCTGCCCGTCAAGACCGCAAAAGAGCGTAGACAGATCCGACAGAACCAGTATTTTTTCGAATTCATATCGTAATTGCGGAACGAGGTTGCAGATCTCATCAAGAACCTCTCGAGCACGGTTTACATCACCTTGCCTGATAAGCTGATGAGCAAGGTTAGATAATCCTGATAATTTAAGATAAGTGTAGCGTGCCACAATTAATGTCCGTTTTGTTGACAGAGTTTATGTCCGCTAGCTAGATATTTTCTGTTTTTGTTGAAATTGATTTCGTTGTTGTAGACTGATGCCGGTGTCATCCAGTCAAGGATCTCCTGCTTTCGCCAGTTATTGTAGATCTGGTCGAAGTTCCAGAGTTCTCGTTTGAAGTGACTCAGCGAATGAAATTCCTTAAGGGCGATGAGTTCCCGATAGAGTGTCTTGTGATATCGTTCAATTTTGCCGCTGCCGCGAGGGTGATACGGTTTTCCAAAGATGAGTTTGATGCCGTATTTTTTAGCTTCAGTTTTAAACAACTTCGAGACAAACTGTTTCGCGTTGTCGAGATAAATCTCTCTTGGGATCCGGCCTTTTCGGAGAGCCCATTGAAGAGCATTGACGGCAGAAACAGCATCTTTATGAAGATAGACTTTACTTTTGACGTGGAAGCAGGAACAATCATCGGTGAATCCGGTGACATAGACTTTTCCGACACCCCGGATTCGGAAATGAAACGTATCGCCCTGCCACATGCTGTCAACATGTTTACGCTGAAACCGTTTTCCTGCCGGCTGCGGTTTTGCTTTGATTCGGATGAGAAGCCCATGTTTCTTGAGGATACGATGTACCGTTCTTCAGGAACAGGCAAGTCCGAACTGATACTTGATCCGTCGGGCTCCCCATGCTGGATATTTCCCTTTGAGCCGGATAATTCGTTGTTCCAGGGATACTGGTATCGCCTTTCGTGAACGTTTTGGTCCGGTCTTCTTTGGCTTCAAACCGTTCTCAGGCTCGTCACGATGATTCCGCGCCCATCGTCTCACCGTTCTTTCGGAGATATTGTACGTATCTCCAATCTCTTTGGCACTGCGTATCCCCTCTCTTCATAGAATACGACCTCTTTAGTCCTGATTTCCATAGTCACTTTCACCCGCAAGCACCTGATTGGTGCTCTTGAAAGCGGACATAAATTATGTCACTATTTTAGGACAGAAACTCTGGCACGCTACACTTAGATAAAGCACTTTCCAATAACATCTATATATTCATAGGACTTACGCGTTTGAAGGCAGATTCGAGCAAGAAATATTCATCACAGCACTACAAAAATAATCAGATTAGAACGCCGTGGAAGCGATAAAGAGAGAAGAAGCGGATCGATGAATCGAGCGTTTCGACTCGTACCAGCTGGAACCTGTATTCAATCGATGGGTTTCGAGGCGAAGAAATGCCAGCAACGAGAGCAGAATATGTCCTCGTTGAACAACCTCTTTTGGGACCCTGGCATCTCTCGATGCCACAACCTTGCTTGATGCCACGGTGATCCTCTTCGATATTCCATCCAAGTTCCTTGAACGTTTTTCTGTCGGTTTCCGATGCATCGAGAATATCGGTAGCCCAATGTTCGGGTTCCTTATCAGAGTGAACGATCCTAAATAGCTTGATGAAACCGTATTGTCTCAGATGAACAACTCTTCCTTCGGGAGGAATCTCAATCTCAGAAACTGAACGGTTGTACGTATTATCAGGATCAACCAACCGGTTGGATTTGAGACGGGTACACCAATGCCACTTCAGCGTGCGGATCAATTTCAGGTTGGCGATACTCGAATACCACGAATCAAAGATGACACATCCCGGCTGAAACTTTCTTTCTTTGGCTGCTCGTAGCATATCCCGGAAATGATCATTTTTGTTTTTCCCGTCTTTGTCTGGACAATAGATCCGGAAATCTACCGAAACTATCGCAGAACCATCAGTCCAAATGGTTGAGATTAGGTTGATTCCCTGAACTACCCGATGATGCTTCCCACTCCAGTGCCGGGTCACCAGTTCAATCTGATGGGAATACGGTTTGTCGAGGGTACTATCATCGATTACCAATACTCCTTCGTTAGCCCGGAGCAACCGTTGCGCTTCCTCATACAGCGCCCCCGTGTGGTGAGGCTGGCTGCCTCTCTAACAAACGCTTGACGGAAGCGTGAGCTATTGATACTGGTTCAGCGGGAAAACACCGGGATGCCTCTGTACACGAGCAAACCTGATACGTCGATATCAAAAAGTTTACAAAATTGCCGCTCGTGCATTTCGGAGGATTCACTCTCGTTCGATCTCCATCCCGGGTTTGTCTAACCCTTGGATTGGCGCTACTAACTCTTAGATCTTTCGGTCAAAACCAAGGGCGTAAGTCCTAATTCAATTGTCGGGGACTACTAGTCGTTCTCGCACACCGGACTGCGTCGTTGAACGCGGATGGGAAATTGCCGTGTGCAGGAAGCAGCTGCCCACAGGATTTGTATGTCAATTGAAAAAAGAAAAGTTTGTGGGATCGATGTACACAAGTCATTCTTGGTTGCGACAATTTTGGATCGGGAGGGAAGCAACAAGACAAAACAAGTATCACAGGATATCGAATCGCTGCTTGCATTTCGAGAATGGGTGATCACGGAAGGTTGTGATTCCGTGGCGTTTGAATCGACCGGGGATTACTGGAGAACCTTGTTCATCGTTCTCGAAGACCGGATACCCGTGACCGTAGCAAATGCTCACCACATCAGGCACATTCCGGGGAAAAAGACGGATATTATCGACTCCCTCTGGATCGCCCAACTGGAACTCAATGACCTTATCACGCCGTCCCGGATATTTACCGGAGAACGGTATGAACTACGGTCTCTGACACGGGGCAGAGAATTGCTGGTCCAGAGCAGGGCCGAACTCAAGAACAAAATACACCATCTCCTCGACAGCACCAATATCCGGTTATCTTCCGTCTTATCAGATGTATTTGGGAAATCCGATGCTCCGGATTGTCTGGCATCTCCTTGTCAATGATGAGATGTTCGTTGACGACGTTCCACGATCCAAATACGTGAAACTTCCTAAATTACCAAAGAATATTCAGGGCATGGGATTTGACAAATAGGGGAACATCAGACCGTAAGTTTATACTGTAAAACGAACGACATAATGTAATATTTCGCGGCAGATGATGAAAGTTACCCCCACTGATCTCCATGATGAAGCAGGGTACTGATGCCGCTTTACCTAATTAAAAAGGAGCTTCAGGAAATCCCCCGCGTCTATCGTCCCGAGCTCTCCGTTCATAGCCGCCCGCTCTGAAAACCGGTCAGCCCCGCCTTCTCCTTTCCCTATCACCGCAAACGGGACCGGGTCTCTCGTATGGGTCTTGAGCTTGACAGGTGTCGGGTGATCCGGCAGCACCGCGACCACTCCATCGAATTGTCCGAGGATAGTCCCGACTACCTCGTCGACCCGTTCGATCGCTTTGACTTTCTCTTCAACGCTTCCGAGATGGCTTGCCTCGTCAGGGGCCTCGATGTGGAGGTACAGGAAGTCGAGCCGCTGGATCGCTTCGAGCGCGCACCGGGCCTTCGCCGCGTAATCCGTGTCAAGGTAACCGGTCGCGCCCGGGACCCTGATAGTCTCCATTCCCGCACATTTGGCGATGCCGTTGAGAAGATCTACCGCCGAGATCATCCCGCCCGTCTTTCCCCATTTTTCACAAAACGAAGGAAACGCCGGCTTATGCCCTCCGCTCCACGGCCAGACATCCGTTGCCGGAAGTTTGCCGGCCCGGATGCGTGCCTTGTTCACCGGGTGATCGGCAAGGATCTCCCTGCTCCTCTCCATACACCGGAGAAGCAGGGTTGCATCCCCGCCTCTCGGCAGGAACTCCTCGATCTTCTGCCCAACGATATCATGAGGCGGGGTCGATTTTGCTCCCTTCCCCTCATGAAGGACCATAAGGTTGCGGTAGCTCATCCCCGGCCTGAAGAGCAGATCCGGAATCGCCTCAGCAAGGGACGCGAAGAGCGCGGCCCCTTCTGCGCTTGTTATGTGCCCGGCAGAAAAATCAGCCATTATCCCGTCCTCTATCGTGACAAGATTGGACCGGTACGCGACATCGCCGGGCCCGAGATCGACTCCTATATTGAGCGCTTCGAGCGGTCCCCTGCCCGTGTAATACTTCTCGGGAGCATATCCCAGAATCGACATGTTTGCGATGTCGCTTCCCGCCTCGAAGTTCTCAGGGACGGTCCGGAGGAGACCGCAGGCGCCGTCCCGGGCCATCCGGTCCATGTTCGGGGTCCTGGCATATTCGAGAGGAGTCTTTTTGCTGAGTTCGGGCAATGGCTCGTCCGCCATGCCATCACCAAGGATAACAATATACTTCATGATTCCACCGTTGTATCTTATCGTATCTCCAGTGTCCTGAGGTTCACCGGGACTTCTCCCGCTCTGCGAGCATCGCGCTGACCGCAATCCGGACGCTCTCTCTCGAGCCGGTCTGCGGCTTCCACTGGAGCGCTTTGATCTTATCGATCGCGAGCTGCATCTTCGGGACATCCCCGACCCACCCGCGTTCGCCCCCGGTGAACCGGATCATCGTTTTCGAGAGATGCAGCTCCTCCGTCACGATCTCCGCGATGCTTCTCACGTCAATCCAGTCCTCAGATCCGATATTGAAGGTATTGACCGCGCCCCGAGAATGGCCGACGGCAAAGAGCATCGCGGCGATGCACTCGTGGACTTCGAGATAGGACTTTGTCTGTCTCCCGTCCCCGAGGATCTCGAGCTCGGCCGGATTCTCCTCGAGCTTCCGGATGAAGTCGGTGATGACCCCGTGGCCGCTCCGTTCCCCGATGATATTGGCGAACCGGAAGATCCAGCTCTTCATGCCAAAGGAGTGGCAGTATGCCGAGATCAGCGCTTCGCAGGCGAGCTTGCTCGCGCCGTAGACCGAGATCGGTTCGAGCGGGGTGTAGCTCTCGGGTGTCGGGATGACCGACGCGTCGCCATAGACCGTGGAGGTCGAAGTAAAGACCAACTCCGGAACGTTCTGAAGGCGCATGGCTTCGAGGACCCGGTAGGTGGCTAAGATATTCTGCCGCATCGTCGGGTCCGGGTCAACCGCGCTCTGCCGGACATCGGGGTCTGCCGCAAGGTGAAAGAGCCGGTCTGCTCCCTCGATCGCATCCTGCCAGCCGTTGCCGAGCAGATCTTCCCGGAGGAACCTGACCTTGGAGGAACCGATGTGCCGGGCGATCGTCTCTTTCTTTCCTGCGCAGAGCGAGTCGATTACCAGGACCTCGTTGCCCTGCCCAACGAGGGTGTCAACCAGATGCGAGCCGATAAAGCCGGCCCCGCCTGTCACCACATCAAACATCATTACCTAATATGTCATCCATGCTATAGGATTACTGCTATGTTTATCGGGATCGATCACGGCACGACAGCCATGAGGTTCGCCGGAGAACTGGATGAATTCAAGCTCCCGCGGGAAGAGGCGAGAGAATTTGTCATCAGCGATCTCGCACGAATCTGCCCGATCGATGAGATCGAAGGCATCGCCGTCTGCTACTCGATGGGGGACAATTTTTCCCGGATCACCGATATCCGGAAGCTGAAGAACCGCGGCCTCGTCAGCCGCGAGGGTGCGGGCAAGCATATCGGGGGCGGGACAAAAGTTTTTGATGAAGTTGCCGCGAGCGGGATCCCTGCGGTCGCGATCCCGGGTATTCACCGGAGCTCCCCCACGGATCCGCGGTTCAAAGTATACTCCCACCAGTCAAGCCCGGAAAAGATCGGGATAGCCTACGAAGCCTGTCACGATCTCGGGCCGGATGTTGTCGTGGCCGATGTCAGTTCAAACACGGTGTCGCTGCTCGTCTCATTGGGAGAACTCATCGGTGCATTTGATGCCTGCGTCTTTGCCCCCGGGTTGGTCCATGGGGCTCTCGATGTCGATGCGATCCGGAGGATCGATGCTGGTGGGTTGACAGCAAACGAAGCGTTTCAGAACGCCGGGGTTAATTTTACGCTTCCCGAGCCGGACCGCATTCCGGCAGTCGCGATGTTTGCAGCGATGGAGTGCGCGGCTCTCCTGATGCTCAACCCCCGCGCGTCCGTGGCCCTTGTGGGCAGTCTTGCCCCCATAATCGCACCGGAAGTGCGCCGGTTTCTGGGAAGAGATGTGGCAGTTTATGACGAATGGTGCGCATCCCGCGGGCTTGTCAGGATTGCCCGGGATGTCTTCTCCGGATCGAAAAAAATCCTGGGGCTCGATGTAGACCTCTAGATTTATATTGAGTTACATGTTAGATTATTGGGGATTTTTCTTGAAAGAATTACGCATTCACGGCAGGGGTGGCCAGGGTTCAGTCACCGCAGCCGAACTGATAGCGGTCGCAGCATTTGAAGGCGGGGTCTTTGCGCAGGCGTTCCCGGCCTTCGGTGTCGAGCGGCGCGGGGCACCGGTGCAGGCATTTGTCCGGTTCAATGACAAGAAGATCCGGCTGCGAAGCCAGATTTATGAGCCGGATTATATCATCGTCCAGGACAGCACCCTGATCAAGGATGTCAACGTCTTTTTTGGCGTGAAGAAGGGGGGCATCGTTATCGTCAATACCGAGAAGGCCGCCAATTACGAAGTCCCGGAGGGAGTGAGGCTCATCACTATCGACGCGACATCGATAGCCCTCAAGGCTATCGGGCTCCCCATCACCAATACGTCCCTGATGGGAGCTTTTGCTGCAGCAACCGGTGAGATCGCGTTCTCCGCACTCGAGAACGCCCTCAACCACCGGTTCCCGAAGGAGCTGGCGGCAAAGAATATCGAGGCAGCACGACTGGCCTACAACGCTGTCAAGGGGGCTGCATAATGGCGCTTGCGATCGGCTGCCGGGCCCGGCCGGGCAAGGCACGTGACAACAGGACGGGATCGTGGCGCGTATTCAGGCCAATATATGACGATGCCAAGTGTTCGAGGTGCGGGATGTGCAGGACCATCTGCCCCGAAGGCTGCATCACCGAGGATGCAGAGGGCAGGTTCGTTCCGGACTATGCGTACTGTAAGGGCTGTGGCCTGTGCGCCGCGGAGTGCCCGAAGGATGCGATCGAGATGAAACAGGAGGAGAAGTAAGATGATGCAGATGCTCGAGGGATCCCTGGCGGTTGCAGAAGCGGTCAAGATGAGCCGCCCGCAGGTGGTCTCCGCATACCCGATTACCCCGCAGACCCACATCGTCGAAGCCCTTGCAGAGATGGTCGCAAACTGCGAGCTCGACGCGGAATATATCACGGTCGAGAACGAACTCTCCGCCCTCTCCGCGTGTGTCGGGGCAAGCGCAGCAGGTTCGAGGACCTACTCTGCAACGACCTCGCAGGGTCTCATGCTGATGGCCGAGGTCGTCTTCAATGCAGCGGGGATGCGTCTCCCGATCATCATGTCGATCGCTAACCGGGCGATGGGCGCACCGCTCTCGATCTGGAACGACATGCAGGACTCGATCTCGCTCCGTGACGCGGGCTGGCTCCAGTTCTATGCAGAGGACAACCAGGAAGCGACCGATCTCCACTACCTCGCCTACAAGGTGGCAGAGGACCATACGATCCAGCTCCCGGCCTTTGTCTGTTTCGACGGGTTCATCCTCTCGCACACCTACGAGCCGGTCGACATGCTCACCCAGGAAGAGGTCGACCGCTTCCTCCCGAAGTTCACCCCGTACCAGCGCCTCGATGCCGCTGATCCGATCAGTTTCGGGATGTATGCGACGCCCGAGTATTACCCCGAATTCCGGTACGAGATGGATAAGGCGCTCAGGCGATCGAGAGATCTCATTGCAAAGGCCGGAAAGGAATTCGGCACGCTCTTCGGCAGGGACTACAGCGCCCTTGTCGAAGGCTACCGGCTCGATGATGCCGAGACGGCAATCGTGACCATGGGTTCCCTTGGCGGGACGGTCAAGGATGCGATCGACGAGATGCGGGCAGAGGGAAAGAGAGTAGGGCAGCTGAAGATCCGGGTCTACCGTCCGTTCCCGGCCGAAGAGATTGCAAAGATCCTCTCCCATGTCAAATGCGTGGTCGTCCTCGATAAGAATATCTCACTGGGTTCAAAGGGTGCAGTAGGTCTCGAAGTCCGGGACGCCCTGTACGGATCCGGGATTCCGGTCAGGAACGTCGTGCTCGGCCTCGGTGGTCGCGACGTGAGGAAGAGGAATATCCGGGAGATTGTCACCCAGACCGAGAAGGGAGTGGGAGAACTGTTCTACGGACTACGGACAGAGGTGCTCTGATCATGGCGGAAAAAACGTGCGAACTCTTCGAAGCGGGCCACCGGGCCTGCGGCGGGTGCGGCGCAGCTCTTGCGGCCCGGCTCGTGACAAAAGCTGCTGGCACCGATACCATTGTGGTGTCGTCGACCGGGTGCATGGAAGTTTTCTCGACGCCTTACCCGGAGACCGCGTGGAAAGTCCCGTGGATCCACTCCCTGTTCGAGAACGCGGCGGCGGTTGCCTCCGGCATCGAGGCCTCGCTCAAGAAGCAGGGCAGGTCCGAGAAGGTGGTGATCATGGCAGGTGATGGTGCGACGTTCGATATCGGGATGATCAGCATCAGCGGCGCATTCGAGCGGGGCCATGACTTTACGTATGTCTGCTATGACAACGAGGCCTACATGAACACCGGGATCCAGAGATCCGGTGCAACGCCGTACGATGCCAGCACGACTACGAGCCCGGCCGGCTCCTGCTCGATGGGGAACAAGCGCCCCAAGAAGGATATGCCGCAGATCCTCGCCGCCCACGGTGCTCCGTACGTTGCTACGGCATCGATCGCGTACCCGGCCGATCTCCTGCAGAAGATCGAGAGGGCGATCAAGACAAAAGGCCCCTGCTACATCCAGCTCCATGCACCCTGCTGCACCGGCTGGGGGTTCGAAGGTGAGCAGACCATCGCCGTGGCGAAGCTCGCCATCGAGACGGGTCTCTGGGTCAATTACGAGATGGTTGACGGCAAGATCACCAAAGTTAAGAAGGTGGTAAGGAAGCCGGTTGAAGAGTACCTCAAGACCCAGAAGCGGTTCAGGCACCTCTTCAAGCCGAAGCGACAGGATGCCGAAATCGCCCTCATCCAGGCAATCGCCGACAAAAATGCAGAGAAGTACGGGATCGATATCAAGCTCAAAAAAGAGTAGATCAAAGAATTTTTTTTAGAGAACCCGGTGCAAAATCCCAACCCCATCCATCTTAAAACGAATGAGGGGGGAAAGAACCGGTGGAACGGTCTCACCGCGTACCAGCAATATTAATACGGGCAGAGTCGACATTAGTAGGAGTTCGGGCTCGTGGTCTAGCTGGTTATGACGTCGCCCTTACACGGCGGAGGTCGCCGGTTCGAATCCGGCCGGGCCCATCGAACCAAACCTTTTTTTCTGTCTGATCTGCGTGCAGATGCCGCCGCATGGACATTTACTGCCCTGTCCGACAAACCAAGAACCGGTTAAAAAAGAGAGCGTTTTTTAGGAAGATCTTTTAATCTTCACGAGTTTTATCGCGAATGTCAGGTTCTGGTCCGTGAGGGGCGGATTGGGGTCAAGCGTGACGGTTGAAGCGGTGACATTCACGATCTTTACCTTTGTCGTGGCTCCGGTAGATGGGTTGGTGGTGATATCGTATCGTTCCCCGACATTCAGTGTCTGGTTAGGCTCGAATGAAGACCGGTTGAGAACCAGAATGAGATCGCTCCGGTACGGGCCGAATGCCTGGTCAACAGGGATCCAGACCGTTTTTTCGGTGTTTACTGTCATCCCGACTACAGCACTCTCAAGACCGGGGATTACGGAATGTTTACCAATGACAAATTCGAGGGGGGTCCCGTTTGCCGTCTTATCAAAGACCGTACCATTATCAAGGGTACCGGTATAATAGACATCAACGGTGTCACCGGTTTTTGCGACTGAAGGGCTGAGCAGAAAAAACCCGATAATAACGGCAACGACAATGATCCCTGCAGCTATCCCGATCCCGTACATTTTGGATTTCTTCCTGCGGAGGGCTGCTGCCTCTTTTCCCTTGACTTTTTCCGATCGCTTCATGGTATCCGGTATTCCGGTAAGCTTTAAACAATTGCCTCCTTGTCTCTTTCACAATTGCACTTTATTTATACCTTCACAGCGCAAGTTGTGGTGTTGACTATGGCTGATGAAGTGAGGATTGCAGACGTTGCCGGGAAGAAAGTCCAGTGGGACGCGGCGCAGATGCGGAAGATTCAGGAGCACCCCTGCTTTTCCGAGAAGGCATGCCACAATTTTGGCAGGTGCCATATACCGGTTGCACCGAGATGCAATATCCAGTGCAACTACTGCATCCGGGACTTCGACTGCGTGAACGAGAGTCGCCCCGGTGTCACGACGCGGGTCCTCAATCCAGACGAGTCCCTGGATATGGTAAAAAAAGTCGTGGAGAAATACAATTATATCAAGGTCGTCGGGATTGCCGGGCCGGGTGACCCGCTCGCAAACGAAGAAACCTTTGAGACCCTCCGCCGCCTCCACGAGGAATACCCGAACGTCATCAAGTGCATCAGCACAAACGGCCTCCTCCTCCCGGATAAGATCGACCTGCTCCAGAAATACGATGTCGGGAATATCACGGTCACCCTCAATGCCGTCGACCCGGAGATAGGTGCGAAGATCTACCAGTTTGTCGACTACAAGGGGAAGCGTTACCACGGTCTCGAAGCAGCAAAACTCCTCCTCTCCCAGCAGATGAAAGGGATCCAGATTGCCATCGACCGGCACATGATCGTGAAGATCAACACGGTCTACATCCCCGGAATCAACGAGGACCACATCCCGGCCATCGCAAAGAAGATGGGCGAGATGGGTGTCTATACTTTCAACCTCATCCCCCTCATATCGCAGTACAAGTTTGCCGATATAGCCCCGCCCACGCAGGAGATGAAGAGGAAGATGCAGGACGAGTGCGGGAAGTACGTCAAGCAGATGCGTCACTGCCAGCGGTGCCGTGCGGATGCGATTGGCAAGCTCGGGCACGATGTGCAGGCGTGCATGTACGAGAAGAAGGAATAAATTACTTTTTTTGTTCTTCAGCGCTTTATGTTCGCGCCAGGGCGGGATGGCCGCTCCTGCGCCGCCGGATCTGATGACCCGGTTCAGCTCGTCGATAACGTCTGAAGGGATATCGGGATTACCGGGTCTCTAGCATTCACGATTTTTCCCCGGTACGGGATCGAGGTCTGTGTGCGATCCGCCCGCAGGGCCGGGCGGTGTAGTCCACTCAGCATGGAGGTGGTATAGTATATCCGGTCGAGATCGGTCTGGTTGAGGGAAATCTCCTGAATTGATCCGCAGGTTTGAGACGACCGCTGCCCTGTTATCAGGGAGGAGGTGGTGGTCGTCGGAGCCGGCGATTCCCCCGGACCTGGGGTAGCCGGTGGTGGGTTGTTGCCGGAGGTGTCCAGTCTCCAGGACAGTCGCAGATCCGTCCCGCTGTGACAGCGCAGAGCTCCTCCCCATCGCTCAATAGGTAGCCTCCGGATTAATTTCGGTCTCCTCTTCTGCTCACAACTGAAGAACTTCAGATCTTGAGGGTTTTCCTGCGCCCTTCCTCTCCGGAAGGAGATCTTCAAGCGCTGCAATGAGGCCGTCAACTTTCTCGTTCCCGAAGGTTTTGCGGAACGCCGCGAGTTCTGCTGAATTCATGATCATAATGCCCTTCTTCTTCATGGGAAGACCATTATCTCCGACAGGATTGATATCGATGGCAAGCGATGCCGCACGATTCTTGGTTGCCGGCAGCCTGATGATCGAGACACCGGGAACCGTTGTCTGCTTGCGCTCCCAGTCGGCCCCTTCCTCGATGAATGCTTTCAGTGTATCCTTGAGGTCCATGAGGAGACTTTTGATTTATATATTAAAAGCCTATCCGTTCTGGCCGCGAACGTGATCTCTTGCGGAATCTTCATGGAGTCCCAGCGGCCCGGTATGCACGTTGATCTGCCATATATGGGTTGACGCACAGATCCATTGGAGAGCGCTTATGCCGAATTTAACCCTCTCCCTGGATCAACCGTTCTCCCTCGACCAGTCGCTCGGCTGCGGCCAGGTATTCCGGTGGGAGAAGGGGGAAAACGGGTGGTGGTACGGTGTTGTCGGGGACCGGGTACTCAAGATTCGTCAGGATGGCAACCACCTCGCGTTCGAAGGAGCGAACGCAAAGTTTATCCGGCATTACTTCACTCTGGATATCGATCTGGAAGGCATTGTTACCTCGTTTGATCGCGATCCCTTCATCCATTCGGCGATCGAGAGGTGCAGGGGTCTGCGGATAATCCGGCAGCCGAGATGGGAGTGCCTGATCTCCTATACGATAGCAACCAACTCGAACATCCCTACCATCCGGCGCAGGATTGGATCAATAGCCGAGCGGTTCGGCAGAGAGATCGCGTTCGAAGACCGGAGTTTCTTCTCGTTCCCGGAGCCGGAATCGATTGCCTGCGGGAGCGAAGAGGATCTCGCGTGCTGCAAGCTCGGGTACCGGCAACCCTATGTCTTCCGGAACGCGTCCGATATCCTGGACCGGGTGGCTTGGGAGGAGAAGGTCTCAGCCCTCCCGTACGAGGAAGGACGGAAGGAGCTTATGAGGCGCTCTGGTATCGGTCCGAAGGCGGCCGACTGCATCCTGCTCTTCGCGTTCGAAAGATACGAATCGTTCCCGGTCGATGTCTGGATCCGCCGGATCATGCAGCAGCATTATCTTTCGGATCTCCCGCTGGCATCGGCACTCAGCCGGCGCGAGTATGACGCAGTCAGGGAGTTCGGGCGGGAGTACTTCGGCAGCTACTGCGGGTACGCACAGGAGTATCTCTTTGGCGCGAGAGATGCATAAGGCCGGGAGAAGAGAAGACCACAAAAAAATCCTCAAAAAAAGAAGAGGCCGGAAAAGAACGGTAAGAAAAAACCGGAAGTTCCTGAGACTTCTTACGTCCCGATATCCCAGCTCTGCGAGTATCTCTCCTGCTCTTTTGAGAGCTCATCGATGCTGAGCCCGAGGGATGCAAGTTTCATCCGGGCAATATTCTCGTCGATCTCCTGCGGGACTTCGTACACCCCGCCCTTGAGCTCCTTACCGTTCTTCGCTATGTACCGGGCAGAGAGGGCCTGCACCGCGAAGCTGAGATCCATGACCTCGACCGGGTGGCCCATTCCTTTCGGCGTAGCGAGGTTGACGAGCCGACCTTCCGCGATGACGTGCACGGCCTTTCCTTTCAGGAAGTAGGTGTCGATCCCGTCGCGCTTGACGATCTTCTCGGCGTGCTCGTTCAGCCAGTTGAGATCGATCTCGACGTTGAAGTGGCCTGCGTTCGAGAGGATCGCGTTCGCCTTCAGTTTCCTGAAATGCTTCTTGTTGATTACACCTACATTGCCGGTCGTTGTGACGAAGATATCCCCGACCTCCGCTGCCTGGTCCATGCTCATGACCATGAACCCATCCATGTGAGCTTCGAGCGCACGCCGGGGATCGATCTCGGTGACGATGACTTTGGCCCCGAGGCCGTGCGCTTTCCGGGCGAGCCCGCGCCCGCAGAACCCGTACCCGCTGACTACGAAATACTTCCCGGCAATGAGGACGTTGGTCGTGATCATGATCGAAGAGAGGACGCTCTCCCCGGTCCCGTGGACATTGTCGAAGAAGTGCTTCATCGGGGTGTCGTTCACCGCGACGACCGGGAACTCCAGCTTCCCTTCGGCTTCCATGGCCCGGAGGCGGTGAATGCCGGTGGTCGTCTCCTCGCACCCGCCGATGACATTCTCCAGGAGCTGGCGGCGTCGGGTGTGGAGGTAGTGGATGAGGTCCATGCCGTCGTCGATGGTGATGAGGGGCTTCGCATCGAGGACCGCGTCGATCGCCGCATAGTACTCCTCAGTCGTGCACCCGCGCTTCGCGTAGCAGTGGATCCTCTTCATCGTGTTGAGCGCTTCTGCGACGTCATCCTGAGTGGAGAGTGGGTTGCAGCCGGTGATGTGGACGGTCGCACCCCCGGCAGCGAGGGTGGAGACGAGGTTTGCGGTCTTGGCCTCGACATGGAGCGCCATGCCGATGGTCATCCCCGCGAATGGTCTCTCCTTCTCAAACTGCTTCCTGATCGCGGCAAGTACCGGCATATACTGCGCCGCCCATTCTATCTTCAGCATTCCTGTGCTCATAAAAATCCCCGCGGGAGTCGGGGCGGTACAGTCCCGCCCATGCATCGCGTCTACCCTATTTTAGTACTCACGGCAAGTTACATAAAAACTCCGTGAATTTCTCTCTCCTGACCTCAGGTGGCAGAGGTGTGCAAAGGAGCAAATGTAGATAGCGGTAGCCCGCCAACGCTTTCTGGAATGGTGCTGACACGGCGGATCACCCCCTGCCTCGATCTCAAAGAAGGCCGGGTTGTCAAGGGTACCAACTTCCTCGGCCTCCGGGACGCCGGCGACCCGGTCGAGCTCGCGGAACGGTACAACGAGCAGGGCGCAGACGAGGTGGTCTTCCTCGACATAACGGCCTCGAAAGAGAACCGGGGGATCATCGTCGAACTCATCAAACGTGCCGCCGATCAGCTCTTCCTTCCGCTGACCGTTGGCGGAGGGATCCGGTCACTTGCTGATATCCAGCAGATCCTCAGGGCAGGGGCTGACAAGGTGAGCATGAACACGAGCGCCGTGGAGGATCCGACGCTCATAACGAGAGGAGCGGAGTCCTTCGGCACCCAGTGCATCGTCGTTGCAATGGACGTCCGCCGGAATTTCTCACCAAACCCGGATGCAGTTCCCGTGACACTCGATACCGGGGAGACGTGCTGGTATGAAGTCGTTGTCTATGGTGGCAGCAAGGTGACCGGCATTGATGCGATCTCCTGGGCGCGGGAGGCTGAGGAGCGGGGAGCCGGTGAGATCCTCCTCACCAGCATGGAGACCGATGGGACCCGGAACGGGTTCGACATCGCGATTACGTCGGCAATATCGGACGCAGCCGGCATTCCGGTCATAGCAAGCGGCGGCGTCGGGACGCTCGAACACTTCTATGACGGCTTTATCCGGGGAAAAGCGGACGCCTGTCTCGCGGCAAGCGTCTTCCACTACGGGGAGTTCACGGTCAGGGACATAAAAAAGTATCTCAGAGAGCGGGATATCCCGGTACGGCTCTGAGGTCGAGTTCGAACGCCGCGACCGGGTGTTCGAGCTCGAAGGCATTCAGCACGGCGGGATGGATCTCGCCAAAGACCCCGACTTTTTTCCCGCCGGTGAAGACATCGCCTCGCCTGCCTTCGATGAAGGCCTCATCGGATGATTCTCTGACGCAGTAATCGATCGAGAGTTCGCGGAGCATCGCGTCCATGAATGCGTATGCCTCGGAGAAGTCAGCGCCCGGATGCATGCTGATCCCCCCAGCCTTCTGGTACGTTGCACAGCACTCGACCACATCCCCAATCGTGAAGAGGCGCTGGGGCAGTTCGCGGTGCCGGTTCATGGAGAGGAACTCCATGAGGAGCGGGACGAGTTCGGTCCGGACAACGGTGTTGTCGACTGTGATCGGGTGCATGACGTGGAGAACACCCGTATTCTCGGACCGGCGCATCTTCCCGAACAGGGTCGCTTCGCTCGTGAGGGTGAAGGGCATGACTTCGAGGAAGCCGAGGCCGCAGAAGATCTCCCGGGCGACCCGTCCAAGCTCCTGGACGGGGTGCGGCTTACCTACGGTAAAGGTCTCGGGGGGGAGATCGCTGATCCTCTCATACCCGTACGCGATGGCCACATCTTCGAAGGTGTCCCAGTCGTGCATGATATCGGCACGATAGCAGGGGACAAGGACATTCACCGCGTCCGGGCCTTCGGCCCGGGCACCAAAGCGCATCCTCTCGAGATGTGCTGCCATCTCTGCGGCACTCAGATGAATGCCAAGGAGCTTGTTGCACTCCTTCACGCTGACGGTCCGCTCGGCTGGGGCGAGCGTCGGGGTCTGCACGCCGTTGATGGTAACACTCTCGATCCTCGCCCCTCCCTCCGCCATCGCGGTGCAGATGATGTTGACCGCTGCAAGAACGGCTTTTCTCTCGGTCCCGGTCGTGTCGAGGATGATGTTCTTCGTCTTCATCGTCACCTTGGTCCGCTCGCTGTTGATGATCGGCGGGAACGAGAGGACGTGATCCCCGCTGTCCACGATGAGCGGGAAGCGATCGAAGTCCTTGACAAGGTTTGCGTACTCCTGCCCCTTGGCGTGCTTCAGGAGGATCTCGTCCATGGTCATCTCTTCGGTGCAGTCGAGCGGGACGAACCTCCGGCTCCGGGGCGAGGCGATGTAGTGGAACGGGGGCTCTACCGTGTCGAGGTCGTGGATCCCGATCGCGACCTTGCTCCGTCCCCGGCCCACCGCCCAGTGGAGCGACTCCTGGAGGGACATGATGCTCTGGATCGATTCGTCATCGAACGTGACCCCGCGGATGACCGCGGCTCCGAGGACCGGGCGGATCGCGGCGAGCATCGGATCGATGGTGAACGTGATGCCGGAAGGTTTTACCGGGTACACCGGCAGGCCGGTCTCGATCCCGAGGAAACCCCGCATAGCCCTGGCTACACCTTCGGGTGAGAAGAGGTCGGGCCGGTCCGGGAAGAACTCAACATCGGCGTGATCCTCTTCCATCCGCTCGACATCGGAGCCGATCAGCGGGACCTTCTCGAGGATCGTCTTCCGGTCGGTCTTCGTCAGGCGCTCCAGATATTTGTAGGGAAGGGTGATGACCGCCATTTCAGAGCCCCCCCTTCGATTGGCGCAGAGCGGGCGACTCGCGCAGGAACGCGACATCGCTGTGGTGGAGCTGCCGGAGATCCTTGAGGCCGAGCCGGAGCATAGCGATCCTGCTGACGCCGAGTCCCCACGCGAGGACTGGGCACTGGATCCCGAGCGGAGCCGTGACCTCCTCGCGGAAGATGCCTGCTCCCCCCATCTCGATCCACCCGATGCCTTCCACGAAGACCTCCGCATCAAGACTCGGTTCCGTGTACGGGTAGTACGAGGGCTTGAACCGGACGCCTTCAAATCCCATCCGGTGGTAGAACACCCTGAGGATCCCGAGGAGGTTGCCGAAGTTGACGTCCTTATCCATCACGATCCCTTCGAGCTGCTCGAACTCGGCGAGGTGAGTCGTGTCGATTGTCTCGCGCCGGTACACCCGGCCGATGCAGAACGCCTTGAGCGGGGGGTTCGGGTTGTTCGCCAGGTGCTGGATCGAGACGCTGGTCGTGTGGGTCCGGAGCACGCACTGCTCCGCTCTCTCCTCCTTCCAGACCCCGCCCCAGCCGGTCGAGGACGTCTCCCCGCCGGACTGATGCATCGCCTTGACGCGTTTGTACCCGTCAGGGAGCGGGAGGGTCTCGTTGAGATAAAACGTATCCTGCATCTCCCGGGCCGGGTGGTCCTGCGGCTGGAAGAGGGCATCGAAGTTCCAGAACGACTGCTGGACGATCCCGCCGTAGAGCTCGGTGAACCCCATGTTGAGGAGGATCTCCCGCATCTCATCGATGATCCGCTGGTAGGGATGAGTCTTTCCCGGGTACGCCTTCTTCGGGAGTTTCCCGATATCGTACTTCCTGAGGTTGAGGTCCTTATAATTCCCGGAGAGGATCTGCTCCCGGGTGAGTGTCCCCTGCTCTTCGCGGAGGTCGAGCCCCTGCTGTACCGCAAGCATCCCTGCGGGCGAGATCGTGATCTGGTACCGGACCGTCTCGGTCTCCAAGACGAGGCCACGCTTGATGAGATCCTTCACCCTCTCTCCACCTTTATGCGGATTCTTGAGGGCGATCTCATCCTCGCTCGTGGATCTGCCGGCGACGGTTGACACGTTCCCGTCCGTGACCGTGACAAGCCCTTTCTTCCGGAGCTGGCCGAAGCCGATCCGGAACGCCTCGTGTTTCTGGAGATTGGCGAGCGTCGTGCCGGTGCCAATGAGTGCCATGAGCTGGGTCTCGGGAAGACCGTGCTCTGCATAGGTTCTCCCCTCTTCGGTATAGACAAAATCTTTTTCAACGATCCGGTCCACCTTTGCAAGCCTGTTCTCCATGGCAAGGTATGCCCACTGGACGACCGCATCAGCGGTCGCATCCAGGTGTTGGGCAAGGTTCAGCGCATCGGTGCATCCTTCCCGTGCAAGCACCGTGAGCAGCCGTTTCTCGTTCTGGGTCAGTTCCGCCATTTCACGCCTCGATCTTCTCCTCTGCCGCGTCCATCTTCTCCCGGAAATCCTTCAGGAACTGGACAACCCGCTCCGCCGTATCCTTCTTGCACTGGCCGCAGGTGATCTCGCCTGCCGTGCACTTCCTGCGGATCTCCGCGAGCACTTTATCGTCGATCACCATGTGGAAGAGGTTGAGGAGGTAGAGGGAGCACTTCTCCGGCTCACCGCCGAGCCGCTTCTGCTCTTCGAGCGTCATCCTGCCGCCGGTGATCCCACTCATCACCTTCTTCCGGACAACCGCCTCGGTCTCGTAGAAGGAGATGATGCTCTCGGGAATGGAACTCGACATCTTCCCTCCGGTCAGGCCTGGCATGAAGATGTGGTAGGTGGACGAAGGGGTGTAAAACCCGTACCCCCCGTGCGCACGCTCGATAGAACGGACCTTCGCGCTCACCTCCGCGTAACCGGTCCCCCTGATGTCCACGTGCCCCTCGTATTTTTTCACGTGGGGGAACACCTGCTTCACCGCATCGAGCGCTCTCTCCGGTGCGTTCTTCGACCTGACGCTGATGTACCCGTCCCGCTCCTCGACCGTGAACATCCGGAGCTTGTGGGCTACTCCCCGGGTGAGCCGGATGTGGGGGTCCTGGTCGATCCCGACCGGGACGAGCGTGGGCGCCGGCTCCCGGTCGATCTGCGGGTACAGGATATCGGCGACCTGCGTGATCACGCTCTCCGCATGGGCGAGATCGGTCTCGGGGCCGAAACCGTAGATCGCTGTCAGCTCCGAGAGGTTGACTTTTGTAGCAGCCTCAAAGGCCAGGTCCTTGAGCCGGTCGTTTTTACTCTGAAAATAGGTCTGCCCCTCAAAACCGAGCGCGTAGAGGCAGGCGAGGTACTCGCGCCCATACACTCTGCACTTCTCCCATGGCATCCCCCGGACCGCATGGGCCTCGCGGTCGGCGATGGTGATGTACCCGTTGCCTCCCTGCTGGACGTGCCAGATGACCTCCTTCATCACCATCAGGTGGCCGAGGTGCGGGTGACCGCTCGGCATGAAACCGGTGAGGATGTGGAAGGGGGTCTTGTTCCGGATCGCACCTGCGATCGCGGGATAGTCGCGGTGGCCGAGAACGATCTTCCGGCGCATGAAGTCCGGGACCTCGGGAAGTTCCTGAAGGACCGGGGCTATCGGATCGATCCCGAAATCACCAAAGGTCTTCTCTATATCTCCTGACGGGGTGCTTGACCAGGGGTTGATCTGCGGTTCCTGCATGATCTCCTCACAGCTTTATTCGTGCAAACTCGACGAACTGAATGCCGGAGGAATGTACGCATCCAAACAACATCTTCTTTTTGACGCTGTGCGCCATCCGAACAGACCTCGAGATGAGACTCATAGGAAGGGCGGTCTCTTTCTCCACCGCGTGGACGAGCATCTCGGAGTGGACGTTCTTCCCGCTGTAGACCCGGAAGTGGTGGCCGAACTTGTACCCCGTCCGCGGTGTAAAGTCGTGGGACCGGAGTTCGGTGTACACCTTCTCCTTTCCGGTGAGTTCGTTGTCCGCCTCGCCCGCAAATGCCTGGTATTCCGGCAGGCCGAGACTCCTGCCCCCCCTCTCAAGGTTGAGGAGATCTCTTGCCATGAGGTAGAGGAGTTCAACCGGTGAGAGCATCAGCCGTTCGTCATCAAGCCTCTTACCGAACCCGGCCGCCTCGAGATCGGAGCCGGGTTCTGCCCGGACCATCGCGGAGTTTCCGATGAGCAGGGCGGTGTGCCGGGAGATCCCGTCCCCCGTCCCGCAGGAGTCAGCAAGCTTCTGGAGCTTGATCTCGTAGAAGGTCAGTTCCTCTTCGTCGTCGACAACGGCGAGGACGTACATTTTGCGCATGTTGCGGGAGGCGACGACCTCCTCGATGAGCTTCTCGAACCGGATGGGGTCGCGTTCCGAAAGAACCCGGACAAGATAGAGCGACTCTCCCGTTCCGGGCTTCTCACCCCGCCGGAAGACCCGGAAATCGTGCGGTCCGGTCTGGACCGCGTACCCCCGCTCCCGGAGGTCGCGGTACACAAGAAAACTCCGCAGGAAATTTGGCTTATCCCCAAATTCCGAGAAGAGCGCGTCAAAGCTGTACTCGTCCACTTGGATCTTCTGCCGGTGGAGGAGGTACAGCGCTTCCTGGGGGGCGAGCCGGATCCCGCCTCCTTCGGGCCGGCCATACCCGCTCTGTTCGTAGAGTGTGCGGCCGTCCCTGCCCAGCCTTACTGTGGTCCCATCGAATGTTGCCTTCACTGCCGGATCTATTGGGAGTGGGGGATAATAAGGGCGCGGGAGAGATCCCCGGAAATCCGGTCTAATTTTTCTGCCACCGGGGATATCTGCATTTTGAGCGATCTGAAATTACATGTGATATCCCGAATTGATTTTACACATATAACCATTTCTGCGCATATTTCAGAATCCTCTCCTGGGGTAGACGGTACCAGAATGCGTTATAAGGCTCATCGAAATCGAGACTCACTCATGTGAGGTTTGATGACATTGTGCCAGTGAAGAATTTTATCGACAGAACCGAACTTCGCGATCCTTCGTTCGACTTCTCTGAAGAACCGTTCAATTTTGCCGTTCGTTTGAGGGTGTTTTATCCTGGTTGGGATGTGTTTTATGTTGTGATGAACAAGAAACTCTCCGAATTTATGATGGGCCTGTTCACGGTTCCGAGCTGAAACGAATTGTGTACTGTTGTCAGTGAGGATCTCGCGGGGCGTACCGTACATCTGGAATCCCTGATTCAGCACCGTGAGAGTGTTCTCGGTAGTTGGAGAATCGAATACCCCGTAGCAGGTGATGAGGCGGGATGAATCATCCATGAATGCGATCAGCCATTTCTTCGATCCTTTAAGTTCGAACTCTTTCCAGTCTCCCTGCCCCATCGACATGGAATGAGTACGTTCATACCGAACATATTTCCGCTGTTGCCGTTTTTTCATGTTGATCTCCACCAGACCGTGGTTCAACAATACCCGATAGATTCGATTATGCGGGATATGGATCCCGTGTGTTTCCTCAATCTTCTTCTCCAGATGGATTGGACCAATGTTGTTGGATTGATAGGTTGCGAGGATCAACTCTTCTGCTCGATCATCGATGGCTTGGGGCTTTCTTCCAGATTGCCTGAGTACCGGATATTCTCCCGATTCTCTGAACGGGTTGATGAACTGATACACTCGTTGACGGGTAATCTGGAAATACCGGGCAATCTCAACAACGGGTTTATCATTGACGCATTGCTGAATGATCCTCTGGATAGCCCCATTCGATAAGTTGCTCAAATCGGTATTTACATCTGATGTCAAATGATTTCGGGATGGGACAGGCAATATGAATTTACAAAAATTAAGTATTACATCAGCATAACCAGAAGTTAGGCATAGGAGGAATGCCTATGGACCGTGAAAAACCTGAGAGAAAAACAGCGGATGTAATTCCCATCACTCCGGGTTCTTCGATGACAACCCGGAGAATGCCAAGCCTGCTTGAACACGACTTCGACAGCATCTTCGATGATTTCCGGCGATCCTTTGATCTCATGATGCGCCCATACTTCCCTATGGAGACCAGGATGCGGGAGCTCGGCATGTTGCCCGTCAGGTATGCACCGCTTGATTTTATTGACGAGGGTGATCATTACAGTGTCCATGCAGAGCTCCCGGGATTTATGAAGGAGAATGTCGATGTTACTATCGATAAGGATGGAATGAGCATTCGGGCAATGAAAGAGACCGAGAAGGAGGACAAGAAGAAAAATTACCTTTATCGGGAGAGGGTGCGCTCGGCGTTCGAACGATCAGTTTCCTTCCCGGAGGAGGTTGATCCTGCAAAGGCCGAGGGCAAGATGAACAATGGTGTCCTTGAAATGAAGATACCCAAGAAAGAACCTAAGCCAGAAACAACACCCCGAAAGATCGATTTAAAGTGATTTATTCTGCCATCTCACTTTTTTCAGAAATTAAGTGTTCTGGACTCCTTTCATCTCATTAATGACGTGTATTAAACATGCGGCTTATAGAGGGTTCTTACGATATTTATCCACAGTTCTTCGCATCTCAGTCATAAAACCCTCCCTTGCATCAGTTTCGATCTCCGTTTTCCGGATCGCACCATACCGAAGCAGGAACAGAAGCGCGATGAACAGGAACGAGATCCCGATGATTTTGAAGGGATCGATCTCCAAAACGCCATACAGGATAATTTCCCTCAGTGCCGAAACAATCCCCTCTTCGATCATAACATCGACAGCAACCCGGTGTTCTCTCAGGTAAATGATGAGGAGGCGGTAAATCTCTATCAGCACAAGGATGTAGATCAGTTCTGCGGCAATGGTCCGAAACTCATACGGCTGGAAAAGATTGAGCAGGAGTCCTGTTATCGTTTTGAGCATCAAGATGAACAGGACAACACAGATGCTTATGATGAAATATCCTGAATACTCTCCAAGGCACGACGGAATACATCATGGATTTTGGTGTACAGGACTTCTACACTCATCGTTCATTCCTCTCTCTTGTGTTGTGATGTTCACAATCCCCGTGGTGCCCAGGTTCCTCTCTAAATTGAGATTTTCTGTGTCCTTGTTTTTCTTTTGGCTGATTTGTGATTATCGGTTTCCGAGGCCATATGCCTCGTCGATCTCCGCTGCGGCCAGCTCAAGGTCGTCAAGGATCCGAAGGGTGTCTTTTCGGATTTCCTGTACCATGGAGCGGAGACTGCTGCCCCTGATATAGATCTTCTGCTTGTGCCGGTACACGAGCCCGGTATCGATAAGGTTCCGGATATGGTGGTTCACCCGGGGGCTGGAGGCAACGAGGTCTTCAGCGATCTGTTCCACCGGGATCCCCCGGGTAGCAGGCAGATTCTCCAGAAGCGAGAGTATGACCCTTGTGGCGATATGGTGCACGTCCCTCCCATTATCAACGCCAAGGCTGTCACAGAACCAGTAAAGATCCTCATCTTTCTGGATCCGGGCCGGGCGTTCGATCTGTCTGAGGATAATCTGTCGCTGCATTCCGGACACTCCCAACAATAGTAATAAGGTATTAATTTAGTTTAAATTTTTTGCATAATGTTGAAATAAAATCAACAATTTAGAAAAATTTTAAATATTTTTCCGGCAGATAATGTTGCACACTAAAACAGAACAGGAGGCTTCGATAGCAAATGACCATCATTCCTATTGGTGAGCGCGTGCTGATCAAACCGGCACACGCGGAAGACAAGACAAAAAGTGGGATTTACATCCCGGAGACTGCACAGGAGAAGAAAAAAGAGGGTACCGTTGTATCCGTCGGGACCCGCGATGACGGCACAACCCTTCCCTTAAAACCCGGCGATCATGTTATCTACGGGGGTTACAGTGCTGACAAATTCGAGATAGATTCCGAGAACTATGTGTTTGTCCCGTTCAAGGACGTACTTGCAAAGATTGAGTGAGGTCAGGTATTATGGCGTCATCAAAACAGCTGATGTTTGACGAGGAGGCGCGCAAAGCGCTCCTTGCAGGTGTAAACAAAGTTGCAGATACCGTGAAGATTACGCTCGGCCCCAAGGGCAGGTATGTTGTCATTGACAAAATTTCGAGTCCGATCGTGACCAACGACGGAGTAACCATCGCCAAGGAGATCTCGCTCCATGACAAGTTTGAGAACATGGGTGCCAAACTCGTCAAGGAGGTTGCCCAGAAGACTCAGGACAAAACCGGCGATGGCACAACCACCGCAACGCTCCTCGCACAGGCAATTATCACGGAAGGTCTGAAGAATATCACTTCGGGTGCGAACCCTATTGAAATAAAAAAGGGAATCGATGCCGCGGTCAGTACGGTAGTCCGGTATATCGGCTCAATGAGCACACCCGTCAAGGACCGGGAGAAGATTATTCAGGTCGCTACAATATCAGCCAATAACGACGAGGAAATTGGTAAACTGATCTCAGAGGCAATGGAGAAGGTCGGGTATGGGGGGCTGATCAGTGTCGAAGATGCAAAGAGTCTCGATACTGGGCTTGACGTTGTCAAGGGAATGCAGTTTGACCAGGGATACATCTCCCCATACATGGTCACTGATAACGAGAGGATGCTTTGTGAGTATCAGGATCCCTCTATCCTTGTAACGGATAAGCGGATCTCTTCGATAAAACAGATTATCCCGGTTCTCGAACTAGTTGCCCAGGAGGGAAAACCGCTAATTATTATCGCAGAGGATGTCGACGGGGAAGCGCAGGCTGCACTTATCCTTAATGTAATCCGAGGTGCCCTGAAGGTCTGTGCGGTCAAGGCTCCTGGGTTTGGAGACGAGCGCAAAGCTCTCCTTGACGATATTGCTATCCTGACCGGCGCGACAGTGGTCTCGGAAGAGCGGGGGATGAAACTGGAGAATGCCACAAAACAGGTTTTTGGATCAGCTCATACTGTCAAGATTGACGGGGAGAAGACCCTGATTGTGGGTGGAAAAGGTGAACAAAAGGCTGTTGATGACCGGATGAGCCTGATCCAGTCCCAGATCAACATTGCTGAATCGGAATACAAGAAAGAGGACCTGAAAAAGAGGCTCGCCAAACTGAGTGGCGGTGTTGCAGTCATCAAGGTAGGTGCGGCCACTGAGACCGAACTCAAAGAGAAGAAGATGCGGATTGATGACGCGCTCAACGCCACCAAGGCTGCGGTTGAAGAAGGCGTCGTCGTAGGTGGAGGCATTACACTCTTCCGGGCAATTGACGCCCTGGAAGAACTGGACTTTGTAGAGGACCGGAAGATCGGCGTCACCATAGTCCGACGGGCACTCGAAGAACCGCTGCGGCAGATTGCAAAGAACGCTGGTGTCGAGGGTGCTGAAGTTATCGCACGCATCAAAGATTCTAAAGATAAAAACTTCGGGTACAATGCCAAGACCGGTACCTATCAGAACCTGATTGAAAATGGTGTTATTGATCCGGCAAAGGTGGTCCGAGTGGGGCTCCAGAATGCGGGCTCAATATCCGGCCTTGTTCTCTCAACTGAGGTTATCATCACGGATTTCGATGATGAGAAGGACAAGAAGGCAGCAACCATCATTATCTGATCGGGGGTCTGGGAGCTGGTATGGTAGCATGAAGGCAGAAGCACGGTTAAAGGGCGGTGAGGGGGTTGTTGTCATTATCAATAAACCCCTGAGGCCGGTTATCAGATGCCAGAACCGCCGCATACGCCGTCATGAAGGCCGACCAACACCAAGTACCTGTTTTATTTTTCACAAGAGTATGATTATCAAACAGGATGATGATCCAGACTGAAAGGCATAGTTACTCCACATATATCCCTATGGGGTAACTTTCATCGTCTGCCGCAAAACATTTTGCTAGCTCTATCTGCCAGATATAGATTTCGGGTAATGTACTATTTTAGCCCCTAAATCCAAGAAGAATTTTCAGAGGAAAAATGGCGAAAATTGCATGCCCAAAATGCACTTTTAAAAAAGGGATACAAAATGAGCAGCGGGAAGAGGCGCTGTTCAGAATGCAACTATGACTTCGTACCTCACCAGCTGCTGTTGAGACTATCGAGGATGAAGTGGAAAAAATCATCCGAGATAGCTAATAACTCGGCTTAATTTTTATCTTAGTAATCCGAATAAAAGGTATGAGCGATTTTAGCGACTATAATAAACCTTATGGGGTTTTTCCCAAAAGGATCTTAAAAACAGTGGACCCGTCGTGCTTCGAACACGAGAACGTCCTATTCCATGGATGTAACTGAAGAATGGGGGCAGATTTCTTTTTGATGAGAAAGATCAGCACCAGCATCCTCCTTGAAACTCTCGCGAAAAATTCCCCATAGTACCCGGATACATTATTCAGGCCGGGGCAATATCAGCAAACCCTCCTCCGGGTCACCGATTGCCTCGTAAAGACCTGCAAGGTAAAATAGACCGGTGACTGCGTTGGTAAGAGCATCGATCTCGTCATGAGTGACGGTTTTCCTGATGGTATGCGGGGTGATTCCCAGGGTGATGAGATCGATTGAGAGTTCTGTAAGATGTACCCGCTTCCGGGGAAAAACGAGAATGTCCTGTGTAGCCCCCGGATAACTTTCGATCACCGTAAATCCCAAAGCCCGCAAAATTTTGGCAAGCCGGATCCCCCGCTTGGTGAGCTGCTGCAGAGAGGGGATCAGAGTCGGGTACACATTGACCCCCCGCCGTTTCAGTTCCCGCTCGCATTCACGCATGATCCCGTACTTCCGGCAATCGCAGCTCTCCTCTGTGCAGCACCTCCCCTTCGGGAGACCGAGCGAGGCATCGATCGCAATAACGTCCGGATTGGCATGCCGGACGGTATCAATGATCTCGTTATCGGTATGAAGCAGATCCAGGAAGGCGTTGTCTCCTTTGAGGGTACAGATACCGGAAGCACGTTCACCAGATCCTGTCAGATCGATCCCAACACTGACCACCCCTCTGCCCGGTATCGGGGCGTACTGGGATGTGATTCTGTCAAGAAGCCGAAAAACCGTAATTCCCGGTCGCGAAATTTTACCGGGACTGACGGAAAGAAGCGGCTCGTCATTTTGGAAAACCTGCAACTCACGACCAGAACGGATGACGGAGATCTCGTTTTTCCTACCCTTGCTACCAGGATCCAAAAAGAAGAGCCCGGGCGACCCCCACTCTTCAGGGCCGGGAAGTGCCATACGGGTGTTTTCCCGATCCAGATGGGGAAGGATCTCCTGTTCTATCTTCTTAACATAACAGAGATCCATCAGGCTTCGGAGGTTGATTGTATCGGTGATGTTATACAGGATGAGAGCCCGCAGGGCAGTATCATCTCCCCGGACGAACCGGTTCCAGAGAACGACCGCATATCTGCCATCAATACCCTGTATCTGAGTGTCCCGCACGATGCCGAGATCCTGTTCGATCTTCTTGAGGGGACCTGAGTATCCGATACTCCTCAGTAAAAACCGGAGATCGATATGGACAGGAGGAAGGGCAATCTCCGGAAAAAATTTCCTCATAAACGGGAGATCAAATAATTTCCCGTTAAAGGTTACGATAACCGGGAATTGTGCGAGGTATTTGCAGATATCGTCCAGATTCACATCTCTCATGAAAATTTTTGTTCCCGAACCATCGTGAGTTCCTATGACCGTGATGGTATCGTAGTAGGGTGAGAGCCCGGTAGTCTCGATATCAAGAAAGACAGTTTTTTCACGGAATTTCCTGTACAGTCTCCAGTGTTCGGCGGGAGGGAGATACCGGGCAAAAAATTCACCATCGTAGTGCGCAAGGGCTTCTCCAGCCTTGCAAAGATGATCGCGAATCTGCTGCTGCTTCTTCTCATCGCGATATAATTCAGGAAGGGACTGCCGGAGGTCTTCCCAGGTAAAAATCTCCTTTTTCCAGAGGGCGGTCTCGGTCTTTTTCCCGAATTTCGGGATAAACTGAAACGTATTGCTGATCATTTACCACCCACTCAAAAACCCAGGAAGTACACCAAAGGGAGTGCTGTCTGATTTTTCATAAAAAATCCCATTCATGTCATATTCAATATTGGGAAGAACAATTCTGAAATCAAAGGCCCAGTACTTTCTGGATCCTGCCAAAAAAGGAACGTTTTGGCCGCCGGCAATACGGGAGACCTCCTCTCTTTAGATGGACCGCTTCGCATTCATCACAATTGGTGTACCGCCTGCAACTTTTCTTAAGGCAGGGGCAGTCTTCGCGAATTACCGGCATGGTATTGTTAGATCTATTTTCCTGTGTGGTTATGTATCCTTGTAATGTACCGGTTTTTTCAGGCACAGGCATTATTTCCACATCTCCGGCCCTCATCTGCAGTTCCTTCCATCGTATTATCCAGCGCAAAACCTGGAACGCGGAGTTTACATACACATGCCGTTTCTTCGGGATTTCCCCGGGCTGCAACGACCCTTCCGACAAAGACCGTATGATCTCCGGTGATGAACTCATATATTACGACACATTCGAGAGAGACGACCACATCATCGAGAGTAGGTGCCTTCACTTTCTCAGAAGCAATAAACGATAAGCCGGAGGTTCGTATCTTGCCGGAGTCCCGCCCCGAGGTAGTACGGTAGGACCCATGCATCTTTCTGTTGGAGTGCGCTTCGACAATTTATGTCAAACTCACCGTTTTTCTTCTTACCGCCATGCGAGTACCGGCGATGATCGATGGATAAGCATCAGGAGCGGGTCAAACGAAGTCCTCATCACCCACGATACCTCCCGTGCGTTTGGGCCTGCCCTTTTCATCAAGAGATCTTATAATGGTTGCGATAAACCGTGCACCGGCATCAACTACCGGAGTTGAGCAGATACAATATTCCGGGTTTGTCCCATATTCGGGGCATTAAAAGCCATGGGCTCCAGTGGAAGTGAAGGGGTATAAAAGGATTCTGCGATCGCCGGATTGCAGGAACGGACGAAAAAAATTCAGAGAGATCACAACGCTCAAATTTTACCGGAGGGTTGCACGCACCAGAAGCCTCCGTCCATGAGGAGAACACTTCAGAGTTCGATCGGATCGCTTGATCTCGGATTTATGGGACCGTTCACCCTAACCCACGAACGTGAAACTATCACGGATAATCCGATAGATCCATGCGTGGACTTCCCGAAGGGGAACCGGGTTATCTGGAGGGCAGGACAGGTCGCCCGGTATCAGACAACGACAACAAAAAATGCCATTAAACCACCGGTGAGTTCAGAAAATGCTCCACAAGGGATCCGGTGAGAACAAAACGCGGACCTGATTCCCGGGTCAACAAGCAGGAATAACGATCTCTGATATGTCTGGATCTTCGTTGATACGATATTTAATCCGGCAATTTCCAGGTGAATTGCAGTTTGTTCGGGCGGGTATAATGCTGTTAATGGGTCAGATGCAGTAAAGTCTGGCTTTTTCGTAGGCCTCTGAGTATCTCCTTTGAGGGGAAGGAGACATCAGGGGAATCCTTTCTTCTTCCTGATAACTTCAATGACAAAATTCCCGACATCAGTCTGAACCTGAGAATCCTCCCCGAAATTCTGGATAAAACCCCGATATTTTCCCTTCTCCTCCGCAATCCGGTTCAGGATTTCCCAGCCGGTCACGCCCCGTTGAACGGGTCTGTTCGCAAGGAACTAGCGATAGATCTCCTCCTGTTCCCGGGTTCCCAGAGAGTCATCAAGAATTTTGTTGATTACAATTTTTTTATGGGGAGAGAGTGTCATGGACAGGGATCATTAAGTTACATTATATATTTTTGGTCTGGATCTGACCAAACGGCAGATTTTTTGGATGACTGAAACGTAATACGAAGACTATTTCAGGGTAGTCTCTCCCCGTCTCCGGTAATCAACCGAAACTCTTCTCCGAGAGATCTCCCCAAAAAGGAGATAGGGGGAGGCACGATTACCCGAAAAAAGATGCATATTCGATGAGATGGCTGAATTTGCAGAACGGGCGCGGACGGACGAGATCCTGGAGGGGACTCTGATAAAAGTGTCCGCAAGGAGCAGAGATCTCCGTGTTGCACATCTCACTGACCGCTTCTACTGGACTGGCCTGCCCGCATCTTGACGGGGATCTCTCAGCAGGGGCCCTGAACGGCACCATTATCACCTGTCCCATGCAGCATTCCCGATTCAATCTTAAGGACGGCCACATAGTCCTCTGGAGGGATCTGACCGGCAGAGTCCTCACTGCTGCGATCGAGGAGCCCTCCTCATCCGCTCCGTACCTACCCGGTCCGTGTCGAGGGAGACAAAATTTTTGCTGCTCGGTAAATCATCAGGATACCACGGCGAAAAGATCGTCCCGCGAAGTCTCGGGAGCCCTTTTTACCCTGCGGATTCATAAACAAGAGAAGAGAGATGAACGAACTTACTGTAGACGGGATTATCGAGATCCATACCAACGTCCTCTCCGCGGGAGAAGATGACCGGATCCTCTCAGAGACGAACCTTCACCAGCTTGTCTTTCTGATAGCCCGGGAAGACGATCCGGTTTTGCGGGCATCGCTCGGAGCGTTTTATCCCGTTGCATATCCACTGTTCAGGGAAGGGAATGTCCGGACCGCCTGCAGGATGACACGGGGAATTCTTGAGGCCGACGGGTACCGGCTCAAAGGGGAAGAGAGGGACCTTTTTGCCCTGTTGCAGGGTGTCAAGGATCTCAACGCGGATATCGAAGATGTCAGAAACTGGATTGAGGGAAATATCTCAAAATACGGTTAGATGATAGGTTCTCCCGGGGTAGGCGAGGCAGTGGTCTGGATGGGAAGATCCACGATCTTCAGAATGGTTATAAGGTATACCGGAAAAACAGTGAATATGCATGATTCAACCCAAATTTCATCGCCCTTAACCAGGAACCCGTTCCGGATTATAACCGGCATCTTTTCAGGGATCGTCGCGGTTGCAGTTGCGCTCGCGCTTCTGATCCTTATCCTGCCGCAGCAGGCATTTCTTGCGATCAGCAATTATCTCCAGATTGTAACAGCGATCGGGGGAGCGCTCGTTCTCCTCCTCCTCTACTATCGCACAGCCAGGCCGGAGTACCTGCTCTATGCCTCAGCAGCCCTGGGACTCTGGGGCATTGCAACCATTGCCCGGGATGTCAATGTTCTGCTCGGCGGGAGGGCGGAAGTCTTCCCCGGCCTTATTGATATGGGGATGATCGCCGCAATCCTTATCCTCGGTGTCGCGGTTCAGATGTCCTTCCCCCGGAGGCAGGTGCAGCCGCTTGCCCTCTTCGGGATCCTTGCACTGCTGCTTGTCACCCCGGTAATCATAATTCTCCTCCAGGGGATCACCTCTGCAACCCTTATCACCCTCCTCTTCTTTTTTGGATGTGCATCCCTGATCGTGACCGGGCTAAACCATTCCCTTCGGGATTACCCGCTTATCTTTACCGGAGTGCTTCTCTTTGCGATCGCGTTTATGGCTTACCCCATACGGGAGAGATTCTTCCCCACGAATTCCTTCCTGAATATCATCGGAACCCTGGTTATTGCGGGATTTGCCCTTATCGTCATCGGCTATATCAGGTCAGCGGATAAGTCAGGATCCGAATAAAACCATTTTTTTCCGTGGGTACCCCTTCACTCTCAGATCTTCCTTTCCTGAATCAGAAATGTACTCCCGACGAGAGGTAGCGCCACCTCCAGCAGAAGAGGAGCAACAGATCGACAGAGAACAACGTTTCGACAGAGAAAAACAACTGAAAAAAGGAATCACCCGGTACGTGCGGAGAAACAGTGCTGACCGGCGGAGGCTTACCTTCGGCTTTTCGGGAGGGCAAAGCCCAGATGCCGTGCACGCTCAACTGACGCGCGAAATGCCGGTTCGCGGACTTCAAGAGCCGGCCTGACCTTGAGATATTTAGCGCCGGGTCTGAAGTGGCCCCGGACTTCTTTGAAGAACCGAATCTGGTCCGCACTTCGTATACCATCCAGAAGGAGAGAATAAGATCAGCCTGTTCAGTAAGAAGGGAATCGGGAAAATTCCGGTAAAACGTTATCCGGGAAGTAAGACCCCGATTTTCACTCTTTTTCCGCACAAGAACGAGCATCTTTTGCTGGACATCGACGGCGATAACCTTTCCTGATGGCCCGATCATCCTCGCCAGGGGAATCGAAAACATCCCCGGAAGCGCATCCGAATCCATTCCCGCCATTCCTTCCCGGACATACCGGCAAGGATCTTCTCCGGATTCTGGAGAAAACTCCGGAGCCGGTTGTCCAGCGGGTACGCGGTCAACAGGGAGAACCAGGAGGGGTTTTTGATCCCTCCTTTTCCCATGAAAATTCATAGATTAATAATTTCCCGTTTTTTCTGATTACCATCAGGCCATTTTAAAAAACGGGAGGTTTTATGCGGTGCAGATCCTGTCATAGAAGAATACGGCAAGCACCGCCCCGGCGACGGGACCGAGGATGTAGATCGGGAAGTATACCCAGAGGTTTGGTCAGCCGAGGAGCAGATCCATGATATACGGGCCGAAGGTCCGCGCGGTGTTGAGGGAGGCACCGGTGATATTGCCGGTTGTCGTGATGATCCCGCCAACAGTGAGACCAATAACAAGGCCTGCAAAGCTCTGCGGCGCCTGCTTGTCAACAGCTACACCCATGATGACAAGCATCAGGACAAAGGTACCGATCACCTCGACAAGGATTGCCTGACAGTACCCGATCACCGGAAAAGGGGCGGTAGCCCCAAGCCCGCCAATCGTCACGGTGTTCATTCCCGCTGAAACCGCAAAGAGAAAACTTCCGATCGCAGCCCCGATCAACTGGGCGATTATATAGGTGACCATCTCATCTCCCGGGAAGCGTCTCGTTGCCCAGAGTGCAAGGGAGACTGCCGGGTTGAGATGCGCACCAAAAACGCGACCGAGTGCGTAGATCATTGCCGCAATGATGAGAGCAAACGCTATACCAATTGCAAACCAGTCTCCGAGACCGCAAAGCGCTCCGATACCGATGTTGAAACTGTTGGGCGTTGGCGAACCTTTTGCGACATAAGGGTGATCGCTGCCGCCCCCGCCCCAAAGTAGACGAGGAGCCCCGTTCCGAGAGCTTCTGCAACGCATCGTGCGGGAAGCGGTGCCTGCGCCACCTCACTCCCCTCAGTACAAAGTGCAATCAGGGCAGAGCATCCGGATCTCTTTTTTCACCGCATCGGCAGGGGTCGCCCCATCCTCAACCGCGTGAGCAAAAGCACCCCCTTCCCCGTACGAGGTATTCATGATCCACGACTCTGCCGGAAGGATCCTCTGTTTGTGGTCGAGGGGAATGTCGATGGTTTTGAGAATCGGGTTTACAATGTTGCTGCCTCATTGCGGGATCCCTGTAAAATCGACGGCACATCTCGGACCGTAGAATCCGGCGTACCGCCGGGCCGATTCCTTCCCGATCAGGGCCTCGGATTTTGCCACACCCCTGATGAATAGGTCAACGCCCTTCCGGAACCCCGGATCTTCATCATAGAGGATCTCCATGACCACCAGTGCATGGTAGTGCCCGACGAATGGATCGTCTTCGGGCCGGATTGACCCTCTCACGCCCCTCAAAATTGTATATTCGGCGCTGACCGACTCCTTCTGTAGGCAAAAGACCGCTTTTGATTGCCTGCCTCTGGGTTTCATCCCCTTTGCCCCGTCAGCACATGCAGGGGTGTCACCGACGTCAAAATCCTGCGCGCATCCTCTCTTTCCTTGCTGTACATCGGCTCGCCGGGCGGCCATTGCTTCGGTCATCTTCTTACCGATTGTTTCCTGCATAAGAATCGCTCCCGGATCATGGAACGTGATCCCATGCGGGAGCAATAGGCGCATCTTGTTCTAATATTTCACCAGAAGTGAACGAAACAAATGAAGAGGAGAAGCGAACGGAGATTTTAAAAAAAAAAGGGAAGGGGTCACCGATCTCTGCATCATTGTAAGGAGAAAAAAGACGGCTTCCGTAAAAGATTCCCGGGAGAGATGAGTGATGAAAGGGATAAGAAAAAGAATTTTTTTTGGTTATGATCTCGGCACATACCGTGCTACACAGAGCCCGCCGATCGCAATTGCAGATGCTGTAACCTCGAATGGGAGCGGGGACTGGGTGGCCTGGGGAAGAGCGGCCTGGCTTGCAGCGGTCGCGACTACCTTCCCAGCGGGGGCGGTTGCAGGGTCCATGAGCTGGAAGGACAGCTTGGTGTAGACATCATCATTGCCCTGCTTGTTGATTGCATCAGATAACTGTTGTGCAGCTGCTGCGTCGTGAACGCTCCCGGTACCGGTGAAGTTGAAGATCAGGTTGCCGGTCGCGGTGTTTATGACCTGTCCGGTATAGGCTCCTGAAGTCTGGAGACCCCCCCCGAACTTACCATCAGGCCCCGGGCACTGGACAACGACAAAGTAGGTTGCCGGGGGATATCCGGTGGTGTTGTAGGTCTTCGAAAACTTTTCGTCAGCATTGACCGGGACGGTCTGGACATTGACGTACTCCCCGGCAAAGATCCAGATCTGGACGCCCGCTGAGACGTTTCCACCCGTCTCAACCCCACTGATGGTTACCGGCTGTCCGACAACCGATGCCAGGGATGTAACGGTGGCACTGATGAATGGTTTTTCCGCAGCGACTGCCCCCGTTGGAGCAGGCGTCGAGAGGATTGCAGGTGCTGCTGCCGAACTCCCAACAGAGACTTCGGCGCAAGCCGGCAAAACTGCGATAATCGCAATTAGTATGAGAACGAGGACTGCACGTTCAGGTGAAAGAATGCTCGCTGTAAGGAATTTTTTTGCGGGGAATGGTAATAGAGTTATGTTTTTATTCCGGTACCCCCGCTGCTATGCACCTGACCAGTACCCGGGAATATTTGGGGGAGAAATCCTTCCCTTAAAGATTAACTCCCGAACACCGTTCCGAACTTCGCCTCACCAAGAGGGGGATCGGTGAGCACCCGGTCGATTGAAGCCCGGTCAGCGGCCTGCTGGGGACAGGGCGGATAGTAACCCCCCTCGAACCGCGGCTCGGATCACCCTGCTCTGAGCCCTCTGCAATAACTTTGGCATTTGGCTGGTTCCTGGAAAGCACGCGTGACTCCGGGGGGATATTATAAGTAAATGTCGGGCGAGCAGCAGGATCTCCAAGAATCAGGACCAGACTCTTTGTCGCCACCGGGATTCTCCCATGAGACCTCGGGTGATTCAGAAGTACCGGCACATCTGCAGAGACACGGCAGGGTAACATCCGGTTTGTGAGATCCGCAAACACGCAGGCTGAACATACCGGACCCCATTAAGACTGGCATTCCGCGACCTGGCCTATCGGAGCTGCGGGAGTGATCGGGTTTCCGCTACCCGGAGAGGGTGTCGTGCATCCCGCTGCAGTTATTAAAGCAAGTTCCACCTCATGTGCAGAGCGGGAAGTGGGTGCCGCCGGATACGAAGCATGGCCCCAGACCAAGTTTCCTGTATACCTATCGGCAGGAAGACCTCCCTTTTGGGATGTGGAACCTATATTACATTTCGGAATCCATTAACCAATAATGACCCCCGGGAAAAACCCGGCCTCCGGGATGAAGAGCATGAAGATGCAGAGCACACCCCAGCCTCCAGCTACCGGATCAACCCTCGCAAATAGCAGCCCCTTAAGTTTCTGCATTATCGAGTACAAGGAGGGGAGGATCGAGCGGTTTGTGGATCGCCCATTCGATGAGTACATGGCAGCCATCTGCGATGCAAGCCTTGCCTGGATCGATTACAGCACCAAAGACGATACTATAGAGATTGAGCAGCTCGCCCAGAAGGCGGGATTTTCCAAATTGCCCGTCCCGAAACTGAGCACCGGGTTCTACTCCGCCTACGAGGATTACGACACCGAGCTTGGGATCATGCTCCCTTCAGCAACGGTCAGGAGCGACAGCATGAAAGTTCACCCGCTCTTCGTCCTTATACGGGAGAATCTCATCCTCACCGTGCACAACGAAGAGATTAACCGGCTTCTCCGGTTCTCCCGGTACGCACCACCCTTCTTCAAGAGAATCGCGGGCGAGACGCGAGTTGATAAGATAACCCTCATGCTCGAACGGATTATCGATGAGAACAATGACCGGAACTTTGAGTACCTCCGCGAGATCGAGATGCATGGCGATGCCATCAGCAAGTCGCTCATTGAAGAGAACCTGGCAAAAAAGAAGATCGCCCATGACATTTACCGGATGATGCACGTCCTTATCAATTACCTGAATGTCCTCTGGGCGACCAAAGACGTCGTCGATTCGCTCCGGTACGGGGACGCGGACCTGATAACAAACGACGAAAAACTCCTTGGGAGGATCGGCATCCTCTCGGACAACATCGACCGGCACATCGAACTCTCGGAACAGATGTCCGATGTCCTTGCCTCCGGGCTTGAAGTCATGCAGAGCATCTACAACAACCAGCTCCAGAGCCTGAACAACCGGTTCGCGCTCGTTACCGCGTACCCTCACGGTTCTTGGCACAGCGTTCCTCGTCCCGAACACCATTGCAACCATCGCGGGAAGCGGGCTTATGGCCGGGCAGATGGCGGCACAGTGGTGGTACCTGCCACTCCTCATCGTTTCGACCGTTGTCGCGACCCTGACCTCGTTCCTGTGGGTGCTTCACTTCTGGAAGATGAAGGAGGAGTGACGGGAACCGGGACGATCCGCTCGGGAATAGCGGGTACCTTTTCCGGGCTGCGTGCCGGTTTTCGGGCAGGTTTTGGTAACATCCGGCTGCCGGCTTCTTTTTTCCGCCGGGTTTTTTTGGCCGGCTCAGCGTTCCGGTCATTGTGCCGGAGCTCGTGCAGTTCCGGCTCGAACCATTTCCAGATGCACTGGCTGACCACACCAAAACCTGCATCGCTGTCGAGGAATATTGCACCGGTGAGGGCTTCGAGCGTGTCAGCAAGGATGGTATCTTCGCCGCTGTCGATCAGACCCTGGGCCCCCCGGCCGAGCCGGATGAACGTCCGGATCTTCAGCCGCCTGCCCACCCGTGCGAGTTCGGCATTACTCTCAAGCGCCTCTTTTGTCCGAGTGATCTCCGAGGCCGTCTGCATCCCCTTTTCCATCAGGAAGAGGATCAGGCCGGTCTTTAAAACCGCGTCACCGAGCGTACTGTACGCCTCCTGGTTCATGCACAGCCTGTTCTGCTGGAGCAGCTCATGGGCATAAGCGGGGTGAGTGAGGGCACGCCGCAGGTGCTCGCGTTCAAAGAAGTGGTAACCGAGAATCCTTTCAATCTGGTCAAGATCGACTTCATCCGACAGTTCTGGTTCCTTTGAAGGGCGTTTACCGGTCATCGTGTACGAGGAGATGGGAATCGTGGCCGTAAAAGGGTTTTCCGGCAGCGGTTGTTATCAGCGGGGGTTTTCGCCTGTTACAGGCCGGGAAGAGATCAGCCCGGCAGGAGCCCGACAAGGATACTGATACCAATCAGGATCAGAATGATCCCGCCGGCGATCTCGATCCGGTTGCCGAGGATCTTCTCAAGCTGTTCACCTGCGAGAACGCCCGCAAAGGAGAGGAGGAAAGCGACAAGACCGATGATGAGAGCCGGGATGAGGAGATCAGCCCCGAGCACGCCAAAAGTGACACCGACTGCAAGGGCATCGATGCTTGTCGCAATCGAGAGGAGAATAAGTGGAATGAACCTGATGTCCTCGACGCAATTATTCTCATCATCGTCCCTGAACCCGTCCCGGATCATTTTGACCCCGACAACTGCGAGGAGGAGAAACGCGATCCAGGGGCCGTACCCTTGGGTCAGCCCGATGACCGATGAACCAGCGATCCCGCCGATGATCGTCATCTCGGCCTGGGAGAGGCCAAAACAGAGCGCGACGAGTACGCCTGCGTACAGGAGCCGGACCTTTGTCGTTGTTCCGATACAGAGCGAGACCGCAAAACAATCCATCGATAGACCGATCCCGATGAGGGCAGGGGTAGGGATATCCATTGTGCTGCATTCTCTTCGATGCCGTAAGGGATAAGATCGCGCCATCCGCGAGGAAGAAGGAAAAACCCAAAACCCGGCAAAACCGGATTCATCGTCAGAAGTGCGCAGAACAGTCCCGGCCGGGAGCCTTTACCCGATCAGTCTCCCTTGAAGGCCTTCTCCGGTACCCCGCATCGCCAGTACGGCGAACAGCGGTGATTACTGGCGCAAAATTAGATGAAGAACACAGAAGAGAGGAGGGAAGGAGATCTGAAAAAGAGGAGAAGGAGCCAGAATTTAGGGAACCTTCTCAAGATTCAAGGCTGCTGAATTCATGCAGTACCGTTTACCGGTGGGGGGCGGCCCGTCATCGAAGAGATGCCCGAGATGAGCCCCGCACCGGGCGCATTTCACCTCGGTTCGGGTCATGCCGAACGACCGGTCCGTAACCAGCCTCAGGTTCAATTCGGAGACCGGGGCAAAGAAACTCGGCCAGCCAGTACCGGACTCGAACTTGGTCGCAGAATCGAAGAGATCGGTCCCGCAGCACACACAATGATAGACGCCATGTTCTTCCGAATCGTGATATCTCCCGGTAAACGCCCGTTCAGTCCCCAGTTTGCGGGCAATAGCATACTGTTCCTGGGTGAGTATGGCTTTCCATTCCGCATCCGTTTTTATGACCGGTGCGAGGTGCTCGATCTTTCCTGTTTTTACTACAAAGATCGGAATCGGTTGTGCCTGCCTTCGCTGCTGTTCCTGCATAGGGTACTCCCGGATGACTGAGGGCAGACCAGCTAAAAAGAGTTATTGGTTGTCCCGGATCCTTCCTACCAAAGAATCCGAGTATCCGGCGTTTTGCATCTTTATGGAAGTTTCCTGCTCCTTCCTTGATGTTCCGGACATCTTCACTGGGGTACAGGATATAAGGGTATTCGTTCGAGCGTGTCCCAAGGAGCCGGGACAGTTCTGCCCGGGGAAGAAACATGAAAATGATGCTTACTGAGGTGGCAAAACTTTCGGTACCTCGAGCCGGGCGATGCCATACCCCATGTTGGCAAGTTCAGCAACGAGCGGCTGGGTATCTCCCGGGGTGATGAGCCGGACAATCAGATACCCTATGGAGATTAACCGCTCGATTGCCATACCGAGCAAAGTCCCGATACCGTAACCCCGCAGGGTATGCAAAGATATTCCAGTAATCGGTAAGATTGGTCAGGACAAGACCGGTCGAAAGAAGTCAGATACCGGTCCTGATAATTCCCATCACCGAGGCAGGATTTGTATGCTTGCGTGCGATATAAACCGTCCGGATGGTCTCAAAGTCTCCTCTCGAAGATCCGTGCTATCAGGATAACGTGCGGGATTGCTGCCGCTTACACGTACCAGTGCTATACTCCACTACTCCTGACAAGAGATATCGATTCAACTCGGTTGAGTATCTTACGGGGACAATAGGGCAGAAATGGCATTTTTCGGGGTGTGCCCATGTTTTTTTTTTGCTCCGGATTTTAGATGATCCGGATAAAATTTCTGTTGTCGGAACTTCCCGTTTCGATCCCCTTTATCTCCGGATTTTTTTGGAAAATTCTGATTTTTATCCGAGACGGGGACGGTATTTTGTCCCTGCCCCGAGATTGCGTATAAACTGCCGGCACATTTACATTAATTGGACAGGGCAAGCGGATATCTCTACACTCAGGAGGTCAGGAGCGCCTCCGGGATCGGGAGAGCAGGAGATCAATCTCCGGGATCCGGCAGGTCGGGGGCTGCTCACAAAAAGACGGGGGGTCCCCTTCCGGGCTGGATCCGGAAAACCTGCTTTCCCTTTGGAGAATTGATCGGGAAAAAGCAAATTTTGAAAATGGGGGTGCCTGAGAATTTAAAAATAAAAAAGATTTTGGGCCGCCCACCCATCGGCTCTAAAGACAAAGCGCGGTCAGTACCACCTCACCAAATTCCCGGGTGCCGGTCGATCCCCCAAGATCCCGGGTCAGGATCCCGGCCGAGAGCACGGTTTGGATGGCATTTTCGATCCGGAGAGACCCCTCCGGATCCCCAAGATGATCCAGGAGCATCGCCGCACTCCGTAAGGCTGCGATCGGATTTGCTACGTTCTTCCCGGCGATATCCGGGGCACTGCCATGCACAGGTTCGAAAAGGGCGTGCTCGTCACCAATGTTTGCACTCGGGACCAGCCCGAGGCCGCCAACAAGATACGACGCGACATCCGAGAGAATGTCACCGAACATATTCGTTGTCACAACAACACTGTAGTTCTTCGGGTGCTGGAGGAGATCGAGCGAAAGAGCATCGATGAACTTGTCATTGTACGATACTCCTGCCGATTCTGCTTCGGCGATGCAGATATCGCGGAAGAAGACATCCGACTTGAGAACATTTGCTTTGTGCCCGATCGTAAGGAGGCCGTTGCGCTGCCGTGCGAGGGCAATCGCAGCTTTTACGATCCGTTCGGTCCCCGTCCGGGTCACGAGTCTCAGGGTTGTCGCCCGGTCATCGGTGCGCTCTTCTATCCCTGAGTAGAGTCCCTCGGTATTCTCCCGGACGATCAGGATCTCAAAGCCATCACCTCTGACCGGGCGGAGATTTGCGTAGAGATCAAGGGCTTTTCTTATCCGGAGCATCACGCTCTGGTAATCCTTCATCGGGGGAGTGGTGATCGCCCCGAAGAGGACGGCATCGGCACTCTTCAGCAAGGCGATATCCCGGTCAGCACAGGGGCAACCGGTCCTCTCCCACCTGCCATATCCTACATCCACAGGAAAAAACTCGTAATCCGGATGAAGCCTGGCAAGAACGGCTTCCGCCACCGGAATGACTTCACGGCCGATACCGTCACCTTCGACTATCGCTATACGACGTCTGCTCGTCATCTGTTCCTCCACATACTGACCACTTCCTTGACCCTGCGGGCAATCTGGTCGGGGTTTGCTCCCCAGTGAACGACCGCCCCGAACTTCCCGTTCCAGATTCCGATCCCCTCCCGCTCGGAACGGCAACACCGTGCGATAAACGGCTCTTCTTGGATCTGGTCAAGAGGGCAGATGTTCTCAAGCTCGAATTTCTCTCCGTAACATTCCGTCAAAAATTGTCTTGCCGTCAGGCAGCCGGCCACCCGTTCCCCACCAAACATCGGATCGGCATCGAGCGTACGATCGAACCCTGATGCCCGACAGGGAAAGACATCTGCCTTGATCCTTGAAATATCGTTGATGTGATGGCAGAAGTCTACCGAAAGTTCACCGAAGAGGCCAGCTCTTTCGAGCTCGGTTATGCAGGCCGAGAGGCTTGGCCGGGGCGGGCTTGCATCATAGACGTGAAGGTTCAGGAACTCCGAGAGATCCGGGTCGAGTACAAAGGTCATGTGCTCGTCAAGTCCGGTGAAAACGGTGCACCGGAACCCGGTGCCAAGAGCGAGTTTCACCAGGAGGGTCCGGTTATGGATCTGGACTTTCTCCGGATACCGACAGACCTCTCCTGCCTTTGCCAGTACTTTTGTCGATATGATATTTCGCATCACTCCCTTTTCCTCAGGATCGGGGACTACTTCGAGGAGTTCAAGACCGGTTCCGCTGGAGAGGAAGCCTAGGTCATGGATAAGGTACCGGCTCAGGAACCAGACTTTTTCATCGCAGGGTTTGGTCGTTGCGAGCCCTACGCACTTGAAGCGCTCGGGAAAGATCACCGATGCTTCCTCCAGTACTCCACAAGACCACCGGCTGCAAGGATCTCCTGCATCCGGGGTGATAGGGGCGGGACCGGGATACGCTCTCCTGCTCCTTCGACCCAGCCGGCTTTGAGATCAAACCGGATCGTCTCTCCCTCGGTGCAGGGAAGATCGCATTCGATGAGCGGGAGGCCGATGTTGATGGCGTTCCGGAAAAAGATCCGGGCAAATGACGGGGCAATAACCGCCCTTACTCCCGCCTTCCGGATCGCGATTGCCGCTTGTTCCCGGGAAGAGCCGCATCCGAAGTTCTTTCCTGCGACAATGACTGCACCCTTGAGGCGGGGGGCAAGGGCAGGGTCGAGATCTTCGAATACATGCTCCGCCCAGATGCTCCGGTCTTTAGTCCGGAGGTAACGCCCTGCGATTACGAGATCGGTATCGATGTCAGGGCCAAGGCAGACGCTCTGCCCTTCACTGATCATGCCATCGCCTCCGGTTCGGTGATTTCACCTTCAAGAGCGCTTGCTGCGGCTGTGGCCACCGAAGAGAGGTAGATCTCGCCACCTACACCCATCCGGTTCCGGAAGTTGCGGTTGGCGGTCGAGAGGCAGACCTCGCCTTCACCAAGGACACCCATGTGGGCGCCGAGGCAGGGGCCACATCCGGGCGTGCCGATAGTCACCCCGGCCTCAATCAGGGTTGCAAGAATACCCCTCCGTATGGCCTTATCCAGTACTTCGCGGGAAGCGGGTACGATAATGGTACGCACCGCGACTTTCTTCCCTCTCACGATCTTCGCGAACCGTTCGAGGTCCGAGTACCGGCCGTTGGTGCAGGTTCCAACGAAAACCTGATCGAGCGGAAGGCCTGCGAGATCACAGGCCGGTCTTACCGTATCCACCCGGTGCGGGACTGCCACAAGGGGAACGATATCCCCAAGATCGATAGCGATTTCCTGAAGATAGGTACAGTCAGGGTCCTCTCTCCGGTGTGCAGCCTTCTTGCCCAGCTCGGCAAGGTACTTCACCGTTGTATTATCCGAATAAAACATACCCGCCTTAGCCCCCGTCTCGACTGCCATGTTGCAGAGCACGAGACGGTCATCCATCGTGAGAGTTCCTGCACCCTGCCCGACAAATTCGAGAGCTTTGTACGTTCCTCCGTCCGTGCCAAGCCTCCCCACGTACGTAAGGGCAATATCCTTTGCCTCAGCCGCCCCGCGAAGCGCACCATTGAGATAAACCCCGATCGACTCCGGGACCCGGAACCATGTCTCACCGGTCAGCCAGATCGCGGCCATGTCGGTGGCGCCGACACCAGTTGCAAACGCCCCGAATGCACCGAGTGTGCAGGTGTGGGAGTCTGCCCCTACGACAACTTCGCCGGGAAGGACGACGCCCTCACTCATCAGCTGGTGGCAGATCCCCCCCCCTATGTCGGAGAAGTTCAAAAAAGAGGTCCGAGCAAAGTCCCGCAGCTCGTGCTGGAGGGTCGCGGTCGTGCTGTTGTTCGCTGGGACGATGTGATCGAAGAGGATAGAGATCCGGGATGCATCGCAAAGACGATCGGTCCCGATACTCTTCCACGCTTCAAGAGTAAGTACCCCCGTCCCGTCATGGACATAGGCCCGGTTCACCGCCCGGTCAACGTACTCACCCGCGGGTTTACCGAGGATATGCTCAGAGAGTGTCCCCATCAGTGGTCCTCCTTAACTTTTCTGATGAGTTTTTTCAGAACTTCCGGGGTGATGTTGCACTTGTGCTCGGAATGATCCTTGACAAGATCGAGCACCCTGCAGACCTGCTTGTCGGAGAGCTCGCAACCAAGCGATGCGACAACATGTTCGAGTGCTTTTTTCCCGGTGTGTTTCCCGAGAATGAAATGGCGTTTCCCGCCGACAAGGTCGGGGGGGAAATATTCGTAAGACTCGGGATCTTCGAGGATTGCTGCGATGTGGATGCCACTTTCGTGGGAGAATGCAAGTTCCCCGGTTACGGGCTTGTTCCTTGGGAGTTTGATACCGGAAAATCTCTCGACTTTATGCGAAAGTCCGGTCAGGAGAGAGAGATCGTACCGGTCGACTCCCCCATTCATCCTGAGGGCTACAAGGAGCTCTTCAAGGGAAGCATTCCCTGAGCGTTCGCCGATCCCGTTGATGGTGGTGTGGAGCTGGAATGCACCTGCTTCTGCCGCCGTCAGCGTGTTTGCAACAGCACAGCCCATGTCATTATGGCAGTGAGCGCAGAATGGCTGGTCGACCGATGAGACAAGTTCGGTCATGATGCGCTGCATCTCATTCGGGATGAGGCAGCCCACGGTATCGGCAAAACTCAGAAGGACTGCCCCGTGCTCTGCTGCACTGCGATAGACCTGTTTTAAGAACGGGAGATCCGTTCGCGATGCGTCCTCGGCGGCAAACCTGACTGCAACACCGTGATCGCGGGCGTAATCGATCATCTTTAGGGCATCTTCCAGCACCTCTTCTCGAGGCTTTCTGAACTTGAGTTTCACATGAAGTTCCGAAGTGGGAATAAAGATACTCACCATATCGACATCGCAATCGATAGCCGCCTGGATATCGGATTCGCGGGACCGGGCAAAACCACAAATGCGGGCGTCGAGACCGAGATTGGCGATGGTTTTTACGCAGAGCGCTTCGTTCTGCGAAACCGCCGGAAAACCAGCTTCGATCACTTCTATTCCAATGGCATCGAGTCCCTGTGCAATCTCTGTCTTTTCTTCGCAGGAGAAGGAGACCCCGGAGGTCTGTTCGCCGTCTCTCAACGTTACATCACAGATTTCAATATTCCACGGTTTCATGGCTGCATCCCTCCGGACAGGAACCGGTTACAATAAGCGTCCTGGGTAAATCCGTTACGACAAGTTCCTTTCTCATCGTCTCTTCATCATCCCAGCTGCAGATGACGGGGTTTGCCCACGCAAGATAAGGTACAGGGTCGTAGGTCGACTGTTTACCGGTCATCGCAGTACATTCATTTTTCATCACGATACAGAGAAACGGAAGTCTCTTTTCGTAAACATCGATGAGGGCATTCAGACCGGAATGAAGGAGGGCATAATCGCCGATCAGGGCAACCTTCGTGCTCCGTGATGCGACAGCAACGCTCGCCCCCATCCCGTAACTTGCTATCCCCACCTCGTACAGTGGCGTCATTCCCAAGACGGAACAACCGGCATCGCAGATCAGTTGCAGGCCCGTATCCCGGATGGTATTCATAAGGACCCGAAATGGGCAGGCTGCACAGAAGGTCCGGTAGAACCCCCGGTCTTCCATCGATTGCGGTCTCTTCTTGGGCGTCGGGGGCTTGAGGCAACGATGGTCCCGCACAAACGATCTTCCGAACTCATGGATCTCCCGGAGGGTGGAAGCACGGCCCGGAAGAGGGTGGACGGTCACAATGCGGGTACTCCCGGACTCAGCCCCTGTCCCGGCCGGTTCCCCGTTCCACCGGTTGAGGGGGGAGGTGTCTGCCCACGAGAACATTTCCCGGTACAGCTCTTCTGCCGCAGTCATTCGTCCGTTCATGGTCAGGGTTCGTTTGGAAAGACGACCCTTCCGGTCTTTCCGCATCACCGGCTTACCCTGTACATCGGTGTGGAGAATGTGGAGCGTGATCCTGAGCATCGCGACCCGGGAGAATCGCTCGGAAGCGGCAAATGCAGCTTCGACCCCGGAGTAACAGGTCCGTATATCGGGTTCGATGACGGGAATCTCTGCAAGTTCGCCATAATACCGTGAATCCTGGGAAGTCTGGGAGCCCTCAGCCTCGGGATCATCGCCCGCAACGATGACTACTCCCCTGATAAGACCCTGGGCTGTAGCCTGCAGGAGGGGATCGGCGCAGGCATTAACCCCAACATTCTTGACAATGACCGCCGCACGGAGCCCGGAGAGCGAGTCCCCAAGAGCATATTCAAGCGCAGTCTTCTCATTGATCACCATCTCCGCGTTCGTCAGTTCGCCCAGCCGGGTTATGGGAAATCCCGGAACGGTATAAATCCGGTCCGACTGGGTGAGCAACGCCTTTGCGAGCGCATCGAGGCCTCTCATTCATCCCTCCCGGGTACAAGGTCGCAGCCGCAGCAGTTCGTACACATGGTCAGGGCTTTTCTGGGATCGAGATCTGCGGCAATAAGAGCCTGCGAATGCAGGGAGAAGATCTTTTGTATCCTCTCTGCGGACGGACGGGGAGTTGCGGTCATTTCTGCCACCGGGTTGAGCGGACGCAGGACGGGGATAATGCCCCGGGATGCCAGTTTGTCGATACATGCTTTCATCTCCTCATCCGACTCGCCAAGGCCGATGATAACATTGGAGAAAACCCGGTTTCTACCGAAGAGCCGGACGGACCGGTCCAGCACCCTCCAGAGGATATCGTAATCAAGGCCGGGGCACATCGTCTCAAAGAGTACCGGCGTTGCAGCCTCGAGATTAAACTTCACTTCGGCAACGCCAAGGGCTCTGAGCCGATCGGGGGTTTCTTCGGTAGGGTAAATTGCCACACCGATAGGAAGACCAAAACGGGTGAGCTTTCGGATAACGTCCATGACATAGGATTCCTCCTCCTCCACCGATGATTGGACGCCGCTGGTAATAGAGATCGCACTTATTCGATCCTTAACCGATTCGACCATCCGGATAATCTCAGGAATGCTTTTGCGCTGCCGGGAGAGGCGCGGAACATTGCAATACCGGCATTTGAATATGCAGCTGCCGGTGACGGTGATAAACGCCTGGTCCGGGCAATGGAATCCCGATTCGAGGAGGTTTCCGCGTACGTGAAGACCCTCAAAAAGCAGATCGGCAGCACCATTTCCGTAGTGGACAATTTCGATGGGGCTCGCAGGATTTATGGAAAGCTTAACTCGGTGTGCCCCTGATGCAAAGAAGACTGCTCCGCGCCCGCCCGCCCCTGGCCCTGCGGCCGAGTGGGCAAGGTAGTTTTCTGCGGATTTCCCCCAGGTAAGTTTGGCAGATCCATGCGAGAGGAGCCTTGCCTTCAGTTCTCTCCACAGCATAATTCCAGGGCCTCCTCGTACCGGGTAAAGAAGGGGAGCGCTCCAACCGCCCCGGTAATTCCCCTGCCGTTCATGACAATGCGGAGCTTCTCGTCCTTGAGCGCTGCCAGTGTTTCCGGCCTGACTTCGCCCCGTTTTACTGCCCGTCCAAATGCATACAGCTGGGCCGACGGTGAAAAACCGAAGTACACCGCCATTCCGGTCTTCTCCGAAAGAGTATACTTCTTGAGGAGTTGGTGGAACCGGTCGATCAAGCCATCCGGATCACTCGTGGCAAACTCGGCGACGAGGCCAACGCAGTTCTTCGTCCGGTAGGGAACCGGGAAGAGCTGGACAATGGTGTGGGAAAGGTACGTCGAACTATCGTCTTCAACAGCCCTTGCTATATTATGGACAAGCGTCCATGTCGCTCCTTCGCTCGGGGTATCGGTATCATCAACACCGATGAGGATACGTTGCTTCCGGGGCAGCCAGATAGTTGCGCCTGCGACTTTTCCTCCCCCTGCAGGATCACTCCTGTCCCGCAGGACTCCTCTCGCATCGGACCTGCACGCAGCCGCTCCTACCCCGCCACCTCCCATGCCGATGTAGGTGATGACAATTTCATTGCTGTCGAGCTCACAGGAAGATATCCCTGCGGGGAATCGCGAACCCTCAAGGCTCAGGTCAACGGTTTTTGGCTCCAGCAGGTACCTCATCGTTGCCCCGATGCACCGTACATCTTTTACAACAGGGCTCTGGGCATAGTGATGCTTCGACCACATCGCTCCACCGACGCAGTCAAAAAATTCGATGAGCTCAACATGCTTTCCGCTTTCGTCAGCGACTGCAACGATCTGAGGGTAATGAATGACGTAAGGTTCAGAGATGTTCGCCATAGAGTCCTGCCGCCTCTATCCCCCAGTTACCCCAGAGGACCGCACCCAGTGCCCCGATCCTGCCTTTTCTCCCGTTTGTATCGAGATACTCTCAATACCGAGTCTCCCCGCTTCCCGTTCCGCCTGTTCACGGGTCATGATCTCGGTTTTCACTTCCCGGAAGGCCGGGGAATCTGCTGAAAAGCCGATCCCCCGGTAAAAGGCGATGCTGGTATCCTTGGAAAACGTCTCCCTGCTGACAAAGTCGCAGACATAATTCTTCAGTTCCTCAACCTTGTCCGGCCGGACTGCAAAGTTGAGTGCCGATCCCACGCAATTGGTCGTCTTATCCGGGACTTTTGGATTCAGCTGAACCAGACGCATGCTGAGGAATTCTACCCCATCAATCCTGCACCCCTCAGCACATTTGAGGGCCATAACCCATGTGGCTCCTTCAGTCTTCGTATCGGTGTCATCAATCCCGAAACAGACCATTTCATACCTCGGCGTTATGATTCTGACCCGGTTCGTTCGGGCTCCCCCGATTTTGAGATCGTCCTCGGTTGGATACTCAGCCCTGATCACACCGGGGGCCTGGGGAAGACAGGCTGCAATACCTACACCGGCCCCCGTAATCCCTGACCACGTAGTGATTACTTCATCACCGGCGACTTCAACAGATTCCAGAGCCTGACCCCCGATCTCTTTGGAGGCTGGACCAAAATTTACCGGGAAGGTTCCGAGATTCGCATCGATGGTCATGGTTGTGCCTTCGACCCGGCAACAGGAAACTACTTCCCCAGCCCTTCGGCGATTCATGGCATTCCACTCGATAGTCCCCCGTGCCCGGCATTGTTCGAGGATCTCCGCTCTTCGGGCCCGCTCATCCACCATGACCAGAAATTTCTGGGCAAAAAGTGACCCGAACCGTTTCTTCACGTCGTCTGGTTTAAGAACAATCATTTTATCGCCGAAAATTTCGTTATCAAAAGATTCAGCAATGTCCATATAAATAATAATCGGTAACGGAAGGAAAATTTCAGTGATGATAAAAAAAAGAGGTGAGAGAAAGATCTCAGAGTACCTTGTGCAGGTCGATTTTGAACGGCCCGAGGGTACCGCCGAAGTTGCCTGCGGAGATGAACTGGATACCCGGAACCATCACGGCTGCCTTGATCCCCGCTGCCATCGCTGCCGAGACAGACTTCTCATCGATGCCGTCGATGACGATCTCGTAGACGGCTTTGACACCGGCGGGGATCTTGCTGTCAGCTACCTTTTCCCTGAGGGTGGGGCAGTATTTCTCGTTGGTCGATGCGGGCATGAATTTGTATTTGAGGCTGCCAACCTTCGAACCACTTGCCACGATACCACCGGGGAAACTGGTAATTGTACCTGCAACGCCATCAATTGCCTCGACAGCTGCCTGAGCTCCAAGGAGCGCTGCCATCTGGTTCTCACCCATCACAAAGAAGTTGCCACCTGCAACACCCTTAACAATCCCGAATTCCTCCTCCCCGACATATTCTCCTTCCATGATCGGGATTGCCCAGCATTGTCTGCCGCCAACTTCCTTCTTGTACTCGTACCCATCGCCAAAGAAGTGGAGTTTGACCGGGATCTTCTCTTCAGCTTCGGTGATACCGTTGAAGACAGCCGTTGTGGGTGCAGTCAGGACGCACTCCGCAAGCCGCTCTACAACTTGCTCCTTGAGCTTCTTCTTGCTCGCACAGATCAGGATTGCAACACCGGGCCTCCCATCAGGAGTCTGGCTTGCGGAGATATCCGCCTCAATACCTGCTTCACAGGGACATCCGATAGCCGATGTTGCAAAGCCGGTTGCCTCTATCGCAGCTTTCCTTGCCCATTCCTTCGTGACCGCAGTGATGATGACACGGCAGACCCAGGTTGGGAATGCCTCTGCGTACGTATCGTCAATAGTAACGCCGTTGATTTGCATATAATAACCTCCGGTAGGAGTGGTGTACAATGATATTTGCTGAATAAATTTTCTAATTTGATCGGTCCACGCGAAGGCCCAAGAGAGCGCATATAAAAAGCGGATAAAAGTTAATTTGATCTACTAAATCTATTTAAATAATTTATAAATAAAAATTAAAAATCTCCAGAATTTTGTCCGTTTTCCTCTGGTGATTTCAGAACATTTATCTACATTCTTCTACAACTTTTTGGCAGTCGATTTTAAAATCGATCATAGCTGGTGCGTGAAAAAATATGGCATTTGCAGTGCACATAAACATGGAAGATTGTACCGGCTGTAACAATTGTGTGGTCGCGTGCCCCGTTGACGCGCTGGAGCTTCACACCGTAGATCCTGCCACGAAGGACAAGATCTACAAAGTCAAGGATGGTAAGTCCATAGTTCTCGACTTCAAGAGTGAACTCTGCGCCGGATGCGGTGTTTGCGTTGAGGCATGCCCGCACGATGTTATCAAGCTGGCAGGGCCCTGGGAATCCAGAGCACAGGCAAAGGTACAATAAAGGAACTGCGTGAGGGTAAATTCATGGCATTGTTTCCCAAGTTTTCCAAGAAACGAGAGGGTGTAAACGTTGTGATGGAGCAGAAGCTCCTCCAGAACGTCAACAACCTTATTTTGAATTCAGAGACCTGTACAGGATGTGGTGTCTGTGTCGAGTCTTGCCCGGAGGATGCAATCGTCATCGGGCTCGTCGGTGCATCCCGGCGTGGAGCTATCAATTATGCAGCTCCCGTCGATGTCGACGAACAAAAATGCTCGTACTGTGGCGTCTGCGTCATCATGTGCCCATTCAATGCATTGACTCTGAAGGTTGATGGACAGGAACGGCTTCCGATCCTTGAGAAGGAAGGATTCCCGCAATATGATATGAAAGCGGAGATTAACGAGGAGAAGTGTGTGCGGTGCACGATCTGTGAAGAGGTCTGCCCCCGCGATGCTATCGATCGCAATGTCCCCGCCTTCGAGGGAACCTACAAAGGACCGGTGGCTGGAGCAAAGGCCAGACAGACAGCGATTATGTCTGAAACCAAATTCACCGTTGACAAAGAGAAATGCACTCTTTGTGGTATCTGCGGTGCGCTCTGCCCGGCAATCAATGTGAAACACAGAGCGTTCACAGCTGAAACCGGTAAAGTCGAGGGCGATGTCCTCTGGGATCAGGACAAATGCGATGTCTGCAAGGTGTGTGTCGAAGCGTGTCCCGAGGAGTGCATCACCATCGAACGGAACGTCATTTCCGACAAGATTGCCGGCAAGGTTGATATTATAGAGGACAACTGCTGCACCTGTACATGGTGCTCGCGGAATTGCCCGACCGAAGCGATCACGGTTGAGAAGGTATTTGAAGGCAACATTGAGTTCAACGCGGACAAGTGCCCCGGCGGCTGTTCAACCTGCGCAGAGATATGCCCTGCAAATGCGATCTACCTCCCGTCCGCAAAGCCAGCGGCTGAGATGAAGCACGAGATCGAACCGACCATCGCTGTCAACAAGGATTACTGCATTCTTTGCGGTGCCTGTGTCAATGCATGCCCCGGTGAGGATATCATTGTTCTCTCCAGAACCGGTATCAGGATGAAAGGACCCGAGACTGACCTTTTCAAGAGAATTAAGGCGAAACTTTTCACTCCCCGAACCTCGAAAGTAAAGGAGTCAACATCCGGCCAGGTCGAACTTAAGGGTACAGTAATGGGGAAGGCGTAAACCATGGCACGTTCAAAAGGCTACCCGGAAGCTCTGGAGAAAAAACTCCACGATCAGCGCTATTTTGCTGATGAATCAAATCCTGCTTTCACAAAGGATGTAAAGACAATCTCACGCACCATCCCGCAGATGTGTTATCAGTGCGGTACCTGCACCGGTTCATGCCCATCTGCACCCCGCAGTACCTACCGGATCCGTAAATTCATGCGGCGGGCGGTTCTCGGGCTCGAGAACGAATCGCTCACCGATCCGGATCTCTGGCTCTGTACAACCTGCTACAGCTGCTCGGACCGGTGCCCGCGGGACATCCTCCCCACCGATACCATCATGGCGATGAGAAACCTCGCGTTCAAGAAGGATATCGTCCCGGTCAACTTCTTGAAGACCGTACAGGCAATCTACAGCTCTGGACACGGCGTCCCGAACAACGACGTCAACCGGGCCGCCCGCGAGAAGATTGGGCTTACCCGTGACCCGCCGACCACTCATATGTATCCGGAATATATTCCTGCAATCCGCAAGATCCTTGACCACTACAAGCTCAAGGCAAACGCAGACCGGATCGTCAAGGAAAGGGAGGGGTAAGTTACCATGTCAGAATCAAAACACAAGTTCGCATTCTATCTTGGATGCATTGCCCCCAACCGTTACCCTGGTGTTGAATCTGCCTCCATCAAGGCGATGAAGAAGCTCGGAGTCGAGCTCGTTCCCCTCAAGGGTGCAAGCTGCTGCCCCGCACCGGGTGCATTCGGATCGATCGATCTCAATGTGTTCTATGCCATGGCAGCAAGGAACATCGTCCTCGCAGAGCAGATGAAGATGGACATTGCCCTTGTCTGCAACGGCTGTTACAAGTCCATCTGGGAAGTCAACCACAAGCTCAAGCACAACAAGGACCTCCGCGACAATGTCAACGAAGTGCTCAAGGAAGTCGACATGGAGTACAAGGGTACTATCAATGTCTACCACACCGCAGAGCTCCTCTACAACGACAAATTCATTGGCGTTGATAAAGTCCGTGACAGCGTAACCAACCCGCTCACCGGTGCACGCATTGCGGTCCACTACGGCTGCCACCTCGTCAAGCCCCACAAGGACCGGGAGTTTGAACAGGAAGCTATGCTCAATACCGAGCACCCAACCTGGATGGAAGAGCTTGTTGCTGCACTCGGTGCAACCCCGGTCGAGTACCGGAACAAGATGCAGTGCTGTGGTGCCGGAGGCGGTGTCCGTGGGTACGATATTGTTCACGCGCTTGATATCGCAAACGAGAAATTGATCAACCTGAAGGAAGTTCAGGTCGACGCTCTCACCGATATCTGCCCCTTCTGCCAGCTCCAGTTCGACCGTGGTCAGATCGAGATCAAGGAAAAATTCGGTGTCTCGTATGATCTGCCAGTACTCCACTTTGCCGAACTTCTCGGACTCGCACAGGGAATGAGCCCGCAGGATCTCGGGCTTGATCTCCATGGGATCAGCTGCGAACCGTTCCTGCAGAAGGTCCTCTGAGGTGGTAGAAATGGCTGAGAAGAAAGCAACCACCAAGAAGACCGAGACCAAAAAGGACACTAAGAAGGTAGCTCCCGTGAAAGATGATGTCAAGAAGCAGGCGCCCGCACCTGCAGCAAAGCCAAAGGCAGCAGCTGCACCGGCACAGGTCGGCAGCACCATAAAGCAGGAACCCCGCATCGGTGTCTTTGTCTGTCACTGCGGTACCAACATCGCCGGATCGATGGACATTCCTGCAGTGCAGGAGTACGCAAGCACACTCCCCGGAGTCGAATACGTCGACAACTACCAGTACATGTGCTCCACGCCAGGCCAGTCCAAGATTGACAAGGCGATCCACGACCACAAACTGACCGGTATCGTCGTCGCAGCATGTTCACCCCGCCTCCATGAGCCGACATTCAGGACTGCCACAAAGGAAGGCGGCCTGAACCCGTTCCGGTTCGAGATGGCAAACATCCGTGAGCAGAACTCATGGGTGCACATGCACGACCGCGAAGGCTCGACCGACAAGGCGAAGGACGCCGTCAGGATTGCCGTAGCAAAGGCAAAACTCCTTCAGGATCTTTACCCGAAGACCGTCCCCGTCGAGAAGTCGGCAATGGTCGTTGGCGCAGGTGTCGCAGGTATGCAGGCGGCCCTTGACCTGGCAGCAGCCGGTATCAAGACCTACCTCGTTGAAGCAGACACGAGCATCGGCGGACGCATGTCCCAGCTCGACAAGACCTTCCCGACTCTCGACTGCTCGCAGTGCATCCTGACACCAAAGATGGTGGATGTCGGGCGTGACCAGAACATTGAGCTCTACACCTGGTCGGAGATCGAGGCTGTTGAGGGATACATCGGAAACTTCGATGTAACCATCCGCAAGAAGGCACGCGGTGTCCTCACCCCGAAAGAGGCCGCAGCTCGCGGCATTGTCGGCGGCGGCTGTAACGGCTGCGGTGACTGCGATGCAGTCTGTCCGGTTGTCAAGCCCAACGACTTCGAAGTCGGCATGAAGCCAAGGAAAGCGATCTACATCAACCACCCACAGGTCGTTCCCCTTATCTACACCATCGACTTCAACTCGTGCATCAAGTGCGGCCTTTGTGTAACCGCCTGCGGATCCGAGAAGAGAGCAATCGACCTCGAATCCAAGGATGAGTTTATCAAGGTCAAGGTCGGAACAGCAATCCTCGCCACCGGGTACGACATCTTCCCCATCGAGAAGAAAGAAGAATGGGGATACAAGAAGTACGAGAACGTCATCACGAGCCTCGAATTCGAGCGGCTTATCTGTGCATCCGGCCCAACCGGCGGTCACCTTGTCCGCCCAAGCGATGGCCAGACCCCGAAGAAGGTCGCCTTTGTGCTCTGTGCAGGTTCCCGTGACAACACCGGTACCGGCAAGCCCTACTGTTCGCGGTTCTGCTGCATGTACTCGCTGAAGCACGCTCACCAGATCATTGAGAAGATCCCGGGATGCGTTCCCTACCTCTTCTACATGGATATCCGTTCATTCGGTAAGATGTACGAAGAGTTCTACTACCGCATCCAAGACGAGGGTGCCAAATTTATCCGCGGCCGGGTAGCAAACATCCTCGAGGATCCCAAGACCAAGAACCTTCATGTCCACGCTGATGACACGCTCCTTGACCGCCCGATCGACCTCGATGTCGACCTTGTCGTGCTCGCAGCTGCAATCCAGCCAAAAGCGGACACCAACAGGACACGCAAGCTCTTCGGAGTCTCGTGTTCCATGGACGGCTGGCTGCTCGAAGCACACCCGAAGCTGAACCCGTGCGGTACTACAACTGCCGGCGTCTTCCTCGCAGGTGTCTGCCAGGCCCCGAAAGATATTCCCGACACTGTAGCATCCGCTGAAGGTGCGGCATCTGCGGCAAGTATCCCGATCCACAAGGGAGAGGTCGAACTTGAACCGTACTTCGCGAGCTGTATCGAAGAGAGATGTGCGGGCTGCGGTATGTGCGTCAACCTCTGCCCCTACAGCGCCCTCTCGCTCGTCGAGAAAGAAGGGCGTAAGGTTATGCAGGTTACCGAAGCAAAGTGTAAAGGCTGCGGAACATGCGGTGGATTCTGCCCTGGTGGTGCAATCTGGATGAACCACTTCACTACGCCTCAGATCGTTGCACAGATCGATGCCTTCCTGCTCGGAGGTGAGCAGTAAATGTCAGCTCCAGGAAATTTTGCAATACCCGAACGCGGCCCCGGTATCTGGCAGCCCAAGATTCAGGGGATCGTCTGCAACTGGTGTTCCTATGCAGGCGCTGACCTCGCCGGTGGCGGTCGTATCCAGTACCCGCCGGACATCCGGATTGTCCGTGTTATGTGCACGGGACGTATCGATGCCCTCTTCGTACTCAAGGCATTTGCTGACGGTGCTGACGGTGTGCTCGTCTCAGGCTGTCACTTCGGTGACTGCCACTACCTTGAAGGCAACTACAAGGCAGCAAAAAGGATGTTCATGGTCAAGCGCCTGATGAAGAGCATCGGTCTCGATGACCGCCGCTTCAGGATGACCTTCGTATCCGCATCGGAAGGCGCGAAATGGGGTGCTGTCGTCACGGATGTCGTCAATGTCGTCCGCGAGCTCGGGCCAAGCCCCATAACGGAATTCAACAAATAAAAAATTGCGTGATGCAATGAATATACCCTCACAAAAATTTTTTCAACGGGAAAATCCACACCGGTGTATACCGACGGGAGTTGAAAACCTGAAGGGTTCCATTGTCTCACCGACCATTACAATTACAGGAGGAATATATCGTGGCAACGATAAACGTGAACCTGATCTCGGGGCGAAGCATCCAGCAGGGCGTAGCGATCGAAGGAGGAAAGGAAAAGCCTCTTTACCGCACAGCCTGCGGGATTATCGAGCTCGACCCTTCAGACTTGAAAGAACTTGGCGCGTGGAAGAACACGAACGTCAGGGTGACGAGCGAATTTGGCAGTGTAGTCGTCAAGGCAATTGAAACAACCCAGGGACCACACCCGGGAATAGGTTTCATCCCCATGGGCCCATGGGCGAATAAGATCATCAACCCGAACACGTACTCGACAGGCATGCCTACCTTCAAAGGGACCCCTGTGAGGGTTGAGGTTGCAGTCGATCAGCAGGTGCTCCTCGGGATCGAACTGGTCCAGAAGGCGTGCAGGGGTGAGACCGTATGACGAAAATTGTCACCGATGTCATCTGCCCGTTCTGCGGGACACTCTGCGATGATCTTGAAGTCGCAGCCACCGATGACGGCAAGAAGATCATCGAGGTTTACAACGCCTGTGTGATCGGTACCGAGAAGTTCCTGCACTCGCAGGCATCCGACCGGGTCACCCGGCCGCGCCTCATGCAGGCTGACGGCTCCTACAAGGAGATCAGCTATGATGAGGCAGCGGAGTATACGGCACAGATGATGGCAAAGGCAAAGAAGCCGCTCATGTACGGCTGGAGCTCCACGAACTGTGAAGCCCAGAGTATGGGACACGAGATTGCCGAGCTCGCAAAAGCCTGTGTCGATAACACAGCCGCAGTCTGCCACGGCACTACGTTGATTGCCGTTCAGGATATCGGCCTCCCGACATGTACCCTTGGTGAAGTCAAGAACCGTGCAGATCGCATTGTCTTCTGGGGATGCAACCCGGCTCACGCCCACCCCCGCCACATGTCACGGTACTCGATCTTCCCCCGTGGATTTTTCACCGGTAAGGGGCACAAGAACCGTAAACTCGTTGTAGTGGATCCCCGTCCGACGGACACCGCGAAGATGGCAGATATCCACCTTCAGGTCACCCAGGGACAGGACTATGAACTGCTCAATGCGTTCAGGGTTGCCCTGAAAGGCGAATGGCTCCCAGACGTGGTTGCCGGTATCCCAAAAGAGAAGATCTACGAAGCAGCAGATATCCTCAAGAGCGGACGGTTCGGTATTATCTTCTTCGGAATGGGTGTCACCCAGAGCCTCGGGAAGAACCACAATATCGACGAAGCGATCGCGGTAACAAAGGATCTCAACGACTACACCAAGTTCTCGATCATGCCGATGAGAGGCCACTACAACGTCACCGGTTCCGGGGAAGTCATGGCCTGGCAGTTCGGATACCCGTATTCAGTAGACCTGACCCGGGGATTCGCGCGGTATAACCCGGGCGACACGAGCTCGATCGATCTGCTCTCCCGTGGGGATGTAGATGCAATGTTTACCATTGGTAGCGACCCCGGTGCACACTTCCCGTTCAATTGCGTGAAGAAGATCTCGGAGCTGCCCTCAGTATGCATCGATCCTCACCTCACGCCAACGAGCGGGGTATCAAAACTCCATGTCCCGGTTGCATTTAACGGCGTGGAAGCCGGTGGAAGCTGCTATCGTATGGACAATGTCCCGATCGACTGTCGCAAAGTTGTCGAACCTCCAGAGGGCATGCTCACCGATGAGCAGTTCCTTATCATGGTCCGCGACCGGCTCAAGAAGATGAAGGGGGTTGCATAACCATGTCAGAATACGTCATCAAGAACGGCCACGTCTTTGACCCTGTCCAGGGAATAAAAGGCGACAAGGCAGAGGTTGCAATCAAGGACGGGAAGATTGTCGAAAAGGCAGGTTCCGGTGCAAAGGTCATCGATGCAAAAGGCATGACCGTCATGGCAGGAGCGGTCGAGATCCACGCCCATATTGCTGGACCAAAGGTCAACCTCGGCAGGATTTACCGGCCTGAAGACAAGCTCTTCACCTGCACACCCACAAAGGGGATGGAGCGGATGGGGAGCGGTAACTCGATTCCCTCTACATTCAAGACCGGCTACGAATACGCAAAGATGGGGTACACCACCTGCATGGAAGCAGCAATGCCCCCGATGTTCTCCCGCCACGTCCACGAAGAGATCCGTGACACCCCCATCATCGATGAGGGCGCATTCCCGGTCTTCGGGAACAACTGGTTCGTGATGGAATACCTCAAGAACCACGAGGTCGAGAACACCGCAGCGTATATCGCCTGGATGCTCCGTGCAACCAAGGGATACGCAGTTAAGGTCGTCAACCCCGGTGGCACCGAGGCATGGGCATGGGGCCTGAACTGTCTCACCGTCAACGACCCGGTCCCGTACTTCGACATCACCCCTGCCGAGATCGTCAAGGGACTCATCGAGGCAAACGAGTACCTCGGTCTCCCCCACTCAATGCACATCCACCCCAATAACCTCGGGAACCCCGGATGCTACGAGACGACTCTCGACACCCTGAAGCTCGCAGAGGGCATGAAGGCCAACAACAAGTTCGGCCGGGAATCGGTCATGCACCTCACCCACACGCAGTTCCACTCCTATGGCGGGACGAACTGGGGCGACTTCGAATCGAAGGCGAAGGAGGTCACGGACTACGTCAACAAGAACAGGAATATCACCATTGATACCGGTAACGTAACCCTCGATGAGACAACCACGATGACCGCAGATGGTCCGTTCGAGCACCACCTCACGGGGCTCAACCACCTGAAGTGGGCAAACGTCGACGTCGAACTCGAAACCGCAGCCGGTGTCGTGCCGTACATTTACAGCCCGAACATCTCCGTTTGCGCCATCCAGTGGGCAATCGGCCTTGAGATCCCCCTCATGATGAAGGATCCGATGCGCTGTTACATCACCACCGATCACCCGAATGCTGGACCGTTCACCCGGTACCCCCGGGTCTTCAAGTGGCTGATGTCAACCAAGGCCCGCGAGGAGCAGATCAACGCTTTTAAGCACAAGGACAAGGTCCTTACCCAGACCAGCATCGGCAGTCTCGACCGCGAGATCTCGCTCTACGAGCTCGCCCAGATGACCCGCGCCGGCCCTGCCAAGTCTCTTGGTCTTGGCAACATGTGCGGCGGCCTGAAACCCGGCATGGATGCAGACGTCGCCATCTATAACTTCAACCCCGAGAAGCCGGTCGCCAACCCTGACGATATTGAGAAGGCATTCACACGGTGCGCCTTCACGTTCAAGAGCGGCGTGGAAGTTGTCAGGAATGGTGAGATCGTCAGCACCGGACACAAACGCACGCTCTGGGTCAATGCAAAGATCAAGGACAACCCGCAGGTTGTTCGCGATATCAACGAGAAGTTCCTGAAATACTACAGTATGACTCAGGCAAACTATGAGTCGCTCGGACACCACTTTGTCCCGAACCCATTCGCCATAGAGGTGGATGCAACCTGAATAATGAGGTGAACCATGGAAACCATAACCATTACCATGAAGAACCAGCCCGCACTCTATCTTGAGGCAGACTGTGTTTCACCCGATGCATTTGCCGGAATGACTGCGGCCCAGATTGCCGAACTCAGCGTCTACGAGGGGAATGTAACAGGCACCCTCGGAAAATATTTTGATGTAACCGGCAGTGCGGGTACAACTGCAGCAGACACGAAAATCATTGTCAGAGGCGATGTTAAGAAGGTAAAATATCTCGGTATGAAGATGAGTGCCGGGGAGATGGTTATCGAAGGCGATGCCGACATGTATGTAGGGGCCTGGATGACCGGTGGCAAAATCCTTGCGAAAGGGAGCGTCGATGCCTTTGCGGCAACCGCGATGAAAGGCGGAGAACTTACCATCGAAGGAAATGCCGGGAACTATCTTGGCGCTGCATACCGCGGTGACTGGAGAGGGATGTCAGGAGGTAAGATCTCTGTGAAGGGCAATGCCGGAAGCGATATCGGCATGTATATGCTCGGGGGAGAGATTGTCATCAACGGCAACATCGACGTCCATGTTGCAACCCATGCAGAGGGTGGCAAAGTGGTGATAAAAGGCGATGCAAAGAGCAAAGTCGGCGGCCAGATGGTCGAAGGTGACATCTACATCTTCGGGTCCATAGATATCATGATGCCCGGCTTCAAACCCGCAGGTGAAGTCGAGCTCGAGGTCGAAGGAACCAAAGGTAAATTTGCTCATTTCATCGGTGATATGGGCGAACGCCACAAGAAAAAGAAGGGACAGGTCATTTACGCTAACCTGTACAAGAAAATCTGAAATTCTTTAGACGAGAGCACTGCAAAAGCGAACCGGTGGGAAATCCGGGTGCAAAATCGCATCCGGTTTACGCCAAAACCGTATAATTTTTATAAGAGCGCATAAAAGAATCGGGTTTTCTGATTTATCTCATAACAATTTGTGTTAAGAACTTTCTAAATTGTAATACTGCGTAAAACATTGAAATGTAAAATATATGTAGTATTTGAACATTGCTGCATTTTTTTAGAGTGTTTTTTTCTTTATTATATCCGAGAATTTCGGCTAAAAATCGGAAAACTTATATGGCGAAATTGGGAATTATTCAATGTCCCAATAGGGGACGTGCAATAGTGACTTCCAACGATCTTCAGTGTTCTTATTAGTACCTATCAGTGTTCAGTGACCGTATTGAAAAGCGCTTAAATATCAATTTGGAGGAATTTACATGGCAAAATATAAGGATTCAATCGATCTTTACGACGATGAGGGCAAGCTCTTGAAGAGCGGCGTCACCATCGAAAGGATCAGCCCGGTAGTCAACAAGGGTGCACTTCAGGTCATCGACCTCACCAAGAGGACAGTGGCAGTCAACCTTGCCGGTATCGAGGATGCCTTAAAGACCGGAAAGGTCGGCGGCAAGTCGAACCAGATTCTCGGCCGCAGCATGAGCTGCAGCTGTGTCAAAGACTGTGACGCAATCGCGGCCAAGATCAAGGACATGGTCCAGGTCGCTGACGGTGACAACACCAAGATCACCAAGGTCGGCGGCGGCAAGATGCTCCTCGTCGAGTGCCCAACCGCACGTATGGACGCAGCAGCAACCTACGATGTCGCATCGACCGTTGTTGCAGCAGCAACCACCTACGCGCTCATTGACCAGTACAAGGTCGGCATGTTCGACGGGTCCTACATCAAGGCAGCAGTCTGGGGTACCTACCCGCAGACAATGGACATGCAGGGCGGCAACGTCATCTCGATCCTCTCCATCCCCCAGAACAACGAAGGTCTCGGCTACGCACTCCGTAACGTTCCGGCAAACCACGCGGTCATGATGACCCACCGGAATGCAATGCAGGGTGCAGCACTCTCTGCAACCTTCGAACAGGCAGGTATGTTCGAGATGGGTAACGCAGTCGGCCCATTCGAGAGAGCACAGCTCCTCCTCTTCGCATACCAGGGACTCAATGCAAACAACATCGTCTACGACCTCGTCAAGGCGAACGGCAAGACCGGAACCATCGGTACCGTTGTTCAGAGCCTCGTCGAGCGTGCACTTGAGGACAAGGTCATCAAGGCAGGCAAGAAGGGCAAGAGCGGCTACGTCTTCTACGAGACCAAGGACCCCATGCTCTGGAATGCATATGCATCTGCAGGAACCCTCGCAGCAACCATGGTCAACTGCGGTGCCGGACGTTTCGCCCAGGCAGTCTCAGCAACCCTGCTGTACTTCAACGACCTGCTCGAGCATGAGACCGGCCTCCCTGGCGCAGACTTCGGTCGTGCAATGGGTGTCGCAGTCGGTTTCTCGTTCTTCAGCCACTCCATCTACGGTGGCGGCGGCCCCGGTATCTTCAACGGTAACCACGTCGTAACCAGGCATGCAGCCGGAGTCGGTATGCCCTGTATCGTTGCAGCCTGTGCGCTTGATGCAGGTACCCAGATGTTCGGCCCCGAACACACGTCCAAGGTTTACCAGGACACGTTCGGTCAGCTCGATGCATTCAAGAAGCCAATCCAGGCAATTGCAAAGGGCATTTAAGCCCCCAGATCGATACGAATGACAGAAGCCACGTTCCCCCAGTGCAGGATAATAACCGAGCGGCTGCTCAACCCCGAGACTACGGAAAAACTGCTCAACAGGCTTGTACTCATCCCCGGTATCCGGCGCATGATCCTCAACGGGCCCCGTCTTCCCGTAACCGTCCCGTACGGCCCTGCGAAAGGCTGCCCCAACCCTCACCCTATGAGGAAGGTAATCTGCATCGGCGACCAGTCGATCGAGCTCCAGACCCATGTTGGCACGATCCTTCTCGAGCTCGAGAGCCGGGAGATTATCCCCGCACTGCCATCCGCATGCGAAGAGGTCTTCACCAGTTTCTCCTTCCGCATCCAGGAAGGAAGATACATGAAGACCGAACCGTCACTGGTCGATTATGCCAAGTACGGCCCTCATGCGGACAAGACGATCATCGGAATGGTAGATCCAAAGAGCCATTCCGGGCCCGTAATTCTCCAGGGAATAAAATAAATATGCCGATAGGACGAGTAACCCAGGTTGTCGATTGCCGCGAGGCAATGGGAATGGGAAAAGGGGGTGGAATCGCCCAGCGTGGCACCATCTCAGAGACCCGGTTTCCCGATGTCATTGTGGTCGGGATGTCTCCCGGACGCCGCCATGTGACAAAGCCGGTCTGTGATATCACCTCCGGCCTGCGACAACAGGGTATCGAGTACAGCATCAGCACGCTCGTGTTGAATGCCGGCAGCGGCGTGCCGCCGGATGCACCGAAAATCGGTGGCTCCGTACTCGGTGCCTATTTCGGGCTTACCCAGAAAGAGGTTGTGCAGATCGAGAGACACAAAGTCGCCATTCTTCACCACGGGAATGTCCGTTCCCATGTCGTGCATAAGGTCAGGTTTATCCTCCAGGCATGTGATGTGAAGGCAATTGTCGTTTCCCAATCCCCTGTCGATTACGAGGATTTCGCAAAAGAGGGAGTGAAGACCTCGGTTGTTATGCCGCCCGCTGATAAGATCCTTACAAAAGGTACAGTGATGGCCATCGTGAGCGGCGTAACCCGAGGTCAGACCCCCACCCGCGAAAAAATGGCGGAAGTCATTTCGTCAGTTACGAGAATCTTGAAAACGAAGGAAACATTGGAGTGATATAACAATGGCATACAAACCCCAATATTGTCCCGGTCAGACTATTGTCGCCGACAACAGGCGCAAGCAGCTCAACCCGGACCACAAGCTGGAAAAGATTCGCGATGTCACGGACAAGGATGTTGTCCTGATCATGGGACACCGCGCACCCGGCTCAGCATACAAGAGTGCACACCCGCCGCTCTCTGAGCAGCAGGAACCAGAATGCCCGATCCGCAAGCTCGTGACGCCGACCGACGGCGCAAAGGCCGGCGACCGCGTCCGCTACATCCAGTTCGCTGACTCGATGTACAATGCACCCTGCCAGCCCTACATGAGGTCCTACCTCGAAGCATACCGCTTCCGCGGCATCGACCCAGGTACCCTTTCCGGCCGTCAGATCATCGAGTGCCGTGAGAGAGATCTCGAGAAGTACGCAAAGGAACTCGTCAACACTGAGCTCTTCGACCCCGCACTTACCGGTGCCCGTGGTGCGACTGTGCACGGTCACTCACTCCGTCTCGACGAGAACGGCATGATGTTCGACATGCTCCAGCGCTGTGTCCTCGACAAGAAGGCAGGCGTTGTCAAGTACGTCAAGAACCAGATCGGTGAGCCCCTCGACACTGAAGTCAAGGTGGGAAAGCCCATGGACAACAAGTGGCTCAAGGCCCACACGACCATCTACCACTCGCTCGTGGGAACCGCATACCGCGACGATGCTGAACTCATCGAATACATCCAGCGCATCCACTCGCTGAGGGTAAAATACGGCTTCATGCCAAAGGAGTGATAAGACATGGCAAAAGCAGCAAAAATCGAGAGAACCCAGAAGCTCTTCCTGAAGGCAATGAAGGAGAAGTTCGCAGAGGACCCCCAGGCAACCTCGACCGTCTTCGGACGCGAAGGTCTTGAGCAGTCCCCCCGTAAAGTCGAGTTCATGAAGGCCGCAAAGAAGGTTGAGATGGAACGCGGCATCATCGGCTACGACCCCAAGCGCTGCCACCTCGGTGGTATCCCGCTCGGTCAGCGCCAGCTGATGACCTACGAAGTTTCCGGAACCGGTGTCTTTGTAGAAGGCGACGACCTCCACTTCGTCAACAACGCAGCAATGCAGCAGATGTGGGACGATATCCGCAGGACGATCATCGTCGGCCTCGACCTCGCCCACAACACCCTCCAGAAGCGGCTCGGCAAGGAAGTTACTCCTGAAACCATCAACGAGTACCTCCACGTTCTGAACCATGCAATGCCAGGTGGCGCAGTCGTTCAGGAACACATGGTCGAGACCCACCCGTCACTTGTCGACGACTGTTACGTTAAGATCTTTACGGGCGACGACGAGATGGCAGACGACATCGAGCCCCAGTTCCTCCTCAACCTCGACAAGCTCTTCCCGGCAAAGTCGGCAGCAGCCCTGAAGGCAGCAGTCGGCAAGTCGATGTACCAGGCAGTGCACATCCCCACAACCGTCAGCAGGACCTGCGACGGTGGAACCACCTCCCGGTGGTCCGCAATGCAGATCGGTATGTCCTTCATCGGTGCGTATCACATGTGCGCCGGTGAGGCAGCAGTCGCTGACCTCGCATTCGCAGCAAAGCACGCCGGTGTTATCCAGATGGCAGACATCCTGCCCGCCCGCCGTGCACGTGGCCCGAACGAGCCAGGTGGCATCAAGTTCGGTCACTTCGCCGATATGATCCAGGCAGACCGCACCTACCCCAACGACCCCGTCAAGGCATCCCTTGAAGTCGTCGGTGCAGGTACCATGCTCTTCGACCAGATCTGGCTCGGATCCTACATGTCCGGTGGTGTCGGATTCACCCAGTATGCAACCGCTGCATACACCGACAACATCCTCGATGACTACTGCTACTACGGTCTTGACTACATCAAGTCCAAGCACGGTGGCATCGGCAAGGCAAAGCAGACCCAGGAAGTCGTCAACGACATCGCAACGGAAGTCACTCTCTACGGTATGGAACAGTACGAACAGTTCCCGACCACCCTCGAGAGCCACTTCGGCGGTTCACAGCGTGCATCCGTCCTTGCAGCAGCATCGGGTATCACCACGTCACTCGCTACGGCAAACTCCAACGCCGGTCTGAACGGATGGTACATGTCCATGCTCGCCCACAAGGAAGGCTGGTCACGTCTCGGCTTCTTCGGCTACGACCTGCAGGACCAGTGCGGTTCATCCAACTCAATGTCGATCAGGCCCGACGAAGGCTGTATCGGCGAGCTCCGTGGACCAAACTACCCCAACTATGCAATGAACGTCGGTCACCAGGGAGAGTACGCCGCTATCGCCGCAGCCGCTCACTACGGACGCCAGGATGCATGGACCCTATCCCCGTTGATCAAGATCTGTTTCGCAGACCCGTCGCTCAAGTTTAACTTTGCTGAGCCCCGCCGCGAGTTTGCAAAGGGTGCAATCCGCGAGTTCATGCCCGCGGGCGAGCGCTCACTGATCATCCCCGCAAGGTAGATCAGTTCAATCATTTTTTTTTAGGGATCGCCCTAAGTTTTTTTATTGTCGGTTTCATTCCAGGTTTATCCGGTCTTACTCCGGTTTTTGGAAATTCTCCTCTCCCATGCCAGCTGTTGATCCCGGCAGATGAAAATGCTTTTACCCTGATGAGCGGAAAAAATGCTAATGAAAAACCCCTTCCACGTGATGCTCATCCCGACACTGGGGTGCCCCGGCAGGTGCAAATACTGCTGGAGTTCGGAGGAAGGGTCCCCGGTTATGACCATCGATACCGTGAGAGCCACCGTCGAATGGCTCAAGGGATTCCGGTCCGACCGGGTCACCTTCACCTTCCACGGGGGGGAACCGCTTCTTGCCGGCGCTGATTTCTACATGCAGGCGCTTCCGCTCCTTTCGGAGGGCCTCAGAGAGCTCAACCCCGAGTTTGCGATGCAGACCAATCTCTGGCGAATGACTCCGGGGATTGCGGAGATCCTGGCGGAGTACCACATCCCTCTCGGGTCGAGCATCGATGGTCCCGAAGATATTACCGATTCACAACGGGGCGACGGGTATTTTGAAAAGACGATGAAAGGATACGAGATCGCAAAGACTCACGGTCTTCTGGTCCGTTTCATCTGCACGTTCACGAATAAATCCATGAAGCACCGGAAAGAGATCTTCGAGTTCTTCAAGGATCAGGGATTCGATCTGAAACTTCACCCGGCACTTCCATCGCTTCGCTCCGAAAACCCGAGGGAGTGGGCGCTCGAACCCGAAGAATACGGCGAGCTGCTGGTCTACCTCCTCGACAAATCGTTGGACAATATCGGCAGGATGGAGGTCATGAACATCAGCGACCTCTGCCGGTGCGTCTTTACCCGGAGGGGAAGCGTCTGCACATTCGTTAACTGTATGGGCAATACGTTTGCTGTTGGCCCGGATGGGAGCATCTATCCCTGCTACCGGTTCGTCGGCATGCCGGAATGGGTGATGGGGCATCTGCGGGATAAACCGTCGATGGAGACCCTGATGCAGTCCGAGCCAGGCTGGCTTATGAGGGCATTCTCCGAATACGTGGATAGGGCCTGCAAAGACTGTTCCCATATCCGGTACTGCCGTGGAGGCTGCCCGTACAACGCGATCGCCCCGACCGGAGGGAAGATCGAGAGTGTGGATCCTCATTGCACCGCGTACAGACGGATCTTCACCGAGATCAACGACAGGCTCAACCGGGAGTTGTTCGATTCGCCCGGAATGGATATGGGTGGATTCGGTATGTCAGGGTCCAAAAAACAGGCAAAACCCGGTATCATGGCGCTGATGCGGGCGATCGTGGAGAGATAGGCCGCGCGTCGCCACTTCACTTTGAAAGAGCACTGATTTGCCTGATCCTATCTGATAACCTTTTGCCTCCTGAATATTTTTCATATGCTTGCAGAGCTGATAGGGGAATATGCGGGACTGCTCAGCATGAGATCAGTATCTTTCTACAAAACTGAACTCGGGGAAATCGGGATCGTTGAAGAGAATGGCATGGAAACAAATATCCTCTTTGCGGGGGCGGACGTTCCCGAAGAGGCTGTTGTAAGGGAGACTCCGTGGATCCAGGAAACCTCCGGGCAGTTCCGGAGATACTTTGCGGGAAAACTGCATACGTTCAATATTCCCCACTCCCCATCAGGCACGGAGTTCCTGCTCCGGGTCTGGAAGGAATTGCAGGCTATTCCCTATGGCGAGTCAGGGGCCTACCGGCAGGTCGCAGAGCATGCAGGGAAGGCCCGGGCTTCGAGAGCCGAGATGCCTGCAACCGTAACCCAATCCCACTACTCATCCCCTGTCACCGGGTTGTAGGATGGGATGGGACACTGACCGGCTACCGGGGCGGGCTTGAGAGAAAGGGGCGTCTCCTTGACCGGGAAAGACGATTTGCACATCTTTAGGTACGGCGAGATCGAGCTCGATCACCTGCGAAAGCGGGAGGCCAAACTCGGACGGGCTATTGAGGATATCGGGTTGATCAAACGCGAAGTCATCCCCGACCTCTTTACCGCACTCGTTGCGAGCATCGTGAGCCAGCAGATCTCGGCAAAAGCCGCAACAACGGTATGGAACCGGCTGCTGGACCGGTTCGGGTCGGTTACCCCGGAGACTCTCGGGACTGCTTCCCCAGGAGAGATCCAGCAATGCGGGGTGTCGATGCGAAAGGCAGGGTATATCAAAAATATCGGGGTGGCGGTTGCGACCGGTGAGCTCGAGCTTGCAGGACTCCGCAATCTTTCTGATGCTGAGGTTGTCACCCGCCTGCAGGAATTCGAAGGTATCGGAGTCTGGACGGCCGAGATGCTCCTGATCTTCTCGATGGAACGGCCGGATGTGCTGAGCTGGAACGATCTTGCGATCCGGAGGGGGATGATGATCCTGTATGGTAAAACGATGCTGGAGAAGGTACAGTTCGAGAGGTTGCGGAAACGTTATTCTCCCTATGGCTCGGTTGCTTCCCTGTATCTTTGGGAAATATCCCATAGGTAAAGTGCGGGAGCCGTAATGCGCAAGGGGTGTCGTAAATTCCCGGAACAGGAGGGATACCAAAAATCGAAGAGATTATAAATATCCGTGCGGCGGGGAGCAATCTTTGATCCCGAGATCGGGTTGAGAGATCTCTGCGTCTTCTGGTAAATAAGTACGGTTAACAAAAAGCGGCATCCCTCATCACTTCAGCTAAGGAGATCGGGAATGCTTATCAGCAGTAACCTGATCTGCTCCAGGAGTATCCAACAATTCAGCCTGGCGGGTCCTGCGGCGGAGTCACCTGCATCGGAAAGGTCATACTCTCTTGGGAGCAATCGGGAGCTGCGAAGTTCCTGCATGGTCTCCTGGGACGTTTGGCCGAACCTCCATTCATAAAAGCCTCCGCTTTATTGAGCAGTGCATTGGTAAAAGACCTCCAAAGACCTTCTCCCATCATATCGATCAGTACCCACCCCCGAGATAAAAAAAAAACTACCACAATTGACCTCCTTGTCCAAAAAGTGAGGAGAACACCCAAATCTCCGGGAATTAGACATGACTGAGTACCCCTTCTCAGGTTGGATACCTCCGGGACTGATCTTCGGTGAAGATCCCAGAGTAACCTGAGTCCAACTAAACTTTTTTTGCACTAACACAAATTCACATGAGTGAATACTCCCAGAATGACGTCAGTTTTAAAAACAGGCCGTAAAAACGCGCGAATTCGAAAATTTGATTTCGAAACCTTTTAATTGAGATCTCACCAAATTTACACTTACCACAAAGAGTATGAACTCGATGTGCGTGGCATTGCATTTTGAATACTCTCGTGCATTTGCACGCAGGGAGGAGGCTAAATGGTAGATATTGTATTTGGCATTGGAATTACTGCATTGACAGGAGCTCTTGCCACCATAGCCGGTGCTGCGGAAGACACTGAATCCAACATCGGGTCGCAGGGAGACCCGAACTCACAGGTTCAGCTCGCACCGCAGATGGGATTCATGCACCGCATTTTCAACAAGGCGGTTGCAGGTGAACCCCCGGCATACGGACTTTGGTGCGCACTCGGCGCAGGTCTGGCATGGGCATTCATGGCGATGTATCCAAACCCGGTTCTTGCAATCGTACTCGGCTCAGTACTCGCAGTCATTGTACAGGGCGTTTACGCAACAACCGCATACCTCGGCAGGACAGCAAGTCTTGCCAAGTTCGGTCAGCCCGTCTACGTGGACATCCTGAAGTCCATGACGACGGTTACGATGGCACATGCATTTATTGCGATCTTTGGGACAGTAGCACTCTGTCAGCTGATCAACGGCGCACTCGAACACCCGTTCCCGCTGCCGCTGCTCGGTCTTATCTGGGGTGTCACTCTCGGTGCAGCAGGATCCGCAACCGGCAACCCGTACTATGGAAAGGAGAGGCAGTACCAGAACCAGAAGTTTGGTGCCGGTGTCCCGATATCAGCATCAGGGAACATCGTACGCTACGCCGAAGCAGGCGAGCGCAACTCACTCGACAATGGCTGGTTCACCGCAAAGATTGGCGGTGCAGCATCCGGTCTCTGTTTTGGTCTGATTGTTTTTCTCGAACTCTGGCGCACGATCCTCTTCGAGAAGAGCTTTGACGGCTGGGGCGCAGTCATCGTAGGTATCCTCGTTATCCTGATCTTCACGATCATTGACCGCTACATAGAGGTCTGGGCACGGAAGAACTACGGACCCTACTCGGAAATCAAGGAGGCATCCTCATGAGCGCAGTAGCAGCAAAACCACAGGCTGGCGGCGCGATTAACCCCGGCGCAATGGCAGTCGGGATTGTTCTCCTCATCATCCTGCTCGGGATAGCATACGTTGTCTCACCTGGCATCGGCCTTATGGCACTCATCGGTGTTATTATCGGGGGTGTCCTGATCGGTTTCGGTGTCCACTTCGTCCCGGTCGGCGGTGCACCCGCAGCAATGGGACAGGCACCCGGTATCGCGACTGGTGTCGCGATGCTCGCAGCGGGTGCAGGTCTCGCCGGACTCTTTGGCGGGGCATGGGCAGCTGAACAGGGATTAGAGATGGCAGTCGTGACCGGCGCAATCGGCGGCGGTATGATGATGGCCATCACCTGTATGATGGTTAACTTCGTCTACGTCTTCGGCATGGGTATTCCCGCTGCATCAGGTAAGGTCGCAAAGGACCCCATCACCGGTGACACGCAGGCAGAATACAAGTCCCAGGGTACTGAGGGACACGGCCTACCGTTCGTCTCGTTCGTCGGCGGTGTCATCGGAGGTATTCTCGGTGGTGCCGGTGGTACGCTCATCTACATCGAGCTCCTCGAACTCTACAAGACGACGCTCCCCGGTGTAATGAAGGTAACATCAGCACAGGCCGAGCCAATCGCCGTCTCGGTCGCTGGTATTTTTGCCATCGCCCTCTTCCTGGTGAATGCAGTTCTAACTGCATACAACATCACGGGAACCATCGAAGGACCCCACGACCCGAAGTTCAAACGCTGGCCACGGGCAATCGTCGCATCTGCAGTTGCATCGGCACTCTGCGGACTTGTGGCGATCCTGATCGTTGTAATGTGAGGTTGTTGAAGATGTCAGTAAAAGTTGAAGTTATTGAAGGAGGCGTCCCGCACAGCAAGATCCTTATCGCGGGATTTGTCGGCACACTCGTCTGCCTCTACCTGACGTATCTCAATGTACTCACCACCCACACCGGAATGTTCGCATTCTTCGGTGGATTGGCTGCGGTCATTGCCCTGATCTGGGGATCCCACACCATCAAGGTACTGTGCAGTTACGGTATCGGGACCGGTGTTCCCTCGGCAGGTATGATTGCGTTTGGTTCAGGTACTATCGCATTCCTGTTTGCAACCAAGTTCGGTGATGCTGCACCCATCGTTGCAGTCGTCCTTGCGGCAGTAGTCGGGTTCATCCTCGGCTGGGTATCAAATAACGTCCTGAACATGAGAATCCCCGCGATGGTCCAGGCACTGACCGAGATGGCAGTTGTCGGAGCACTCACCCTTATGGGATTCGCGGCACTCATGACCGGCGGATTTACCTTTACAGGACTCACCAGTGTCTCAGTCGGGACGACCATGGGTACAAACACGTTCCTTGGCGGATGTCTCATTGCAGTAGCATTCCTCCTCGGGGCGATCGCGATCCAGCACCCGTTCAACGCGTGCCTCGGACCCGGCTGGAAACAGGACAGGATGCTCATGCTCACCGCAGAATGCGGGTTCCTCAGCATGATCGTCGCAGCCATCATGTCCTATGCCTTAGTCGACCACGTATCGGCGACAATCTCGCTGATCGTTGCGCTCGTTGGCTGGGTATACACATACAAAGAGTACATCGTCCTCTCGAGGCGTGACGCAGCAGCATGGCTCGACTCGAAACCGATTCCTGAAGTGGAGGGACACTAAATGGCATACATCCAGGTTCTCCCGGAATTCGGTCTCGTAGCCGACCCGATGGTTGGTCTCGTTACCTCGGCCGGAGAGTCACTCTCACCGGTCCTCGAGAAAGTCGCAATCCTTGAAGCAACGAGTGGTGACCTCATCAACATGCTCTCAGGGACTGGCAACCTCCTTGCATCCTTCCCGAACAGGGACAAGGGGCTTGCAATCGGCGGAGCCATCACCTCGTACTGGTACGGTCTCGCCGTAGGACTATTCATTGCAGGAATTATCGCATTCAAGATGATGACAGGGGGGCAGTAACATGGCAGACAAGAAATCACCAGCAAGTGGCTGGCCGCTCGTCAAGGGCGACTTCCACTCAGGAGACGCAAACAGTCCCGTTGCTGTCGTCACCATGGGTTCACACCTCGATGAACAAGGCATCTGTGACGCGGGCGCAGCCCTCTGCGGTTCCTGTAAGACCGAGAATCTCGGTCTTGAGAAGGTCATCGCCAACATCATCTCCAACCCCAACATCAGGTTCGTACTGCTCTGCGGTACTGAAGTGAAGGGACATCTCTCAGGCCAGACCCTTTCCGCACTCCACAAGGGTGGAATCAAGGAAGGACGTGTCGTCGGCGCTGAAGGTGCAATCCCCTTCATCGAGAACCTCAACGATGCTGCGATCAAGCGCTTCCAGGAGCAGGTCGAGCTCGTCAACATCATGGAGTCCGAAGACCTCGGCGCGATCAAGGCGAAGATCAACGAACTCAAAGCCCGGGACCCGGGTGCGTTCGCTGCTGACCCGATTGTTGTCGAAGTCAAGGAAGCTGCAGGTGGCGCAGAAGAAGCGACCGGAGAAGCTCGTCCGCTCTCAGGAGAGATGGCACTTATAACGGCCCGCATGAAGACCATTGAAAAGATGGTCACCGACATCGGGTACCGGAATAAGTTTGCCGCCGGGGTATACTCAGGCAAGATCGAAGGATTGATGATCGGTCTGATCATCTCGTTTACCCTGTTTGCAATCCTGGTGTGGGGGGTGTAAGAGATGGCAGAAGAAGCTAAAACAACAGGACCGATCCGGATGGTTGCGATCGACAACATGGTGGAGGACATCCGCTACAAGTCGCAGATCCTCGCCCGGACGAACAAGATCGATTCGGCAGTTACCTCCATGGGACTTGTCGGGTTCGGTCTCGGACTGCTTACAGCACTGATCCTGATTGTGGTGCCCGTATTATTGAGGTGAAGAAGATGGCAGACAAGAAATCACCAGCAGGTGGATGGCCGCTCGTCAAGGGCGACTTCCACTCAGGAGACGCAAACAGCCCCGTCGCTGTTGTCACCATGGGTTCGCACCTCGATGAACAGGGTATCTGCGATGCAGGAGCGGCACTCTGCGGTTCCTGTAAGACCGAGAACCTCGGTCTTGAGAAAGTCATCGCCAACATCATCTCCAACCCCAACATCAGGTTCGTGCTGCTCTGCGGTACTGAAGTGAAGGGACACCTCTCAGGCCAGACCCTTTCCGCACTCCACAAGGGTGGAATCAAGGAAGGACGTGTCGTCGGCGCTGAAGGTGCAATCCCCTTCATCGAGAACCTCAACGATGCTGCGATCAAGCGCTTCCAGGAGCAGGTCGAGCTCGTCAACATCATGGAGTCCGAAGACCTCGGCGCGATCAAGGCGAAGATCAACGAACTCAAAGCCCGGGACCCGGGTGCGTTCGCTGCTGACCCGATCGTTGTCGAAGTCAAGGAAGCTGCGGGCGGCCAGGAAGTGGGCACTGCAAGTGCAAACCCTCAGTTCCTCGAGATCGAAAAGCGCCTCGACAAGATCGAGAAGCAGATCGAGTTCGTCGATGCAGAGGTTGCACAGCGTGTTGGAAGAAAGATCGGGCGGGATATCGGTATTCTGTACGGCCTCGTTGCTGGGTTAACCGTAATATTGATGTTGCTGATCCTGGTCCGGAATTAATGGCAATGACGTAATGGAGGTGTAAAAGAAATGTTCAGATTCGAGAAAGAACAGAGTGTCTGGGACTTTAACGGCACTAAGATCGGTGGACAGCCCGGCGAGTACCCGACGGTATTGGGAGCTTCGATATTCTACAACAAGCACGAGTGCGTGCTCGATGACCACACGGGTAAGATCGACAAGGCAAAGGCAGAGGCTCTCTGGAACCGGTGTCAGGTCCTCTCCGACATGACCGGTGTCCCCCACTTCATCCAGATCATCGCAGAGTACGGGGAAGCGTTCGAGAGCTACTTCAGCTGGTTCGATTCCATCGACAACAAGACTGCATTCCTGATGGACTCCTCAGCACCAGCGGCACTCGCCCACGCGTGCAAGTACGTCACCGATGTCGGTCTCGCTCACCGTGCGATCTACAACTCGATCAACGGTTCGATCCCACAGGAAAACATCGATGCCCTCAAGGCAAGCGATGTTGACGCGGCCATCGTCCTCGCATTCAACCCCGGCGACCCTTCGGTCGTTGGCCGTGAGAAAGTTCTTGTCGAGGGTGGCGTTGCAGGTCAGGCAAAGGGTATGCTCGCTATCGCAGAAGAGTGCGGTATCAAGCGCCCGATTCTCGACACCGCAGCAACCCCGCTCGGTCTCGGCTCCGGTGGCTCATACCGTGAGATCCTTGCCTGCAAGGCAATCCACGGCTACCCCACCGGTGGTGCATACCACAACATGACGGTCTCCTGGACCTGGCTCAAGCGCTGGAAGGGTTCAAAGAAGACCCCCTCGGTCATGGCAGAAGGATACAAGGGCAACGACGTCCTCCTCGAGCAGATGACCCACCACTACCTCGGCGGTATGGAAGGCATGAAGCAGGCAGCATGGTCGGCACCCGATATCGGATGCAACATGATTGCAAGCACCCTCGGTGCAGACCTCATCATGTACGGACCCATCGAGAACGTAGAAGCAATGATCACAGCACAGGCCTACACGGATATCACTGTCCTTGAGGCAACCCGCCAGCTCGGCATCGAGAGCAAATCAGACAGCCACCCAATCTTCAAACTCATCTAATTTTTTTTTAGGATTTTCCGCGAGAACTGCGGGCCTTTTATCCGAAATAAAAAACCGGATCCCTGATCTCTCCGAGTCAGCCACTCCGCCATTAAAACGTTATTGCCGTTGCGTATCGCACCGGTTGTATCCTGGCCCGACCGGTGCGTTGATCCCCGGATCACCTCGTCCGCTTCCTTCTGCGAGCCAGGATTCCGGAGGGCAATGGCTTTGTTGTACCGGACAAACGCGTTGATTGGGTTGAGAGCGAGAGCCTCATCGAAGTATCTGAGGACCTCTGTTATTTCTGCCGAGTTCGCGAAAGGGCGATACCCTTTGCCGTCATGGCTCACAGGTTGATCGGGCTTGTCTCGATGATCTTGTCAAAAACCACTGATCGCTTCCTCGTGCTCTCCCAGCTTAAGGAAGAGCCTTTATAGGCAAGAACAAAACTGAAGCCGGGAACGGGAGCAAGGGCCCGGCCATACGAGACGATAGCATCCTCATGCCTACCCAGAGAATAATATACTTTCCCCATGTTCTCAAGGGCCGAAACATTCTTCGGATCCAGCCGGGAACCTCATTATTCCGTACTATTCCCGAAAAATGGTGGTTTCCCAAGTAATTAAGAGAAACGCCGGATTACTATCAGACGGGCGAGGAAGACGGCAACAATTGCAGGGGTTATGGGTAACATCCCGGCCTGAGTCGGAGTTGAAAACAGCGGAAGGGAAGTCGTTGTTACACTTGCCGTGATTGTCGCAACAGGTATCGGAGTCGACTGGTTCAGAGTCGGGGCTGGCGTTGCGATAATCATGGACGGTACCGCGGATATGGACGAACTGTGTTTTTCCGGGTTTAATGTGTAGGTTCCGGGTTCGCTCGAGCCCTGGGAAATCCCTGCATCTTGGAGATATACGTTGAGGGTCTTGTACGTACTCCTTCCACCGAGATGGGAGAGATCGACTGCCTCCGTTGTGATATAGACGGTGTATGTCCCGGGATCGATGAGAGACAGGAGCCGGGCGGTGTTCCATTTGAACGACCATTCCTGGTTGGAATTGAGATCTACCGTGGTAAAACTCCTTGGTCCGCCCGCAGGCTGATCTCGGGGAGGGTTACGCCGTTTGCCGGAAGGTTCGGGCCGGTCATGAAGAGGAATACCTGGTGCCGGTATACGAGACCCCATGAAGATCGATTGTATCCCCAAGATAACCATCGTAATACGCGTCTGCTGCCGATGCGGAGCCGATCACCAGTCCCGATAGGAGGCAGACAATAAGGATCCATAGCCCGGTCCCAAACCGGGAAGAGCGATTAAAAGAGATCATTTTGTGTCACGCAGATAAATAATAAACTGCCAGTAGGTTTATAGACATCTACTTGCGATGAGGGCGAGCGCCCAAGGGAGAAAAAGGAATTTTACGGGAGGAGATGAGAACAACGCCGGATTTCCGTTGAACGTTCAGAAAAAGGATCAGTATAACCGGAAGATGAAGCCCATCCAGAGAGTGCTCGGTCCAATCGTAATCGGTAAAGATCTCCGTCCGGTTACCAAACGCGGGCATCATCTTTTTAAGGTCTCCATTCCCCGGGAGTTATTGATAAGGGTCTTCATCTCATCGTTCACAAGGGGATCTCTTTTTGGGTTAGCCTACCGAGCACATCGGCAGGATACGGGTCGATATCCAAACAGGCAAAAAGCGTTTCAAGAGAGATAAGCCAGCGTTTCTCTCGATGGCAGGTTCCGCTCCAGTGTGCCTCGGAATTCAGAGGAATGCCTCGTCATTACCAGGGAAGAATGCTTTGAATGTGCACAGGGTGCCGGTGGATTCACGGATAGAAACCGGATCGGCACAAAAAAATGAGCCGCCCAAGCATCCCTTCTTCTGTTCCATCACAATATCAAGCGACCTGTTCCATCCTGTCATACTTATCCCTCCGGATAGCGTCTCGATCAATCATCGGATGGAGGGGATAATAAGATCGAGATTTATTGCTCTGATCCACCCCATAACCGGGCAAGCGGATACACCGTTATCGTACAAAAAAGGATCAGGAAATATTAAGGGCTTCAAACCCCTGTTTGAAGACTTTCCCGAACTGGACCCGGATCTTCGGATCAAGGGCACAGACAGGACAGATATAATCATCGGGAAGATCCTCGAATTTTGTCCCTGCCTTTATGCCGCGATGAGGCTCTCCGCGTTTTTCATCGTAGACATACCCGCATACGGAACAGATATACCGGGTGGCGTGCCATTCCTCAAATCCCCACTTCCCAATCCTCCCCTTGCCCTCATAACCGCAGATGGGGCATACGTAATCTTCGGGAAGGTCGTCAAATCCTGTCCCGGCAGGGATATTATTATGAGGCTCCCCCCTGAGAGGCGAGTACACGTACCCGCATAGTTTGCATCGGTACCGGGCTATGGTTGCGGTTTTTTTCCCTGAAGCCTTGGGGACCTTTTTTGTTACGGGTTTTACCGGGGTCTTGCCTTTTTTCAGAGTCGTCACCGGTCCCTTCCCCGCAACTGCAAGCCTTCCTCTGGTCTTTTTTATAGGGGTCTTCGGGGCCTTTACCGATCGGGTCGTCTTGCCTGCGCCGGTCTTTTTCACAGGGGCAGTACTTTTCTCTCCGGGAGTCGCAGTTTTTACCATAACACCGTCACCATTCTCCTCCTGTCCCAGGAATTCCTCCGGGAAGGCAGCTAAACAGGAAGTAATAGAGGGTTCCGGTTCATCAATGTTGTGGAAGAACGCCGGGTTGCTATTCCCCCATAAATCCATCTGAATCAAGTACTTGGTACAATCGCACAACTATTCCACGCAGGGAAAGGTAATGTGAACAACTCGTCAATACGAATGGGAGGGATCATAATGCTTGCAGAATTGTCCTCCCCGCTGCAATCATTTTCACAAGGGGGCTTTTTTGCGGAGCACCCATAGAACTTTCTGCGGTCGAAGTTTGCAATTACCAGGGAAAACCACTCTCGGTCAGTAAAGATCTTCATGAAACTGCAAACAAAGATCCGCAGCACGTAAGGATACCGGATTACTCTCTGATCCTCAGACCAACCGGACAATGACCTCCGTACGATGACGCAATTTCCCACCACCAGTCGTACACGAAACCCTCCACTGCGTCGAAGGGTTGGATGCAACCCTTCTCTGGCGGGGCGTCCTTCTCCGCGATCTGCTGAACGAAGCGGGGATATCACCCGGTGCAAAAACCGTGATAGTCCAAGCCCATGATGAATATACCAGCTCATTTACGGGGGAGTACTTTACCGTTGGGGACATTCTCATGGCCTACAGGCTGAACAATGTCACCGCTGCCGCCAAACGAGGGTTTCCTTCGAACTGGTTGCCGGGAATAAAGGGATACAAGTGGATAAAAGGGGTTGAGCGGCTCGAGCTCGCGCCGGATGCCAACTATCACGGTACTGAGGATAAAGAGGCTATACCAATACCGGAAATCTCCCGGAGTTCTTTTTCGGGTAATATCCTGATTCCCAGAGGCCCGGATTCTGGAAATCTACCGGCAGTAACGATGTGATCCCATCCCTTCAGCGCATACCTTCTCCGGCGTTAAGGTGTTCTGCAATGGAAGGTCAGGAAGTTTCTGGTTTTCTCCTGGGTGAGACCCCCCCCATTTATCCGCAAGCTGCGCTTATATCTTAGCTCAGACTATGGTGGACCTTCTTCCCGGGATTCTTTATTCGTTCGCGGCAATTTTTATCATTCTCGACCCGCTCCTATCGGTGCCGATTTTTGCTGCGATGGTCAAGGGCCAGACGGCAAAAGAGATACACAAGCAGGCATTCATTGCCGTATCTGTAGCAGGGGGACTGATGTACTTGTTCCTCTTTTTCAATACGACAATCTTTGATATCCTCGGTCTGAACCTGCCCAGTTTCCAGATCGCCGGCGGGATCCTGCTTTTTATTCTCGGTATCCAGGAGACTCTCGGCATCGATATCGGGACATGCAAGAACCATTCGGCAACCGCGGCCGGAGTCGTTATCGGGACACCTCTCCTTTGCGGACCCGGCACGATCACAACGGTTATGCTCCTCTCCAGCACTTACGAGATCCTCGTACCGTTCGTGGCAATTACCGCTGCGCTCCTCGCAACCTGGCTTATCCTCTATTTCGCAGAGAAGATACAGGGTATCCTTGGGCCGGTCGTGACAGATATCATGGGAAAAGTGCTCGGTATGCTGGTCGCGGCGATTGCGGTCAAGATCATCGCATCCGGCATTATGGCACTTGCTATCCACTGAACCCCCATTTTTCTCCGGGCGGGTATTTTCTGTCCCGAATCATTGACCAGAGTCGAGATGACGTGACGTGGTTATCTCCACAGGTTACCATGAGACCCCTTCTGGATGAAAAACCCGGGTCCAATCCATGCGCAGGAGATGCTTCGAAGGACGAATCCGAAACGGGAGTGAGCGCCCCCGGATCACATCACACTCAGGGAGAAGTTTCAGTCAAGGATTGGGAGAAGGAGACGAGAAAAGGAGGGTTTCTTACCAGTTAGCAGGGGTTCTGCTGAGAGGTTTTTTTGCGGACCGTTGTACCGTATACACTTCCACCATCTGAACGGGATGATAACGCATTTTGGCTTCCCGAAGCCCGGCAAGACCCAGATCGCTCTCCCGGTTGATGAACGTGAAATCCTTCCGGAGAAGGTTTGCCGTCTCCATATTGATCTCCTTGTAGATCCCGTCGCAGTCCGGCATCCCTTTCTCGAAATGGACGAGGGCGGTATCAGCATTGATAGGTTCAAAGAGAGAGATAGCGCCGACCTTTCCATAAACCCGGATAACCAACCCGGAGATCGCCAGTTTTTCAAAATTGTCGATGGCAAAAAACATTGCCTCCTTCTCGTGGGCGAGGACCGGATCTCCCTCGCAGCCTTTCCATTCGCACCATTCGATGAGGAAGCGTTTAACCTCCTCGCGGTTGTTGTCAGTGACAGGCTCAACGGAATACCTGCAGTTTTTTCTGAATTTATTGACCTGGTGACGAATCGTAAGATACTTCTTTCCCGGAAGATCTGCCAGATCCGATGCCAAGTAGACGTATTCGAAGTGATTCCGGTCCGGAACAAGAATCAGGCCTGGACAGACTGTTCTCATCCATTCGGCAGTCGCAGGATCGATAAGAACGATCGGCTCATCGTCACTGACCTCAAAAGCAAGGAGGACCAGGGACTTGAGCAATTCTGGATCCCTGGGACCGATAGGGGGTCGGAACCGGGTTATCCCATCAATCGTGCTGGCAAGGATCAGATTCCCGTTCACCAACGCATACTGGTAGTGGGCATAATGGTTCCAGCAGACCATGTTTGTGAAAGTATTATCGCTGTGAGTCTGGGGATATTTCTCAAAATGGCGGACAAAGAGATCCCGATCCTCAAGTTTCACCGGTCGAAAATCTTCCTGCTCAAGCAACCTACTCCCCTCCGCGGTAAATCAGAGGGATATGCCCTTTCATCACCTCAAAGCCCAGCGGAGTATAGAACTGTGCCGTCCCCGGTTGGGCGATGAGACTTATCCAGGTAAGCCCGCACTCATTACACCTCTCAACGAGTGCTTCGACAATTCGGGATCCTATTCCCCTCTTCCTGAACGCGGGAAGAACGATAAGATCCTGAATATAACCGTCAGAAACCCCGTCAGAAAGGACCCTCCCCATCCCTACCGCAGCCCCGGTCTTCCGCTCACTTGCAACCGCGAAGGCAAAACTACCCCGGATAAGATGCCGGATATCCTCCACGCGATATTCTTCCTTCCACCAACCACCGGCGCGATAAAGACCGGCGATATCCTCTTCATCCCATGAATGGACCAGTTGGATCAGAACAGGATCTTCCACAAACACTCACTCCGTGATTAGCGTATAAAAGTTCTCACAAGCTCATGATCCGGAGCAATAAGTGGTTTCCGGAAAACCAAAAAATGACGGAACTAACCTTTTGCGGGGTTGTTCATCTGTGCGATCGCGGTATCGACAATCGCTCCCAACCCTTCGACCGTCCAAAGCTCGGAGTTCAGTATGAGCTGGTAGATCGAGAGATCATTAATATCGATAGAGTAGTAGGACTTGTACCGGCCAGCCTCGCAGAGTTCTCGTCCGAGCGTTACCTGCGCTGCAGATTTTTCATCCGCGATCTGGTCCCGGAAGACTATCCGTTTTATCCTGCAGTCAATGGGTGCAAAAAGCCAGATCCGGAGATCGGCATTCGAGACCATCCACCCTGATAGACGGCCTTCTGCAATGATATTGTCGCTCCTTTCCGAGATCTCCTTCTGGCGCGCATCGATCATCCTGTCGAACGAGGGATCTTCTTCCGCCAGACGGCCAAAGTCGGCAAGTTCCAGCTTATGCTCTTTTGCGAGCTGGCGAAAGACTTCCCCCGCAGAGATCATGGAAAAGCCATGGCGCTGGGCAAGATACCGTGAGAGTGAGGTTGTCCCGCTTCCGGGCAACCCGCTCACGGTGATGCGCATCAAAGACCTCCGATATTGAGGGATTTCCGGATCACCTGACTGAGGGTGATCGAGCAGATAAAGTACCAAACCATCCACGCAGGAAGAATCCAGAGAGCCGGCTCAGTGAGTAAATGTGTCCCTGCATAGGGCAGGGTGATGGTGGTGTGGACGACCTCGTTAAGCCGGAAGAGCAGCCAGAAGAAGATGGGAACGGTCAGGACAAGGATATACGCCATCGGCTTGAACTGTTGCTGGGACATCTCAAGCTGCTCCCGCATTACCCGGTCTTTCTTTGCATCGAGTTTCTTGATCTTCTTCTCGTCCTGAGAGAGCTGCGCCTCGCGGTACTCTTTCTGGAACTCTTTCATCCGCGCCTGTGCATCGGTCATCCGGTCATAATCAATCGTATATTTCTGAATGATCGATGAATACAGACCGGTGAGGGCCGAGAGTATGACGATCAAGATAAAGAACGGAATTTTGAATTCGTCCACGAGCGGCGCGAATACGACATCGATCTCTTTTCCGACACCGACACGGAGCCACTCGACGCTGTATGAGAACATCATCAGCATCATGAAGCCGAGTGCGATGTATATGCCATATTTATCCCAGATTTTTCCAAATTCCATCTCGTCACCTCAGGACTTCAACTAATTCTGCTGATGATCGTTCGAGTAAAAAGTCGGGATTGGTTACGATTCTGATGGTACAGCCGGTCATCATTGCGTACGCAGCAGCGATCGAACGGTTGAACTGCTGGTGCTCGGCGATCGAGTTGTATCCTTCCTTGTCACGGGACCGGGTCTCGTCGGTCAGCCGCCGCATGAGGATCTGGTCATTGTCGGTTTCAACGAGGACAATGATATCCGGCATAATCTCGCGTAGCACCCATTCGGGAAGCCCCGCAAGATAGCCTTTTGGTGTCTTGACCGACGCATGGGTATCGATAAGCACATTGCCGGTGACCTGGGCTATGGCCTGCCCGGCCCGCTGCTGCAGCCGTTTCTGGACTCCCCGATCGAGCGTTCGCATCTGGTCGCGGTCCTGGACAATGTCGTCGCTTCTGGCAACATCGAACATGAACGAGCCGAAATTGATCGACGTGTACTCGACACCCATTTCCTTGAGGGTTTTTAACGCCTTGTTGACGACCGTTGTCTTACCGACACCCGGTACACCGGTTATGATGACCTTCTTTCCCATCATCCTACCCCATTACCCTGTCATTCTCTGCCAAAGAACGTCCGCATGAACGGGTACATTTCCATGATCTGCTGGCTTGCTATCTCTTCGTAGAGGCGGTACGTTATACTGACCGTCAGGAGCAGACCCGTTCCGCTTACGGCACCGATGACACCAAAGAGGTTTGCAATAACGCTGAGCAGACCAATAAAGACGCCACCGATAACGGTTACACGGGGTATATACCGGTCCAGGTACTTTTCCAGTACCTGCGGGTTCCTTCGGTAGCCGGGGATGGACATCCCCGACATCTGAATCTGCCGGGCGACATCTTTTGAATCGAGGCCGGCGGTCTTGATCCAGAACAGTGCGAAGATCGCACCGCCAACTACTACGAATGTAACATCTATCCCGAGACGTAATAGAACCTGCCCTGAATCATGACCAAGATTGTTAGCCCCCCACCACATCCAGTCGCTCGGTCCATTAACCGGGGCGAGATACCACATCAGACCGTCGATCGGTCGCGATTTATCAAAGTCCCCTAAAATCTTGATACCTGCACCGGACAGGAGCATGCCCACCATCTGGATATTTGCCTGTAATACACGGACAAGAATCATAGGCAGGACGCTGGCGTAGATGAGTTTTACGGGGAAACGGGCCCGCGCTCCACGCACCTGCGCATGAGCAAGCGGGATCTCTATGCGCGTCGATTCAACATAGACGATGATTAAGAAGATTGCAATGGTTGTGACGAATGCGAGGAGATCCTTACCGAAATACTCGATATAACTGCCACCACCCATTCCGATCGCAACAAGGCGGGGGAAGAAACCAACCGGGTACTGGTCGATTAACGGGGCCCAGTTGATGAATCCATTGATAATCGCCTGCGATATTCCTGCTATGATGAAGAGACCCACTCCGGAGCCGATACCCCATTTCGTTACTACCTCATCCATGAGGAATACAAGGATACCACCGATACAGATCTGGAGGAAGATGATGAGCGATACTGCGAAGAGGTTACCGCCGAAGAACTGTTGGGCGATGGCCGGATCCGGCTGCATAAAACCACCAACAAGGTTTGGTGCAGCTTCGATAACGATCATCACGATGATGAGGATCTTCTGCAGGCCCATGTACATGACCTGTCCGCGGGTCTCACTGGTATCGATGTGAAGGATGTCTGCCCCTTTTAAGAGCTGGAGAACGATGGAGGCCGTGACGATAGGGCCGATACCCAGGTGAACGATCGTACCGGTTGCACCGGCAAGCAGTGCACGCCATGCCGAGAACAAATCCTGGGATGACGGTTCGATCCCGAAGAGCGGTATGTTCGTCAGGGCAAAATACAGAATCAGAATTCCAATAGTCCAGATCAGTTTATTCTTGAAATGGACGTGTCCCTCGGGGCTCTTGACTGCGGGCATCGCAGCGAGCAGGGGTTCCATTCGGTCCAGCAGGGTTCCCATTGTTTCACCAGAAATATTTGTAGGGGACTCAGGCGACTAGCGCCTTCCCGCCCATCTTCTCGATCTTTGCCTTTGCCTGTTCTGAGAATGCCTGCGCGGAGATATTGAGCTTTTTTGTAACTCTTCCGCTGCCCAGTACCTTCTCGATACCCATATCCGCAATATTGAGTGATACGGTATCCCCGTCCTCTTTTGCAATTCCCTGCGCAAGCAGAGAGGGGATAATCTGATCGATCGCCCCGATATCGATGGCGGTTACCGTGGTTGCCGGGTTATGGAAGAATCCATCCTTCCCAAAGACCCGTCCACCGATCTCCTTGTACCACCTGACGAAGTGATGGGCGTTAATTCCCGCGCGCCCACGGCCACCCCGGTTTCCTGCACCGCGACGGTTCTTGTGAGTGCCGCCACCGCATGTCCGCGATCCGCGGAACTTTGAACGTTTGTTGGTTGGCATCTTCGTCACCTCATCCTGTAGAGGAGAGTATTGATCTCCTGGCCATAATAGCCAAGCGCTCCACCCTGGGGGAAGGTCCGCTTGGTGGTCTTGTAGCCTTTGCGGGGAGGGTGAAGGCGGAGCACGGGTTTGAGACCCGGGACCTCACGCAGTTTCGTCTCGCCACCGGCAAGAGCCTGGGCAAATTCCGCAATCGTACCGTACGTCGAGTTCGACTTGATGTATTCATCCGTAAGGGGTGCATCCCCAATGACCCGGCCGCGGGTGAGCAACAGGGTCTCGATGGTCGCTGCATCGGCCTCGCCAAAAGCGACATAATCCTTGACCTTCTGGATCATGCCGAGATTTTCCGGGGTATCCGGAACGAGCACGCAGTGGTTGATGTGGTGAAGACGGAGCATCTTCAACGTGTCTTTGATATCCTGGCGGGTCTTGACCACACCGCGAACCTGAACAACCGCGTACATTTATTGCGACCTCCCCGTCCGGATCATATTGGTCTGCTTGAGGGCGTTGAAGGTTGCCTTGGCAAAGTTAATCGTTGTCCTCGTCTGTCCGCGCGCGAACGTCCAGGTATCCTTGATCCCGGCAAGTTCGAGCACTTTCTTGCTGATATCGCCGGTGACAAGACCGATACCCTGGGGGGCCGGCTTGAGCGTCACCCGGACGCTGCCTGCAGTGCCTTCGACCTGCATGGGGATCGAGTGCGTCAAAGCGCATCCGCACTCCCAGCTGCCACAGCCACGCTGAACCTTCACCAGGTTCATCTTTGCCTTGACGATAGCCTTCTTGATCGCATCGCCGACCTGGACATCTTTGCCCTGGCCAAAACCGATGTACCCGTTCCGGTTGCCAACGATGACAACCGCACGGAACTGGACACGACGGCCCGAATCGGTCATACGCTGCATCATGGCAATGTCGAGTACTTCATCCTCAAGATCGGGGAGGAACATATCGACGATCTCGGGCTCCTTGATCGGTCTTCCGCTTTCAAGGACCTGATCAATACTCTTGATCTCTCCCGAGGCGACGAGCTTGCCGAGACCGGTGACCGGATGCCACTCCTGCTTTTCATATGCCATTTACACCATCTCCTTCTTTATGGCGTCTGCCACCTGTTCGACAATCTTTACGATATCGCCGGCATTTTTGTTGTATGCGGCAATATGGGCTCCTTTCGCCCGCTCATCTGAGGGGAGGATCTCTTCGCCGTGAGGGATATCGAGTCCTGCTTCGACTGCACCCTTAAGGGCAGCAAAGACCCGCGCTCCGGGGGTTGCACGGTTGAGACCAATGTCCAGGACGGCACAATCGTAGTGTGCCTTCTTTGCCTTCACCGCAAAGAGCATTCCGGTTAGGTATGCTGCCGGGGTGTTGGACATCGATCCCTTGTAACCGTAGCTCTCCAGTTCCGCAGAGTTTGCTGCGACCAGGGTGCGGTCGCCATCCATCTCTGCAGTAACGAGCTGGATGATAATATGACGGTTTGTCCTGCGGACTACCATTCTCGGCGCATCTGCAACGACAAGCCGGGTTCGTTTGTAGTAATCGGTTTTGCCCTCGCGCCGTCTCCGGAACGGAACAAAATACCGTGGTCCTGTCGCCATGTTACTTCATCCTCCCTGCGAGGATCTCCATCTGCGCCTTCATGTGCGCGACGCTCCTGAACTGCCCACCGGCCGCTCTCCGGTAAAGAATACGGTACATATGCCTGTCGATCGTCCCGGCATCGCGGAGTTCAACGAGTACCTTCCTGATGGCACGGATCTTCTGGACCCATGCGGTCTTGCTCGGGTTGCGGGCGCCTGCTGCCCCCTTCCGTTTCCCGGCCCCCTTGCGGTGGCCATAAGAGCGCTGGGCAATACGTGCGCGGGCCCTGCCGCGGCTGACGCCTTTCTTCTGGCGTGCCTTGATGACGCCTTCGGCGACGAGTCCCCGGAGATCTTCACGGGAAATTGCATCCTCGATGTCCGATAAGCGCGCTGGGTCAAACCAGACGCGATTGACACCGCACTTTAATATCGAGGCAACGATGCGTTTCTGGTTTGCTACGTCACTCATTCTTCTTCACCCCAGAATCGCTCTTCTTTGCGGTTTTTGGCTTTGTTGCTGCCTTGGGGTTTGCTTCCTTGGCCTCTGCTGCCGGTTTCTTTGCAGATTTTTTCGCCGGTGCTTCTGCCGGTTTTGCCTTCACCGCTTTCTTTACCGGGGCTTTTTTCTCTTCACCGGCTGCAGCCTTCTCCTTCTTGGGAGAGATCGCCGCCGAGATCTTGGCTTTCACCGATCTTCTCTCTTCTTTCTTCGGCTTGGCTTCTTCCTTCGGTTCGGCGGACTTTTCTGCCGCTGCCGGAGCCGGAGCCTTGACAACTTTTGCGTTCAAGACTTTGAGACCGGCACCGATTGCCTTTTCCTGCAGGCCCGCACGCTTACGGTCACCGACAGTTCCGGATATCCGGACTGCATGGGTTGCCGGGTTGACCCCCTCCAGATCCTTTTCCGAAGAGACAAGTGTCTCGAAGAATCCGCTCGGGTGCATACCGCGAACGGCAATCGGGCTTCCGAAACCTGGTTTCGGGAGAGCACCTTTTGCTTTCTTCTGCTCCCGCTGCTTGTTGTGCTGTCCCCGGGGCTTTCTCCACGAGTCAGAGAGCTGCCTCTTCTTTCCGTATCCGTCGCGCTTGAAGGATGCTCCCTTCTCGACGCGCACCTTGATCAGGCGCTTAATTTCAGCAGCCATTCTCTTCAGCTCCTCTGAACCATGTAAACACCATCCTGGAAGACCCGCGGATCACGGTTGCGGATGTGGGTTGCATGCTCGATATTTGCTGCGGATGTACCTACGAGCTCGCGGTCGATCCCGGTCAGGACAACCTCATCGTTTGCGACTTTCGCGGTGACTCCCTGCTCGATCCGGGCGTAGCGTGCTTTCTTCTCACCAAGGAAATTGGCGATTTCAAGCCTGCTTCCCTGGAGCTTGAGCTGGATCGGGAAGTGGCTGTACACCACCTTCATGCGGTACTCAAATCCCTCGGTAACGCCACGGCACATGTTTTTGGTGTGGGCTTCGAGCGTTCCGACCATTGAGGTGATCTCTTTGCGTCTCGATTCGGTTGAAATGGTGACTTCCTTGTCATCACAGGTGACCGTCACCTGAGGAAACCGCATGTTACGTGAGAGTTGGCCTTTTGGACCGGTCACACGGAGCTGCGTTCCATCCAGATGGATTTTTACGCCATCCAGAATCTTCACTTTTCTGACTGCCGACATCATCGCACCTGTCTAATAGACGTACCCCAGCAATTCTCCGCCGATGCCGTCTTTCCTCGCCTGTTCATGCGAGATTACTCCGCGCGAGGTCGAGAGTATCAGGAGCCCGAAGTTCTTTCCGGGCAGGTACTGCTTCTCCCAGTATTCCATCTCGTCAAGCTGCACCGAGAACCATGGGGTTATTGCTCCACAGCGGTTGATTCTTCCTGTAAGCTGAACCTTGAGCTGCCCGCCCCGGCCGTCTTCCACAAATTCGAAACCGCCGATATAACCGGCGTCCTGCATAATGCGGAGCATTGAACCAAGGAGTTTACTTGCGGGCTCGATAGTGCACACAGCCTTGCCGGTGTCGCCGGCATTCTTTAATGCGCACATCCCGTCTGCTATTGTATTTGTTCGTGTCATCGTGGTCCCTCCTCTAGCTCATCTTCTTGAAGCCAATCTTCGAGGCCCATTCGCGGAAGCACTGGCGGCAAAACATGATGTGGTACCTTCGTACAAGGCCCTGTTTGCGCCCGCACATCTTGCACTCGTTTGCACCGCGACCAAAGATCTTCTTTCTCTCTCCTGCCATTAGCGCACCTCCACCTGGTACTTCTCTTTGAGGAACGCAATGGCATCCTCCTTGTTAACGCGCTGTCGGGCCGGGAGCTTCTTCTGCTCCATGCGCCTGCGGGTAATCCGGATGCCCTTGCGCTCGAGAACGACGTTCACGTCCATGCCAAAGATACCAATCTGGGGATCGTAGGACATGCCTGGGAAATCCGTGTGTTCCTCAACACCGAACGAGATGTTCCCGCTCTTGTCGAACTGGCTCTCGAAAACGGTCTTGTTGAGGATGGCAACGGCAGTTGCGAAGAAATCCCGTGCCGGCTTTCCGCGAAGTGTTACCTTACAGCCGATGGGCATGCCCTTCCTGACGGAGAAAGCAGGCTGGGTTTTCTTTGCGATGCTCCGGATCGGTGACTGACCGGTGATCTTCTTCATGATATTCTCGGCTTTGACGAGCTTCTCTCCGCTCTCGCCGACACCCATGTGAACGACAACCTTGTCTATGTAGACATCACGCATCGACGTCACTGTTCAATCCCCCACTTGGTAATTGCGGGTGTCTGCTTCCCGACCATGTAGATATAGGACGTGATCGTGTCGAACTTTGTCCGGGTCGCTTCATCCTCGAGGATGATCTTGTTGGGAACACTGCCGGACATCTTGATAATGTCCACGATCCTGGCTACGTTGCCCGAGTGTTTTCCGCCGATAATCATGGCCATGTTGCCGACAGCGAAGGGGAAGTGCTCAACGATCTTGAACCGGTCTTCCGGTTCGAGGGAGAGGACAATCGAGTCTCCTGCTTTGTAGCTGTTGTCAGCGAGGAGGTTTGCCCCGTCCCGCATGTTCAGCTGGACCTTTCCACCGGTGATAATCGTCTTGTTCCTGACTTTGCAGAGCCGGGTCTTTGCTGCTTCTGCATCGATCTCGATCGATACGTGGCGGCCGTTTTTATCCCGGAGGATACGGAAGTATTTCCCGATCTTGGGGAGGGCAATGATGTCGAAGATCCCAATACCCATCTTCGGATCCCGGCATGCCCTGCCATTGATAACTACATCATTCTGGCCGAGAATCTGCTTGACTTCTTTTAAGTTGCGCGCAAACCCCATGTGGTCACGGAGCCAGACAGCAATCGGCATCGCATTTGCATTGTGCGGCCCGGGCGCTGTCTTCGTGATGAACTTGGAGGTCTTCCGGGCAATGTGCCAGGAATCCGGCGCGTTCAGCCGCTTCAGGTGATCTGACATTATTCAGCCTCCGATAATTTTGCTTCCCGGCGCTTGTCAGCCAGATTGAGCTTTGTCAGCTGGACATTCGACGCGTCAATCAGCCGTGGAACTTCTGTTCCATCGGCCTTTGTTGACGATACACCGTGGACGATGAGTTTTGACTTCGTAGTTTTCACGCCATCGACAACGCCTTCATCTCCGACGAAATCGCCCCGCAGGACTCTCACGGTGTCGCCTTTGACGACACGCAGGGTCTTTGCCTTGTATCTCTCCTTCAGTGCATCGGATAAGGGTGCATTGAGGTATTTTGTCCTGACGTGTGAAGGTGCGTTATAGCGCGCTTTTCTCTGTTTTCTTGGTTGTGAGCTCTCAATTCTTACCATGCTTCACACCTCACACAATGATAGTGGCCATGGAGCCGAGTTTCGGGAAACGCTCTGCCACTTCACGGGCGACCGGACCTTTGATCTCAGTGCCTTTTGGTTCATTCTTCTCATCGACGATGACGATTGCGTTGTCGTCAAATGAGACACGTACACCGTTTGGCCTGCGCATCTCCTTCTTCGCACGGATGACAACCGCCCGCACGAGTTTGCGGCGCATATCGGGGGTGCCTTTCTGGACACTGACCGTCGCGATATCCCCAAGACCCAGCTTGGGCTGACGGCGCCTGACACCGTGGTAACCGAAGACCGAGATAATCTGTGCGGTCCGGGCACCGGTATTGTCTGCGCAGGCAAGTCTCGTTCCTGTTGCGAGCGAGCGCGGCGTCTTTGACTGCTTCGCCTTCATGGCTTCTGCACCTCAACGATTACAAACGTCGTGCTTTTCGAGAGCGGCCTGCACTCGGCGATCTTGACAACATCGCCAACCTTTGCCTGGATGCAGGGAGGGTTGTGGGCGTGAAGTTTCGAGCTGCGCTTTTCATAACGCTTGTATTTGCGGACGTAGTGCAGGTAATTGCGTGCAACTACGGCCGTTCCCATCATTCGGTCGCTCACGACTTTACCGGTGATCACCTGGCCGCGCACCGGTAAAGTGCCGTGAAACGGACAATTAGCGTCTTGGCATTCCTTATCAGGAGCGGGGACGTTTAATCCAATGTTAAGTGCCATTATGGTATCCTCTTCTTCTCATGCAGATTGATCCTCTTTTCAGGAGCCAGTACCATTACCGATCCATCGATCTCGACAAGTTCGCCTCCAGAAAGATGCAGCCGGAACCGGCTGTGCATCTTCGGGATGCGCTTCACCCCCGTCTGCGTCTCGATTGCAAACAGGTTCTTTGTTTCATCGATGATGCGACCGTAAAGACCCCGGTGAAGGGGATTTGCGGCTCCTGATACCAGAACGTTGAGGCCGATGAGCTCGTGCCGGAGAACGTTCTGGGGAGAGATCATGCAGTTCTCCTGCGGTTCTGCTCGGTTATGATCCGGGCGATGGTTCTCCGGAGCACCCGTATGTGTCCCGGGTTTTCTGTCGCACCACCGGCACTGACTTTACCATAGTGCTGGACAAGCTCCATCCGGAGTTTCCCTATCTGTTCCTGCAGTTCTACATCGGAGAGCTGCTGGACATCGTGAGCCCTGAATATTGCCATTACTGTTCCTCCACATAGGGAACATCGTCAGGAAGCGCCGGCTCATCGGAGGCAACTTCACCAATGCTGGTGACAGAGACTTTGGGTGCAGGGCGCTTCTTTTCCTGTTCGATAACCGAGAAGTGGTCGGGCAGCTTCGCGCCTGCCGGGACAAGCTTTACCTGAACACCGATGACACCGAGCTTCTTGATTGCCACGGCGTAACCCTTCTCGACAATCGTGTTGCTTGGCTCACCGCAGTGCTTGATGTATCCTTCGGTGAACTTCTGGGTCCTCGCGCGGGCACCTGTAAGCTTACCGGCGATCACGACTTCGCACCCGAGTGCACCGGAGTCCATCACACGGCGAAGGATACTCGATCCCGCCTTACGGAAGTACCAGCCCCTCTCAAGGGCATTTGCCAGCCGCTCTGCCATGATCTGGGCATTGAAACTGGGGTTTGTAACCTGCTGGACCTCGATCTGGGGTGATTCGACACCATAGTTCTGTGCAAGGTCAAGGGTGAGCTGGTGGACCAGCTTCCCGCCCTTTCCGATGACGATACCGGGCTTTTCGGCAAAGATGGTGACCTGGGTTCCAAGCGGCGTCCGTGCAATATCCATACCGCCGTAGCCTGCGCGTTTGAGTTCCTTTGTCAGGTACTTCTCGACACGGGCCTTGCGGACACCTTCAGAGATAAATTTCCTCTCAACTGCCATATTACGCCACTTCCCGAACGATGATCTCGAGGTTCACGGATTCACGGACCTTGGGGGTTGCTCTTCCCATTGCCCGGGGGAAGAATGCTTTCTGCGCCCTCCCGCGGTTTGCCGTTGCGTGAATGATCTCAAGGTTCTCTGCATCAAGGCCGATGTACTCGGCATTCTTCTTGATGGATTCAAGAATCTTGATGTATGCCTTCGATGCCTTTACCGGGTACCGTCCCGCATCCCAGTTGCCCGGGAGGCCGCGCTTGTGGGCGACATTGCGGTTGAACTTGCGGAAGGGGATTGCCTTCTTGAGGGCCACGACGTCATTCAGGTACGCGATTGCATCGTTCACGCGCTGGTGGCGGATGAACGTGGCAATCTCGATCGAATGCTTGGGCGACATGTTCAGCTCGTTGGCCTTGCCCTTTGCAATGTTCTCGCCCTTGATTTTGTTTGAATATTCAACTCGTGCCATTGTCCATCACTTCAGCGGAACGTATTTGCTGCCTCTTGTTGCACCGATACCGGCGCTTCCATGAGAAACCCTCTTGCGCGTCAATGCAAATTCTCCGATGTAATGGAAGACGGACTCAGGCTGGAATTCCACTTTCGCGAATTCCTTGCCGGTATAAATCTCGATCGATTTCCCGATCATTACGGGCATGACAATCATGTCGCGGAGATGTGTCCTGATCTTCTCGTCACCGTCGCGAATCTTTGCGAGTAACGTCTCTTCGCCGCGGGAGAACCCGCGTACGATTTTACGGCGGGCACGGGCAGGCATAAGAGGGAGAAGTTCACTTATACCCATTGCCTGCAGCTCGTCGATTTTATAGCCACGGTAGGTGAACTCTTCACGCCGTCTTGGCATTCTCTTCTGAGTCTTTTTAGGTGCTGCCATACCTTCACTTCCTGCTCTTTCCTGTCCTGCGTGCTGCTACGTGTCCAACAGTCCTTCCCGGGGAAGTACCGCGGGCGATCGTCTTCGGGCGACCGGTGTGCTGATGTCCACCGCCACCGAACGGGTGGTCGATAACGTTCATTGCGACACCACGGACACGGGGCCAGTTCGAGGCGGTGTTCGCCATCTTGTGGTACTTGTTCCCTGCCTTTACGAAGGGCTTCTCGACCCTGCCGCCACCTGCAACAATACCGATAGTCGCACGGCAGCGGTGGTTAAACCACTTGGTCTTGCCGCTCGGCATCCTTATACCGACCCGGTCCTCGATCTTGTCAACGACAACTGCCTGTACACCGGATGACCGGACAAACTTTCCGCCATCGTTCGGGCGGGCTTCGATATTACAGATGTAGGTACCTGTCGGGATGTTCTGGAGGGTGAGCGTGTTACCGTTCTTTACTTCCCCGACCGAGCCCCACATTACGGGCTCCCCGATGCCTACTCCTTCGGTAACGAGCATGTAGACCTTTGCCCCATCTGTTAATCTGACGAGGGCGATGGGCGCATTGCGGGCCGGGTCGTGTTCGATATCGATGACAATGCCGGTGATCGTCTGGGCGTCGTCACCGATGTGTTTGAGCTCAGCCTTGTACCGGTGAGATGGTGCCCGGTATGTCGGGCCACCCTTGCCGCGGCTTTGTGTTGTGATTCGATGTCCCATTTTTCACACCTTACATAATGCCAAGCCGGCTCAGGATCTCCTCAGCGGCCTTGTTGTTCTCAAAGGACACAATGGCCTTTTTCTCACCATGCATGTCCATAATCGTGCGAACGCTCTTGACAGTCTGTCCGAATGTCTTCTCGATATCGCGCTTAACCGTGTGCTTCGTGGCGTCACGGCTGACGAGGAACTGGAGTTTGCTCTGGTTTTCCAGGAGGACCATTGCCTTTTCCGTAACAAACGGATATTTCAGGGTCATGTTATCTTCCCTCCAGCCGGGTGATTGCACTCTCGGTCCAGACGGTCAGGCGTCCGGCGAGCATGCCCGGGGCAAGGTATTCGACATTCAGCTGGTCAACCGTTACTACGTCGACACCGGCGAGATTTCCTGCCGCACGCAGCGGGCTGTCGGAGGTGACGATCAGGAGACTCTTTCGCTGCTTGAACCTGCGGCCACGCATCTTTCCGCGCCCTGCACGGACCTTCCTGCTCTCCTTTGCGCGCTCAATATCGTGGAAGACACCTGCTGCGGTAAGAGCAGAGATGACATCCGTTGTCTTGTCAATCGACTCAAACTTGTCCTCAAGGACAACCGGGACCGGTCCGTCGAAGTTGTGGCCGCGTCCCTTGATGAGTTCCGCATTGACGCTGGCGGCGACCGCCGACCGGAATGCTTTCTGCTTCTCTTTCTGGTTGATCTCTTTGATCAATATCTTGGCGACTTTCGGGGGGTGGGCTTCACGACCGCCCTTTGCCTGGGGGACTTTTGCCGCGCGCGAGCCGTTCCTGATACGCGGGACGTGTGACGAACCTCGACCGCTTCCCCAGCCTACTGCAGACGACCTGATACCGGCGTACGGGTGTGAGCCGTGTGCCTGACGGCGTGTGCTCTGCAGGGCCATGACTGCCTTCTTGATCAGATCGGGGCGGTACTCTTCAGAGAAGAGCTCGGGAAGTTCGATATCCTTTGCAATTCCGCCTTCAAGTGTTCTAACCTGTGCTTTCATCTCTGATCATCCCTGCTTGCTCTGGACGCTCACAAACTGGATTGCCGGCATCCTGACGACATGTTCTCCCTGGCGGATAGCGGGGCGGATACGGATAAGTCTCTTGACCGGGCCCGGGATCGAACCCTTGACAAGCATATACGGGCTCTTGAGAACACCGTAGTGGAGGAATCCGCCGGCGGGCGTGATCTCCCCGGCATTCTCGCTGACCTTCAGGATGCGCTTGTTGAATTCCGTGCGCTGCTGGAAGCCGAGCTGACCGATCTGGGGAACCTGCCACCTAATGTGGTGAGGGTTCCATGGTCCGAGGGTACCAATGTGGCGTTCCTTACCGCCGACCGAATGCTTGCGCTTGCGGAGGGCGATACCCCAGCGCTTGACTGCACCATTGGTACCTTTTCCGGTGGTGATTGCAGTGATGTCTGCATAGGCGCCGGTCTGGATCACATTGTTCAGGCTGATCTCCTTTCCAAGGAGGCCGAGTGCGAACTCATACTGCTTGCTGATGTCGGCACCGCCAACCTTGATCTCCATCAGGTCGGGGACTTTCTTCGGAACACCCGACATTGCGGCAGGCTGGGTGTAGGTCACCGCGTGGATTTCTGCAACAAGGCCTGCTTTCAGGGCATCGGAAAATTTCTTCTCCGCAGTTGCGCGGGCATAATCCTTGGGGAGGGTTATCCTGCGGCCGAGCACTGCATCGAGCTGGTCTGCCCAGATCTCGGTGAATGCATGTTTACCGTAGGTGTCTCTCGAATAGGCGCGGATGGCTGCAACTTTCATGGAGGGGATCTCGATCACCGTAACCGGGACCATGATCTCCTTCCCTTCGGTTGGACTGTCCTTATGATCGTCCACCATGATGATATGCGTCATACCTACCTTATATCCGGCAAACCCCTGCAAAACCGGTGCTCCTTCATATAAGGGCCACGATTGATATTTCGGGATCGGACTCTTTGCACGCTTTCTGGGGCTGAATGCAAGAGAGCCACGGCGTGGTCTGTTTATTTTTGGCATGTGTTAATCAATCCTGATTTGCGTGTAGGTTATTCTCATTGCGACACGTTTGTGAGATTAATCCGAGATTGTGTGATAACTTCGCTTGATGTTAGAAGCCAACACGCGAACATGGGCAGTCAGCAGACAGTCGTATGATGAACAAGATCCATTTGTGGATATTCGAACCCATTCCGATCGTCGGATTGTCCATTTAGGAGATCGCGATGGAGAGCATCGCTCATAAGCCGGTGTGCCCGGCATTACCTATCTCGCGAAAGAAGATCCTGACACTGACGCTTTCATAAGCATCTCTGCCTATGAAACAGGCTCGTTGCACGAACGTCGACCCATGCGTACCGATCAGACCCACTCAGTCAGCCCGTTGTGACGGATCACAACTCCTTCTCGGTATCCTTCCCCGGGTTACGAGGAAGTCCACCAATCGAGGTCTACCCACGGCACAACTGCCAATCCTGTGTCTGGAGATACAGTCACGCCGTATGCAGAGATCCGGAGAACGGAAATTCACCCATTTTCCAGAGATCCTGCAGCAGATATCCTCCTATCGGCTTCCTTAATTATTGCATAAAACAAGATATAAACATATCCCTGAAATGGGGGGCAGATTTTTAATAAATACCGTTAGTTTTCCGGGTTTCACGTAATATTTTGGTCCGGGTTTTCGATTGAGGGTTCATCCGAAATAGAGTTCACCACGGTCGGTGATATAGACGATGACATCTTCGCACATGCACCGGGCCTTGCAACATTGAGGCCGGGATTCCCTCAGGCGATTGATAAGCGAGATCGTATCGTATTTGACTTTGATATTGATCTTTTCAGCTTCGCTGAAGATAATCGCCGGAACTTCAAACAGATCGGTACCAGAAAGAATGGTCGTAAGCTGGGTAGCATCGAGCGTGTAGAGGAACTCAAGGGTCTCTTTTGCCCGCCGGATGTTTTCCATCGCGCTTTTCTCGATGGTGCAAACATTGGCTTTGGACGTCGAGATAATATCCGCAATCTGCTGCTGGGTTAATCCCTGCTTACGGTACCGGAGAACCTCCATCTGGCGATCAGTGAGTAACCCATCTTTCATAATAACACTTTTTTATGATGACTTAAACACTTTTTGTTAACTCCCGTTTCTCTCCCACCGGAGAATTGTGCCGGGTTCCGGACCGGATCACCGATCGAATCGGGGTGTTTTTTTGCAAATTACCGTTTCAAAATGTTTATATGAATACCGGACCATAATAACGTGTCATAAAAAAATTCGAGGTGAATTAGATGGTTGTTAAAGTAGGCGTTGCAAAATTAGGCAACATTGCAAGTGGTGTAATGGCAGAGCTGCTCCTTGATGAGAGAGCAGACCGTGAGGACATGCAGACATTCATGGCAACCAGCGGAACAAAACTCCAGCCGGAAGACATCGAACGCGTCGTCTCCAACATGAAGGCATGGAAACCTGACTTCTGTATCGTCGTATCCCCGAACGGTGTTCTCCCCGGCCCCACCGGTGCCCGTGAGGATCTCGCGAAGGCAGGCATCCCGGTCATCATCATCACCGACGATGTAACCACCAAGAAGGAATGGGAGGAGGTCAAGGCAAGCAAGTTCGGCTACATCATCATGAAGGCAGACTCCATGATCGGTGCACGCCGCGAGTTCCTCGACCCCGTCGAGATGGCAGACTTCAACGGTAACCTCGTGAAAGTCCTTGCAGGCACCGGCGCATTCCGCAAGCTCCAGCTCGCAGTTGACAAGGTCATCGACCAGGTCAAGGCAGGAAAGAAGGGCGAAGATCTCGAGCTCCCGAAGATCGTCATGACCACCGAGAAGGCAGTCGACGGCGAATTCACCAACAACTATGCACTTGCAAAGGCACGTGCAGCCCACGAGATCGCCATGGCAGTCGCAGGGCAGAATGTCAAAGGCTGCTTCATGACCAAGGAATGGGAGAAGTACATCCCGATCGTTGCAGGCGCTCACGAAATGATGAAGGTTGCAGCAATCCTCTGTGATGAGGCCCGCGAGATCGAAAAGTCCGGCGACACTGTTCTGAGGAAGCCCCACAAGAAGGACGGCACCCTCGTCTCCAAGAACAAACTCGTTGCAAAATTCGAGTAAATTTTTTATCTTTTTTTACTATTCAGTCCGGTAATACCTACCCAGATCTTCCGGCAGGGTCAGGATAACCGGTTCAAGATGAAGCCTTTCCATGAAGGCAGAGTCACTTGTTGAAGAAGGGTTCGGATTGATCCGGGAGATGAGAGAACAGAAGCTGCAAAATCCGTTATCTGCTCCTCGCTTATCAAAAAAGATTGACATATTGAACGCATAGGTGCCAAGTTTCCGGTAGAAGGAGAGGATCTCGAGAATTCCATCCGCGAGTGAACCTGTATAGGTCTCAATTTCATCAAGAGATGAGATGGGAAGGATCCCCCGCACTTCGCGCTCGCCTACGGGAACCGCATGGGCCGACCAGAGAATTTCATCGCCAAAAAGATAACGGTCCGATGAACGTTCTTCTTCACGGACTGCATCCCAGTATCTCCTGCCGTGCACCCGGGAATATTCCTTGCCCGCATGAAGATACCGGCTGACTATCTGAGACGGGCGGGTGTCCGCGAGGCCCTGCATATGGGGATGGACGAGGCTTGCCCCGGCAGACGGAAGGAAATTCCAGTTGATGCTCGCGTACCCGTCAACCGTTCTGAGCGCTTCTCCCAGACCAAGGAGTGCATCGACAACCTGTCCCCGGCGGAATGTATCGACGAAATGCTCACGGGTAATGACCGTGACCACGTGCCCCTCCCCGAAAGGGAAGAGATTCGGGAATGTCACACTCTCTCCCCGCACGATCCGGCTCCCGTCAGCAAAAGTAGGGGTTACAGAAAATACCTGTTCCGGGCAGAATGGGCAGCCATCGAAATTATTCCTGACAATGAGCTCCTGATCGAGATGGCGGTTCAGGCGTCCCGGGCTGATCCTGCACCGGAGGCCGGTAAGATGCTCTTGCCGGTACTGCAGGAGCCCCGCGGAGGTAGCCAGTTCGGTGACGCTGAACATATCGCTTCAGGAATATATTTCCCGTCCCTGGCAGATATCCGTTTGCACGACTATGGAAATGCAGCATTACATCTCTGGAGAGCTCCGGTAACGGATCGCCTGATACAACAGGATAAGAGACCGAAACGATCTCTCAGTCTGGCCTAGGGGTGGGGGGAATTCCACATTCCGATTGCAGCGATGCTATGTGCGCTATGATACATCATGCTACAATCGGATTGGATTCTTCCGATCAGAATATCCGGACACAAAAAAAGGACGCTTGAGACTCTGGAAGCCAGACACGATCGGGAACAATTGGGTGCCCGGCCCGAAAAATTTTGGAGAGTTAATTGCTGAATACTACAGTACTTTGCACTTTCTCTCTCAATCTTCATGGGACAAGAGCATTTGTTACCGAAGATTGTCAGCGCTGATGACTTCTCTTGACGACTTTGGTTAAACATCAAGTTGCGGGACCCTCCGAAAAATTTAAAAAAAATTAGCTGGTTCGGAAAACCCCCGAAGCCATGGTAAACCACACACCGGAGATTTAGAAACAGGTTCATGCCTTGCGGTTCACGAGCGTTGGCGAATGAGAAAAATCATATCGATTGTTCAGGCTTCCGTTCCGGAGACAGGCCATCGGAGATCCGGTTCTATCAAAATCCGGTCCTCGACAACAGATTTCAATGCATTTTTAACAAAATATCTGTTCTCATGTGCAGAACCGGATGCTTTGTTAAAAAAAAAAAGAACCTGAAAAGACCAAAAAAATTGCCTGGAGCCGGGTATTTTCTGCCCTGAAATTCAGAGCGCCCGACGCGAGGTTGTTCTGATCTTATACCACGTACTTGCCGAGGAGGCGGATGGAGTTGGTCATGTCGGGGCCGAGTGGCGATCCAAAGATGATCTGGGTAACGCCGGCCTTTGTCAGGTCTGCGCACTTCTGCTTGACCATCTCGGGGGTTCCGGCGATGGTGAATGCGTCGATCTCCTTGTCACCAACAAGCTCTCCAACGGTCTTGAAGTCGAACCTGCCGAGTGCTTCCTTGATCTTGGCAACATTGTTGAGGTCGAGACCGTGGCGGGTGAGGAGGTCTGGGGGTGAGCCGGCTGCAATGAATGCTGCAACGATCTTGGCTGCATTCCGTGCCTTCTTCTCGCTCTGGTCGATCGACATTGCAGTGTAAGCACCAATATCAAAGTTCTTCTTGCCTACCTTGTCGCAGGCTGCCTTGATGATCGGGATCGCAATGGCGAAGTCCTTGGGGTTGGATGCGTTGATGAGTGCACCGTCACCGATTCTTCCGGCGAGATCAAGAACTTTGGGTCCCTGGGCGCCGATGTACATCGGGATACCCTTCTTTCCGGGGAGAGTGACACCGGTGAGCTTTGCACCGTCGTAGTCAAAGAAATTCATTCCTGACTTCTTGACTTCTTCTCCGGCACAGAGCTTGCGGATCTGCACGACTGCTTCCTCGAGGCGACCTACCGGCTTTTCCGGGTTGATGGCCAGCTTCGGGAGGGTTGAGAGGTCGCCCGGTCCGATACCGAGAACCGCACGTCCGTCCGAAATCTCGTTGAGCGTGCAGGCAAAGGATGCCATTGCAGCGGGTGTATCGGTAAACGCGTTCATGATACCCGGACCCATCTTAAGGGACGTTGTTGCCTGCGCAATCGCGGCGAGAACGGGGTAGCAGTGACGGTTGTTGTAGTGGTTTGTGATCCATGCGAAATCGATGTCTTTTGATTCTGCAAGTTTACAGAAGTTGACAACTTGCTTTACATTGACATTTCCTGGTACAAATTCAATTCCATATGTCAAGGTTTGTTCACCTCATTGAGTATTACCGTATACGTATTTAAATAAATTATCATTTTATGCTGCTCTCTCCGCGTGATTCCCGGTAAAAAAGCCCAATTTATCGTTTGTTCCAAAAAACTCATCCCGATTTCAGGACCAGCGGAGACCAACGCAGGATGTTTTTCCCGTGCGGTAGGCCCTGAAGAATTGGTTGATAGATGGTGGGTTTGGTCTCAGCTGCATGGTACGCAGGCTGTTGTAACGTGCAAAATTTTTTTTCTTTGGAGGGCGTTAATCCTATAAGATATTGAATACCGGGAGAGTAATAGTACTCTTCAAAGCCGGAGAATCCGACATAATTTTTATCAGGATCGTTTCATGCGGATTTTAGCAATAGGTCTTGGGGGAGCAGGCTGCAGGATAGTCGACCGCTTGTACGCAACGGACCGACGCAGCAGCAAAGTTGCGTGTATCCAGGCTCTTGCAGTCGATGGGGATGAGCCCGGCTTGGGACAACTGAAAGACCTTCCCGAGAGAGCAAAGATCGCTTTTTCCGCGCTCGAGACCGGAATGCCGGACCGGTACGGCAGCAACGAGGCGACGGCAACCATTGACATAGAGGAAATTGTTTCAAAGGTCCAAACTATTGAAGCTGGCGAGAATGATGCGATTTTTGTATGCTGTGGCCTCGGGGGAAGTATGGCAGATCTTCTCCCCCATGTTGTTGCAGGACTTCGTTCAACCGTCGTCGAACCAATATTTGGTCTTGTAACCCTCCCCTGCCTTGCCGAGGGAGCGAGAAGATCCAGCAAAGCTGCGGATGATATCGATGCCTTACAGCCACTTCTCGACGGAATTATTCTTTTCGATAACGAGACCTGGTACAAAAAGATCAGAGCGGAGAAGGCCCATTTGCTGAAAAAAGAGAGGAGGTTTGCTGAGAAAATAGGACTGAAAAAAGAGGAGGAGCCAATTTCGCCGGTCCTTGCAACATATGCCCTCCTGAACGATGCAATCGTAAGAAGGATCAGTCTCATCTTGCGGGCCGGAGAATTCAGGGCCGATGGGGGGATAGATCTTGCAGAGGTTGTCCTTGACTCCGGTGAAGTGATCAACACCATGAAGGGTATGGGATTCATCACCATCGGCTATGCGGTTGAACGCCTCACATCAGATCCTCTGGGTTTCCTCTCCCGGTTCAAACCTGCCGGGCTCACAAACGAAGAGCAGAGGAAGAAGGCTTCCCGGATTGTCGAACTTGCAAAACAGGCAATTTACCACGAGGTCTCGATTCCCTGTGACATGACGAGCGCCCACAAGGCTCTCGTGCTCATTGCCGGTCCGTCTCACGAGTTATCAATGAAGGGTTTCATGACGGTCAGGAAATGGATCGACCGGAGCATCGCCGGCCTTGAGACACGATCGGGCGATTATCCCGTCATGAATACCAGGAATGTCGCAATCATCGTCATGCTCTCCGGTCTGGAAAATATCCCCCGGATAACCGAACTGAGAGAGATCCAGGCCCAGTTTAAATCACGCCAGCAGTCCGGCGGGTTGAGCTCAGCAGAGAGGTTTGGTAAGGATATCAGGCCGGGATCTCTCACAGAGACCGGGGCAATCAATTTCTCAACACCAATTGTCCGGGAGACGTCCAAAGATGAGATGATCCTTCTTGCGGGAAAACCCCGGACGGGAGATGCGACCCCCGACCGCGAAACTCGCATTCCCGATCCGGTGAGGCAGACACCCATCCGGTATGAAGATGAGGATGAGCCCATCGATACAAGCTTTCAGTCAGATGAAGATACGACTATCCCAGAGGATCAGGGAAAAACTTGTATTCCCCATCTCCCCTGCAAACCGGAAGCTGCCGCATCCAAAAGTTTCTCGTATACAAGTATTCACGACCGGCCCATCCCAAAAACGGAAAGATCTCATCCTGCACAGAGCCAGAGAAGTTCTGCAATCCGCAACACGTCGGTAAAAAATCTTCCCGGCACGTTTGCGGATTTGCCATCGCAGACAAGAAGGATAATCACAACCCAGAAGAATCCCCCCCAACCTGAACCCGAAAAACCAGAAAGCAGTCGCAAGCTTCCTCAGGCAGAGGTGAGGAGAACGAATGACATCGAGCGCCAGAGAATTGAACGCGAATTGCAGCGCCAGAGGATGCTCGTAATCTCAGGTAACCGGCAGAAAATCACCACTCCCCATGATAAAACGAGAACTGAACTCCCGGCCTCTTCGGACATACATGCGGAGAAGTCGACACAGAAGAGAGCGCAGATTCTTTCCCGGCCGGTTCCGGAGAGATCGTTCTCTGCCGGGCCGGAGAAAAAGGTCGTGATTGTCGCCCGGAAGAAGAGTGAAGCCAGATCAATCACGGCATTTCCGGAAACGAATGATACGGATACCGGGAATTATGCTCCTGATTCTGATGCATTCGTCCCCGAAAATTCACATCCTGATGATTCCGGGACGCAACCGGTAAATATCAGTGTCCGGGAGCCAATAAGAAAGGCAAATGATGATATCTTCGGAGGAAAGGGAGTCAGAAAACCTGCAGTTCCCGATCCCCGTGATTCATCAATTATTCTTACCCACCTCAAACCTAAGACCAGCTCAGGCAAGAACACTCATCATAACTCCCCGGGTGAACCTGCGGAAGGGATTAAAGGATTGCAGAAGAAGCCGGAAAGAAAAATAGCAGAACAGGATCAATCCGAAGATTGATCAGTTTGTCTCCATCAGTTTTGAAAAAGGAATGTTTCCGGCACCGATCTCCGTCTTTATCTCAATGCCGTTTTCCACCGCGGCCCCGATATAGTTCATGCCACTGAACGCGACAATCGACAGACGGAAGGGATTATTCTGGAGGTTGAACACCTGATTCCCCATCGTAACAGGAAACACAAAGCCGCACGCGTTCATCAGTCCGATCATTTCTTCGACTCGTTCTCTGGCACCGGAAGGAACCTCGCGAATATTTGCAAGGACGATGCCGGTCTTTGATCGGGTATAATGCGAGATTGAGGTCAGGCCTGAGGAGATGAACAATTCAAGGGGATCTATCGTCGTCCCCCGGTACCCAATCAGATCCCTGAAGCGCCGGGGTGTTCCCTTCTCAACGTCAAGTCTCCCGCCGAACGCCATCTTGACCGGGATGCCATTTCTCTGGAATACCCCATCCATCGATATGCTGCAGACCGTAATAAACCCAACAAACCCGGCGGGAACACGGGGATCCCTCTCAACAACCCGGTACGAATTGAAAAAACCGCATCCGGAATGTGCTACCTCATCGTATACGGATCTTGTTCTTTCTGCAAATTTTTCCGGAACAATGGAGAGATTGTACGCGACATCACCCGTACTTGTTGTCGGATCAAACGTGCTGCGGTACGCAAGTCTTTCAAGCTTGGAAATGATAAATCCAATACGATCATCCACAAGAGCGTTATCCGTCTCATCTAACCCGATTGGCGTCAGAATCCTCCCAAGATTGCCGATCTTTTCGGTAAATCCCATAGAGTCAAGATAACTGAGGTAATACTGGACTGCACGGTCGCTCAGGACAAAACCTCGTTCGGCCATAAGCTCGGACAACCGTTTTGCCCCCATCGGATCTTTGTGTTCCTTTAAAATACGTAACAACTCAACATATTTTCGTTCGGTCCGGATCATCGTTACTTTACCTCCACCGCCCCGCTACTATCCTGATAGTGTCCCGAATAACATTCCCTCCCATTCAATACTTCATGAAGGATCATCTGGACAATACGGTCGCCTTCTTTCACGGTGATCTCTTCTTTTCCGGTATTTGTGAGACAGAGAGTAAGGTTCCCACGAAAACCCGGATCCACAAATCCAGCGCCAAGAAGTATTCCTCGTCTCCCAAGAGATGATCTGCACATCAGGGTCCCGGCAAGATCGACGGGAAGTCCGATCCGTTCAATACTTGGGACAAGAGATACAACCCCCCGTGGCAGGGTCATGGTCTCTGCAGCCCGGAGATCATAGGACGCTGGTTGCTGGCACGCCGGTTCATAGGGGGTGATGATCAGTCCCCCGTCTTCCGGATCCTGATCGAGACGGCGTTTAATTTCGGGCGCAGAGAGAATCATTCACTAGTTTATCTGTAGAAAATACTTAATAACTTTTGATGTAAACAAGTTGAGAGGGATCCATAGGGTAGAGGATATCCTCTTGGGCTTCGAACCCAAGGACGCGGGTTCGATTCCCGCTGGGTCCGTCGGTTCCTGCACTTTTACTAAAATTGCTCATTTTTTACTTTTTTAAAAAAAAAGTCTGATCTAGATCTCATTTCTTCGGGTGACGTGTCGTCTCTTCCTGCCCCCGAACATCCGGATCACGCCAAACACTATCAAAACCGCTATCGCTCCTATCGCGATCATGCCGATGAAAACCCAGTCGAGATTCTTCTCCATCGTGAGGGTGACCGTTCCGGTTGAGTTCCCCTGAATGACCAGGCTTTGTGCTGATGCTGGCAGATAATTCTCTTTTGTGGAGGTGATGTTAATCACGGTATTCATCTTCACATTCGTCAGGAATTGTCCATGATCATCCGTCACTCCCGCATATCTCCCGTTGATGACAATTGTCGCATTCGAAATTATCTTCTGATCCTTCTCCTGAACAAAAATTGTGAGGGGCGCGTTCTCAAGCGGCATCTGGAACACGTAATCCTGACCCTGTGTCACTACGGAAATCGGACGGTTGACGATGATGTAGCCATTCTTTCTGACTTCAAACCCATAGGTACCCGCAACGAGGTTGGGGAAATTCAATCTTCCGTACTCATTAGTGCTGCCGGATAATGTACCGTTCAGGTAGATATCTGCACCACTCAAGGGGGCCTTATTTTCATCGGTGACGTAAATGAATGCGCCTACAGCAGCTTTTGAGATGGAAACAGGGTAGAGGGCCTCACCTGCGCCGATCTGCCGGGTCTCAGTATACGTTTTGTATCCGTCCTTCTTTATCTCGATTAAATATATTTTACCACGGGTGAGTGGCGTGATCAGGATTCCACGTTCATCGGTCTTCCCGAGAAGGATCGAATCTACTCTAACTTCTGCATTGGAGACCGGGCTACCCGTATCTTTATCTTTGATGAGTACTGAGAAACGATTTCCGGAAAGCAACCAGTACTGAACCTCCTGGTTTTCAGCACCCATATCGATAGTCGTACTCCGGGGCTGGTAATTGGGTGCGGTGGTGCTCAGAGAATAAAGGGTCTGGGCAATTACCCCAAATGTTGCCGATCCTGTTGCATCTGTCACCTTCGACTGGGTTGTGTTATCAGCAGTAAGAGTGATGTTGGCGTTTAAAACCGGACTCAGGGAATCTGAATCAAAAAGGACAACCTTGAGGGTGAGACTTTTTCGGGTCAGATTTACGAGAACCGTTGTTGTAGTTTTGTTGATCATTGTTTCCCAGTCATCATATCCGGTGTTGGTTACCCTGAGATCAATATCATTGAGCCCGGAATGGGTAACGAAGAATTGCCCGACATTGTTAGTCCGGCCCTGATTCGAACCGTCAACAAATATCGTTGCATGAGGAACAGTTGAATTATCGAGACTGTCCTGCACGGTGATCTGCAGATTCGTTGCCTGTGCAGCACTGCAGAGAAGTATCAGGATGAGCAGGGCAAAAAGGAAACGAAATTTTTTCTCAAACATGATAACATATCGCCACCTGCTCATATTTGAGCGCATCGGTTCAAATCTCGGTCACCCGATCGAGTAGCATCCCCTCGACAACGACCGGCATGAGTCTTCTGCCCTCTTCAATTGCTTTCTGAAGACGCCAGCTCCTCTCAGCAAAGAGGGTAAACAGTGGATCGCCGGTCTTGACCAGCTTCCCTTTCTTAGCATGGAGCTGGATGCCAGCACCCCGGTCCTGGGGTGCACCGGCAGTACGGGCAAGCGAGATCAGGGATTTATTATTCATCTCGATGACATACCCGGAAGCGGGCGCATTTACTACGAACTGGTGTTCTCCGGGAACGATATCGCTCGATTTAATCTTTGGATCCCCCCCCTGGCTCTCGATAATCTGGAGGAATTTCTGGAGGGCTTTTCCCTTGGTGAGGAGATCCTGTGCAACTGCCGCACCCGAACCCCGGGGAGCTTTTCCGGACATTTCGAGAGCAATTCCTGCAAGTGATACGCTTTTCTGGATGAAGGAGTTTGGTTCTGTTGCACCTTCAAGAACCCTGAGAGCCTCGATAACCTCGAGTTTCGGACCGATACTGTGCCCGACCGGTATATCACCGTACGTCAGGGCACATTCAACTTTCATATCCAGCCTCTCGCCCAGTTCGATAAAGTCACGGGCAAGTTTTCTTCCCTCCTGGAGGTTGGGAACTTTGGTGTGCTGACCTACAGGAATATCGATAACTACGAGATTTGCCCCAACGGCAAATTTTTTTGCCATAACGCTTGCCAGCATCTGTCCCCAGGCATCAATCTTGAAGGGATATTCCTGAATGATAATTTTATCATCGGCAGGTGCAATGTTCGTGGCCCCGCCCCAGACGATCGCAGCACCGACTTTATCGGTCATCTCCTGGACTTCGTTTGCGGAGAATTCTACGAACGCCAGAACTTCCATCAAATCTGCGGTCCCTCCGGCCCCGGTTATTGCGCGGGAACTTGTCTTTGGGATCTTCAGACCGCTTGCAGCGATCATGGGCACAACGAGCAAGGTAATCTTATTCCCCGGAACGCCACCGATAGAATGCTTGTCAACGATAGGACGGGAAGCAAACGTAATCTGATCACCCGTCTGTACCATCGCCCGCGTCAGATGCTCAATTTCGTCCATGTCAAGGGAATTGATGTACGTAGCCGTGATAAATGCAGTCAACTCGGCCGGGGAGATATCATCACTGACAATATCCTTGACAACAGCAAACGTCTCTTCCTTTGAGAGCTTGGTACCGTCCATCTTCTTCTTGATAAAATCCAGAGATGCGGGCCTCTCCGCTTCGCGGACATCAACCTCGGCTCCGTCCTCGATATTGAGACGAAAGTTAGTTTTCTGGTAAATTCCAATCGTTCCCTGACGGGCGATAGTGGATGTGGTATCAACAAATGCCGCTACAGCGGTCCGGTTTTTTGGATTGATTATCTGGACCCGATCTCCATCGAGTACTCCGATACTTCGTGCATCAGCACGGTTGAGAAGAACACCACGTGATGCGATATCCAAAATTTTTGCGATGAATTTCACGACACTTTCGCCCCCCAAAGAAGATGCATTCCACCCGGATGCATAGCAATGTATAGAGAGGACGATCGATAAATTAACTCTTCTTATTTCCGAATAGGACTGAGTATCGAGAGATCAGGGCAGATTTCTCTTTAAGGATTTGTTGATGTGCAGGAATGAAATTTGAAAAAAAAAGATTTTAGATTTTTGTTCAGTGCCTGCGCACGACGATGAATGCAACTGCACCAAGGCCGATCAACGCAATGAGTGCACCATATCCGGGCGACTTGGTCGTCGGGATCGTGGCTGTAACATTGGTTGGCGGAACAACGGTGGTTGCAATCGTGGTCACAGATTCTGTTACCATCGTGGTCGGGACAGTCAGTGGCACCTCTGGCACAACGACATTGAACAGTGCAGTGCCGGTTGCGGTCTGAAGGACGCCGGTCTCCGTGACGAGGTATTCGTCAGGCTTGAAGGTTGCCGCGTCAACAGGGAAGGAGATTGTGTTCAGTCCGCTGGTACCTTTTGTGACTTTTACTGTGCCGGTCGCGCCGCTGAACGCGCCGCTCATGGTCTTGTCGGTCGGCTTGAATGATGATGAGATAACAGTGACGAGGACGTCGTCATCAACCGCGAGGTTGGTCGTTGCAGTGATGGTGAACTTGTCGCCAACGTGCTTTTGTCCCACCGGGTCAACACGGATTACCGGGACTTCAACGAGGAACTGGAACTTCGTGTAGGTATCGTCAACGTTCGGGTTGTTGATTCCCTGGACGAGTGCCTCAGCTGCATCGGAGCCCTGGAGGCTGCCCTGACCGAGGAGTCTGAAGACAACGGTTCCGTTCCCGAGCTGTCGGTTGATAACCCAAGCTCCGGTGCCGGTCTGGCCTGCGGGGGCAGTGGTCGTAACATCGATGTCGAAGACGTTGTTCTGCATCGGGTGCTGGACAACAACGAAGTACTGGCCAGCTGCGAGGCCGGATGTATCTGCCTGCTTGATCTCGTAGGTGAACGATGCATCCGAGTTCACTGACTGTGAGAATCTGTGTGCGTAGTTCTTACCGAGGATCCAGATTGCGACACCCTGTGAGGGCTGGCCTTCTGCTTTACCGGTGATAAAGACTTTGTCACCCTGCGCAACGGTGGAGGCTGATGCTTCTGCTGATATGAACGGCTTCTTGATGATGATTGAAACCGTGCCATATGCTACGTTTGCAAGGTGTGCCGACTGAGCGTCGCGGGGTCCGCTGACCGCATAGATCGTGTAGGTACCTGCATCGAGAGCTACCTGCGAGGTTCCCCACTTCAGGGACCACGTGTTGTCACCGAGGACATCTGCACTCTGGAAGGATGATGCGATTCCATCAACCACATTATTGTTTCTTGGATCAAGACTCTGGAGCTGGGCCCCGTACTGATTGAGGTTCGGTCCGATGATGAAGAGATACGTCGTCTGGGTCTCAGTGTTTGTACCTGATAACTTGACTTCCTCTCCAAGGTAGTAGCTCTGGTCACCGGCTGCAACGATCGTGACTGCGCCCTTCTGGACGTTGACATCGACTTCATCGCTCTTGATCTGCGTACCGAAAGTCTGCTCTACACGTATCGTGTACTTCTGTGCCTTGGTCCAGTTCGTGGTAACGAATCCAATAGTCCTGGTTCCTGCGGCATTGGTTGTGACGTTGGCGTAGAACGGGCTGAGTGTTGGAACCGGCTTCATGTTAGCGCCATCGGATACATCAGCAGAAATTGCACCACCGTTCTGGAATACGTAGGCTCCAGTTACAACGTTACCGATATCGGTTCCTGCCTGGTTGGGTTGGAACTGCGGGGGCTGGTCATCGTAGCCGCCGTGCATGGTGCTGGTCCCCTTGACCCAGACATTGTAGTTGGTGTTGGGTCTTCCGGTAATGGTTACCGAGAAGGGCTTGCTGCGGACGACGGTGTCCTTGTTGACTTCGATCTTTACAGTGTCGGAGACAAGGGTAACAGTGTAGGTCTGAGAAACCGTCTTTGTTGTGTAGTCTGCTCCACCGTTCTGGTAGTTGTCCTTCATACCGTTAAGCAGCGACTCTGCCCAGATGGTGTAGGTACCTGCCTGGTAGGCGAGCTGGCCGGTTGCATCAGTTGCGCCGGTTGCCCATCCATCCTGCTGTCCGGGGATCTGTACAGTCCCGGGTGCCTTACCCCAGAAGTAGTTTGCGGCGGTCACGTTCAGGGCGGTAAGACTGTTTATTTGTCCACCAGCTGAGGTTGATTTGTTGTACAGGCCTGTGAGCGTGTTCCCTGATTCGGTCTTTACCTTGATATCGATATATCCATCCTGTTTTGCGTAGGTTGCTGGGGATAAGATAGATCCAGACGCAACGGTTGATTGGACGTTGCCGATCGCATTGTTAATGGGGGTACGCTTTCCGTTAAATACTGCAGTCATTGCTGTATCAACGCGGAAACCGAGCTGCTCTCCCTGCGTAATCGACTTCCCCGTGATATCAGAACCTTGAGTGAAGTCCCATACCCGGATATCTAAGGTTGGGTCGGCTGCAGTGATAACGGGTGCTGCTGCAAATCCGCTAGCATTGACCAGATACCAAGTACCTGCATATCCGACAAAATCAGCTGGGGAAGCGGTAAATGAGGTGACCCTTCCGGTCAGATCGATGGTCTTACTTGCTGACGTTGACCCGATCTGAGCTGCTGATGCCCACCAGCCGATAGTAGTGGATGTGCTTCCCGAACGGGCCTGTGCCGTTTGGACAGCAGTAGTCAGGTTAAGATTCTGCTCCCCAATAAACACGGTTGCACCCTGTGCCACGTTCTGTGCTACGGGATAGTAAGATGCCGATACCGGCATTACCGCAACGAGAACGAACAGAGCGAGTGCAACCAGTGCAATCGTTAATCGCTTAGTCATTATTTCATTTCCTCCAAAGTTTACATCATACAATTCAAGCCGGAGAATCTTTCGACAAATGCCGAATAACGATTCTGCGAGCCCCATACTCCGATTAAACGGAATATGAACCAAATATTTGTAAAAGAGCTAATATATCCTTTGTGGTCAGTTTTCTTGACGGTTTCGCGGGCAATATTGCCCCAAATACTGAATTAGAGTCAATTTCATATAGTTTGAATCCCTGATGCAGATCCTATCTGATACATTAGCAGGATGGTGAAACAACACGAGTGAGTATAAGTGTCGCGCATGGACCCGCCAGATGAGTGTACACAACAGAACATTCAAAGTCTTTTTTACAGAACGGGTCTGGAGAGGGTTCTTCGGGAAATTTTAAAGATTGGGATCAACATCCCTATCAGAACTGAAAAACCGGCCCCGAACAAAACCCATCCTTATCCGAAAGTCGTCAACACATTTCAACAGCTATACTAGGTCTTCCGGCAAAGATCTGTTTATGAGAATTGTCCGGGCACCAAGTATCGGTCGGGCCCATGAGCAGGTAATAAAAATGATTCTGGAGAAAGGATGGGTTCTCCAGACTGAAGATGCCGAAGCGACGATCGAATTTGAAGAGGTGACCCTCCAGATAGATACCCCCCTCGCCGATCCCCTTGTCAGCCCTCATTCGCGGTTCCAACAGAGGTTTGTCGAACAATACGCACGGGATCTCCTGCAGGGCTCCCACGCGTCCTTCGAATACGATTACCATGGCAGGCTTTTCGACTGGGGCGAACGATTAGCAGCCGGTGGCCAGCCGGTCCACGTGGACCAGATCGCCTATATCGTGGAGAAGTTGAGGTCATCACCCAACAGCCGCCGGGCCGTCGCGATCACCTGGAACCCGGTGATCGATGAGAAGCTCGATGATTGCCCCTGCCTCCAGTTCATCCAGTGCGTGCTACGCGAAGGAAAACTCGGTATGCGCGTACTCTTCCGATCGAACGATATGCTCACCGCTGCGGGAGCGAACATGTATGCACTTGTGCAGCTCCAGAGATCCATCGCAGATCAGCTCGGCGTCCCCTGCGGGACGTACACTCACCTCTCGCTGATACCCCACATATATTATATCCGCGATGTCCATGACATCGAACCCTATTGTGGAAAAGGAAGAGGGATCCAGCCGGTAAAAGAAGTCTGCACAGCCTGCCGGAGATGCGATCGCGCAAATACCGTTTGACCGGATACTCCGTCACCTTAATTAGGCAACAGCGGCAAAAAATATGAGGCACACAGCCCGGTAGTGTAGCGGTCAATCATGGGGGACTCTGGATCCCCCGACAGCAGTTCGAATCTGCTCCGGGCTACTTCTTTTCATGTTGTTCAATTACCTCCTGATGATTTTACCAATTCGAAAAATTTGCCCGCCAGAAATCCTTATGGTCGTGTGAAAGAGATCCGATATATACGGCGTAACCTCGACCATACTGCACTCACAAGAAAGTCCGGGAACGATTGCCCGGGGCAATGTCATCTTTTGTACGCGGCTCGTTGGGAGACCTCTGATCTGCTCGCACAACTCTTCACCAACCGGCCGATAGGACCCCTCTCACTGCTGAAACGCCAACGGATCGATAAAACACAGAGGATTTAAAAGAGCGGAAAAATTATCAGGTTTCGTCAGGCTGTTCTCGGGTTCTCTTTCATGCAATCAGTGCGGGAAGAATACAGCAGAGAAAAATTGCACCAAATGTTCCTCCACCGCCAATGCTCACGACAGGCACTTCAAGATCTTTTACCGTGAAGAGGTGTGCAACGTTTGCGCCAAGGAGGGTTCCGACCGTCCCACTTACGAATGCGATCACCGCGGCTGAAAGGCCTGTGCCACCTGAGAGGAGCAGACCAGCGAGAAGAGCAGCCAATGCGGGAAGGATAAGAGGTACCGTGAATCCTCTCCCGGGTATCACCCGCGTTGTTATAGTAGATACCAGTACAACAGCAAGAACGCCGAGTCCAACCGGATATAGTAATGAGGTCCCTGCGATCTGCGTTGCCCGGTAAAGCAGATACGCTGATACGCAGACCGGAAGCACAGCACCCCCAAAATTGACCGATAGGATCGTCTCCCAGAGCTGACTCGGCACTGCACCATTCCGGTAAAACGATTCTTTCTGGCTGAAACGAACAGTATCGCGTCTGATCCGGTAAACCGGGATATTTATCCTACTGCCAAGCAGCATCAGCAGAACTACAGCGAGCGCGGTAATCCATGAAAAGCCCAGCTTGGTGAATGCCGCCCCGACAAGACCCAGGAGGAGCAGGGGGATAATCAGGATAACCAGACCAACCAGGATAATAAGGGCAACAAGGGAAAGGGGACCGGCAGTGAAGAAACGGATATCGTTACTCATACTATTTTCACCTCGCACGTGCAGGTTTTGTGCAAACAATCGCCGCGTGATCGTTGTGATAGGGTACGAGCCACGTACTCTCTTTGATCTGCAGACCGGCTGCAGTAAGGGCATCGAGAGTATCACGGAATACTTCCCCGGGATCCTTTCTCACATCAACGCTTCTGGTCTTGAGCATAAGGATCAGGTTACCTCCAGCCTTGAGGAAGATGCAGTTCCTGATCGCAATTGCTGCCTGATCCGGCTGAGCCACATCCTGGTATAACAGATCCACAGACTCCACGAGGGGCGCGTACCGTTCCGGGCGGGATGCATCGGCCATTATGGGCACGATCGTTCTCCTCCTTCGGGCAACTTCGAGGAGATCCTGCATCGGGCGCGGAGCAAACTCCACCGCATACACAGCTTCGGTATAATCAGCGAGATGGGAGACGGTGGTCCCGTTTGCCGCCCCGAGATAGAGCACCCGCATTTCAGGAGTGAGTTCTATGCCGGTTCCAACATAATAGAGGGCAGCAAGTTTGCTCCGGTAGGGATCCCATACCCGCGCGCCTCCGAGCATCCGCTCGTTATAGACACCACCCTCGCCATTCGAAACCAGAACCTCACCTTTCCAGATCATTCCTTCTTCGTCCCCTCTCCCGCTGCATCGATCTGTTCCTGGGCCGATGCAATAAACTCCGGCGCTCCTACCCCCCGATACAGATCGATCTTTGCCGCGATCGCAAGCTTACCTGCAAGAACCCGGGCAACCCGGCCCCTGACGGGTCTTGGTGCGTTGTGGACCCTGCGGTGCTGGAAGATGATCCCGTGTTTGGGGGATGGCGTATGCGATCGCAGGTGCGCGAACAGTGCGGTCCTGGCCCCGATGACCTGGATTGCACTTGCGGGCAGGCGCGCGAGCTGCACCAGCCCCCCGGCCTGCGATACGAGTCGGGCCGCAACGAGGCCTCCGATCAGCGCGCTGGTATTCGGGATAACCTGGTTCGCCCTACCGGACACTTCCTTTGCAAGATCGGTCCGGGTTGCCGAGAGGCTCTCGATCTGGTTCGCAACCCTCCCGAGGGCACCCCGACTTTTTTCACCCATATTCCTGACAAGAATGTGCGCAGGCGTTCTGTGATACTTGCGGGAAAAGGTCGGGTGACGGATCTGGTGCCAATCGGTGGCTCGTTCCGACAGGAGATTGATCACCGTATCCATCTCATCGAGCATTCGTACCATCTGGAGCAGTTCTGCATCCTTCTCCGCATAGATCCCCCGGATTTCACTCTCGGCTGCAGCAAAACAGATCTCCCGGAGTGTTGACAGGTACTCTGCCCGGTCCCGGCATACCCCGCAGGGGACCGCCTCCTCCCATTGAAGGGGAACAAAAGTATCTGTGCTTATCGTGATTGTGCTGACACGCTCAACAATCGCCCGGGGATCCCCAAAAAAAGGGGTGCAGGTTCCCGCTTCAACATCCCCGAACCAGTACGACTGCATAGTAGAGAGATAAGGGGTGTTTGGCCGTATAAAACCATAGATCTCCGGTATCAGACGGGAGGCGGCGATCAGACCCACGCCATGCCAAACGAGTACAGCATCACCGGGAGCATAATTGCACCCATGCAGTACATCCGGGGGACATTGACGAGATACGGCACGAGACCCACAGCCGTTGCCAGAAGGAGAATAAGAATACCGAACGGGCCGGTGAGGGTTGCACACAGAAGAACAATAAATACCATCACTGCCCGGTTCAACAACAGCCCGTCAAAATCACTCAGCTGATGTGCAGACCGGGAGAGCCATACCGTAATAAGATATGCAGCGCACGCTGCGAGGACGCCGGTTACTGTCAGTTCACTCATAGATGGCAGCGGCAATTCTGACAGGGCTGCCATAACACCGTTCCGCACACGGGAGAGAGCAAAGAATGCTGCGAGACCTATGGAGGCGTTTGCTGTGTTAGCCGCGTTGGTTGCAAGGATGTACGCCCGGTGATCTTTATCGTAGCCGATGACGGAGGCGAGTACACCATTGGCTGAGGCAGTAGAGAGTCCCGGAAACCAACCCACTGCAACACCGGCGACAGTCCCGAGTGCCGAGCATCTGATCACCGTCTTGTCTTCCATCCGGATGCCGCAAGAATTCTGCGCGGGCAATACCCCCCGGGATGCCGTCAGGAGCACCGAGATCCCAAAGAGTCCGGTGAGGAGCGGCATCAGAATCGCACTGCCACCTGCCAGCAGGTGCCAGCTGAAGAAACCATAGTGAAGCGTGAAAATCCCAAGGATCCCGGAAACAATAAAAATTGCGAGCGCCCAGCCGGGTGCCTCGCTGGTAACGATCATGTACCCAATGGACGCGATGAGCAGGATGCCGATCCACCAGTCGAAATAGGACTGGAGTGTTGGGAGAAGAAAGAGACAGAGCATCGATAAGGGGACGGCAATTATCATCGCACATGCGCTTCCGAGAGCCGCGATTCTCACCGCCTCCTCCCCATTTCCCTCGAGGCAGAGCGCATGGGCTGGCAGAACTGCAAGCGAGGTGTCGGCATCAGGGATCCCGAGGAAGGTGCCCGGTATGGCATCAACGAAGGTATGGGTTATGAGTGCGGCAAACATGGCTCCCGCAAGTGCAAGCGGACCGAGGTATACTAAGAGTACAGTCTGAAGACTGAGGAGAACAGCGGCGAGTGTATTTGCATGTACCCCCGGAATGATCCCACTCACCGTTCCCAGGATGACACCGAGCAGGATCTCTATCATTTTAGAAGAGATGCGAGAGAATGGACATAAATTAACCGAAATGTAATACCAACATAGTACAGCGAGGTACGAATCGATGAAGATCGCGATCACCCGTCTTGCCGGAAAAGAGAAGAGCGATAGCGAACGGTGTGCACAATTCGGGTATTCGTGCTTCAGCGTCCATCCATTGCGATCGGAGGTGAATGCAGACGTCATCAATGCGTTTGTCGCAGCTACCGAATGGGATGAGTTTGACGGTATTTTTTTTACAAGCGCACTCCCTGCAAAGATCATCGCGCCGCTTCTCAAGAAATATCCGCGCGTGATCGCAATCGGACCGCAGACCGCGAGGGAACTCCAGCACTCTGCAATAGAGTGTGAGACCCTTCCTGGATTTTATTCGCGGGATTTCGTCCCATATCTCGGTACCTGGATCACCGGGAAGCGGATCGGGATACCCCGGGCGGATGTCCCGAACCCGGCACTCATCGATGCAATAAATGCGGCCGGGGGAATTCCCCAAGAATTCCGGTGCTACCAACTGATACCAACGGGGAATACTCTCGACATCCGGAATGCAGATGCCATCCTTTTCACGAGCGCGATGTCGTATGCAGAAGCGATCTGGACACCCCGCCCCGATCTTCTCGTGATGGCGATCGGGGAAATTACGGCAGCCGCGATGCGGAAATGCGGCATGAACCCGGCTGTTGTGGGCGACGGTTCCCTTGAAGGAACGCTTAAGGCCCTGGAGACCCATCTCAACCGGAAGGTGGGTACGTAACGTGACCAAAGGGGAGCAAAAGGCCGGACAGGCTCATCTATGGAGCGGCGCGGGGATCATTGTCCTCGACAAACCCCGGGGTCCGTCAAGCCACCAGGTCGCCGCGTGGGTGGGGAAGATGCTCGGGTGCCAGATCGGGCATTCCGGCACGCTCGATCCCCAGGTCTCCGGTGTCCTCCTCATCATGCTGGGGAACGTGGTGCGCCTCGCCCCCCTCCTCCTCCAGCACGACAAGGAGTATGTCTGCCTGATGCGGCTCCACGGGGACGTAGACAGAGCGAGGATCGAGCAGGTCGCGGCGGAATTCACGGGAAGGCTCTACCAGCGTCCCCCGAGGAAGAGCGCGGTGAAGCGGAATCTCCGGATCAGATCGGTACAGAAACTGGAGATTCTGAGTATTGAAGGGAGGCTTGTCCTGTTCCGTGCGCAGTGCGATGCGGGAACCTACATCCGCTCGCTCTGCCACCACATGGGACTCGTACTTGGCGTTGGGGCGCACATGATCGAGCTGCGCCGCACGCGATCGGGATCGTTTGGCGAGGGCTCGATGTACACACTCCACGATCTGCAGGACGCCTGTATCGCGGCCGCGGCGGGCGATCGCTCGGCGCTCACCTCGATGATCCTCTCGGTCGATGGTGCAGTCCCTGAACTCCCGACCGTCATCGTGCGGGACACCGCAATCGATGCAATCTGCCGCGGCGCGAAACTTGCGGGGGTGGGAATCATCAGTACTACCGAGTTCCAGAGGGGCCAGCTTGTTACCGTTCTCTCACAGAAGAGAGAGTTCGTCTGCCTTGGGAGGGCGCTCATCCCGTCATCCGCATTCAAACCCGGAGCACCCGGGTTTGTTATCGTCCCCACAACAGTCTTCCTCCCGCCCGGCACATATCCCCGGGGCTGGAAAAAATCCTGCAAGCCGGAAAGACCGGAGAAGAAGACCCAAACGAAAGGATAGCATTAAAAAAATCCCCGACTAAGAGATGGGATACACTTTTTGCTGAGGTAGTCTAGCGGTAGGGCGCAGGCCTGGAAAGCCTGTGGTGCGAAAGTGCCTCGGGGGTTCAATTCCCCCCCTCAGCGTCCCTGTTCTAAAAAAATTATGAAGCCGGGTAACATTTTGTCTTCCAGGGTTCAGCCTGACAGAACTCTTCGTCACCGAAAAATGCTATCTCCGCAAATCGGATTGAAGAGAATCAATTGCAAAGGAGAAATATTCCGGGGCAATCTCGAACCCGAGGAAATGCCTCCCCTCTTTCTGAGAAATTACCGGAACCGTGCCTGATCCAAAGAAAGGATCGAGAACCAGATCGCCGGGATTGCTGGAATAGAGAAGGATCTTCCGGACAATCTCTGACGGAAGTTTTGTCGGCGTCTTCTTCTTCCCATTCCAGTACTCCCGCTGGATGACCCAGACATCCTCAGGATAGTGATCGATCTTGTTGAACGTGTAGTGTTTCGGATCTTTCACCACGAAGAGGATGTGGTAGTGGCTCGTCACATACTTTTTCTTGGTATAAACACCGAACTGGTATTTCCAGATCAGATGATTGATCGTGGTGAGGCCTGCATTGTCGATCCCTTCAAGGATGTCGCGAAGCCGGTTCCACCCGGAAAAGATGTACATGCTTCCGGTAGGTGCGAGCGTTCGTGCGGCTTCGGTAATCCAGCGCGTGGTAAATTCCCCGTATTCGGCTTCAGGAACCTCCCGGTACCCTTCAAGGACATTGCCATCAGTACGGTTGTAATTCAACCGGTGGGCTTTGAAATTGATGGCAAAAGGGGGATCGGTCACGATGAGATCGATCGAACCATCGGGGATCTCCGGCATGAGCGCGAGGGCATCACCAAGGTAAAGAGTATTTTGCCTGAATGCGCCCAGCCGCCTTTTCATCAGCAGGTCCTTCCAAATTCCCTGCCCATTTCAAAGGCACGCACGTTTATGTCTATCGTCTTTCTCGGAACAAGACGTCTGACAGCCTCGAGGAGTGATCCCGGTCCGAGGGGTAGGGATCGCGCGGCTGCACCCAGCATAACTACGTTCTGGGAAAGGGGGCTCCCCGCATCTGTTGCAACCTGGTCAGCATCGATGAGACAGAGATCAAATTTTTTCAGAGCCGCGATAATCTCATCCTCGGTGGGCGCGACAAGTTTTTGGGTGAATACCGATGTGGGGAGGACCATCCGGCGATTGACCACCATCCTTCCTCCGGCTTTCAGGTAATGGGAATACCGGAGCGCCTCCAGGAGATCGAATGAGATGAGGAGATCTGCATTCCCGGGCGCGATCAGCGGACCATATAACCCATCGATCCGTATATGGCTTTCAACAGATCCTCCGCGCTGCGCCATACCATAGGTCTCGGCACCTTTTACATGCCGCTTCTCGATAAGACAGGCCTCGCCAAGGATGTTCGATGCCAGGATCATCCCCTGTCCGCCGATTCCTACGGTCAGGATATCGAAACTTACGGTCATCTCTTCCCCTCCCGAACGATGGCACCGACAGGACAGAGCTGTTCGCAAACCCCGCATCCGCTGCACAATTCATTGATCTCCGCCCGTTCATTGAACTCGATGGCCGGACAACCAAACCTTAAGCAGGTGCCGCAACCGGTACATGCCTCATGATCGACCGAACACTTCCCGCGTTTTATCCCCATGCGTCTCGCTGTAATAACGCACAGCTGTTTGGCGATGATGACCTTCACCCCCTTCCGCTTCTTTGCATCCTGAAGAACATTCAGCAGGCCGGTGAGATCGTACGGATCAACGGTCTCGACAAAGGTTACGCCACAGGCCCGGCAGAGTGCATCCAGGGAGAGAGGCGGCGTCTCGAGACCGCACGCGGTTATGCCGGTGTTCGGGTTCGGCTGGTGGCCGGTCATCGCGGTGATCCGGTTGTCAAGGATCACCACGGTCATGTTCGCACCACTATAGACCGCGTTGATCAAACCCTGAAGACCGGTGTGGAGGAACGTCGAGTCCCCGATCGTGCAGACGACTTCGCGTGTTTCACCTGAATGAGCGATCCCGCTCCCGACCGTTATCGATGCACCCATACAGATGGTAGTATCAACAACACCCAGCTGGAGCCCGAGCGTGTAGCAACCGATATCACTCGGGTAGATTCCGTCTTTGAAGACTTTTTTTATCGCGAAGAATGCACCGCGGTGGAGGCATCCGGCGCAAAGGATTGGCGGGCGCGGGGGGAGGTTCTGTACCGGTACTGCGGAAGGGAACGGATTTTTCTCCAAAAATCCCGCCTTCTCCATGATAGCGGCTACCGCTAGCGGTGACAACTCTCCTTCGTATGCCGCGTAGCCATTCATCTTGCCAAAAACCGGGATGCAGCCGGCGAGCTGTCGCACCCGTTCCTCGACTTCAGGTGCGAGCTCTTCGATGACAAGGATTTTTTCATGTTTCCCGATGAACTCTCCGAGCCATGCCTCATCGATCGGGTATGCACCGATCTTCATGAACGAGACAGCGGGAGGTAACACTTCCTGGACGTACGATGCGCCGATCCCGCTTGCTATTACTCCGGCCTCTCCGCGGATCTCACAGCGGTTTAACCCGAGAGCCACCAGCTTCTTCTTAATGGCCGGTTGCTTCTCGTTCAGTTTCTTATGCAGAATGCGGGTGTGCGCCGGGATCACGACATACTGCTGAGGATCTTTATGGAACGCGCCTTTTCTCGTGCTCGCTACCATCTCTCCGAGTTCAACATCGCCCTTTGAGCGGCAGATGCGGGTCGTCGGCCGGAAGATCACCGGAACTCCGAACTCCTCGGAAAGTGCAAATGCCGTCGGGATCATATCATGGGCTTCCTGCACGCTCGCGGGGTCGAGGCAGGGCACCCGCGCGAAGTGAGCGTAGCATCGGGTGTCCTGTTCGTTCTGGGAGCTGTGAGCAAAGGGATCATCAGCGCTCAGGATTACGAGCCCTCCGGTGACACCGGTATAAGCGCTGGTCATCAGGGGATCGGCTGCGACATTGAGCCCGACATGCTTCATCGTGCAGAGTGCGCGGATGCCGCACCACGCCGCAGCGAGAGCATTCTCGAGCGCAACTTTCTCATTCACCGACCATTCGAGGTAATAGGATCGTACTGGCTGAACCCGCAGCGTATCGATGACTTCAGAAGAGGGCGTTCCCGGATAACCGGATACAAAATCCACTCCTGACTCGACACATGCATGGGCGATCGCTTCGTTCCCGAGGAGATATCGTCGTTCCATAATGCCTCTCCGTATTTATATCGTGGTTTTTTCCCACATATCCCTATCTGTAGAGATCTCTTCCGGCAAGGGATTCACAACCTATAAAAACTCTGATGCAGTAGTTATTAAGGTAAATTCAAGGCAAACTTTTGGGCCCGTAGCATAGCCCGGTGGTGCGCCCGGCTGATAACCGGGAGGTCATGTGTTCGAATCACATCGGGCCCACTCATCTCGTATTTTTGTTCTTTGAGCAGATCGGAAGTTATTCTTTGATTGTTCAGGGGAAACGAACAGTAACCTTTGGAGTTCCTCCGCGGGCCGGAGTCACTTTGGAGACTGCATGATCCAGGCACGAGATCGTGCTTCTGATCCTGATGAGCCGTGATCGGGCATGGGCATGAAAAATTTTGTAAAGTCCTTTCTTGAATTATACAGTGATTACCTCACAATTTTCGCATTCCACAAGCGGAAAAACTGTCAACGTCGAAGGACGGTTTTCTATAGGTGTCCTCGGGTTCTTCAGTTTATGGCGTGGGGGAACCTCCTCTTTTTTTATTGGCAAGGGTCGCAGAATTTTTTTTTTTTAAAAAAAAAAGGATTGTTGGATCGGATCCGCCCAGGGTTGACTGGTTGTCCGGACCCGGGCTGTTCCCGGGAAAAATTTCAGACAGAACGCCCAAAGACGTACCCAATCACTTTTTCCAAAGACTCAACGAGTGCTTCTTCTCCTTTCAGATAGTCGTGCATGGCCTGGTAGAGCATGAACATGATATCGTAGCCATAGGACCCTATCGCTCTTTTGGTGTCAATCGGGTTGAGGTATGAGTCGGTGAGAAAACCGTCGAAGCTGTACATTAATTCAAAAAAATCCCCATCTTCCGACAGGACACAGAACTGATCGGTTATCGTCTTTGTCGGATTGTCGGGCCGGAAGGCAGCAGGTTCCGTCTTCCCCAGTACGATCATCTTCGCCGGGTAGTACGCAGGGTCGTAGATCTCACCCTTCGTGTCCTGTTTTCCCATTTTCAGCATGTTCAGGCCAACAGATTTAACGATAGGTCTTGACGTTTCTGCCATTTTCCGCAGGAGTTTTGCGTCATTATCCCGGGCCTCCTCCGAAAGAACTGCGTCTTTTTCCTGCAGATCCTTTATCTTCTGCATTATTTTCTCAAATCCCGCCTCGATCTCGTCCATTAATTCACCAACTCCCGCGTGCAGCAGGGTTAAGAAATGTTGGTACCCATGGCTATAAACCCGCGGTTTTCAGTTTTTCCCGCAGGCTTCCCCATAAAAAAATGTACAGAAACGCAGGGGTTATCAAGCCAATTCACCGATGAAAAAATATCTCCGGTCTTTTTTCAACACCGCATCCCCACGAGAGCCAAGCGGAAGATCTTCGTTGAGCACGATTCCAATGTACCCCGGGGACCGGGCCATGACAGATCCGGTTCGGATCTTCTCGGTAACAATAAACGGTTGGCAGGTACCGATGAGCGGCTTGTTTATGGCGCGATAGGTCTTCTCAGCAAGAGCGTTTAAATTCCGCGAACGATCTTTTTTAATCGAGTCGGGAAGATCCTTGTCGGAAAATACATCCGTGAACGGCCGTTTTGAGTACCGGGTAACATTAACTTTATTCGGCCATATCCTCTCGATAAGATCGCAGGTCCGGGCAAAATCCTCTTCGGTCTCCCGGGAAACCCGACAATAACATCTGTTGCGAGCGTGAAATCCGGATACCGTTTTCTGAACGCACCAACAATTTTCTCGAAATCTGCGACTCTATAGCCCCTCTTCATCCGATCGAGGATTTCATCGGACCCGGACTGGACCGGAATGTGGGCGAATTTGAAGATCGCATTGCTCTCGAACGAGTCTGCAAGATCTTCGAAAATTTCCAGAATCGTCACCGGGTTCATCATTCCGACGCGGATCATCGAACTCCCCCCCTTGCGCCCGATCGATCGTAAAAGGCCTGGGAGGGATCCTCCCGTATCCCACCCCCAGGAGCTCACATCCTGCGCGGTGAGCTGGATCTCAGGGATCCCCCTCCATGCGAATGACCGTACCTGCCCGAGAATTTCTCCTGCAGCAAAACTCTTCAGGGATCCCAGGGCCGCCCGGGTGATACAGTACGTGCATCGTCCCGCGCATCCCTTTGCAATCTGGACAATTCCGGAACTACCACAGATACCGATCCCGATACCGAGATACGCTTCGCGGATCTCTTCTGCGGGAATTATCGTTGGCGTGCAAACGGAAAAAATCAGGGCGCTCTGGACTCCGGGCATGCATCCGGTAACATAGAGATCCCGGTCACGAAAAAGTGAGAGTCGTCTCAGCATCCTTCGTTCGGTCGGGCCGACAACAGTAAACGTATTGATGATGACCACATCCGCGTCATCAGGGAATTCAACAATGGTGCTGCCCGAGGCTCTTAAGACCTCAATAAGTTTGGCTGTATCCCCGAAATTGAAACGACACCCGTACGTTTCGATGTATATAGGACTTACGCCCTTGGTTTTGACCGAAAGATCTAAGAGTTAGTAGCGCCCATCCAAGGGTTAGACAAACCCGGGATGGAGATCGAACGAGAGTGAATCCTCCGAAATGCACGAGCAGCAATTTTGTAAACTTTTTGATATCGACGTATCAGGTTTGCTCGTGTACAGAGGTATCCCGGTGTTTTCCCGCTGAACCAGTATCAATAGCTCACGCTTCCGTCAAGCGTTTGTTAGAGAGGCAGCCAGCCTCACCACACGGGGGCGCTGTATGAGGAAGCGCAACGGTTGCTCCGGGCTAACGAAGGAGTATTGGTAATCGATGATAGTACCCTCGACAAACCGTATTCCCATCAGATTGAACTGGTGACCCGGCACTGGAGTGGGAAGCATCATCGGGTAGTTCAGGGAATCAACCTAATCTCAACCATTTGGACTGATGGTTCTGCGATAGTTTCGGTAGATTTCCGGATCTATTGTCCAGACAAAGACGGGAAAAACAAAAAGGATCATTTCCGGGATATGCTACGAGCAGCCGAAGAAAGAAAGTTTCAGCCGGGACGTGTCATCTTTGATTCGTGGTATTCGTGTATCGCCAACCTGAAATTGATCCGCACGCTGAAGTGGCATTGGTGTACCCGTCTCAAATCCAACCGGTTGGTTGATCCTGATAATACGTACAACCGTTCAGTTTCTGAGATTGAGATTCCTCCCGAAGGAAGAGTTGTTCATCTGAGACAATACGGTTTCATCAAGCTATTTAGGATCGTTCACTCTGATAAGGAACCCGAACATTGGGCTACCGATATTCTCGATGCATCGGAAACGTCCCAAAAGAGGTTGTTCAACAAGGACATATTCTGCTCTCGTTGCTGGCATTTCTTCGCCTCGAAACCCATCGATTGAATACAGGTTCCAGCTGGTACGAGTCGAAACGCTCGATTCATCGATCCGCTTCTTCTCTCTTTATCGCTTCCACGGCGTTCTAATCTGATTATTTTTGTAGTGCTGTGATGAAGATTTCTTGCTCGAATCTACCTTCAACCGCGTAAGTCCTAGGATATACTCCTGTGGGTAAGATGCTCCAGCCATTCGGCACCACCGGGGTTTTCGTGATGCTGCGAAGATTCAGGCATGGTAACTACCATACCTGTTGCACCCGGATCGATATAATGCCCGTTTGGGAGTACCCCCCTCTGCGAGCACAACACTTAACCAATGATACCCATAATCTCTTTAGTATGTTGAGGATCGGGCTGCTTGGCTGTGGTAACATCGGGCATATCATTGCACAGCACAGAGGCAGTTTTGCGATCACCGCCGTTTATGATAAAGTCTTCGAACAGGCAAAGGGGATCGCCACGGTCTCGAACGCAGAGGCTTATGAGGAGTTCGAAAATTTCATCTCGGCTGATATCGATATTGTTGTCGAGGCTGCTTCGATAGGTGCAGTAAAAAGATTTGCCGGAGACGTCCTCTCGCGCAAGAAAGATCTCGTAATCATGAGCGTCGGAGCACTCGCTGATCCCGAATTCCTGGAAGAGATCCGGATGGCTGCAGTAAAATCCGGGAGGAAGATCTATCTTCCGAGCGGCGCGATCTTCGGGCTCGATAATTTAAAAATCGGACGGATCTCCCCGATCGATAAATTGTTACTCAGGGCAACCAAGAGCCCGCAGTCTCTGGGCATCGACGCGAAGACAGATCGAAAATTACTCTTCTGTGGGAAGGCAAATGAATGCATCAAGGCTTTTCCGAAGAATGTAAACATCTCCGTTGCGATGAGTCTTGCCGCAGGCAGGGATGCCGATGTCGAATTATGGGTGGATCCCACTGTGGATCGGAACGTGCACGAATTGTTCATCGGAGGGGCTTTCGGGGAGACGTACATCCGGATTACGAATGTACCAAGCCCGGATAACCCGGCGACAAGTTACCTCGCGGCCCTTTCCGTACTCTCCCTTCTCGACGACCTCGAGAATCCGATTGCCGTTGGAACATAATCAAACCGGGGATGGATCGTGAAACCCGTGGATCTTCTGCTCGCTTATCTTGATGAAGACGCACCGTACGGGGATGTAACGTCTGATGCGATACTACCTGAGAGATCCTGCAAAGCCCATATACGATCCGAACAGAGCGGAATTGTTGCCGGCCTTGAGGAGGCGAATTTACTTTTTTCTCACTTCGGGTGCGAGGTCAGATCGTTCTGCCGGGATGGCGATACGGTTACGAACGGGGAGATCCTTATCTCCGTCAAGGGTAGAGCCTCGGCGGTACTCCTTGTCGAAAGGACAGCGCTCAATATTATTGGACGGATGAGTGGCATCGCCACGCAAACACGAAAATTATCCGGGATCGTAGCCGGGGTAAACCCAGGGTGCAGAATTGCGGGGACGAGAAAGACCAGTCCCGGTTTCCGCATTTACGACAAAAAAGCAATTGTTATCGGTGGCGGGGACCCCCACCGGTTCAGCTTGAGCGATGGTATCCTGATCAAGGATAACCATCTGGCGCTGGTTCCATTGAAAGAAGCCATACGCGCTGCAAAAAAATCGACACGCTACAAGAAAATTGAGATCGAAGTCGAATCGCTGGAAGCTGCACTTCAGGCAGCAAAGGAAGGCGCAGACATTCTCATGCTCGATAACATGGACGTGGGGCGTGTGACTGAAACAATCGAGGCGCTGAAAAGCGCAGGTCTTCGGGAGGGGCTTGTTCTAGAACTTTCCGGCGGAATCGATGAGAATACGATCAGATCGTTCGCCGGTCTCGAGGTTGACAGGATCAGCATCGGCGCACTGACCCACACGGTCAGGAATTTTTCTGTGACACTTGAAGTGTTACCTGTAATGGAATAATTTCACCGACAGGTTGAGGAATTATCTGCTCTTGCCCGTTCTCATCGCGGCTCTGAGACGGATATCCAAGAGAATTCCCTGGATCCTGACCCAGACTCCGGTAACCACATTGAGGAGACGGTACGGTGTATTGGGCGATAAGGAGCACCAATGGCAGATCCGTCTTACCCGGCTCCTGGAGAGTCTGCCGGAGAGAGAGTTTCCGGGAGGGCCAGTCGTACAAAACATGGACCGTAAGAGGCGGATCCAGTCTATCATCGACAGGCTGAAGGGATCTAACCTGATACATTCCGCTGGAATTGAAGTCCAAGGATAAATGGTTCCGCGCGGGAGCTTCATGGGGCCCTGGAGAACTCCCCGGTTCGCGCGCTTGGAACCGCTCATCCAGCATCTCAGAGATTAAGAAAAAATGGTCCGTCTCAACGCGATCCGGGCTCCTGGTAATATCGGCGATGATCGCGCAATTATGGGTTTATCCGAACTCCCCTCATATGAGGATACGGAAATCCTTGAAGGCGCGGGAAAAGCACTCGCCCCCTCAAATCCCTGCCGGTGAAAAACCCGGATGCTGATCTGCACGAGGAAGAAACAAGTATCTCCTGAATTTCTCAAACCCGCAAAAGTCTGCACGATCTTTTAGGGATCAAAAGAGATCAAATCCCCCCACGATCCTTTGGTACCAGGTGGATATCCCTCTGCGAACCGATCGTGATCTCCTTTTTCGCATGATACGTCTGCACCACCCCGTACGCAGTTATCGAATCGCCGGTCTGGATCTTCATACCTTGGGCAACCTGAGCCGGAACAAAGAGTGAGGCATTCCCCACAAGGATCATCAGATGTCCCCCGTTCAGGGTGGCAATTTTATTCACGGTTCCTTCGAAAACGACCAGTTCGCCGTCGGGTACTGTTGTGCTGAACGGCTTGGCAAAAGACTGGTTTCCGATTGAACTGATGAGAAGGTCCGCGCAGATAACGATCGCAGCGACTCCAATCAAGAGGAGAATCGCAGCGCGTTCCTGTCGCCCCAACATACGTGATTGTTGAGAGCAGAGGCTTAAAATACCAATACCTTTATATGTTAACAATGTTAACATAATTGTATGTATCCTACCCCATTACCACCGTCGTCAAAGACGGTGCTGGAGATACTAGATGCAGGGGGAGCGATGACCCATAAGGAGATCGTTTCAAAGACTCGCCTTGCACCAAGAACGGTACGGTACGCATTGAAAAAACTCAAAGAGCGACACCTTATCATTGAGAAGTTCAACTTCCGCGACGCCCGTCAGATCATCTACCAGCCCAGACCGCAGGAGACCGCAGAAGCTCAGCCAGCCTGCGTATGACAAAGCACACCTGCACCCTGATGCATTGCGACACCCTGGTCAGGACCCACCTTCCCTCGATGAGAGCGGAAATGGTAACCCGCCTTATTCAGAGACAGGGATTAACTCAGAGTGATGCGGCAAGGAAGATGGGGGTAACCCGTGCAGCAGTATCACAGTACATGAGCCGTAAACGTGGGGGCGGGGAAGTACAGATTACATCAGAGTTAGATGCGATCATCGATCGGTGGGCTATGGCTGTTGTCACCGGTGAAAGTGACCTTAACCTGTGCGACATCTGCCAGTGCGCCATGAAAAAGTTTTAAAATTTAGAAGGGGAGGTTGCCTCCTTTTTTCTTGATAAGAATTTCCAGAAAGATTTCTGTCAACGCCGGCGTCGATAATAAACGACGATGAGCAGTGCTATCACCAGGATCGCAGCAACAATTTTCAGATAATCTGGTGTTATTGCCGGTGACGAAATCGAAGGCAACCAGTCATCTTCAAAAACGTTTCGGAAATACCGTGCTACCCCGGGGTGCTCAATGATCACGCCGGCTTCACGATTGAAGTTCGGGGTGTTGCTGTTCCAGTTGATGCTGCTGACTAAAACGTATTTATCATCAACTATGACGCCTTTGTTATGGATCTTTTCAAGCTGATTTATATGGAGGTTGATGCACCTTCCTTCCAGGGGAATACGCTCTGGTGTACCGATCCAGTTGATCAGTGCTGCCATCTCATCGTTGTCATTGGGTCCTTCCGTATTGAACCACGAGGAATCCAGAAGAACTCTCACGTGAACGCCCCAGTGGGATGCATTGACCGCAGCCGCAAGGTAGGGATGCAGGGTTAATGGGGTTCCGTTCTTTATGTAAGCCTGCTCAATTTCGATGCTTCCCTCTGCTCTTTCAAGCAGGCCGGTGATCTCATCACTGGTATAAGGAGCAATGACCGGAATGACCGTAGCATCTTCAAATTGTCCCGGCACGAACCTGGCGACGTGTTGCCCTGAAGATGCTACTTCTGGGGCCCCGGCAGCACCGGAGTAGGGGGCGGCCGATCCGCTTCCGCTGTCAAAAGAGAAAATTTCGGAAAAATATTGCGCAAGACCGGGATTTGTAAGAAAAACGCCCCACCCGTGGTTCCCACTTACACCCTTCGGAGGAAAACCAGAATACTTGAAATTTTCACTGGTGATCAAGAGTGAATTTTTGTCGATTACTCCATATTTTGCATGTTCGTAACGGTAGGGGGCATGCTCTCTCTTCGATGAGGTCATCGAATATACCGGAATTCCGCTTGTATTGATCTTCCAGACAAGAGATTTTTCTATCAGGCTTATTCCTCCAACCGGTCCGCCTTCGAGAAGGACCCGGACATCCACCCCCCGTTCTTTTGCAGCGATGATCGCATCACCCATTGACAGGCTTGAGAACTCGTACAGGTTGAGAAGAATTTCCTGAGATGCGCAGTTCATCACCTGTGAAAAAACTTCGTTGGAACAATCGGGGGATACAAACGTTGTAACGGATACATTGGGAAAGACTGCAGGTTTCAACCGCGACTGACCGATCATCAAAGGCCGGGGGTCCCAGGTACCATTTTCGAGATAATGGATCTGCCCTTCACGCGGTTTTACATCTTCCGGCCATCCGACTTTCTGTACGAGCGCGGTGCCTTCATAGAGGAAAAGTTGATCTTTCGTGTTCGCGAGACGGAGCTGATCCCCACCGATGACATTGGGAATGGACGGGGAAGAATCGAGCCATTCAAAATCGGGTGGCCGGCCATACGACCGTTCAAACGCACGTCCGTTCCGCGCGATGATGATTGGACCACTGATTATCGTACCTGGGGGAAATCTGAAGCCACCTTCCCCATCAGAGATTGTTATTCCATCCAGGGATCCGTTTCCTTCGAGAACTATGTGGGATCCTCCTTGAGATACGGATCGGGACAGAATTCGGTGATCTGGACCAGTGCACCCGCATGCATCGCACAACACAAAAAAATGAGGATCGCAAGAAACATCCGCATAGAATTTTCCTATCTCCGCGCGATAGTGTAAACAAGTTGCTGTAAAATCAAAAACGCCCTGATCTCCAATTATACAACAAAAGGTGACCAGAGCATGGAAATCAATGACTTAATCCAAGATTATCTTTGCGATAAGGATGAGGGACTGAAATCCCTTGTAACATTTTTTCTCAACCTCGTCATGCAGTATGAATCAGAGCAGCAGGCAGGAGCCAAACGATATGAGCGAACGATGGATCGAGTTGGACGGAGAAATGGTAATAAGCCGAGAACTTTGAGAACGAAACAGGGAACGTTAACCCTGAGCAAACCAGAATTTCGGGAGAGATCCTTTGAGACAGCACTCTTTGAAAAATAGAGTCGGGCGGAACAAGCACTCATCAATGCGATCTTGGAATCGTATATCCAGGGAGTATCAACCCGAAGGATTCGCCCCATCAGGGAGAATTTGGTGTCAACGGTGTATCAGACAAAGACCGTATCCCACCTCAGTAAATCCCTTGATGACAAAGTGAATGAATTTCTCCGCCAGCCCATCGAGCAACCGATACTGTACCTCATCGTTGATGCGGTATATGTCAAAGTCCTCCGTCACGAATCAGGGTTCAGTAGAGGATAACGAATAACCCATTATTTTACGATCGTACCGGAAAGGGGTGCTTCCCGAGCGTTCGGCTTGCCCCAATTTTACAAAATAGCACCAATGTGAGTGGGTCTATGTATCCGGTTCTTGCATTTTCAGGCCACATTTCAGTTTTTTGTCGAGAGCATCCGCTCAAGAACCCCTTGTTTTTTGAGGGTTGCTAGTTGAAACCGGTTAAAGCAGAAGGCCGAGAACAGCATTTTGGTATACACCCTGAGAACGGTTGTGACTTTGGTATGAGCAGAATGGAACACATTCTTGATGATGGCATATGGGCGTTCCCCGGGAGATAGGATTCGAGAGATTCGAGCGTTTTTGAGAACATCGCGGATACCGATCGGATGCCCACGAACACCCCGTTGCATGGTGGTGTTGAAACCTTTTGTTTTGGTACCGAAATATCCTCGGTCACGGTAGATCACCTCTCCTTCGTTCGACAGGTCGATTTGCGAATCGTGGGTTGAGGCAGTTGTAACCTCGAGAGCCCGGATCAGTCCGAAGTCACAATCCTCTTTGGTATGGAGTTTGTATCCAAAATAAGATTTCTTGCCCTTTATCGCCCATGTTCCATCCCGGCTTCTTCGAGTTTTTGCAGCATCACCCCGGGGTGTATTCGTTGAAGCATGACCGGGCTCTGAAGTGATGAAAGTCGCATCCTGAATGGTGCCTTTTTTGATTTTCAGACATTGTGCATCGAGTTGTCGCTGGAGCTCATCCCAAATAGCCTTATCCTTTCCGGTCTTTGCCAACCGCTCCCGGAAATACCAGACGGTGGTCTGATCCGGGACCTTGTTAGGATACCCGAGGAATTTCATAAATGATATGCGATCATTGGCCTGACGCTCAAGTTCGGGATCGGACAGGCTGTACATCGACTGGAGTACCAGCATCTTAACCATGAGAACGATATCAATATTCGGTCGACCGCCCTCTTCGGTCTGGTTTCGATACAGACCTCCCACTACCGTCAGAAACCTCTCCCAATTGATTAATGTCGAAAATCCGTCAAGCCGATCCCCGAGTCGTTTGATACTCTCATACCGCTTCTCGAACGCAAAATCAACCAGATTTTCCATACTCGTCATTGATCGTACTAAGATAAAGTACTACCGGCTACAGGGGGGGTTTCAGAATTCTCAGTAATTTACAGCCGGATCTTTACACACCCTCTCCGTGCCTCTTTTATAATCCGGAGATATACCTTCCACAGATATCCACAGAGGGAATGGCGTAACGATGGCGGGAAAAGCACTCGCAGTAAAACTGGGGGGGAGCCTCTACCCCAAGCTTCCGGATCTTATACCCGTCCTGCGTTCGTCACCCGTCCCCCTCCTCATCATTCCCGGGGGTGGAGTCTTTGCGGATGCGGTGCGGGACGCTCATCTCATCGATGATACCGCTGCACACTGGATGGCTGTCGCGGCCATGGATCACTACGGGCTCTTTCTCGAATCCCTAGGATTGGAGTGTACAAGAGATCTGGCAGTTCCAGAAAAAACCAGCGTCCTGATGGTATATTGTACCCTCAGGAAGATCGATCCTCTGCCTCATTCATGGGACGTCACCTCAGACACGATCGCCGCGTGGGTTGCCGGTCGTCTCGGCCTTGATCTCCTGGTCCTCAAATCCGTTGACGGGATTATGGCGCAGGGCCAAATGGTCGAGACCGTGAACACCCCGCTTGAGACCGAAACTGTGGATGCATCGTTCCTACCCTTTGTTCTTGAAAAAAAGATCCAAACGATGGTCATTAACGGGACAATAAGCGATCGGGTTGTAAAATATCTGAATGGAGAGGACGTTTTCGGAACACGGATCGGTACAACCTTTTAAAGGTTCCAGAAGAGATACTATAGGAATCCCTGGAGGAGCCATAATGTCAGATAAAAAGTGTACATCCTGCAGCGCCCCGCTTGCAGAAGAAGGTGCAACCGAGTTCGGGTGCCCGTCGTGCGGTAGTAAGATCAGCCGGTGTTATCGGTGCCGTGAGCAGAGCATCCCCTACGTCTGTCCGAGATGTGGATTCGGGGGACCGTGAAACATGGGAAGTGTTGCAGTCATTCTCAGGGTTATGCCGGATTCTCCGGAAGTAAACCTTGAAGAGTTGAAAGAGGCACTCAAGCAGAAACTCCCCACAATTCAGGAGATCAAAGAAGAGCCGATAGGCTTCGGCCTGAAATCGCTCAAGATCCTTGCAGTGGTCGACGATGCGGGTGGGGAAACGGATGCGATTGAGAGATCGCTCAACGAAATCGCCGGCGTCGAAAGAGCCGAAATCATTGAAGTTACCCTCACCTGATCTTTCAGGGGAGTAAATCACTATTTTTCTTGTTCTTCGAGAGAAGAGAGGATCTTCTGCGTGTTGGATCGAATCTTCTCAACAGATTCCCGGAAGGCAATGACCTCCGACTCATCGATCCTGATTGCTATCGGAAATGCTCCATGACGGTTGATACGGGCGGGCACACCAATGCAAACATCGCCAATCCCATGCACCTCACTCTTGATGTACGCTGAAACCGTAAGGATACGATTTTCATCGCCAAGGACAGTCTTGACCAGCGATGCGATCGCTTCACCCGGGCCATAAACTGTTGATCCCTTGTTCTTGATGATCAGTTGACCGCTGGTCTTCACGGATTCAATGATCTCCTGCACAGGAAGATGAGAAAATGCCGGCAGATTCGATATCTTGATCCCGCCGATGGTTGTCGCTGACCAGAGGGGTACCATACTATCGCCATGTTCGCCCACAATGCGTGTATGGACTTCACTCACGTGGACCTTGAAATACGAGGCTATCAGCGATTTCAGCCGCATTGAATCGAGATGCGTACCAAGACCGAAGACCTGGTTTGGTTTGAGGCCGGAGTATTTTCGGGCAACACAGGTCATAACATCGACCGGGTTGGTGACAACAAGAATTTTTGTCCGGGGTGCAACCGTGCCGATTGTCTGCGCCATCGGTGCAATCACTCGGGCGTTCCCAAGCGCGAGATCCATCCGGTCCTGCCCTGCCACGCGCGGAGAACCCGCAGTGATTACAACCACCTCGGATCCTGCAATCTCTTCGAGACAGGTTGTCCAGTTGATCCTTGTATCTATACCCCGTGCAGCAAAAGAATCGACAAAATCCTGAGAGATGCCTTTGAGAAGAGACTCACGACCCTCTCTTCCATAGAGCAGGATCTCTTTGACTTCGGGAAATGACGAGATCGCATGCGCGGCAAACATCCCTACATTACCGGTTGCGCCGATAATGGTTACTTTTGCCATGATAATCAAAGATGGGGACGCGTCATCGGTCGACTGTACGTCACTGCGTTTACCAAAGCACTCATCCTCCGCCCCGTTACCCCATGGGCGCCAAATGTCTGCGGTAAGTCTGCTCCCTTCCGGGCCTGAACCGGTCCCCGCAATTCCAAGTCGCTATTCCCTCCGGAATATTGATTTCTGTCCATCGACCTCATGGGACGAGGTTTCTCAGTCAGAATGCACAGGCTTCCGCAGGCCGTTGCAGCCTTCGTCAAACTTCGCCCCCCGCGTACCGACGGTTTCAGGTTACAGGTGACGCCGAACCACCCGGGCTAGTCCCCATATATCTTTGTGCATGGAGCCAATAAAGGCTTTTTACCTCACCGGATCCGGATTACGGATTTTTGAGACGAGGCATCTCGATATCAGGAGAGTTTAAAAAAATCGATCACGGAACAAATACATTCCCGCCAACCATCTTTGCCCAGTCCGTTTTGATCTGGGCGATCCCCCGGAGATCTTTTTTGTCGAAGAGATCGATTGCGGTCACCATGCGATCCTCTGGTGAGATAACACGATACAGCTCTCGGAAATCGCCCTGGAATACCTCAATCACCTGATCACCATCAGTCTCCGCGATTTTTACAGTCTCATGAACCACAGGATGTCTCTGCATATCTTCCATCTGCTCAAAAATTTTTACCCGGGAGATTTTGAGGTCATCCCGGTTGACCTCAAGATTGAACGCTGACCAGAATGCCGATGCATACCAGGCATCATTCATTACAACATGCGGTACCCCAAGAGATGCTGCCGCAAGACCAAGAGTTCCCACCCCGGAACAGGCATCGATGAAAAGACCCTCCGGGGGATTACCAATGTGCTGCTCCACTGCGCGGATTTTCGGGTACCCCGCGCGGGGAAATTCAATATGGAGAAGGGATTGCTGCTTATACATAACAAGAGGGCCGGTCCGGAGTGGGAAGATGTCAGCCCGCACGTCACAGCCGGCAAGAAGGGTGGAGACTTTTGGCCCCAGGTCAAGATCCGGAGTAGCAATACCCGGTACGAACTCGCCTATCCTGACGACCCCGCGCATCTCGGGAACATCATTAACCATCCGTTCTGCCGTCTTCTTCGTTACCCGCGGGGAGAGGAGGAGGGACTTAGCCGGCAGGAAAGGGGGGCGATCCACTGCAAAACCCGGGTGGATAAGGGGAGAAACCACATCAATAAGCGGATCGGTGGGTCTGAGATCTCCCTCCTCGACCATAATGACGTAGAGGTGCGCAAAGACTTCATCGATATATCGTCTCCCGCACGAGCAGGGGTCGCCATAGCAAAGAGTGGGTAGGGGCGCCCGCTTGTCGAGATTTCATCCAGAGCAGTCATCGCAGGTGAGGAAGACCGTCGGCAGCGTTCCAAGGATATCTCTTGCCGATGTGACGCAGTCCATCCCGCAAACCGGGCACTTCATGATCCTTTCGTATGAACATGTCGCGATAGAAGCCTTTTCTAACATCTTTGAGCAAGCATACGAGATCCCAGGAATATTGAGAAAAGATGCAAAAGTGCTGACTTCGAGTGGGCCCGAAGGGATTCGAACCCATGACCGCCCGGTTATGAGCCGGGCGCTCTAACCTGACTGAGCTACGGGCCCCTAAACGCCCCCCACAGGGCTCGAACCTGTGACATTCGGATTAACAGTCCGACACTCTACCAACTGAGTTAGGGAGGCACGCGGTTGCGCCTTAATAGATTCTTATTGAGGACGTTTAAAGGTAACTATACCAAAACACGGGATCCAAAAGTCCTCATTATCCATTCAAAGATCAAAGATCCATAAACGCGGATAGGTTATCATCTCTTTTTCATCTCCTCGAGCATCCGGATAAGGGTATCCAGATTTTCGTTCAGGTGCGCGAACAACTCGACGGCCTGAGGTGTAGCGACGGCACCTTCGGAGGATGCGCGGATGTACCCGAGCTGTTCCAGCAGATGGAGAGAGTATCGGATCCGGTGAGGTGGCAGATCGAGCAGCTCGGAGAGTTTCATGATACCGATTGGCTGGTGATCCGCAACCACCTGCGCAATTTCAAGGTGGCGGCTGAGGAGTTCTATCTCGTCTTTCATTTTTTCGAGCATGGATAACGGATCCTCCTGGGGAAAAGTTTATTCTTCTTTCTTATCCGGTTGCGCCTGGAGCCAGGCACGCGTCTCGCGGTAGTTTTTCCGGAACGAGAGCGAGAGGAGAAGTGCGGCAAGAAGCATTCCTGCGATCAGGGGGAACCGGTAAACCTCGAACTTCTTGGGGAAGAGAAAGAGGAAGATAACCGGTACAACGACAAGGATAACGATGATATTGAGGTGTATCGCAAGGTGGTAAAATTTCCACCTGAACTGGTCTTTTGCTGTTGCATCCATTTTTCTGTTAATCAGCTCCCGGAATAAAAGTACTTGACGTTTCACTACATATACTCTCAACAGATGGACCCACTTTCCGATGCGATCAAGAAGACCGGGGCTGACGCTTTTGTCATATATGCGTCATCCCGTGACGCTGATATGCGGTACCTCAACCGGTTCACGACAAGCGATCCGTTTGTATTTTTAAAAAAACCCGGCGAGGCGGGGGTGATCATTGTCTCCCAGATGGAGACCGGGCGCGCATCCCGCGAATCAACAGCCAATGTGATGACCCGGGGGCAGGCGGGTCTTTCGGAAATTCTGAGAACCGAGAGGGACCCCTGGAGGGCAACTGCAAAGATGATCGCGGGTCAGGTAGGCAAAAAAGTGCTCGTTCCCCCAAGCTTCCCGGTAGCGCTTGCAGAAGCGCTCGGAGAATTTTGTACGATCATCGTGGATAAAGGGACCGTGTCTGCGATGCGGGCGAAGAAAGATCGTTCGGAGATGAGCAAACTCAAAAGAATTCAGAGAATTACCGAGGGAGCAATGGGGGTCGCAGTCTCTCTCATCCGGAATTCCACCGTCAAAAAAGGGATCCTTTACTCCGGGGGATCACCCCTCACCTCCGAGAAAATCCGGTTTGCAATGCACTCCCTGCTCCTGGAGCACGAGTGCTCCGTTATTGATACGATCGTTTCATGCGGAGAGGACACCGCAATCCCCCATATGAAAGGGTCCGGTCCGCTCAGGGCGAACGAACCCATTGTTATCGACATCTTCCCCTGTGATGAAAAGACCGGGTATTACGCGGATATGACCCGGACGGTCTCAAAAGGCAAACCCTCAAAGGATATCCTGGACATGTACTCAACCCTGCGCGAGGCAAAAGAGAGGGGGTTCTCCCACCTCAGGGCCGGGGTCTCGGGCGCTTCCGTCTATCAGGATGTCGTAGACTTTTTCAAGGATCATGGATACGAGAGCGATACACGCGGATTCGTGCACAATCTCGGCCACGGGGTCGGACTTCAGGTCCATGAGCTGCCGACCGTAGGCCCCTCGGGAACCGGGTCCCTTGAGCCGGGAAATGTTATCACGATCGAGCCGGGCCTGTATTATCCGGGAATCGGAGGGGTTCGTCTCGAGGACATCGGAGCGGTGACAAAGACCGGGTTCGACAAGTTCACGAAATTTCCGGAGGAACTCGTTGTATGAAGATGAACGACGATATTTTTGAAAAATACCGGGACGCGGGACGCCTTGCAGCAAAAATTCTTGCACAGGGTGCAAAAGAGATCCGGATCGGGGGATCCTATCGTGAACTGGTCGAATCGGTTGAGGGTCGGGTCATTGACGAAGGTGCAGGTCTTGCATTTCCCCTCAACCTCTCGCTGAACGAGGACGCAGCCCATGACACCGCTTCCGCTGACGATGAGAGGGTGTTTGCCAAGAGCGATGTGGCCAAGCTCGATCTCGGAATAGAGATCGATGGGTATATTGCAGATACCGCAACCACAGTCGACCTTGGTAACAACTCCCTCCTGGTAGATGCATCGAAAGCCGCGCTTGAAGCCGCGATAAAGGCGGTCAGGCCCGGGGTAACGGCCGGGGAACTCGGCGCAGCAGTCCAGTTCGAGATCGAAAGCCGGGGGTATCGCCCGATCGCAAATCTTACCGGTCACGGCCTCGCTCGCTATGTCCAGCACGGGCCGCCCACGATCCCGAATGTGGCCATCTCAGGGGGGGGTGTCCTCGAGGAGGGAATGGTCTTTGCGATTGAACCCTTCGCGACAACCGGAAGCGGTCACGTCGGGGAGAGAGCGCGGGTGGAGATCTTCTCCCAGATTGCGCAAAAGCCGGTCAGGATCCCCTCAGCCCGGGCAATCCTTGAGAAGATCAGAGATCGGAAAGGGCTCCCGTTTGCCCGGCGGTGGCTGGGGGAGAAAAAAATGGATATGGCGATCCCAGGCCTCATCCGGGGCCAGGTACTCCACGCATACCCGGTCCTCTCGGAGATCCCCGGATCCCTCGTTTCACAGCATGAGCAGACGCTCATTGTCACGGAAGATGGCTGTATCGTAACTACACGATAAGATCAACCGCAAGGATAGGCTTATTCATCCCGGCGAAGAATAATTAAGGTTACAGCCATGTCTGGTGATTCTGAAATCCTTCGCATAATGGAGATTGTTCTGACCGCTGAAATATTCAACCAGAACCCCCAGCTCGAGATCAATGACCTGACCCCCCTCAGCCGGGAAATCTTTTCAATCACCTCCCCGGCTGATATCAAACGCCCGGTCTACGTCAGCGATGGGCTGATCAAGCGCTCTCTTGTGATTTCTGATGCGCACGAGAAACTTGCATCAAACCCGTTTATCTCCTATGAGGAATTCGGACAGCGTATCCGGATAACGGCGCTCGAACCGGCCGCGCAGTGGTTCCTCAAACAGGGCGGCATGCCATACGTCAGGAGTAACCCCGTTCTTGCTTCATTTTTTGAGGGGAAGATTCCTGATGAGATCTCCTATGCAGCAATCCGCACCAAAAATTCCCGGTACGAAGATACCAGAGGGTACATTGAAGCCCGAATCTCGAAACTGATCGGTGAAGATGAAAAACTTCGCGGTGCGGTCGAGCTGGTTATCGTCCTTGCCCCGGAGGAGGTAGAACAGCAGATCGAAGATATGGTCTGCACCGAAGAACAGATTGCGGTGATCGACAAGATCCGGCACGCGCGCACGCATCGCGAATTCCTGTTGCAACACCGGATCTACGAAGTCGGCAAGCTCCTCTTTGTAGGGCCACCGGGAACCGGCAAAACTTCGTTCGCCCTTGCTATGGCAGGAACCCTGCATATGCCGGTCCTTGAAGTCCGGCTTTCTATGATCACGTCCCAGTTCCTCGGGGAGACTTCGAAAAATATCGACCGTATCTTCGAACTCGCGAAAAAATTATCGCCTTCGATCCTCTTTATCGACGAGTTTGATTTTGTTGCCAAGAGCCGGACCGCAGACGACCACGGTGCGATGAAGCGTGCGGTCAACTCACTCCTGAAAAATATCGATAAAATAAGTCTCGTAAAAAACGGGGTTCTTCTCATCGGGGCCACCAATCATCCCCATCTCCTCGATGAAGCTGCCTGGCGCAGATTCGATGAAGTCATTGAATTCTCGCTGCCCGACGAAGAGATGCGGAGAAAAATCCTCCAGAGGATTACCTCGTCAATTCACAGTACTCTTGATTTCCAGCAGCTCGCATCCCGGACGGAAGGTTTCTCCGGATCCGATCTCCGCATGATGGTAAAGGAGGCAATTCTTTCAGCGTTGATGGACCAACGGGAGACCCTTGAGCCCAGGGACATCGAGGAAGGAATAAGGATGGTCAGGAACAGGGACGCAATCCGGCATCTCAACTGAATATAACATGAAGATTACGCTGCTCGGTACCGGTGATGCTATCGGGACCCCCAGAATCGGCTGCAGCTGCCCGCAGTGTTCCCGGGCAAAGGAGACGGGAATGATGCGGCTCCGGACCTCGCTCCTCCTGGAGAATGAGGGGCGGTATATCCTTATCGATTCATCCCCCGATCTCCGGCAGCAACTGCTTCTTCATGGCTCGCCCCACATCGACGCGGTGATCTGGACACACGGGCACTACGATCATTTTATTGGATTCGGTGAATTTTACCGGGTCCAGAATATTCCACCGGTCTTTGCCGCCCCGCCGGTCCTCAATTACTGTGCAGAAGCGTTCCGGTTTCTCTCATTTGAGAAGGGTCCGATCGAACCCTATGCCCCGGTCGAGATCTTCGGGATCACGATAACACCCTTCATCGTCAAGCACCCCTCCGCGTTCACCTGCGGGATGCTCCTTGAGACCGGTGAATCGCGGGTAGCGTACACGTCGGATACGAATAGTAACATCCCGGAGGAAAGCCTGAACCTCCTCAAAGGCCTCGATCTCCTCCTCCTCGATGCTCTTGTTCCGTCCGCATTCTCCATCCATAAACACATGAATTATCTTGATGCCTGCAATCTTGCAGAAAAACTGGCACCAAAAGATTTCCGGTGCGTTCATATGAGTCACCACATTCCCTGGGATCTGCCTCACACCGGGAGAGATGGAGATACTTTCTGCTTCCCGTGATTTTTCTCCGGAGACGAACCTATAGTAAAGGTCGTGCATTGACTGCGCGCTACCCATACCTTAATAGTTTTCAGGTGCCCAAACATAGGTAGAATGATCGTAAAAGTACTCGAACTCGAGAAGGACAAAGTGCGGCTTATCATCCAGGGTGAAGGGCATACATTTATGAACGCCCTCGTTGAGGAGCTCTTAAGCGATTCCGACGTTGACGTCGCAAAATATCTGATAGAGTTCCAGTTTTCCGATCCCGAACTCCTTGTGACAACGAAAAACAAGAAGCACCCGCTGCCCCTCATCAAAAAGGCATGCAAACGGATTACCGGCCACTGCAACGAACTCGTCAAAGGCTTGAAGAAACAATAATCTTTTTTTTGTCAATTTTTTCCCATCAATACATCTTTTTGATCTCCTGAAACAAATTTAACGGGACGTGCAGTCATGGCCGGTGCCTACCCTGCAAACCTCGATCCTAAACAATTCAGGAGCCGGGTCCGATACCTGGTATCTTCCAGAAGATATCAGAGCGAGGTCAATTCTGGCTTTTAAAAGTAAGCAGGGTTCGCTCGACAGAGTCGTCGGAACAGAAGAAGCGGTGAAATAATCGGCCAGAGGATTTTGCCTTTTGAGAGCAGAAAAAAGAGATCTCAGGTCTCGGTTGCCCGCTCGGTAAAGACAATGGAACCGGAGATCCGGGTGATCTTGATCTTAACCTGATGCCCGGGTTTTGCATTCGAAACATACATGATGTATTTACCCATCTTGACGACACCATCGCCCCTCTTGGATATCGACTGGATCTCGACATCCATAACCGCACCTTCCTCAAGGGTCTCTGAGAGGGGCTCGGTCCTGACCTTCCGCTTTCTTACCGGGCGGTGCCCGCCACACGCATCACATCGCAGGACAACAACCCGATCGTCTTTGACAAGCCGGGTATCCGGCTTCCCGCATTCAGAACAGATCACATAATCATCGATGTAGCTCTTGATGATCGCCTTGATCAACGAGATCTCAAACTTCCCGTTAAAAATCGCACGGGTTCCTTCGATCTTTCCTGAGGTACCGAGTTCCCCCATCAGAAACTTCATCAGATGATCCGGCTCCCTCCTGACCTTATCGGCAATCTCGGCAAAATTTTCAAGGATTGTCGTTTTTCCTTCAATGTAAACCTTGGCCTCGGGAACTACAAAACGTTCCGAGGATTCGGTCTTTTCTGTGATATTGGAGTAAGCCTTAGTCAGGAGGCTCTCGTACGAATCCGTCATAGTGATATATAGTAAGGTGTCTTCCATCCAAAAGACTTTCCACCGTTCATGGACCATTGAGCTGCGGTGATCCTCCGCACCCGAACAATACCTGTATACGATGAATAAACGAAAAATTCGCAATTTCACGACAAATAAACCGGGACAATCCCGAGGGATAAAAAGAAGGTGTGCGGCAGATCAGGAACTGCAGTTATGCCTTTCGGGCGCTCTCGATCAGGGAGATAAGAGCCTTTGTTTTCTTGTCGTTCTCGATATCTTTCTGATTAATTTCTGCAATACCAAGGATGCCCATTCCCCGGTTATTGATCCATCTTATCAACGTCTCTCCCATCTGGCCGGGCCTGCCGCCATGGGTTCCGAATGCGACAGCCCTTTTTCCTTCGCAACCCTTCAGACCAATAATCGCGGCGTGGATCACAGGGGTGGGCTTAAAGGCCCAGACCGGCGATCCAAATACGATGAGATCGTATGTTGAGACATCGATCCCAGCAGGTTCGATAGGGGTAAGTTCCTCCCCCCGTGCCATCTTGCACCAGGAGAGGAACCGGGTAATGCGCGAATGGTTTGCAGTCTCGCGCACTTCAACCAGTTTTGCATCGTACACCGATCCGATGTGCTGGGCTACATGACGGGTGTTTCCGGTTTCGCTGTGATAGATTACACAGATTTTCATCGTTAGATACTGTGGTTCACCGCTACAAAAAGGTAACATCACCTTTTTTTTAAGTTCAAAACCGGAGTACGGGAAAGTCGTTGCGCAACCAGACGGAATATTAAAAAAAGGGTTCTAAAAAAATTCCCGGGTCGGGGCTGTCACTTCTGACCGGGAAACCTGCAAAAATTATTTTTTGAACTGGGGCATCATCGCCCGCACTTCAGCGCCGACCTCTTCAATAAGATGGTCTTCATCGGCATTGGTAAGCGCAGTAAAGACCGGGCGGTTTACCATGTTCTCAAGCATCCATTCCCGGGCAAATTTCCCACTCTGGATCTCTTCGAGGATCTCCTGCATCGCCACATAGGACTCTTCCCCGATGACCCGGGGTCCTCGGGTGAGGTCGCCATACTGCGCGGTGTTGCTGATGTACCTGCGCATGTTGGTAAGACCACCTTCATAGATGAGATCGACGATAAGCTTGAGCTCGTGGAGAACTTCGAGGTAGGCCATCTCCGGCTCGTAGCCTGCATCAACAAGCGTCTCGAACCCTGCTTTGACAAGGGAAGTGCATCCTCCGCAAAGGACCGCCTGCTCGCCGAAAAGATCCGTCTCGGTTTCTTCACGGAACGAGGTCTCAAGGACAACCGCCCGCGTAGCACCGATCCCCTTAGCATAAGCCAGGGCGATCTCATGGGCTTTACCCGAGGGGTCCTGGTGAATGGCAATAAGGGCCGGGACTCCCTTCCCTTCTTCGTACTGCCGGCGAACCATGAATCCCGGTCCCTTGGGGGCAACCATGATAACATCCACCGTGTCCGGGGGGACGATCTGGCCGAAATGGATATTGAACCCGTGGGAGAACATCAGGACTTTCTTATCCGAGAGATTGGGGAGAATCTCGTTTCTGTACACCGCGCCCTGGTGTTCATCAGGGAGGAGAATCTGGATGATATCGGAATTTTTTACTGCTTCCCCAACAGTCATAACCTTCATGCCATCCTTGACGGCGGCATCCCAGCTCTTGCCTTTCCGGAGACCAATTACCACATCGAGCCCACTGTCACGTAAGTTCAGCGACTGCCCGCGGCCCTGTGAGCCGTATCCGATCACGGCGATGCGTTTTCCCTTCAGCAGACCGAGATCAGCATCCGATTCGTAGTATTTCTTGAGCATAGGTGTTCCATTTCATATCAGCAACACAGCACATAAATATGTTATAAAAAACTAAGAGAAAACGGGTAAAACCATCTGGATGCGATGACAATTAGGACCACACACTCTGCCGACGCTCCCAACAGAACATTCGACCGGGTACTTCCGGATGTTCAGTCGACAAGCCCCGATGTACGGATCAATCTCACCCGGGTCGGCGTAAAAAATGTAAAAAAACTCGTCGAAGTCCACCGCCAAGGGAAGCGGCCTGTAATTTTCATCTCGAATTTTGACGTGTATGTCGATCTCCCGGGCAGCCTTAAGGGGGCCAACCTCTCGCGGAATTTCGAAGTTATCGATGAGGTTCTCCAGCAGGCTATTGACGGGGATGTAAACGAGATCGAGAGACTCTGTAGCGTTGTAGCACGAAAACTCCTTGACAGGCACGAGTACGCCGACCGCACTGAAGTCTTTATGCGCAGTGAGTTCATGGTAAAGCGCGAGACACCGGTCAGCCACACCGCCTGCCACGAAGTTGTCAAGGTCCATGCCCGTGCTGTTGCGCGCCGCACGTTCCGCGACCCGATCGTCCGCAAAAGTATCGGCGCTGAAGTAACCGGGATGACTGCCTGCCCCTGCGCACAGAACATCATGAAGGAACGGGCGAGCTACGTGCTCCAGAATCTCGGCCTCGATGAGGACAAGATCGATGAGTTCTTCTGTGAAGTCCCCATGGCAACCCACAACCAGCGCGGGCGGGGCTTCCTCTGTATCGAGACCGATGACGACCAGCATGTTGATCTGGAGAAAGTGATTCACATCCTCAAGGAATCAATGAGCTCAGGCATTTACGAGCTCCTCAAGCGCGGGGATGAAGGTGCAGTAGTTCTTGCCGCGCATAAAAATCCGCGGTTTGTTGAAGATTGTGTCCGCGAAATGGCAAAGAAAGTCCTTGCAGAATTCGAGTACCTCTCCGGCGACTCTGTAGTGACCATCAAGCAGACCAACGAGGAGAGCATCCACCAGCACGATGCCTACGCAGAACGACGGGCTACGATCGCAGAATTATTCGATGAAATGAACGCGGATAAGAAAGATAGCTGCTGAAATGCTTCCGATGGTGCAGGGCTTGCATCGTCAGAGAATTTTCCTTTTTATCAGGATCTTTACCCTCCTACGTAGTGGGGGATAAAACGGACCAGATTAAACCTGAAACGTTAAAACACTCTTTTTTTTCATTTGTCAGGAACCGCAAACGGATAATAAAGGTTATAAAACCGCTGGTGTAAGATAGAACTGAACGTACTTTGTACGGTCATTTATCTCTAGAGATGAGAGAGGTATAGAACAATTTTAGTACTGCAGTAAGAATAACTCAGAATAATATGAGGCGATAATATTGTCGAAAGTTGTAGAGATTTCCCCAACCACAAGACATGAAGGACACTCAAAGCTCGTCCTGAAGGTCAACGACGCCGGCATCATCGAGACGGGTAACTGGTGTTCCATTACCCCGGTGAGGGGAGTTGAGAAACTCGCCGTCGGTAAGACCCCGGAGCAGGTGCCAAAGATTGCATCCCGTGTCTGTGGTATCTGTCCGATTGCCCACACCCTTGCAGCAACCGAGGCTATGGAAGCATCCATCAAGTGCGAGATCCCGAAGGACGCACTTATGCTCCGTCACATCCTCCAGCTCGCAAACCGGTGTCACAGCATTGCACTGCACGATATCCTGATCCTGCCCGATTTCTATATCCCGGGAACCGAGACCAAGATCAACCCGTTCACTGCAGAAGAGCCCGTACGCACGGTAGCCAAGCGCATCCAGCGCCTCCGTGAGATCGGCCAGACCATCGGCCAGATTGCCGGTGGCGACTGCATCCATCCGCGGAACACCCGCGTTGGCGGTATGTACCGGAACGTATCCGAGCAGGCCAAGACCAAGATGTACGACCTCGCGAAGGAAGGGCTCACGCTCGCCCATGCGCAGGCAGAGTTCATGATCGCAGTCATCCGCTCCTACCACAAGAGAGACTTCGTGGATGTTGGCGGCATGAAGGTCGCTCTTCCCAAGACCCTCGGTTACCACGATCAGGGATACCTTGCAACCCATGCATTCTACGGAAGCTCAAGCCAGGATGAATGCCCCAGCTGGGACATCAGCCGGTTCAAGGAAGCTCGCCCGTGGGACTGGTATATGGGTGAGATGACTGTGGACCTCGAAGAGCCCCGGTACCCGATTGGCGGAACCACCAAGGTCGGCACGAAGGTTAACCCCCAGATGGAAGCCTGCACCGGCATCCCGATGTACGACGGCCAGCCCGTTGAAGTCGGACCCCGTGCCCGTCTCGTCGAGTATAAGAACTTCGACATGAAGGGAACTCAGGGCCAGAACATTGCCCGTGAGATGGAATACCAGGACTGCTTCTACGAGATGATCGACTGCCTCGACGCGCTCAACACGAGCGGAAAGGTCGTTGCAGACTACATCCCCAACGGTGATGGCTCGCTCGGGTGGGCTTCCAACGAAGCTCCCCGTGGAACCGATGTCCACCTTGCACGTGTCAAGGACTGGAAGGTCCAGTACTTCAGCATGCTCGTCCCGACCACCTGGAACTTCGCAACCTGCAGCAAGGCACTTGAGGGTGCACCCTGGCAACTCGCGGAGGTCATTATGCGCGGGTACGACCCCTGTGTATCATGTGCAACCCACATGATCGTACTGGATGAAGACAACAAGCTAGTTGCTCAGAAGCTTATCCAGTAGAGTGTTCCCTGATGCTGCATTCGGAAATCGTAATAGTGGGGTGCGGAAACCCCCTGTTTGGCGATGACGGCTTTGGTCCTGCGGTAATAGAGGAGATGGAGAAGATTACACTTCCCGACAATGTAACAATACAGGATGGTGGGGCTGGAGCTCCGCACTTTATTTTTAATTTCCTTGATCCCGCAGTAACAAAGAAACTAATCGTTGTTGACATTTCAGATTTTAACGCAAAGCCTGGAACAATATCCAGGATCTCCGGAAAAGAACTGAAACCGGGGGCATATGTTGATCCCCATTCATGGGACGGAGTCGATCAGCTCTGTCGTATAAGAGATCTGATCGATACAACAGTTGTTCTGTGCCAGCCGACGAAGATCCTGAAAAAAGGAGATGCGGAAGTTGATATGGGGCTTTCAGAGGATGTAAAAAATGCGATTCCGAAAGCAATCAAGGTAATACTGGAAACTATAGGGGTGGATTATGGGACTACTATCAAGTGTCTTCAAGAAGAACGCCAGCACGGAACCGCCAAAAGCGGCACCGAAGGCTGACGTTGCAAAAAAAGTGGAACCAACAAAGGAGGTTAAGCCTGTGGCAGATAAGATTACAGTAGGCTATACACACCTGAGCGGGTGTACCGGATGCACAGTTGCCTTAGCAGACAACTACGCCGGATTGTTAACGCTCCTCGACCGATACGTCGACCTTAAATACATACCAACACTTGCAGACGCAAGGCATGTTCAGAAGGTTGATGTCTCATTCATCGAGGGTTCAGTTTGTATCAACGACAAACTTGCAGTGGAAGAGCTCAAGGAAACCCGTGAGAAGTCGGCAGTCGTAGTCGCCCTCGGTGGCTGCGCATGCTACGGGAACATCACCCGGTTCTCCCGCGGTGGCCAGCAGAACCAGCCGGCACACGAGGCATACCTGCCCGTCGGCGATGTCATCAAGGTCGATGTCTTCATCCCCGGATGTGCACCAACCCCGCAGCTGATACGGAACGTTGCGGTCATGGCATACCTGCTCCTGAAGGGCACCAAGGAACAGAAGGATCTCGCAACCTTATTCCTCAAGCCACTCATGGAGGCAACCGAGAACACCCACGCCTGCTTCTGCGAGCTGATGACCAAGGTCATCAACCAGAGCCTGTGCATGGGATGCGGCAGCTGTGCATCATCCTGCCCGGTCAATGCAATTACCATGGAATATGGTAAGCCCCAGGGTGAGCGCGACCTGTGCATCAAGTGCGGAGCCTGCTACAACCAGTGCCCACGCAGCTGGTACAGCTTCGATGTTGTCGACAACTATGAGGCGATCAACGAGGCCATAATGGCGGCCCTCCAGTGAAGGTGATTGAAATGGGAGCAGAACTCGGTAAATACAAACTTGCTGTCTCAGCACGGAGCGCAGACAAGGAAGTCCAGAAGGTCGCACAGGATGGCGGCATTGTCACCTCGCTCTTCGGATTCGCCCTTGAGACGGGTATCATTGAAGGAGCTATCGTTGCAGCCTCCAAGGAATGGGCTGCAAAGAACCAGGACAGAATCCTGATGGAGAACTCCAACTTTGAGATGGCTGAACCATGGAGACCATACCCTGCAATCGTCTACAACAAGGCAGAGCTCATCGCAGCAGCAGGAACCAAGTACAACATCAGCCCGAACGTTTCCTTGATCAAGGAAGCAACCCGCAGCTTCGGCCTCGACAAGGTCGGTATCGTCGGAACACCCTGCCAGATGCAGGCGATCAGGAAACTCCAGCTGTACCCGATTGGTGCCCGGGATGTCGGCGCCAGCATCGCACTTGCGGTCGGGATCTTCTGCATGGAGAACTTCCCCTACCAGTCCATCCTCCAGCTCGTGGAAGACCACGCGGCGATGAAGATGGAGTCCGTCAAGAAGATGGAGATCGGCAAGGGCAAGTTCTGGGTATACGGCAAGCGCGGACAGGTAGTCCAGCTTCCGCTCAAGGTTACCCACAAGTACGAACAGCCCGGATGCCACGTCTGCCTCGACTACGTCGCAAACCTCGGTGATATCTCCACCGGCTCAGTCGGCAGCCCCGATGGCTGGTCAACCGTCTTCGTACGCTCGAAGATCGGTGACGATGTCTGGGCAAAGGCAATGGCAGCCGGCGTCTTTGAGACGAAGGCTATCGAGAGTGTCAAGCCCGGCCTCGAACTCGTGACCAAGCTCGCAAATGAGAAGATCACGAAGAACAAGGCAACCGTCGAAGCTCGCAAGACCTTCGGTGTCGGCAAGGGACTCAGGATTCCCTACATCTAATCTTTTTTCTTTCAGGTTTTTCCCGGGAAATTTTTCCGGCGGGTGTGATTGTACCGTCGCTATATCTTTGGATAAAAATCCCAGGAAATGTGCTGTAAAGGGTATATCCGGGAAAGACTGAGCCATTTTTACGAACGTTCCGTCGAAGAAAAAGAATCACCGTACTCCCATTCCTGAAGGCTTTCCTGAATATAACGGGTCTGAAATATGGAGCAAAACCAGCCGGGGTAAAATGGCCGTTGGTGGCGATTACGAGAGGGTATTATGGGCGTATTTCAACAAACAGAGCGATATCCCCCGATTTTCCACAGGAACAGAGAACGGGAGCTGAGGTGGATTTCCGGGTATAAGCCCTAGGACTAAAACGTGAAAAAGAATCAGACACGGGCTTGTTTCCGGGCCTCCGACTGACCCTCTGTACTAAAGGGATCCATCCTTTTTCAACGGGTGAATATGCCGCACTGAAAACATGCGGGCACCATGACATGTCCGGACAGAGCTGTCGCTCTCTATCAGCATCTGTAGGCCGGGTGGATTTTTTGCTTACAGCAGCTTCGTCTCTTCCGTTGGTTTTGGGACCTTGACCACGAGCACCCGGAACACACCGGTACTCTCGTTGGTCCACGTGTGCGGGATGCGGGCCGGGCTCTCAACCAGCATGTCTTTCCCGACTGTTTTCTTCTCGTCACCGATCTCGACAATGCCCGTGCCTTCCAGCACATAGAAGAAAACGTCGACCGGCGTGATATGCTTCTTCAGCGCCTCACCGGGCTGGAGCGTGATGACAACGGCCATGGCATGCGGCGAATCATAGACCTTTCGGACGTCCACGTGATGCGGGTTCGAGCCGGATACGACTTTTGATACATCGGTAATTTTCATTTTTCCACCTTCGAATAGATCTCCATCTGGACCGGAAGGAATAAAAAGATATCCAGACCGGCTCGCCCGGACTGGCCGCTCTTTGCTGTGCATCGCACATGCGACCGCACGTGGTCCATCGTACCCGGGACGGGCACGAAAGCCGATCTTCGTTTGACCAGGTACCGGCGTTTCGGGGGGGGTCCGATGGCGAAGTGCGTTCGATCCGTTCGATCTTGAGAACGATAAAGGGAAACTACGAAACGGCCCGTATTCCAGCCGGCGCAGGAAGCCCGAGATCGTGTTGTACTCGTAGCGCGGCAGGCCGAACCGGTCGCAGAGTTCGCGCACGGTAACCCACCGCTCATCGGCGCCGTTCTCCTCCATGTACTGTTCGAGCAGTGCAGGAATGCCGGAATATTTTCTCATGCGGTCACGCCATGGTTCTTTTTCGAAATATCCAAACGCAGGCTTACCGGATCAGGATTCGACCTGCTTTACCAGGTTCTCCATAACATCATTCACCGCTTTCCATGCAGGAGAATCCAGGTGCCGCACGATGAACGCCCTCCCGCTGTCACCGGATTTCACCATCTCCGGATCAAGGGGGATTGCGCCCAGGAATGGAACGTTAAGATCTTCCGCTGCCTTCCTTCCGCCGCCCTTGCTGAACAGATCGATCTCTTCGTGGCAATGCGGGCAGATCAGCCCGCTCATGTTCTCGATGACACCGATGACCGGCAACGCAAGCATTTCGATGAACTTCGCCGCTTTCATCGCGTCCATGACCGCGACATCCTGCGGGGTCGTTACGATGACTGCTCCCCTGACGTTCGGGGAGAGCTGGGCAATCGAGAGTGCTTCATCCCCGGTGCCGGGCGGGAGGTCGACGACGAGGTAATCGAGAGGACCCCAGTTCACCTCAGCGAGGAACTGCTGGATCGCGACCATCTTCATCGGCCCGCGCCAGATAACCGGGCTGCTCGTGTCCGGCAGCATGAACGCGATCGACATGACCTCAAGATTTCCGGTAACATGAACCGGTTCGAGAGCGTTCGCGAGGACCGCAGGCCGCTGGTCTTCGATGCCCAGCATCTTGGGGATGTTGGGGCCGTGGAAGTCAAGGTCGAGCAGGCCGGTTTTTTTCCCGTGATTTGCAAGCGCAAACGCAAGATTCACCGAGACGGTGGACTTGCCGACTCCGCCTTTCCCGCTCAGGACAAGGATGACGTGCTTCACATCGATCTTTGCTTTCGGGGCAGCCCTTTTGGTGCATTGTTGTTCGGTTGTGCAGGTGGACAGGTATCGCAGTGTTCGGTCTTCTCTTTATTCGTGGGTAGTGGTGTCAATAGTATCAGCTCGGAAAAAATACTCTGGAATTCATGCAAGAGCTATTCAGCCGCGCTTCTCTTCCTCGGTAACCTGTGCGAGGATCGATGCTGTGGGCCCGATATCGATGATCCTCCCACCCCGCATCAGGGCAAGCCGGTCGCAGATGTCCCGGACGAAGTCCATGTCGTGCGAGACAACGATGAACGTCTCGTCCATCTCGTCGCGGGCGTTCAGGATAGAGTGTTTCACATCCTGCTTGGTGATCGGGTCCATGGTGCCGGTCGGCTCGTCGAGGATCACGAGGCGCGGCTCCCGTATGAGCACCTGGGCGAGGGCCACCCGGTGGCGCTCGCCGTCCGAGAGCTCCCCGGGGTAACGGTTCAGGATCCCCCGGGACTTTTCCTCGGTGAACCCGGCCATCCTAAGGGTTATGACAGCTTTTCTTATCGCGAGCTCTTTGGGGAAGTCAAGCCCGATCGAGTCGGTGAGGTTGTCGATCACGGTGCGGTGGGGGAAGAGATCGTACTCCTGGTGCAGGAGGCCGATGTACTCCTTCGCCCGGCCCCGCTGGTCGATGCCGGGTTTTGTCATGTCCACCCAGTCGTCGCCGATCAGGACGTTCATCTCGCCGCTCGTGGGCTCGATAATCCCGGAGATGATCTGGGAGAGCGTGGTCTTTCCCGCCCCGCTCTTCCCGATGATGCCGAAGATCTCTTTCTTTTGGACATCGAAGGTGACCGAGTTCACCGCCCTCACGACACCGCGGTCGACCGAGACATACTTCTTGGTCACGTCCCGGGCTGAGAGGATCTTCCCTCCCAGTTCCACCGTGGCCTGCTCCTCGAACTCGTGGTAGTCCTCTGCAAATGCACGGATCACGGACTTTGGCGAACCGATGGACGCGATCTCGCCATCCACGAGCAGCAGCGCCCGGTTCGCCATATCCTCGATCACCTGCGAGAAGTGGGAGGTGACGATCATGCCCATCGTATTTTTCTTCGCAGCTTCGATCAGCATCCCGTGAACCAGCCGGGCGGTCTCGGGGTCGAGGGTTCCGGTCGGTTCATCGGCAAAGAGCATCGCCGGGTTCTTGGCCAGCTGCCGGGCAAGGACGACCCGCTGCTTCTCGCCGCCCGAGAGGTCGCGGGCGATGTGCATCATCCGGTGGGAGAGCCGTACCTTGTCGATGAGATCGGCGGCGCGGCTGATGGCGTGTTCCTGCGGGTAGCGGATATCATCGAGCGCGTGCAGCACGTTCTCGATCACCCGATTGTCGCCGTAGAGCGCAAACGAGCGCTGGAACATGATCGCGGTCCGGCTCATGACCCGGGACTTCATGCCATCGGTCTTCTTATCCCAGAGGTCGATATCGACGGCGACCAGCTTTCCCCCGCACTCAGGACATTTCCCGCCGGCCCGGCTCTGGACATCCATGTAGGTGCAGCGATCGCATGCTGCCATGTGATAGATGATTGTGCCGTGTGTCGGCGGCTGTTCAACGCCGCGGAGGAGGTGCATGAGCACGCTCTTTCCCGCCCCGCTCCTCCCGATAACACCGATGATCTCTCCCTCGGGAATCTCGAATGAGATGGTATTCAGGACCCGGGTGTCGTCGAAGTCCATGCAGAGGTCGTGTACGCTGATGAATGGCTTGGTCATTGATTGCTCGCAGGAGATTATTGCGCATATGAGCATAAAGATTTAAGGATCTGTACCAAAAAAGAACGTATGCGGGAGAGGCCGCCCGTGCATCTCCCGGTCGAAAATCCGACCGGCACGCCGGTTCTAGTTCTTCCGCAAGCGACACCGTTACAGATTTTACGTTAACCCCCGGTGACCTGAAAAGTTACCGGGTCGGCGAAGGGCTATTTCTTCGGGCACTTCGGGCAACGGCCTTCCGCTGCCTTCGTGCAGCCGGCCATCTCGATTCCCTTGCCGTTGACGAGCGCGTCGGCGATCTTGTGCCGGGCTTCGTGGAGATCGCGCCAAGCGGTCTTGCGCGAGACGCCGAGCTTTTCCGCAGCCTCTTCCTGCTCGAGGCCTTCGAGGTCTATGAGGCGCAACAATTCAATCTCGTCGGGGTTTAACGCTATCCCTGCAACTTCTTCTTCCGGGCAACAGCAGGGTTTGAAACACCGCGATTCGGATGCTGCGGTAATGATGCGCCGGAGCCGGGGCCTTCCCCGCCGGGGACATGCTTTTACTTCGTCGGTCCCGTCCGTTGCCATTTACCAGTCCTGAATTATACTGTGTCTCCGGATTAATTTAAGATGCGTATCATCAGCTCCGGACCATCGCCCGGGTTACCGGAAAGATTCTTCGACCCCGGCGGCCCGATGTTTTTTCCGGGCCGGGCGTTCTTCGACAAAATATTTCCTGATGAGACGGTGGGGAGGAGCAGTATCCCGGAATTTTTCTATCCTCGCTACTTTGTACCGGCAGGAGAAGAAGGATCCGTGATGAATCTTGCTCAGGAACCCCGAGATCGCCGGTCCGTTCGACTCGGCAAGCTGGAAACGAGTGCGGATATCCTTAACAGTGATCCACTGCTTGGACCTCCCGGAGCTTTCCATATACCGGTCCAGAAGTTCTGGAAGATCCGGGATCCGGGACAAAGACATCAGGGTTTCCCTCCTGAAAAAAATGGATTTTTAATGGCACCGCGGGCCGTGGCCGCAGGGGGTGCTGCGCCCCTTTGCTTCCTTGCCGGATCCGCAGCAGCAGGTGTCGCCGAACTTCAGGTAGGAGGTGCAGGCTTCCCGGTGGCTGACACCTTCTGTATGATCTTCGTGAGTTTCGCCACAGGCGCAGGTGTGGAGATTGGTGGTATCCACTTGTTCAACAGATTCTTTCTTTCCGGTGTTGGTTGTGCTGGTCGTTGGTTCTGACATAATGTTTCCCTTGGATTTGTAAAGGTATATTGACTCATATGCGCGTAAATCATTTAAAGGATCGCATCCATACATTGGTCCGAAGATGGAAACGTATGAAACGATATCAGAAAATACGGCATCCTTCGATCGAAAAGAAAGCGATATTTCCTTTTACCTGGGATAATTTCCAATGGAACTCAGCCTTACCGTACTTACCGATGACACCAAATCACCGGACAATATTTTTGCCGGGGAGTTCGGGCTCTCGTTCTTCCTGGAAACGGGAGGGAAGAAGATCCTGTTCGATACCGGCTATTCGGATGTGTTCCTCGCAAACGCCGGGATAATGGGGATCAACGTCGGGAACCTGGATTATGTCGTTCTCTCGCACGGGCACAACGATCACACGGGGGGCCTTATTCCGCTCTCCAGGTACCTGGCGGAAAAAAGAGACGGGGCTGGTACAGGTAAGGTGCCGGAGCTGATAGCCCACACGCGCTGTCTTTACCCAAAGCCAAAAGGGCAGGATCCGAATACTGGATCAATCCTGAGTGAGGACGAGGTCAAGCAAACGTTTTCCACAAATCTGTCCGACAAACCGGTCTGGATTACCGATGACCTGGTATTCTTGGGGGAAATTCCCCGAAGGTTCCCGTACGAACGGACGGAACCGGGCGACCGAAGGATAATTTTCCCGGACGGGAGTGTAAAACCCGATCTTCTTCTGGACGATTCGGCGCTCGCGTTCCGTTCCGGTGCGGGACTCGTCATCCTGAGCGGCTGCTCACATGCCGGGATCTCCAACATCGCGGAATATGCACTGGAGGTCTGTGAGGAGCGGATGGTTACCGACATCATCGGAGGGCTTCACCTGCTTTCGCCGGAACCTGAACGGCTCGCAAGGACGGGGAAATACCTGAACCGTCTTCATCTTAAAGCCCTTCACGTCTGTCACTGCACATCAGCTGATGCGAGAGTTACGCTCGCCGATTACTGCCCGGTGGAGGAAGCGGGAGTGGGGATGAGGTTTAGATGGTAAGAATCGGATGGGACCGCCGGATCATCCCCGTGGCTTAAAACCAAGCCCGAATCGGACCCCGTTCCGGATTTTCCTTGTTCCTGCTGTTTGCGGGAGCCTCAATACATCCTGGTTTTCGGTTTCTGTGGAAAATACGCGTTATTATTGCTTTGTTTGCCGAAATACGCCCGAAAATGCATCTCACCTAATTGCTGCCAAGGGCCATTTTACTGAAGCTGGTTTTGCCCCGTAGTTTAGCATGTCCGGGCCCCGAAAAGGCCAAAAAAGGGGGAGTACGGGAATCTTTTTTCCGGGGACCTCGTTGAACGAACAGATTGCGGGACCTCGGAGATTCATTCAGGATCCAATCCTTTGCGACTATTCCGTATTGACGGGAATCGCGTGCACCGCGGACGCCTTGAACGTCGCGTAAACCCGGCTTCCGGGTTCCAGCTGCAGTTCATGGCAGCTCTCCCGGGTGAGGAGCGCGGTAAGCAAGAACCCGACATCAAGGATCACCCGGACCGTGCTCCCGAGAGGAATAATTTCTGAAATAGTTCCCAGCAGGCAGTTGCGGGCACTGGAAGCAAATGGTTCCTGGGACAGGATCACGTCTTCGGCGTGAAGGGGGGCAACCACTTCCCCGGCAATGCCGGAAGCGGCAGAGAACTCCGGGCCGCTGTCAGGAATTATCCGGGAGAGATTTCCGGATCTGGACGAATTTCCCCGGATAATGTTGCCGATGCTGAGGAACCCTGCGACAAACGTATCGGCAGGATGCAGGAAGACCTCCGGGGTTTTTCCCAGCTGGACGATCCGACCCTCGTGCATGATCGCTATCCTGTCGGCAAGCGCAAAGACGTCGTCCAGGTGATGGGTGATCTGGATGATGGTCATCCCGGTGAGTTTCTGGACGCGGGACAGTTCCCTGCGCAGCCATTCCCGGGTCTGGCTGTCAAGAGCGCTTAGGGGCTCGTCGAGAAGCAGGATCTCCGGCCGGAGCACGAGAGCCCGAGCCAGGGCGACCCGCTGCTGCTCGCCCCCGGAGAGCGATCTCGGGTATCTCCCGGTGAGGTGATCGATCTCCAGAAAGGAGCACATCTCGTTCACGACTGCATGCTGCTCTTCCGTGGGTAGCTTCCTCTGGCGCAACCCGAACGCGATGTTTTCTTCCACGGTGAGGTGGGGGAAGAGCATGTAGTCTTGGTATAACATCCCAATTTTTCGCGAGCGCGGCTCTGTCGAGGTTATCTCCCGGTCGCCGAGGAAGATCCTGCCTGAACCGGGTGTATGGATCCCGGCGATGGTCTCCAAAAGAACGGTCTTTCCTGCTCCGGTCGGGCCGAGGATGATGAAATATTCCCCGCGTGGTATCTCGAGCGACACGTCCCTGACCGAGAATTCCTCCAGGGTTATGGAGAGCGATTCTATACGCAACACGAGGGATCACTCCTAGAAAACATGGACGCCCCGGTCAAAGTGCTCCACCGCACACAGGACCGCAAGGGAGATCAGGATCAGGATGGTCGCGGCGGCAACGGCGATGTTCAGCTCGCCCGCCGAGATATTCAGGTAGAGCGCTATTGGCAGCGTCTCGGTCCTCATGGTCGTAGCACCAGCGAGCATCAGCACCGCCCCGAATTCCCCCATCGTCTTCGACCACGTGGTTACCGTTCCGGCAAGGAGGCCGTGGCGCGCCATCGGCAGGGTAACCTGGAGGAAAGCACCGGTTTCCGTGCAGCCGAGTGTCTTTGCCACGTTTTCGTACCGGGGATTGATCGCGGTAAAGGCGGATCGCAGAATCCGGATCATGAAAGGAATGTTCACAAAAACTTCGGCGACAACGATGCCCAGCGGGGTAAAGATTACAGAAAAGCCGGCCTGGTCAAGGGCCCTACCCCACGGGGTCGTGCCAAAGAAGAGGAGGAGGGCGATGCCGGCAACCAACGGGGGAAAGGTGAGGAGAGGGGTCAGCGCGAGGGTTACAACCCGTTTCCCGAAGAACTCGTACCGGCTAAGCGCGTACGCAACGAGGATGGCTATCGCGATACAGATCAGGGTCGATACCACGCTCGTGATGAGGCTGAGCAGGATCGCAAACTGGATTTCAGGATTCAAAAAACTCCCGGCAAGAACCGGGAGCGGTGAATAGAGGATCAGACCGAGAAGGGTTGCACTGATGACAAAAAACAGGATAAGAGTGATGGCCAGGGAAATTTTTCGCATCCGTGATCATCCTGCTGCTATCCCTGCCGGAGTTTTTTGTCGAGATCCTGATGTGCCTGTAAGCTGGTTTCGCGAATCCGTCCGATATGGGTTTCGGACACCCAGCCGGACAGGGCATCGGGAATGCTGTCAAAGGCCGGAATATAGGGTTTGATGTCGAGAATGGGTGTCCCGTCAAGGAGATCCATGCCCCTGACTGAGAGCCTGCACCCGGTCACTTTTGCCAGGGTCATGTACGAGATCCCGATGGGATTGGGGCGGTTGAAGTGGCGGCACGCAAAGATGCCGTGATCCATCTCCGCATCTAATAACGGCTGTTCCGTAAGCGCCCGCCGTTCAGCTTGGTCGAAATAGGAAAGGATAATGAGGTGGGAGAAACCTTCGATATTTTTCAATCCCTCCCGGAATGCCGGAAATACTTCGATCTCGCCCACTTCATGGGAGAACACACTCTGGAATGGCGGTGCCCCGGCGGTTGAAAGCCGTGATCGGGCGATCCCGACCGGTTTGAACTCCATTACCGGTAACTCCTTCCGGTTCGTATTGCTATGGTTTGACATTGGCATAGACCGTGTCCGGGTAGGTCGGGAGCCCGTGCTTTGCAAAGAAAGCCTTCCCTTCATCTGATGCAACATAGGCAACGAATTTGTTGGCCACATCCGTATTCTGTGAGTACGTTGTCACACCAATCGGCGTGATCAGGACAGCATTGTCTTTGACCGGGATAGGAATGGCGTCGACCTTCGTGGAATCGATCTGGTCGAGGGTCAGGAGCGCTGCATCCGCCTGCCCGAGATTCATGATCACGGTAAGTTCGTTGACGGTCGGGGTCCGGGTGACTACGTTCTTTTCAACTGCTGCCGCAATGTTGAGTTGTTTGAACATTTTCGCGCCGGCTTTCCCGATTGCGGTGGCATTGGTATCGCCAAGGGCGATCTTAAGACCGGGCCGGGCAAAGTCCTTAAGGCTCGTGATATTTTTCGGGTTGCCTTTCTGGACAGCGATCACCGGCACGTGATAGGCAACCAGCTGGTTCGTAGTGACGAGGCCCTGGTCTTTTGCGATCTGGAACTCGGTGGTCGATCCGGGCATGAACACATCACCCTTCCGGGTCAGGTTCATCTGGGAGACAAGGGTGCCTGCGCCCCCGTAATTGTACTGGACCGCGATACCGTATTTCTGCGTGAAGGCCGGCCCGATCTCATCAAGCGAGGTTTTGAGGCCTGCACCGGCAAAAACGAGGAGGGCGTCCTGCTGGGCTGCCGGGGTCCCGGCCGCCGGGAGGACCGGTGTACTTTGCGTCCCGGCCGCTGGCGATGAAGTACAGCCAGCGGCGACAATGACAGAGAAAACCAGTAAGGTTAAAATGAAAAAATATCGGAATTGTTTCATACCCCTCATATGCATCATAATTCGTAATATAGTTAATTAATTGTTATTCATATTTTGAAAAAATTAAATAAAAGTAGTAAATAAAGAAGCGGTCGAATCAGGTGCATCATCAGCTTACTATGCCTAGGGGCGAGGTGCGAGACCTCATTGGTCATTTCTCCTCTTTATTCAGGATTTTGTTGAATAGTTGAACCGCATCATAATCAGTGCAGAACCTGGGATTATCTGGTCCTAATGCATGAGGTGCGAAAGGATTGCCGGTATTTTTGTTCGCACCTGCTTTTCGGCTGCACTCCGGGGTCCATTCCCGCAGTTTGAGAAGATATCGGCATTTTTTGGGAGCTGATGGTTTTTCGCCATATGTCTTTTCGATCTTTGCGACAATAAAAGGAAACTGGCCGAATGTCCCGGATTTCAGCCGGCGCAGGAAGCCTGATATCGTATTGGCCTGATACTGTGTCAGGTTGAACCGCTGACGGAGTTCGCTGACCGTGACCCATTTCTCTTCCTCAGCAGACTCGTTCATAAACTGCTCCAGCAGTTCGGGAATCCCGGGATATTTTTCATGGTGCCGCTTCACGCAATTTTATCAGATGAGTATGGTAAAAAAGGGGCAGCCCGTCTATGATTCAACCACTTTCACCAGGTTTTCCATCACCGCGTTCATGGCCTTCCATGAAGAAGTGTCGATATGACGGAGAACATACGGGCGCCCCTCTTCGCCGGCTTTTACCATTGTCGGATCCAGCGGGATGGCGCCAAGGAATGGAACACCCAGGTCCTTTGCCGCTTTTTCTCCCCCACCCCGGCCAAACAGGTCAATTTTTTCCCCGCAACCGGGGCAGACCATCCCGCTCATGTTCTCAATGATCCCGATTACGGGCAGATCCAGTTTTTCGATGAACTTTACGGCCTTGATCGCATCGAGCACTGCCACATCCTGCGGGGTAGTCACGATAACTGCTCCTTTGACATTCGGTGCGATCTGGATGATGGTGAGCGCCTCGTCCCCGGTCCCAGGGGGACGGTCGACGATAAGATAGTCAAGCGATCCCCAGTTCACTTCGTTCAGGAACTGCTGGATCGCTGCCATCTTCACAGGTCCGCGCCAGATCACCGGGCTGCTCGTATCCGGCAGCAGGAGCCCCATCGATATGACCGACAGGTTCCCCGTGACATGGGCGGGTTCCATGGTCTTTTCGAGAACGGTAAGGCCCTGGCCTTCGATGCCAAGCATCTTGGGGATGCTCAGGCCGTGGATATCGAGATCAAGGAGCCCGACATTCCTTCCGTTGGCCGACAGGGCCGTTGCAATCGTGGTCACCGGCATCGCTGCCGGGGTTGCGGGACCTGCGATGATCCTTTCGGTCATCATCGCTGGGATCATTGCTGTCTTCTCGGTAATGAGCGTTGCCGAACTGGGCACCTGCTCCCGGAATTGAGGGTGGAACAGAAACTTATCTCGCCCTTTGCCGGGTTCATGGCCGGCTGGATCTGGAGCTTTTCCAACATTTTCGTCGGAGCAACGGTCTCGTTCGGTTTCGCCCAGTATTTCGTCCCCATCTTCCCGGTCGTGCCGGTAAAGATACTTGCCGTCGTAATCTGCCTTGTTTACCTCGCCATCAATTACATCGGTCTTAAGGACTCGATCCTTTTCAGCGATCTTCTGGTGACGGTTAAAGTCCCGATTCTTTTGTTCTTTGTCGGGTTCGGCCTGCGATTTTTCCGTCCGGGAAATTCTTGCTATAACCGGGCTTACGATGAAAGAGACCGGCATGTATGGCAAAGGGGTCCGGTTCGGGATCCTGGTGCGGATGGAAAATACCGGTTACACCCGCCCCAAAAACCGCTCCGGGCCGCAACGGGACACGTTTAGAAAATCACTGTTGTGTGGTAACTTCCACGGGATCGATATTCACATCGATCAGGCAGTCGAATGAAACGGCCTGAAGCCACCCTGATTTTTCGAACATGTGCATGAAGCAGATGCCGATAACCGGCGCACCCGGGTGCCCTTCAAGCATTGCCTTCACTTGTTCCGCCTTGACCGGTACATTGGGCATCGAGAGCCCGCCCATGATGACGATCGCTTTTGGTTTCACGGTCACGGGGGCTAAGCGGGCCTGCATCCCGAAGTTGTCGAGATAACCGATCTTTTTTGCCCGGCTCTCATCGACAAAGGGTACGAAGACCTGTTCGGGTTCGAGTGACCTGACAGCAAACGCGAGGAGTTCGACAAACGGCGAGCACGTTCCCGGGACACCGTAGTAGGCGATCTGGTCGCCTTTTTTCAATCCATTTTTCACAATAAAATCCTTAAATGGGCGAAGGATGCCCGGGACTCCTTGGAAGACTTCTTTCTGGGTCATGATGGATCAGCTGTTCTGGCGGGGAGATGATAAGATTTTCCGGCATCCGCTCCAGTTTTTGACGAAAAGAGCGGACCAGAAAACCGGGGATTTCATCTCCCCCAATTTTATCATGGCTTCTGCCTATTATCTTATAAAACGGGGTACCATCGACGGGAAATCGTACCACATAGATAACCTCGCGGCAGAAGTAATCCCTGAGTTTGCCCTTAACGAGAAAGCCCAGGAGAACCCGGATAGGGGGACCGCTCTCTTTGCCGGGGCCGTTCTCACCCAAGAGCTGCAGTACATCGGCCATACGATCATCAACGTGACCGTGCCGGTCGCGGTCGCAATCCCCTGTCTGGAGAAGATGCAAAATCTGCATCAAAACGTGCGGAAACCGGGGCGTACCACACGAAGGCGATTCCATGATACCGTAACCGGGCATTTGATGTTGCACGGCTCGCCAAAAAGATCTCTACCTGCCTTGACAATCCCTCCCCCCTAGGAAATATGGCATGAATGTCCTTGTAGTCGACCCCAAAATCGCCGGAATATCTAGGGATCTGCTCCTTGCTGCGCTCGTGGACCTCACCGGATCTGAAGGGCTCCTTGTTCCTCTTGCCGATCCGGGAACTCCTCTTCTGCAAACATTTTTCGTACGAGATCAGCGATGCCGACGCGGGTGGAATAACGGCAAAAAATTTGCTCTCGATATTCAGGTGAAAAACCACACACGCCATAACGAGATGCGGAATTCGGCAGAAGAGGGTGCAAAAAGATCGGGCTGTCGGCTCTCGCACAGGAAAAAACGCTGTCTATTATAAGCGATCTCGTTGCCGCAGACGCAAAACTTCACCGTTCCGGTTTCCACCATCACGATATGGCCTCGGTTAATTCTTCGATATCCTGGGATTGCTTCTCATTCTCGACCGTCACGGGTTCCTTGATGGAGAAATCGTGGCACGCCCCCGGTACTCGGCTCGGAATTTGCCCGGATCGCGTGCGGTGAAATTGCCTACCCCGCACCGGCAACACTCGAGATTCTCTGCCGGCACCGGGCCCCGTATTCCCCATTTCCCGCAGATGTGGAAATGAGTGCCCCAACGGGAATAGCAATCTTTTCCAACATCGCACAAAAGATCGTCAATGCCTACCCCCCGATGACCCCGTTGAAGACCGGCTATGGGATGGGCCCCCGGATCGTTCAGGGGAGGCCATCGGTCCTCTGGGTGGTTGAAGGAACCAATTTTGATGCCATCCAGGACAGGATAGTCATGCTGGAAACTAATCTCGACAACCCTCCGGGAGAGACAATCGGTTATGTTGTCGAAAAACTCCGGGAAGCGGGTGCAGTCGACGTGTACGTGACCACGGGATGCGGAAAAAAGAACCGGCTCGCCCAAATCCCGCATATCATCACGGACCCGTTTGACTACCCGGGATTGCTGAAGCTTCTCATGGAGGAGACCGGCACACTGGGTGTCAGAATCCTTGACATCCCCGTCTGGTAGCAAACCGTTCCCCGCAGTTGATGAACGTCACGTCAGAGAGGCAGGAATTTGAGATCAGCGTAAAAACCTCCACGGTGAATGGCAAAGTCATCGCAAAGAAGCCGGAATACGAGGACCTGAAATGGATTGCCCGGACCCTGAACATCTCACTGAACGCGGTGAGGGAGATCGTTCTCTCCGTGATCAAGTAAAAGGACAGAGTTGAGCTACAAAATCCAGAGATCTTGTGCCGGTTCAATCCGAATAGGACTTACGCCCTTGGTTTTGACCGAAAGATCTAAGAGTTAGTAGCGCCCATCCAAGGGTTAGACAAACCCGGGATGGAGATCGAACGAGAGTGAATCCTCCGAAATGCACGAGCGGCAATTTTGTAAACTTTCTGATATCGACGTATCAGGTTTGCTCGTGTACAGAGGCATCCCGGTGTTTTCCCGCTGAACCAGTATCAATAGCTCACGCTTCCGTCAAGCGTTTGTTAGAGAGGCAGCCAGCCTCACCACACGGGGGCGCTGTATGAGGAAGCGCAACGGTTGCTCCGGGCTAACGAAGGAGTATTGGTAATCGATGATAGTACCCTCGACAAACCGTATTCCCATCAGATTGAACTGGTGACCCGGCACTGGAGTGGGAAGCATCATCGGGTAGTTCAGGGAATCAACCTAATCTCAACCATTTGGACTGATGGTTCTGCGATAGTTTCGGTAGATTTCCGGATCTATTGTCCAGACAAAGACGGGAAAAACAAAAATGATCATTTCCGGGATATGCTACGAGCAGCCGAAGAAAGAAAGTTTCAGCCGGGATGTGTCATCTTTGATTCGTGGTATTCGAGTATCGCCAACCTGAAATTGATCCGCACGCTGAAGTGGCATTGGTGTACCCGTCTCAAATCCAACCGGTTGGTTGATCCTGATAATACGTACAACCGTTCAGTTTCTGAGATTGAGATTCCTCCCGAAGGAAGAGTTGTTCATCTGAGACAATACGGTTTCATCAAGCTATTTAGGATCGTTCACTCTGATAAGGAACCCGAACATTGGGCTACCGATATTCTCGATGCATCGGAAACCGACAGAAAAACGTTCAAGGAACTTGGATGGAATATCGAAGAGGATCACCGTGGCATCAAGCAAGGTTGTGGCATCGAGAGATGCCAGGGTCCCAAAAGAGGTTGTTCAACAAGGACATATTCTGCTCTCGTTGCTGGCATTTCTTCGCCTCGAAACCCATCGATTGAATACAGGTTCCAGCTGGTACGAGTCGAAACGCTCGATTCATCGATCCGCTTCTTCTCTCTTTATCGCTTCCACGGCGTTCTAATCTGATTATTTTTGTAGTGCTGTGATGAAGATTTCTTGCTCGAATCTGCCTTCAACCGCGTAAGTCCTAAGGGAAAAAATATTATTTCTGTGCACCGGGCTTCAAGGAGAAATTCGATTCGGACCCGGTAAAGTATGCGTGAGCAATCCGGACGAATGGAAGATCGCCGGGAACAGGTGAAAGTTACTTCCGGAATCCATTATTTTAAGCATTTTTCCCTTCATACCATCTTGTTATTCAGTTTTTTACACAATCAATTTCCGGAATGTACGGCTTGATGTCAACTACCGGCGTACCGTCAAGCGCGTCAAGCCCGCGAACACGCAGGATATTTCTGTCGCGCCCGAGCAGGTCCACAACAGAGAATGCTACGGGGTTTTGACGATTCGGAGACCTGGTGGCAAATACCCCGTGCTCAACAGGATCATGCGGGGGTGTTGCCCGGAGCATTGTCCTGTCCGCACGGTCGAACCAGGATAGTACAATAAGATGTGATGACTTCTCAACATCATCCAGGCCGGAACAGTATTTCTCTTCGATCACGATCTCCGAAACGGTATCCGACAATCGTCCCTGTCGGGGGGCATCGTTCTTTTCCCTGTGCGAAGACCGCACATAACCAATCGGCCAAATAGTAAGATCCATTATCCCTTAATCTCCGGTATAAATCTTATCCCAGCCTCCATTAAACATCATATACTATTGCGTCCAGTGCCGTGAACACAAAATATTCATGGCCAGGGGGTCAGATGTATCCGGGCATAAAAATGACCGATACAACCTACGGTGCAAAACTCCAGCGGGATGGCAGGACCTATGCGATCCAGACCCGGATTCCGGCCGGTGTAGTAACGCCGGAAAATCTCGAAACAATCGCCCGGGTTGCAAAAGAGTTCCATATCCCGATGATCAAGATCACGTCAGGACAGAGATTCCTGCTTATGGGGGTACAGGAGCAGGACATCGCAGCAGTGCGCAAAGAACTGGGCGATATCGGCGCTGCATCCATAACGCCCGGCGTGCGGTACGTCCAGTCCTGCCCGGGGATTTCGTTCTGTAAAAATGGTACTCAGGATTCCCTGAGCCTGGCCCGGGAGATCTCCGATGAGTATGCAGGAAAAGAGTTCCCGGGAAAGATCAAGATCGGTATCTCCGGCTGCCCGCGTTGCTGCGGGGAGAGCAGGGTCCGTGATGTCGGCATCATGGGTTCTGCAAAAGGGTGGACCATATTCTTCGGGGGGCACAGCGGATTTATCGCCCGGCAGGGAGAACAGGTGGCGACCGGGCTGAGTTCCGAAGAGACGCGGGATCTTGTCCGGAGACTGATTGGTTATTACAAGACTCATGCGCAGCCGAAAGAGCGGACCTCCCGGTTTCTGGATCGGGTTGGAACGGCGTGGCTGAAACCCTGCCCATCGGAATAAATCCTTTTTGTACCATAGAGAATTCTGAAAACCTCCCTGTAGCCGGTAGTACTTTATCTTAGTACGATCAATGACGAGTATGGAAAATCTGGTTGATTTTGCGTTCGAGAAGCGGTATGAGAGTATCAAACGACTCGGGGATCGGCTTGACGGATTTTCGACATTAATCAATTGGGAGAGGTTTCTGACGGTAGTGGGAGGTCTGTATCGAAACCAGACCGAAGAGGGCGGTCGACCGAATATTGATATCGTTCTCATGGTTAAGATGCTGGTACTCCAGTCGATGTACAGCCTGTCCGATCCCGAACTTGAGCGTCAGGCCAATGATCGCATATCATTTATGAAATTCCTCGGGTATCCTAACAAGGTCCCGGATCAGACCACCGTCTGGTATTTCCGGGAGCGGTTGGCAAAGACCGGAAAGGATAAGGCTATTTGGGATGAGCTCCAGCGACAACTCGATGCACAATGTCTGAAAATCAAAAAAGGCACCATTCAGGATGCGACTTTCATCACCTCAGAGCCCGGTCATGCTTCAACGAATACACCCCGGGGTGATGCTGCAAAAACTCGAAGAAGCCGGGATGGAACATGGGCGATAAAGGGCAAGAAATCTTATTTTGGATACAAACTCCATACCAAAGAGGATTGTGACTTCGGACTGATCCGGGCTCTCGAGGTTACAACTGCCTCAACCCACGATTCGCAAATCGACCTGTCGAACGAAGGAGAGGTGATCTACCGTGACCGAGGATATTTCGGTACCAAAACAAAAGGTTTCAACACCACCATGCAACGGGGTGTTCGTGGGCATCCGATCGGTATCCGCGATGTTCTCAAAAACGCTCGAATCTCTCGAATCCTATCTCCCGGGGAACGCCCATATGCCATCATCAAGAATGTGTTCCATTCTGCTCATACCAAAGTCACAACCGTTCTCAGGGTGCATACCAAAATGCTGTTCTCGGCCTTCTGCTTTAACCGGTTTCAACTCGCAACCCTCAAAAAACAAGGGGTTCTTGAGCGGATGCTCTCGACAAAAAACTGAAATGTGGCCTGAAAATGCAAGAACCGGATACATAGACCCACTCACATTGGTGCTATTTTGTAAAATTGGGGCAAGCCGAACGCTCGGGAAGCACCCCTTTCCGGTACGATCGTAAAATAAATGGGTTATTCGTTATCCTCCATAATTTTTGTACGAGAATTGAATGACAGATACTTATGAACATGAATCCCTGATTCATTAATCAGGAGATATAGACACGTCACGTGATACTTATGACTCCTCACCTCAAATCCTATACCGACACCGTGGCCTTTCACGGCCATTCCTGCCAGGGCCTCGCTCTCGGCTACCGGGCTCCGGATATGCAATGAAAACCCTTTCGACAAGCCGTTCAGAGGATGAAGATCTTGTCTGCATCGTCGAGAACGATGCCTGTGGCGTCGACACGATCCAGGCTGTTGCAGGCTGTTCTGTCGGCAAGGGTAACCTGATTCTCCGGGATCTCGGAAAACATGCATACACGTTTATCGACCGGAAGAGGGGGAGGGCGATCCGTATCATCCAGCGCCCGGAACCTTTGATCGAGCGAATCGACCCGCGTGCCTCGGAACTGCGGGCGAAGGTGATGGGAGGCGCCGTCACTCCTGCGGAAAGAGACGAGTTTTACGCAAGGCAGGCTGAGGTTATCGAGAAGATCCTTGCGATTGAGATCGGGGAGCTCTTCCATATCCGGGATGTCCCGCAGGATATTCCGGAGCGTGCGAAGATCTTCAAATCGGTGCAGTGCACACGCTGCGGGGAGATGGTTGCGGAGGACCATGTCCGGATGAAAGACGGGAAGGTTGTCTGCATTCCCTGCGCAGGGGAATACGGGCGGGGCTGGTAAGGGAGAAAACCCCTACCCTGTTCTCTGACCCCCGAGGGAGAAAAAAGATCCCCGTATTCGCCATTTTGGCAGGGTTTCCGGGGCCCGGATATGCTCAATTACGTTCCAAAAATCACGTCAGCAAAACAGCCCTTGGTACCAACCTGGAGAGGGGCAATTCAGACGTTTTTTGACAGTCAAAACGATATTTGGGCATATTTTTCACGGGAACGATAAAGGGGACCAAATTGGGGTTTGCCGAAATGCCATAAAAAAGAAAGAAACCATATTCGGGATTATTTCAGCTCAGGCCTCATACTCCGGATTTTCTGAATAGTCCGGGTATCACTTGAGCGCCCGAGTTTTCCGGTCATGCTCCCCAATTCCGCGAATAACCGGATGATCCATGGCAGTGGAGTCGAACCCTGTTAGGACTATTCTGGACGCGGGGATATACCCCAGGTGATGAGTGAAAAAATGGTACCGTTATATCATCACCGGCTGTTCATTTTCCTTCGGTGACGGATCGACAACCCGGCCCAAACTGGATGTTGCCGGATTCCGTATCCTGGATCAGGAAAATGAACGGGTGATCGGCCCGGAACTGGACGGGGATATAGGCAGGTAGTTCTCCCTGGGCAACACGTGCCCATGCAGCAACAGCTGCTAATGTTCCTTCCTCCGTCACTTCTGCATGGGCCATATGGACAATCTCATCGAGGTAAAGGGTATTAGTACCACCCCCATTCCCGAGAAATCGGCGCTGCGGGAGGATGCCGCCGGCCTGCCCATTGCCCTTGAGGGTATCGAGCGTAAATTTCGGATTCAGCGATACGTGATTTTTTTTGCACATGCCCAGGTGAGCGGGAACGATCACTGCCGGTGGAGGGCCGGTGATCGCGAGGAACAGGGGTTTTTGTCAGGGATTCAACAACACCTCATGAGATCGCGGTGGAGGGCCCGGGGGGGATATTATCCCAAAGAGCATGTATTCATTCACCTAATCATCTCTCCTCCGTCTCGAAAAAGCTAACATGAAGGGTCCCTCGCTACCCGAAGGAACACTTTCCCGAAGACCCGTTACCTGAAAAGTACGAGCCCGGCTGCGAAGGAGGCTGCATTCGCAAGAAGCGAGACTGCGGCTGCAGGCAGGGGCCGCATTTTCAGGACGAACATATACACCACTGCCTCGAGCGCGATCACGATAATTTCCCCTGAAAGCGGATAATATCCCATATCAAGGTACGGCGGTAAGACAAACCAGAGGTAAGGAAGGGTGAGCGCGGTGGCGATGAACCCGGTGCCGACAATTTTCCCCCAGGGCAGCCGGTCTTTCCCGGAAATCCGAACAAAGATGAGGAGGACCGGAATCTCGATCAGCCAGGAGAGCGAGAGCGCAACCAAAAACTGCGTCTCATACAGCATTCAGCGGGCCCCACCGAAAAGCCGGTTCAGGAACGAGAGAAATTCATGGAAGAGATCGGTCGTGGCCGGTGAGCCCGAACGGCTTGTGTTCACCGGATTTTCTGGAGAAGGCAACGGGACCCTCAGTTCACATACCCTCATAACCGGGTGACCGTTCGGATCCAGGATTCTATCCGAGCGGTTAACTTTTTCCAGCTCATACATCCCGAGATCGGGAACCATTCTGCAGTTGGGATCCGGTGTGCTGGAGAAGTTCCGGAGAAGGAATTTGGCACCATTATGGTCTCCTTCGATATCACACCGGGTGATGTGCCGATAATTCAGGTAAAGGGCTCGTAGATTTTGCACCCATACGTGGGGCAGGTCTCCGAGAACGAGAAGACAACGCTCTCGTTCTGCGGAGTCGCATCCTGAACCCGTTTATTTCAGCAGTCTTCCGAGGGGCGACAGGCCGTGCCATAGCAGTTCATGGTAAAAGAGACGGATTCATTAACCGGGGTTCCGTTTCTCTCGAAAAATACGTTTGTGAGAGTGGGTATGCTGATATCAGCAGATACCGGTATAACACAAAGGACCAACACAATCGCTAAGGCAGAGAAAATTCCAGCCAGGTACTGGGTTGCAGGTAAATCACGTTCCATATCAGGTCACTTCCCTCCAAAAACTTCCTTCCGGGACATTATTGCTCCGGTTTTTCCCGTCAGTTTTTTCTTGATCCTCCTTAGTATTTGTTTCTTTTCAGGAAAACGAGAATAAGACCGATAAGAATCGGCGAAAAGATCACGCTTGTAAATGGGGCAAGAGGTCTCCTCGTGTAGGAGGCCTGAGATCGTGCCGATGGGTGCTCTCATCAAATATGCTGCTTCTGCAAACTCCATCTCTGTCGTCTCTCGTTTGAGATCTGATGTCGTCCACTGGTTTGTTGTGGTTGCCTCCCCGACTCACCCTCATTATTGCCCCACGTTGTTGAAGCGCTGGCGCTTGAATTAATCCAGTATGTTGCTTTGAAAGAATCCCCGCAATTCGCAGGCCATTCCAATATCCTTACAGGCAAATGAGGGCATTTTTTCGTAAACCAGTGTATGTTTCGATCCGATAATCCGATCGGGTTTCAGAACGCATCTTTTTCTTCACTATTGTCTATAAACTACCGGCTGGTATACATTAACTCGATCGATCTTTGGAAAAATCACGAGTGGCCGTGAAGGGGGATACGACGGACGGGGATGGAGTGTCGGATCTTTTCAATCCGGGTTTTGTGCGATTCCCATTCCGCTGAACCGAAATTTTTTTTGAGCAGGGGGTGGGGGAAATGCCGAAAAAACGGAGGGGGTCCGGGCGTTCACCCGAACCTGGGATCCCGGCATATGCGAGCATATCGAGGGGTCCAGGCTCCGGCCCAGGGCAAAACACGAGCCTGCTCTCATGCCTCATCCGGAGCCGTACTGGCGGGGGGACCGACCCCTTCCGAAAAGGATCCAGAAAACCCGGGTTTACAACAGAGTTTAATCGGAAAAATGGCAAATTTGAAAAATTGGGGGAGCCTGCAGGAAAATTCCCGAGCCGGAGGGGATCGGATACCTCGCTCCCTCAAATGAGCGGCAGCTCTTCAGCATCAGACTTTGTCCTGCACGGGATGGTATACCGGATGGGAACGACAGGAGAGCGGCACCGGGTCGCTCTTGCCCAGGTCCTGATAAAGGAGCCCCGGCTCGTCATTCTCGACGAGCCGACCGGGACCATGGACCCGATCACAAAGCAGGACGTGAAGCACTCGATCCTCAACGCCCGGGACGAGATGGATGAGACGTTCATCATCGTCTCCCATGACATGGATTTTGTCCGGGATGTCTGCGACCGGGTCGCCCTGATGCGGGGCGGAAAGATGATCGATATCGGCCCGACCGCTGCGGTCCTTGCAGAGGTTACCGATGACGAGAGAGAGAGGACTGATTTCGCGGAGAGGAAAAACCTGAATGCAACGAGAACTGTACCAGCTGCGGATCTGCACAGAACAGCGCACCGAAGGGACTGCCTCCCAAGGCAAAGATCGATGTCAAGCACGTCATCCTTGTACTCAGCGGAAAATGCGGGGTGGGAAGATCCACCGTCTCTGTGAACCTGGCATCAGCCCTTGCCGGCCAGGGCCGGAGGGTAGGGCTCCTTGGAGCCTGACTTCCCTGGACCCAACATCCCCAAGATGCTGGGAATCGAGGAGCGGGGGCCGGCCGTTCTTGCAAACGCGATTGAGCCGGTCCGTGTTACCGGCAACCTCTCGGTCATCTCGATGGCGTTCCTGCTCCCGGATATCAGCACACCAGTCGTCTGGCGCGGCCCGATGAAAATGACTGCGATCCACCAGTTCCTTGTTAAAGGTTGCCTGGGGGGCGCTCGATTACCTTGTTGTGGATCTCCCGCCAGGCACCGGGGACGAGGCGCTCTCGATTGTCCAGCTCGCACTGAACGTGCGGGGGGCGGTTATTGGGACAAAACCCCAGGATGTTGCCGTGATGGATGCGATCAAGGCTCCAAAATTTATCGAAAAACTGGAACTGCCGGTTCTCGGTGTCATCGAGAACATGAGCGGGATGATCTGTCCGCACTGTGGCAAGAGCGTAAGTCTTTTTGGCGAAGGGGCGGAAAGAGGGTGGCTGAGGATCTTGGCGTACCCTATCTTGGTGCGATTCCTCTCGACCCGGAGAGGGTCTGGGCCGGGGATGAGGGTTGGCCCTATCTCCTCCGTCACGCAGACTCCCTAACATGGAGAGCGGTGGATGCGGTTATGGGGCGCCTTGTCTCAGAGATTGAGACAGAAGCGTAGCCACGAACAGGATCAACGACAAGGACAAGCTTCTCCGGGGGGCATACGTGAGAAAATATCCGGATATGCCGGAACTGCTGGAGCAGTTCACGGATGAGCAGGATGCAGACGAGCGGGGGGTGACGGTTAAGGAGGTCCGCGAACGGTTTGCCTTGACGCAAGCACCAGGCCAATACAATCCCGGCCTTCCTCCGGCGGCCTGAATTCGGGGCCTTCCGTGGATAACCGTTTGGGGTCCTCCGGATTGAACGCACCTCCCCATCGGAACCCCTGAAAAGCCGGTACCTGGTCAGACGAAAGAACTGCAGACCCGCAGAACAACGATAGGATAATCACCGGGTCCAGCCTGACCCACTAGTATCGCGGAAGCAATGCAATGGGGGGAAAATGAAGATCACCGATGTTTCAAAAGTTGTCTCAGGGCCAAACCCGCACCACGTGGATGCACGCAAGATCTATGATTCGCCCCATGCGATGGCGGTAGTGATCACCCTGAATGCGGGAGAGTCGCTCAAAAAACACCTCACGCCTATCGATGTCTTCTTCTATGTTCTGGAAGGGACCGGGGTTGTCACGATAGGGACTGAGAGCCAGACGGTGGGGAAGGATATGCTGGTCGAGAGCCCGGCAAAGATCCTCCACACGTGGAAGAATGAGGGGGATTCTGTTTTCCGGGTCCTTGTCGTGAAAGTTCCAAAACCCACAGAAAAGACGAGGCTGCTCTGACGAGAACAGTTCTCTAGGGATCGATCCCACGGCATGCCGGGCAGTTCAGTCCGTAGTCATGGTAGACCTCGGCCCAAGGAGCAAAACCGACACAGACAGCCGGCTTGACCGCGTGGATCCGGCAGTACACCTTCCCGTCATCCCTCTTCCAGTAGAACGGGCAGTACGAGATCGTCCTCCCCTCCGGGTCCACCCAGTAATCGATCCGGCCAATACGGGAGAGATCTTCCCGGGTGATATCCTTCCCGCTGAGCCGGCTCCCGTCCTGCATTTTTATTGCGACGTGCCGGAGAATATCTTCGCGGCCCGCAGCGATCCAGGGAAGAAGGTCTCCAACGATCCCCTTCTGCCCCCAACCCCACTTCTCGCAGCACCGGCCGCACTGGAGACAATCCTGTTCCGGGATCATGGATATATTCCGTTGGTTGTCCAGGATATTAGCCGTTATTTTTTTACAGAAAAAATTTACCCGGGCAATCAGAGAAATCCTAAAGAGGGTCAGAGAGCGAATAGAGCTGTAGCGATAAAACGGGGAAACCGGATGAATGACCATAACCAGAATATGCTCCTCGACCAGCAGCCTCTTGGAACAATAACATTCGCAGAGAACCCGGAGCCGCGATGCCCCTGCTTATTATTGCTCGATACCTCCGGATCGATGGCAGGGCAGGCCATCTCCGCGTGGCCCACCGATCTCCTCCGGATAAAACCGGACGGTCCGGTCGTTGGCTTCCTGATGCCGCGGATTGCGGACTGCGAACCGATCCACAAGGCGTACGGGCCCACGCACCGGAAGGAGACGTTCCCCCACGCCGACTGACGGTTCCTCATCCGGATCGCAAAAAATCTCGCCGCCACATTCTATGTCATCCACAAGTTCGGGTACGTGATAGGGGACGTGAACGAGGGCAATATTCTCGTGGACGACAAGGCCTGCGTCCGGCTGATCGACTGCGACTCGTTCCAGGTACGGGCGGCGGACCAGCTCTACCGCTGCGAAGTCGGGGTCGCCCAGTTCACCCCCCCGAGATCTCGAAATCAAAAAATTTCCGGATGGAACGGACAGCAAACCACGACAACTTCGGGCTTGCGATCCTGAATTTCCAGCTCCTCTTTCTCGGGAGACACCCGTACTCGGGGGTCTACTCGGGAGCAGAGGAGATGCCGATCGAACGGGCGATCACAGAGTTCCGGTTTGCGTACAGCAAACAGGCTCCTACAAAATCGATCTCCCCCCCGCCGAACTCAGTCGGGCTTGAGGTTGTCCCGGGATACGTGGCCGATCTCTTTGAGCGGGCGTTCTCTGAAAGGGGAACATCGCCCACGGGACGTCCGACCACCAGGGACTGGTGGGATGGACTCGAAGCCTTGGAAAAAAATGCGCCCGTGCAGTGCGGACTCCGTCCACACCTTCTACTCAGGCCTTGCTGCCTGCCCATGGTGCAAACTCGAAGAGGTCTCAGGAATTTTGTTGTTCCTCAGCCGGGACCGGATATCCAGGATCGATATCCTCCGGGAATGGCAGAAGGTGGACGCGATCAGACCCCCGGGCCCGGTCCCTTCGCTTGGCCCCGCGAACTTTCCAGGCCAGCCAAGACCACTCTCCCCAGCGATCGAACAGTCGCTCGGGTTTGCGAAGATCCGCCAGATCGCCGGGCTTGTCGTTGTCGCCGGATGCGCGGTCATGGCGGCGATGGGAACGATCCCCGAGAACGATTACCCGGCCCTCATCGTCACGGCCATTGTTGTCGCCATACTGTTCCTCTATCTCGGCTAGGCAACCGGAGAGAAGCAGCGGAGGAGACAGAACCTTGAGAATGCCCGGTACATGTGGGATCTCTGGAACAGGAAATGGGTGAGTGAGGCGGGCGACGGGGCGTTTCTTAACCAGATGAACCATCTCCGGGAACTCCGGCGAAAATACGAGAGCATAGACCGGGGATACCGGGCCGGGCTCCTCACCCTTGAAAGCTCGGGAAGAGGGAGGGTGGGTGGGAGCTGCAGCAGTTTCTTGCCCGCTGCAGCATCGAGAACTGCCCGATTCCCCGGCTTGCCCGGCTCAGAACGATCCTCAGGTCATGGGGCATCTGCACCGCGGCGGATGTAAATCCGAAAAACCTGATGAGCGTTCCCCAGCTTGACAACACCCTGGCAAACGAGATTCTCACCTGGAGGGAGAGGATGGAGAAGAATTTCCTGTTCGATGCAACCAGAGGGATCCAAAGGTCCGATCTCAAGACTCTTATCCAGCGGTTCCAGCCGCAGATGAGACCGGTGGAGCGGGAGATCAAGAGCGGGATCGTAAGACTCCAGTGGATAGAGGAGGATATCCGGAAGAAACGGATAGGTCTCCGGCCGGCGGTTGAGAAACGAGCCCGCGAACTCGCGCAGGCCAAAGCCGACTTTGAGGTCTTCAGCAGTACGCCGGAGGAGGCGATCCGGCGGGGTCTCGATCAGATTATGCATCCGCGGGGATCCGTACGGCAAATCCATTTTTGCCTGAGAGACAGACATTAGTAATGACAACACTATTTCACTAGAGTGGTTGGGATGGCAGGAAGAAGAGCAGCCGGATCCAGGCCGGGTCCAAAAAAAGAGAGTTCTTCTCCAGGATGGGTGATCCGGAAACCTTCCGGTAAGACCAAACGGGAGAGACGGGAGCAAGATGATGGGGAAGCCGAAAACAGAGAGCCGGAGAGCTCCAGCAGGCGATCCTCATGGAGAAAGAAAGAACCTCCCGGGGAGGAACGGCGATCCCCTCCGGGACAAAAATCCGGGGATGGGCCGAAGATCCGGCCGGAGCCAAAGTCCCGGAGGCCGGAGCAGCAGTTCCAGCAGAACAAGCGACCACGTTCCGGAGAGAATTCCGGGGTCCCTGCAGAGGATCTCCGGCAGGTTCTGCCAAAGGCAAAGCCGGTCGACAGCCCTCCCCTTACCAGCCGGCAACGGATGGCGCAGGAGTTTGATGAGGGGCGACCGATGGCAAGGACCGGACGGTCGCTGGAAAGACCTGAAGGGCTGATCCGGCAGGAGAAGGGATCCCGGTCGGCGACGGCCCGGCAACCCGGCGACCGCCGACAACCGGCCCGACCCCGGCCTGCACCCGGGCGATATGAAAACAGGTCTGCATCCGGAAGATCGGACCGCCCGCTCGCGGAATTCAAGGAGTTTGTACCCGAACACCGTACCCGGCAGCTGGGAACTGAGCCTGAAGGGCCGGGGCGCCAGAGTCCGCAGTCACGGCCGGCCCCAAGAGCCGGAGATGTACGGCCAGAGAGGGGGAGATCGCGGGATTTACGGATACACAAAGAAGGGGCCGGCCCAGTCACACGGATGCAACCCGGCGGGAAGCCTCAGGAAGCACCCGGTGAAAAACAGAGGTTCCCTTCCCGAAGAACTACGAGACCAAAATCGAAGAGACCAGCAGGGCTGCCCCTCCTGAAACATGAAGACAACCGTGCACAAAAACGCAGGGAGCGGGATCTGCAAACGATGCAGGATGCCAAAACGGGGGGGAAGGCAGCCCGCCCGGCCAGGAAATGGGGTGTGTCGGAGCGGGGCCGGAAGAACTGAAACTACCGGTCTCACCAGAACTTTTTACCCGGTCGGCAATGGATCTGTTGCCAGCGTACAGGAATCGGATGTCTTTTTATTCAGCGGGATGCAATGGCAGTTGATATCATCTTCTCCCTCCTTTTGAAGCGAGTTGACTTTTAAGAGACCATGAGAATCCCTCACAACCATTGGTGTGATCGCCATCTCCATCGCTCTACGGTTTCACCCCATGATGCCCTGTACGGGGGTAATGAAGAAACGAAAGAGCGATGACAGGGGCTGAACGGAGATTTTTGAGTATGCCGCCCGATCCTTTTCAGAGAGCGTATAAATATTTATTTCGCCAAGCAAGGACAACGTGCCGTAAGAACAGAGGGGCGGAGGATCGTACGTGATGCGAAAGATTATCCAGATTGACGAGAAGAGATGCACGGGATGCGGCCAGTGCATACCGGACTGCCCGGAGGGGGCGATCCATAGTGTCGAACGGGTGGCAGAGGCGTATAACGAGAAAGCAGTGATGGAGAATATCGCACGGCAGGGTCCGGCCGTGATCAGGGCACATCTCGAACACCTCACCAGCCACCGGCAGCAGGAGTACTATCACCAGGCGCTCGAGTACCTGGACGAGCACAACCTTCCCGTCCCGCCGCACAGCAAACCGAAAGCCCCATCCGGTGAACCGTCCTGTCCGGAGCACGGTCACGTTGGTTCATGCCCCGGATCGGCTGCGCGGAGTATCGCACGCGGGCCACTTCGGTCCGTCGCACCAGCTCCAAGCCGAAAGTCCGAGCTCCGGCAGTGGCCGATCCAGCTCGCGCTCCTGAACCCTGATGCCGCGTATTTCGAGGATGCGGACCTCCTCATCTCAGCCGACTGCGCACCGTTTGCGTACGCGGATCTCCACAAGAATCTCCTCCGGGACAGGATCGTGATCATCTTCTGCCCGAAACTGGATTTGGACATCGAGGGCTACATCACAAAACTCGCAGAGATTTTTTCAAAACACGCGATCAAATCGGTCACGGTCCTCCGGATGGAAGTGCCGTGCTGCGGCGGGGTGAGGTACGTGCTCGATCAGGCCCTGGGAAGATCCGGCAAAACGATCTCGGTTACCGAGATGACGGTAACGATCCAGGGAGAGATCGTCTGAATTATCTCCGGCGTCAAAAACATACAGACCGTTTTGGCAAACTCATCGTTGAATGCGAGAACCGCCGCCCTCGCCCCCTCCGTTCGCTTTTGCGTCCGCGACTGCTTTGTTCACGAGCGCAAAGGAGATCGTTTCCCAGGTACCTTTTGGCAGCCGGGCCCTGGGATTCCGGGGAACCGACGGTTGGGGTCTCGCTCCCCCGAAGGTAATCTGAGGGGCCGGGGTTGCAGCAGACGCCGGCTGCGACTCCGTGCAGCCCGATGCGGGGATACGTCCTCCACGGATCCGGCGACCAAAAAAAATTTACAAAAACCCATGCAGGAGATGCATGGAGACAAAATAAACGCATTCTTTTTGGTTTTTTCGGAGGTTTTTCCCGAAAATCAAGGAGAGAATGTAACGAATTATAAAGACGGGGATACAATTCTTACTATTCCCTGTGGATCCAAAAGGGTCCGTTACTTCTGAAAAATTCCGGAGAGGCATACCCATGATCGCAACGTACATCCTTGACATCATCATCGTTCTTGCCCTTGCGATTCTCGTGATTACCCTCGGTACCCGGCTCAAAATTCCCGGGGTTGTCGGGTTCCTCCTGACCGGGGTCCTGGTGGGGCCATACGGTCTCGGCCTTGTCAGGGACGCCGATATGGTTGAAGTGCTCGCAGAGATAGGGATCATCTTCCTCCTCTTCACCATCGGGATGCAGTTCTCGTTCAAAACCCTGCTCGAGATGAAGAAGATCGTCATCGTTGCCGGGACCCTCCAGGTCGCGCTCACGATCCTTGCAGTATACGCGATCATGTACTTCTTCGGGACACCGGCAGGGAGCGCCCTCCTCTTTGGCTTTTTGATCTGCCACAGCAGCACGACCATAACCCTGAAAATTTTCCAGGATCGGGCTGAGGTCAACACCCCCTATGCCCGGTCAACCCTGGGGATCTCGCTGTACCAGGACATCATGACCGTGCCTATGCTCATTGCCATCCCGATCCTTGCCGGCCACGAAGCCGACATCACCGCGGCGATGCTGAACCTCGGGCTCACACTTCTCGTGCTCGTCTCGATTGTTCTTGCGGTCGCAATCTGGGTCCTCCCCCGGATCATGGACAAGATCGCTGGTGTCCGGTCTTCGGAAATTTTCCTCCTCTCCATCGTCCTGATCTGCTTTGTCATCACCTTCATCTCCGCAAAACTCGGCCTCTCCCTCGCGCTCGGTGCGTTCCTGGCCGGGCTCACGCTCTCGGAGTCCGCGTACTTCCACCAGGCATTTGCAAGCATCATCCCCTTCCGGGACATATTCACGAGTTTCTTTTTCATCTCGATCGGGATGCTCCTCAACATCTGGTTCGTCCTCGAAAATCCGGTCATCATCATCGCACTTGTGATCGGACTCCTCATCCTGAAGACCGTGATCGCTGCCGGGAGCACGCTTGCGATCGGCCAGTCGCTCCGGACCTCCGTACTTGCCGGCTTTGCGCTCTGCAACATCGGGGAGTTCGCCTTCGTCCTCTCGGGTCCCGCGCAGGAGTACGGGGTCTTGAGCAAGACGAACAACCAGTTCTTTCTTGCAGTCGCCGTCATCACCATGGCCCTGACACCGTTCATCATCAGCGCCGGCCCGGGCGTCGCTGACCGGGTCTGCCGGCTCCCGTTCCCGGACCGGATGAAAGCCGGGTGCATTCCCCCGGAGAGGGAGAAAAACGGGAAGCCCCCGATTACCGGCCACGTGATCGTTATCGGATACGGCCTCAACGGCAGGCACCTCGCAACGGTGGCGAAGATCGGGAACGTACCCTATGTTGTTATCGACCTGAACCCGGAGACGGTTGAAGAGGAGCAGAAGAGAGGCGAACCGATCTTTTTCGGAGATGCAACGAATGAGTCCATCCTCTCCCATGCCGGGATAGAGGAGGCACGGGTCCTGGTCATCGCCATCAACGATGCGCTCTCCACCCGGGCCATTACCCGTATCGCCCGGCCAATGAACCCGAACCTGTACATCATCGCAAGAACCCAGTTCCTCCCCGAGGTGAAGATGCTCCAGGGCCTCGGCGCGAACGAAGTTATCCCGGAGGAGTTTGAGACTTCGGTCGAGATCTTCTCACGGGTCCTGAAAAAATATCTGGTACCGAAAGGAACGGTTGAGCAATTTGTCCACGAGATCCGCGCCGACTCCTACCAGATGCTCAGGAACCCGGCCGAATTCTCGGCCGACCTTACCGATCTCCGGTTAACGATCCCCAACACTGAGATCGCCGCGCTCAAAGTTCTTCCCGGTGCAGAGGTTGCGGGCATGGATCTTGCAGGGATAGAGGTCCGGAAAAAGTACTGCGTCTCCATCCTTGCGATCCGCAGGGCCGGGGAGATCATCGCCAATCCTGCAGGAGAGATGGATCTCAGAGCCGGCGACGAAGCAATTGTTATCGGGGCGCCGGGCGATGTGGCCCGCCTCTCCCTCCACTTCCATCCGGAGAGTCCGGCCGGGTCCGGATCATCCGCGGCCTCCGGGCCGGGGAAAACCGGTAACGAAGAATGAGGGGAAAGTTCCCGCAACGGTACCTTTTTTTCGGGAAAATTCGGCGGTAAATATCTTTCAGAATGGTATTTCGCCCGCCGTGGGGGTACGGAAGAGTTATCAAAAGGGGAAAGGATGCGCCTGGGCAGGAGAGGAGCAGATCAGGACCCCTCCGGCCCCGCAAACAGGTCGACTGCGTTGGTGATATCTTCCGGCGTCCCGTAGACGATTGCAATATCTCCCGCTTCAAGGGACGACTCGCTGCCGGGACCGGTCAGCATCTCCTCGCCTCGCCGGATCGCCAGCACGAGAATGTTGTACCGTTTCCGGAGGTTGAACCTGCCGAGTGTCTGCCCTGCCAGCGCAGAGCCAGGTGCCACCGTAAACGCGGTGATAGTGATGTTGGGGATATTCCGGACAAGGTCAGGCAGCGTCCCCCCGGGGGCGCTCCGGCTCCGGAGCATCCGGTACCCGTTCGCACGGACATCGGTGATAAATTTCCCGATCTGGTCGTGCGGTACAAAAAATTTGTTGAGCACGACCGTGAAGATCTCAACCGAGGTCTCGAACTCCTCGGCAACAACCTCATCCGCACCCAGGGCGTGCAGGGCTTCAACCTCGCTCACGTACCGGGTACGCACAATGACAGAGAGGGCCGCGTTCAGGTTTCGGCAGAGGCTCGTGATCTTCCGGGTGGCCACGGGATCGTTGATCGCAATAACCGCGATTCGGGCATCCCGGATGCCGGCATGGCGGAGAACTCCCTCCCCCGTTGCATCCCCAAAGATAACCAATCCCCCGTTCTTCCGGGCCTCCGTGACAAGGTCAGGGTTGAGCTCGATAATGGTATATTCGATTCCGGCCTGCCGGGCCGTACGGGCAAGGTTGCGGCCGGTGACGCCGTACCCGATGATGACAAGGTGATCACCCCGAGTTCCGGGGGCGTTCTCCGTCTCGATACCGCAGGTGCCTTTCGCAAACCGGGAAAGGGCCGGAACCCGGCAAAGTTTTCCGGCTAACGGCTGGCAGATTCCCATGACAAACGGCGTAGCCGCCATGGTGATGAGGGCGACGATGAGAAACGTCTGGTATGCAGAAAACTGCAGGATGCCCACCGTGTACCCGCTCTGGGCAAGAATAAACGAGAACTCCCCGACCTGTGCGAGCGCAAGGCCGCTCATTGCTGCAGTCCGGAGCGGATATCCGAGTGCGAGAGGTGCAACCGTCGCGAGCACGGCCTTTGCAACGATTGCTAGGATGATGAGGAAGAGGACGAACCCGATGTTGTCGATCAGGAACCGGACATCGACGAGCATCCCGACCGAGATAAAGAAGAAACTGGTAAAGATATCACGGAAGGGAAGCACGATGCTTGCGGCCTGGTGGCTGTACTCTGAGCCCGAGATGATCAGCCCGGCAAGGAGTGCACCGATCGCGATCGAGATGCCGGTGTAGGAGACCAGCAAGGCTACGCCAAAGCAGGTGAGAATAACCACGAGCAGGAAGAGTTCCTGGTTCCGGGTTCTGGCGATCTCGTACATGACCCGGGGGATGATCCATTTTGCTGCTGCGATGAGGACGAGGATGATCAGGAGGTCCTGCGTGAGGAGGAGGAGAAGGGCGTCCCCCGGGAGAAACGGGGTCGGATCAAAGAGAGGGAGGCTCGCGAGGAAGGGTACAACCATCATCATCGGGATTGCGACGAGGTCCTGGAAGATCAGGATACCCAGAGCTATGCTCCCGTGCGGAGAGTCCATCTCGCCATTCTGGTGGAGAATCTTGAGCACGATCGCGGTGCTCGATAACGAGAAGAGAAAACCCATCAGGATCGCTTCGTTCATCGGGCGGCCCAGCAGGAATGCAAGCCCGCAGAAGAAGACGAACGAGAGACCCACCTGGAGAGCTCCTCCTGCAACCGCAATGAGCCGGATCTTCCAGAGATCCTTGAACGAGAACTCAAGTCCGATGGTAAAGAGGAGCAGGATGATCCCGATCTCCGCAAGGTTCGCAACCTCCTGCCCCCCGATGACACTGAGCCCGTACGGCCCGACGATAACGCCGGTCAGGATGAAGGCAACGAGCGGGGGGACCTTGATCTTGTTGAAGACCATGCCTACGCCGAGGGCAATGGCAAACACAATCAGGATGTCGGTGAGCAGGTCAAGAACCATGAAAAACCTCCGGGTTGCCCAGGATGATTCCGGATGGATAAATTTGGCCGGAAGACAAGAAAACGTTTTAGGAAGAGAGATGAACGGGTACCCCGCTCAGATCGTAACAAGCCGGTCTTCATCACGGACCCTATCCCAAAAAAAGCTGCCGAAATTTTTCAGAAACGATCTCCCGCAATTTTAGGGAGACGTTTTATTTCATAGCGAAAAGTCCAAAAAAAATTTCCGGATAGTGGCAAATCCGTGGGGGGAGGGGAGAGCGGCGGGACACTTCCCTCCTGCGGTTGCGTCCAACCCGCAACAAAGAGGGCAAACAGGATATGGCAGAGTGCCGATACGAAGAAGTTTGTTAGGTGAAAAAGATCTCTCCGGTTTTTTTACCCGGGGTAACTCAGGAAAAAACCATTTCTCTTCATCCCTCTTCCCGGAGCACGCCGGCCTGTTGAGGAAGGAAGAGCTGCAAGTAAAACCAGTAGCATACGAATCCGATCACGGGGAATACCACGCAGATCCCAAACGCCATCGTCTGGCTGCCCCGGAATGGTGGAACGTAATTCCGGGCCACGTACCACCCGCTTGAGGAACCCGAGGCCGAACAGGACAAAACTGAGATCGAGTGTCGCGACATCTCCGGAAGCCGCGAGGAGCACCGCGACCACGTAGAGCAACATAAGGATCAGGAGAGCGGGGTGCATTCCCCGAAAGCCAAATACCGGCGGGTCTTCGGGATCGTCCATTCGGGAGGGTCTCCGCAGCTTGCGGGCTTTTCCATTTCCTTGCATCAGATCACCTCCTCCAGAAATAATCCCGGAATTGGATCTCAAAAATTGCCCCTTCTCTCAAAAATCATAGTCAATCGCCCATCTTCCAGAAGATCTGAGGCGTATTAGCGTTCTCTTAGCGTTTTTTTCTGAGCCTGGAATCGCCCCAGTTTGCCATAAATCCCCATAAATCACAAACATCCAAAATCCGTGTGACAGAATTCGACACTTTCTGCAACCTGTACGCTTTCCGAATTTGTCAGTGAAATACCCGGGAAAGAGCTTGACGAAACTCGAAGCGCCGTCGCTCAAACCTTCGATGATCCCGAGCGCAAAGACCGGGGCCCCAAGGATGATCAGAAACGATGGCAGGAGAACCGCCACGGACTCGTACCCGAGATCGCCAAAAAAACTCGCGATACCGGCGCAAATGACCGTGGTATTCAGCCACGCGGGCCATTTCATACGTCTCCAATCCCGCATGCTACTCCATAATGACCGATCTCCTCATGCCGCATTCGTTCCCCGCACGTCAAGCTGAAGGGGTGCGGCTCGTCCCGGTCTCTTGCGGTGGAAACGAAAGAACAAAAATAAAAATCAGATAATCCCGTGCTACCTCGCAGGTTATATATTTTAAGAGCGCGAAAATGGACGATTATATGGAATTAGATGAGATGCTGGGCGATTCGTTCGCATATACAAAAGAGGCATTGTGGGGCAAGTGGGTCCGGTGGATAACTTTCATGATCCTGAGTATTCCTTTTACCCTCATCCCCTTTGTCTTCGACATGGACAAGATCGTGGTCGGGACGGAGTTTCACTGGGAGCTTGTTCCCTGGGACCAGGTTGCACTCGTACTCGCGGCGGGAATTCTCTTCTCGTTCGTTATCTCCGGCTACCTTGTCCGGATCTACAAGGGAACAAAACCCGCACCGGACTTTACTGAATGGGGTCGTCTCTTCATTGACGGGATCAAGCTCCACATCGTCTGGCTCCTCTGGTTTGTCCCGGTTGCGATCATCGTACTGGCCCCGCTCGCGATTGCCATTATCGCGACTGTCATCATCGCCATTGCAGGCGCTGGCTCGAATGTGGCTGCCGGCATATTTATCGGAGCTGTGCTGGTTGCGATCGTGATCGAGTTTGCCCTGATCATCATTGCCCTGCTCTACGGGTGCATGGGAGCGATCCGGTTCGCACGGATGGGAAGCATCCGTGAAGGAATCCGGTTTGGTGCGATCGGCAAACATATCCGGACCATCGGATGGGGATCGTACATCCTCGCACTCATCGTTATCATTATCATCGGCGCATTTTTCTTGGGAATCTCGTACCTCGCTTCGCTCATGCCGTACGCCTGCTGGGCAATCGAGGCTGCGATTACACCGTTTATCGCCATCTTCATCGCCCGGTTCATCACGCTTCTGTACGAACAGGGTGAGAAGCAGCAGCCTGCAGAACCGGCAGTGGTTCCGGCCTGAAAACCGAGACAACCTTTTTTCCAAACATTTTACGATTGTTTCCGGTCTTCTGGACTCCCAATTTTTCCTGGGTTTTTCCGGAAGTTATCGTCTCATCAGGATCGGGAATGGGGGGGTTTACCGCGAGGAGGGATCTCGCGTACCACAAATCCCGCTCACGGTATACAGCCCGCTTATCGCACTGCAGGCCGTTCTCCCGGTCATGCGAAAGCAGGGCGGCGGGGCAGTCGTCACCATCAGCTCGGGTGTGAGCTCGCGGCATCCCCCCACTCGGCGGGTAGGCGGCACCCGAGGCAGCACTACGCAGGATCGGCCCCGCCGCCCGGACGGTACCTGCCGCAGACAACATCGTAGTCTCCGAGAGTCCTGCCCGGAGCAACAGGGACAGATTTTTCCCGGAACAGCATGGAGGGAAGGATCCCGTCCGCTCCTCCGGTCCGGACAGTGCCGCGGGATCCGCGGTCGGGAAAGACCCAGAAGGAACTCTCGGAAGGGATCGGGGCCGGGGAGGCAGAGATCCTCCTTGCCCGGATCGAGAACCGGCCTGGTGATCCGACAGCGGGTGAAGAGGGGGGTCCCTTCAGGTATATCCCGGGACGGGAATGAGGCATGCTCGCTTAACGGGCAGCAAGAATTTTTTTTTTCGGTTTCCGGTCAGGACAATCGAGCCAATCTTATCTCCCTGGTACGTGGCCGGGCCGATACATTTTGCTCGTGCCACCAAAAGTTTTTATAATACCCGTTCCATTGCTGCACTCATGCCAAAGATCAAGATACGCCCGGCAGATATGGCAAAGATCCACAAGACCCACCCCCTTGGTGAATACGGCCCGTGCGAGTTTGCATACTGCAGCTGTCCTGAATTTTTCCCGGGTGAGATATCGGATATTATTTGCAACAATTGCGGACATGACCGGCGCTATCACGCGAAACGATGATGAGCCCCCAAGGGAAAAAAAGCGGGATCCTCTCCTCAGCGTGCGGGCACTACAGGAAGTCGGGTCTGATGGAGCGCCGGGTGCCTTCATGCCGGTCATTCTCCGGCCGGGGAGAGGTGTGATGGATGGAGGGAGTGGCGCCTTCGGCATCAGGATGAGAAGAGAGACCCGCACCGTTTTTGCCGGACGAGATGGCTGCAGACCCGGTCTCATTTCGGGTCAATAAAACCGGTCTCGATGACGGACGGTTGATCGGACCAGCCCCGCAATTGGCCTTGAGATCGCATTCCAAAAAAAGTCACCGGTTTTCTTTTTTCTCTGCCTGGATACCAGCGGGGCGGATCCCCTCTCAAACGCTTGTGATCGCATGCCGGGTCCCGTTGGAAGAGTTGGGAAAATTTTCCCGGTCTCAACCGAACCTGGCCTTGTGCAGGGCCCGGCTCACAGGAGAGTCCGGTGAAAACAATGCAGTACTATTCCCGGTCTGCCCCGTAACCTCCGGCTTCGATCCTTCGGAATGGGTCACCCGGGATCCGGGAGGTCCTGGTTGCGCCCGGAAGAATGACTGCGGTTTTTGCGCCCCTTCCACCATGGGATCTGCCAAACTCCCCCATCACTCATCCCATTCCTCCCGGCGAGTCTGAACCCTGCGGGATGGACCGGCTGCCCGCCGGCATTTTCTGCCGTAACGCAGATCGGGATGGCAGTTGCATTCTCAAGCCGGGGTGCTCACCCAAAAACGGTTAAGAGAGAGGGGAAACGGGTCTGCTGCAGTCCCTACGTTACTCTCGTGTCTGAAGGTAAGGCACTCACCGGCTGTGATACTGGCGCAGATCGCAAAAAGGGCGGGGGTGCGGGTCTTTTGTACCGGATTTCCCGGCGGGTTGGAGGGCGTACAGCCTGCAACCGGCGGGGAGCCGATGGCGATGGCAGGGGGGATGATCGTTCTGACGGGCTTATTTCCTGATGAACAGGTAGTCATCTGCACGGGATCGATGCTTGGGGTAAAAATATTGTTTGCCGGCATCTCCGTACTTTGAGAGAGACCTTCGGAGAGCTCCGGCAAATTCCTCTCCAGAATAAAATAGGATCCGATACACCTCGTAATCGGGAGAATCTATCGGGAACTTCAATGAAAAGAAGGCGGTTATGCCGGTAAGATCGCACCGGGATCGATTGCCCATGCCACGTGATAATCCGGTTTCAGGGACGGTGTGACATTCTCTCCCTGCTCCATAAAGTACACGTCCAGCACCGCCTCGTCCTGGAAGGCGGCGAGGTGCTCAGCCGAATCTACCACAACAAAGTCCTTCGCCGCCTCGGTTCTGTTGGGAAAAATCCAGGCGGTCCGTGCACCGTTTCCGTTGTGCGAACACCCGATACCCCCGTAGGCGTCTCCATTCTTCTCGGTGAGTTTGCTGAACCAGACGAACTTGATCGGGTCTTGACCGGTATTTTTTGCCGCAACATAGACGGCAACCTCGGTCGAGTTGTCAGCCTGAGGGGCGAGCTCGAAACTGTCTATCCAGACGGATATCCCATGCGTTGCGTTCCCGAGCGGCACAACGGAATGCATCGGTAACGCGTTCTTCGGAAGATTCTTCGTATGGCTCGTGGTTGCCGGGGCGGTTGTACCGGCAGGGGAGGTCGCGACCGGCGTTGTCGTACAGCCGGCAATAACCAGAAAGATAACCGCGATTGCAATGAGGGCAATTTTTCTCATCTCTAAAACCTCTCTTCTGACAATGATAGGATACACTTTTGTCGTCCGATAAAAAAAAGTGTGGCCGCAGCAGGCAATCTGCCCGGGTTGACCGAACCCGGTCTTTCCTGTTGCGGCGGCTCCGGCGGTCTCCTCGGGAGCGGGCTCACGGTGCCTGAAAGAGCCAGACTCGCTTTCTTATTCTTTTGAGGAAGACCCGGGATCAGAACATTTTATTCGTGGCCTCATTTCCGTAACCTTCACCGGGTCGAGCGTCCCATCGATGAGCAGATCGAACGGGACCGTATTCAGCCATCCCGCCTTCTCAAACATGCTCATGAAACAGACGCCCGCGACCTTCACGCCAGGGTGGGATGCGATCACCCCGGTTACCTCCTCCTTTGTCACCGGCATATACGGCATCGCGAGTCCCCCCCATAAAGACGAGAACCTTCGGCCGGAGCTGCGCAGGGCCGCCGCTCACCTGCATGCTGACATCGGGAATATCGCAGAGGGTCTGCGCTTTTGTCTCATCGAGTAAGGGCACATAGACCTGTTCGAGGTGGCATCCGCGGATGGCCAGTGCAAGAAGTTCAACGAAGGGGGTGCAGGACAACCGTAGTACACGATCTGATCGCCCGGCGTTGGCCTGAGATCCTAGATATACTCCTTGAACGGCCGGAGAAGCCCGGTGATACAGGTGAATGTTTTCGTCTCGCTCATACGCGAATGAATATCAGCCGCAGGAGAGGATAAGGACTCCCTGAGTCCGGTACCGAAAAGTAAAGAGCGGGAGGCGCGCCGGAGAGAGCCTGCTCCTCGGAACAACGTCCCTCCTCGTCCCGCAGATCCCCGGGTTTGAGGGGTTGGGCCCGGGATGATCGGGAAAGGACCGCCAACTCCATCTGCCATTGCGATCTCTCTGCCGGTCGGCGAGGGCTTCGACCAGGTCAACCGCAGAGACGATGGCACCGATCAGGAGCGAGAGGAATTTTGCACGAGCGATCGGGCGTCCCGGTTGTGAGGCAAGGAAAAAAGGAAGGAAGAGTACCAAGAACCGCCCGCTGTAGGTTACCGCCCGGTATTCTGTCGGGACAAAGATGCGTTTCACCAATTATTCCGGCCCGGGTAGGGATCAGGATCTCCCGGGTCTCAAAGACACCCGAGAAAAAGCTGGGACGAGATTTTGCGCGATGCCCTGCGATAGGCGCCGCATTCCAGAGACAAAATGTTCTTCACGCGTCCGGCACTTCTGAGAAGAGTATGAAAAGACGGATATTATTTCATCGCGCTGACGGTTGCGACGCTTGTCATGATCCGTAACTGGGCCCGGTAATCGAGGACCGCGTTCCGGAACTGCTGGTTCAGGAACTTGATGTCACTGTTGACCGACTGGATCGTCACATCCCCCCGATGGGCAAGTGCGTTTTCGAGATTGGTGCGCTGGGAATCGATCTGGTCCGAGATCTCGCGGGCCTTCGTAACATCGATTCCCTGCCGCACGAGGTCCGAGAGGGTTGTATTGCGCTCGGACGAACTGGCATTGAAGACCGCAAGCCTCGCCCCGCTTCTCGCAAGCCATTGGGGATCTCTTGCAGAAACGAAGGAGTCGCTCAGTGCGATCATCGAGTCGTTGACATAATCCTTCATCGTGTTGAAGTTCCCGTTGAAAAAGAGGAGCTGATCCTGTGCTGCGTTTGCGAAGTTGAGCGACTGCTTTCCCATCTCTTCTCTCGCAGCGTTGATCTCACGGGCCGTATACATGAGGGGGATGGATGAGGCCTGGGTCAAATAATCTTCCTGGATCCATTCGAGATCGATCTTTGCGGTGCCATTGCTGATAAGATCGATGTACCGGATAATGCCATTCATCCGGGCCTCCTGCGATTCGCCGACGTACACGATGTGATTCTTCAGCGCAGAGATGATCTCCGGGCTGTTCTCCGCAAGCGGCCGGGGCAGATTTTCACCAAAAGCACTTGCAACCGGTACGAAGAGCGCAATAAGTACGAGCAGACACATGGCGATCCTGTCTATTCCCTGATACCGCATAGATCCAAAACTCCCGAAACCGGCGTGATATCTGTGAGCGAATCACGTGATTAAAGGTTCCCGGCTGCCACACAAATATTAGCCTGATATCCCGGGTTATTCACCGGACCTCCGGGTTCATTGGCGTAACCCGGTGGTTAGTACAATTTTCGATCCATCCCTTCGAAAGGTTTGTTGAGGGAGATAGCCTATTCCAGCATGCAAATCAGGATTTAAAAGATTTCCGGGGTTTTATAAACCAGAGTATATCCGTCCAGAACCATCGCCCGACCCACCCGGACCGGAGTTGTCCGCGATGGGCGAATCTCTTCTCATTGGACCGGAATTTTTTTTTGGCAGGATGATAAAGAGAAGCTCTATACAAGCGGCAGGAGAAGATTATGCGAGGATCGGGTGCGTGGCGGGCAACTTTTGTTATTGGGATACCCGGACAGCGATCATCAACGAGGATGTCTTTGCCACAAAAAACGTTGGGGCGGAGAGTATCGATCTCGTGGTCACGTCGCCGCCTTACAATGTGGATATCCAGTACACTTCCCACAACGATAAGGTAACATACGGGGAGTATCGTGAGTTCTCCCGGGCATGGATGGAGCGGGCCTTCGGCTGGCTGAAACCGGATGGCAGGTTCTGCCTGAACATTCCGCTCGACAAGAACAAGGGAGGTCAGCAGAGCGTCGGGGCGGACCTCACAACGATCGCAAAGGAGATCGGGTTCAAGTATCACTCGACCATCATCTGGAACGAGGGAAATATCTCCCGGCGCACCGCGTGGGGATCGTGGGTGAGCGCCTCGGCCCCGTATGTGATTGCCCCGGTCGAGCTGATCGTCGTCCTGTACAAGGACTCATGGAAGAAGACGAGCGGTTCGCGCAGGTCCGATATCACCCGGGAAGAGTTCCTGGAATGGACAAACGGCCTCTGGACTTTCAATGGCGAGCGCAAGAAACGGATCGGGCATCCGGCCCCGTTCCCGGTGGAGCTGCCGATGCGGTGCATGAAACTCTTCTCGTTTACCGGCGATACCGTGCTCGATCCCTTCATGGGAAGCGGCTCGACGCTCGTCGCGGCTTCCCGCAATAACCGGAAGGGGATCGGCATCGAGATCGATCCCCGGTATTGCGAGATCGCGGCTGACCGGATTAAAAGAGAGGGGCAGCCGGCGCACGAGTGAGTACACCTCCCGTCTTCGCACAATTTTCCGGATATTATTCCGGAGATATTGGGCCAGAGACCTCACGGTTTTTTTACCATTTTTAAAATTTATCGGGATCGCCGGGCCGGCTCTCTGGTCCTCTTCTACCGCGATACCGGAGAACCAGGACCCTGGAGGTCGGGGCAGGCTGATCTCTTCATTGCAGATGCATCCGACAGGATGGCATTTTTTCCACTACCTACGCCAGGAGATCCTTCGCCACCACCACCGGTGCAACGGGATCCCGCAAACGATACAGGGAATTGTCCTTTCATCTGAGCAAATATCCTCTTCGGGTCTTCGGATGAGATGCAGACGGGCGTCGCAGGTATTACCAAATGGGCCATTTTGGTGCTGAATGCAGACAAGATTTTGTGCGCTTCCTCCAGGGCGATCCCGAAGTCTCCCGCAACCGCGTCGTCAGCGCGTCTCATCGTCATACGTACTGCGTGGAGGGATGGGGAAAAAGGGGTAGGATCGAGAGGAAGGATATGGTCCCGACGGGAGGAGTGCTCTTACGATTAGATCTTCGACTGATCGCGGGCCCTGTTCGCGCCACCGGGTATATTTTTTCCCTGGGGCCCGAGGCCGAGCATCGGATCGCGCGCCTTCCATCTCTTCCGGCTCCCTGCACCCCCCTCCGGCTGATCAGGTTTTGCTGCAAGGAAGCACTCGACCGGATCCTTCTCCCCAGCACATTTCCGGTCCTTGAAGTCCTCACAATCCTCGCAGCTCGGTACCTTGGTCGGGAGGAGCGACGGGAAATGATTCTTCCAGAGCGTGGGATCGATCTTTCCCTGCTCCAGGAACTTCTGGATGTGTCGCGCCGTATATCTCATGATCAGTACTATGACAAGATTCACTTTTATGCTCTTCTTTGGCTGCAGTCCGAATCTCCGCGGGCCGGTACTGGCCTGGGATTCCTGCAAAGTCCGGGAGGAGAACCAGATCGTCAACAGATCCCCGGCAGTGGTTCGATCTTCTTGGGAAGATCTCCCCGACCCGGATGACTCGTTACGGGATCGGATGTCCCGAATCTCCCGGCGCTGTTGATCAATGGGATCGGGGCCGCTTCGAGGCGGACGGGCCGGAAGCCGGGGCCTTTGGAAGGTTCGTCCACGAAAGATCCCCGGAATTTTACTCCGGCCTTCACAAATACGCAGAATCCGGCGGGCCGGACGCATTCTCAAGGAGAAGCGCGGGATTATTGCGGAGATTCTCTCAGGGGCAGGTACGGGTTTTTACGTGGACGACGCGTTCGGGCGCGCTCTTCTCTGACAAAAAGTCATGACCTGCGGGCATGCGGTACCTGGACGACCAATCCCGGGATCGTTCTCCAGAATCATCTCTGCAAAGTATGCGGATGGGGGAGATCTTTGCACCCGCCCGAGATCCTAAAGGCTTCAAGATTGCCAGACAGGGCAGATCTTCACTCGAATTTTCTCGGCCAGAAGATCCTGCTCCGGGTCCTCACATACGCATGACCTTCTCCTGCACATCGCTTCGGTCATTGAGAGATATGGTCGGAGGTGTTGGTTGAGGCTGGATCTTCCCGACGATCTCCAGCCGTCACCACCCCCAGCCCGCCAGACCGGAACGGTCATGGTGTCCTCCCAGCCGGGCGCTGCGCTCATCTCTGTTGACGGAAATTACCAGGGAAAAACACCGCTCACCACCACCCAGTACTTCGGGAGCCATACGGTCAGGCTCTCGCTCCCGGGGTACCATGATTACTCGCAGACCATCTACGTCAACGCGGGCACAGACCAGCAGATGAACGCGATCCTGACCCCCGCAGTCTCCGGGACGGTCGCGGTGACATCGTGCCCGGCGCTGCAGTTGCGATGGACAATGACCCGCAGGGGACGATCCCCTCCTCGGGAACCATGACCATCTACCATGTCGCAAACGGCAATCATCTCTTCAGGATCAGCGCAACCGGGTACACCACCTGGCTCAACAGCATCTATGTCCAGCCCAATACCCTGACCTCATTTGCCGCTACCCTCGCACCGGTGGGTCCGAACCCCACGCAGGCACCGCAGACGGGAGGGATCAATATTGCCTCAGCTCCGACAGGGGCGGAACTCTTTGTCGACAACCTCTTCCGCGGGTACACCCCCATGGTTCTTGGCGATCTCTCCCCGGGGCAGCATGCGATTCTGCTGAGATATACGGAGTACGTTGACTACAGGGGGACCGCTGACGTGATCTCCGGGCAGACAACCCCGCTCTCGATCGCGATGATGCCTGCCCCCACGCCAGAAGCAGCTCTCTCCATCGCGGCGGTGGTCGGGGTGATTGCAGTGATTGCAGGATCTGTTGTACTTGAAAGGAGGCGGGAGCAATGACGGGTACGTGTTCATCGACGAAACTTATGGTCTGCGGCATACTGGCTTTCGTAATACTATCCGCACTCACGGCATTTGCCTATTCGAGTGAAGATGCGGCACTGAAACACGTCTCCACGATTGGCCTGAAATCAACCGCAGGGGTCATGGCGGCCGAGCTCAACGCGAGCGATGTTGAAGGTCTCAAACCCGGGGACGAGATGTCGCCACGGTACCTGGCGGTTGCACAGCATCTCAAAACGATGCGGAGCATGAATGACAATATCCTCAACGCGTACGTCCTGAAAGTAAATCCGGACGGGACGATAACGTTCCTGGTCGACGATCTTTATCCGGAGGATCTGCTGGGATCCGCAAGGATTGGTGAGGTCTCAAGAGCCCCGGACCGGGCGGACATCTTGAGCGCCCTCTCCGGCCCGACCACCTCAAAAGAGCCGTATACGAAGAAGTACGGAGCGTTCATGACCGCTTATGCGCCCATCGATGACTCCGCAGCCGGTTCGAACGGCAACACGTATGCGATCCTTGCGATCGATATATCGGCAAAGGATTACCTGAACGCGACATCGAAGGGGCAGCTCATCATCCTGACAGGAGTTGTCTCGATCATCATTACGCTGGGGGCGATCATCGGCCTCGGCATGAGACTCAGAAGAGCGGAGAACGGTTCGCTCCCGCACCAGAGATAATTCCGGCGGTCCATTCAACACGCTTTTATTTTTTTAACGTGGACACCAGTACCCATGGAAAGGAGATACTTCTTCCTCGTCGCATGCCTTGCAGCCATGCTTGTACTCTCTGCAGGGTGTACGCAACAGAGTCCGGCTGGCACAGCAACCCCGACCGGGACGCAGGCAACGGCACCTGCAGAAACTTCCGCAACCCTCACGGCAGCGTCTTCACCCGCTGAACCGAAAACATCGGTGACCGTTGCACCTCCTGGTTCGATGCAACAGGTCCGGCTCGAGACGAGCATGGGTAACATAACCCTGGCGCTCGATCCCGAGATGCCCATAACCACCGGTAACTTCGTGAAACTGGTTAGTGCCGGCTATTACAACGGGGTCATATTCCACCGGGTCATTGACGGTTTTATGATCCAGGGCGGCGACCCGACGGGGACAGGCAGGGGTGACCCGGGCTACACGATTCCCGATGAGTTTACAGAGAAGAGAAGGAATAACCGCGGGACCATCGCAATGGCAAATGCCGGCCCGAATACCGGGGGTTCCCAGTTCTTCATCAACCTTGTCAACAACAACTTCCTTGACGGGAAGCACCCGGTCTTTGGAGAGGTAGTCGAGGGCATGGAGGTCGTGGATGCGATCGGGAAGGTTGCCACCGGGCCGGAAAACCGGCCGGTCCAGACTGTTACGATCATAAAAGCAGAACTTGTGTAAACCCTCTCTCTTCTTTTTCCCTTTCGAAATTTCCAGGTGACGATCGTTCTCACCAGAAACGAGGGAAGATAGGTTCCCGCGGGCGGATAAAAGGCGGAACAACCGAAGGAGTATCCACAAAAGTGAAACGTTATGAAGGACTATGAGACCGGAGATACATCATGACCGAAGTTAAGAGACTGGTCAGGCTCGAGACAGACATGGGAGTGATCACCATCGCTCTCGATCCCGAAATGTTGATCACCGCCGGGAACTTTGAGACGCTCGCAAAGAAGGGCTATTACGACGGTGTAATCTTCCACCGGATTATTCCTGGGTTTATGATCCAGGGCGGCGACCCGACGGGGACAGGCAGGGGTGGCCCGGGCTATGCGATCCAAGATGAGTTCTCCCGGAAGAACCGGAATGACCGGGGCACCATCGCCATGGCAAACGCAGGCCCGAACACCGGTGGCTCGCAGTTTTTCATCAACCTTGTCAACAACAATTTCCTTGACGGGAAGCACCCGGTCTTTGGAGAGGTAGTCGAGGGCATGGAGGTCGTGGACAAGATCAGCAAGGTAAAGACCGGACCTGCCGACAAGCCCCTCCAGAACGTGACCATCCTTCACGCGGTCATGGTCTGAACCTCTTTTTTTGCTACCGAGGAAGTATCTCTTTTGACTGCACTTCCTTCCGCACCTCACCCCGGGGCCCGCGTTGTCCTGATATTGAGCTTCCCGCAAAGCCCGGCAACAAACCCGGCAAGAGCCCCGGATGAACCTGCAGGTCCGGTTGTATCGACAGGAACGGTGGTCGCACCACCAGGTTTCTGCCGGGTTGCATCGGAACAGCCGGAGGCCAACCCCCATCTATTCAGAAACGATGATCTCGCGGGCGAACGCAAAAACCGTTCCTGCCCGGGGGGCCCGAGAGAGAGATCTGCGTTCCGGCAGATTCTGTCCTGCCACAATCCAGGGCAACAGTTTTCGTCCCACCGGCACGATCTGCTTCGACATGCCGCGATTCTGGATCGGGTCTCCGGATGAGCGTGGTCTTTCCTGCGCCGAACGCAACGAAGATGGCGATCTTGTACCTGCAGCGGCCGTCCATTCTTGAGAAAATGTTCCTTTATACCAGACCAATCCTTTCATGACTGTCCACTATCGACAAAAAACTGAAAAGTAATTTAATCCCGATTATCGCCAGTAAAAACGCGGATTGAATTATTTTGTACATCGGTATTCACCGGGGGAGAGCCGAACAAGAACCTGGAGCCAAATGACGCTGATAGACGGCTCGGATGTAAACCATCGGGCATCTTGGCATAGTAGACGGGATGTTTGATACCCTTGAGATCGGACAGTATATCGATGAAGTCATTCCAAAATCCCGGTGCCATCACCCAATCACCCGCGGGACCGCAGTAAAAGCACTCTCGTTAAACGGTCTTGGGTATAATGAAGGCCGACTCTCCCTGATGCCGAATTTCTTTGAAGACAGAGCGACCGAGCGGTTACTCGGCAAAGGAATAAAACCGGAATATCTCCATGAATACGTTTTTGGTGAGAGGCTTGGTGCGATAACTGCGTATGGTCCTACCAGGCTCTTCACCTTGAGATAGTACTTCGCAAGATGGGAAAACTGCCGTTTGGCGTCCAGCGTCTCCACCCTGATACCACATCAATCAGCTTCACGGGTGAATATGATCACGAATTTAAAACCCGGATTTCTTCGCCCTTCCGGAATGTGACGAGGACGTCCATGTCGCTGTCTGGCCGCTCCTCACTGCGTACGAATGAGCCGAAGACTCCGATCTTTGCAGCATCGAACCGTTTTTGATCTCGGGTTCGTGTTCCCGGAGCAGGGCGAGCGCGGCCATCTGTGCATCCAATATATAAATTGCCTGACTTAAACGTGTGGGTGAACCCCGGGGCCGCACGCAGGGATCTACGTCAGCCACAGATCAATTTTTTTCTGGGATCGATCCTCCGGTTCAGGAGATCTTTCCGGCAGGGCAGATTCCTGCATCTTTTTTTCTGCCACGCAACTGCTGCCTGCCGGTCCAGATCTCCTGCCGTGACAACCGGTACGGGTGCGGGGGGACCCGGCTCATCTTCAGGATATTGGTCCGGATTATCGCCGCATGATTCGATCACGACCGGATACTTCACCCCATCAACCGGCAATGCTCTCCCCTTTGCCTGCACGATGAAGCGCCACTCGTCGCCAAAGTCATAGACAAAGAGCATCTTCTTCTTTGGTTCAGGAAAGACGGTTGCGATCTTCGCTCGCTTCACCCCGGGAAACCGGTTCCCGATCCCAACGCCGGATGTCAACACATAGCCCTCCTGTGAATGGTAATACCGGTGAAGGTTTTCGTAGAACCCGAAGAGATGGTCGCGATAGAACCGGAACGCTGACAGGATGGCATGGCCGAGATCGTACAGATGCATTCTCCGGAATTGCGAGACCCGGTACGGGAATCCCCGGACGTGTCCGTACCAATCGGTTTGCGTTACTTTCAGCAGCGCCAGCACTTCATCCGGGGGTGCGATTCGTTTTTTCATCTCCTGCTCCTTTCAGAGAGTGACATCCATTTCCTGTCCTTTGCCCTATAGTGGATGTCAGAATAATCATCCGGTTCATCGTCATCATCATCCCAGTACTGCAAACGGGTTTTTCCCACGGTTTTCCTGCATTCCGGCAGGGTTTTTATGCAGTACCGGTTCAATCTCCAGGAGTTCGATGCGGAATCTCCAGTTGTCACCGTAGTCGAAGAGGAAGAGTATCTTCTTTCCCGGAGCGGGAAATGCCGTTTCCACCAGGGTCCTCTTCACGCTCTTTACGAATGGCGGGCATTTACGGAAACCGGGGCCGAAAGGGGGGTGCCGGGGCACTGACCCATCAATGTGAGCGTGTGACTTTAGGACCGCGTCCTCTTCCCCCCGGTTTCCTGCGGAAGGTTGCATGGATAAGCTTCATCCACATCAGGGCGCCTTGCGTATTCATCCAGACGTGTGCATTGTCCCCCGCATATACAACGGCTTCGGTCTCGCCACCGATACTCATATACTCGGAAGTTCGTGACGACAATACTTTCTTCCCGAGAAGATACAGCGGTACAAACCGGTTCTGTTCAAATGCAGCAACAAGGCATGCGTCTGCCTCAGGCGTCCGGCCCCCCGCCGGAATTTCAAAAGCGCCCGGGAATAGAACCATACCGCGGAATATTCATCCGGGTACTCGTCGATGAGCTTTTGCAGCGCTTCCATGTCCCCGTCCTCCAGCAGGCAGCCGGCCAGTTCATGCCGGACACCCTGGTTGTCGCCGGGATTGAGCCGGAGGAGTTCCTGCATATGAGCAGTTCCCTCTGAACGCTTCCCCCCAATACAGAGAAGGGGGGCAAGATCGAACCGGGCCCGCATATAGGGACGGGTCTCAAGGATACCCCAGAAATTGCCGGCCTCTTCCTCAAACATCTTCTTCCCGAGGGCACGCTCTCCGGCAGAGACGCCCTCCTCAAGAAACCGGATTGCCTCTGAAAGACTGGTTGCTGCTTCGTGGGAGAGGAGTACATACGCATCCGCACAGTCCTTTGAAACCGCCAGGGCCTTGTATGCCAGGTCAATCCGCTCTTTTCCCTTTGCATCCCAGGCATCGTACATGATATCCTGCGCTTTCTCAAGCGGTGTTGTACCGGTCTTCTTTCTTAATGAGAAATCCCCGGCCGCGAGCTTGCCCTGAAGAAACGCATTTACCTCATCAATACTCTCGAAATCTTTTCCTTCAAGTGCCTCCCGGATCGCGGCAAATACCCATTCGTTTGACGGCATATCGAGGAGGGGGGGAAGATCCTGCCCGGGTTTTCCAGGTCCTTTTTTCCCATGAGGTTTTACCATTTGATGCCTACACTCCTTTAGAGAAGGAGAGTTTTACCAGAGAGAATTCTGAAAAATTCCCCCTGTAGCCGGTAGTACTTTATCTTAGTACGATGCATCCGATCGGTATCCGCGATGTTCTCAAAAACGCTCGAATCTCTCGAATCCTATCTCCCGGGGAACGCCCATATGCCGTCATCAAGAATGTGTTCCATTCTGCTCATACCAGAGTCACAACCGTTCTCAGGGTGTATACCAAAATGCTGTTCTCGGCCTTCTGCTTTAACCGGTTTCAACTAGCAACCCTCAAAAAACAAGGGGTTCTTGAGCGGATGCTCTCGACAAAAAACTGAAATGTGGCCTGAAAATGCAAGAACCGGATACATAGACCCACTCACATTGGTGCTATTTTGTAAAATTGGGGCAAGCCGAACGCTCGGGAAGCACCCCTTTCCGGTACGATCGTAAAATAAATGGGTTATTCGTTATCCTCAAGTACTTTCGAGAGATCAAGATTCTCATGAACATTGTTCGTATCTGAACTGATTCCGTATCGGTGCTGGCACGAAGCAACGGGAGATAAATAAACCAGGGGAAGGACCTCCGCCCTGCCTTTTTGGTAGTTATTGTATAAAACCCTTAACCCGTTATTCGCCGGTAGTCCCGGGGATAGAGGTGCAGCCCCGAAGGCGAAGATTGAGAGAGGAGCGTTCTCAAATATTTTATCAATGCGTTTTTCCGGTAACCGGTTTCTTCCACCAGATCTTCGCAAACGTCGAATCGCCCGAGATGACAATCTCGTTCCCCTCGTGCCGGATCAACGGCGTAAGATATTTCCCGAGCACCTTCTCCTGTTCCGGAGTTGTCACACTGAACCTCCCCCGGAAGAATGCTATCATCTCCTCCACCGATGCAAACCGGTACTCCTTCTCGAGCGGGAGCATCTCTACGTTTGCGTAGATTCCCATCTGGTACAGGACGTTGAAGAGGCAGTCCACCTTCGGTCCCGGGAAGTAGGGGACGCCGTGCAACGGTTCCCAGAGATCATCGTACATCTTCTCCCAGAAGGGGGAGTTGACGAACCAGAAGAGATAGACGTACTTCGTTGATGCCTGGTTCATCTTTGCAAGCGCAGCCCGTATGTCGTGCATGGTCAGCGAGAGCGATGCGATGACGACGTCGTAGTTGCCATCGAGGTCGTGCTCGATCTCTACCTCCTCCCAGCGTTTTTTGATGCAGGAGATGTTTGTGATCCCGTCTTTATGGATGTGACTCTCAAGGATTCCCACCATCCCCTCCCCGGGTTCAACCGCAGAGATCTCCCGCACGAGCGGCGAGAGGGGGAGCGCAAGCGTCCCCGGGCCGGCACCGATGTCAAGTACCCGGGAGTCAGGGGTAATATCGAGGCTCCGTATCGTCAGCTGGATCCTCGCGTCATACCGGCTGCTGGAGTTCTTCTCGTACCGGGCTGCATTCTCCAGCTTGTCCCAGTTGTGCGAGGGATCGTCGAAGTGCTTTGAGGATGCATGCCGTTCCTGCCTTGCCATCCAGATCGCGTTCCAGTCCGGATCGCACGTGCATGCCGGCTCGGGATTCATACCAGTCAGTGGACGCGAAACCGGTTATAGATTTCTGCCTCCTCCCCGGATCGATGGCACGGAGCGAAAGCTGTAAAAAGGGGATGAACTATTCGTGCCGGAGCGCATCGATCGGGTTGAGATGGGCAGCCCTCCAGGTCGGGTAAATCCCGCAGATGAGGCAGACGATGATCCCAAACGAGACGCTGTACACGATGATGATGAGGCTTGACGGGACAAACAGGTATTTTGTCGTCTGGAACAGCATACTGCTGATCGCGTAACCCCCGATGAGGCTTCCCACCACGCCGAGGATCAACGCCTCGTAGAGGAACATCGCCATGACCTCCCTCCGCTGCGAGCCGATACTCCGCATGATACCGATGGCCGAGACGAAGGCGGTTATCTGGCCGAAGGTCTGGAAGATGGTCTCCATGGCCTTCCGGGTATCCATCACGTCGACGATCTTGTCCCGCTTGTTCATCTGTTTCTCGATCGCGGTCTTCACGGACGCAGGATTGTCAAGGGTATCGACTCTGATGACAAACCTGTCGTAATCGTTACGGTTGTAGGAGTTCTCGAACCCGTCCCTGGTGACGACTACTGCGGAGTCGGTACTGACATCGAAGGCCATACCCCGCTCCTCGATGATGCCCGTTACGCGGAGCGTCCCGAGGGAGATCCGGGATCCGACCTTGATATTATTGTCTTCCGCGAACTTCGATCCCACGAGGCACCCGGAGTTCCCCCGGCTGTACCCGCCTTCCTTGAGCTTGAGAAGGCCCGGGACATCGTCGGGATTGATCCCGTAGAGCATGGTGACGATATCGTCCTTCCCGACCCCGAATTTCATCCGGTCCGATGTCTGCAGGACCGGTATGGCAATATTGGGGGCGGATACGCGCTTGATCTGCTGGAACTGCTGTTCGCTGATCGTGAGGTTGGCTGCGCCTCCCCCACCGAATACGTTGCCGTTGCCGCCGACATGGGGAGTAACAATGACACTGTCCCCCACCGATCGCAGGCTGTCGGATACGGTGAGGACCATGATGTTCCCGAGTATGCCCATGGTCGAGATGGCGACCACGCCTATTACGATGCCAAGCATGGCAAGGAACGACTGGAGCATGTGGAGCTTGACGTTCCGTTTTGCTATCTCCCAGAAGATCATTCTACGATCCTCCCGTCAGCGATCCGGATCGTCCGTCTTGAATATTCGGCAATGTGCGGATCATGGGTCACCATGATGATCGTGGTGCCTTTCTTGTTCAGCTCGGTCATCAGGTTCATGATGCCATCCCCGGGCTTCGAATCGAGGTTTCCCGTCGGCTCGTCGCAGAGGAGGATGTCCGGATCGTTGATGAGTGCCCGCGCGATCGCGACCCGCTGCTGCTGGCCGCCCGAGAGTTCGGTGGGCGTGTGGGTAAAAAATTTCTCTTCGAGCTGGACTGCCCGGAGGACCTCACATCCCCTCTCCGGGTTTACCGCCCTTCTGCCGCTTCAGGTAGAAGATCCAACCGCTGACAAAAACCGCGACGATAAGCACCGCAACGACGATGATTGGGGCTACATTCGATCCGCTGCTCTTCTGCGCCGTCATCCTGGATGAGAGGAGCTGGACGTCCTGCACAAAATTGTAGACGTTCCCGTCAGCATCCTTATACGAGAGCTGCAAGGGCACGCTGCTCGTGTTCGTTGCCGCAAAGGTCACCTCGAAGCTCCCGAAATCGTCCAGCTTGAGCGCCCCGACGACATAGCGTTTGTAGGGATCCTGCGGGATCAAGGGTCGTCACCATCACACGGTATTTGCGGTCTCAAGACCTGCGTTGTTGACGTCCCCGGTGAGATGGTAGAGGCCAGCATCCGGCTTGACGATAAGGTTGCTCACGACAGGGTATGCCTGCTTCTTGTCATCACCAAAGGGGAGGGAAATTTCTGTCTTCACGACGTGGATATTATCTCCGTTCTCGTAGGTGAGAGCCAGAAGGGCGGTTGTAGGCTTGTCAGGAGCGACGGTGAAGTTGACCGGTATCTTGGAATTGGCGGGGAGATCCCCGACAAATATCCTTGATGGGGAGGGGGTCACGCCCTCCCCTGAAATTTCGAGGATCACGTTCTTTGCGGTATTGTCCCGGGGGTTTGCGACCAGCATGAAGATGGTCTTCTTTCTCCCCTGCGCGTAGGCATCAGGCTTGTCCAGTACCGTGAATACGAGCGCGGGGTATCATCGATCTTGACCGTAGCCCAGTTGAACAGGCTGTCTGCGTCCCGGAAGCTCAAGGAAAATGTCGGATAGTGCGTACCGACAGGCCCATCGGCTACGATGGAGAAGGTGAAGGTCTGCGTCTGGCCGGGTCCAATGGTTGTCGATGAATCGTAGGGCCTGCTGATTACCCGGATCTCGTTATCGTTAAACGTCGCATGATTCACCACAATTCCGGAGTTATTGTTTCCATTTGTTACCTGGATTGTGACTGTCCCGGTGTCGCCCTGGAAGAAGACTGCCTGCCGGATTGTACGTGACGCTGGAGACGTACACCTTTCCCGCAGCGGTGATTGAGTCCGGGGTTGTAAAAGCATTCACCGTCGTCGTCACTACGACAACAAATACGAGGATACCAAATAAAGATGGAAGGGTTTTTCATATTTGCATCACTGTCAGATTGTAGACCCTGAAGAGAATGGACGCGACCACGGGAACCATGACGCAGATAACTGCATCTCTCATCGATAATCCCCGTGCATGTTGTGCCCCGAAGATCCATATGTTTGCACTCCAGAGGAGGAAGACTATACTGATAAGGGTTGAGATTTGGGTAAATTCCAGCAGTGCGGGATCGCGCGTGAGCAATTTTATCGCCTCCTGCATCAGATCGGGATCCTGCAAGGCTGCCAGGGAGATGTGTGGGATGACGACTTTCGGGAGGTATTCGAGCGCAACGATGAGCGAAATCACGGAACCGAGTACCTGGGGGAGGAACCTGTACCCGATAAATTCGAGAGTCCGTTTGAAGGTTCCCGTTCCCTTAAACAGCATCGACATCAGGAAGATCACTCCCGCCCAGACGGCCCAGAAGATAAAGATTCCAAGGAATGCTCCGATAACTGAAACTGCAAGGATTATGGGCCCGATACCCTTCATTTCGCCTGCCATCAGAGTCGCCGTGAGGCCGCCATACTCGTACCCGTATATCGCGCCGATAACGACGGCCGCAAGCAATATCAGAAAGGGGATTTTAATATTCTCTTTTTCCTGCATTGCTCTCTGGAAGAAAGTATTTGGATTGACAAGAATGTCAAGAATGTCAAGGATTCTGGGACTCATGCTGTATTCACCATGGAAAGAGACGTATTCCGCGAATTAAGGCTTGCGGGTAACGATTCACCACTTTCTGTCAATATTTTGATGTTGACAGGAAAGAGGTTCTCGGTAAGCGGGAAATATTTCCTGATCATGAAGGATTACCCAAAGAATAAGAATTCATGAATTACACCGTTATCATTTGTGAAAAACAACTTCTCCCTCAAAGTTTTCGCTTCTTGTACAGAGAGTACCGGTGAATAATAACTTTGTGGTACTGCCGGCCCTCTAAGGTTTATGATGTCCCTGACTTTCCCTTTGGTGGGTCAAGACTCTCACGGGGAATCTCAAGTGCAATGAACGAATAAAAACAATAGACGACAATATTGCTCTGTAATGTATATATTAGTACAAAGCAACCTACTAGTATGCAGACAAAAATCCTCCTCGATGAGGAGCAGATGCCAAAAAAATGGTATAATATCCAGCGGACCTGCCATCCCCGCTTGATCCGCCGCTTCATCCGCAGACGAAGAAACCGATCGGCCCGGAGGATCTCTCCGCAATTTTCCCGATGGAAATCATCCGGCAGGAAGCCACAAGACCAATACCTCGATCCCCCAGGCCTATTACAGAGGATAACGAATAACCCATTTATTTTACGATCGTACCGGAAAGGGGTGCTTCCCGAGCGTTCGGTTTGCCCCAATTTTACAAAATAGCACCAATGTGAGTGGGTCTATGTATCCGGTTCTTGCATTTTCAGGCCACATTTCAGTTTTTTGTCGAGAGCATCCGCTCAAGAACTCCTTGTTTTTTGAGGGTTGCGAGTTGAAACCGGTTAAAGCAGAAGGCCGAGAACAGCATTTTGGTATGCACCCTGAGAACGGTTGTGACTTTGGTATGAGCAGAATGGAACACATTCTTGATGATGGCATATGGGCGTTCCCCGGGAGATAGGATTCGAGAGATTCGAGCGTTTTTGAGAACATCGCGGATACCGATCGGATGCCCACGAACACCCCGTTGCATGGTGGTGTTGAAACCTTTTGTTTTGGTACCGAAATATCCTCGGTCACGGTAGATCACCTCTCCTTCGTTCGACAGGTCGATTTGCGAATCGTGGGTTGAGGCAGTTGTAACCTCGAGAGCCCGGATCAGTCCGAAGTCACAATCCTCTTTGGTATGGAGTTTGTATCCAAAATAAGATTTCTTGCCCTTTATCGCCCATGTTCCATCCCGGCTTCTTCGAGTTTTTGCAGCATCACCCCGGGGTGTATTCGTTGAAGCATGACCGGGCTCTGAAGTGATGAAAGTCGCATCCTGAATGGTGCCTTTTTTGATTTTCAGACATTGTGCATCGAGTTGTCGCTGGAGCTCATCCCAAATAGCCTTATCCTTTCCGGTCTTTGCCAACCGCTCCCGGAAATACCAGACGGTGGTCTGATCCGGGACCTTGTTAGGATACCCGAGGAATTTCATAAATGATATGCGATCATTGGCCTGACGCTCAAGTTCGGGATCGGACAGGCTGTACATCGACTGGAGTACCAGCATCTTAACCATGAGAACGATATCAATATTCGGTCGACCGCCCTCTTCGGTCTGGTTTCGATACAGACCTCCCACTACCGTCAGAAACCTCTCCCAATTGATTAATGTCGAAAATCCATCAAGCCGATCCCCGAGTCGTTTGATACTCTCATACCGCTTCTCGAGCGCAAAATCAACCAGATTTTCCATACTCGTCATTGATCGTACTAAGATAAAGTACTACCGGCTACAGGGGGAATTTTTCAGAATTCTCTCATGTTTAAATATCTATTTATAATTTGCCTGTTCGCTGCTGTGTTGCACAAATGATTATGAGCGCAGGGCTTAGATTTATCCGGTATCCGGTTCTTATAAAAAATAATGGCAAAGAACAAGCGCTGGGGTAAACCGTATGAGGACAACCGGGAATGGCCAAAATATAACGAACATTTAGTCCAGCGAGGTGAATTTTATCTTTCATTGGAATTTATAGCCGTGTGGGATACCGAATTATCCCGAATGAATGCTCACAAAGGTTGCAGCAATTCATGTTCTCTTCTCTATGCCGTACCGTCAGATGGAGGGATTTCTTCGAAAATTATCCCCATTCGTTCAGCAGGATCTTGCTGCCGATTACACGACTTTATTCCGTCGAATCCGTTTGTTCGAATTGCCGGTGTCCGACACGATCGGGCAAACCGGTAAGGATGTTGTTGTCGCGATAGATAGCACGGGGATTAAAGTTACCAACCGGGGTGAGTGGATGCGAGAAAAGTGGAGAGTTCATCGTGGTTGGATCGAGGTTCATGTTGCCATTGATCGGAAATCCCGTAATATCCTGGAGATGGAAGTTACTAACGAGACCATTCCGGACGAGAAGTGTTGTATTCCTCTTATCGATTCTGCACAAAACTCTCTCCAGTCTGGTACTGTCCGGAAGGTACTCGGAGACGGAGCGTACGATCATATTTCGATTTTTAACGACCTTGAAAAGCGGCACATTTCTTCGGCGATCAAGATTCGATCGAATGCTTCGAGAAGATCGAAGGGTTCCTCCTATCGGGCTCAATGTGCCCGGGAGTTCCTTGATGCGGGATACGAGGAATGGGCTCAAAGACACAACTATGGTTCGAGATGGGCGGTCGAAGGCGTTTTCTCTTCAATGAAACGGATTTTGGGGAAATCGGTCAAAGCTACCAGCATCAATGGAATGTTTCATGAGTTCCCACTGAAATTCAGTCTTTACAATATCCTCATCAACAGTTAATACGCCCAGATTTCTAAACCGGGGAATTTAGTACGGATTTGTGCAACACAGCACGGTTGCAGGAAATGCTGTTGGCGATGCATCACGCCCGATGATGAAAAGGATGGCTCAGAAATACATGGATGATCCGGTCTAGCATTCCGGAGAAGCCCCTCACCTCGTTGGTCGACGGTATAATGACAAGTGTTATCATCGGGCTTTTTCAATATTGAATCAATGCTCGAAAAATTCAAAGGGTGTCTGCTGGGCGCGGCGATAGGCGATGCGCTTGGAATGCCTAACGAGAGCGCAGCTCCCAACCTGAGTAAGATGAGATACGGCTACCGGCGCCCGTACAAAGGCCATCCCAATGATAATCTCCATCCCGGCCAGTACACCGATGATACCCAGTTGATGCTGCTTCTCGGAACCCTCCTCGCCGATGGCAGGTATAACGAGGAGCGGTATGCAACAGCGCTTCGCGCATTGTGTGCGCGGGGGGCTCTTCGTTTTCCGGATGGATCCGTGACTTCCGCGTGCGAGCGGGCGGTCAAGGAAAGCGTTCCCCAGAAAGGGGTTAAATCGACAACCTCCGGTTGCCTCCCGGTCTCGATCTCGTTCGCGCTCACCTTCCCGGATATGAACGAAGGTTGCGAACGGGCGGTCCGCGCCTGTAATGTCACGCACTCCCATCCCGCAGCCCATGCAGCGGTTTCAACATTTGTAACTCTCCTCTACCATGCCCTCCATGAATCTCCGGCTCCGGTTGAACGTGCACTTGAAAAAGCCCAGGCTGAGGATGAAGCCCTGGGAGCGAAGCTCAGAAATGCAGTTATCCTCGAAAAAGACGGGATGGAGACCGAAACGGCGTTACTGAAGATCGGCAATGATGTCTCCGTATTCCAGACTCTCCCCATAGCATTCTTCCTGATCAACCGGTACCACCATCCTCCGGATCTCCTGACCGTTGCTGCGAACACCGGCGGCAACACCGATACGATCTGCCTCCTCTGCGGTGCTTACATCGGGGCATCAAAAGGGATGGGCGCACTCCCTGCAGATCTTCTGGAAACACTGGAGGACCGTCAGCGTATCGAGCTATTAGCCCAGCGACTTCATACAGTGTATAGCCGGAAAACCGGACAATAAACCCGCACTTTGTTTCCCGATACATTCCCACAGTCGGGGTAATTTTTTTGGTGATTCCTTAATAACCATTAAATTTTCACAACCGGATATTCTTTTATGAAAATTGCGATTATCGGTGCCTCCGGCTACGCCGGTGGTGAGCTTATCCGTCTCCTCGCTTGCCACTCTGCTGCCAAAGTGGTCTGCGCCACTTCGCGCACGCTGGCAGGAACTCCTCTCGATCAGATACATCCCCATCTCAAGGGGTTCACGGATCTCAAATTCGAGAACCCGGCGGTTGATGCTATCGACGCCGATGTCGCATTTCTCGCAGTTCCCCACACCGCTGCAATGACGTACGCGGGAAAGCTCCTCTCCCGGGGAATAAGAGTCATCGACCTCAGTGCCGATTACCGGTTGCCCCAAGAAGTTTTCGAGAAGGTCTACGGTGTCCCCCATACCGATTACTTCTGCGCACCCTACGGCATCCCGGAGATCCACCGGAAAGAGATTATCGGGGCGAAATTTACCGCAAATCCCGGGTGTTTCCCGACCGGTGCCACTCTCGCAGCCGCCCCGCTTGCGAAGCTCGCCCATACCATTATCTTTGATTCGAAGACGGGTGTCAGCGGTGCTGGCGACAACCCGTCTGCGACAACCCATTACCCGAATGTCGGGGACAATGTCGGTCCGTACAAGCTGACAACCCACCGCCACCTTGCTGAGATGATGCAGGAGATGGCGTGCCTTGGATCAGAGGCAGATGTCTACTTTACTCCCCACCTCATTCCCGTCAACCGCGGAATCCTGACGACCGCACATATCCTTCTCAACGAACCGCTGGGCCAGAAAGAGGTGGAAAAGCTCTACCAGGACTATTTCAAAGGCGAATATTTCATCAGGTACCAGAAACCCATACTCGCAGCAGTCCGGGGAAGCAACTTCTGTGATATCATGGTCGAAAGCGAAGGCTCGCGCATTGTGGCTATCTCTGCCATAGACAACCTTGTCAAAGGGGCGAGTGGCCAGGCAATCCAGAACATGAACCTGATGTGCGGGTTCGGGGAAAAGGACGGACTGAAAGGAGCAGGCATACTGCCGTAGGTGAGACCATGCTGGTTGAAGAAGCGATGACAAAAAACCCGGTTATTTGCAGCCCGGAGACCCCCCTCCGTGAAGTAACGGCACTCATGAGGAAACACAATATTGGGGGCCTTCCTGTCGTGGACGGTGGGGAACTGGTAGGGATGATCACGGAATCCGATCTTATATCGCTCCTCAAAGACGAGCGCATCTCGGATGATCTTTGGCTCCCCTCTCCCCTTGAGATTATCGAGATCCCGGTCAGGGAGTTCTTTAACTGGGAGAAGACCAAGCACGCGCTCCGCAATATCGGCGATATGCCGGTAAAAAAGATCATGACGCATCGTGTTGTCACTGCATGGAGAGAGATGGAAGTCGAGGAAGCTGCCTCAATTATGCTCAAGGAAGGCATTGCCCGGCTTCCGGTTCTTGCGGAGAAGAAGCTTGTCGGGATCATCACCCGGGAAGATATCATCCATGCGATAGGGTCTGCCTTTTCCGAAAATACGGGAGCCACGCAATGACGTATAAGAGCATCTGTTCCGTTAAAGGCGTCGACGCGTACGGCATAAAGGAAGGAAGATTCGGGCTCGCTGTCATACGGGCAAGCGGGACCGCAGCGGGCGTTTTCACGGAGAACCTTGTCAAGGCGGCACCCATCGAACTCATGCGCACTCAGATAAAAGCCGGGTGGCTGGAGGTCGTGATCGCCAACAGTGGCTGCGCAAATGCCTACACGGGGAAACGAGGGTACGCAGATGCGGTCTCGATGACCGGGATTGCCGGGACAGCGCTTGGCATCGACCCTAAACATGTCGGTGTCGCAAGCACCGGGGTCATTGGAAGGTATCTCGATCTCCCGCTGATCGAACGCCAGTGCAAAACGGTTGTCCCCAGACTCGATCATACGCCGGAAACTGAGGCGCTTGCTGCCCAAGCAATCATGACTACCGATCTCTTCCCCAAGCACGCTCTTGTGAAGAAAGAGACCTTCGCGGTCGCCGGCATTGCGAAGGGGAGCGGGATGATCGCTCCCAATATGGGGACGATGCTGGCCTTCATCTATACCGATGCGGAGATCGGACCGGACCCCCTCTCAACCGCGCTTAAACAGGCGACCCGGAGGACCTTCAACCGCGTCGTAGTTGATGGTGATATGAGTACGAACGATATCGCCCTCTGCACGGCAACCGGGGAGTCCGGAAAAGTCGGGGCCCCCGAATTCTCTGCCGCACTTGAAGAGTGTTGCCGCCTTCTTGGACGACAGATCGCTGCCGATGGTGAAGGTGCAACAAAACTCCTTGAAGTGACGGTGAAGGGAGCAAGGAGGGAAGACGATGCCGCAAAAGTTGCGCGGACCGTGATTGAATCCCCCCTCGTGAAGACCGCAGTCTATGGTGAGGATCCAAACTGGGGCCGGGTCATCGCGGCGGCCGGACGGGCAGGTGTCGAATTCGATCCCAATGCGGTATCGCTCTGGATAAGCGATGGTGAAGGGGAGTACCCCCTGGTCAAATCCGGTGAGATCATTGCTGACCTCAAGAGAGCAAAAGAAGCCATGCACGGCAAAAATGTTATCTTCATCCTCGATCTTGCCGCAGGAAGAGAGGAAGCGACTTCCTGGGGATGCGACCTCACCGAGCGCTACGTCAAGATCAACGGGAGGTACACCACATGATGAGACGCGAAGACGTTCTCATGGAGGCCCTCCCGTATATCCAGCAGTTTCACGGCAAGACCGTCGTCATCAAGCTCGGCGGCCACGCGATGGTCGATCCTGTTGTCCTCGAAAACGCGATTCGCGACGTCGTGCTCCTTCGCTACGTGGGGATCCGGGTAGTTCTCGTCCACGGGGGAGGCCCGGAGATCAGTGAGAAGATGAAGGCCATGGGGAAGGAGTCTGTCTTCGTTGGCGGTCTCCGCGTTACCGATCAGGAGACCCTTGAGATCGCCCAGATGGTGCTTGTCGGTAAGATCAACCGGGGGATAGTCTCGCTGATCGCAAAGTGCGGGGCACGGGGTGTCGGCCTTTCAGGAAGCGACGGGAACCTGATCATCGCAAAGAAGATGGATCCCCAGAAAATCGTGGTTGGCGGCGTGGAAAAAGAGGTAGACCTCGGCCACGTAGGTGAGATCGAGTGGATTGATCCGGAACTTCTCAACACCCTGCTTGACAAGGATTACATCCCGGTTGTTGCACCCATTGCTATTGACCGGCACGGTGGCGGTCTGAATATCAATGCAGACACGGCAGCGGGAGATATTGCAATCGCGCTCAAGGCATACAAGATCATCAACATGACCGATGTTGACGGTGTCATGGATGCTGATCGCAAACACGTCTTCCGAAAACTCACCCTTGACGAGGCCAAAGCCATGCAGAAATCCGGGGCCATTGGCGAAGGAATGATCCCGAAGGTCGGCTCCGTAATCAGAGGTGTCGAGAACGGTGTCGCCTACGCCCATATCATCAACGGGAATATCGAGCACAACCTCATCCTCGAACTCTTCACCCATGATGGCGTGGGGACGATGCTTTCCCTGAGGTAATCCTTCTTTACTGCGGAAAGGACATTTTATCAAACCTCCCATCTCCACTACTATACAGGGGATACCCGCAATGGACAGGACAATAAAAATTGTACTCGGACTATTTCTCGTTTTGGTAATTGGCGTCGTGGTAGCATCTCTTTTCACCGCTTCCGGTGCGACAGAACCCCAACCCGTGATTGCCGGCCCATCCGGCAATGTCTCAGTATATTTCTTCTACGGTGAAGGATGCCCGCACTGCAAGAATATAGAGCCGTTTCTGGCAGACCTCTCAAAGAAATATCCGCAGGTGACGTTTTCATCCTTCGAGGCATGGCACAACCAGACAAATGCTGAGTGGTTTGCTGCAATAAACCAGAAACTCGGGATAAAAGGAGGGTTCCCGGAAGTCATCACCGGAAACACTGTTCTCGTGGGGGATAGGGAAATTCCGGCAAAGCTGGAAGCCGCCATTGTGGACCAGCTAAAAAAAGAACTGAATGAGAATACCGCCGGGCCGAAGCCGGGATCGGAGCCTCTCCCCCCGGGTTCAAAAACGACCATCTCCGCGCTCTTCTTTTATAGCGAAGGATGCAAATACTGTGATGCTGTCAAGCCATTCCTCGCCGAACTTACGCGGAAGCACCCGGGCTTCGCAATCGAATCCCTGGAACTTTACCATAACAGGACGAACCAGCAGAAATTCTCTGAATTGACCAGCCAGTACGGGATCAGCGGCGTGGGGATCCCGGTGGCGTTCATCGGGAAGCATGCACTGGTGGGGGATGTCAATATCACGAATCATCTCGAAGCGTACATCGCTGAAGCGGAAAGATGTCCCCTGTCAAATATGACGGCTATAGGGACAGGCGAGGGTAGTTCAGCGACCTCATCTGTATGCCTGACCGTCCCTCTCGTGATATCTTCAGCACTGGTTGACAGCATCAACCCCTGTGCCTTTTCCGTGCTGATCTTCCTCCTGATATCCATTATTTCGGTAAAAAACCGGAGGAAGATCCTGCTTGTCGGCGGGGTCTATATCGCTGCGGTCTTCCTCTTCAATCTCCTCACAGGTCTCGGCCTCTTCTCCATGATCCACCTATCCGGCCTCTCGTTTTGGCTCTCCCTTACCGGCGCGATTGTTGCACTTGGGCTCGGCCTCGTGAACGTAATCGATGCAGTGAGGAAAGAAGAAGGGTTTCTGCTGGCAATACCCGAATCAAGAAAAGAGTCGTTCAGCCACTACATCCGGGAGGCATCCCTGCCCGCTGCCTTTCTGCTGGGAATTCTTGTAGGGATATTCGAACTTCCCTGCATCGGGGGAATTTACCTCGCAATTCTCGGGCTTATGAGTCGGGAACTGACGCTTGTCCAGGGGCTACCGTACCTGTTTTTATACAATTTTGTCTTTGTCCTCCCCCTCATTATCATACTCCTTGTCGTCGCGTTCGGCATGGACCCCGAGAAGGCGGATGCATGGTGGTTGCCGCACCGGAGAACGCTCCGCTTGATCGTGGGGTTGGCCATGATTGCCCTTGGTGTATTCATCCTCGCAAGCGGGATACGGTAAAAAAACGGTGCAAGGCAGAACCCGCGGAATTAGGGGGATATCTCCAAATATTTTACAATTTAATCCTTGCAGGAGCATCCCCGCTGGCGCTCCTCGCTCATAGCGATAAGAATTCCGAAGATTTTCCGGACCGTCTCGGGATCGATATTATAGCCGGTTGCGAGTTCTACTGCCGATTCAATCACCGCAGCAGCTCGTTTTGCGTCATGGACCGGTATGCCCTGGCTGCTCTTAATCTTTGCAATCTCCGATGCAAGATCCTGCCTCTTTGCGATAAGCCGGACAATCTCGTTATCCACGCCCGTGATCTCGGCCCTTACTGTCTCAAGGGACATACACATAACATCTCGTTATAGTTCCTATAAACCCGATCGGTTAAAAGACCCAGAACACCAGAAAGATAACAGAGGACTTCCTTATCTGATCCGGTGCTCTATGCTTGAACGTATCTCCCGCCGTGAAGAGTTTGATCTTTTTATCGCCTGGATTGCCATCTCGCTTGCGTTTACGATAATTTTCATCTCGCCCGGGGGACTTTTAACCCCTGCGATGCGCATCCCGCCGCTGGCCGCCTTAATCTTCTTTGGGGTCTCTCTGGTTACTGTCGGCATCGGGTTCATCCTCCACGAGGTGGCCCACAAGTTCCTCGCTATGAAATACGGGTTCTGGGCAGAATTCCGGAAGGACAACGTGATGCTGCTCATCGCTGTCGTCCTTGCCGCCCTGGTGGGTTTTGTCTTTGCAGCGCCGGGAGCGACGGTTATCTATCCGAACAGTGCCGATGGCCGGGGGCTCAGCCGGGAAGAGAACGGGAAGATATCGGCAGCCGGTCCCCTCGTCAATCTCCTGCTGTGTATCCCGTTTGCCCTGATCCTTTACCTTGCGGTGAGTGCCGACAGCCCGAACAGTATCCTCACCATTATCGGTACTGTTGGTCTCCAGGTCAACGCGATGGTCGCCGCATTCAATATGCTGCCGGTCAGTGTCCTCGATGGGAAAAAGATCCTTGCATGGAACGTGGGAGTGTTCGCTGTTATGATCGTTGCGGCCTTCGGTATTCTTATCGGATCGTTCTCTTTCTTACCCTGATAACCTACCACTTTTTTGATGGATAAGAAGATCAGGCCAGGGTGTTCATCTTTTCCAGGACTTCCACGACCGTCCTCCCCTTCTCGAAGGCTCCTTTCAGGGCGGTCGGGTGCTTCTTCACCCCGCCGAAAGCGTCCATGTTGTTTGCGATAATGTTATCGTAATACTCAAATCCGGTGCCGTTGAAAAACGCCGTTATCGCAGGGAATGCAGCATCGAAGACGTTGTCCCACGAAAGGCCGGCGGTCGAGATAAAGAGGCCTTTGTGGCGTTTGATGTGGTCGCTTGAGAAGTAGAGCGTTTTTAAAATAAATTTCCTGGCCCAGAGATACTGCGCCCGGTCGATCAGGCTTTTGAGTTCCGCGGTAATTCCCATGCTGTAGATGGGAGAGGCAACCGCAATACAATCGGCCGCGAGGATCTTGTCGAGGAGCCCGATTGCGTCGTCTTTTATGACGCATTCACCGGTCTTGTGGCAAGCGTTACAGCCCCTGCAGCTTGAACAGGTGATCTCCTTGAGGACGATCTTCTCAACCTCTGCCCCGGCTTCCCGGGCACCTTCGAGAAAACTGTCGAGCAGGGTCTCCGTGTTTCCATGACGGTGCGGGCTTCCGGAGATCCCCAGTACTTTGATAACCATGTCTGTATCGTCCTCACAGCGCGAGGCGCTTTTTCAGTTCTGCGATTGTTGCGCGACCGAGTTTTTCGGCATCCTGTTTTGCTGTCGGGTGGTTCGCAATGGCTCCCTTTTCATCAACCCCGTTTATCATCAGGTAACTGATATCGGCGTCCCGGATATCGATGACATGGTAAAAGCATTTCACCGAGGGTTTCGCGGCATCGAAGACATGATCCCAGTCCTGTCCTGCGGTTGCGAGGAATATGCCGAGACGCTTCCCCTTCCGCTCTTCGGGAACGACCGGGAGTTTCAGCACGTACTTTCTCGACCTGAAGACCTGCGCCCGGTCGATGAGCGACTTTGTCTGGGCGTTTATTCCCATGCAGAAGATTGGCGCAGCGAGAATGATGCAATCTGCATCGATGAGTTTGTCGTGGAGAATGCCCATGCCGTCCCGCTGGACACATTTGTTCAGCTTCTCGCAGGCATTGCACCCGTGGCAGGGGTTGACATTCGCCTCGGTTAAGGCGATCTTCTCTATGGATACATCCTTGTCCTCACCCATAGATCCCAGAACCCAGTCGAGCAATGTTTCCGAGTTACCGTGCCGGCGCGGGCTGCCTGCAAAGGCGAGAACCTTGATTGTCATCACCCTTTTCTATGTCATCCGAAGTGAAAAAAGATTGGATAGAGTTTTCGGGGGGGGGGAATTGTCAGGATCGACAGGGGAGTACCCCCCTCCACAGAGACCGGGACATCTCCCTCTGATTTTCACTTACGTTGCCACAGTTTCGATTGGATTTAGGTCGGAGAAGTGATTTATTTTTATCGCGATTCTGAAGGGTGGTGGCCCCTCTTGTATGCCCTGAGGGGTACCCCCTGTCCGGTTTCTTGGCCGACCAACCCCCCTCCCCCGCCGGCTCCCATTACGAGAAACTAGCTGGTGGCATACGAAAACAAATTCAGAAGAAACCGAGGCACGGAAATCGTGTTACTACAAGATGCGGGCAAAAAAATCCTCTCGTTCCGGACCACTAAAAGGCCAGGAACGGGGAAACGGATCAACGAGGACCCTTACTTCATCACTTCATCGAGCTGGGCCTTCCCGTACACGTAGGCGGGCATCCCCGACAGCAGGAAAGTGACCCTGAGTGCTTCTTCAACTTCCGCCTTCGTGACGCCCAGATTTGCCGCTCCGGCGAGCTGGGCACGGACGGCATGCTGGTCCCGGAGAGCGGCTGCGATCGCTATCGCGATAAGTTTTTTCGTCTTCTTAGAAACGGCACCATCGTCCCAGATATGTTCCTCGAATTTCATCACGAGATCGAACATCTCCGGGTCGTTCACGGTCAGTTCCTTGAAAAATTTCGGGACCTTCCCGATCTGTTTCTCCAGGTTATCGAGTTTCTTATCTTTTGCCTTGTCCATAATCACTCACTCTCCAGCTGCATCGGTTCGCCGCAGCAGACCAGTTCTCCACCGCCAGCCTCCTTGACGACAACGACGTTGCCGCAGATCTCGCATTTGTAGACCTCTCCGGCCTTTGACACGTTTACCATGATCTTCTTCTCCTCCCCTGCGTCTGCAGAGTTTATTCCGGGGCTGGTTGTGGCTCCTCTTGAGCGCCATGCGGGCGCCTCCAGCCCGGGCGATTGCCCTGTTTCCGAGCGTTCCGTCGGATAAATAAGAAATTACTGGAAGCTTTTACCACGCTTCGGTGGGTTTTTGGCATCCTCCGGGGTTTTGACATCCGGCCGGATGTGGGTCATGGGGAAGCACTGGTACTCCTCGCACGAACAGGATGGGCATTTCCGGAGATCCTGTTCGCTCTCGTCGAGATTATACTCTCGGCCACAATCGAGGCAGACATATTTTCCGGGGCCGACTTTCTGTCCTGCATTGTAGGTCTTTTGTTCGGTCAAATGACTCACCAGACTTCTCATTTATGCCTAACGTATATATCAGTTGTGTTCGCGTCAATTTCGGCAGTCCCGATATCCGCAGGGATAACGATCTCTTTATACATTGAAATGTACTGGATCTTCTCTGGCAGTGATGACATGACAGGCAGGATAATCGGTCTCCTTGGCAGTCCTCTTTCCGGGGGTAATACTGCGCGGCTTCTCGACCGGGCGATACAGGGGGCCCGGGATGCAGGATGCGATGTTGAGAAAGTAGTTGTGGCCGACCTCGATTTTGAGGCCTGCAAGGAGACGATGTTCTGCACGGAACATGAAACCTGCATCATGGATGACGATATGCAGGCAATGTACCAGAAATTCCGGGAGATGGATGGGATCATTATTGCGACTCCCGTCATGACGATGGGAATTCCCGGCAAGTTCAAGTCATTCATGGACCGGTTCCAGGTCTTTTTTATGGCAAAATATATGCGGAACAGATCTCTGGTGGCAAGAGAGAAGCGCGCAAAGAGGAAAGGGCTCCTGATCTCCATCTCGGGAATGAATATTCCCGGGGTATTTGACGGTGTGCTCCTGACCGTCAGGGCTTTCTTGGATATTATCGATTGCCAGTATGGGGATGAACTGCTCATCTGCGATATGGACACCATACGAGATATCGACACCCGGCAGGACCTCCTCCAGGCTGCTTATGACAAGGGGTATGCTCTTGGAAAGGCGCTCAATACCTGAAAGGCGGGTGAGCCTCTCAGGTCCGGCGCCTGCCTGCATTATCAGGCCCTAAGACTGTCCTGCAATCTGCGTGTGTAAAAAAGTCCTGGGTTTCTGCTTTAGAGGTGTCCGCGCTCACGCATGCTCAGATGGCCGGTTTTTGTAACAATGATATGATCGATGAGCTGGATGCCGACAAGAGCCCCTGCCTCCCGGAGCTGGGCGGTGATCGCAATATCCTGACTGCTTGGCTCCAGCGAACCGGAGGGGTGATTGTGGACGCAGATAATCGATGCAGCCCGATCGGTGATCGCGTCAGCAAAGACTTCCCGCGGATGAACAAGGCTGTGGTTCAGGAGCCCCACGGTTATCGTCCTGTTCCCCAGAACCTCTCCTGCACCATTTAAGGTGATGCATACAAAATGTTCCTGCCGTTTTTCCCGGAGATTGGAGACGAGGGAGAGGAGATCTTCCGGCTTTGTTATCTTATGAACCGAAGGCTCTTCTTTGAAATGTCGCCGTCCGAGTTCGAAACACGCCATGATCTGGGAAGCCTTCGAAGGGCCGATCCCTTCGATATCCTGGAGATCTCCATAGTTGATCTCCTGGGGCGACTGCTGGATAAGCGTCGCAATTTCTTTTGCTATCTTCCGGACATCGTTACCCTTCGTTCCCCGGCCGATGATAACTTCTATCAGTTCATTGTCCGAGAGCACTGAGATACCCTTTTTTGCGATCTTCTCGCGGGGCCTCTCCGGTAATGATACATCCCGCATCTTTTTCATGACAGAACAATCCCCCGAAACACAAACCTTCCCGCAGTCAAACCTTTCTTTTCAACCCGGGCTCAAACCCCGGCGACCCTGTAACCGTCTGCCGTTCTCGCCCGGAGGAAGTCTTTAAATGAATCATTCTCAATAAATCTTCACATGGTAACCGTAGAAAATGCAAAGGAAGCACTTGCTGGTGAATCACAGGCGAACAGAAAGTACCAGGCTTTCTCTGACAAGGCGGCAGAAGAGGGGTTCAAAAATATCGCAACACTCTTCAAAGCTGCGTCAGAGGCAGAAGCGATCCATGCAAAAAAACTCCTCAAGGTCCTGAACGCTGTCGAGAGCACCGCAAAGAATCTTGAAGGAAGTATTGCCGGTGAGACCCATGAATTTACTTCAATGTACCCTGATTTTGTCAGGGGAGCTGAGGTTGAGGGGAGGAGTGACGCCCTGATCGCATTCACGCATGCGATGAAGGCCGAGCAGGTCCACGCAAACCTCTACAGAAAGGCTCTCGATGCAATCAAAGCGGGAAGTGACATGAGCAGGGAGAAGATCTTCCTCTGTCCGATCTGCGGGAATATCGAGACGGGCAAGGCTCCGGACAAGTGCCCGATCTGCGGTGTTTTCGGGAAACAATTCCGGGAGATCACCCTCTAATATTTTTTTAATCTTCACTTTTGGGTTCTTTTATTGTAACCTCGCACGTAACCAGGTACTATTTTCTCATCCGCTTGCTTCTCACATGGAGCCACACCATGACAAGGATGAGGGCGATAAGCGTAGCCCATGACGCGGTGTAAATCACAATTATCGGATTGCTCGAGATGATCCCCTGCGGATTAATGGCAGCGGGTTGCGTCAGGGAGTCAAACTGGACAGTCACGGTTGAGGGAAATCGCCCTGGTCCATCGAAATACCTGACGATAACGGTTGCATTCCTGCCGTGAATCGTCCCCTCAACCGGTGCATTGTTGGTGTTCGGGAACTGGACTCCCCGATCGACTCTCCCTTGCGTGTCATCGATCTCCACGTACCATGAATCCGCTCGCAGCTTTGCATAATGATCTCTCACCTTTACGGCAAGTTTGGATCCTGGCGGAAGCGCAATAGTCCAGATAGCGGTCTCACCAGGACCGGAGAACGTGATGTCCCTCACCTCAGAGCCACCCGAATCAAGAACCAGCGACCCGGAGAGCGGGTTGCAGACTGCTTGGTATACAACGGGCGGCACCTGGACCGACGTTATTTCTGGCTCCTGCGAACAGCTCAATTGGTCATTGTTAACGTCCCCGTAGGTAAGGCCGGTATCATATATTTTCACCTCGTCAATCCCGCCGCGGAAAAACTGGGGACATTGTGGATCAGGCTCATCCGATATCCCGGCATTTGCTCCGATCATTACGTAATTCGGAAACTGGTAATGGATCGCCCCTGAGGCGTTGACCCGGCTTCTGAGTACGCCGTCAAGATAGATCTTAGAGCTTGTCCCATCATAGATTCCTGCAAGGTGATGCCACTGGCGCAGCGTGATGTTCTCGTGCTGGACCGGAATAGAGACATCCCCGGATCCTTCAAGGTTGACGGTCCACCAGAGATCCCCACCGTCATCGAATCCAAGCTTGTACCCTCCATTATTATACGTGGAAATCAGCACTTTCGGGTTGTAATCATCGATAAAGAACCAGAGGGAAGTTGATACCGCGTTCGCCGGGTGGTTCTCGTGAGAATACGGGATCGTGACGTAACTGTTGATCCCGTTAAAAACGATCGAACGCCCGCATCCGCTGTTCTCGACCCGGGTAACAGCGTGAAGCGTCCCGCCGCTGCCGGACCCTGCAGCGTTAAGAGCGGTACCTCCGCTGCCTTCATTGAAGTTGAGATGGACAACCGGTTCCGCAGATCCCAGAGAAGATCCGGGGAATCCCTGAACCCCGGCGACGAAAGTGAAGAGAATGAGAATGCACCAGAGACAAAAGATACTTTTCTGGTACCCGGTACCCGGCTCGATGCTCATGGTATCAAATCAGTGGTTTATTGGCGTTCGTCCGAAAAGAACGTTGCGATAGATGGATAGCTATTCGTAATCCGGAACGTGTCAACATGTACGTTTCAACATGTTTATATCTCTCCAGAACGTTTGCGGGAGGTATGAGGAAAGTTGTGGTCTACTCTACCCAGAACTGCCCCTACTGCCGCATGGCCAAGGCATTTCTTGAGAAACACGGGGTAACCTACGAGAGTGTCGATGTCGGCAACGATGCCGTCCAGGCACAAAAGATGGTAGAGTTATCGGGGCAGCGGGGTGTGCCGGTGATTGGGATCGACAGCGAGGTAATTGTCGGGTTTGATGCCCAGCGGCTGAACGAGCTCTTTGGCGAACCCCTGAAGAGCGAAAGTTCTGACGTCCTTATTATCGGTGCAGGCCCGGCAGGGCTTACTGCCGCGGTATACTGCGCACGGAAGATGCTCAGCACGGTAATCATCAGCGAAAATATCGGTGGCCAGGCCCTCGAATCGTGGGCGATTGAGAACTACATGGGATACAGGATGGTTTCGGGAGAAGAACTCATGAAGAAGTTCGACGAGCAGGTCCGGAAAGAAGATATCCGGTTCGTCCTCGACCGCGTGATCGCTCTGGAGAAAAAAGACGGACTATTTGTTGCGGAGACGATCTCGGAGAATACCCTCAAAGCAAAAACCGTGATCCTCGCCCAGGGCAACAAGCCCCGGAAGATTGGCGTCCCGAAAGAGGATGAGTACCTGGGACGCGGCCTCTCGGTCTGCTCGACCTGCGATGGGCCTCTGTACCGGGGGAAGAAGGTTGCCATTGCTGGCGGGGGCAACTCTGCCCTCCAGACTGCTGTCGAGATGAGCGGGATTGCAAAAACGGTTGATTTGATCGTCCGAAGCGATATCAGAGCAGATCCGGTCTACGTTGACCGGCTCCACGAGAAGAGCAACCTCAATGTGCACCTGCAGACCAATATAACCGCCCTCCACGGGGATAAGTTCCTTACCGGCATCTCCATTGAAACAAAGAACGGAGTGGAACGGGATCTGGAACTCGACGGTCTGTTCATCGAGATCGGGTGGCTGCCCAACACCGGGTTCCTCGACGGGTTTGTGGAACTGAACGAGCATAAAGAGATCGTGATCGATATAAACTGCCACACGAATATCGAAGGTGTCTTTGCAGCAGGAGACGTGACCTCGATCAAGGGCAAACAGATTATCATCGCCGCAGGGGAAGGAGCAAAAGCGGCGCTCGAAGCCCACGAATACCTGATGAAACAGTAACTCCCCGGAACCTCACTATTCGAAAAGGAAAGGTGAGAACAGAACAAATACAGGATCGGTCAATCCTGTCACTCTTTTTTGCAGGAGCAATTTTTACGGTCCTGCTTCTGGTACCCTTCGAGAAGCACCGTAGCAACATGCCTTACCGGTCTGTCCGTGTGCCCGCTGATGTGGAACTCGCAGAACGGGCAGGAGGTAATGACAAACTCCGCCCCGGTCTTTGCGATATCCTCTCCCCTCCGGGCACCGAGGGCTGCCGCCTCCTCGGGAACCCCGGACCTGACCCCCCCGCCGGAACCGCAGCAGATCGAAGGCATCTCAACGAGATCGACAACCTGCCGAAGGAGCTTCCGGGGCTGGTCGTGGATCCCCTGCCCCCTGAGAAGGTGGCAGGGGTCGTGATATGTTGCCCTGATCGGGAGCCGTGCGGGGGGTTCGATCCCATACTTCGTGAGGATCTCGTTGAAATCCATAACCTCGAACGGGGTCGTATAATCGTTCTTAAGGGTCGACCCACAGCCGGCGCACATGGTCAGGACGGTATCGATCCCGCGGCTCCTGAACGTCTCGATATTCCGTTGTTTCAGCGAGTCTATGATCGAGAGCTGCCCGGTCCGGATGAGTGGTGATCCGCAGCAGACCTGCTCCTCTGGAATAATGACCCGGATTCCGTTGCGCCGGAGGACTTCCATCGCATCGAGCGCAGACTGGACTTGCCGCATATTATACATACAGCCGATGAAGAAGCCCACGGTTGCCTTAACAGGGCCGTACGGCTCGATGACCTCGCCGACCTGTTCGAGGAAAGTAGGGCCGGTGCGGGGGACGCTTCTTCCTGTTTCTTTGATGAGGGCTGCGACCTCCTGGTGCCGGGGCAGGGTGTACCCTTTCCTGTTCGCGAGCGCCCGCAGTCTCTCGATCGCCTTTGCCGGCATCTCAATCCCTTTCGGGCAGATCTTCCAGCACGCCTGGCAGCTTGTACAGGAGAAGAGCCGGTCTTTTACTGCTTCGGTCACCCGGTCCGCGCGATCCCGGGGATCGAGTGCAAGCCGCATCTCCTGCCGCATCATGGTGGGCCCGGGGAACTCCGTCACGCCAACGGCCGGGCAGACGGTAACACAACAAAGGCACTCGATGCAGTCCTTTAAAGGCCTCATCGCGTCGATCTCGGATCTCTTTGGCATCACCAGTTCATCGCACGGTTTGATCGATGCTATCGTTTCGAGGGTGGGGATGAGATCAACCACAAGATCTTTTTTTACCGTAAGTTTCAGGGGCTCAATAGAGCTGTTATTCCTCGCCTCTTCCATACATGCGAGCGTCGGCTCGCCATTTACCCGGACAGCACAGCTGCCGCACTGCCCTGAGCCGCAACAGTAGCGGTACTCAAGCGTCGGATCGATCTCATCGTGAATCGTGTGCAGCACGTGGAGAACCCGGGCGCCATCGTTTACCGTGATTGTATATGTCTCCCAGTGGGACTCGCGATCGGTCTCCGGATCGAATCGCAGGATTCGGACTGTCATTTTTTTCATGATCCGGTACCCCGTCTCTCGATCCCTTCCCGTACCCGGGAAATGTACGTGTAACCGAAGGGGGAGTTCTTTGCATCCCAGACCGGGGGGGGGATGTCCTTTCTTATATGCGCCCCCCGGGACTCCTGGCGGATCAACGCGCTCCTGCAGATGAGCGACGCCGTCAGGCACATGTTCCGGACAATGCAGCATTCGGCAAGGTTCCGCGGCCTCTCTGCACGGAGCTCGACCCCCGAGAGCCGGTCGATGGTTTTGAGTGTCTTTTCGAGAGTTGATGCAGTCCGGAAGATCCCGGCACCTTCCCACATCGCTTGCTGGAGCTCCTTTCTGACCAGGGCCGGGTTCACACTCCCGGAGAGGAACGCTTCGAGATGCCCCAGCGTGGAACTGACCTGAGTTCCATCGTGGCGTTTATCCCGCGTCCCGGATTTCCCTGCAAACTCTCCCGCCCGCTTGCCAAAGACCTGTGTCTCGGCAAGGGCGTTTCCCCCAAGCCGGTTCGCCCCGTGAACTCCCCCAGATACTTCTCCGCAGGCAAAGAGCCCCGGCAGGGTCGTCCGGCACTCTGGCGTGATCCTGAGGCCTCCCATGATGTGGTGGGCGGTCGGAGCGACTTCCATGGGGGTTGTCCTGATATCGACCCCGAATTTCAGGAACTGTTCGAGCATCACGGGCAGTCGTTCCTCGATCTGTTCCCGGGGGAGATGGGTGACATCCAGAAAGACCCCGCCATGCTCGGTATTCCGCCCCTCGAGGATCTCTGTTGCGATCGCTTGGGCGACGATATCCCGTGTCGAGAGTTCCATTCGTTCGGGATCGTATTTTTTCATGAATCGTTCGCCAAGGCTGTTGAGCAGCAGCCCCCCCTCCCCGCGGACTGCTTCGGTCACGAGCCTGCCCCGGGCATCGTACGGGTATACCGCCCCGGTCGGATGGAACTGGATCATCTCCATATCGATGAGTTCCGCTCCCGCCCGGTACCCAAGCGCAAACCCGTCCCCGGTCCCGCTGGCTGAGTTGGTCGAGATGTCGTAGACTTTCGTCGTTCCTCCGGTTGCAAGGATCGTGCTGTCCGCTTTGAGCAGGATGAGGTTGCCTCTTTCATCGAGAGCCATCGCTCCGATCACGGAATCGTCGTCTTTTAAGAGTTCGATGACGGTGAATTCCTGCATAACGTCTGCGTTCGTGGAGTCAAGGCGCTCCATGAGCGTCGTCATCATCTCGTGGCCCGTCCGGTCGCCCGCATAACATGTTCTCGGGAACTGCTGCCCCCCGAATGGGCGCTGCGCGACCACATCGTTCTCCGTGAAATCGAAGACCGCTCCCCAGCAGAGGAGGTCGTGCATGCGTTGGGGAGACTCGTTGACAAGGATCGTCACCAGCTCGGGATCGTTGAGGTACGCCCCACCTTTGAGCGTGTCCTCTTCGTGAATACCGCAGGAATCCTGTTCCCGGAGCACCGCATTATAGCCCCCCTCGGCCATCGGGGTACATCCCCCCTTGCCTGCGATGGTTTTCGAGACAAGCACGGTGTCGCCATAGCACGATGCCTCAATGGCAGCCCTGACCCCGGCGCCCCCGCTCCCGATCACCAGCGTATGGCAATCCACTGTCTCATCTGCGAGCATCTTATTATTTTGTGGATCGTATAGTTACATAAATAGTGACAAATGGCATTGCCAGAGTGAGAACGACAATGAGATTTTTGATGAAATTTGGCGGGACCTCGGTCGCCGATGCACAATGTATCCGGCGGGTCGTGGATATTCTCGAACAGCATCACCGGGCCGGGGACGAGATTGCAGTCGTGGTGTCCGCACAGCGCGGCGTGACCGACCTGCTTATCGAGATAGCATCTTCGCTCCCGACTGCAAATGACGACAGCGCGATCATCTCGATGATCCAGAGCCTGTCCAAGCGCCACATGACCACCCTCGAAGGCGCTGCTCCCGACTATATCGCCGAGACCGGGGCGATCATCGATGAACGGCTGAAGAGCCTCCAGAACATCCTCTTTGCTGTCTACAACCTGCGGGAACTCACTCCCCGCTCGAAGGACTACGTGATCTCGTTTGGCGAGCGCCTGCTCGCACCGATTCTTGGGGCAGCTCTCCGGCAGCGGGGAATTCCGTCAACAGTTCTCGATGGCTGCGAGGCAGGGATCATCACCACGCCCCAGCACGGGGAATCGACCGCGCTCCACGAGAGCGACGTGCGGATAAAGAGCCGGATCGGCCCTCTGATCGGGAAAGAGATTCCGGTTATCATGGGTTTCATAGGGTGCACGAAGGATGGCATCCTGACCACCCTTGGGCGGAGCGGCTCGGACTACTCCGCATCGATCCTCGGGGCAGGCATCGATGCCGACGAGATCTGGATCTGGACAGATGTGGATGGGATCATGACCTGCGATCCCCGGGTTATCAGCGATGCACGCGTAATGCATTCCCTCTCTTACCTCGAAGTGATGGAGCTCTCATACTTCGGCGCGAAGGTCATGCACCCGCGATCCATTGAGCCCGCCATGCGCAAGAACATCCTCGTCCGGGTCAAAAATACCTTCAACCCCTCCCATCCCGGAACAGTTATCGTCCGGAATGGGCAGCGGGACCACCGGGTGGTCAAGGCCCTGACCTATATAGACAAGGTTGCGGCAATAAACATCAATGGCGCCCAGATGATCGGGAGGCCCGGGGTGGCAAAAGCGATCTTTACGATCCTTGCTGACCATGAAGTGAACGTGATGATGATCTCCCAGGGGTCGTCCGAAGCGAATATCTCGCTCATCGTAGACGAAGCCCACCTCAGTTCTGCTGTTGAGGCACTCGGGAATCTTATGAGGAGGGGCGTTGTCCGGGAGGTCTCCCACGACCACAAAGTTTGTGCGGTCGCCGTTGTGGGGGCGGGTATGGCAGGAGCCCCCGGAACCGGTGGGAGGATATTTACCGCTCTCGGCAAGGCGGGGGTCAATGTACTGATGATCTCGCAGGGTTCGTCCGAGGCAAACATCTCGTTTGTTGTGAGCCAAGACGACGGGCCCCGTGCGGTGCGCATCCTGCACGATGAGTTCCGGCTCTCGGAGGAGTGCGAATGAGCAACAACGCGTACCGCGACGCTGGCGTGGATATCGACCTCGAAGCGACCGCGATCAAATCCTTAATCAAAAACCTAACGTACCGCAGGACCGGTTCGGGGAAGATGATGGGATCGGTTGGACATTTCGCCGGCCTCATTGAATTCGGCGAGATGGCCCTTGCTCTGACGACCGATGGCGTTGGAACCAAGATGCTCGTCGCCGACAAGATGCAGGACTGGAGCACGGTCGGGATCGACTGCATCGCGATGAACGTCAACGACTTATACGTCATGAATATCGAGCCGGTCGCGTTCGTCGACTACATTGCGACCGACAAGCTCTCGATAGAGAAGATGTCGCAGATCGGAATCGGCCTGAACGAAGGCGCCCGGCAGGCGAATATCGATATCGTCGGAGGAGAGACTGCATCCCTCCGCGGGCTCGTGAACGGTCTCGACCTCGCCGGCACCTGCCTCGGGATGCAGAAGAAGGAGAAGATCATCTCCGGTGCAACGATCCGGCCCGGCGATATGATTCTCGGCGTCCCGTCAACCGGTCTTCACAGCAACGGCCTCTCGCTCGCCCGCTCGGTAGTCGAGAAGTACGCCGGCTACGATGAAAAGATGAAGAGCGGCCGGACCTTGGGGCAGGAACTCCTCACCCCCACCCGGATCTACCATGAGAGCCTCAAAGTCGCAGCGTCCTGCACGGTCAACGGCATGTGCCATGTCACCGGAGGCGGCCTGCTGAACTTCAGACGGCTGAGCGGGTTCGGGTTCCGGTTCGATACGCCGATCACGCCCCCGGAGATCTTCACCTGGATCCAGGAGACCGGGGATATCTCGGTCGAAGAGATGTACCGGACCTTCAACATGGGCATGGGCTATGCGTATGTCGTTCCCGAGGAGAGCGTTGACGGTATCCGGAAGTTGGTTCCCGGAGCAAAAGTTGTTGGCTCTGTGGTGGAGGAACCAGGGTCATTTCTGGGCGAACTGGAGATAACGTAAACCTTCTCTCAAACACCATAATCCACATTTTTTATAAAAAAGTCTACGATTTTGAAGGTACCTGTTTACGGTCCCCCCTGTCAGGGGAGAACGATCATGATCTCCGGGAACTCAGGCAGTCCCCGGATTTTGCGACTCTAACGTCCACCTCCCCGGATCGACGCGGCCGGTACCCGCGAGCGTTGACACAACCGAAGAGTACCTGAGGAGAAGAATGGAAAAATTCCGGACTTTCACTCTTCCGGTGTGTATCCGCACTTCTCTGCCTTATCCGAAACTATCGCACTGTTCCCGGAGGGATCTTCAAGAATCAATGTTACCGGAAACGTCCCACACTTGATCCGGGCGAGATCAGCGAGGAGCTTCGTGGCGTTTTCCTTCTCCTCGTCAGTTCCCCCCTGGAGAGCACCCATGACCACCTGCTCGATCCGGTCAAGGACGCCCTCAACGTTTGAGACGAATCCCTGGCACTGCGGGCCGGGACTGATATGGACCCCGAGCTCCAAAATCTCGATGCTTGCGCTCATGCTCCGGATGATACGGATGCTCATGTCGTCGGTGGTGGTGATAGCAACCGTATAGCGGGTCGGCGCGCCGTGCTTCAGCATCTGGGTATCAACGAACTTGTACCCGCATTGGGGGCAGATCGCAGAAATAATGAGAATATCAGAAAAATAAGGGATATTTTCTGTTCTGTAACAATATTCAATTTCTGTATTGCAGCTCGGACACGGGCCTGAAACGATCGTCTCCAAATCTATGCCCCGCCGATCCGGTCGCGCGAGATCTTCACGGACATGGGAGTAAGGACGACGTAGCGCTGATCCCCAAGCCCAATGATATCCCCGTTGACATCCTTTGCGACCTCCTTGAGATCCTTGAGTACCCGCTCGTAGGAGATCTTGTCCATCTTGAGCCGGGAGATATCGACGATAACAATGTTGCCGGAGTAGACTTCGTCCTTGACCCGGGGGGTGTCCTTGAGATCGGTTATCGTTGCGATCTTGACGAGCAGGGCGGGAGAACCAGCGCTGTGCTCTTCATAAGAGGCGAGGTCGAGTTCCATGTAATCTCCGTCCGAGCTTGCGGAACTCTTTCCAAGAAGGGTGTCTATGATCTTAACCATAAAAAAACTGTATGATGAAAGTTATTTAATTGTATCTATTTGGCGGGCCTCTCTCCGCGATTTTGGGGCAGAAATCGGGCAAAACCGTCTGCTTCCCGCATCTGCCTTACCCGGAAAATCCGGTCAGATCTCAAGGTTCCAGATCTCGTCACCGACGTGATGGAAATTCTTGCACATCTTTCCCGAGCTGCTCGCAAGAATTGCCGGTCCGTCGTGGAGCGCGATGCCTATCGCCAGCGGTTTCCCATGGCGCTCCTCCACGATCTGGACCGGGGAACCGGCCAACACATCCGGGGTTACTGCAACAATGCCCGGCCTCATGACATCAGCACCATTGACCACGTACGGGATTGCACCGGCATCAACGGTCACCCTTCGTTCCGGGAAGGGGAGCTGCACGGCCCCCCTCATGGTCGGGAAGACCCAGGTTCCGGCATCCATCAGGACCAGCTTTTTGTTGACAAGGAAGAGCGAGACCTCGGCATTTGTTTCTATGACCTCAATCATGTCTGCGGTGAAGAGTTTTGCGGACTCACCGATCTCCTGGGAGAGCCTTGCGATAAGGTCCTGCGCCTGGCTCTTCCGGATCGAATGACGTTTTTTGACGGTTATTTTTTTCATGCTTCCTGCACACTTATCTCCATCCAAAGGAAATATGTGTTCCCGAGATCTGCATGTACGGGTGTGCCATGGTGATCACCTTTCGCAATTTCTGTCACTTTATCTGTGCAGGATCGATTGAGCCTTGGGAAAGGTTATTGGAAGATGGCGATCTACGGTATGTTTAAGTGATCCGCTCGCACACATATATTACTCCAGAGCGATGGTATAACAGGGTATTATTATGACCAAGCGGCCGTTGGATATTTTGGATCTGGTGCTGAACCGTCAGCCCGTTATTGTGTCTCTCAAAGGCGGGAGAGAGATCAGGGGAATTCTCCAGGGATATGACGTACACATGAACCTCGTGCTTGACAAGGCAGAGGACGTGGAGAACGGCAAGGTCCAGAAGGTCGGGACGCTCATCGTCCGTGGCGACAACGTGATCTATATATCACCCTCATTGGAACAATAAGGTGAAGTAACATGTCAAAAGGCACTCCATCCATGGGTAAGAGGAACAAGTTCACCCACATCGCCTGCCGGCGCTGCGGGAAGATCTCGTTCCACGCCCAGAAGAAAGTTTGCTCTGCCTGTGGATTTGGCAAGAGCACGAAGATCTCCGATTACAAGTGGCACAGCAAGCGGCCGAAAGTCCCGACCCATTAAGAGTCTATCATGTGCGGTATCGTTGGCATCGTGGATGCTGGCGGTGCATCCATCAAGCTCTACTATTCCCTGTACGCCCTCCAGCACCGCGGTCAGGAGAGCGCCGGGATATCCACTTTTGACGGCACGAACCTCCACAAATTCAAGGGGGCCGGGCTCGTTGCCGATGTCTTTTCCCCTCCTGTTTTATCCGATCTGAAAGGCGACGCCGGGATCGGGCATGTCCGGTATCCTACGACCGGTGCGAACCTTCCGGAGAATATCCAGCCGCTTAATTTTCAGTTCAGGGAACATTCCATCTCTGTGGCCCATAACGGGAATCTTGTCAACACTGCCGAGCTCCGATCTGGATTCGAGCAGGCCGGCCAGATCTTTACGACAACCACCGACACGGAAATTATAGCCAAGATCCTGATGGATGAGATCAGTACCTTCGGCTCAGTGGAGGAGGCAGTGAAAGTCTGCATGCAGAAGATCCGGGGTTCTTATTCTGTTGTCATGATGATCGGTGGGATCATCTATGCGTTCCGTGATCCGCTTGGCATCAAGCCGTTCTGCATCGGCAAGACCGAGCGGGGCTATATGGTAGCCTCGGAGAGTGTCGCGATCGATGCCCTGAATGCAAAACTCCTCCGGGATGTCCATCCCGGTGAGCTGATACGAATCGATTCCGAAGGTGTCAAAGGTACGCGCATTGCCGTGCCGGGAAAACGCGCGCACTGCATCTTTGAATACGTCTACTTTGCTCGTGCCGATTCGATCATTGACGGGGTGCTGGTCTACGATGTCCGGAGGAGGATCGGGCAGGACCTGTTCAAGGAGGATCCGGTGAAGGCAGATTCTGTCTGCTCTGTCCCTGATTCGGGAACTGCGTACGCTATCGGGTATGCTGAAGGTTCGAAGATCCCGTTTGTCGAGTCTCTGATGAAGAACCGTTATATGGGGCGTACGTTCATCATGCCCTCGCAGAAGGAGCGTGAGAAGGCAGTCCGGATCAAGCTCAACCCGATCCCGGCCCATCTCAAAGACAAGTCGGTTGTCCTTGTCGATGACAGCATTGTCCGGGGGACGACATCGAAGCGGATCATCGAGCTGATGCGGGAAGCGGGAGCCCGGGAGATCCACATGCGGATCGGTTCTCCGGCTATCAAGGCCCCCTGTTACCTCGGTGTCGACATGCCCACAAGGGAAGAGCTGATCGCGAGCAACCGGGAAGAGGATGAGGTCAGGCACAAGATCACCGCTACCACGCTCCGCCACGTCTCTCTGGATTCGCTGGTTGAGGCGATCGGGATCGATCGCGAAGACCTCTGCACCGGCTGCCTGACGGGATGCTACCCCCTTGCTATAGAAGGGGAGCGGGCAAAGACGCATGAAATCGATTTTATTGATGCGACGTACCAGGCTAAGCTTGGGTCGTTTGAAGAGCCGGACCCATTTTCTTTCTGAGGTTCAATTTTTGCGGGAAAAACCTTAAGATTTTTATAGTAATGCAGAAAAATTTTTGCACACCCAGATGTTCTTACCCCCCCTCTTACCGGTAAAATCCCGGTGACGCGATAAGAGTTCCCCTGAAAATTTTTTGGACGTACTCGTTCAATGCGAACCCGTCGGTCGCCGCATCGGTGGGATCCCCACACTTACAAATAGTCCAGCCGGATTTATGAAGGGCAGAAGAAAGATACGGTCGTTTAGGTGAACGCGAGCGTGTGATCTCCGGCTCGTAGGCAAGGGAGACTCAATGACCGCAGACACCGGCTGGGGTATCAGTGTTGTTCTCGAGGAATTCGTCGGCGCGCGGTGTCATCGGCTTTAGGGAGGGTGTTTTTCCGGGAATGACTGCCATAACGATCTGGAGAAACGGGCAATCGGAGCTGTCTACGGGGACCGTTTGGCCCCTCTGAAAGGGGTTGGAAACCTCATTGCAGAGTTGTTGCCAAAACCCGGGAGAGAGGTCACACTCGCGGGAGAAGAGATCCAAGAAGTAGCGAGGGATGGATTTGAACCATCGATCTACGGGTTATGAGCCCGTCGGGATATCCTGACTACCCTACCTCGCTTCACGGTCAGGTTATTAGTATAGGCGAGTGACGCAGATATAGTTAACCCCTTCTTTCGGGTGGGAACCGTGATCATCTTTAATTACTTTTTTCTCATTTGAGGAATATGGATGATGAGTTGACCCGGATACGGGAGAAACGGATGCAGGAGATGAGAGAGAAGATGAGAGAACCGCCAAAAGCCGTCGTGACCCATGTCGACGAAACGCATTTTCAGGAATTTATTAAGACCAACCAGTATGCGGTGGTGGATTTCTGGGCGGAGTGGTGCGGACCGTGCCGGAGAATCAGCCCAATCATGGAAGAACTCTCGATGGAATTTTCCGGAAAGGTTGCGTTTGGGAAGGTCAACACGGATGACAACCGGAATCTTGCCATGCAGTTCAATATCTCGGCTATCCCGGCGGTCCTGCTCTTCTCAAACGGGCAGCTCATCGAAAGAATTATTGGTGCATACCCAAAAGATGCGTTCCGGGAGAAGATCCGCCGGAAATTCACTATCAGATGAGAAGAGCCGGAGATCCGGCGATTTTTTTTATTGTGGCGTGCGTTCTTTTGCATTGAGTTTTGCCGCCATGATAAAATCGTTCTGGGTTAGTCCCCCGGCGGGATAGGTATAATACGAGATGGTAATAAATTTCGATTCTTTCATGGAGAAGTCCGGAATGTGTCCTTCCTGCATCGAGAGGTTCATTACTTCGTTAAAAAAATCGATGCACGTTCCTGCATCGGGCAGTTCGTAGTTCCGGTTCAGATGCCCTTCCCCGAGCGACCAGCCGGGTACCTCGCCAAGGAGTTCGATCGTCTCCTTTCGGGTAAGGGGCGGGGATCCTGCCCGGTAGGTTGTGCATTTTTTTTCTGCGAGATCCATGGTTATTTTTCCGTTTTGTTAGGAAAAAAAGTTTCTTACCGGCCAATGCCCAAGTGTTCCATCGGACCGGGCCGGAGGAAAAGATTGTTTATGCTGCCGGGACCGGAGCAGTTTGTCTCTTCGCTACCCGGACCTGCATCACAATCATCACGATGAAGGAGATCGGGAGGGCGATCACGATCGGGTCCATGACCGACCACGGGAGTCCCAGCAGCGAGGTCTTGCCGAAAATTGCCTGGCAAAGGCCGAGAGGTTTTGCTTCGGCCGCATGGACGAACGCAGTCCAGAGGAACCAGGCCGCGGCACCGGATACCATGCTGCAGAGGGCGGCCTTCGTTGAGGGTACTTTTGCATACACCCCGACAGCAAATGCCGGGAGGAACGCCGCCGCACAGAGCCCCATGAACATGGCGGTTGCACGTGCTATGATACTGATGGGGAGGGCGAAGGCGAGGAGTGTGGAGACGATCATCATGAGGATGATGCCGTACTGGTGGTGACGGTGGGTGAGCGAGCGTTCTCTTCCTCGGCCCCAGAGATCGCAGGTGAGTGCTGTGCCCATCACATGGTAGAGGGCGCTCAGGGTCGACATCGCCGCAGCGAGCAGGGTGAGCAGAAAGATGACGATGAAGATATCCGGCATTGTCTGGTTGATGAAGAGCGGCATGATAGCATCGACATTCCCGCCCGCTGCATCGATCGCGATCTTTCCCGTGGCCTGCGTGAAGTAGACATTTGTCAGAGCGCCGACAGTGAAAGCGACACCGGTCATCATCAGGATGAAGAGGCCGCCAACAAGGATTGCACGGTTCAGCGACGTGTTGTCTTTTGCCGTCATGAAGCGCACGACCAGCTGCGGCTGGGCAAGGACCCCGATCCCGACACCGAGCACGATCGTTGTCACGAGGGTGAACCAGATTGGTGAGCCGAGAGATGGCATCGTCGTCCACCCGGTCATTCCCTGGTCAGCGAGCGCCTTCGGAACAAGGTGGGCCATGTTTGTCAGGGCCGTGTTGCCCGCGGTGATCCCGCCGACCGCGATGTACGTCAGCACCAGGAGGACCGTCATGCCGATGAACATGATCGTTCCCTGGAAGGCATCCGTGTACATGACCGCGATGAGCCCTCCGAAGACGACGTAAATTGCCGTGATCGCGGCAAAGAGGATGAGCGATCCCGAGTACGAGATGTTGAGCGTCGGCTCGATGAACCGTGCCCCACCGATCAGGATTGCTGCGGTATAGAGCGGCATTGAGATGACGATGATGAACCCGCTGATGTACTGGAGGAGGGGCGATCTGTAGATCTTGCCCATCAAGTCCGGGAAGGTAACCGCAGAGAGCCGCTGGCCGATCTCCCGGGTCTTCTTGCCGAAGAGGACAAAGGCGAGCAGGATACCGATGCCGATGTTCAGCACCGTCAGCCAGATCAGCCCCATACCAAGGTTTGCCGCCTGCCCACCGAAACCGATGATCGCTGAGGTGGAGATGAACGTTGCACCATATGAGAGGGCGATGATGACCGGATGACTACACCGGCCGGCCACGAGATAGTCCTCGGAACTCCTCGTCTTTTTATAACCAAGGTACCCGATAACGAGGGTTGCGGCAAGGTAGACGAGGACGAGGGCGGTCATCGTGAGCGGATTAACTGCCATAGGTCTTCACCTCCTCGTTCCAGTACAGATAGCCGTACACTATGCATGGATGATCTCTGGGCCCGGTACCGGAAATGGAAGGGGCTCGATGACCGAAAAGAGCAGATCGTGACGCAGGGGTACTACATCGACGATGCCCGGAAGACTTCCCGGTATTACCAGATGAACGCGATCAACCTGACGGTCGAGGCGATCGCAAACGGCCAGAACCGGGTCCTGCTTGTTATGGCTACCGGGACCGGTAAGACCTACACCGCATTCCAGATCATCTGGCGACTCTGGAAGGCCGGGGTCAAGAAGCGGATCCTCTTCCTTGCGGAACGGAATATCCTGGTTGACCAGACCAAGAAGAATGATTTCAAGCCGTTCGGATCACAAATGACGAAGATCACGAACCGGCAGGTGGACAAGAGTTACGAGATCTATCTCTCGCTCTACCAGGCGGTCACCGGGAATGAAGAGGAGCGGAACATCTACAAGCAGTTCTCCCGGGACTTCTTCGATCTGATCGTTGTCGATGAATGTCACCGGGGGAGTGCCGCGGACGATGCGATGTGGCGGGAGATCCTGGATTATTTCAAGACGGCCACGCATATCGGCCTGACCGCGACCCCGAAGGAGACGAAGCACGTCTCCAATGTCCACTATTTCGGGGAGCCCGTGTACGTTTACTCGCTGAAGCAGGGGATCGAGGACGGGTTCCTTGCCTGTGCGATCGAGAATATCCGGAAGACCGTGAAGACGATCGAGGACGAGGGCCTGCTCCAAAGCTCGATCCACGGCGTCGAGAAGAAGCCGATGCCCCACCTACTCTGCGTGACGAACATGATGCTGCATGGCATCGATGTCCCGATCCAGATCAAGCACGACAATACGCTTGCCCGCCCGCTGAAAGATTACTCGGCCCGGGACCGGGTGGATGTGATCGTGACGAACCCGCCGTTCGGTGGCATGGAGGAGGACGGGATCGAGCAAAACTTCCCGTCCATGTACCAGACCCGGGAGACCGCCGATCTCTTCCTCGTCCTGATCATGCAAATCCTGAAGGATGGCGGCAGGACAGCGATCGTGCTCCCGGACGGGACGCTCTTTGGCGAGGGTGTGAAGAGCCGGATCAAGGAGAAACTCCTGACGGAGTGCAACCTCCACACCATCGTCCGGCTCCCGAACGGTGTTTTCGCCCCGTACACCGGGATCAAGACGAACCTCCTCTTCTTCGAGAAAGGCAAACCCACGAAAGAGATCTGGTACTACGAGCACACCTATCCCGAGGGCGTCAAGTCGTATAACAAGACCAAGCCGATCCGGATCGAGGAGTTCGAGCCCGAGAAGGAGTGGTGGACGAACCGGACCGAGAACGAGCATGCGTGGCGGGTGCCGGTCGAGCAGGTGCTCGCAAACGGGTATGTCAAATGATTTCAGGATAGGACATCAATTCAGCGTTCGGTTTTTAAGAGGTGGCGGGGTATCCGGTTATACTACGTGGACAGAACCCTGCATGCTTGGCTGGATCACGTCCGAATAATCATATACACCCGGATTGTTGAAAACCGTGGTCCAGGACTGGCCGTGAGACATGAGTTGTGACGTGGTTCCATCGGCAAATTGGATACGGTGTGTTGAATCATCCCCGTTCACCCATCGGGCAGAGGCGCCTGCCTTGATCGTCAGTACTTCAGGATCGATTGCGAGTCTCTTGAGGGTGATTGTATTGTCGTTGACTGAGACCGTTTGTTGAAGGGTGGGCTCTGCGATCAGGGTCGGTTCTGCAGTAGCGATCGTTTTTGTAACAACTGGCTTGGTTATCGCAGGGGTAGGGGCAGGTGGTGCGGATGCCGGTGAAGTCTGGGTGCACCCCATCGCAAGGGTAGCAGCGGTCACAATAATGACAAAAACAATTTTTTTCTTCATGGTTTTCCCTTAGTTAACTCTCTGTACAATAGTCGGAGGCCGGCGAAAATAAATGCGTGGTTTCAGGGTGAACTCCTATCCGCAAAGGATCTTTCAGGCTCCCCCGGGATCAGGCACTTCGAGAACTGTTACCTTCAAGCGGGTAAAAACTTCCATGAAATCATCGGCATGATAATAATCGGATACCACCATATCATGGAGGAATCCTACGGGTATAGCAGGCGCAAACTTCCAGCTTTCTGTCCGGGGAAGCGGCAGGAGACGGGAGATCTTTTCGTAACTCATCAACCGGACCGATTCTAAGGCGGTCTGGATCTCCGCGCATGCACAAACCGTGCCCACCACTCTCCCCGGCCGCTGCACCCGTATGAGGAGGTCATTGTACCTGACCTGTGCCCTGTTCCCGAGATGATGCCTGAGAAGATAAGCGAGTAGCCGGTTGAACCGGCTGCCGGAGAGAGAGAATATCTGAACATCGACTCCGCCACGAGTTCCCTTTCGGGAAGTCACGTAAAGGCCATCGGCACCCACATTGTCGGGGATCCGGTGAAGTGCCTCAGCGATCAGTGTTCGTTCGGCCTCTCCAAGAGGGAGGATCGAACCTCCCCGGGAGTGGATCCTCTGGATCATCCGGCAGACAATCGGAGAAAAACCCGCCGCTTCGCTCCCGGTCCAGAAGATCCGGGACCTGCCCGATCCAGATGGGACGAGAACCACGATGTTATGCCCCTCATCAGTTTTTACCATCGACCAGTCCCTGCCCCCAAGGGAAATCACACTGTCGGTATTACTGTTGACAAAACGTGCATCCAGTTTTCCCACCATCTCTCCCTCAGGAGTGACCGCCCGGTACTCCTCCCCACCCGTTATGACCGAGTAAAGTTCCTTCCAGTTTGACCTCCCGAATTGTCGCTCCGCCTCAGGTCCCGGCATAATCACCTCGCCATCCGGTGTGATGTAGCCTGTATTGACAAGATGGCTGAGGATCGCATCGAAGACTTCGGGCTCAATCCCGCGAAAAGGAGGATGGCTGTGAAGCGCAGAGAAAACCTGGCGGCGGGTCACCCGGGAATGCGTGTGCAGGTACAGGAAGATCTGCTGGAGCAGGACGTTGTAGGGCTTTTTCGGGGGAGTAAGGTCTTCGACCTCTCTTTTCACGGCGCACTCGATGATGGCAACGCTGCAGAGGAGCTCGCAGGAGTTCCTGAGGATCCAGGCAACAGACGCAATCCCGTCGCGCCTCCCGGCCCTCCCCGTCCGCTGGAGGAACGATGAGACGGTATCTGGGCAGCCGATCTGAACCACGATGTCGAGACTCCCGATATCGATGCCGAGTTCGAGCGTGCTGGTGCAGATGATGCACGCCCCATCCGGGGAAGAGAATGCATCTTCTGCAGCTTTCCGTGTCACGGGCGCGAGGGAGGAGTGGTGGATGTGAAGGTTCCGGATCCTCCCGGAAACTGCTTTCGCAATCTTCTCCGCCTCGCTCCTGCTGTTGACAAAGACCAGCGCCTTTTTGCCCCGGACAATCCGGACAAGCGCCTCGATCCTGCCCTCATACTCAGGTTCGACGGTAAACCTGAACTGTTTTTCTTTCGGCGGCGAGGAGATCGCCACGAGCTCCCTTCCCTGCCGGTTCTCCGAGAGCCACGCCAGCACCTCTTCAGGATTCCCGGTTGTTGCCGAAAGCCCGATGCGCTGGATCTTTCGTTGCGTGAGAATGTCCATGCGATCGAGCAGGACCTTCATCTGAACCCCCCGATCGGATTCCACAAAGGCATGGAGTTCATCGATGATGATAGTTCTGACCTGCCGGAGGTCTTTTGCATATTCCTTTCCCTGAAGGACTACTTCAAGAGACTCCGGCGTTATCATCAGAAAATGGGGCGGCTCACCATCAGGCCAGGTACGTTCCCCTTTCGCCAGATCCCCATGCCATTTCATGACCGAAAGCGAGGTGGGGACACAGAATGCCCGGAATCGTTCTTCCTGATCGTTGATTAGGGCTTTTAACGGGGAGATGTAGATGCAGTTCACCCCGCACCTCCCGTTCTTGAGGATGTCATCCATGATGGGGATAAGAGCCGCCTCAGACTTCCCTCCTGCGGTCGGCGCGATAACAAGAACATCGTTCCCGGAAATAACAGCAGCGTACGCCCGCGCCTGCACATCGCGGATCTCGGTCCAGCCCAGCCGCTGGGAGAGGACCTGCTGGAGGGATTCATGCAGCCTGGAGAAGGTGTTCGACACGGTATAAGAGCATAATTCGTTCCCTGTTATGGTCTTTTTTGTGAGCCTCTGCCTTCTCCCCGGGAATCACGATATTCCCGGTCGCGAGCTTCTTTCCTGGACCGGAGATCAGCGAACGCAACTCGCAAAGAATATATGAGAATTCTGAAAAATTCCCCCTGTAGCCGGTAGTACTTTATCTTAGTACGATGCATCCGATCGGTATCCGCGATGTTCTCAAAAACGCTCGAATCTCTCGAATCCTATCTCCCGGGGAACGCCCATATGCCGTCATCAAGAATGTGTTCCATTCTGCTCATACCAGAGTCACAACCGTTCTCAGGGTGTATACCAAAATGCTGTTCTCGGCCTTCTGCTTTAACCGGTTTCAACTAGCAACCCTCAAAAAACAAGGGGTTCTTGAGCGGATGCTCTCGACAAAAAACTGAAATGTGGCCTGAAAATGCAAGAACCGGATACATAGACCCACTCACATTGGTGCTATTTTGTAAAATTGGGGCAAGCCGAACGCTCGGGAAGCACCCCTTTCCGGTACGATCGTAAAATAAATGGGTTATTCGTTATCCTCTCAAATTTGAGAGGACAGATCCGGTTCTTCAGAATTTATCAGCCCGGGATCCGGATAATACCCGGAACCTTTCTCATAATCATTCACTGAGGTCACCCGCTCCAGTGCACGATCACAGTACTGGCGTGAGAGATCGATCCCGATAAACCGGCGCTTCAGCTTACGCGCAACCAGGGCGGTGGTCCCGACTCCGCAGAAGGGATCGAGAACGATATCGTTCTGGTAGGAAAAAAGTTTCATCACCCTCCGGGGCAGCTCTTCAGGGAACATGGCAGGATGATCGAAGGCTTTCATCCGGATCTCCGGTGGAAATGACCATCTCCCGATGACCCATTCCTTGAATTCTTCTGCGGTGAGATCGATATCCTCGCGCCTGCCCGTCTTCTTATGCGTCCCCTTGTCGAAGACCTCGATGAACTCCCACGTATACTTGATATACGGCATAGAAGGGGATCTCCAGCTCCCCCAGGCGGTATACTTGGCATTGTAGTTGTTCTTCTCCCAGAGAAATTCTGCTTTCCAGAGAAGACCAAGACTCATCAGCTGCTGGGAGATAAGATGGTGCGTGGGGATATAATCGGAGAAGAGCGGCTGAACATTGACCGCTATTCTTCCCCCGGGTTTGAGAAGACGATCGCACTCTCTCCAGATTTCCAGCAACTTCCCGAAATACTCGTTCCATTCGTGGGTGTCGTGATGCTGATCCTGAGCGTAAGAGTGCCCGAAATTGTAGGGGGGGGAGGTCACGATGAGATCGATGCTCTGCGAAGGGATCCGCTCAAGAATTCTCCTGGCCTCCCCGCAGATAATCCGGTTGATGAAAGGGAGGATTTCAGCGGGTTCCGAAGTTATGACGCTCTCGTTTGCGGCATTCGATCCCTTCCGGATCCGGCACTTTTCTGCCTTGTCCTCAACCTTTTCCCGTTTCCTGACCCTGCTCATCTCTGTTATACTATACCACGGGCTCGATTAAAGAATCGCGGTTCGGCCTGATACCCGGGACCCTCACGCGTTCGTGGATAGTAGGTTGAAAAGCGTTTAATGCCGCACTCGCCAAACACTTTACGATTATTCTATGCTGCATATCGAAGATCTGCATGTGAACGTCGGCGACAAAGAGGTGTTGCATGACATCAACCTCCATATCGGGGAGGGTGAGACCCATGTCCTCCTCGGGCCCAACGGGTCGGGGAAGACCACCCTGCTGATGACGATAATGGGTTTTTCCAGCTATACCATCACCGAAGGGATGATCCTCTTCAAAGGCGAGGATGTCACACGGATGCGGGCCCACGAACGGGCAGAACGGGGGATCGGTATACTCTTCCAGCGCCCCCCGACAATTTCCGGTCTGAAGCTCGGGAAACTCCTGACTGCGATATCCCGGAAGAAGAACGAGGACATCCCTGCTCTGGCAGCGTCAGTCCACATGGACAGATTCATGGATCGCGATATCAACAAGGGTTTTTCCGGGGGAGAGATCAAGCGGAGCGAAGTTCTTCAGCTGATGATCCAGAACCCGGATTTCATCATGCTTGACGAGCCGGAGAGCGGGGTCGATCTCGAGAATATCTCCCTCATGGGAACAGCGATCGGTTCGCTCCTCGAAAAAGAGAAGCGCATGAGCAAGCGACAGAAGAGCGGACTCGTCATCACGCACACCGGCTATATCCTTGATTACATCGAGACCGACCGGGGCCATGTGATGTGCGACGGGATGATCCGCTGCCACGGCAACCCGAGAGAGATCCTGAAAGATATTAAACAGCGTGGATACAAGGAGTGTCTGGAATGTCGCCAAACGTAAACCTCTCCGAGCTCTCAGCTGCCGACAAGGACCGGCTTGTCCAGTCGGGGATCGATCTCACGATGACGAACAGGTGCGGAAGTTACCTCCAGATGGATCAGGATATCGTCCATTCCGAATGCACATCGGAAGGAATTGAGGTCCTGCCCTACAAAAAAGCCTTTGAGAAATACTCGTGGATGAAGGAGTACGAGTGGAAGGTTGTCGCAGAAGACAAAGACGAGATCACAAAATACGTTGCAGCACAGAAAGACCCGAAAGGTTACGTAATTATTGCTCACAAGGGATCGAGCAACATCGTCCCGATTCAGGCATGCCTCTACCTGGGGAGAGAGCAGATCCAGCATGTCCACAATATCATCATTGCCGAAGAGGGAGCAGAACTCCACATAATCTCCGGGTGCACGAGCGGGACCCATGTTGGCAAGGGTGGCGCACACTATGGGGTCTCCGAATTCTATGTGAAGAAGAATGCAAAGATCAGTTTTACGATGATCCACAACTGGTCGGAGAATATCGAAGTCTTCCCGCGGAGCGCCTCTGTTGTAGAAGAGAACGGCGTCTTCCTCTCCAATTACGTCTGCATGCAACCGGTGAAGATGGTGCAGATGTACCCGACCGCGACCCTGAAGGGTGACAATTCTGTTGCACGGTTCTCAAGTATCGTCATCGCAACCGCGGAGTCCCATATGGATCTCGGCTCCCGTGCAATTCTTGAAGGGAAGGGAGCGAGCGCTGAGCTCATAACCCGGGCGATAACGAAGGGCGGCACGATCATCTCCCGCGGGCATATCAACGGGAAGACCGCCGGGACCCGGGGGCACCTCGAATGCAAAGGCCTGATACTCCAGGATGGCCGGATCTACGCGATCCCCGAGATCGAAGGATCGGTTGTAGGCACCGAGCTCTCGCACGAGGCTGCAGTCGGCAAGCTGGCAAAAGATGAGATCGAGTACCTGATGTCGAGAGGTCTCGATGAGGACGAAGCAACAGCGACGATCATAAGGGGATTCCTTGACGTGAAGATCAACGGCCTCCCCGATGCCCTCCAGCACCAGATCGACGCTTCGATCGACGTTGCGGAAAGATCCGGATTCTGATCTCTCTATGACCCCGTATCCCCTGATCGAACAACGCCGGAAAATGGTAGAAGGGCAGATCAGGGCACGGGGAGTACGGGATCCCCGCGTCCTCGCGGCTTTGGAGGAGGTTCCGCGCCATCTCTTCATCCCGCCACCCTATGACAGGGATGCGTACGAAGACAGCCCCCTTCCCATAGGAAACGGGCAGACGATCTCCCAGCCGTATATCGTGGCAGTTATGACCGAGCTGCTGCAGCTCAGACCCTCCGACAGGGTTCTTGAGATCGGGACCGGCAGCGGTTACCAGGCCGCGATCCTCTCGAGAATTGTCAGCCATGTTACGAGTGCTGAGAGAATTCCGGAGCTTGCGGAGCTTGCCCGCCGCAATCTCTCTGCGCTGCATTATGATAACGTCGAAATAATTGTTGGAGATGGAACACTCGGGTATCCTGCGAATGCCCCCTACAATGGAATCCTGGTAACCGCTGCTTCACCGGATATTCCGCAGCCCCTGACAGAGCAGCTAGCCGATGGCGGCAGGATGGTTCTTCCCGCAGGGGGAAGGGATCTCCAGAAACTGATGGTACTGGAAAGAGACGGCAGTTCGGTCACCAGCTCCGAATACGGAGGGGTACGGTTTGTGCCATTGATAGGGGAATACGGCTGGAGCGGAGAGGGATCGTGATCTTTTTCGACGTGACACGCCCCCTTTCCCGGAGTACTCTTGTTCTTCCCGGGGATTGCACCCCGTCTTTCAATCAGGAAGATCGGGGAAATTACCTCATCAGCGAGCTGCAGATGAGCACCCATTCGGGAACTCATATCGACGCCCCTGTGCACTACCTCAAACGGGGAGAGACGATCGATGAAGTACCCCTGGAGAACCTGATCGGTCCATGCCGCGTTCTCGATCTTACATCTGCAGGGAAGAGGATCACCCAGGAGAGCCTCAAAGGGCAGACCGGAGAGGCAGAGCGACTCCTCCTCAAGACCACATTCTCCGGCAGAGAGACATTCGATGAGGATTATCCCTGTATTGACCTGAGTGCTGCAAGAATGCTCGCAGCAAGCAGGATCAGGTGCATCGGAATCGATTCTCCTTCAATCGAATCGTATCACTGCGACGGGGCAGTGCACCGGACACTCCTTGAGTCCGGGTGCTCCATTATCGAGCTTCTCGACCTTTCCCGGGTTGAAGAGGGGGATTACGGGATGATCGCATTGCCGCTTCGCTTGGCAGGCCTTGACGGTTCACCAGCGCGGGTAGTACTCTGCCCATCAGAAGGAGAGAGATATGGACGTAGTCATTGATTCTGTTAATAAGATCGAAGCGATCCTCTCGAACAGCGGGTGCGACGATTGTGATGCCGTTCTCGATATCGATCCCGATACCCTTCATTGTCAGTTCGAGCGGGGAGCCTGCATCTCCGCATCGTTCGGAGGAAAGAGCGCAGACTTTGTGACATCTGACCCGCTCTGTGCGCGGATAAAAATTTCATTCATGTTCGGTGCCTCTCTTGATACCGAGGCTACCCGGGGGGCGGCCTGCGCAGTCATAAACGCGGTGACAGGATTTTTTTCGCTGACAAGGGTCCACCATCCATGCAGAGCGTCCTGCCACTCGCCATGCATGGAGCTCTTGAAGATGGCGATTGAGGGAAAACGGATAGAATGTATTGGAGAAATGCCGGCAATTACGTTCGAATTAGACCGGTTTATTGTAAAAAACCATTCGGATGCGGACATAATTCTCATCACGGGCGACGGCCTTGTTGACAGGAATGCAGGAGACATCTTCACCGGGGAACAATCGAGGAAGAAGATCCTCTGTCTTGGACCTTCAACTGCGGGGGTGGCCCGGCTTCAGCAGCTCGAGCACTGGTGCCCCTACGGACAGTCCTGAATTTTTTTCATCCAACCCTTGGACGGCGTAAACTCTTTTTCAACGATAATTCAATACTGTAGCATGCTTTTTGGATCTTCGGGGATCAGGAGAACGTTCGATCAGACGCTTCTTGAGATCGCGTTAAAAGTCGGTTCCGCTCTGGCGTCCGGATCCTCTGAGATCATCGTAGGGAGGGACACCCGGACCACAAGCCCCCTCCTCTCGAACCTGGTAGCTGCAGGAATACTCGGAAGCGGGGGGGATCTTTTCGATGCCGGGCTCGTCCCGACACCCTCGGTCGCATTTGGGACACGAGAGGTAAAAGCCGGCTGTATGGTGACCGCTTCGCACAACCCGGAGAGATATAACGGGCTGAAGCTCTTCAACCCGGATGGTTCATCGTTCACAAAAAACCAGCAGGAAGGGATGGAGAGACTTCTTGAAGCATGGCACTGGACCGACTGGAAGCACCAGGGAACTATCCGGGCCGTGGATGCAATAACGCCCCATAAAAGAGCTATTCTCGAGAGAACGACGACAGGAAAGGAGATTGTCACCGTGATTGATTGCGGAAACGGCGCCGGCTGTACTCTGACACCGTCTCTTCTCTCTGAGTCCGGGGCAAGGACGATCTGCCTCAACTGTGACCCATCCGGTCGTTTCGCACGACCCTCAGAACCTCTCAAGGAGCACCTCGGCTATGTGGGCGAGATCGCCCGGAAAAAAGGGGCGACGTGTGCCGTAGTTCACGATGGGGATGCGGACCGGATGATGGCATTCGACAACAGAGGGCGGTATGTCGAAGGGGATCATCTTCTGATGCTCTTTGCCCGGTATCTCGATGCACGCCGCGTGGTGACGACATCGGATGCTTCTATGCTTATTGAAAATTTCGCGGACGTAAGACGGACCCCCGTCGGGGATTCGTACGTCTCGGAGGAACTCCTGAAATGGGGGGACTTCGGGGGCGAACCTTCCGGTGCATGGATATTCCCGGAGATCTCCCTCTGTCCCGATGGTCCCTTTGCCGCGGCCCTTTTCTGTGAGATAGCCTCGGAGTGGGATGTGGCCCGGGAGATCGATTCCGCTCCCGTTTATTCGATCCTTCGCGAGGCCCTGGTCTGTGCGACTGCACGAAGAACGGTCATAGCCTTGGGGGCAGAAAATCCAACAGACGGAATCCGAATTGCCGATGAGGAGGGCTGGTATCTTATCCGGGCAAGCGGAACAGAGGACAAGATACGGATCACTGCCGAGGGGAAGAACCGGAAGGCTGCTCAGATAAAGCTTGAAGAGGCACGTACCCTGCTGAAAAAGGGGAAAACTGCTTAAAGGTTGTAGTACGAGTTTTACGCATGGAATGTGTCGTGCTCGCTGCGGGGGAGGGGAAGCGGATGCATCCGCTGACTTCAAAGCGTCCAAAAGTCATGCTCCCCCTTGCAAACCGGCCGATGATCGAGCACCTTGTTCTTGCCGCAAAGGCTGCAGAAATTACTGATTTTATCTTTGTTGTCGGGTATGGCGAGCGGGAGATCCGCCGCTATTTTGGCGATGGATCTCTCTTTGGAATAACCATCTCGTACGTCCCGCAGCGTCAGCAGATGGGGACAGCAGATGCCCTCCGGTCAGCCCGGGATCGGGTATCGGGAAAATTCCTCGCCATGAATGGCGATATGATCGTAACAACAGAAGATCTCCTGCACCTGATCCAATGCCCATCCCCCTGCATGAGTATAAGTTCCACCGATCATCCATCGGATTTCGGAGTTGTTCTGGTTGAGGGAGGAAGAGTTATCTCACTCGAAGAAAAAACTCAGAAACCCCGATCGAACCTCATCAACGCGGGGGCATATCTTTTCGATCCGGATATTTTCGGACTGGTCGATCGCGTTAATCCGTCCTCTCGGGGGGAACTTGAGCTCACGGACGCACTAAATATCTACATCCGGGAGGGAAAGTTATCAGCATACCACCTCTCGAAATGGCTGGATGTCGGATATCCCTGGGATATGCTGGATGCAAACACCACGCTCATGAGAGATCTGAATTCTCAAAATCTGGGATCCCTTGAAGACGGAGTTACCCTGTCGGGAACGGTAACAATCGGGGAAGGATCCGTCATCAAATCCGGCACCTGCATTGAAGGCCCCTGTAGTATCGGAAAGAATTGCAGGATCGGTCCCCATGCCTACATCCGCGGATCCACAAGTATCGGGGACGAATGCCACATCGGGCATTGTACAGAACTTAAGAATTCCATTATCATGAGCGGGACAAAAATTCCTCATTTTAACTATGTTGGGGATTCTATCATTGGGAGTGGGTGTAATCTCGGTGCGGGAACAAAAATTGCTAATCTCAGGCACGATCATACATCCGTGAAAGTCTGTGGTAGAGATACGCGAAAGAAGAAATTCGGCGCCATTATCGGGGATGCAGTGCAGTTTGGCATTAACTGCTCAGTGAATGTCGGCGCTGTGATCGGAAGCAATTCAGCGTTCGCCCCGGGTTCAGTCATTGAGGGCTGTATCGGGGAAAACTCAAGGTTACGGTAGGTGAAGGATGCAGGCAGTAATTCTTGCGGCCGGAGAAGGCAGACGGATACGGCCGCTCACCCGGAGCAGGCCCAAATCGATGATTCCGGTAGCGAACCGCCCTATTATTGCGTATGTTATCGACGCTCTGATAAAAAACGGGATCCGGGATATCATTGTTGTTGTCGGTTACCGCAAGGAACACGTCACACGCTATCTCAACCAGATGGGAATCCCCCTTGAGGTTGTTGTTCAGGACAAGCAGTTGGGCACGGCACACGCCCTTCAATGCGCAGAATCGCGTATAACCGGGGATTTTCTCGTCCTCCCCGGGGATAATTACATTGATCCAGACTCAATCACCCGGGTAATGGCAGAAAAAAATGCGATGCTGGTAAAGGAGCATCCCAACCCGTCCAACTTTGGCGTGGTTCTCCTCAGCGAGGGCTGCGTGGAAGAGATCCTGGAGAAACCGGAACACGCGCCGAGTTTTATGGTCAGTACCGGGATCTACTCTCTTACAAAAGATTTTTTCCAGTACATCCGTAAGAACGATATCACCGATGCGGTCTCGGCCATGATCAAAGACGGTAAAAAAATTCAGGCCGTTCCCGCTGATGACTGGCAGGATGCAATTTATCCCTGGGATCTTCTCAGAATGAACTCGCGGCTACTGAAAGGGCTGGTCCCATCCCGCGAAGGTGAAGCCAGCAGACAGGCCATCATCCAGGGTCCGGTAAAGATTGGGAAGGGAACAATAATTGGCGCAAATACCGTAATCAAAGGCCCGGTGGTTATCGGAAATGATTGCGAGATTGGTCCGAACTGCTGTATCTCTCCTGACACAAGCCTCGGATCCCGGGTCTCAATGGAACCCTTCTCCTACATCGGCAACGCGCTGGTAATGGATGATGTCCATATCGGTTCACACTCACGCGTAATCAGCACCGTAATCGGGGAACGATGCGATCTGGGAGATCACCTGTCAACTGCACCCTCAGGGGAGTTGCTGGAGGTGGAGGGAGTTGTCGTAAAGCCGGAATTCGGCGCCGTTATCGGGGACCAGGTGACCAGCAGCCCCTTTACGGTTTATAAAAATTGTATTGTCGGAAATAACACAAGGATCTGTTCCGTCCACCGGTTGATTTCCGGAATACTACCGGATGATTCAATGGTGATCTGAAAGTGTGCGGGATTGTCGGTTATATCGGCAGGCGGGAGGCATCACCGATAATTGTGGATGGGCTAAAAAAGCTTGAATACCGGGGATACGATTCGTTCGGGGTTGCGATTATCGGAAGCTCCCTCACGGTATCCAAGCATCAGGGACGAATCGCAGAAAATGCAAACAGTGCTGGCAGCCTGCAGGGGAAACTGGGCATCGGTCACACACGATGGGCAACCCATGGGATCCCCAATGAGATCAACTCCCACCCCCACACCGATTGTTCGGGAGAAATTGCTCTCGTTCACAACGGAATTATTGAGAACTATGCTGAGTTGAAACGAGCCCTCCTCGCACAAGGTCACACCTTCCGTTCAGATACCGACACCGAAGTAATAGTCCATCTCATCGAAGACAGGTATAAAGAAACCCAGGATCTCCTCTCCGCGGTTCAGGCCACCCTGCCATCCCTGAAAGGATCCTATGCGATCCTTGTCATCAGGAACGGGGAGGATCGTCTTATCGCAGCCCGTTGTGCCAGCCCCCTTGTCCTCGGGGTCGGGGATGGGGAGTACTTCGCAGCCTCAGATATGACCCCGCTCATCGAGCACACGGAGCGGGCCGTCTTCCTCGAAGATGGAGACATCGCAAGTGTCTCGCGCACCTCAGTTGCAATCTTTCACGGAAACGAACCGGTCAACCGCCCGATAGAACTCGTCGATCTGAGGCTGGAAGATGTTAAGAAAGGGGGGTTTGCTCATTATATGCTCAAGGAGATCTACGAGCAACCCCAGGCATTCTACAACACGATCCAGGCGGTCAGGGATCTCTCGCTCAGCCCCGAAATTACGTGTATCTCGCCAATTACCCTTGTTGCATGCGGATCTTCATTTAATGCCGGGCTCATCTTCAAGTACCTGCTTGAGGAGGCAGGCAATATCCCAGCCCGGATAGAATTTGGATCCGAATTCAAGTATTTCCCCCCACCGGTAGGTGGGACTGTTATCGGGATAACACAATCGGGCGAGACTGCAGACACCATCTCGGCTCTCCTCCAGGCAAAAGCCCAGAATTGTTGTACGATCGCGATTACCAATGTGCTGGGAAGCTCAGTCAGCAGGGTGGCAGATCGCACCATCTTTATGAGGGCCGGGCCGGAGATAAGTGTCGCAGCAACAAAATCCTTTGTGACCCAGCTTGCAGTCCTGATGCAGATGGTAAACAGGCTCTCTGAAAATACCTATGATGAGATCCTCGCTCACGGCCACCACGTCATTGAGGAGCTCCTCCTTATGGATTTTTCAGACGCAGTCGACCTCTGCATGACGGCACAGAGTATCTTCTATGTCGGGAGAGGTGCGTTCTATCCGGTCTCCCTTGAGGGCGCCCTTAAAATGAAGGAGATAGCCTACATCCACGCAGAAGGGTACGCTGCAGGTGAACTGAAGCATGGTCCGTTCGCCCTCCTTTCACCCAAGACGCCGGTCATCGCCATCTGTATGCCGGGAAAGACCTATGGAGTCATGATCTCCAATATCAAAGAGATGAAAGCCAGGGGCGCACCGGTCATTGCTCTGGGAAGCGCAGGAGACAAAGAACTCATCGATATCGTTGATCTCTACCTCCCCTTACCGGGAAACAATGTTTTTGTTCAGGTACTGGCAAGCCTTGTGGCACTCCAGCTCATCGCATACTACACGGCAGTAGCCCTTGGAAAGGATGTCGATAAGCCCAGAAATCTTGCAAAGAGCGTGACGGTAGAATGAGAGAATTCGGTACCAATACCATTGGGGAAAATTATCGTGTATTTGAACCCGTTACGCTGGGATTCCCTTCCCGCGATAATTTCGACAGGACCGGATTCGCGGGAACAACGATCGGAAGAGATGCGGTTCTGAGATCGGGAACGATCCTTTACTGTGATGTGATAATCGGCGATGCTTTCCAGACGGGTCACAATGTCCTGATCCGTGAAAAAACAAGAATTGGCAGTGGCGTAAGAATCGGTACCGCAACAGTCATTGAGGGGGATTGTACTCTGGGGAATGAGGTAAACATCCAGAGTATGGTTTTTATTCCGACGGGGACCTCTATCGGGAACCGGGTTTTTATTGGTCCTCATACCGTTCTTACCAACGATAGGTACCCCCCGACAGGAATGGGTGGTCTGAAAGGGCCGATCATCGGCAACAGTGCAGCGATCGGAGCCAATGTTACAATCCTTCCGGGAGTTCAGATCGGAGAGGGGGCCCTTGTTGCGGCAGGGAGCGTAGTAACCCGCGATGTTCCCAAATACACCCTTGCCATCGGAGCTCCCGCTAAAATTAAAGAGCTCCCCAGAAGGATGATCCCGCAGAAACAGGCGGACTAATTTGAAAAAATTCTTGCTGAAAGATCCGTGAAACCATGAAGATTCTGCTTGTTTCCACCCAGGATTATATTCATCACCCGATACCATCCCGGCACCATTACATCTTCGAAGAACTGGCAAAGACCCATGAGGTTCACGTTGCCCATTTCCATGTCAGTCGCGGAGAGGCACGGTCGACACGGCTGACCGTGGATGAAGCCACGCAGTTCCCCTTAAAATCTCCACTTTTACATTACACCCTCAATGCACCGTACCATTTCTATATTTTCGAGAAGCTTCTCAAAAGAGGTAATTTTGATATCGTCGTAGCTGCTCAGGTCCTGGCAGGGACGGGGGTCATCCATGCCGCAAAAAAACACGGAGTACCGGTCATCTTTGATCTCAAGGACTGGTTCCCGGACTCCGCTGCAGCGTACTTTAAGAACGAGCTCCTGCAGCAGGCGGTCAGAAAGAGCGTCTGGATGGTAACGCGGCACAACCTCTTGAAAAGTGATAAAATTACCACCGTCTCTCCTTCCCTGGTCGAAAAGCTCAGGAATCTTGGTTTTGCAGCAGATCTTATTACCAACGGAGTCAATACAGAGATTTTCAAACCCGTCTCCGGGGATGAAACAAGGGGGGAACTCGGAATTGATGCCCGGGAATTTGTTATCGGCTTTTCCGGCAGTGTCGAGAGATGGTATGCACTGGATGATATGATCCGGGCCATGCCGGAACTGATTCGGCATAACAGGGATACGCGCCTCCTTATTGTCGGGGGATCTCTCTTCACCGACTATCTCGTGGAATTAAAACGACTTGCAGAGACCCTTAAAATTTCAGAGAGGATTATCTTTACCGGAACGAGACAGTACCATGAACTCCCGCGGTACATCGCGTGCATGGATGTTTGTACAATCCCTCTCTCCCCTCCGCAATGGGGCGATATTGCCCTTCCCAACAAATTTTTTGAATATTCCGCGTGTGGAAAGCCCATCGTGATGCGCCCCATTCCTGATGTGCAGCGAATCGGGGGCCCCAACCTTTTTGTTTACCGCACTCCGGACGAATATATTGAGACCGTCAAGGATCTGATGAGAACCACTCCGAGATATTCCATAAATCTTGACAACTATAGCTGGAAAGAGAAAGCACGCCAGTTTGAAGCGATCTTCAAGTGTCTTACCTGAAGAGGTCGTCAATGTTTATGTATACGCTCATTGAATGTTATTAACAGGACGAGTTGGTTTTTATGGCAGGTCTCGATTATAAAAAGAAGAGAACACTCCTCATATTCAGCCTTGTCGGCATATTCACATTATTTGCCCTCTGGCTCCGTATTCTCCCGATCTTCTCGGGGAACTCTGATATTCTGACAGCCGTCGGGAGTGATGATCCCTTATACAACCTGCGGCAGGTTGAACAAATTCTTGCGAACTTCCCGAACTACGCATGGTTCGATCCCATGACCCTCTTCCCGACAGGGACGACAATTTACTGGGGACCACTCTTCCCCACGATCATTGCAGTCTTCTGTCTTATCACGGGATCTGTCACCCGTCCGGAAATTATCTCTACGGCACTGATCATCCCCCCCTTGATGGGGGCAGCGACCGTCGCGGTGATGTATTTTGTTGGTAAGACCTGCGGAGACTGGAAGACCGGAGTGCTGGCCTCGGGATTGACAGCGGCGGTGACCGGCCAGTTTTTTTACCGATCCCTGTACGGTTACATCGATCATCATATCGCAGAAGTCCTCTTCTCTGCCATTTTCTGCCTTCTCTACATGTATGCCATTTCTGCAGAGAAGAAGACGAAAATTGAGTTGAAAAATATCGCGACGTATAAGAAGACAATCCTTCTTGCATCTCTTGCGGGTATCGCCTACCTTCTCGGGTTATTTACGATGCCCACGATGATCCTCTTCGCGATGATCGTAGGAATCTTTACCATCATCCAGTCTGTTATCGATGTTTACCGAAAAAGGAGTTCCGAGTACCTTCTCGTTATCAATGGTATTGTTTTTGGGGTAGCAATAGTCGGACTCTTCATTTTTGGATTTAAGAGTCCCGGCATCGATCTCTCCACGTATTCTATCGGCCATATCTACGCGTATCTGGCACTGATCCTGGGAACACTCGTCCTTTTCGGCCTCGCTCATTTCCTCAAAGGAAAAGAACGCTATTATTATCCACTGATTCTTGCCGGATGTGCGATCGTATTTGCGGTCGTTTTATTCATCGTGAATCAGACACTCTTCAATCTCCTTATCTCATCCCTGTTTGCATTTTTCGGGCAACAACCGATAACCAATACGGTCCAGGAAGCCCGTGGCTGGACGTTTGATTATGCCTGGCTGACCTTCAACTATGGTCTCATTCTCATGGCGGGGGGTGCCCTGGTCATGCTGTACAACAATATCCGGGATGAGCACCCCCACCAGATTTTCGCCCTTATCTGGTCACTTATAATTTTGTTCTCAACGTGGCAACATATTCGCTACGAATATTATCTCGCAGTAAACATTGCCCTCCTCTCAGCAGTTTGTATAGGTTTCAGCTTCGATAAAGGGTGGGACCAGGTTCGGAATCTGGTGAGAACAACACCCTCTGAGCAGGGGAGAGGAGAGAAGAAAAATTCCGATACAGAAGGACGTAACTCAGATAAGAGACAGAAAAGGGCTCTTAAAAAAAGTGCGGAGGAACGTGCAAATTCCTCCTTGTCCGCAGGTCTGCTGATACTGGTGGCAGCCCTTGCAGCCCTATTCGTATACACCTCGATCTCCTACAGTTACCCAAATGCTTCTTCCGATGGAATCAGGATGAATCCTGACTGGAAAGAGACACTTGAATGGATGGGAAAGAACACGCCGGAAACCGGAGTCGGTTATCTCACCCAATATAATCCCAAAGAGTTCCAGTACCCATCGGAAGCCTACGGGGTGATGTCCTGGTGGGATTACGGACATATGATAACCTATATCGCAAAACGGATCCCCAATGCAAACCCATTCCAGCAGGGGGTCTCAGGACCTGACGGTTCTGCAGCATATTTCCTCTCAACATCGGAGGATAAGGCAAATACCGTCCTCGATCACGACAGAACCCGGTATGTTATCACGGATATCGAGATGGATACCAGTAAATTCTGGGCGATGGCAACCTGGTATAATGCAACGGTTGCAAACAATCCGTATCAGATGTCCCTCTTTACACCAAAGGAGGATGACCCCAAGGTTCTGCAGCCCGTCGTCCTCAACAACCAGCAATACTATCTGACCATGGTATCAAGACTCCATAACTTCGATGGATCCATGGCACCGCCTTCGACCGTCTACTATATCGAGTACATCGATCCTTCTGTCGCTGGTGCGCCCCTCCCGGTAATAACTGCCGCGGGGGCTACAAATACGAGTGATGCAAAGGAACGTGCAGCCTGGTATACTCTGAAGGCTCCTGCGGGACATCATGCAGCAGTCTTGAGTCCGAAAATAACTTTTCCGGTCGATACGGTGCCAGCCCTCCGGCATTATCGCCTCGTCCATGAATCCCCTTCAGACGCATCCAGAGGAGAGAGACCGGAGGTAAAATATGTAAAGGTCTTTGAGTACGTCAAAGGTGCTCACATCAGAGGAGACGGGATCATCTCTGTTCCGGTTATGAGCAATACGGGAAGGAAGTTCAATTATATCCAGGCGAGTGTAAACGGAGAATTTGTGGTGCCGTACTCCACAACCGGAGATACTTACGGCGTTAAAACAACCGGGAAATACCAGATTTTGGGGACCGATCGACAGTTCGAGGTCCCCGAATCTGCAGTTTTACAGGGAACCACACTACCATAAAAATTTCCGGTACTTTTTTTTCCGGTAACACTTCATCACTCTGCAGATGAACCAGATGAGATCGGGGGAAGACAGAAATGGTCCAGAGTGCGGTAATATCCGGTGATATCTTTTCCCAGCATCACGTTGAAACCCATTCTGAAAGCGCAGACCGGATGCAGGGCGTCCGTTCAGGTATTCCGAAGGGATGTCATAGGTACGAACCACACCGGGCTACGGACGATGAAATTCTGAAAGGTTCACACACAGAATATCTCCATCTCATCCGCGAGTTCTCTTCTCATGACGGTCAGTACTTCGTAGATCAGAATACGTATATTACCGGAGAATCGTTTGAGGTCGCGGCGAATGCTGCCGGGGCGTCGATTGAGGCAGTGCAGCGCTCGATAGATGGGGAAGACTGTTCTGCTCTTGTCCGCCCACCGGGCCATAACGCAGAAGCCGATCGGGCAATGGGCCTGCATATTCAATAACGCAGCTATTGCTGCAGCCTCGGCGCTTGAAAGGGTGGAAAGGGTCGCAATCATTGATTGGGATGTTCATCATGGAAACGGGACGCAGAAGATCTTCTCTGAAGATGACCGGGTCCTTTACTGCTCCATCCATCAGAGAGATATCTTCCCCTATACCGGGTGGGTTGATGAAGTGGGATCCGGAACGGGCAAGGGCTTTACCATCAATGCACCCCTGCATGCAAAATTCACTGTCGCCGATTACCGGTTCGTATTCGAGGAGGTATTTATTCCCGCGCTGGAGAGATTCAGACCGGATGCAGTTCTGATATCTGCAGGCCAGGATGCCTTGTCTGACGATCCAAAGAGCGATATGTTGCTCTTCCCCTAGGATTTCTGTACTCTCACCGGTCTTCTGCGGGACTCAACGGGGATCCCCTTTGCCCTTCTTCTCGAAGGGGGGTACGGCCCGTCGCGTGGCAGCGCTCTCTCCGAAATATTTTCAGCCCTCGCGGGGGCCAGGGTGCCCGCCAGGAGTGGCGATCCAAAACTGACAACCCGTGACATGGTTTCCCTCCTCCGGAAAATCGCCCTTTGAAGAAGGGAGTATGCGGAAATGATTTAACCGCAGATTCAATAGTACCTGTATGCTTGCTGAGGAGCTCACCCCGGGTATGCGTGTCCGGTATCCTCGAACGGGAACAACGGGAAATATTCTCCGGATCGAATCAACCGGGAAAGCAGTATTTGCCGAGCTGGATAGCACTCACCTTCTCTATCGTGTGGATCAGCTGATTCCTGCCCCGGCCACGGAGAAGATCGCCAAGCCGATCATAGAGGATGCAAAAACGATGATCGCCCGCGAGAGAGAGTTTGCTGCGGGGAGTGAGTTGCAGGAAGCGATTAAGAATATCGACCAGAGTTGTGAAGGAGGGGGTTAGGATCGCTCTCCTCCTTTGCCGCTTCTCGCTCCGTATCCTTCTTCAGTAAAATACCCGCATATGGTTGAAGGTGAGAGGGTACCAATCCCTCATGGAACTCCTCTGCCTTCTCATTCCTGATCAATCTCCCACGAGGGGATTGAATTTATGTATCAGGCGCACAATATCATAATCAGCTATGCGTCTGTACTTGGTGAGATCTGGCTTTTACCGGTATTTTACGAGGCACGCATAAAAGATTCATCGCTATTTGGCCAGCTGCCCAGATTGGATAAACTAAGGAGGTTTGATTTCATTTGAATGATGCGACAGTTCCCAGCGTCAATATCGGGGTCGTAGGTCACGTCGATCACGGCAAGACGACACTCGTCAATGCACTCACCGGAACATGGACGGACAGACACAGCGAAGAGGTGAAGCGGGGCATCTCTATCCGTCTCGGATATGCAGATGCAACATTCTACCGGTGTGACAGATGTGAGGGGCCTGACTCCTATTCAATGGGCAGAGACTGCCCGGGCTGCGGGGGAAAAGGAAGAGCGTTTCGGTCCGTTTCCTTCGTAGATGCCCCCGGTCACGAGACCCTGATGGCGACCATGCTCTCCGGATCCGCGCTTATGGATGGGGCGATGCTCGTCATCGCTGCAAGTGAGAAGTGCCCCCAGCCGCAGACAAAGGAGCATCTGATGGCACTGGAGCTTGTCGGGATCAAGAAGATCGTTATCGTCCAGAGTAAAGTCGATGTCGTAAGCCAGAAGGAAGCGATCGACAATTACCACGAGATAAAAGCATTTATCAAAGGAACCATTGCCGAGAGCGCACCCATTGTCCCGGTCTCTTCCCAGAAAGGGATCAACATGGGCGCTCTTGTCCAGGCGCTCGACCAGACAATCCCGGAACCCGTCCGGGATCCTGACGCCGAACCGATGATGCTTGTCGCCCGTTCATTCGATGTGAACAAACCCGGGGTCAACTGGAAGGAGGTCAAAGGTGGCGTGGTTGGGGGGTCTCTCATCCGGGGCATCCTCCACGAGGGCGACGAGATCGAGATCCGTCCGGGAAGACAGACGCAGATCGAGAACAGGATCCGATGGATTCCGATCACAACCAAGATCACCTCGATTAACGCGGGATCCAAAAAAGTTGCTGACGCGACACCGGGAGGACTTCTCGGCATCGGTACGAGACTCGATCCGGCCCTGACCAAGAGCGATGCCCTTGCCGGGCAGGTCCTCGGCCACGCGGGAAAACTCCCGCCGGTCTGGGACAGACTCCGGTGCAAGGTAACTCTGATGGAACGCGTTGTGGGTGCTACCAGCGAGCTCGTTATCGAACCGCTCAAACACAGCGAACCCCTCATGCTTTCCGTGGGGACTGCCGTTACTGTCGGGGTTGTGACGAATACGAAAAAGGATATGGTTGAGATACAGCTGAAGCGTCCGGTCTGTGCTGAAGTGGGATCACGGATCGCTATCAGCCGGCAGGTGGGAGCACGCTGGCGGTTAATCGGGATGGGTGTTCTGGGCGAATAGGAGTTCTCCTGGACGCCAATGCACTGATGATGCCTGCTCAGTTCCAGATCGACATTTTCGAAGAGCTCCGGGAACTTCTCGGCTCGTTCGAACCACTCGTGATGTCGCGCGTCATGCAGGAACTGGCGGGGCTCTCAAGGGCCCGCGGTCGTGACGGTTCCGCTGCGAGGCTGGGTTTTTCCCTCGGGGAAAAATGTACAATAATTGATTGCAATGACCTGAAATCCCCCACGGTTGATGAACAGGTGATCGAGTATGCAACCCTGACCCGGTGCATGGTAGTAACCAATGATCGCCGGGTCCGGGAGGCGTTGTATACCCGGGGTATCGGGGTAATATCGATGAGACAGAAGAAAAAACTGGAGATCATGCGGAGATAAGAAATGTATCACAACCTGATGCTTGAGGATAAAGTGCGGGTACCCCCTCAGAGACTTGGGGAGAAGATCGAGAAGGTCATTCTCGATGTCCTGCAGGAGCAGCTCGAAGGCAGCATCGATAAGGAGATCGGGATTTTCATCTGTGTAACCAGAGTGATGGACGTCGGGGAGGGCGAACTCGTACCCGGGGACGGGGGCGTCTATTACGATGTGAAATTTGAAGCGATGGTTCTCCGGCTCGCGTTACAGGAGGTTATAGAAGGTCTCGTCGTTGAAACGACAAGCTTCGGAGCTTTCGTCAGTCTGGGGCCGATCGATGCGATGCTCCACGTCAGTCAGATCTCTGACGAATACATCAATTACGATGAGAAGAATGCCCGCCTCATCTGTCAGGAATCCAAGCGGTTCATCGGGGTTGGGGACGTTGTCCGGGTGCGTGTCGTCACCCTCAGCTTAAACGAACGGGAACCCCGGGACAGCAAGATCGGTCTTACGATGCGTCAAGCAGGACTGGGGACCGCACTCTGGCTTGAAGAGGAGATGAACGCGGTGAAAGAGAGAGCGGCCGGCCAGACCGGAGCGGTGAAGGAGCGGCCCGCGGAAAAGAAGAGCAGGAGAAAGGAGAATGCCGCCGGCGAATAAGAAAAAACAGGGGAAAGTCTGCCGTGACTGTCACCGTGTCGTGGATGGAGAGTTCTGCGTCAACTGCGGAACCTCCAATTTGAGCGAAGACTGGTCAGGTTACCTTGTTATTATCGATCCCGAAAACTCCGAAGTTGCGAAGCGGATGAACATCAAACTTCCCGGACGCTACGCACTGAAGGTCCGTTGATGCTCATCCTTCCTGAAGAGCACCGGAAGCTCTTTCAGGAGCCTTTTGGCGAATTGCATCGAACTATCGAAGATATTATTCCGCGGTTCGGCAAAAATCCTCTGTACGCTGTCGGGGATGTGGTAACCCATAATCTCCACAAAAACCATATCCTCCCCGAAGTTGCGGTTGTCGACGGCTTCACGATGCGTTCTCCCTGCAGCAGGATCCCTGCAGTTAGAGGCGAATGCATCCGGATCAAGAACCCGGCCGGGACAATTACCGGGGAACTGGAATCGGCGCTTGAATATGCTGTTACTCATCCACCGGTAACGATCTTCGTTGATGGCGAAGAAGACCTTGCCGTAATACCCCTTGTCATCGCTGCACCCATGGGTGCAATCGTGCTCTACGGACAACCAGATGAGGGAGTGGTCTTCCGCATCATCGATCCCGAAGCAAAGGCAACAGCGCGCCGGTTTCTCGATCACTTCATCCGATCCGACGAATAAGTTACGCACCTATTTTTTTCACGTCCAGAGGGGAGTCTCCTCCGGACATCCTGCAGAGTGATATTTTAAATAAGCCGGTTTCCAATAATTACAGGATATCCGATGGACTTTGAGATCACGAACGATAAGAGAAATGAACTTTTATCAAGAAGAGAGGTTCAATTTACCCTCAAATACGATGGTGCAACCCCCTCGCGGATGCAGATCATCGGAAAACTCTGTGCCCTGCTCAACATAAAAGAAGATCAGATTACGCTTGATTCCTTAAGCAGCAGCTTCGGGAAGACCGAGATCAACGGCGCAGCGCGCATCTATGAGAGCAAAGAGATCCGGAACAAGACCGAACGCCCGCACCTGGCAGCTCGTGGAATGCCCAAGCCCAAGGAAGAAGGAGCGGCATAACCATGGCAGCAGCAAAGAAGGCAGCGGTTGCCAAGGGACCGAAACGGGGAGACCACTACAAGGTTGAGGGAGCAAAAGTAACCACAACCAAAAAGTTCTGCCCACGCTGCGGACCCGGTGTCATGATGGCCGAGCACAAGGACCGGATTGCATGCGGGAAATGCGGCTATACTGAATTCAAGAAATAAGATCCGATGCCTGTTTTTGGGCAGATACTGGGACTCGAGGGGACAGCCTGGAACCTCAGTGCCGCTCTTTTTGATAGCGATCTCATCGCTCTTGTTTCGAAGCCCTACAGACCCGTACAGGGGGGCATTCATCCGCGCGAAGCTGCCCAGCACCACGCATCGGCAATGAGAGATCTCATCGCATCCCTTGTCAAAGAGCCGGAGAAGATCACCGGGGTTGCATTCTCCCAGGGGCCGGGCCTCGGCCCCTGCCTCCGGACGGTTGCAACAGCAGCCCGATCCATTGCACTCGCTCTTGATGTGCCGCTCATCGGTGTCAACCATTGTGTTGCCCATGTCGAGATCGGGCGCTTTGCGACAGGGTGTCTCGATCCGGTCGTCCTTTACGCAAGCGGGGCAAATACGCAGATTATCGGGTATCTGAACGGAAGATACCGGATCTTTGGGGAGACCCTGGATATCGGTATCGGCAATGCGCTCGACAAGTTCGCTCGTGCGAAGGCTTTTCCCCACCCCGGTGGCCCCCTTATAGAGACCAGAGCAAAAGATGGTCACTATATCGAGTTGCCTTACACCGTAAAAGGTATGGATCTCGCCTTTTCGGGCCTTATCTCCGCTGCAAAAGACGCCCGGGTTCCGCTCCCGGATGCCTGTTACAGCCTGCAGGAGACCGCGTTTGCCATGTGCGTAGAGGTGACTGAGCGGGCCATGTCACTTGCCGGGAAATCAGAAGTGCTCCTCGTTGGCGGTGTGGGAGCCAATCGCCGTCTTCAGGAGATGCTCCGGATCATGTGCGAGGAGCGCGGGGCTCGGTTCTTTGTCCCTGAACAGAGATACCTGGGGGACAATGGCGCAATGATTGCGTACACCGGCAAACTCATGCTGGAGAGCGGAGTGACGCTGCCCGTCGAACGCTCGCAGATTAACCCTTCATTCCGCTCGGATGAAGTTGAGGTGACGTGGGGACATAACGTTTCATCCCAGGAGAGCGCACACCGCCATCCGGCGAGGAAGAAGATCGAACATAAACAGGGCGCAGAAGCGATCGTAACCTTTCGGGAGGGAAAAGCAGAGAAACATCGTTTATCCAAACGCTACCGTGTGCCGGAACTCGACCGCAGACTTATCTCCGAACGGACCCGGGCCGAAGCAAAGCTTATCGCTCTCTCCCGTAAAGGGGGTGTTCCAACTCCGTTCATTATCGATATAACCGGGGATACCATTGTAATGGAGCAGGTTGCGGGCCCTCTTCTTGCCCAGTGCCTTACCGGGCCCAATCTCCGAAAGACCGGGCGCATGACCGGAGACCTCCATGCCGCCGGTATAGTGCACGGGGACCTGACAACGAGCAATGTGATCATCCGATCCGACGATAACAGGGCGGTCCTGATAGATTTCGGTCTCGCCCAGGTGACCCAGGAGATCGAGCAGCGCGGGGTCGATATTCATGTCCTCTTCCAGACGCTTGAGAGTACTGATCCGGACCGGGCTGGGGATCTCCGGGGTTCATTTATTCGAGGGTACTGTGAGACGTTTGGCGGGGCAAGAGAGGTTATCGCCCGTGAACACGAGATCGAATTACGGGGAAGATACCTGTGAAACTGACCCTGGTAACCAGCAACGCTCACAAGGCAGAGGAAGTTGCGGCTTTTTTCGGCGGGATGCTGGAAGTAGAGCACATCGCAATGGAGATCCCTGAACACCGGTCCGATGATGTCCGCACGATTGCCCGGGGAAAGGCCCGGTTTGCGTTCGAACACCTCAAAACCCCGGTAATCGTTGATGATACGGGTCTCTCCATCGATGCATTGAACGGCTTTCCCGGCCCGTATGCAGCCTACGTTCTCCATACGATCGGGAACGAAGGGATCCTGAAACTGATGGAACGCGCAGAGGACCGCAGAGCACATTTTACCACCGCAATAGCATTTGCCGATGGAGACGGCGAACGGGTATTTCAAGGTACACTCCACGGAAGGATTGCTCCGAACCCGAGAGGGAGGGGGGGGTTTGGCTACGACCCCATCTTTGAATGGGAAGGCCGGACCCTTGCCGAACTCAGGCTTGAGGAGAAGAGCAGGATCTCCCACCGGGCAAAGGCACTTCGGTATTTCCGCGAATGGTTTGTCAAAGAGCATCGCATGGAAGACGCCCAGGACACAAACGGTTAAGAAGTCTCACAGCTTTGTTATAAGGGCAGACAGGAGTGTTTAATAATGGCAAAGTTTCCAGAAGCCGAAGCACGGTTACTCAATGTAAAAATATGCATGCACTGTAACGCCCGCAATGCGATCCGCGCCACCAGCTGCCGCAAGTGCGGTTACCAGAATCTCCGCCCCAAGAACAAGGAAAGGAAAGCGTAATCGTACGATATAACTATCTTTTTTTCAGGTTTTAATCAGCTTCTTTTGGGATCTTCCCGAAGTGTACCACGGTGGCGATACAGAATTTTATCTCTCTCCCAGGCCGGTATTGAGAGAGGAGATCAGCGCTCCGATACGGGGTGCCTCCGAATGGATGACGCTTTTTCAGAGCGACTGAGTCCGGTCCAGGCAAAAGAAAAGCAGGGATTTGAGAATTTGCTGGAAGAGATCACGCGGAATAATACGTAACGCGCTTCCCTTTCTTTGCATATTCCCCGGCAAAGGTCTCAATATTCCGCTTGTATCCGATACGGTCAACAAAGCCAAGCTCGCGAAGTTTCTCTCTGATACGCATTACATCGGCCTCTTCAGCCCAGTCCCTTGTGTATACATAAATGACCTTTCGGCTGTCCCGCGAATCAGGGTTTGATTTTGCCGTGCTCACCTTCGCGGATATGCCAATCTCCCCGGCCACCGTTGCATCCCTCACCTTCTTCCATGCGCAGTCGACAACCTCCGGTTCCTGGAAGATCAGCCACTTGCCCGCATTCTCATCTTCCGTTGCTTCCGGCAGGCTGCCGGGAGCGTCCTGAACGATCCAATAGGTCTGCAGCGTCTTTGAGGGAAGGACACCTTCCCCTTCCCTGAGCATCATGTAGATCGTATCGAGATCGGAGAAACGGCCCAGCAGGGCTTCTGCAAGCAGGGGGTAGTCTTTTGCAAACTCATCGAAGATCCGGATCAGATCGGGTTTGAAGTCACTGCCCCCCTCGACAAGGGCAAACAGGTACCTGCCGGCTGCCAGAAGACCGCGGTTAAGAAGGTGCTCGAAGATGCCGTATGCCACGTCAGCCAGCGCTTCGGGATCGACTTCAGCCATGGATAACACGTCTGATGTTTTCGAAATAATAGCTTTTGTATTGACTTCGGGTGGGAGGGTACCGGGTGTTCTTTTTAAAACGGAGGAATTCCCCTGAAAGTCTCACAAATACTCGCGATTATTGTAATTGTCGAATGTTTTATGAGTGCAAAATACGTAACATGTACCAACTATGGAATGGAGACGCGACTGGGGACTAACGGCACGGGTACTGTTCACCGGTTTCCTGCTTTTGATCCTCTACCTTATCTTTATGACAATATTGTGGGTGTTGTTCCCCGGCGCCAGCATCTGGTTCTTTGTGATTCTGGCTGTTGGCATGGGGCTTGTTCAGTACTTCTTCTCAGACAAGATGGTGCTCTGGTCAACCGGGGCACGGATTATCGAGTCGGATGAATACCCTGACCTTCACCGGACTGTGGAAAGACTCTGTAAGGAAGCAGATCTCCCAATGCCGAGGATTGCCATGATGCAGAGTCCGGTTCCGAATGCGTTTGCAACGGGCAGAAGCCCGAAACATGCGGTAGTCGCATGCACGGATTCGATCCTGCGCCTGCTGAACAAGGGAGAACTCGAAGCCGTCCTCGCCCATGAGCTCTCACATGTCAAGAATCGCGACATCCTGACCATGACCATGGCAAGTTTCATCGCTATGACAGCCTCGATGATTATGCAGAGCTTTTTTTTCTCCGCTCTGTTCGGGGGCAGAGAGGACCGGGAAGGTAGCGGTTTTATCGTCGTCTGGATCGTCTCGATTATCGTGTACGCCGTTAGTACGCTCCTCATCCTTGCCCTCTCGCGGTACCGTGAGTTTGCGGCAGACCGTGGCAGCGGTTACATCACCCGAAACCCCCGGGCGCTCATCTCCGCATTGAACAAGATCAGCGGGAGGATGGATGCGGTGCCGGTTGAGGCACGAGCAAAAGTCGAGAGTGTAAACGCCTTCTTTATCATACCCGCCCTCTCGGGCAACACCATCATGGAGCTCTTCTCCACCCACCCGGCACTTGAGAAGCGGATAGCAAATCTTGAAAAAGTGGAAGCAGAACTCCGGGGATACTGATCCCGCTCTTACCATCCCTCTGTTTTTTTTCATTCACGGAAAGCCGACCTTTTTTTGGGTCTATAAGATCCGGAGAGCCCGGGAGATCGGCCGGGTTGTTCCAGGATGGCCGGCGCCGGTTTTTGGAGGTGAGAGAGTATCCGGCAGCCACTGCCGGATTTGATGGAGCTGAAGAACGATGGGGTGCTCGCCCGGGCCGGGAACGACCCCACTATACCAGTTGGACTGGCGTCTGCCCGGGTCCCTGCAATCCTTGGGATCTGGGCCATGCGGCTGGCACGGACGACCCTGCCGGGGACCATACAGACACGTCTCTTTCCCGGTCTGATCTTTTCTTCCGGACCGGGCTGGTCGTTGGCCCGCTTATGTCCCTCTGCGCTGCAATCATACCGGACCAATGGGGCGTCCCGGCACTTCCGCAACCGGACTGATCGCTGATCGGTTTATGTTACCGGGGGTCTCCAGAAAGGACAACTATTAATACGCTGCCCCACTAAAATTGTAAAGCATCGCATCGATGGTCTAGTGGTATGACTTAGGCCTTCCAAGCCTATAGCCCGGGTTCAATTCCCGGTCGATGCATAGGGGCTCGTGGTCTAGTTGGCTATGACGTCGCCTTCACACGGCGAAGATCTCGTGTTCGAATCACGACGGGCCCACTGTTTTTAAGGTTCTTCCGGGAAGGCTCTTCTCGGTTCGTACTGGCTCGCGGGGGGCTGCCCGGCCTTATCTTCCAGCCCGATACCGGCCACCAGTACGATATCATCGAACTGCGGCCGGGCCCCGGCAAATGTTGTGTTCTCCCAAACCACCGCTTCGATAATCTCCTTCGAAGGCAGCGACCGGACCGACTCGATCATCTGTTGCAGCCGCTCCACCCCGTACTCTTCATCCATCTCGTTGCAGGCTTCCGTCACCCCGTCAGTATATAAAACGAGAACGTCCTCCTTTTTCAGCGCGACCTCCCCCGAATCGAGCTCGATCTCGTCCTTGACACCGAGTGCTATGCCATCCGCGTTGAGGAGCTTGATCCCCGCAGCCGGGGCTTTGAAGAGGGGGGGTTATGGCCGGCATTGACGAAAGAGAGGGTCCTTCCGAACATCCAGGATCGCGTAGAAGAGCGTGACGAACATGCAGGTCTTTGAAACGAGATAGATGTCCCGGTTCGCTTCCCGTATGGGTCCGGCGGGGTCATGGTTCCTTGTCATGCTGGACCGGATCAGGGTACGGGAGAGCGCCATGAATAATGCGGCGGGTACACCTTTCCCCGGGACATCCGCGATGACGAGACCCCAGCTCTCCGGGCCGGTCCCGAGATCCACCGGATACCTGACGGGATCAGGGTGATCTCGGCCTGGATCCCAACCGCTCCATTGAGGAGAAAGTACCGGTTGTTTAACCTGCAGGGATCGAAGCCCGTTCGTCTCCCCCCTACCAATCGTCCGGGCGCATCCTTCGGGATCAAGCGGGATCCCGAGGGACTTGCAGAAATCATGGGAAGATCCCCGCGGAACAATGCCGATCGTCCATTCTCAATCGACTAGTCCCTCGCAGAACTGCCCTGTCACCTCCTCCCCACGGAAGAGAGTGGCCCTTCCTCCGCTACTTCCCCTTGCCCGCGGTTGCGAGCGCAACAGCGCTCCGGGTACACTCCGCAGCCTCGGATTCCTCCCCCATATCGTTCAGGGTTATTCCCTTGAGTTGCCAGACCGTCGCATCGCTTCCGTTTAACGCGAGCGCCCGGTCATAGGACGATACCGCTTCAGCATAGCGGTGCAGATTGTGGAAGGTGACTCCTCTTCCGACCCAGGCGACGGTAAAGTTCTCGTCGACGGTTAGGGCTTTGTCGAAGTATGGGATGGATTCGTTATATTCAGCGTACTGTGTGGAGAGGGCAAGCGCCTTGAAGAAGAGGATCTGGGCCAGCGGGGAATGGGTGGACACATCCTCGGATTTCACCGATATTGCGACGGCGGTCCCGCCATACTGGTACGATCCCTCGCCCGTTATGGGGGCAGGGATAGAAACCGCAAGCGCGATCTCCTCCCAGAAGAGACACCCGGCTGCGATGAGAGAGACAAGAATGAGGAACGTGACCAGGAACGGGGCAGATCTCATGAGGTGTATTCGGGGCCAGAAAGATTAGAGGTTGTGGTTCTGGGATCGGTTACCCGTTAAAAACCTAAAAGAAGAAGAGATCCAAGAAACCAAGTTCCAGTATAACCCGAGATGACTGTCAACGAACCGATCAGCAAGGTAAACCTCGAACGGATCACCAACGCCATCTACGCTTTCACGATGACCCTGATGATCAAAAACCTCCAGACACCCGGGCCGGGGGCTATCGATACTGCGGCTTCACTTGCCCATTATCTCACTCGCGCGTTCTATGCGGTGATTGATTTTGTCGGCGCGTTCCTTATTCTCGGCATGTTCTGGCTCTTTTATCTCCAGGTCTTTCACCGGATGAAGACCTTCGATTTCAAATTCCTCTACATCCATCTTCTTTCGCTGATGGTCGTTGTCTTTGTCCCCTTCACGTCAAGTTTCTCCTCGAAAGGAGAGATGGCTGCCGTCGGCGATGTCTTCTTCCAGTTGAACAATCTCATCCTTGCGATCGTACTCGTCTACGGATGGCACTATTGCGCGATCCCACCCGGAACTGCTGGTGCCGGAACTTACGGGTGAGGAATCAGCGTTCCTTGGAAAGAAATTCCTTGTTCCCCTGGGGGTTGCATGCATCGGTTTAGGGTTTATCGTCACCGGAATGGGATATGTCGATCTGCTGTACATTGTCCCTTTCATTCTCCTCGGGCTCTTCTTCCGATCACCGCCGGGCAGGAAAGCCACACCGGAAAAGACCTGACCCTTGTCCGGAGAAAAATGCCCCGTTTACCCGGTTATTCCCTCATTTTTGCGGGAACTATCATCCTTATCGGCGCCATTCTCACTGCGGGATGCAGAAGCCCGGGGGTTGTACCAAGCTTGCCACCCATCAGGACCCGATCCGCCGGGCTTCAGTCCTCGTGGAGAAGTACCCGGCACCGGGCACGCATCTCAAGGTAGACGGAAGCCGGATGCATATCCGGTGTGTGGGGGCCGGGAGCCCGACGGCCATCCTGGAGGCAGGGTCGAATCGATATCTCTCCTTATTCCACGGGAACGCAAACATTGCGCACATACGTCCAGATCCAGTCTCCGGCACATCTCTGCAGGGAGGTGATGCTCGGGACCGCAGAAGGACCTTTCGGAGATTAAATAAAGCGTCTGAAGGCGGTCAGGCCTTCAAACCGGGGAAGATCAGGAGTGGGGTGTATCGCGGATATGCTGGAAGGGAGATCATGCCCTGGGGGGTAGCAGATCCATGGGCCCATCCGGTAAATTTTGCTCCAGGAGCGGAGAGATGAACGATCCCTTCGGGGATTATCTCGTTCTGGAATCGTATACAGCATAAAGCCCGCGGTAATGGCGCACCTGCCACGGGGTGAGGGGGTAAAATTCCCGCAGAAAAAACGAAAATGAGAAACTTCCCCCGCAGGGGAAAAATCTGTGGGCAGTCCTCCTGACCGGAACCGGCCGGCCTGCGGACTGCGTGCAAAAGGAAAATTTCAGATTATGCGTTCTTCATCTTGGCTTTTGCGACGTATCCGTCTTTGCCAATGTAGTACATGAAGCCCTTTTCCTTGGCGATCTTCTCAGTACCGACTTTCTTCTTCTTGCCGGTCTTATTGTGCTTCATCGGGGCTGCCCATACGTAGCCGTCCTTGCCGATGAAGTAGAGAAATCCCTTTTCGCGCGAGATCTTTTCTTTTCCGATTTTCGTTCCCATGTAAACACCTCAAAACCTGATTGGTTTTGATATTGAAGAATTAACGCCTGATAATATAAAAGGTTTCCGTCGAAACATCGTCGATGTTCTCTTTTTGGGGAAATTTTTGAAGGTATTTTGGGCATTGCGACACACTAATCACGCCGTTTAAAATCCGTTTTAAAATGTCCGAAATTGATTATCCATGTTGCATTACAGGCAGAATGAGCGGCGGTGCGCTCCGGGAGACCGGAAGAGGAAGCGCCGCGCTGGGTCGATTATGACGGTAGATTCCTGGTATGGCACGGTCGTGTCTGAAGGGAAGATGAGGAGTTCGAACTGTTCGTTGGGTTCGAGGATACTATCAGAATCCGCCGAATGCCCGGGGAGCATAAATTTACCGGCGATCGACCAGCCCGGGCAAATGAGCATCCTGCTTTCAATCATGGGCACCACCGGTTCGAATAGGGCCCCGGCAAACCAAAAATTTAATATAACAACCTGATTATTATAGTGCTTGCCGTGGGAGTACCGCAGGTATCTGCGTTTACCTGGAAGCACACCGTGCAATTAAATCATTACTTCTCTATTAGGGAATTTTCAATGTATCCATTTTCCCCCGAAGGGTACTCCTGGGACCCGAATTATCTTCAAAAGATTAATGCTTGGAACTCGGGCCCTGATTACTACGATATTAAATTTAAAGCTATACGGTGCGGAAATTCGACCGTAGTATTTAAGGTGTCACCTACAACAATTACTATAAGATAACTGTCACATGCTAGGGTTCTTTAAGAAAATTCAGAACCGGCGCAACATTCCCTCTGGCTCCAGTAGGAAGGGAAGATTACCCGCGCGAACGGCTGGTACATTTGGGCTACGATTTCCTATATCGGGACAACACCCACGTAGATAGATGACCTCACATACACGTTTTGGCGATAGTTTTCCAGCCACGTTTTCTTCTGTTATGAGAGATTTTTGAGTGGAGTGGTGGGTAAAGGAGGAGGGTCTGGAGAAGACCTAAACAAAGCGCTCACTCAAAAACCCCTCGCACACTCTCATCCAAGGGGTTTATGGTCGTCTATCACGGGGATCGAGCGCACGTTCGTGCAGCCATAGGGGGAGCATGCACTGGTCCGGATCTATGGGTTGGTGAGACACTATGCTGTTTGAAGACGGGGATATCTTTTCAATCAGTGTCGCCATACGGGAAGGTGATCTCCCCGTCAGACGTCTGCAATGGGATCCTGCGTCCCATAACTGCAACCCTCCCTATGGATCCATTGCTGGGTAGAGACGGAACCCATTCTGTTACGAGGGTATCCGGGTTCCCGGGAGAGATCTGGCGATCGGTTTCGTTGTACCAACCAGTCAGTACTCCCCTATCAGATTATAGGCACCATGATGATGGCAAGATCATCGTTCCCGCCAACGGTCCCTTTCGCGGTGTGACGCGGGTTTATGATCCGGCGTGGCACATAATATATAGGTTTTTGTGTACTTCCATCTCATCCTCACAGACAACTGCAATCTCTGCTGCAGCTACTGCCGGGCAAGAGCATTCCAGAGCAGCGAGGAGAAGGGAGAGGAGGTGATCATCGAGATCGACTCTGCCCTTCCCGTTGAACTGTCTGTTGAACTGCCTGTACTCTATAAATTCCTCAAAAGAGATCCCGCGCCGACGCTGACATTTTACGGGGGCGAACCTCTCCTCCGGGCGGATCTGATCACCACAATGGTCAGCGATGCGCCGGTGAGCCGGTTCATGATCCAGACCAACGGGCTCCTTCTCGACCGGCTCCCGCCGGAGATCGTGAACCGGTTCTCTACGATCCTCGTCTCACTCGACGGGCCTGAAGGGTTGACCGATGGAAACCGGGGACCGGGGGTTTACCGGAAGGTAATGGATAACGTCCGTCTGATCCGGTCAAACGGCTTTACCGGTGAACTCATTGCCCGTATGACCGTGACGGAGAAGGCCGATATCGTCGCCGCGGTCCGGTGGCTCTCTCAAAATCCCGATAATTCCTTCACCTCCATCCACTGGCAGCTCGATGCAGACTTTGCCGGGGATTTTTCGGGGCGCAGGTTTGAGAAATGGGCGGAGACAGAGTACAACCCGGGGATTCAGACCCTCGTCCGGGACTGGGTCGATCATATGGAGGGGGAAAGGAAGGTACTCCGGTGGTACCCGTTCCTCGACCCGATGGAGGATCTCCTCAACGGACGGGCAAGCAGGCTCCGGTGCGGGTCCGGGTATGCCAATTACAGTATCATGACGAACGGGCATATTGCACCCTGCCCGGTGATGATCGGGATGTCGGACTATTACGTTGGTCATATTTCGGACGCAGATCCGTTACACCTCAAAACAGTTCCTATCGGAGGCGATTGCCTGGATTGCACGATCCTTGGTTTCTGCGGGGGTCGCTGCCTCTATTCAAATATCACCCATCCTTGGGAAGATCGCGAGCGAAAAATAGTGTGCATAACCGTAAAGAACCTCAATGACGCCCTGACCGGTGCTCTTCCCCGGGTACGGGAGCTTATCGCAAAGAAAAGAATTTCTCTCGAAGACTTCTCGCACGAAAAATTCAATGGGTGCGAGATTATTCCATGATCAGTGATGGGGGCCGCTACCGGGGGGATAAATAATAGTGATGTATATGTGGTCTTTGCACAGATATATATGCGCAGAACAAACGCTGCATGAGTAATACAATGGAGAGAAGAAGTTTTGGTGGCCCGAGAGATTTCGGCCCCAGAGAAATGACCAAGACAGTCTGCTCAGACTGTGGAAAAGAGTGCGAAGTCCCCTTCAAGCCCACCGAGAGCAGACCCGTCTATTGCAGAGACTGCCTCTCGAAGCACCGGAAACCCCGGTTCTAATCCCCCTTTTCTTAAGAGATCGTTTGGGAGCGTACTTCTTGCGCACCAGAGAGACCGCTTTCTCATATCTTACCTGGAATTTATCCAAGGGCACTTCTTTTTGGGAGAGGTATGGGAGATAGGGCCCATAGCCGGACCCCGTGCACTGCACACCGGCATCGTTAATTTCGGATAAGCATGGAGAAAACCGGAGGCAGCCTCCTCTCGGGAAAAGTCTCGAAGGGCGATCACCCCCGGAGAGCACCTCTTTTTCACTTCATCACGGAACCGGTGGAGGATGTCGTACATGACAAGCCGGAACTTTCGCCCCCAACTCCTCGGACGATTATGTCTCTGGAGATTGGTTGCTTCCCGGTTCATGTTCCGGCGCGACAATCACGACTTCTTCGGGGCCGCTCTTTCGGTCTCCACCGGATCTGGCGCAGGATGGCAAGGTACCCGGCAGCAAGAACGAGGATGAAGACAAGGGGTACTATCATGAACGAGAGGACCCGGAATAGGGTGTACAGATCGGTCGATGCGACGCGATCGATCCACAGGATCACCTGGTGAAGGAAGGCGATGCAGAAAACGCTCCCAAACTCCCTGAAAATCGGGGCTGGAAGGTTGAGCCGGAATGCCAGGGCCATGAGAACGTCACCTGCGAGAAGGAGGATCGCAATAAGCACGAGAAGCCAGAAAAACGGCGGAGTATTAGACCGAATCCGGGATATGAATACAGCAGGATATTTGCAAGTACGAGGACGATAAAAAAACAGATATTTCCGATCATCCGGGTGGCAAAAACCCATCCCAGTGACCTCTCATGGCAACGACGCATCGTTTCTCCCAGGGAGATGTTGTTAATGGTTAGTCAAGGGGGATATATAGGGTTTGATATCAGGTCTCGGTACCGGGCCGGCCGTTGCCCGCACCGCAACATCTATCTTCCGGACAAGGGGATGATACGGTATGCAGGCCAATCTCAAACGTTACGGACTCTACCTTCTCCGGTGGCAGGCAAGCACGCCCATTCTTGCCGGAGTTGGTATCATCCTTGCTTCCATGGGCCAGCTTGTTGCCGCAATTGTGGCCAACCTGATAGGTGGCCTGATCTTCTTCTGGGTAGACCGGTATATCTTCACGGCACAGTCCATTGCCACCCAGGGGGAAGTCAAGGAAAATATTACCTGCGTCGACTGCGGTAAAACGGCCCGCGGGTACCGGCTGGTCAGGTCCGGCAGTTACGACAAGGCACACGACCACGAACCGGAGTTCCGGTGCGAAAATCGGAAGAGCTCAAAGGAAGGGGTATCAGGACAGAGTGATAGGATCGGTTTTCTTGAACTTTTTTTTAAACCCTATCGGAGTTCATCATTCGTTCCTTCTGATACTTGGAAGACCGGCATAAACTTTTTTCTGATAAGATCCTCTCCGATCAAAAAAACCCAGATCACCTGCCGGGTTCCCGATTCATGCACGAAACTTCCGGTTGCCGGACCTTTCTCCGGGGATCACAGCAGAACCACCTCCTTCCGGAGTTCAATTCTGCGTGGATGAGATCCATCCTGGTAATTTTAGCCGCGACTGCAGTAAATGGCACATCAATATCCAAAAAATAACAATAATGTATAAATATGTACAAGATTGACCTGAGTAGCAGGCATCTGCCGCAGGTGATCGGAATCTCCGGAACCTGTTGACGATTGTTGAAAAATCTCGGAAATGCCGGCCATATGAGATGATCTGCCGGCTGTTCCAGGAAAAGATCCCATGGCTACCGAACTCCCCTTAAAACTCAACCTCGATCTCTTTGAATTTATCACAGCAACAAGTAACCAGCCAAAACCGCTGATTATCCCGCTGTGCGCTGAGATCCCACTTCCCCGGATCTCTCCCCTCGAAGTTTACACTGCTTCCCGGAAGGGCTGCGGGTTTCTCCTCGAATCAATCGACGGAAGTGAGAAGATCGCACGCTACTCATTCATCGGCATCGAACCGGTGGCACTTGTTACCCTGGGAAAGGAAGTCACGGTACAGAGTAACCCGGCATTTGTTGCCATCGCACGGGATCCGGAGGGGGAAAATCCCTTAGCCGGGTCAGATCCATTCTCTCCCGGTTTCATTATGTGAATGTGAAAGCCCCCAGATTTTTCGGGGGAATGGTCGGGTACTTCGCCTATGACTGTATCTATGACTTGTGTGAGAAGGTACATGACAGAAATGAGGCGGAAAAACATCCCGGCGGCCGGGATGCGTGTTTCATGCTTGCAAAGGACTGCATCGTCTTCGATCACCGGGACCGGAAACTGTACATCTTCAGCCGCCCCTTCCTCACCTATGACGCCGATCCCGCGTGCGAATACGAGAAGAGTATCACAAAAAGCCGTAAGATTTACGATCTGATTGCCGGGCTTGAGAGGGAAGGGAGCGCGCAGACCTCCACCGGATATACCGCAGAAAGAGGGCAGAGATCGCCCGCGTTTACCTCATCCGTTTCCCGGGAAGCATTCGAACAATCGGTAGAACGGGTCAAAGCGCATATCGTTGCTGGGGACATCTTCCAGGCAGTTATCTCGCGGCGTCTGGAATGTAGCGTAACGGGCGACCCCTTTCAGATTTACGCAGCCCTTCGTGAGATCAACCCGAGTCCGTACATGTATTACCTCGATTTCGGGGAGGAGAAAGTGATAGGGGCAAGTCAGGAGATGTTGGTGCGGGTCGAGAAGCGAAAGGTTACAACGGTTCCTATTGCCGGCACCCGGCCCCGGGGCGTGATGAGAGGGAAGACACGCGGCTGGCGCAGGAACTCCTGATCGACTCCAAAGAACGTGCCGAACACACGATGCTCGTCGATATTGCCCGGAACGATCTCGGAAGAGTCTGCCGGTTCGGATCGGTTGGTGTCGGGGAATTCATGGGCATCGAGAAGTTCTCTCATGTTCAGCACATAGTCTCTACCGTCGGCGGGGTGCTGAAAGACAATCTCGACTGCTACGATGCCCTCAAAGCCTGCTTTCCTGCGGGAACAGTCTCCGGCGCGCCCAAGATCCGGGCAATGCAGATAATTGGCGAAGAGGAGGTGGAACCCCGGGGACTCTATGCCGGTGCTGTAGGCTGGATTGAATTCGATAGAAGCCTTGAGTTTGCAATAGCAATCAGAACCGTTCTTGTCCAGGGGACACGTGCATCGATCCAGGTTGGCGCGGGAATTGTCGCTGACTCGGTCCCCGAGAACGAGTGGAAGGAGACCGGGAACAAGGCAGCAGCGATGCTGAGTGCAATCGAGAAGGCCGGAGTCCTCCCATGAAGGTCCTGATTATCGATTGTTACGATAGTTTCACCTTCAACCTGTACCAGCAGGTCGGGAGACTCGGTGCGGAACCCGTAGTCATGACGTGCGATACCCCGCTTGAGCGTCTGGAAAAGACCGGTTGCCACCGGATTATCCTCTCGCCCGGCCCGGGGACCCCGTGGGATGCCGGGGTCTGCCGGGGTCACCAAGCGATCTGCGCGGTATTTGGCGGCAGTGTTGTACGGGCAACCCATCTCATGCATGGGAAGACCTCGGAGATCCGGCATGACGGTAAAGGAATCTTCCGGGGGATTCCGGATCCCTTCACCGCGACGCGTTACCATTCACTCGTAGTAGATGAAGACGCGCTTCCCCCCGTCCTGCAGGTTTCCGCACGAAGCCTTGACGACGGGTATGTCATGGGAGTGTACCACACACGGTACCCGATCGCGGGGATCCAGTTCCACCCAGAGAGCATCCTCACCCCAGAGAGCGACAGGCTTATTAAGAATTTCTTGGATGCCGGAGCGATTTGATGATGGCGAAGGATGCCATCGCCCGACTGGTTGAACGCCAGGATCTTACCCTGGAGGAAGCGGCGGGCATTATGAACGGAATAATGCGAGGAGATGTCTCCCCGTCCCAGATCGCGGGTTTTCTCATAGCAATGAGGATGAAAGGTGAGACCCCGGAGGAACTTGCCGCGTTTGCCCGTGTCATGCGGGACCACGCGGTCCGGGTAAAACCGAGGATGAACCACATGCTTGTAGATACGTGCGGGACCGGAGGAGTTGGTACACAGACGTTCAACATCAGCACGGCCGCTGCTTTTGTTGCCGCGGAGGCTGGCGTGCCGGTGGTAAAGCATGGGAACCGCGGGATCAGCAGCGGGTGTGGGTCTGCAGATCTCCTCGCGGAACTGGGCGTCCGTCTCACCATGAGCACTGAAGAGCAGGAGATGCTCATCGAAAAAGTTGGCATTGCATTCCTCTTTGCGCCGAATCACCACCCTGCAATGAAACATGCGATGACCGTGCGCCAGGAGATCGGTTGCCGGACAGTCTTCAACATCCTGGGGCGGCCGCTCGCGAATCCTGCCGGGGCGGAGGCACAGCTGCTCGGCGTTTACCACCCTGCACTCGCTCCAAAAATTGCAGAAGTCCTCCGGCTTCTCGGTCTCTCCCATGCCATGGTCGTGCACGGTTCAGGACTTGATGAAATAACGACCACCGGGCCTACCCGGGTTTCAGAACTTACCGGCGGCGGGATTCTCCATTACACCATAGATCCCGGGATGTATGGTCTCCCGAGAGTCCCGCTTTCCAATCCCGCAGGGGAGAATGCACGGATCGTCCGGGGGATACTCGAAGGAGAGCACGGGGCTGCCCAGGCCATTGACTCCGGGAATGCACGTTCGAAACTCGATGCAATGGTTGATTTCTCACGGAGGATGGCATGATACTTGACGATATTGTAAAACGAACGACGAAAAGGGTGGCATTGATGCCAGCGGAATTTCCGGAGGAATCATCCCGCAAACGAGTCAGTCTTACGAACGCGATACAGAACCGGGATGGGGGGAATGCAGTTATCGCTGAGATCAAATGCACCTCGCCCAGCCGGGGGATCATTAGGAGGAATGTTGATATGCCGGTTATGGCGGGGGCGCTGGTGAAGGGGAGTTGCGTGGCGCTCTCGATCCTCACCGAACCGTACTTCTTTGGAGGGACGGGACAGGATATTGCACGGGTAAAAACGGCGGTCGGTGTCCCGGTCCTGCGGAAAGACTTCATCATCGATGAGAGACAGATCGGGGAGACCCGGGCGCTCGGTGCCGATGCGATCCTCCTGATAGCAGCAGTACTCAAGGACCGGCTTCCGGCATTTGTAGAGCGGGCAAGGGATTTCGATCTGGAGCCTCTCGTCGAGGTTCATTCGGCAGGTGAGCTTGAATCGGCCCTTGCAACAGAGACGGAACTGGTCGGGATCAACAACCGTAACCTCGCTACCATGACCATCGATCGCTCTGTTATCCGGACACTTTCCGGAAAGGTACGGGAGACCGGGCGGTTGATCGTATCGGAGAGCGGGATGCGTTCGGCAGAGGACATAAGGGAGATGAAATCCTATTGCGACGCATTCCTGATCGGTTCATCCATCATGGCGCACGATCAGCCGCGGAAAAAACTGGAGGAGTTTGTATGCGCATAAAAATTTGCGGGATTACCCGCAAGGAAGATGCAATCGTTGCAGAACGAGAGGGGGCTGACGCAATCGGGGTCGTCATGTTCTCAGAATCGCCTCGTTCGGTGTCGCCGGAACCGGCAAAAGCAATCTTGGACTCTGTCGGCCCTTTCACGGCAACGATTGCTGTTACCCATACCACTTCCCCATCAGAGCTGGCGGAAATCCTTGCAATTCATCCGACAGCGATCCAGATCTTTCACCCGTTCGTCTTCGCCGATGACCCGGGGGTCCGGGTGATCCGTGCAATCGGACGGGATGACCCGGTGCCGGATGACTGCGACGCGATCATCGTGGACGAGAGCCACGGGAAGGGAAAGACCTTCGATCTCTCCCGGGTCAGAGGCGTAATCAATACATCAGAGATCCCGGTGATCCTTGCCGGGGGACTGACACCGGAGAATGTCGGCAACGCTATCCGGCAGGTTCATCCGTACGCGGTTGATGTTGCAACCGGCGTTGAAGTCTCGCCGGGAATTAAGGATTGGGAGAAAATCCGGGCGTTTATCGCTGCATGCAGGAGCGCATGATGGAAGGAAAGACGGGAAGATTCGGAGATTATGGCGGGCAGTACGTTCCCGAGACGATGATGAACGCCCTTCAGGAACTCGAAGCGGCGTTTCTGAAGATCCACGGGGATAAGGAGTTCAACCGGGAGCTCTTCTCGCTCCAGCAGGAATTTGCCGGGCGTCAGACACCGCTCACGTTCTGCGGGAATATTTCAGAAGAGCTCGGGTGCAAGGTCTATCTCAAGCGCGAAGACCTCGTCCACGGAGGCTCGCATAAGCTGAACAACATGCTGGGACAGGGTCTCCTTGCAAAGCATATGGGAAAGAAACGCCTCATTGCAGAGACGGGCGCTGGTCAGCACGGGGTTGCTACGGCAATCGTCGGCGCAGCGCTCGGCCTTCCGGTAGAAGTCTACATGGGAGAGATCGATACCCGGCGCCAGGCACTCAACGTCTTCCGGATGGAACTGATGGGTGCAAAAGTTATCCCCGTCAGATCGGGAACGCGGACACTCAAGGACGCCACGAGCGAAGCGTTCCGGGACTGGGTCGCAACAGTACTTGATACCTATTACCTTATCGGCTCGGTTGTCGGTCCCCATCCGTATCCCCTGATGGTCCGGGAATTCCAGTCGGTCATCGGGCGGGAGGCACGGGAAGAGATAGTGAGAAGAGAGGGGCGGCTTCCCGACAGCATTGTTGCATGTGTAGGGGGCGGATCGAATGCGATAGGGATCTTCCATCCGTTCCTGAACGACGACGTGGAATTGATCGGCATCGAAGCCGGAGGAAAAGGCATCGGGACCGGTGAACATTCCGCAACGCTCTGTGCCGGAGAGCCGGGTGTGCTGCACGGCACGCTCTCGTACCTCCTCCAGGATGCGGATGGTCAGGTCCTGCCCACCCACAGCATCTCCGCAGGCCTCGATTACCCGGGAGTCGGCCCTGAGCACGCAATGCTGAAGGATAACAAGCGGGCGCACTACGCTGCGGTGAAGGATGCTGACGTCCTCGAAGCCTTCTCTTTCCTGTCGAAAAGAGAGGGGATCATCCCCGCGCTCGAGTCAGCTCACGCAGTCGCGTATGTGATGAAAAATGCCGGCAGGTTCGATACGAACGACATCGTGGTGATCAACCTCTCCGGTCGGGGGGACAAGGATGTCAGCGAAGTATCGAAGATGATGGGGTGTACCTGATGGGAAGGATCGAAGACGTTTTCAGAGAGAGAAAGAGCCCTGCGTTCATGGGTTTCACGGTCGCAGGAGATCCGTGCCAGAAGACCAGTATCAGGATCGCAAAGGCCCTGATCGCCGGAGGTACCGACATCCTCGAGCTGGGGGTTCCCTTCTCCGATCCGGTGGCCGACGGACCAACAATCCAGAGAGCAGATGAGCGTGCGCTCTCCTCCGGGACCACAACGGATACGATCTTCGGGATTGTCCGGGAGATCCGGAAGGAGTCTGCGGTCCCGATAGTATTCCTGAAGTACTATAACACGGTCCTGCACCGCGGGATCAGGGACTTTTATCGTGAAGCACACGAATCCGGCGTGGATGGCATCCTCATTGCAGACATGCCGGTCGAGGAATCAGAGGAAGTGACCAGGATCGCTGCAGCCTGCGATATTGCTCCGATATTTTTGATCGCCCCGACAACAACGGATGCGAGGATCCGGAAGATCGTAAAGCAGGCAGAAGGGTACCTTTACCTTGTCGCGGTTCTCGGGGTAACGGGCGTCCGAAAAACCGTCTCATCCGATGCCAGTGATCTCCTCCGGAGGGTGCCAATGCATACGGATCTCCCCCTTGCTCTCGGCTTTGGCATCTCTTCACCGGAACATGCAGGAGCGTGCGCGGCAGGTGGAGCGGGAACTATCGTGAAATAAGAACCGCAGCACCACGCAGGGGTTCACGGGCGATCTCGCCTCCCGGGGTGACTTTTCTTTCTCTTTCGGACTTCTTTAAGCGTCACTCAACGGGATCGCCACGGTATCCCCGTGAAGCAAGGAGCGCCAGAACCTTTCTCGTCCAGTCCGGATCCCGAGATCCCGGCCGGTTCGAACAGGGAAGAGGGGCGATATGTTCATTCCAGAAAGTTTCGAGCGACGCATCCGGTGTTCGGATCGCGTTCTGGCCGATCACCCTCCCCCGGAGTCCGCCCATGGTATCATAGATGTTCATATGATAGCACCGGAACTCCCGGCACAGACGGGGGCGCGTGGGGTGGATAGCGCAACCGTAGCCTCCCGCCCCCGGATTCCTGACAAGGAAGGCACACGCTGTTACCGGGCTGCCTGAGGTTCCGGCCGCCTCCTCAGCGGATCGCTTCTCAAACTCATCTGCGTATTCGGGCTGAATATAGGCGGGAAAGAGCTCCCCGGTAATTCCATTCCGGCAATAGAAATTTCGGGCCCCCATCCCCCGTTCGATAACGATGTACGAACCAAGAGATCCACAACATTTTCCACACAAACTGCATACAAATTTCGCCATACCGTACTCCCCGGTTTACCCACCACATGATAATCCCTGGTATCGTCTGGCCACAGACCGGAACAAGGCTCTCTCTCCAAAACATCTCTCCGGAGCTCTGAGCGCAAGGCACTTTACCCAATTACCCTCATATGTGAGAGCAACGGGTGATAGCTGGAAGGCTGGCAGGGCAGAAGCTCTCTTTATCTGTACCGCAAACGCAGCCCGGTCCGCGATGGCAGGATGGTTGCTCAGGGCAAAATTTGGCGAGCGGTATTGAGGCCCCGTGAGAGCCGGGGTGCGGCAGTCACCCCTGTCCGACCGGGAAAATGCAGGAGACCGGCATCGATATCTCCCACCATGGATCGAAGACGCCCGATGAATCCGGGGGAATACCTCAGGATATCATCGTTACTCTCTGCGATAACGCAAAAGCGGTATGCCCGGTATCTCCCCTTCGCGAAGAAGACAACGCACCGCGGTTTTTCAGGATCCACACGGGATCGGAAGAAGAGATCTCAACGGATACCACGCGGTGGAAGACAAACTATCCTAAAAGAGAGGGCATTCAATCCGCAATAAAAAAAATTACTTTTCTGAAAGCTCGATCTCGATACCACCGATCTTGTCTGCAAATGCATTGTACAGGAACGCCGTTATCGCGCCCATAATGAACGACATGATACCGAAGATTATCGGGAAGATAATAATCGACATGAGGCCAAAAGCTGCAAGTTCGGACTTGCCCATGTCAAAGCCGTAAGCCATGAGGCCAAGACCGATAAGAATCCCGTAAACCAGACCAAATACAATACCGAACAGGGCTTGAATCTTCGCCCAGGACATTATCTCAACACTCTTGATGACTGCCATCGTGATTCTCCTGTGTAGTGTTACTTTCTAAGCCCCCGTAAAAAAGGTTTACGTATTGTATCCGGCGATCTTACGGGAAATTTGAGGCGTCTTCTTTGATCCCTTCCTTAAGGACCCTGCAGACCCTTCCCATAAGGGCATGGTGCGCGATGAGGTGGTCCACGTAGCCCCCGCTGCGATCCCCGGGGGTGAGCGGACGCCACGCAATCCCGCAATTGGTCTCCAAGAGGACAAGTCCTTCCGCGGGAGCAGGCGGGATCGGTCTCTCCGCAGCAGATTCGAGGAGCTGCCGGATCGAATCTTCCGGGGCCTCATGCGTTCCGATCCGGGCCAGCGCAGACGCCATGCACCTCACCTGATGCCAGAGAAAACTTTTTGCTTTCACTTCAAGGAAAAGAGAACCGTCTTCCTCAGTGATCTGTATCCCAAGAATATTCCGGTAGGGGTTCTTCCCCTGGACCCGGGCAAAATTGGTAAAATTGTGGCTCCCGATAAAAGACCGGGCCGCCCGGTCCATCCGTTCCCTGTCGGCCGGGTCAGGGAGATCTCCCGGGAAATAGTACCGGTAGGTCCGGGAGACGGCATCAAATCTCGGATGAAACTGCCCGGGGACGAGGGAATAGCCGGTACACCAGCAATCCTGGGGGAGCTGACGGTTCAGCGACTCGATCGCCCGGTCCGGGACTTCCGTGGTAAACGCGACGATCTGTCCGCACGCATGAACGCCCCTGTCGGTCCGGCCGGCGGAGAGGAGACCGGCTTTCCGCCAGTCGGAGAAGAGCTTAAGCCTCTGGCATGCGGCTATAAACTCACCTTCGACCGTACGCTCGGTCTCCTGCAGCTGGGACCCGTAAAACCTGCTCCCGAGATACGAGACCCGGAACGCCAACCTTACCGGAGTCTGACACACCGGGTTATCCGCTTGATCTTTCTCCATGTGTTCCTGAGTGATTGCCGGGTGTATGTGCGGAGCGGGGTCTTCTTCCCCCCGCATGCGATACGTCCGTCACGTATTGCAGCAAGAATGGAGGGAATGTTCTTCTCCGCCTCCACGTACGTCCTTCCGTACCCGACAAACCTTGCATTGTGGGCGTCACTCCCGCCGACACAGGGTTTACCGAGGCGCTGGGCGATCCGGGCAGCTTTCGTGTTTGCCGAGCCGACAATATACCGGCTGTTGAATGCCTCCACCGCATCAACTGCAGACATTCCGGATTTTCTCCTCCGGGCAACCCCGTGGCGCCAGAGATGGTACGGGTGAGGGAGGATGAGCAGTGCGCCCATCTTCCGGGCCATCCTGATGGTTGCACCCACATCCAGTCCGGACGGGATAATCTCGGTGACTCCGAGAACGAGGAGATGACCGTCTTTTGTCGAGACCTCTATCCCAGGGATGACGAGGACCGGGGTCTCGCAGGTAAGGGCTCTTTTTGCCCCTTCCATGGTGTCATGATCGGTTATTGCAATGACATCGAGTCCGACTGCCTCCGCTTGCCGGAGAATATCCTCCACGCTGCTCTCACCATCCCTGGAGAAGTTCGTGTGCACGTGCAGGTCGCAGCTCAGCATTGATCATAGTGTTTTTATCTCTCTGGTATTAAGGGAACTTATGCGCATTCTCCTCCCCACCGGCGCTGCTACCGAAGAGGCTGTCAGGAAAGCGGCAGCGGGGTACGATGCAGAGGTCATCGTTACCGGGGAGATTGCATCCTTTCTCACCCCCCACACACTTCACACATTGATCCGGAACGGGAAGTTCGATCTCGTTCTCGTCCCCGGGATGTGTACCGCGTCGTTTGAGCAGGTGGAGAGGGAGACGGGGGTTCCCGTATACCGTGGTCCCCGCCACGCGGCAGATCTCGAGCTGATCCTTCCGATGGTTGGCCGGATTACTCTGTCGCGCACAATCCCTGCTGATGATTTCCTTGCGGCAACGAGGGAAGGAGAGGCGCTGGAACGGATCTCCCTAAACGAGGCAGAAGCGGATCCGGATTGCCTGATACGCGGCGTGAAGATCGGAGGGGGGTCCCGGATGAAAGTGCTCGCGGAGATCATGGATGCCCACCGGTGCGGAGATATCCGGGAGAAAGTCGTGGGATATTTCGAGGCGGGCGCAGATATTGTCGACCTCGGGTTCGGGTTCGATGCACAACCCGAGGATGTGTCACGGGTCTTCACAACTCTCGACGGGATCGACCGGCCGCTTGCAGTGGATACCCAGGACCCGGATCTGATCCAGGCTGCACTCGGCCGGGCCGATCTCATCCTCAGCCTGAATGAGCAGAATATTCCCGTCATCGGAGAGGCAGTTGCCAAAGCGGGCGTTGGAGCGGTGATCATTCCCGGGCGCAACCCGCTCTGGGAGAACATCACCGCAGCACGGGAAGCAGGTATCGGGTGCATCATAGCCGATCCCCTGCTCCAGCCGGTCGGGTCGGGGTTTGTACAATCCCTGAAAAATTTTCCGGGGCCGGATTATGGGTATCCCCTCTTCTTTGGCGCGGGGAATGTCGTCGAACTCTTTGACGCGGACTCAGTCGGGATAAACGCCCTCCTTGCAGGTGCAGCCATGGAGATCGGCGCTGCCATCATCTTCACGAGTGAGCATTCGGATAAGACACGGGGGTCGATCCGGGAGATGCAGAGAGCCACCCGGATGATGGTGCTCGCAAAAGACCGGCCGTACCCCAAGGATCTTGGCATCGATCTCCTCTCCCTCAAGGAGAAGCGGCGCAGGCGTGAGCCTCCGCTTGAGTACGAACGGATTGTCCATGCCCGCAGAATGCCGGAGGAGATCACCTACGATCCGAAAGGCAACTTCCGGATTGGGATCGAAGGAGAGACGATTGTTGCGGTGATACGTGGCAGGGCAGTTGCCGGAGAGCGCTGGCAGGATCTCCTGTACTCCCTCATCTCGAACGGCGATGTATCCCTTCTCGCTCATGCAGGCTACCTGGGCCGGGAACTCTCCAAAGCGGAGCTTGCCATCCGGTACGGGAGAAGTTTTGAGCAGGACGGGAAGTTTTAAAAAAATGCCGGCACCAACGCTTTTATGCCCGGAGAGACGCACCTGTACTGCATGGCACCACAGGCACGTGCATCCCATATTCTTGTCAAGACCGAAGACGAAGCGACCCGGCTGTTGAAGCGGATCCAGGATGGGGAGGACTTTGCAGAAGTTGCAAAGCGGTTCTCCAAATGTCCCTCCGGAAAGAACGGGGGGGATCTCGGCTGGTTCGGAAAAGGGCAGATGGTGCCGGAGTTCGAGACTGCGGCGTTCGGAAACGATGTAGGCACGATTGTCGGGACGGTCAAGACACAGTTCGGGTTCCATGTCATCAAAGTGACCGGAAGAAAGTGAGCACCTCATCCTTACGGGGCCGGAACCTTGGATGCAAGACTTTTTTTCCCAGGTACCGGCCTTGCAGTTGTCATCATCTTCTGCAAAAGCTTCCGTGCAGGGAAGCGGGGAAAAGGTGACCCGGAGGACGGACCGGGAGACTCTCTACCGGCTTTTCGGAAATGGCCCCCTTTGCGCAGGGTGCATTCGGCGGGGTGCGACGGCCGGCGGGTTGAAAAGACCTGGCGATCCTAGCATCGGTACGTTTGGCGGGCCCGATGGCGGGATGATCGTACTCGAAGGGAGAGGACGCCCTTTCTCTAGGGTAACCTGGTTTGAACGGGAGTACGCAATAACAAAAAAAAACTCCTGAACTCTACCGGAGTCACGAATTATCTGACCACAAAACTGCCCTCAAAAAATACCGTCTGCGCGATCCGGATTCACGGGAAGTTCCCGTTTATGAAAGTCCGGAGCATCCCGGAGGGGCAACAACCCCATTGCAGCGGCTGCAAAACCAGTCGGTATTCGCGTACAGAGATACAATAAGGAAGAGGTGGTGGCCTATTATCTTTCGGGATTGATGAGCGATCCCACCATGGCGATACCATTCTTCCCTCTATCAATGATAACCGCGAGCCCCGCGGCCCCATCCCCGATTTCGATGCCGGGGGCAGATCCTAGCATCGAACCCGGTTGCGACCCCGCAACATCCCGTTCCACCGTTGAGAAAATTCTGCCCTTAATACTTCACTCGAGATCAGTGCCGACCCCGTAGAGGTCGGGCGCTGATCCTCTTCTTGCGAGAGTTTTTCTTGGAACAGCACAAATTTATCTTCTACTGCAAAGGGTTGCCTTTGAAGGAGATTGATCAGGTACATGAACATCCGCGGCATACGACAGGAACTCCTCAATCTTCTCTTAGAGCTCGGACGCGAGAGTCATCCCCATGAATTCGTTGCTCTGTTAAAAGAACGGGATGGGGTAATCGAGGTCCTCAACCTGCTGCCGGGGACCGTAACCGGGAGCGAATCGGCCTCGGTCATCTTCGACATGATGCCGCTCGATACCCATCTTGCCGGGAGCGCTCACAGTCACCCGAGCGGGGCGATCAGGCCATCGGATGCGGACGTACATTTTTTCCCGCGGTCCGGAAGGTTCCATTTTATCATCGGCAATCCGTACGGCCCGGGGGACTGGCGCTGTTTCACGGCGGACGGCGACCCCTGCCGGATGGAGGTTCTCCCATGACCGTCAGCCGGGTTGTCGCAACCGGGACATTCGACCTCCTCCACCCGGGTCACCTCTACTATCTGGAAGAATCAAAAAAATGTGGTGATGAACTCTATGTTATCGTCGCACGGGATTCGAATGTCAAGCACAAACCCCGCCCAATCATCCCGGAGGAGCACCGGCTCCTGATGGTTGCGGCGCTGAAGCCCGTGGATCATGCGGTCCTTGGGGATAAGACGGATATGTTCCGGCCGATCGAGGAGATCCGTCCGGATTTTATCACCATAGGTTTCAACCAGATGTTCAGGGAGGATGCCCTCAGGGAGCAGCTTGGAGCCCGGAACCTTTCGGCCGAGATTGTCCGGATAGGAAAACTCATTGACGGCGAGCTCTGCAGTTCCCGCCTTATCGTCAAGCGCGTCATCGAAAAACGATCGAGATGCGATCCCAACGAATTGGTGAAAACCGCTGGTCACGAGCAGAAAAGCCCGAGCTAAAGTGGTTTTAGTGCAGGTGGCGCGTGGGTGACTTCCTCCGCCCCATATGAAGGAGCCCTCTTCTCAGGCCGGTACTATATTTTGCCGTAAACGATCCAACAATGGAGGTGAGGATCACCACTCCGGCAATCGTTGTCACAACGATCGGGGATCCACAGAGATACGCAAGTGCGATCGAAAACTCACCCCGCCCGATGGTGTTGCCCCAGATCTCAATTCCGGAGATCGCTGAGCCATGAATCACGAGACCGGTAATGGTACCGGATACAAACTTGGACAAAACCGCAAGGAGCGAGATCACCAGTATCATGAGCAGGTTGACCCCGCCGGAGAGATCGATGGTCGCGCCAAAGATGACGAAGAAGGTTACCAGGAAGACATCCTTGAACGGCCGGGCATGTTCCTCGAAAGCATCCGGATCGGTCGTTGCAAAAGCAGCCCCGAGCGCTATCACCATCATGGTCTTTGGCACTTCAAGGAACATCGAGAACGATGCCGTTGTGAGCACCGCGGCAAAGGTGAAGAGGATCGGGAGTTCATCATCCCGGTCAAGGATGGAGATCAAAAACTCCTTCCCCCAGTGGGCGAGCGCGTAAAGCAGAGCGAGAACCCCCACAATCTTAAGGAAGAGGAGGAGAGGGTTCTGGTTCGCTGCGGAGACGAGCGCAAGAAATACAATCAGGACGAGGTCCTCAAACATCATCAGCCAGATGACGGTCTCGGCCTCCCGGAGCATAAGTTTCCGGTTCTCGATGAGCGAAGTAACAGCCATGGCCGTGCTCGATATATAAAAGGCAGCAGCGATCACCGCGGACTCAACGAGGGTAAATCCGAAGAGGGACGCGGCAACAAACCCGATCAGCATGTTCACGTTGAGATCGATGATCCCGCTTGTCAGAACAGCGGTCCGGTTTGCAGCAATCCGTTCGAGTTTGAGGCCGAGGCCCATGAAGAAGAGGAGGAAGATAAGCCCCATATCCGAAAAGAACGTACAGATCGGGTCCTCAGTCACAAGACCAAGGCCGCTTCTGCCGAGGAGAACCCCTGCCATGATATAGAATGGTATGGGTGGGACGGAGAGATATTTGGTAACGAGCGCAAGGATCAGGCAGACAAAAAGTGCGAGGACGATCCCTTCCATTAAGTCACCATAATTTCCCGTTCAAACATTTTTATCTGGTCGCTCTCACCGATTACGAGCGCAGCATCCCCGGCTTCGAAAACAAATGTCGGAGGCGGGTTGATAATATTCTGATCATGCCTGCAGACAGCGATTACCGTTGAGCCGGTCTTTGCCCGGATCTGCAGATCCTCAATAGTCTTTCCTCCGATCGGCTTTGGAATGATGAACGTATGAATGGTAATCCTCAGGTCCGCAAGAGCCGAGAAGGCGATCTCGACACGTTCCTGGTCCGCTTCGATGATTGCACCGGTGAGGATATTCCCCAGCCTCCGGGCCTCAACAGGAGTCATCTCTGCAGCACTGGGTGCCTTGCAGCCGTTCTGCAGGGTGTACATCTGGATGGTGCCGGACTTCGTAAAAAAGATCGCAACCGTATCTCCTTTGTCGGTCTCAAATTCATATTTTGTTCCAACACCGGGGAGATTGAGCGATCGAAGGGCCATAAGTGACATTAGAAAAATGTTCCTAAAATATATTGTTCTTTTCGCGGAACATCTCCGGTTTAAAAAATGGAGATCCCGGCAGGAGAGGGCCCAGAATACCCGAAACACCGATCACGGGAACGAGACCCCACGAAGAAATTTTTTCATTCCACTGAAAAGGGTTCCGGTGGAGTTGTAGGTATCCACCATCCTTGTATGAGAGGATGTGAGGAGCGATCGGCACCGGGTTGACGGGGCACCATCGAGAGGGTTTTCCTCACCATACTCTTGTTGCAGGGTTTGGGGTATAAATCCCGAAGCGGGCAGGGTGAAAGTAAAAAGATGCAGGAAAAAAGTCTGTCCCAGAGCATTGTTTTATCGCAGGGATGAGCTGCAATTGCCGGTTGTTCATCAACGCGGTCCACTCTTCCGGTTGCCATCAGAGAATTTCCGGTTCACGGTAAGAGAATCTTTTTTATATGACACGCGAGATTATTGTGAGAATCGCGATCCTTGTTCGCGAGTCTGAGGAACGACTCCAGGGTGTTGGACACTATCCCCGAGATACCAAAAGAAGAATACATCATGAAATGTACATCCGCCTGCGCCGGGTGCAGCGATTCACTCGCACTCAGGTATGTGCTGAAGGCTGCCGGCCCGGATACGGCTCTCGCCATTCCCGCATGCTGCACAAGTGTAATCCAGGGAATTTACCCGAACACCTCCTTCAACGTTCCCGTGTACAATATTGCTTTCGCCGCAGCAGCTGCGTGTGCATCCCCGGGATGTCGAATGCGTTTCGCTCGACAGGAAAGAAGACCAAGGTGATCGTCTACGCGGGGGATGGCGGGACACTGGACATCGGCCTCCAGTCGCTCTCCGGTGCGTTCGAACGGGGCACCGATTTCCTGTACATCTGTTACGATAACCAAGCATACGGGAATACCGGGATGCAGAGATCGGGGGGACGCCGATCGGAGCAAGGACAACGACAACTCCCGGGGGGAAGACCGATCTCAAGAAAGATATCGATGCGATCGTGGCTGCTCATGATCCCCCCTACATGGCTACAGCCTGCGCCGCGTACCCGCAGGATCTCTTCAAAAAAGTACAGAAGGCCCTGAGGTTCCGTGGTCCCACGTTTATCCACCATCTCGCCCCATGCCCGCCGGGATGGAGGTTCTCGACCGAGAAGAGCGTCGAGATGGGAAAACTTGCGATCAAATCCGGGATGTGGGTTCTCTGGGAACGTGAATATGGGAGACTCACCATCAGCGCACAATCGAGGGCGGCGATCAAGAAGCCGATCCCTCTCGAAGAGTATCTCGCACCCCAGGGGAGGTTCAAGGGTATCGATCCGAAATCCCTGGAGGCCCTGAAAAAGCGCCTCGAATCCAATATCGGGAGACTGACGCAGGATGAGGCCCGCACATGAAGAAGATCGCAACCGGTAACAAGGCAGTTGCCGAAGCCGTAAAACAGGTGAGGCCTGAGGTCATCGCCGCCTACCCGATTACTCCTCAGACCGAGATCGTCGAGCAGATCGCAGAATTTGTAGCTGGCGGCGAGCTGGACAGCCGGTATATTCCGGTCGAGAGCGAACACTCAGCGATGGCAGCGTGCATCGGCGCAAGCATCACCGGGGTCAGGACATTTACCGCGACCAGCTCCCACGGACTCCTGTACATGCATGAGATGACCAACTGGGCCGCCGGCGCACGGCTACCCATTGTCATGGCAAACGTCAACAGGTCCATCGGTCCCGGGTGGAATATCTGGGCAGAGCATACCGATGCGCTCCAGGAGCGGGATACCAGCTGGCTCCAGGTGTACGTGAGCACGGTGCAGGAGGCATACGATGCAACCCTGATGGCGTTCCGGATTGCCGAGCACCAGGACACGTCCTCCTGCCCGTGATGGTCAACCTCGACGGCTTCTCGCTCTCCCATATCATGCAGCCGCTCGAGACGGTCGAGCTCGGGGACTATATCCCGCCCCTGCATCTTGAAGACGCGATCGATCCGGAGAACCCGCAGGGGTACGGGGGACTGACCGGTCCGGACCAGCACTTCAAATTCAGGTGGGATAGCGAGCGTTCGATGCGGGATTCCGTGAAGGTGATCGAGCAGGCCGAAAAGGATTTTGCAGCGCGTTTCGGCAGGAAGTACGGATTTACCGAGCAGTACCGGTGCGAAGATGCGGAGATTGTTGTTATCGCGATGGGAACACTGGGTAAAGAAGCGGAAGTCGCGATCGACAACCTCCGTTCGGAGGGAATAAAAGCCGGCTCCCTCCGGGTTCGCTGGCTCCGCCCGTTCCCGGTGCTCGAACTCAAAGGAAAGGAGATCGTTGTCATCGACCGCGATTATTCGTTCGGATTCGGGGGGATTCTCGCAAATGAGATCCGGGCCCGGTCCGATGTGAACGCATACAGTGTCATCGCCGGTCTTGGCGGGCAGGAAGTTACGTATGAAGAGATCGCGGATTTTGTCCGCAGAAGGAGAATTGGCGAGGAATTCTGGTTCGGGGTGAACGACCGTGTATGAGATACGGATCCATTCACGGGGCGGACGGGGCGAGGTAACCGCCGCACGCCTTCTGGCACCGGCTGCCATCCATGACGGGAAGTATGCGACCGCATGCCCATTCTACGGGGCTGAACGCCGGAGCGCACCGATCGTCTCGTTCGTCCGGATCGATGACAAACCTATCCGGACTTACAGCCAGATCAAGAAGCCGGATCTCGTTGTTGTGCTCGACGCAAGCGTAATGGAGACGGTCGATGTCCTCCAGGGACTCAAGACCGGGGGCAGGGTATTCATCAACAGCGCACACAAACGCGAACTTTCAGGCTTCTCACCCTGCAATGTTGACCTGACCGGTATTGCCCTCAAAGAGAATCTTACCGTCGCGGGGCACCAATCCTGAATACTCCGGTGCTGGGTGCGCTTGCAAAAATGGGGATAGTATCGGTTGACTCCGCGAAGATGGCGATCAGCGAGATGTTCTCGGATGAACGAAACGTCAAGGCGGCGGAGGCTGCCTACAAGGAGATGAGCGCATGAGCAGGTTACGAAAGCGTCTCGCGATTAGCAGGCCGACAGAAGGGGCTGCGGGGAAGACCGGGTCATGGAGAGTATTCCGGCCGTCAATAAGGAGGCCTGCAACAAATGCGGGCTCTGCGAGATGTACTGCCCGGATGCCGCTATCAACCAGGATCTCGACGTGGATCTTACGTTCTGCAAGGGATGCGGTATCTGCGCACATGAATGCCCGAAGAGAGCAATAACCATGGTCCGGGAAGAAAAATAATTCCCGGCGTGACGATCTTCTTATTTTCCGGATCCCGGCAAAGAAGGTTCCGGCCGAGATTTTTTTTTAAAAAAAAGTCAGTCCTTTGTCTCATCTGTTGCCATAAATTCGAGATCGAATCTGTAGCACTGCACGGTGAGATGTCGTGTGCCAACGGAGAGATCGTGGGGACCGGTTGTATGGCAGTTCCAGCACTTTGCCTCATCAACGAGCGACCAGACTGGGTACGGGCCGATCCTCGTGAAACTCCCGGGCTTTGCAACATCCTCGATCCTGGGGACGAAGACCCGAGTCACCCCGCAATTACTGCATCTCACCCGGGCCTGATAGGGTAAGGCCTCGATGATCTGGTCCGCAGACCTTTTGCACTTATAGCAATCGGTCCGGTATTTTGTACCGATGAAGGGGTTATCCATGGCAGATACCACAGATCTTCGGGTTCATTAACCTTCTGCCGGTCTCCCCAAAGCATCCTCACCAGATCGCCAAAAAACCGCAAAATTCGATAAGAGGGATACGGGTAAAATATCCGGGAGGATGATCGGCCGGATCCGGAGTACCCGGAAAATCGCGCGAAAAACGCTATTTTTTTCCATGCCCGATTTTATTCCAAACGGAAAAACGGTCGCAACAAAGTCAATAAATTTAATTACCGGGGGATTGAATTTATCTTCTATGAAAAGTTACTTCGGATTAATAATTCTTGTGCTTGTTCTGGTACTGGCAACCGGATGTACCGATACCCCGGCGACAAGAGCGGTAACAACGGCCCTGACAACAGTCACGGTCCTCCCGGAAGTCACCACAGCACCACCGGTAGCAGAGACTTCACCGATGGCAACGGTCCCGACCGCTGGCATGACCACAGCCCCCAATCTGACGCTCCCCCTCACCCCCATTGAAGTACCCAATCTGACGCTGACAGAGAAGGTCACCGTTGCACCCACGGCAACAAAGATCGTAACAAAAAATGTCATCCATATTCTTAACGGCTCATTTGTTCCATCCGCCACCACCCTCCTTCCGGGCACAGGGGTGAGCTGGATCAACGATGACAGTGGGATTCACTCGGTGAAATCCACCGGTGCTCACCCGGGCATGTTTAATTCCGGAGAAATTCTGCCCGGGGGACAGTTTTCTTTCTCATTCGGCGCGGATGAAGGGGCGTATAGCTTCAATGATCCCAAGTTCACGAACATGACGGGGACCATCATTATCAGATCAGGCCCCTCAGTCGTTGGTTCCTAAACCGGCTTAAAATCGCCGTACGGAAAAACTTTTTTTTTACGACTCCCGTACCAGAATCTCTCCGGTTTCACAAGCCCTTCTCGCGCTTCCTCTCCAGGTCAGGACTCCCCTCTGCGTTTTTTGGGTTTTGGGTCGCACGTTTCTGCTAAAATGTGAATTAAAAAAACGCTTGAGTCCTCTGAAAAATGCCATCCTGCCTCTTCTCATCGGGGCTTCAGGAGCGAGAGTCTCTGACAAAAACATCTGCGTGCATTCAAGAAGATCTGCAGGTGTGCAGATATCTCTCCGCTCAGTTCAAATCCTGATTTTTAAAAAAAAAGTTGGGGAGACTGCTGACAGATCAGTAGTCGCCCATGCCGGGGGGCATACCACCCATGCCACCCATGCCACCCATGCCACCCGGAGGCATGCCACCCTCAGGTGCTGCGGACTTTGACGATGCAATAACATCATCAATGCGGAGGATCATGACGGCAGCTTCTGCTGCGGAGGAGATCGCCTGGGTCTTGACCCGGAGGGGCTCGACAACGCCGGCTGCCTTCATGTCGACTGCCTTGCCCTCGAATACGTTAAGGCCGTACGTCTTCTTGCCCTTCTCGTGAGCTGCACGGATCTCGACGAGCATATCGATGGGGTCGAGACCTGCGTTCTCTGCAAGGGTTCTCGGGATGATCTCGAGTGCGCTTGCGAAGGCCTCGATAGCGAGCTGTGCTCTGCCACCGACGCTTGCTGCATACTCGCGGAGACGGAGCGAGAGCTCGGTCTCAGGTGCACCGCCGCCGGCGACAACCTTCTTGTCCTCGACAACGACGCCGACGACGCGGAGGGCGTCGTGAATCGCGCGCTCAAGCTCGTCGACAACGTGCTCGGTCCCACCCTTGACTATAAGGGAGACTGCCTTCGGGTTCTTGCACTTCTCGACAAAGGTCATCTCTTCGCCGCCGACCTTGCGCTCCTCAACAAGCCCGGCCTTTCCGAGTTCCTCTTTGCTGATAGCGTCGATGGAGGAGACGAGGCTCCCTCCGGTTGCGCGGGCAAGCTTCTCCATGTCGCTCTTCTTGACACGGCGGGTTGCAAAGACCCCTGCCTTTGCAAGGTAGTGCTGTGCGATGTCGTCGATACCCTTCTGGCAGAAGAGGACATTTGCACCGCTCTTGACGATCTTGTCGACAATGCTCCGGACCATCCGCTCTTCCTCATCGAGGAACGCCTGTAACTGGTCGGGGCTGGTGATGTTGATCTCTGCGTCGACCTCGGTCTTCTTGAACTCGACTGCCGCGTTCAGAAGGAGAATCTTCGCGTTCGTCACCGTCTTTGGCATCGTGGGGTGAACTCTCTCCTTGTCGATGATGACACCCTCAATGATCTCGGAGTCCTCAATTGAGCCACCGGTCTTCTTCTCAACCTTGATGTTCTCGATGTCAACGGTCCCGTCTTCATCGGTAACCATGGTGATTGCCCTGACTACAAGGTCGCAGAGCTTGTCCTTGGAGGCCTCGGCTCCCTTGCCGGTCATTGCAGTGCCGGCGATGTTCTTGAGGAGGGTCGTGTCGCTGACCTTGATGTCGAACGCGATCTCCTTTAAGAGCTGTTGCGCCTTCTCAGCTGCCTGGCGGTATCCTGCCGCGATAATTGTCGGGTGAACATCCTGCTCGAGGAGGTCTTCTGCCTTCTTGAGGAGTTCGCCGGCGATGACGACCGCGGTGGTTGTTCCATCGCCAACTTCATCGTCCTGGGTCTTTGCTACCTCGACCATCATCTTTGCGGCCGGGTGCTCGATATCCATCTCCTTGAGGATCGTGACACCATCGTTCGTGATCACGACATCGCCGATCGTGTCGACGAGCATCTTGTCCATACCCTTGGGACCGAGCGTGGTCCGGACCGCACTTGCCACTGCCTTTGCGGCAGTGATGTTCATACCCTGAGCGTCGCGGCCCCGGGTGCGGGTGCTTCCTTCTTTGAGAATCAGAATCTGTTGTCCACCAAGTTGTTGTGACATAAAGATCACCACATTTGCACTAAATTAGCACTAAAGTTGGTTTGTGGTTCTATATAAATGTAATTGAAAGACGTTCAGTCGCCAATCATCTCGATGAGCTGGAAACCGTCAGTAATCCGGTGGAGGGACTCCTCACAGATCACAAGCGTCTTCCCGATTTTTTTCTGCTTGTGGTATCCGGTGATAATGCACATTGCATGATTCTTCGCGATCTGCGAGAGGTTCCCTATGAGCGCCGCACGTTTCACAACTTTATCTACCGGCCCGTAGCCAGTGAGAATCGTGTGTTTTTCAAAGGTCAGCAGCGCCTGGAACGGAGCCCCGCGGAGGGTATGGAGGTGGATCCCGAGGGATTCGAGGAATTCGATCGGGATAATCGGATCCCTCCTGGCTGCGCTGAGATCGCGTCTCGACTCCTTCTGCCGTTCCTGGTTCATGTCCTGGTTCATGAGATCGATCGATTCCACAACTCCGGTGTTGAAGAGCTCCTCGATCTTTATAGCGACTTCAAGCGTTGTACCCATCCCGCACTCGTACTTGCTGATCGTGCGCCGCGAGACACCAAGTACCTGCCCGAGATCCCCAAGCGACATGCTCCGTCTCTCGCGCAGGTCCCGGAGAACTTCGCCATCGATATTGACGTACAGACCACCGGGCGATGCGTAGACCAGCGGGGGGATCTTCTCCACAAAATAATCGTACAGGGTCGCGGGGCTGATCGCATAGATCCCGTACCTGATGTAGACCGCGCCACGCTCCAGCTCAGCCTCCCGCGCCCGCTCACCAATGATGAGCGGGACACCTCCGAGGTGACGCGCGATCAGATCGAGATCCCCGGCCACCTCTTCGCTCACGCTATCAATATGGGAGACGACCTTGACGACGAGAAGCGTCCCGTTGTTGCGTGCTATGAGATCGAAACTCCGGGGCCGGATCGAGAATCGCTCGGAGACCTGGAAGCCTGCCGTGATCATGACGCTGGTAACCAGCTGGAGCTGGCGGTCCTGAGACATTGTCCGTAAAGAATGGATAGAGCCTGAGGATATATTGATATGGATATGCGCATCGGGATCGATGACACGGATTCGCCGGTGGGAATGTGCACGACCTATCTCGGGGCGGTGCTCGCCCGCAGGCTGATAGGCGAACAGATGCGGGTACGGGAAGCAAGGCTTGTGCGGCTGAACCCCAACGTGACCTGGAAGACCCGGGGAAACGCAGCGGTGATGCTTGACGTAGAGGGCGATCCCGGGCGCGCTTTTGGAATCGCTTGTGCAGCGGTTGAGGAGCTTGCGGATTTTTCCTGCGCAAATACAAACCCGGGGGTTGTTCTCTCAGAATGCCCCCTGGACCCGGCCTTCTATGAAAAAGCCGTGAAGGCTTTTTGCAGGATCGATGAGGCGGTAAAGATTCTTGAAGCCAATGGCGCTCTTTTTCGCGGGTACAAGAACCGGCGCGGCCTGATCGGCGCGACCGCGGCGGTAGCAAGCGAACTTGATGACCGGACCTCAGAGATCCTTGTATACCGGAAGCCTTTCTTTTTTGGCACCCCGCGGAGCGTAGACCGGTCCAGCCTCTTTGCCGCAGAGAGGGCAACCTTCCCCCATACCTGGGATACCGCAGACGAGCAGAACGGGGTCGTCGTCTGCGTCCCGCATACGCCCGACCCGGTCCTGTTCGGGATCCGGGGCGAGAGCCCCTCATGGGTCATGCTGGCCCGCTCGCTGATCGAATCCGAAGAACCGGGTCTCGAGCAGGTCTGGGTCACAAACCAGGGGACCGATGCACATCTTATCCCAGGGACAATCGGGAACCTGCACGAAGGGATCTCCTATGCTGTGAAAGGGACGGTGGAGGGCAAACCGGCGACCGGAACCGGGGGTCACGTCTCCTTTGAGATGGGAGAGGGGGATTGCCGGGTCCGATGCATGGCCTATGAACCAACCAAGGGCTTCCGCACCATCATCCGCCAGCTGGTGCCGGGCGATAGCGTGATCGCGGCTGGCAGTTTCAAGAAAGGCAGCATCAATATCGAGAAGCTCAAAATCACCTCACTTGCAAAAGCGATCACGACCCGGCCACCGGTCTGTCGGGCCTGTGAAAAGCGGATGACAAGCGACGGGAAGGACAAGGGATACAAATGCAGAAGATGCGGGGCACGGGAAGAGGTGCCGGAGGTGACCGAACACTCCAGAACGGTGAGGCCCGGCTGGTACGAGGTGCCGCCGACAGCACGGAGGCACCTGGCAAAGCCCTTGTGCCGGGGTGAGCCGGATTTTTTTAAAGAAAATCGCGCATTTTAACGGATTTTGTCCCCGATTGAGCGGGCTACCGGCAGCCTTGATTCGGGCACGTATTTCCGGTCATATCTCCTGGGATCTGCCTTCTTTTCCCCCTTCTGTGGGGGTTGCCGGACGCAGATCGGAGAAAAAATCGCGGGTTCTCGACTCCACGAAGCCAGCCTCTTCTCTTGTCAGACCGTACAGCTCGTACACCTGGGCGTTGATCCGGGAATCGATGGATTGGATCTCGCGCTCCGCACCGGTCGGCGAGTTGAGGATTTTTTTCTGCCGGTCATGCATACGACGGATCAATGCCACCATGCGATCGTGCCGGGTGCGGTCGGTGGGATCATCGAGATCCGGTGTGTAGATAGGAAGAGCCAGGATGTCCTCCGGAGAAAAACTATCCGGTCCCCTGGATCGCCGCGGAAAATTCTGCAGGAAAAACGCGATAAGCCGGCTGTTCATTAGCCAGAGAAGGTAGGGACTTGTGGAGCGAACGGCACCGGCCGTCTCATCAGGGATCTCCCTGCCGTCACACGATACAAACACCGGATCCCGGGATCGCACAGGGAAGAAAATGGCTCTCCTCCGGTCGTGCAGATCCCCCATCACCACCTCTTCAAGCGGCGTTCCGGCTCCTGAAATCTTGGCGGTAAGTTCTTCGGCACGGGTATCTCGAAACGTCCAGCCTCCCGCGCCAAGCGCTGCGGGGTCGACCGGGAAGTGATGAGCCGCAACATATTTTGCAGGATTACTCAGGAAGCCCAGGCCCGCCCGGGGCTCGCGGTGCAGGTCCGGATCGCGAGAGAGAAGAGCTCGAAGGTCCGCCGGTCAACAAAAACCGTAAAAAAACGTGGTGAAAAAAAGAGACAGGGGAGACGGGAAGCGTATCTCTGCCGGGGAATTTCTCTCTTATCTCTTTACGAGAAGCGCCCGGGCCACCTCTTCGATGGTTTGGATGACCTGCCGGACCGGGACCCCGAGCTCCTCCGCCCAGGCTCGTGCATCCTCGAACTCGGCCTTGACCATGTAGATCTCACCCTTCATCCTGCCGCACTTCACCGGCACGATCCGGGCTTCTCCCCCGATGGTGACCCCGACCTGTTCCATCGTTCTCTCCGCGATGAACCGGTGGACCGCGGGAATAGACCGGATCCCCAGGGTCCCGAGCTCCCGGGCCATCAGCTCCGCCATCTTCGTGCTGCAGTCCGTGGTACAGATGACCCGGATGAGGAAGCCGGGCCTGCCTTTTTTCATCACAATGGGAATTGCACTCGCATCCCGGGCCCCGGCGTTCATGAACCGGGCGATCGCATGGGCGATCACCTCGCCGCTGACGTCGTCGACATTGGTCTCCAGGAAGTCAACGCAGTCCCGCAACAGACCACCGGTTCCCGGATCGCCTTCCACGGTCTCCGCAACGATGGCCCGAAGGACATTGGGTGCATGAGCCGGGTCCCTTGTCCCGGCACCGAAGCCGGTCGAAATTATCCTATAGGTCCTGAGCTCTTTTGCGGCCAGGGTGGAAAATTCCGAGAGGAGGGCAGCCCCGGTCGGTGTACAGAGTTCCCCGACCCCGTCTCCCGGTCTGGCCTCAAGGCCCGAGTGCCGGAGGATCGCGGCAGTCAATGGGGCGGGAATCGGGAAAATCCCGTGGGATCCGGTTGCCGTCCCGTGGCCGAGCGCGATCGGGAGCACCACAACGCCATCCACGTGCAGGGTGTGGAGGGCGGTGCATGCCCCGATGATATCTGCTATCGCATCGTCTGCCCCGATCTCGTGGAAATGGAGACGGGCCCCGTGCACTTCCTCCTCAGCACCATTGATCCGGTCAAAGACCCTCCCTGCCATGGCGAGGGCTTCTTCCGGGACCGCGGGGGCTGCATCGCGAAGGCGCTCCTTCACCTCGGCAAGCGTCCGGTGGGCCGGGGTTGCACGGGTATCTATCTTCACCGCACGGATCCAGGCCCGGGAGACGGTCGCGATCGACGGCTCAGCTACGACCGCCGACATCGCCCGCAGTACGGTGACCCTGTCCGCCCCGCAGTCCAGCAGTGAGCCGGTGATCATGTCGCCCGCTGCGCCATGGAAGGGATCAAAAACCAGGATTCGCATCGACAGTACCTATAAATCCCAGAATATAAGACCTTTAAGATCATGCCTGAAGTGCAATTGAGGGTGGACTCTGCCTACCCGGGCGATCAGGGAGGTGGGAAGGCCCGTCTCGATCCCGAGACGATGCTGCTCCTGAAGATCTCACCGGGCGATCTTGTCGCTATCGAAGGGAAGCGGCGAACGGTCGCAAAGGTCTGGAGATCGCTGGTCGAGGACTGGAACCAGCGGAAGGTGCGGATCGATAACTTCACCCGGCTCAATGCCGGGGTCAGCATCGGCGACACGGTCAAAGTCGTCAAAATCGGCGACGAGGTCGAGGCAAAGAGGATCGTCCTTGCCCCCCCCGAGGACCTGCCAAAGAAGATCCCGATCGCCAATAACCCTCATGTGGTAAACGGCCTCATCGATTTCCCGGTATTGAAGAGCGACTCCATCCCGATCATGCTGGGCCTCCCCTTCATCCAGCCCCAGATGGTGGCTTTCAAGGTCGTCGAGGTCGAGCCCGAGGAAGCGGTCATCATCACCAAGAACACCCAGATCGAGTTCTCTGACAAACCTGTTGCCGGCTTCGACGGGATCAAGCGTTTCTCGTACGAGGATATCGGGGGCCTGAAAGACGAGCTCCAGCGCCTTCGCGAGACGATCGAGCTCCCCCTCCGGCATCCCGAACTCTTCCAGAAGCTCGGGATCGAGCCGCCCAAGGGAGTGCTCCTGTACGGGCCCCCGGGGACCGGAAAGACCCTCATCGCAAAAGCGGTGGCAAGCGAGAGCGGTGCCCACTTCATCTCGATCGCAGGACCCGAGGTGATCTCGAAATATTACGGTGAGAGCGAGCAGCGGCTCCGCGAGGTCTTCGAAGAGGCACGGGAGAATGCTCCCTCCATCATCTTCATTGACGAGCTTGACTCCATCGCACCCCGGCGCGAGGAAGTGACCGGGGAAGTCGAGCGCCGCGTCGTCGCCCAGCTCCTGACCATGATGGACGGTCTCGAGGAACGCGGGCAGGTCGTTGTCATCGGGGCAACGAACCGGGTGGATGCCATAGATGCTGCCCTCCGGAGGCCCGGCAGGTTCGACCGGGAGATCGAGATCGGTGTCCCGAGCGAACCGGACCGGATCGAGATCTTGAAGATACACTCCCGGGGAATGCCTCTTGCAGAGGACGTCAGCCTTGAGGTTCTCGCCCAGCAGACCCACGGTTTTGTGGGCGCCGACCTTGCGGCCCTCTCCCGGGAGGCAGCGATCCGGGCGCTCCGCCGGTACCTTCCCGAACTCGATCTCGAGAAGAACGAGATCGACCCGGAGACCCTCGACAAGCTCCGGGTCTATGCAAGCGACTTCCGGTCCGCCCAGCGGGATGTCGGGCCGAGCGCGATGCGGGAGGTGATGCTCGAGGTTTCCCATGTCAAGTGGAATACCGTCGGAGGACTGGACTCTGCAAAGACCGAGGTCCGGGAAGCAGTCGAGCTCCCGCTCACCGACCGGCAGAAGTTCGAGGATCTCGGGATAGAGCCACCCCACGGCATCCTCCTCTACGGCCCCCCCGGGACCGGAAAGACCCTCATCGCAAAAGCGGTGGCAAGCGAGAGCGGGGCAAACTTCATCCCCGTCCGGGGCCCCCAGCTCCTCTCCAAGTGGGTTGGCGAGAGCGAACGTGCAGTCCGTGAGGTCTTCAAGAAGGCCCGGCAGGTCTCCCCCTCGATCATCTTCTTCGACGAGATCGATGCCCTTGCCCCCGTGCGGGGGAACTCGAACGATTCGCACGTCATCGACAATGTCCTCAACCAGATCCTCACTGAGATGGACGGTCTTGAGGAGCTCAAGGACGTCGTGGTCATGGGCGCAACCAACCGCCCGGACATCGTCGACCCGGCGCTCCTCCGGGCGGGCAGGTTCGACCGGCTGGTCTACATCGGCGAACCGACAAAAGAAGACCGGAAGAAGATCATCGGTATCCACACCCGGTTCATGCCTCTTGAAGGATCAGGATTCGAGGAGATCACCCGGATGACCGAAGGGTACAACGAGGATGCGATCGGCGAGCTTATCGAACGACTCGGGAGGGACAAACCGCTCACAAGAGCCGATGTCGAGGCAGCGGTCTCGGCAGCACCCGGTACCGGGAACGGGTTCCCGAGAGGCCTCCGGCGCCGGCGGCTGATCGAGTCAATGATGGAGCAGAAGCTCACCTTCCCTGATCCTGTGCGGGACAGCATCTCGGAGACCCTTGCGGAGATGACTGAAGGGTTCGTAGGTTCCGACATCGAATCCCTCTGCCGGGAGGCAGGGGTGCTCGCCCTTCGCGAGAGCGCCCCTACCGTTTCTCTGCGCCACTTCGAGGCCGCGATAAAGAAGGTTCACCCGACCATGAACGAGAATCTCCGAACCTATTACGGCAAGATCCAGCAGCACTTCAAAGGCGGCCTGCCCAAACAGGTCCAGCCGCTTGAATACCAGTAATTTTTTTCTTTCTTCCTCTCCGTTAAAAACTCTCAACTCTCCCACGGGACAGGATCCCCCCGGGAGAGTCCCGGCCCCCTTCGATGGAGCGGGCGCCGGTATACTCCTCGGGGTCGTCATCCCCCTCCACTCGTTCGTGTGAAGGAGGAGCCGATCCCCGGATAAACCGAAAGAAGACGGCAGAGCGGGCGGAGTGGAGGCCCAGAGTTCATTTCCTTTCTTTTGTGCGGACCATCCGATCGAGACCATTTCCCGGCCGGGAGAAGCGGGGCTGGTAAAGAGGCAGGAGAAAAAGGGTGAGCCGGATATGGTGAGGGATCCTCAAAATCCCCAGAGAATCTCAGAAAAATATCAGGTCCGGGAGGCGCTGGTTGCAGACCGGGCGCTGTTGTATTCTCTCAAAGACGATTTCAGACGGGAAACCGAAGATCCCCCGATTCACTCGCAATAGGGATCGTTGATGAACTCTTCGTACTTCTTCTTCTCAGGTTTGCCGCGGTGACCCCTGCCTCTCTGGGATTGCGACGCACGTTCCTGCTCGGTATCCTCCTCCTCGAGCCCCACCTCTCTCTCATCTGCAAGCTCCTGAGCCGGGATCGCAGGCCGCTGCTGCCCCTCCCGGCTGCTGGGGGTTCTGCGGGGGCCGGGGGCGCCTTGGCCTGCCCTCATGCTGGCGTCTCGGGTTGGTTCTCTTGCCTCGTCTGCCATACTCGTCATGATCATTCGGGATAGCGGGAGAAAAAAACTTCTCCTGCCACTCTTGTGGCCGGGGGCCGGGGATCTGTTCGGGGCCGAAGAAGAGCGATCATCTCACCGGGTACTAAAACCGGGTCGCCCGCTATGGGTAATGAACACCTATATACATCGACGTCCCATTTTGCTTTCAACACGCCCCCTCGATCCATGTCCAATGTAATCACTCTTCTCGATGCAAAGAGCGTCCCCGCAGCAAAAGCCGCCCTGGTCTGCCCTTCCCAGCAGGAGACGTACAGCTATGGCCGGCTTCGTGAGGAGATGAACCGGGTGGGTCTCGGTCTCCTCTCGCTTGGCGTCAGGAAAGGCGACCGGGTCTGCATCTATCTCGACAGTTCCCCGGAATACCTGATCAGCTACTTTGCAATCTGGCGGATAGGGGCGGTGGCGGTGCCGACCAATAGTGCCTCCAGGGGTGGTGAGTTGCTGCACGTTATCTGCGATGCCGGTGCGTGCGCGATAATCACGGACGATCACGGTGCCGGGGTGGTCCGCGGGATCCAAAACGAGACCTGCTCGCTGAAGCATGTTATCTCTGTCCTGAGGGCGACTGGCGATCGGTAGCCTCCTGGGAATCGTTCCCCCCTCCCCCGCCCGGCATGCGGGCGGCTGACTGCTCCACGGAGGACCTCTGCCACATCCAGTATACTGCAGGCACGACCGGAAAACCTAAGGGGGCCATGCTGACCCACGGGAACTGGATGACCGCTCTCGATACCGAACACGATGCCCTCCGGCTCCGGCCGGTCGATGTCTATCTTGGGATCTACCCGATGGGGCATGTCGGACTCTCGTGGGGCCTCGCGGTTATCCGGGCCGGCGGGACGTACGTGATGATGGAGCGGTTTGATCCCGAGCGGTACCTCGCACTTGCCGATGAGCACAAAGCGACAGTCCTTGCGGGGATGCCGCCGATCTTTCATGCGCTCAACCGATTTCCACCCGGGACCGAGAAGCGGCTCGGTACTGCCCGGGTCATCATATCCGGGGGCGGCCCGCTTCTTCCGGCTGTGTGGGAGGCGATGAACGGTTCCGTATTCCGGCAAACTCGTACGGCCTCTCAGAGACGATCGTGATAGGGTCGGGAACTACCACCCTCCCTGAGTACCCACACCTCACCAAGGGGTACACGAGCGTCGGGTACACGGAGTCCGGATCGTAGATCCGGCCGATCCGGGAAGAGAGATAGTCTTCCCTGAATCCGGCGAAGTTGCGCTCCGCGGCCCGGCGATTGCGAAAGGATACTGGAACATGCCTGCGGCAACCGCTGCGGTCTTCCTTCCTGATGGCTGGTTCCTGACAGGCTATATCGGGAACCTTGACGAGGACGGGATCCTCTGTGTCACCGACCGGAAGAAGGACATGATCATCATGTCGGGGTGGAAGATCTACCCGACCGGAGTGGAGAACGTCCTCATTCTGCAACCCGCCGTTGGTGATGTCGCAGTTTTCGGGATCCCCGATGAGGTCAGAGGTGAGGTTCCCGCATCAGCAGTCGTTACCCGGCCGGGGGCAGACCTTACCGGATCCCAGCTGGAGGGATACTGCAGGGACCACCTCCCGGGCTACAAGATCCCCAGAAGACTCTTCATCGTCGATTCGCTGCCCCGGGTTCACGGCTGGAAGCTCCTGCGAAAGGATCTCCGGGAAAAATTCGGCGGATCCAGCCGCTGACCGGGAAGAACGGATCATTCTCCCGACAAGCGGACCTGCACGCACGCAAACCTTTTATCCATCCATCCGATAATTTTACCCGGTGCAAACCCCGGTGGACCCTAAAAGCCGCATCCAGGAGATACCGACTGGCGCAAGGCCGAAGAAGCGCCCGACCGGGATCGTCGGTCTCAACCTCCTCCTTGACGGAGGATTTCCCGAGGGGAGTCTCACCATGGTATACGGCTCACCGTTATCGGGCGTGGATCTTGCCGCACAGCAGTTCTGGAGGGTTGAGGGCGAGGAGGGGACCTATCTCATGAACGATGGGGACGTCGAGATCGGCATGATCGATGCTGCCGGGCTCCATCCCGAGATGTTCCTTCCCCTCATGATCGGCGGGCGGATCGTCCTGGACTCGCTCTCGACGATCGTTATCAAGTACGGTATAGACGCGGCTCTCAAATTCCTGCGGCAGGCCCGTGAGGATGTCAGGAACCGGGGGGCAAACCTGATGTTCATCGTGTACACCGGGATCCATTCGCCGGGAGAGATGACGGGGCTCCTGCGTGCGGCGGATAGTGTTATCGAGTTCAGGACCGAGATCCACCAGGCGGAGATCGAGCGGACGCTCGCGGTCCACAAGATCAAGGATGCAGCAGCCCCGCAGCGGCTCTTACCGTTCATCATTACCGAGCGGGGAATCGAGGCGTCGACCACGTCGAGAGTGGTATAATTGCAATCTTTTTTTTCATCCGAAGCCCGAGCCACGATCCAATGACGATTCTCCCAATCCCTATTCCGCGTATACCGGTTTCCCGATAGTGCTTCCTGAGTTGATCCACTCCTCTCTCGTTATGCACTGGACCTTTGCACTTATCCCGGAGGATTCTTGCCTCTCTCTCTGGAGGATTATCCAACGATCTTCTCCCAGGTCAACTTCATCGTTGACGTTGTCTTCGGTTCTGCGTCTCCTCGAGGAAATACTTTCATGACTGTACAGATGCATCGGGAGCGGATCCAAAAAAATATCTCTGTCGCAACGGATGGTACAGAATATGCTTTGTTGGCGTGATCTGACACAGAAATGCGCTAAGAGGACTGCCCGATGTGGATGACCCGGTTCGACCTCTCGGATGTTATCGAACCGGAGGAACTCGGTCTCAACGAGAACAAATGAGCCCATGTTTTCAACGAGAAGCTCGGCGTGATGAAAACAATGATTGATATGTTAGAATCGATGCGCTCCACATCCGATCTCTTTCCGGAGGATCTCCGTTACGGGCTGGAACCGGGAACAAAAAAACCCCGGCGGACCAACGAACAGGACGTTGAAGGCTGCAAAAAAACCACGAACTCCCGCGAAAACCCCCCGGTAAAGGGGGGCTGTTGCCCCCGGTGAATGGTGCCCGTCCGGGCCGGATCGGCGACAGGGATGCTGGCAGCACATGAACCCCGGCTATCCCTGCGCACAACGCCATTTGTGTCCGGGACGTTACCGGGCAAGGGGTGAATGCTAAAGCCTGCAAATCCGCGAGTAAAGATGGTCGCAGCTCCACGCTGACCGGGACAGGTTGTGAAAACCGGGATCCTCTCCCGGTCCCGCTGGCAGAAAAAACCGCAGGATATTGACCATGTCCTGGAATAAAATACGGACGCGTGTATCCACATGACCGATCAGGAAGAAACCGACCCGTTCACCGAACTCGACTGGGCAACGCTGGAAGCATGGGCCGGTGCAAGGACTTTATCGCGGGGAAAAGAGTACCAGCGAAGCAGAAGAGTGCGTTCCCTCGCACGCAGCCGGGATGGCACACTCATTGCATGGGTCGACGGATCTGAACCATATGCCACAGTGGTTACCTTTCAGGGCGGCCTGGTCTCGGAATGCACCTGCCCGGTCGGGATTTCCTGTAAACACGCGGTTGCCGTTGTTCTCGAATATCTCTCCCTTTGCGAGAAGAACAATCCTGTTCCCTCAGTTACACCGGACGATCCACGCATAGATCTCCTAGGCCTCCGGCCGGAGCCTGTTCCTGCACAGGACTGGCCCGCCACGGCAGTACCTTGAAGCGATGAAGAAAGAGGAACTCATCAGTTTCCTTGAAGAACCTATGGAAATAATCCCGGAAGTGGTCCAGGAGATCTCCGACCGGATAGCCGTCGCCGATGCCGATCCCCGCCCTGTCTTTGAAACCCTTATGGCTGATATCGATGAGATCACGCACGAGGAAGCATGGAGCGATTCCTGGAGGGGGGAATCGCAGATACTGGATTATTCCCCGGTCCGGAAACGGCTGGAGATGCTCCTTGCGATGGGCCAGCCCGACATGGTTGTCGATGCCGGTGGTATCCTCCTGAAAAAAAGTATTGACCAGCTCGAGACAGATGGTGACGATGAGGGCGAAACTGCCGGGGAGATCAAGTCATGCATGGATATCGTCTTTGCCGCGCTTCGGGAATCCACCCGTCCCGCCCACGAACGGCTGCTTTTTGCAATCCACGCAGAACTCGATGACGGGTTCGACCTGTGCGGGGACGCAGTGCCATTCACGGGTGACAACTGGCCTGCAACCGATTGGGGTCTTGTTGCAGATCAGCTGCTCCGGGAACTTGACGGGTACGGAGCACCGGACAAAAAAGGGGACTATTCGGAAAAATACCGGCGCGATCGGTTTACCGACCGCATTATAACCGCCCTGGATAACGCGGGGCGCAGGGAGGAGGCAACCCGGCTCTGCATCGCGGAAGCCGGCCTTACGGACAGTTATGCACGGCTGGCCCGGCGGCTGCTTAAGTTTTCGCAAAAAGAGGAGGCGGCTGCATGGATTCTCCGGGGGATCGAGGCTTGCCGGAATAACAACCCCGGTACTGTCCGTGAGCTGCAGGATATCCGGCGGAATCTGTGGGAGAAGGAGGGTGACCTGCGCGCTGTTGCGGGTCTGCGGGTCGAGGAGTTCCTCAGTAATCCCTCCTGGGGTTCTCTCTGCCTGCTCAAAACCGCAGCAGAGAAGGCCGGGGTATGGGATGCCATGGAGGAGCCGGTGATGCAGTACCTCACCTCCGGCCGTATCCCGGTGTTCAAACGTGATGGGGGAGCAGAAAACCGGCTCATCTTCGGGACCCTTCCCCGGTCCGGTCTTATCGATCCGGGGTTGTGGAAATCACCGGGGACGCCGTATTTTGCGATCCTGATCGAACGTGCGTTAGCCAACGGGAAGCCGGAGGATGCTGTTATGTGGTTTGACCGGTTCCGGGAGGAGCAGAAGGGTTTTTTGGGGTATTCCTACCCTGAAGGACAAGCTCTGGGATGCAGTCGCAGCGAAGTTCCCGGAACGTGCGCTCCGGTATTGGATGGGGTGCGTGGAATATGAGGTGGAGACCACCCAGCCGGAAGGGTATGCGAAGGCGATCGGGAACCTGAAAAAGATCCGGGCCCTGATGAGGAAGCTGGGCAGGGATGATGATTGGGGGAAGTATCTTGCCAGGGTCCGTGAGGTGCATGACCGGAAAAAGAAGTTTACCGGCATGCTCGATGTCATGGAAGGACAGAAGATCCTGAAGTCGTGAACGACAGCACCCTTTACGCTCATGTACCGGGGGGCAGACCAATCCGGCCTCTCTGGTACGAAAACAGATCTTTTTTTTAGAAAATTCGCCGGTATTGCTGCCGGTATTCCGGCGCATAAAAACACCGATAATATCCGGCTGTCACGGGAAGATAACGGTTGTGCAGTCCTGAAACCGACCATCGGCAGGAAAAACGCAGATTGAATTATTTTGTACAGAGGTGGAGAGCCGAACAAGAACCTGGAGCAAAATGACGCTGATAGACGGCTCGATTGTAACCATCGGGCATCCTGGCATAGCAGATGTTTGGTATCCTTGGGATCGGACAGTATATCGATGAAGTCATCCCAAAAACTCGGTCATCGCCATGTATGGTCCCACCCGGCTCTTCACCGGGATCGTACTTCGCATGATGGGAAGACTGCCGTTAGGCGCCCAGCGTCTCCACCATGATACCACACCAATCAGTGTCACTGGTGAATATTGATCACGAATTTAAAACCCGGATTATCGAGATCGTCCGTGGACACTCCAAAGATCACCGGGACGATCTCAAGCAATCTGTTTTCTCATTGGTAACGAACCAGGACGATATCCCGGTATGCATGGAACCGTTATCCGGAAACGGATCGGACAAAAAGATCCTGCCCAACTCGATTGAGGCGGTAAGATCCATGCACGGCAAAACCGTGATCCCGTTCACGGTTGAGGGTGCACTCGCCACACCCGAGCCACCGGTTGCAACGACCCCGCCCGTTCCCTTGCCGGCCCGGGGCCCGCACCCGTAGCGTTTGCACCGTTTGCGGCGCTCGCACTGACCCTTGGAATCGTCCTGTGGAGCCGTCGATAATACGATCACGTTCTTCAGAAGCCTTCGTGACAACCGTCCGGGAAAAACACGGGGAAAAATTTCGTACCGGAAATACCGGGAAGATCTCCGGAACGTTCAGAACCCGGGAGATGTTACAACGCCAGCCGGGCCTCTTTTGCCGCCACGGCCATATTCTTAAGTTTCGCAGACGCGGCCTCCCGGGTCCGCATTCGCATCCCGCAGTCCGGGTCGATCAACATCGCTTCTGGTCCAAAGACCTCGATCCCCTCCTCGATCCGTGCCCGGATCTCGGCAACCTTCTCAACCGTATCGGTCGTTGAATCAACGCACCCGAACCCGATCATCCGACCCGCGAGATCCCGGGACCGGAAGAGATCGAGGTTCCCGGGATTACGGGAGAACTCAAAGTCGAGCACATTGACGTTGATATCGAGGATCCTGTCGATGACCCCCGAGAGCTCGCCGCAGACATGCATGCAGCTCGGGATGGTCAATGACTTTGCGATGAGTTCCACCGCCTGCTTCCCGACATCGAGATCGGCAACACCGGTCGAGAACATCGGTTCATCGATCTGGATGAGGGTGACCCCGGCGACTTCGAGGCTCTTTGCCTCTGCGGCAAGTGCGACCGCGAGATCGAGCGCCAGCTCCTCCTTGTTCCGGTACATCGGCGTCGCTATGTGAAGGGCGTGGGCGAGGGTTGTCGGCCCGGTGATGATCCCTTTTACCTTCGGGGTTCTTGAGAGCGCAGACCTCGTATCGCCAGCCGTGATCGGTCCCGCTGCCGGCTGGACCTTCCCGATCACGTTCTGCCCCTTGACCCCGGGGAGTTTTGAGGCGAACGCCCCGATCATATCTCCCCGGACCTGGCCGTCCGAGATGATATCGATCCCCGCCGCGATCTGGTCGGCGACCGCGGTCTCGACCACGGCATGGAGCGGGTCGAAGAGGCCGCGGAGGCCGCCGCCTTTCACCACCGGGTAAGACCCGACGACGGTCGTTGCGAGAACCTTATTGATGAAATATGCCTTTGCCATAGATTCCGGAACCCTTAACTATACGGATCGGGCGTATCCCGCAAAAAACGTATGTGGTCTCCCGCAATCACGGGACGAGCCGGTGCATGTCGCGGGGGAAGAGGACGGCTTCGCGCACGTTCTGGAGGCCGAGCATAGTCAGGATGAGCCGGTCGGCGCCAAGGCCCCAGCCCGCGTGCGGGGGCATCCCGTACCGGAACGGTTTGAGATAGAACTCGAAGCTCTCGGGATCGAGCCCCTTCTTCCGGATCTGGCAAACGAGCTGGTCGTGGTCGTGGACCCGCTCTGCGCCGCTGGAGAGTTCCATCCGCGGATGCATCAGGTCGAACGCCTTGCAGATCGAGGGATCGCTCTCGTACGGCATCGCGTAGTACGGCCGGGTCTCGCTTGGCCAGTCGACGATGAAGTAGTGGCCGCCCATCTCCTCGCCGATCGCCCGCTCGGCAGCGGAGCCGATGTCGTCGCCGTACGCGATAGGCTCTTCGATCTTCTTCTTTGCAATCTCGATCGCTTCGCTGTACGGGAGCCGAATGAACGGATCCTTTGGCACTGCAAAATCCGCTATCTCGAGGTTTGCGATCTGGTCGCTGCAGCTCCTGTTCACGTACTCGTAGGTCGTGATGATCGCCCGCTCAAGGATCCGCATCACTTCGAGGTGGTCCGCAAACGAGACCTCGATATCGATCGAGGTTGCCTCGTTCAAGTGCTTTGTGGTGTTGTGCTCCTCGGCCCGGAAAATTGGCCCGATCTCGTACACCTTCTCGCAGCCGGCCGCCATCATCATCTGCTTGAAGAGCTGCGGGCTCTGGTTGAGGAACGCCTCCTTGTCGAAGTACGCGATGGGGAAGAGCTCCGTCCCGCCTTCGGTTGCTGCGGCAACGATCTTCGGAGTGGTGATGTTGATGAAGCCTTCCTTGTGGAAGAAGTCATTGAGCGCGTGCATCGCTGCGCTCCGGATCTGGAAGACGGCGTTGACCCGCGGCCTCCGGAGATCGAGGAACCGGGAGTCGAGCCGGGTGTCGAGCTCTGCCGGGACCTTCTCGACGACATCGAGCGGGAGGGGAGACCGGGCGAGGCTCACGATCTCAAACGTCTCGGGCACCATCTCCCTTCCGCCAGGAGCCTTCTCCATTGCCTTGACCGGGCCCGCAACCCGGACAACCGATTCGCGGGAGACCTGCTTCGCGGAAGCGAGGACAACCTCGGACGCTCTCTTCTTCGGGATGGTTACCTGGATGATGCCGGTCCGGTCGCGGATCAGAAAAAAGGCGAGACCGCCGAGGTCCCGGACCTCGTGGACCCAGCCGCATATCTCGGCCTGCCCGCTCTCCGGGGTGACCTGGTGTATAGGGATGCGCATGATGAAATCCTATATCTATGGGCCGGGGGGGATAATGGATTTTATGGGAAAAATCCGGTGAACGCTACGGGAAGAAGTGACAAACTCCTCCAGCTTTTGGGACAGGACCCACCCGATTATTATATCATATTGCCCTCTTTAGGGTACAGTGATCGTTATGGATGGAAGTTCTTCTGAGATCTCCCGAACCGCAAAAAGCGGTACTCCTGCCTGGGTAAAGATTGTTATCGGCATAGTCCTTGTCGCCATTATCCTTGTCGCAGCAGCGATCCTCACCCTCACGGTAACCGTCCAGCCTCCCGTCGACGGTGCCGATTATCCCTATTCGGCGAATTACGCGGTGTCGCTTCCCGAAGGACAGCAGGTCACGGTTGGCAATGAGGTGATCAGCGTCCTCTCGTACCAGAACGAACTTGTTACGGATGTCAATGGAGTCCGGGAGAAACTGATTCTCGGGGAGAGCCGTCAGCTCTCGGAGCGGGGCGCAAAGATTACGACCCTTGGGATTCCGGTCATCCAGACAAACTTCCAGATCTCCCTCCGCTACCGGGGCGAGCAGAATAACCGGGCGTATTTTACGATGACCATCAGGACGCAGCGCCAGGTGCCGGAATGTGTGCTGAATGGCCTCCTGCCCTCCACCATTGCTGCACGACCGCTCTGATTGTGGTGAGTGAGGACCCGTGCGACCGAGACGGTATAACCGGCGAGAGGAGGGGGATCCTGAGGCCAGATAGGTGACCTGACTTACCGGGCAGAAGAGGCACCTGATCCCTTTACCGGAAGAGAAGGACCGGCATTCTGTCATCCGGGTGCGAGAGGGAATACGCCAAAAGGAAGATCTCCTGCAGGAGTTCTCTGATGGCGGGTAAATCGGTGGAGAAGATGACGGGCTCCTCGCGATTTGGCATCAGGAGAGCTTCTGCCCCTTGCCGGGTATCCAGGTCCGGGATCCCATCCCCTCGGAAGCCCGGGAAGAACTTATCTCGTCCTCAGGGATATCGGACTCCTGGGAAAAATTGACGGGATCGGGGCTGCAGGGAGAATACGGGAGAAGATCGATGCGCCGGTCCTCCTCCTTACGGTGAATTCTGACGATCGCAGAATAAATGAAGCTCTCGCACTGCGGGCCCGGGGGCTCCCTCCTCAAACCATTCGGTGAAAAGATCTCCTCCTCTCCCCCGGAAGGGGCGGTAAACCGGTGAGGATCCACCGGAGGAATGCGAATCCGGCATCCTTCTCCTCTCCCAAAAAAATTTCCTGAACATCCCTCCCATATGGTTGGCAATTCTCCCGTATCCGCGAATAAAAAAATTGCAAAGCCGGTACTATGCCTGAGCCTCCCCCGGAGTTCAATTGCCCACGGATGTCCTGTTGCCGGTCCACCAGAGGTTTTTTTATACTGGTTCTGCAGTATCATCCACGAGTATTCCGGATTTAATGAGCCGGAATCCGGGAGTGAACGACACCATGGCCGAATTACCGATAAACGAGGACCTCATCAGAGACCTGCTCTGCCGACTTGCCAGTTCCGATGAGGAGGAGAGAGAGGCGGCTGCCGAAGCCCTGGCGATAAGCACGGAGGATGAGGACTGGAGACCCCATGAACTGATCCGGCAGGGAGGAATTGAGACGATCTCCAACCTCCTTGACGATAGAGATCCCCATATCGTCGTATCTGCCCTGAATATTATTATTGCCACCGCAGCAGCGGGCTGCGAAGAGGAACTGATCTCCGGGGGGATAATTGCAGAGATTGACCCCCTCCAGAATCATGAAGACCGTCTCATCCGGAACAAGAGCCGGGAGGCCCTCTGGCTCCTTGTCCCTGGGGGAGAGGACGTCGTGACATCGGAACCTCAGGATGAATATGAGTAAACGTTGATCTTGAAGGGAACGGCAGTCAATTCACGGATCGCATGACCCGGCCGGTCACAGACCGGCAAAACTACTATCTACCGCGCCGGGAAATATGGTGTAAAGGTGAATATGATGAAAAAGGCCCGGGAACCAACGTATTCCTTCGTAATTCTGACACTTGTGCTCATCGCCATCAACGCAATCCTTGCCCGCTTGTCGGTAATCCTGCTCCCTCTCGCGCTCCCCGGTGGGGCAAGCGGAGTTTCCGTGATCTATTTTGCCGTCGCATTCATGATCCTCTTCACGCTTTGGTTCGGGATGTACGGGGCTATCGCCGCATATGTCGGCACCCTGATCGGATCCGGGCTCCTGAACCCCACCCTCCCTCAGGCAGTAGCGGTCTACTGGTCTATAGCCGGGCTGCTCCAGGTACTTATCCCGCTCATCGCTTTCAGATCCCTTGACGCGGATCTCAGTCTTGAGAACCGGAGGGACGGGACGATCCTGATCCTCTTTGGGGTACTGATCAACAATGTTATCGGTGCGATCTGGGGAACCTATACCCTCGCATTGGGCGGGGTCATCATGCCCTCGGATACCATCTCGGTCTTCTCGGCGTGGCTTTTGGGTAACATCCTTGTGACCATCATCATCGTCCCGATCGTGCTCAGCCGCGTGAGCGGACGGGTCCGGCGATCGAAGCTTTTTGTCAGGGGTTACTGGGTCTGATCTCCCTCTTTTTTTGGAGCCCTCCGAGAGATCGGTTTTTCGTATGCAACCTCTCCCCTCTCGGTTATGCCCCGGCTCTTTCCGGGCATTGCTCACCTTTATGAGACGCCGGACATATCTCTACTGGGTGAATGAGTTTTGAAGATCCTTGGTATCAACGGAAGTCCGAGAGGAGAGAAGAGCCAGACCCGACGTCTGGTAATGGCGGTTCTTGAGGGTGCCCGGAAGGTGGGGGCCGATGTAACCTTTATCGATATCTGCAGCCTCGATATCAACTACTGCACAGCCTGCGGCGTCTGCTACGCGAAGGGTGAATGCGTGAACGACGATGCATTCACGATCCTCAACGAGAAGATGCTCGAGGCAGATGGGATCGTCCTTGGATCCCCCGTCTACATCAACACCGTTACCGCCCAGCTCAAGACGCTCCTGGACCGCATGGCAGACAGCATCCACTGCCAGAACTTCACTGGGAAATACGGCTGTTCTGTCTCAACGGCAGGGGGATCGATGGCAGAGGAGACCGCGGGATACATGAACGACGCCCTCCGGATGCTGGGTGCCCAGATAGTGGGACAGGTCGGGGTGAACTTCCTGGGCAACCCCGAGGCTATCGTGCCTGCCGAGAAGAAGGCGAAGGATCTCGGCCACACGCTTGCCGAAGCGATCCGGGAGAGATGGGAAGACCCGACCCAGAAGAAGATGCTCGCTGAACGGAGGCAGTACATGAGACGCCTCGTCCTTGCAAACAAGGAGATCTGGGCGCACGAGTACGAGCACTACCAGCGCCTTGGCGAGATGTAACCGGGAAGCGAGGACTGTTCTTTCCCGGACTTTTTTTTTAAACGACCGGTGTCTTCTTCTGGAGATGGTATTCCCGGGTTGGGACACCCGCACCTTCGGGCGCAATCCGGATCCTGCGGGAATGATCCGCTCCCCGCGCCTCCAGTTCCCGCGGGACCCGGAACCTCCGGATCTGCATACCCGGTCCTCCCTTGCGCGAATGCTGGAGGGTTTCAGGTTTTAAGGAAACGTCTGCCCCCGTCATCGCCGACAGGGTGGGCGAGTAAACACGCGAAAGCCCTGAGGATCTGATCGCAAACCCCCGGGCTCTGCCGCACGGTTATCTGCGAGGGAGATAATGATTGAGAAAAGCCCCCCGGAAAGGAGATGTGGGGTGTGCAGGATCGCCTGCACTCCCCCGTATCGTGCGGGATTTTTGCAAAGGGGTCAGAGGGATGACGCCCGTTTCTTGATCATTTCAAGGGCTTCGAACGCTTCCCGTCGTACCGCGACATTATCATCGGAGAGGAGGGTGGTCAGGTGATCCACCGCCTTCTGGTCGCCGATCTCCCCGAGGAGCAGCGCCGCACGCTTCCGGACATCGCTCTGGTCGTCCTTGAGCACCATGATGAGCGGGGTTGTTGCCGGCTGGCCGAGCATCCAGAGGGCCTCCATGGCGCTGGTTCTCATACGGATGTCGCCTTCGCGGAAGACCTGCATCAGGGGTGCTATGGTCGGGACGCCAAGGGCAGCAAGCGCCAGGACAACCTCGATCCTGACGTTCCGTATGGGATCGTCGAGCGCCCCGATGATGGCCGGGATCGCCCGGGTGTTTCCGATCTGCCCGAGGACTTCCACCGCGCCTTTCCGGATACCCGGGTTCTGATCCTTGAGAGCGGCTATCAGCGGATCTACGGTGGGCTCCCCGATAGTGGTCAGTGCAAGCGATGCCCTCCGGACGACATCCTCGCCTGGGTCGATGAGGGCACGGATCAGCGGCTGGATAGCCGGTTCCGCGAGCGAACAGAGCGTAGCCATCGCGGCCATCCGCACGTGCTCCTTCTCATCGTTGAGGCTCTCGATGAGGGCCTCGACAACCTGAGGATCGCCGATACGACCGAGAGCCACTGCCGCCTCGTGCCGGACATCTGGATCTGCGTCCTTTAAGGAGGCCGTTATCGGGGGAACAGCTCGTGTCTCGCCCATGATACCGAGGGCCTGGACAGACCCTTTTCGGATGAGGGGATTTGGGTGTTTGAGTGCGTTCACGAGAGGGTCGATGGATGGTTCCCCGATGAGCTGGAGCGCCCGGATGGTCTCCTGTCGGACGTCGTCGCTCGGATCATCGAGAGCGCTGATGAGCTGGCCTACTGCTGCAGGCCCGATCTTGCCGAGCGTGTCAGCCGATCCCCTCCTGATGATCCAGTACTCATCCTTGAGCCCGCGGATGAGCGGTTCGATAAAGGGTTCGCCGAGATCCCCGACAGACCGCACCGCGCTCCACCGGGTATCGAGGTCGCCCTCGGTGAGTGCCTTGAGGAAACTCTCGTACCGCTCCTTCTGTGCGCGGATCCGTGCCTGCTCCTCCTCTTCACGCTCTCCCGACTTGAATATCTTGAGAAATCTCTTGGTAATGCCCATAATGTACTCCGGTATCGTTTATTAGTATAAAAGCCTTCAAATGGGTATCGGCGGCCGGACGCTTCAGTTTCGCGCCCCCACCCCCGATAATCCGTTTTTTCTCGTTTTTTGTGGATCCGTTACGGTGTCCCGCAAAGACCAGGGAATGCCCGGAGAATACCGGAGAACGAAAAGAGAGAGAGAAAAAAGCTGGGTCTTTTAAAAACCAGGTCAGCCGGAGTTTGCGAGCGTAAAACTGACGGAATTTGAGGAGGTCTGCTGCTCGTCCAGGACGCTTATCGTGTAGGTCCCCAGGGGCATCGAGTTGAATGACGGGTAACTGAAGGACCAGGTGTTATCGGCACCAACCTGCACCATGCCCAGAGAAGCCCCGTTCGTAAACTGGCCCGGGCCGTACAGGGTTAAGAGGACATTCCTGGATCCGGTGGTGCACTGGCCCGAGAAGGTGAACGTATCCCCTTTCCCGTACGTGTACCTCCCCGTCGTGATCGAGGTCAGGCCCCCACCGACAACGCTGAAATTGGCCCGGGCCGATTCGGTTGACTTGACATTGTTTGCTACCATTGTGTAGGAACCGGCCTGGAGCTTTGACCCCGGATTCCAGGTGTAACTCCACCTGCCATCACTCCCCGCCGACACCGGGATCAGCTCCACCCCGTTTACGTACGCCCCGGGTCCGTACATGACGAGGGGAACATTCTGGCCCGCGGGCCCCGTTCCGGAGAAGGTGATGGTGCTGCCGATGGTGATCAGGCTCTTGTCCGACATGATGGTTACGACACCCGACTCGGCTGAGGCTGACACGATGACCACGGGAACTGCGGTCGTCTGCGTTGTTACCGGTAATGCTTTCGGGGTGAGGGCAGCGAAATAGTTCGACGAGCCCTGCAGGACGGTTATGACCGAAGTCCAGCTCGTATAGCCGGGATACCGGAACTCAAGGGAATGGTTGCCGGCGGGAATGTCGGCAAGAACACTCGGGGTTGTACCCCGGTACTGGTTATCGAGATAGATCTCCGCTCCGGTCGGAGTCGAGGAGAATGCGAGGGTACCTTTCTGCGACGTCTGGGGTACAGTACAGCCGGAGATGATTACACATGCGATTGCGATAGAGACAACCAGTGTCTTGTACAATTTCCCCTCCTGAATTCAGCGCTTGGATATCTTTCTTCTCAATTGAAATAGTTTTGCAGTTCTCGCCCGGATTGGCATCAGGCTGGCCTGTTTTTTGCGAAGGTGAACCGATCGGGAAGGTACGAACATGATCGAGAGATCCATCCCGCCGGGATTCCGGGGAAGATGCCGGGATACATCTTAGTCACTCCTTGCGATCTTCAGGATCTCCTCTGCCAGCGCGATACTCTTCTCTTCATCGGTCATGAGTGTGTCGAGCCGCACGGAGTTGTGGACTTCAACCGGATCGCGGATATCCTGCACGAAAAGATCGGGGATCCCCTCGTAGCAGGTGAATGTGCCACTGGCCGATGGTTCGAATCCGGAGGCCTTCATCAGGGCGCCGGCCGGGCCGCTCACCGGTTCAGTGCCGATAAACGGGCTTACGGCGATGACGAACCTCTTACGGATGGCTTCTTTTATCCCGCTGCACTCCAGGATCGGCGAGATACTGGTGATGGGGTTCGAAGGCCCGATAATGATAGTATCGCTCCCTTCAATCGATTCAAGGACCTCTTCTGTTGCGGAAGGGGCCTCGTCGAATCTCCGCACCACGCTCCTGATCCCGATCCGGCCTTTTGAACGTATCCAGTATTCCTGGAAATGGAGAAGACCTGAGTCGGTCTCGATCTGGGTCGTCACTTCCGTATCGGTCATCGGGAGGACCGTCTCCCGGATGCCCATCCGGTCGCAGAGGCATTTTGTCGCATCCGTCAGCCGCATCCCGCTCCGGAGCATCTCCCCCCGGGCTATGTGGATCGCCCGGTCTCTGTCGCCAATCGCGATGAACTCATCCCTGCCGAGGCGTTCTGTCTCTTCATGGGTCACGTAGGTGTCGCCCCGGATCCCCCACCACGTATCGGTGTTCAGGATTCCGGCGAAGAGGTACATCACCGTGTCTATATCGGGAGAGATCTGGTTGCCGGAGATCCAGATATCCTCTGCAGTGTTGACGATGACGGACATCTCGTGGCGGTCCATCACCTTCTGCATGCCTCGCAGGAGTTTGGGGGTGCCGGTCCCGCCCGACAGGAATGTTATCATAAATAGAATACTTTTAAGCGTAATATATGAAGATTCTTTTAGTGAATTGAAGATCATCAAGGACCCGGTCCATGGTTACGTAGAAGCTGAGGATTTTATTCTCCCCCTGCTGGACTCCCCGGTGCTCCAGCGTCTCCGGTACATCCGCCAGCTTGGTTTCTCCTATCTCGTTTATCCCGGTGCGAACCATACCCGGTTCGAGCATTCTCTGGGCACGATGTTCCTTGCGGATATTGCAGCGAGGAGGTTCGGGCTCGAGGACGACGAACGGATGCTGGTGACCGCGGCCGGGCTCCTTCACGATGTCGGGCACGGCCCGTTCTCGCATGCCAGCGAGCCGCTCATGGAAGAGTACCTGCATACCTCTCACGATGAGATCGGGCCGGTTATAGAAGGACCGGTCCATGACACTCTCACCGGGATCGGGGTTGACCCCCAGGAGCTCGGGGAGGTCGTCAGGGGGAGACACCGCCTCTCGGGTATTATTCACGGGGATCTCGATGTCGACCGGATGGACTACCTTCTCCGGGACGCATACTATACGGGGGCCCCGTACGGGACCGTGGATGCCCAGCGCCTGATACGGTACCTTATCCGGACCGATGAAGGGACCGCGGTTGATGAGAACGGCATGAACGCAGCCGAGGCCCTCCTCATAGCACGGACCCAGATGCGCCCGAGCGTTTATTACCACCACGTCAGCCGGATCGGGGAGAGCATGTTCCAGCTCGGCGTGCTCGAACATCTCAAGGGGGATACCCGGAAGCTGGAGGTGATGATGGCGATGGATGACGCCACCTGCCTCCATGAACTCCTGGTCTCGGGAGAGGTGATCGCGCGGGATATCGCCCGGCGCCTCTACGAGCGCCGCTTGTATAAACGTGCCCTGTATGTTGGCAGCGAGCAGGTGAATACGGCGGTGTACGAGGCCGGAGTCCCGATAGCGCGGCGGAGGGCAATCGGACGGGAGATTGCGGAGGCTGCGGGGGTCCCTGCCCATGAAGTCCTCATCGATATCCCCCCCATCCCCCGGGAGATGTCACTTGGGGTACGGGTACGGAACCGCAATGCGATTATCCGGTTTGAGGAGATCTCCCCCCGGATCCGGACCCTGAATGCCACGAGGAAGGAGCAGTGGCGCCTCGGGGTCTATACCCTCCATGAGCACCGTAATAAAGTTGCTGAGGCCGGCTGTGATCTCCTGCACATAAAAAAACCGACCCGGCAGGGAACCCTCTTTTAGGGTGTATTATCGGTCAACCAAGGTACCTGAAGGAGAACGGCACTTCCGGGAGGGTCAATCCTGTGCAGATCAAGCCCTCCGGATCTTCGGGCGTGCGGGAACTGTAATATACCAACGCTCCCATCTCTGTAGTATATGGACAGCGGTGCAACGCCTGCGATTATTATTTTGCTCCTCCTCGCTGCCGGGATTACTATTGCCGGGTGCACGACGAATCCGGCCCCGCCTTCCCCACGCCATGCCCCGTTCACCCTTGGTGCCAGTTATCTCAGGCAACCGTACACGTTCTCGAGCGAGACGGAAAATTCTGTCGAGCAGTTCCATGTTGGAGACCCTTCATGGGGGATCAATTTCAAGGTAACCCCGCTGGACGATGACGTGGAGGACTGCTGGTTCACGATGAATGTCACCAACGTCGATACAAACGAGGTTGAGCACTACGGGTACGGAAGAACATTCCCCCCTGAGAGAGAACAGTTGTATCCGATGTACAGGACCGGATCGTACCAGCTTGAGATGAGAGGCAACAGGGTCAGAGTTGATCTGCATATCGCAAAACGGGATCCGTAGACCTGAGGTAGGATTGTATGATTGAAGACTGGATCGTCTGGATGGCAGGTGGTGTGGCAATCATCATCGTGGGGGTTGCCTTCCTGAAGCTGAAAGCATCTGAGCGAAGGATGTACGAGAATACCCACAAACTCCGGATCTATACCGATCTCTTAAATGCGATCACCGAGCTGAATCTTGCAGGCGGGGATGCGTACAAGATGGATATCGCCAAGCGGAACCTGGCGCTCACCTTGAACCGGCTGAACCTTGTCGGGAGCACTGGGGTGTTGAAGGGCGTCAACGACCTCCTCGACTTCTTGAATGAGCACAAGGAGAAGGACTACGACACCCTGCGGCTCCACAATATCCTCAACACCCTTGTTATCGAAGCGCGCCGTGACCTCAACCCCTCCCACGCACGAAAGGTCGAGGAAGCCCAGGTCCGGTATCGCTTCTTTGCGCCGCCGAAATCCAGGTAGTCTCCGGTAACCGGGCAGGATCCGGCATAAACTCTTTTTAGCCTAAATCCGACATTGGTAACACAGGAGAGCGGTAGGCAGATGAAGAAAGAGTTTGTTATCGGGGTGACGGGAGCGAGCGGCGCGTGCTATGCACGACGCCTGCTTGAGGTGCTCTGCCGGGAGGCAGATGTCCACCTCATCCTGTCCGATGTCGGCACGGAGATCGCTGCATACGAGGGCGTATCCCTCTCGGGATTCGATGCAACGTACCATACCATCGATTCTATCGGGGCGCCGATCGCAAGCGGATCCCACAGGTTTGATGGTATGGTTGTGGTCCCGTGCAGTGCAAAGACCCTCGCTGCAATCGCCCACGGGTATGCGGAGAACCTCATCACCCGGACGGCCGATGTCTGCCTCAAGGAGGGAAGGAATTGTATCCTTGTCACCCGGGAGATGCCGCTCTCGAAGATCCATCTCAAAAATATGCTCGCTGCCGAGGATGCAGGAGCGACGATCATGCCGGCCTGCCCGGCCTTCTACCACCGGCCGCAGACGATCGACGATCTCGTGGACATGGTCGTTGCCCGAATTCTCGATCATCTCGGGGTGGAACATACCCTTGCGAAGCGATGGAGTGGTTACGATGCGTGAGTTCATAGAAAAGATGCGGGAACGCGGGCTTGTGGTCGATGTTGAGGAGCCGGTCTCCACGCATATGCAGGCGGCAGAGATCTCGGCATCGACCGACAAGCTCCTCTTCTTCCATAAGATCGAGGGTGCCCGGGCGGTGATGAACCTGACCGCAAGCCGGACATCCCTCTCGATCGCGCTCGGGATCGAGGAGAAGAAGATCGTACAGACTCTCGCTGAGGCGAAATTCGACGGGATGGTCACGACAGAGGGGACGCTTCCGATGACAGAGCCGGATCTCTCGAAGATCCCCATCCTGCACCACTTCCCGAGGGATGCCGGGAAGTACCTCACCTCGGGAATTGTCTTCTCGCGGTTTGAAGGTGTTGAGAACGCTTCGATCCACCGGATGCTTCTCCTCGATGATCACCGGGTTGCAGGACGGCTCGTCGAAGGCCGGCACACGCACGTGATGCTCAAAAAGGCGCTCGCGAAGGGCGAGACACTCCCCATAGCCGTCACTATCGGTACGCACCCTGCGGTAACCTTTGCGAGCTGTACCCGGGTCCCGACCGGCAGGGAACTCAGCTTTGCGTCGGAGCTCATGGGCGGCGAGATGACCGTACGCCGATGCTCCAACGGCGTGCTCGTGCCGGATGCGGAGATCGTGCTCGAGGGGTACATCGGCTCCGAACTCACCGAGGAAGGCCCGTTTGTCGATATCACCGGCACCTATGATCCCGTCCGGCGCCAGCCGGTCATCGAGTTCACCGGGATGTACAAGAGACCCGACTTCATCTACCACGGGATCCTCCCGGGTGGCGATGAGCACAAGATGCTGATGGGTGCGCCGTACGAACCGAAGATCTACAAGGCGGTTAGTGGGGTTACCGAGGTGAGGAACGTCGTTCTCACCAGAGGCGGCTGCGGGTACCTCCACGCGGTGATCCAGATCAAGAAGAGCACGCAGGGTGACGGGAAGAACGCAATCATGGCGGCGTTTGCGGCACACACCTCCTTGAAACACGTCGTTGTTATTGATGAGGACATTGACCCAAAGGACCCGGACGATGTCGAGTACGCGATCGCGACCCGGGTCAGCGGCGACCGGGACATCCTGGTGATCACCGGGGTCCGGGGTTCATCGCTCGACCCCTGCCAGCTCGAGGACGGGACGAACGTCAAAGTCGGTGTGGATGCAACGATGGTGCTCGGGCGCGAGGATGATTTCCGGCGCGCCAGCTGGTGATCTCCATGCTCCTCGACCGTGAAGACGAGAGGATCCTGGCCGGCGAGCAGGGCGAGACCCGGCAGAAGATGCTCGAACTCCTCGTTGCGCTGGGCAAGGTATTCGGTGCGGAACGGCTCGTTGCGATCAAGAGCGCACAGGTCAGCGGCGCCTCCTACAAAACTATCGGCGAATATGGCCTCCAGTGGCTTGCGAGCCTGGACGCAAAGACAGTCGTGCCGGCGGTCCTGAACCCGATCGGGATGCCCCGGGGCCGGTGGGAGGAGATGGGCATCGGGCCCGGGTTTGCGGCCAAACAGAACGCGGTTATCGCTGCCTACGAGCGCCTCGGTATCGCCCTTGAATGCACCTGTACTCCGTACTATCTCCGCCAGACCTCGTTTTCCGACCATCTGGCCTGGTCCGAGTCTTCCGCGGTCAGCTACGCAAACTCCGTCATCGGCGCCCGGACGAACCGGGAGGGCGGACCCGCCGCCCTTGCCGCTGCCCTGATCGGTAAGACCCCCTGCTATGGCCTGCACCTCCCAGAGAACCGGACCCCCGCGGTAGTCATCGATCTCCCGACCCCGAGCCGGAAGATGGGGATCGCAGAGTATGGTGCGCTCGGGTATCATGCAGGAAAACTCGCAGGGAACCGGATCCCGTACTTCCGGGGGATCCGGCCGGACCGCGACCAGCTCAAGGCGCTCGGTGCAGCAATGGCGGCGACCGGCGCTGTCGCGCTTTACCATGTTGAGGGGGTAACGCCCGATGCGGTAGCCACCCCTTTTCCGGTAACCGGCCTTGAGACGATCTCGGTTGAACCGGCCGAGTTCGAGCGGCTCTTTGATGATATCCCGGTCGACGCGGTCGCGGTCGGCTGCCCGCACTGCTCTCCCGAAGAGCTCGGGCAGATCTCCCGGCTCCTGGCCGGGAGGCACGTGAAGATCCCGTTCTACGTCTTTGCCTCCCAGGGGGTCATCGATGCCAACCCGCGGCCTGTTGAGGCGATTGAGCGGAGCGGGGCACGGGTCTATGCCGATACCTGCATGGTGGTCTCTCCGGCTATGGAGCAGTACAAGGCGATCATGGTAAACAGCGGCAAGGCCCTTGCGTATGTCCCGGATATGTGCGGAGCCGTCGCCCGGATCGGCACAATCGAGAACTGTGTTGATGTTGCAACCTCGGGGTTGTGATCGGGGATCTTTGAAGCATGAGGGGAGATCCCTCGAGATAGCGTTCGTTTTAACCTCAAAATTACATACCCTTAACCAGACGACGATGGCGGCTTGTTCGATCATGCGGGAGAGAGATGCGAGAGAGACGGAAGAGGGAGGGGGGTCTTGTTGGATATCTTTGTGAGCTTCGGCCTTCTCGGCATCTTCGCTCTCGTTCTCATCCTCCCCTTCAAGGTAAAGATCGTAGAACACAACCTTGAAGTCTTTCTCTTTGCCTGCGGCGGTGCAGCCCTGAGTATTGCCGGACTTGCATCCGTGCCGGGTGAACCTGCGGGATGGAGTGGAGCAGTGATCATCGAGGCGCTCACCTCCCCGCTCAATATCACCAGCATCTGCGGTATCCCAGTCGGGATCGTCCAGATCGTGCTCCTCGTGGGTCTCCTCATCTACGCATTCCACCACTGGCTGCAGGAAGCCATAACCTCGCTGACCGGCCGGGTCTCTTTAAAAATTATTACCCTCTGCCTGATCGTTATCCTCGGTCTTGTTTCCAGTATCATATCCGCAATCCTCGCGGCAATCATCCTCGTCGAGATCATCAATGCCCTTCCCCTCGGCCGGCAGGCAAAGATCGATGTTGTTGTCGTTGCCTGCTTCTCGATCGGCCTCGGTGCCGGCCTGACCCCCCTTGGCGAACCGCTCTCGACGATTGTTGTCTCGAAGCTCGCGGGAGCCCCGTACTTTGCGGACTTCGGTTTCCTGGTACGGATCCTGGGGATCTACATCGTCCCGACTGTATTCATCCTCGGGGTTGCCGGGGTCTTTATCTCCACCCTGCGGCACGCCGATGACGAGGTCATCGAATGCCTGGTCGAGCGTGAATCCATCCGGGAGGTCGTCATCCGGGCCGGGAAGGTGTACCTGTTCATCATGGCCCTCGTCTTCCTCGGCGAGGGGTTCAAGCCGCTCATCGTCGATTATATCGTGAGCATCCCCCCCGCGGGCCTCTACTGGATAAATATCGTCTCGGCAGTTCTCGACAACGCGACCCTCGCCGCTGCGGAGATAAGCCCGGTCCTCTCCCCCCAGCAGATCACCGGGACGCTCCTCGGCCTCCTCATCGCTGGGGGGATGCTGATCCCGGGGAACATTCCCAACATCATAGCCGCGGGCAAGCTGGAAATTACGAGCAAGGAATGGGCGCGGGTCGGCCTTCCTCTCGGCTTCCTGATGATGGTCTGTTTCTTTGTCATCATCTTCGTCCCTGCGCTCCTCGGCTTTGTGTGAATCCACAAGGAGCAGATCCCCCGGAGGGAACTTTGGCAGCCTATCTTTTTATCCTGTTTTAGAACGATACTCATTTCGGATGCTGCACCTGCCTGCGCCGCTGCGATCCGGAGAGATGGGGCGATACCCTGTGCTGACCGCATGGGTTCTCCTCTCCCTTTTTTGGAAGAACCACCTCCCCGGAATCCTCGGCACAAATGTCGCAAAACTTAAGGAGCAGCGGAAGATCGACGGTCTCATCCGGGCACTCGATAACCCGGACCCCGAGGTGCAGTTCAAGGCCGCGGAGGCGCTCGGGGAGATCGGTGATGCAGAAGGTCTCCCGGATCGGGGATCCGGCCGTAGGCCCTCTGGCGACCCTGCTGGAGCACCCGGATGATGACCGGTACGTCCGGAGCCGGGCAGGCCATGCCCTCGGCATGATCGGTGAGCCGGTCCTGAACCGGCTCTCCGAACTCGTCCGGACAGGAACTCCCCGGCAGCGGTGGGGGGCAACAATCGCCCTCGGCCTGACCGGAAACCCGATAGCAGCAGAACCCCTTATCGAGGCGCTCGGTGACGAGAGCGATGAGGTGAGGATCGAGGCCGCAACCGCCCTTGCAGCGATCGGTCGCCCTGCGGTGGAGCCCCTCATCCGGTTCCTGAAGTTCACCCGGGGCGAGATCCGGATCGAGGTGGTGAGAGCGGCTGGAGATCTTCACGCCGATGATGCTCTCCAGCCTCTCGTCCAGCTCCTCGAAAATGCCGGGGACCGGGGGGGAGGCGATCTCGGAAGCGCTGAGCGCAATTCTTGTAACGACCGTGGGTCCGATGGTCGGCGGTATATCGGACCAGCAGGGAACGGCCGGTAAACTGGCCGATCGGGAAGGTGAAGATGGTGAAGCAGAATAACCCGGCAACCGTTCATCAGCAGGAAGGAGAGAGCCCCGAGCAAATCATCGCAAAATTTGACGATCCCTCCCTTGAGGAGCGGCATACGGCAATTGCGGCCCTCGGGAGATGCGGTCTTCCGGCAGTTGCGCCTCTTATCACGATGCTCGCGACCGCTGAGGACAACGATCATCGCTGGTACGCGGCGATGTCGCTTGGGACTATCGGGGCCGAAGCGATCGAACCTCTCCTTAAGGCCCTGGCTGAGAATCCGGATCGCGACTTCCGGCGGTATGCCGCAGCTGCCCTGGGATCCATGGGTGGATCCGCAGTCGAGTCCCTCATCGATGCCATGGGGAGCGAGGACGCCGTTCTCCGGGGGTACATATCCCAGGCGCTCTGCCGGATCGGCAAGCCCGCGGTTGAACCCCTTACCCGGCGGCTGGACGATGCCGATGCCCTCATCAGGAGCTGCTCTTCCCTCACCCTCTGGCAGATGGGGGAGACCGGGCTCCCGTCGATGGTAAAGAGGATCCAGGATGAAGTCGCGGAGGACAGAAATCGCTCCTGATCTCCGAATTGGTACCCCTTCTCCTTCCCTCCTCCACTCGTTTTTTTCTGGCTAGTGTCCGGATCCTGTTCGTAGCCGGGGATGGTCCCCCTTATTCTTTCACAACGGTGGATCCAGCCCGCTGCAGGATAAAACAACTATAAATCCCGAACCGAGAAAACCATTGTCAGCTATGATCGAGCTCTCGCCGGCGATGCAGGCGTATGAAAAGTCGCTGATGGACGACCTCCTGCGGGCGATCGAGGTCGCAAAAGAAGCGCGATCCCGGGGGTGCGACCCGAATACCGAGGTCGAGATCCCGATCGCGAGCGATCTCGCGGATCGGGTCGAGGCGCTCCTCAACATCAAGGGGGTCGCAGCCCGGATCCGGGAGCTCGAGAAGGAGATGTCCCGTGAGGAGGCCGCCCTCCGCATTGGCGACGATTTTGTTGCCCGCAGGTTCGGGGAGAAGAATATCGATGAGATCCTCGACCACGCGATCCGGGTCTCGATGGCGCTCCTGACCGAGGGTGTCGTTGCCGCTCCGACCGAAGGGATCGCAAAGGTCTCGCTCGGCAAGAACGATGACGGCAGCCAGTACCTGATGATCTTCTATGCAGGCCCCATCCGGAGTGCCGGGGGAACGGCCCAGGCGATGTCCGTGCTCGTCGGGGATTACGTCCGCCAGAAGCTGGGGATCAACCGCTATATCCCCCGGCAGGAAGAGGTCGAGCGGTACATCGAGGAGATCCGGCAGTACAACTCGATCATGAACCTCCAGTACCTCCCGAGCGAGGCCGAGATCCGGCTCATCATCGAGAACTGCCCGGTCTGCGTCGATGGCGAAGCGACCGAGCAGGAGGAGGTCTCGGGCCACCGGAACCTTGAGCGGGTCGAGACGAACGTGGTCCGGGGCGGGATGGCGCTCGTCATCGGCGAGGGCATTGCCGGCAAGGCCAGGAAGCTCAAAGGAAGGGTCGAGAAGATGAAGATGACCGGCTGGGACTGGCTCGAGAAGCTCATCGCCGGTGCAAAATCCGGCGATGGCGAGAAGACAGCCGGGATCAAACCCCTCGACAAGTACCTCCGGGATCTTATCGGCGGCAGGCCGGTCTTCTCCTACCCGATGCGCAAGGGTGGGTTCCGGCTCCGATATGGCCGGTCCCGGAACACCGGCTTTGCAGCGGCCGGGATGCACCCGGCAACGCTCCATATCCTCGGCGAGTTCCTGGCTACGGGAACCCAGATGAAGACCGAGCGGCCGGGCAAGGCCTGTGGTGTCGTGCCGGTCGATTCCATAGAAGGTCCGACCGTCCGGCTTGCGGGTGGCACTGTGCTCCGGATAGATGACGAGGGTACCGCACGGAAACTCAATCCTTCGATCGAAAGGATCCTCGACGTGGGCGAGATCCTCATCTCCTTCGGGGAGTTCCTGGAGAACAACCACCCCCTCGTCCCCTCGGGCTACTGCGATGAGTGGTGGGCGCTCGATTCGCCCGGGATAAAACCGCCTGCTGATGAGATCGAGGCGCTTGCCCTCGCCCGGGCCGGAGGATTCCTCCACCCGGCGTACACATGGTTCTGGGACGATGCAACAGTAGAGCAGATAACCGCTCTCGCCGGTTTCGTGGCAGGTCAGGGGAAGATCGCGGAGGATTCGCTGGTCCTCCCCATCGAGCCCGCAGCGAAGGCAGCGCTCGAAGAACTCCTCATCCCCCACGAGGTTTGGGAGGGGGTTGTCCGGATCAGGACCTACCGGGCGCTCCTTGCCGGGCTCGGCCTTGACGAGGCGCTCAAGAAGCGCGAGACCTGGGCTACCGCCCCGGCAGCTCCTGAAAGGCCGCTGGACCTGGTCAGCCATCTTGCCGGTTTCGAGCTCCGGTCCCGGTCCGGGACCCGGATCGGGGGGCGTATGGGCAGGCCGGGAAAGTCAAAGCCCCGGAAGATGAACCCGCCGCCCCATGTCCTCTTCCCGCTCGGCGATACGGGGGGCTCGCGGCGCTCCATCCAGTCCGCCTCGGCTCATATCGCCGAGGTCGATGCGGCCTCAACCGAGATCGACATCCAGAAGGAAGGCGGCATCATCGAGATCGAGGTGGGCAGGAGGCAGTGCACGGCCTGCGGGGCGATCAATTACCTCAACCGGTGCGAGCAGTGCGGCGGACATACCGTTGCTCTCACCACCTGTACCAAGTGCGGCTGGGAGACGAAGGAGAGCCGGTGCCCGGGCTGTAATGTCCCGACCACCTGCAGCCAGCGGATGACCATCAACGTGAAGGCCGAGTATGCGAAGGCGATCGAGGCTCTCGGTATGAAGATCGACAGCGTCCCGCTCGTCAAGGGGGTCAAGGGCCTCATCTCCCGGGAGAAGACCGTCGAGCTTATGGAGAAGGGCATTCTCCGCGGGGCCCAGAATATCTTCGTCTTCAAGGACGGGACAACGCGTTTCGACATGATCGATCTGCCGCTCACCCATATCCGGCCTGATGAGATCCGGGTATCGGTGGAACACCTCCGGTCTCTCGGGTACACGAAGGACACGAAAGGATACGATCTCCAGAGCGAGCAGCAGGTCGTCGAGATGCGCGCCCAAGATATCCTTGTCTCGGACTCCTGTGCCGAGTACCTGGTGAGCGTGGCAAAATTCATGGACGAACTCCTCGTCCGGCTGTACAAGATGCCCCCGTTCTATAACATCAAAAAACCCGGAGACCTGGTCGGGCATCTCGTTATCGGCCTCGCCCCCCACACAAGCGCCGGGGTACTGGCGCGGATTATCGGGTTCACCCGGGCGGACGTCGGGTACGGCCACCCGTTCTTCCACGCAGCCAAGCGCCGGAACTGTTTCTACGGCGATACCGAGATCGAGTTCTATGACGGGAGGGACTGGAAGAAGGCGCCGCTCCGCAGATTCGTGCTGGAGAATTTTGACGTGAGCCAGCCCGGCATCGACTGGCTCGGGACCTACTACTCCGATCCCGCGCACTGCTACTTCACCCGCACGATAGACCCAACCGGGGGCCTCCACCTCCGGAAGATCACCTCGGTCTCCATCCACCGGGCACCGGCAACCCTGATCCGGTTCACCACAGTGCGGGGAAGAGAACTCGTTGTCACACCTGACCATGCGATGCTCGTCTGGGACACCGACTACCTCCGGAAGATCCGGGCACGGGAACTGAAGGTCGGCGATGCGGTCCCTTCATTCGAGAGCATGAACGTGATCACCGACCGGATCAAGGCCATCGATATCGTCCCGTCTCCCGAGGAGCGGGTCTATTGCCTGACGGTCGCGGACGACCACACCCTCGTCGCGAACGGGATCTTCACCGGGCAGTGCGACGGGGATGAGGACTGCATCATGCTCCTCCTCGACGGGCTCATCAACTTCTCGCGCTCGTTCCTCCCCCAGAACCGGGGCGGCTCGATGGATGCTCCCCTCGTTCTCACCTCAAGGATCGATCCCTCCGAGATCGACAAGGAGGCCCTGAACGTCGATGTCTGCAGGGGGTATCCGCTGGAGATGTACCTGGGGGCGCTGAACTACGCGGAACCAAAGACGGTCTCGGGTCTCATCGACCGGGTTGAACGCCGCCTCGGGACGCCTTGGCAGGTTGAAGGGTTCCAGTTCACGCACGACACTTCCGATATCTCGCTCGGGCCCCGGGAGTCGATGTACACCCAGCTGAAATCGATGACCGAGAAGCTCGAAGCGGAGCTCGTCCTCGCGGAGAAGATCCGGGCTGTCGATGTCGACGATGTCGCGGAACGGGTTCTCAACACGCACTTCATCCGCGACCTGATGGGCAACCTCTCGGCCTTCTCGAAACAGAAGTGCCGGTGTACGAAGTGCAACACCAGCTACCGGCGGATGCCGCTCGCCGGGAAATGCACCAAGTTCCGGGGCAAGAACATCTGCAACGGCCCGATCATCCCTACCGTGCACGAGGGATCAGTCAAGAAGTACCTCGAGATGTCCCGGGAGATCTGCCGGAAGTACAAGGTCTCCGAGTACACCAAGCAGCGGGTCGAAGTTATCGATATGGCCATCCTCTCGACCTTCGGTGAGGAGAAGAACGAGCAGCTCGGCCTTGCAGACTTCATGTAACACCGGCTCTCCGGCGCGCCTGGATGGGACCCGGGGAGAGATCCTTTTTTTTTAAAAATCTCCGGGACGATATGGGATCAGGGTCCATGGAAGACGTTCACCGGGATTACCGGCAGTCGCTGCAGATCGCGCTGGTCAGCGACGCAGGCCATATGTTCAGCGATGTTCTCACGTTCATCCTCTCCCTCGGGGCTATCACGCTTGCGGCACGCCTCCCCACCAAACAGCAGACGTACTGGTTCCGGCGGGCCGAGGTCTTTGCGGCGTTCTTGAACGCAACCCTCCTCATAGCGGTGAGCGCCGGTATCCTCTGGGAAGCATACCAGCGGGTCCTTCACCCGGAACCGGTCCAGGGGGTGCTCATGGGTGCAGTCGCGGTTATGGGCCTGGTCGCGAATGTTGCGGTCGCATTCCTCCTCCACGGGAGCCACAACCTGAATGTCCGGAGCGCATTCCTCCATGTCATGGGCGACGCGGTCTCATCGGTTGCGGTTATAGCAGCAGCGGTCTGGATAGCGCTCACCGGCCAGACGATCGCCGACCCTCTCCTCTCCGGATTTATCGCGGTGATGATCGTCATCTCTGCCGCCGGGATCCTCCGGGAGACGCTCGCCATCCTTCTCCAGTTTACCCCGAGTTCGGTCGACGTTGATGCCGTGGTCGCCGATATGAAGGGTGTGCCCGGTGTCTCTGGCGTGCATCATCTCCACCTCTGGAGCATCAGTTCCGAGATCAATGTCCTCGATGCGCACATCTACTCCTGTTAAAGGGATATGGACGAGATCGAGATCGTGAAGAGGACGATCAAAAAGAGGCTGGAGAGCTATGATATCCGGCATTCAACCCTGGAGTTCGAGTGCGAGGAATGCAGGGAATGTTCCATTGTGAGTCCCGAGGGACTGGACAGGTGAGATGTTGCGGGGGAAGCTCATAAAAGAATTCCCGCGAGATCAACTGTGACAGGAACCGATCTTTTATGTATCTCTCGCCGGAAATAATCCCAAGATACGTGCGCCCCGGCGGATAAGTTGATGTGCACAAAAATCCTTCTACTTACCTGAAAACATTTGTTTTCGATGGGCGGGGATAGCCAAGCCTGGCCAACGGCGATAGACTCAAGATCTATTCTCGAAGGAGTTCGTCGGTTCAAATCCGGCTCCCCGCACTATTTAAAAAAACGTGGGATTTCCATTCTGTTTTTGTGCATTTTCCGGCTCGCATACCTCGCCAAACCCTCGTTCTGATTCAGTTTACTTCTGAAAGTGCAAGGATCAAACTAAAACGGCTTTACCCTCAGTTTTAGTTGTCTCGCTCTACTAGAATGACATGAAGCAGGCTGCCGTGATCATGGAGACGTGCGAGAATAATCTCTTGGTAGTACGCCGATTTTTTCACCGATACTGCATCGAACACCTCTTCCCTCATTCCCCGGGCCTTCACAAATGCGGCCAAACAGCCGATGGGCAGGTCCGATGATCTCCCGGCCAACAGCCCCCCTCTTCTGGATTATTCGTGCCGGGTAGGAACAAAAATATGCCTGTGGCAAAAAACGGTACCGGCGTACCGTGCGCCACCCTGGAGATGTGGGCCTGCTCCTCTCATACGCCTCTTCTTTTGGAAACAATTTTATAATACATTGTGCATATCGGTGCATCATTCACGAAGGTGTAAGAGACCATGTACCCGCCAACAGAGAAATTACTGAAAAAATTCGAGCAGGAGCATGAGATTTATCTTGAAGCCCGCGACCAGAAATCGTACTGGGAAGTTTTTGCAAAGATGCCCAAAAAGATTGACAGCCTCCACAACGCGCACAGGTCAAAAAAATACATCTCGGGCAGGGAACAGGAGGGGAATGTCCTGATCATCCAGAACCCGGAGGTTTACGGGAATTATACCATTGAACAGTGGGGGCCTATGGCAAACTTCGATGAATTCGTTGAGAAGGTCCTTGTCGCCCTGGAGGAAGATGTTATCGAGTACGAGTCCGACTGCAAACCGGGAGATGAAGTACAGGCCCCGACGGACATTCGTGCAGGCTAAGGTTAACCCGGAAAAGCACTATGGGGAGATGAGGTGCGGTACCCGGAAAAACACCCGGGGTACAGGGCATACATTCATCGTATCGCAGGACAATAAATATACGAAGAGGGAGTTGTTCCAATTCGTTATAATGGGAAAAAGGACGACGATGTCGACCTGAATGCGGTAAATGAGGACGGCACCCCGACTGTCCGTGTCCGGTTGCCAAAGAAATGGGCCAACGAGCAGTTTGCATTCGCCGAGCTGATGATGGGAGCAAACCATATCCGTGTACGCTGTTATGACGGCGTAACCCGGATGGGCCGTATCAAGGGCAAGATCAAAAAGAGGGTCTGGATTCGCGAAGGCGACATCCTGATCGTCACACCATGGGCTTTCCAGGACGACAAGTGTGACATTATCTACCGGTACCTCCCCCCCCAGGCAGACTGGTTAAGAAAGAACCGGTATCTCTGACCGGATCCCCGGGCTTTTCCGGATTGGATCCCTTTTTTTGATCCCTTGACGGTGAGAGAAGTCGGGCTTTATGCCAGGCGATTGTGAAAAACCAGACAATGATGTAGTATTCTTATGCAGAACAATGAAAAGAAGATCAGACTGATCCGGGACAAGATGAGCCGGATTGGTATCGGTGAGAAAAACCTTGATGATGCAGCCATCCTTGCCTCATATAGTATCAATAAATTCGGCCAGCTCTGTGCGGTGCCGAAAAATTGATCTCTCCTCGCGTTTTAGGTCTCCATAGTTTTTTTTAATTTTTTGCATTGGAGTGGTATATTGTCGCCATACCAGAGTGTGTGCTCAAAAAGTAAGAGACAATAGAGAAATCAGCAAGCCGGAAGATCAGGTCTGTCCGAGCAACGATTTCGATCGTGAAAGCGATACGAATTACACCATATTCCAGCAACTATTCGGAGAGGATCTTTACTCAAGCACCAATTTCTTGTCCTGATCTTCTTCAAAGATTGCCGGAACCAACACTACCCGGCGTTCGTTGAAGGCATCGGAAACCTGGAGTTGGTCCAAGAGGAGTTGGATCTCTCAGTCGGACCTCATTTCACGACGCTTCAGAAATTTTTCAGCCGGATAAAACTCTGTACCTCCGCTATGCATTCAGGAAGAGAACGGGTACGTCATCTTCAAACGATGAACTGATTGCCATTACCGCTATCGATCCATCCGGGTTTACCGGCGGATATTCGGAGCCATGAATTATTCTGCCCGAACTGTTAGGATCCCAAAACATTTCCTGAAAAACTCCAATCTCTGGTGATACCGGAAATCAGGTAATTACCGGATTCGTATCCTCTCAAGGCCGGGTTCATGATACCCAACATACCAAAAAAACGGCTTCGACAATGCCACAAAATCCAAAAGTCGGATTGTTATGGTATGGATAAGAGGATACGATTCTGAAGCGATCCATCGGTAGATCAGATGAGATTTGCCTGCCCCCTCGATCCTAGAATGCCGATTATTGCGGAGGTACTTACCGACCGGAAATGGCTGTTCACTTTGATGATGTCAGACACCAGAGATGTCAACGTGTTGAAAATCAATCCTCCAGCTTAAAAGGGAAGTTTGGCGGTGATCTGAAAGCAGGAATTCTGAGGATTCAGATGAAGGAGATCGCTGACAAAATGATTATATGTACCATTCACCGGTTCTTACAATTTTTCGTGATTGAGATTTTCTCCCGAGCAAATCCGACAATATCTGTGCAAAATGTTTTCACTCAACGCCATGTTTATATCGAAATATCCAAATTACCCTTAATGAGCTCATGGATACGCTTCCTCATCGTTTCTGCGATCGCACTCGCCCTGACTGCGGTAATCCTTTTCATTACCTTGCCTCGGTGGGCGGGCACGGGGACCCCGGTTTTTATGCAAGATGTCCACGGGGTCCAGCAGAAGAATGCCCCGGATCAGGAACCGGCAGGGGTGTGGATCACCATCGATCCCCTGCCGGACATACCTGCAACAGGGAATTTTACCATCTCCGGATCCTGCAGCCTTCCGGAAAAGAAAGAGATTGATCTACATGCCATGTTTTTGTTCTCACACCTGGAAGCGGGAACATACAGGACCTGGTCCGAAGGCTATTCCTAGGGGCCCTACCCCCGTTTCACGAATGCAGAAGATGGCAAAAAGAACTGGTACGTTACCGGAGACGCCCGGGGAACACCGGAGCAGTACCGCGTCGAGATCCGTGTTCCAGAGTATGGCATCTACGCAACCTCCATCCATCCATGGATCCCTCTCCGGGGTCGTTCATGCAAAAGAGACTGATGGATCTGTACGATCGTGGGAATTTACCCCCCCGACAGGGGCACGGTGGTGTACAGATCTGCCGTATTCATTCACTGCAACGGCAGAGGGGTTCAGAGACCCGGTGCAGGATCTGAAATACTTTTATCTTCGTAATACGAGCTAGTTTCCCAAAAGGATCCTTTGGCTCCACAGAAAACCCCCAAGAGAAGAAGGAACAATGAAGGAGTAATAATTCTTGAGAGGTTGTGGAGGATCATTTTGTTTTTGATCTTCTTGATCGGAGCCGGTGATATTGTGCGGGGAGTCTTTCGGCATGAGGAATAGTATGGACCGGATGGAGGAAGATCGTTAAGCCCGTGATGATCCGCCCCCATCATAGAACCTTCTCCCCAGCCGGTTTGAGAGAGCGGGGGAAGGCCGGGGATCGGAGTCGCTGGCAAAAGGTGGGTACCATCGTAAAATGTGGGACCCGATCCCGGTGAATCCTCTGGAAGTGTGTCCATCATCCGGACATCTTCTGTTCAACGTTCTCCCTGCGTTTTCACGGCCAGGAGATCATCGGCGAACGGTATATCCTGCCTGATTCAGGATCCGGATCATATAGTCCTCCCACGTTGCATCATCCGGCTCTTTGTGCTCTTCAACGCACTTTTCCCAGAGATCCGAGAGGTCCGCATCCTCCGAATGAAGGGTCCGTAGGTACTTGATCCTCCCGACCCGCCGTCCCTTATGATTCAGGATAAGAAGGCGCCAGCACCCGTAGTCGCGGCAGATCTCGGGCCGGGTCAGATGGACTGTACAATACGCTCTCTCGCTGCCCTGCTGGTGCCGGAAGAACGGGCACGTGTTGGGGAGTTTGAGAAAAATACTGGTATCTCCAAAGATCTCCCGTTTGTCCGGATCGACCTCGACCGGGGTCACCTCCCCGGTGTATTCATTCCGGATGAGGTACCGGTAGTTCCCGTACTCTTCCTTGATCGTGTGAACGAGACCGAGCTGGTTGCAGCAGTCGCCGCACTGGAAACATTCAAAGCCCGTTTTCTGTCACCTCTCCAGCTCTTAGCGAAGCAGGCTCTGGAAGATCGCAAGCCCGAACTCGAGTGCTATGAGGATGATAATAATCCATTCGAGGAAGTTGGAGTGCTGGATCCTGACCTCATCCGAGAGCATCGAGTAGTTTTCCTGGATAACCTCGATCTTGCGGCTGACACTCTCGGACCAGAGTCCGCTCCTCAGCACCTTCAGCGCTGTCGCGTAGACCCGGGCATAGTAGACATCTTCCGTGACCTTGATGAGGTTATTGACCTTCTCGATAACTTCCGAGATTTCTGCATAGGACTCCATCTGCTTTGTCATGATGGCGTGGTATTTATGACCGCGCCGGAACTGGGAGAGCCGGTCCGCATGCTCGATGTCATCGTACATCTTCTCCATCTCCCGGGTCAGTTCCCGGTCATAGTACCGGAGTTCGAGAACCTGCACGTTGGCAAACTCGATCAGATCGATGAGATCGGTCGGGCTCTCGGGGTTGCAGAGGAGGGCAGAGTCCCAGGAAAGGACAGCGAGATCATCTGTCGTGTAACTGAGGGAGTTCTTGACGATCTCCTCCCGCATCTGCGGGGAGATGTTTATCCGCTCGCCGATCAGGATCGGGACCGGGTCGATGGAGTCATCCCGCCGGTCGGTGACATAGACCGAGTAGTCCTCAAAGAAATCCGGGTTGATGGCGAAATTTTTGATATGCGGGCGTATAATCTCGCCCAGGGTCTTGAGGTACTGGACGTAAAATTCGGAGAGACCCTCCTGGCCGGCGAAGAGGAATGCTATCTCTTCAAGGGCAGAGAGATCCGCCTCCTGATTCTCGTAAACCAGGCAGAAACTGATGGCGCCGATGTCATAGACCCGTGCGACAACGGAGAATTCAAAGGCCCGGCCATCCCGTTCAACCCGGACCGGGTGCATCAGGATCGAGAGCGGCGGCTCCTCGATCATGATGGATTTCGGCTTGACCCGGACAAAACTCGTCCGGGCGGTGAAGTAACTCTGGGCCAGGGCACGCTCCAGCCAGTTGAGATCGATTTCCCTGCCAATATCATAAATCCGGTAGAAACGGAGTGCTATCATGGAATTTCTCTCCTTCCGGTACTCTGTACAGGGAGAGTGTATCTGCCTGCATAGTGATCGACGATATTAAGAGATAAATCATTGCAGGCCACTCCGGCCCCAACCGGTGGGGGCTTGTAACCGGGTGCCTGTCCCCGGCGCAGGCCTGCGGGGACGGATCGTAAAAATGGTTAGCAGATTGAACTATTCATCCTAAAAACTATTAACCACAAACTCCAAACTCACCCTGGACGAGACCATTATGCCGGAAGGCCGCAGAGACCTGGTTGCGACAAAACTCCTCGCCCTGATCCCCTTTTATCACAAGCATGTCTTCAGGAACAGCCGGGTCACCGGAATTCAGGTTGCCCGGTACCGGGCCCTCGGCGTGCTTCTGAAATCCGGGCCGCAGTCCATGTCGGAGATCGGGAGACGGTTGTACATATCCAGGCAGTACATGACCGCACATTCAGATACCCTGATCGCTGAGAGCCTGGTCGATCGCGTGCGGGGTTCAGATGACCGCCGGGGAATTCAGCTCTCGATCACGCCGGAAGGAGAGAAGCACCTGGGGGCGTTCCTTGAAGATCTTGGGTACCTTCTTACCGATTTGTCCGACGAGGATCTTTGCACCCTGAACGAATCTCTCGATAATCTCAAGAAAATACTGGCGAAAACTTCCCGGGGGGCAGAGAATGGAACCGCAGACATACGATGGTGATGGATTCACCCCAGGGAAAACGGCGGCAGACGCGGGGGTCCGGGACCCCTCCGAGGGGAGCCAGGGTCCACGTGAACATAGTATCCGGATCCGTCACCTAACAAAAGTCTTCCAGAGTAAAATGAAGACCGTACGGGCAGTTGACGATATCAGTTTTGACGTGGACCGGGGCGAGATCTTCGGGCTTCTCGGGCCCAACGGGGCCGGGAAAAGTACTCTTATCCGGATCCTTACGACCCTCCTCCAGCCGACATCCGGATCGGCGTATGTAGACCGGTATGAGATCACCCAGGACCCGGAGAAGATCCGGAGTATCATCGGCGTCTGTCCCCAGAACAGCACGCTCGATGTGGAACTCACGGCGTACGATAACCTCGAGTTCTATGGCAAGCTGGTCAATGTTGATGACCGGCTGCTCGATGCACGGATCTGGGAGCTTCTGGAGATGACCGGGCTCACCGACCGGGCTCACCTGAGAGTCCAGACTTTTTCCGGGGGTATGAAGCGGAAGCTCGAAATTGTCCGGGCATTCATCCACCAGCCGCTGATCCTCTTCCTCGATGAGCCTACCATTGGGCTTGATCCCGAATCGAGGAGAGAGGTCTGGGAGCAGATCATTCGGCTCAACCAAGAGGATACAACGATCATTCTCACAACGCACTATATGGATGAAGCGGAAAAGCTCTGCCATCATATTGCCTTTGTCGACCGGGGGAGGCTTGTCACTCTTGACACCCCCGATAACCTGAAACAGACGATCCCTACCGGGGATCTTATCGAGATTGGTTTTGCGTCCATGGATGACCGGCTCCTCCCGGAAATCCGGACGAACGACCAGATAAACTCTGCCGAGATCCGAAACAGCACGATCTTTATCTCCGCCAAGAACGGGAGCGGCGTCCTCCCCGCGATCGTCTCCCTGCTCGCCAGATACTCGATCCCCATGAGATCGATCTCGATCCGGCCCCCCTCGCTTGAGGATGTCTTCATCTACCTCACGGGAAAGAACCTTGAGGAAGGGACCGGGGGAGAGAGCAGAACACCCCCCGGGGGGCACCGGCGATGATCAAAGGCGCGGTTGCGATCTTCAAGCGGGATTTCAAGAAATTTTTGAGCAACCCGTTTGTTATCCTGATGACCCTCTTCATGCCGATCATGTACCTCGTGATCTTTGGCAATGCGGTCGGCGGTACGATCACCCATATCCCCCTTGGGGTGGTCCAGGAAGAACCGTACAATGATTATACCCCGCTCTATACCGCCTCACTGCACGACCTCAAAACTCTGGCCCAGAAAGATTACCCCCGGACATTTGACGTTGCGGTTTATAATGACGAACAGAAAGCCAAACGGGATCTCCAGGAAGGGATCATCAAAGGAGTTATGGTATTCCCCTCGCCCGTCTCCCGCGATCACGCCGTGCGACTCTATGTGGACAGTTCCGATTATGCCACGCCTGGGCTGATCCAGGCCGGGGTCCAGACCGTCCTGGCCCGGTCCGGTGCAACGAATCCGGTCCAGATCGACAAGATCTACGGGGAGATCAAGTACATCCAGTTCTTCGGCGTCGGGGTGATTGTCATGGCTATCTTCATGACCACCATGTTTGGCGGCGGAATCGCGCTCATCAGGGACCGGGAACTGGGGATCATTGAGGGCTACCTTGTCACGCCGGTAAAGCGATCCAGTATCATCCTTGGCATGATAGGATCCGGAACCGTGCGGGCGTTCCTTGCCGGGTTCACCATCTTCCTTGTGGATCTCCTCATCACCGGCATCGTCATCCAGAGTGCTGAGGACTATCTCCTCGTTCTCCTCGTCCTTTTCATCACAAGCCTCGGAGTTACGAGCCTGATGGTCTCGATCGCATCGCGGTTCACCAACCAGCAGGAGTATTCTTCCGTGGCAGCCTTCTTCAGCCTAATCCTCTTCATGACGAGCGGGGCCTTCTACCCGACAATCGGGATGCCGGACTGGCTTCGCTGGATAACGACCGTCAACCCGGAGTACTATGCGGTCGATGCTCTCCGGAGCATTATTCTCCGGGGGCAGGGGATCAATGTTATCGGAACGGATCTTGTTGCGCTCCTGATCTTCTCCGGCGCTGCAATTCTCCTCGGGATATTCACGTACCGGCGGACGCTCGAATAAAACCGGAGTCCTGGGGGGACTCACCCATGGTTCTGGGCCGGACGCCTCTGGAACCTTAATCGCGGTGAAATGCAAGAGTAATGGGAGCCGCTTTTAAACGGCGTGATCCCAAAAAAAATTAAAGAATGCCGATCCAGTGTCGGGGAAAAAAATTAAAAAAACAGGTGCCTTGCGTGGATACCGCCCCATTCGTCCCGGGAATGATCATCGGTCTCACCCTTGCGGTACCGGTGGGTCCGATCGCCCTTATGTGTATCCGGCGTTCGATCGCAGAGGGGAGATCTCACGGTATTGTTTCCGGGCTCGGTGTGGCAACGGCCGATTCATTCTACGCGGCGGTCACCGTCATCGGCCTGACCGCAATCTCGGGGTTCATCCTTTCCCGGCAGGACATTTTCCGGATACTGGCCTGCATCGTTCTCATTCTCGCAGGGATTACGATCAGCAGAACGACACCCGCCGAGATCAGCCTGAACCTCCGCAGTGAGCCGTATTTCAAAGATTATCTCTCGATGCTTGTCCTTGCAAATCCGCTTACCCTCGTCTTCTTTGGAACCATTCTTCCCGGGTTTGACGTCGTCCTCCCCCAGAACTCGACATCGGCCACGATGATCTTTGTCCTCGGCGTATTCTGCGGATCGACCCTCTGGGGGATCATCCTCTGCGGGTCCCTTGGTTCAGTCCGGTCACTCATCAGTACACGACATCTCCGGCTGATCAGTCGCATATCCGGACTTGTCATCGCGGCATTCGGGGCCGGTGCTCTCCTCTGGGTGCTGGTTATGCAGGAGCAGGGGATCTTCCTTTTTTGACCTGTCGGAGCACTTAAAGAGGATCCTCTCAGTGCCTGGGATATACAATAGTTCTCCTGCCTGCCCGGCCGGTGCACCCGGTTCCCGGAGAGCCTTCCGGACCCCGTACTGATTCAGGTGACCAGGCCCGATATGACCGGCAAAAATTACAGGGATCTGATTATGACCTGGTACTGCTTGATGACCATCTGGCCGGGGCCCGTCAGGAGGATGTAGTCCTCAGAGCCATCGGGGGTCAACTTCAGGCTGTCTGCGAAGTAGGTGTTCCACGCGAGCGAGTAGTCTGCATCCCTCTCCGGATGATAGTGTACATGGACCCGATCGCCCGGTGGAATAGGAGTGGGTGGAGGATAAATGACCTCCCCGAATGCCATCCGGACCGTGCCGGGACCGGGCGAGGACGGTACTCGAGTTGAACGCGATGAGGTAAATTACTGCGGTATTGGTGGAGCTGTCGATGAACCAGCGGGGTTCGGCAAGCATGACCGAACCGGGTATAACCGTACTCCGTTTAACAACGGCACCGTTTTGAAGGGAGATCATCGACTCAGCGCTGAGGGAGAGGTACCGGAGATCCCCGATGGGGAAAAGAAGGAGATCGGCAGGAGAGGCAACAACCCCGGCATCATCGAAGACCGAGAAATATGCCGGGGAGGGGCTCTCTAATGAAGTGTGAAGGGTGAGGGATCCCCCGCCCACCTTCAGCGAGGTCTCCTTGTAGGGGACCGACTTATAAGCAAGGCTTTTGAGATCGTTCTGCAGCACGATCAGGCTCTTCTCCATGATCTGTTCGTCTGCACCCGCCTGCTGCTGAATGAGCATCGGGTACCCGTACAGCGTAACCGTGCCGATCCCCATGATGACGATGGTAAGAATGAGCAGAAACCCGATCGACTCAGAGCCTGCGGCACTGCACTCCCCCCGTCCGTTATCGGGTGACATTTAGAACCCTCTCGAATCATAACGTATCCTGTTCTTCCCGGACCCGGTTGTATTCCGCTTGGGGGATCCAATCCCTGAAATCGCTATCTGCGTTGCGATAAAATCCCCGAATATCCCGGGATCCCGGGTGCTTGGATCTCCGCCGGTCAGGTCTCCTATCTCCACACAATAGCTCCGTCCTGCGATATCATCGGGGATCTCGAACCCGGAGGAGATCGTCCCGTTTTCCGGGGCGATTGCGTAGATGTCGACGATTCGTGTGGACAGTCCATTCCCGATATCGGTGAATGATGAGGTGGTGAGGGTAGTTGCCGGGTTCTCCAGGAAATTGGCATTCACCAACAGAAGCAGGACAATGAACAACCCCATCAGAACTCCGGAGATCATGACGTACTCGATCAGGGTAGTAACCCCCTCCTCCCCAACCAGCCTGCCAGGGGATTGGTCATGGAGATGAGTAGGTCTCACTGTACGCTGTCACCCCGTTATTGTAATGGATATCCACAGACTGGTGCTGGCCGATCTCAACCGATGAGAGATCGACCACCGAATTTTGTCGTGCCAGGGAGAGCGCTCGGATCTCGTTCTGGACGAGCGTCCGGTCCGGCTCATCCAGGTATACCGACTGGATTATGACCTCTCTCACTCCCCGGATATCCTCTTTGGGAAATTCTGATACCGCCTCAGCGGTGGCCTGGCCGACGACGGTCGACTGGTTTATCACGATTGCCAGGAAGAAAAGGCTGGAGCTGACCACAAATCCCATGAGCACAATCCACTGTGCGTCTTCGTTCAATCCCGCCATAAGAGTACCTCGACAAGTTCTGCTCTGTTGCGCTGAATGGGGCTCTCCGGAATCTTATTTTTTACGATTACCCACTCCGTGACATGGACCGCATGCTCCCCCCCGTGAGCGGGCGCGAAGAATGTGCAAAGGGGGTGCTGTTGATGGCGTTATCCGGTCTTACGTACGAGACGGTGGCTACGAACTGGATTGTATCCGTCATGCCCCCTGTCCGGTTATTTACGAGGTTGAGGAACGCCGTTGTGAAGGCAGGGCCATCGTTCTGCCCGACATAGTTCCGGAGCGGACTTAAGCCGACTTAATTGTTCGGTGCAGTATTGAGCATCGTTAAGGCATCGCTTCCGATCACTTCGAGCTGCATATCGCTGATATGCGTATCCCCGGGGGTATAGATCGAGGTGCTGTTGACAATGATGTATGGGGTCAGGAGCATGATGAGCCCGGCAAAAATTCCCTCTATCGTATAGAGCTGGGCATCCGGATCTACCATACCGCGACCTCTAGGACTGCATCCTTAAGTTCCGGTTGGGTGACATTCGCCGGGTGGTAATTATAGTCGAATGGTGTACTGAGCGTGTTGTTCAGGAACGGTGATGGTGTCTCCATCCCGAATGTCAGGTTCACATACAGGGTTCCCGTGGGATCCGCGGAGAGGGAAAATTCCGGCCCAAAGGCAAGCGAGACCGAATCTCTTACCGCAATGGGAGGTCTGGTAAGCGTCGCATTTCCATCGTCGTAGATGTAGTTACTGTTCGGTGGCGACCAGAAGAGCAGGCTCGTTGTGCCGGGGGAGTGCTGGTAAAAATCCACTCTTGTCAGGTTTGTTCTCGGATTCCATGCGGATCTTGTTCCCTCCAGATCGGTGATAGTGATGACCATTTTATCGCTGAGCGGATTTATCCGGTACCGGGGATCGCGGACGTTTCCGCCGAGCAGCTCGGATGCGTTGATAGCTATGGAGAACTGATTGAACGAGACATTCTCCGCATTTTTGTACCGGTGGGTGGTGATCATCGCCTGACCGATCGTGGCGTTGCTGGTACCTTTGATCTTCACCGCTCTCCGGATATATCCATGACCCGGTGGGATAATTTCTCCGATGGATCGTATCCCGTCTTCCCCGGTAACCTTCAGGGAAATATTAAACCGGTACGGGTAGTTCCCGAAAACTGCCCTTCTCCAAAAATCTTCGGGATAGGAGAAGATCGTTGAACAGAAGAAACGGTTTACTTTGTTCTCGTCAAGGATAGTTGGCGTCTCTCCAGAGACCGCAAGCCCGAACCGGGTAACATCGATCTTGTTCGGCTGGAACTCCCAGGGCAGGACTCCCCGGGGTCCCGATCTTCCGGAGATCCCCGCAGCCCCCGGTTCCTCCGCGAGAATAACACCTGTCCGGTACGCAACTGCATCATAATCTCGTATGGGAGGAGATCCCGATGAACAGTCCCGGGACCATGGTTGCTATCCAGATGAAGGATAGCAAAAAGATGGTAAACCCTGCCAGAAAGTCTATGGAGAGGATTCCAGAATCACCGGTCATTTTGTGGATGTCAACGCTCCTGATCTTGGATCGGACTGCCGAACCTGTCTTTGCCCGGGACGGATAACGAGGTGGTATAATTTAAGACTTACGCAATCCCGCGACCAGACCGGCCGATCATACTAAGACGACAGAAGAAAGGTCCGTGGACAAGTCGAGGAAAATAACCGATTTGGATTCCATCAACTTCATGGCAGCCGCCCGAGACGGTGTGGAATGAGGTTGAACCGTATGTTGAACGAAGGACCGGCCGGATGATGGTGGATGACACCGTTATCGATACGGCCCCTGCAAAGCAGACTGGACTGGCGTAGTACCAATGGTGAGGGAACCACCCCCCGGTCGTCAGGGAGATCGGTCCGATCGCCCTGGTCCGGACCGATGGAACCAATCCATTCCCGATCGATTCCCGGATGTATGACAACGATGGCGATGGGTTTTCAAGAACGATCATCTCCGGGACATGGGTCCCATGGATAACCAGGACAGAAGAGATCTCCCGTCTGTCTGCTGGTCAATTGAGAACGATCACCGCGCCCTTAAGGAATTATGCTCCGTCGAGGAGTGTAAGATCCGTAAAAGAAGCCGGCCAACGGGATCCGATCAACTGCTCGATCCGGGCCTTCATCCGACTTGAGGTCGTTCACCGTTTGGACAAAATCACCCTCTCCAATGCTCAGTGGGAGATCGCCAGATCAGCCATCGCTGATCACCTGGCCCATCCAGAATATGCGGCTCGACATACCTCTCCTGTGGGCAGCTGAATTCCTGGATATGGCGATTTCCCCTCCGCGTTCCAAGACGCAGCCGGGTGTACAGGATGGAGTACTTTCTCCACCAGGATTTGCGTCCTCAAATTCTCGCAGTCTTTGCCGCCCAGAAAAAAGTGGTATTCAACGTGGACACATAAAGACCGGGCTCCGGATCTTTCCTGAGCCTCCCGTCCGATTCGAGGGCGAGCAGGTTCTCCCGGGCCCGCTCGTATATCCGGTCATCGGTAGGGGAGATATCCGGCAGTTCGGCATCCGGCCTGCTCACCCGGAGGAAACTCTCCGGATTCCGGGCGATGATTGCACGCGCCTCTTCTGCGGTCACCACATCATTCGGTACTGCGGCAATGTTCTGCGCAGCAGAGCGCTCGGGGCGCACCCCGGCAAAACGAAAGATCCTGACCATGCATTCACACCGGTTTCCCGGAGACGGGATGGAAACGTTGTTCGTGTAGTTTGGCGTGATTGCATATATTTTCCCGTACGCGATCAGGATGGCAGGGTAAACACTTTTGTCTGGGAAGCACACAGGATGTATACCATCCTCCCTCTCGCGCGGGAAGAAGCACCCATGATCCATTCTTTACTCTCAAGCCCCCCGGCAGTACCGGTCATCCGCCGGGCACTTCCTGCCGATATTACGGCGATCGCGGAGATCGAGGAGAGATCGTTTGGCGATCCGTGGGATCAGGAAGTATTTGCCGAGGCACTCGGGTACTTCCCGACAACCTATTTTGTCGCTGTACTGAACGGTGTTGTTGCCGGGTTTGTCGTTGGAGCCTTCGAAGAGACCGGAGAGAACCTTTATGGGCATATCTGCAACCTTGCCGTCAGCCCGGAGTACCGGCACCGCGGGATCGGGGCCATGATCCTCAGAAGAGCGGAGCAGCAGTTCGCGCTTGAGTTTGCCACCGGTGTGCAGCTGGAGGTCCGAATCTCCAATACGGGTGCGCAGCGATTTTACCGGCGGCTCGGGTACCGTGAGGCAATGACCATCGACCGCTATTACGCGAACGGTGAGGATGCTATCCTGATGATGAAATGGTTCCGGTTCTGAAACACACCTCTGGCCATGAATCGAATAAAAACAGTTTTTCTCTATGCCGCAAAATGTAACCGGGTATTGTCTTTGAACCGGTGAATGCTGATTGAACGATCTCGAGCCTCAAACGAACCCCCGGGAGGACCCTCCGGTCCCCCTCCAGTCTTCTCCTGCCTACGCGGAGAGTTGTCAAATACCCCTCCCGCCGGGTGAAGAACTTGGACTCCGGCGCGGGATCCGGCCCTGGATGGCGAATCTTATCGCCATCGGCGGGATCATAGGTTCAGCGTATTTTATTGGTTCAGGCTATCTTGTCTCCCAGCTGGGTCCGAGTGTCATCTTGATCTATGCCCTCGGAGGCCTGATCATCTGGACCGTCATGCAGTCGTTTGCTGAACTGCTTGTCAATGTACCGCGTCAGGGAAACTTCATCAGTTATTCCGCGGAATTTCTCTCTCCCACCTGGGCGGTCGGGACCGGCTGGAGTTACTGGTTCAACTGGTGCGCATACATCCCCTCGGAGGCGGTCGCTGGCGGGATTATTATGCATGTATTTGCCCCCTCCGTTCCCGTGGTCATCTGGGCGATCGCGTTCCTTATCATGATCACCCTCCTGAACTTGATCCATGTCGGAGGGTTCGGGTGGGTCGAGAGCTCTCTTGCTCTCGTCAAGATCGCTCATAACGTTGCGTTCTGCGTTGTCGCGGCGCTGATCGTGCTCGGCCTCATCGGGACGGCCGGGTTTATTGGTACAAGCATCGCGTTCCCGCCGAATTCTGATCTCTACTCGGATATCTTCCCGGCCGGTGCGTTTGTACTCATCACCAATCTGGCGATTATTCTCGTGAACTTCCAGGGATCCGAGATTGTGGGGCTTGCCGCCGCCGAGACGCAGAATCCGGAGGAGACCGTGCCGAGAGCCTGCAGGCAGGTCGTCCACCGGATCCTCCGGGTCGATATCATCCCCATCCTCCTCCTGATCCTGATCATTCCCTTTGCTGAAGCGGGGATCAGCGACAGCGTCTTCTCGTCCGCGCTCGCACAGTACGGGTTTGCCGAGATAGCTGCGGTCCTCTCCTTCATCGTCCTGACCGCGGCCTTCTCCTGTGCGAACAGCGGGTTCTATGGTGCCGTCCGGGCCCTCTACGGCCTCTCGCTCGAAGGGATGGCACCAAAAGTCTTCTCCCGCCTGAACCGGCAGTGCGTCCCGATGATGGCAACCCTCTTCACCCTGGTCGCCTGCTGGATGGTCCTCTCACTCTGGTGGTTCACGAATGGCGAAGAGGAACTCTATCTCTGGCTCCTCTCGGTCTCTGCGTTCACCGGGGCGATCTGCTGGATCTCGATCTGCTGGGCGCAGGTAGTTTTCCGGAAGCGGATTTACGAGCGCGGGTACACCGACGCGGAGATCCTCGCCCCCGCCCCCTTCTCTCCCTGGATGCCGGTTATCATCGGTATTATTCTGGAGATGATTGCACTCGCCGTACTTGCGTTCAACCCGGATCTCTCGGGATCGCTCTACCTCTCCGTTCCTGTCGTTCTCATCCCCATGGTCATCTACTGGGTGGGCCGGACGACCGGGAGAGTCAAGGGGATCAGGTTCCTCAGCAAAGGTGAGCGATCGTTCGACGAACTCTTCCCGGATAAGCGCGGTCAGGGCAGGAGCTGAATTTTCTCTTCTCAGCAAATGCATCGGGCAGATTAAAAAAAAAAGGGGAGATCTGAGAGAAGCGTGAAAAAAGTTGTGACCGGAGCTACCGGATTTCAGCCGCGGCCGAGCTGCTGGTGGGCCCGGGCAAGGTGCTGGGCCGCAAGTGCCCCCAGCAGGGAGAGTTCCCCGGCGAGGACACCTGCCGCGACAATCTCCGCCAGTTTCTTCGCATTGGCCCCGGCCGGAGAACCGCTGCCGGCGACGCCGAGCATCTGGAGGCACTCGTGCTGGGTGTCGACGCCGGTCCCGCCGCCAACAGTTCCGACCGGGAGGGACGGCAGAGTGACTGCCACATAGGCCCCCGTATCGGTCATATCGACCGTTGTGATGCAGGTACTCCCGTCGATTGCGTGGGCCGCGTCCTGCCCGCACGCGATGAAGATGGCTGCGACCACGTTTGCCGCGTGGGCGTTGAAGCCCATCGCGCCGGCCCGGGCCGAGCCGATAAGGTTCTTCCGGGAGTTCACCTCGGCGATGGTCTTCGCGTCGGTCTTGAGGATCTGCGCGATCTGCTCGTGCGAGAGCGCGATCCCGGCAACCACGCTCCTTCCCCGGCCCATGATGCTGTTGATCGCGGCCGGCTTCTTGTCGGTGCACATATTCCCGGAGAGTGCGATGAGCCGTGCACCGGTCCCGGCTGCTACCAGATCCGCTACCTTCGCGCTCGCGATCGTGACCATGTTCATGCCCATGGCATCCTTGGTGTCGAACTCGAGCCGGACAAAGACGCTCGTCCCTGCAACAAACGTTACCATATCGGTCAGTTTCCCATGACTTGTCGTCCTCTCCGCTGCAACCCGGAGTTCCTCACGGTGTCCTCCAACCCAGTCGGCGACCTCTTTTGCATGGATAACGTTCCTTGCCGCGAAGACCGGCGCGCGGGTCATCCCGTCATGCAGGACCCGCACCTCGGCCCCCCCCGCCCTCGTTATCGCCCCGCATCCCCGGTTCACCGATGCAATCAGTGCGCCTTCGGTTGTCGCGAGCGGGAGGTAGAAACTTCCCTGTGCGTATTCACCTTTTATCTGGACCGGCCCGGCTACCCCGAGGGGGACCTGGATCGCGCCGATCATGTTCTCGCAGTTGCGCCTCACCACGCGCTCGACACCGATAGAGAAGAGGCCGACATTTTCGAGGGGGGATCCGGTCTCCTTCCGGATGAAATCCCGTCGGAGACGGATAGCGTCCATGGGCGCGAGCTCCCGCTCCAGCTCGTAGAGCTTCATGGAGCCGGCCTTGAGTTTTGTGTGAATGAGGCACTCTCTCTCGGGATCCACCCCGGATTCCACTCCGCGGGGGGTGCCCCCGCGCTGTCCCGCATCATCAGCCATGAATAATGGTACAGCGTATAAATTTATGATACAGGTGGTCAGCGATGGTTGAGCAGTGGTGCCTGAGAGTTCCCGCAAGAGACGGAGAGGCCGTCCGGCAGCAGCTCATCGGTGAGGGCGCACTGGATTACTCCCTGAAAATCCAGAAAGAAGGCCCCTACCTCCTCCTCCCCATCACCGGTCCGCGCGAGGGGGCGGAGCGGTGCAGTTTCGGGCGGGGAGCTGCGCATAACGTCCTCCCCCGGCACGAGCTCGTGGGCGGGATCGCCATCATGCAGGATCGCGACCCCGGGGGCGCAGAGCAAATCCTCGCATCACGACATTCGGTCCATACCGTCCTTTGCGCTGCAAGCGAGGTCGCGGGCGAGTACCGGACCCGAAAGTTCGAGGTCCTTGGAGGGAGGCCCGGTACCCGGACCGAGGTCATCGAGTACGGGCACCGGTTCGTGGTGGATCTCTCGCGCGCGTACTTCTCCGCCCGGCTCTCATCAGAACGACAGCGCATCCTCGCGCAGACCGGAGACCACGAACGTCTCCTCGATATGTTCGCCGGCGTCGGACCGTTTGCGATCACGCTTGCCGCCCGGGCCGACTGTGTCATTGCAGCGGATCTCAATCCGGAGGCGATCATTCTGATGATCGAGAACCTGAAGAAGAACCGGATACGAAATGTGCTGCCGGTTCTTGCCGACGCACATCATCTTCCCCACCTCCTGCCCGAAAAGTTCGACAGGATCGTGATGAATCTCCCGCTCTCGGGTATGGATTTCCTTAAAGATGGGTTCAGGCTCTGCAAAACTGGGGGGATGATCCATCTCTATTCGCTTGTCTCTGCCGAGCGGGAGCATGAACGAACCATCACGGAACTTGGCGGAAAAATTGTCGCAGAGCGGGTTGTCCGGTCCTATTCGCCCGGCCAGTACCACGCGGTGTATGACATCATCGTTCAGGGAGCAGCCCGAAGAAGAGATCAAAAAGCCGGAACCGAATCTTCGGCCGGCCTTCCCCCCTCTCACCAATCCGGGGACGACCAGGTGGGCTGAAAATAACAGCGGCGTGATCCGGATCGCGTCTTGAAAAAAATCCGGGAATTTTTGCGCCAGACTCTCTTCTGCGCGTTTTTGGTCTCGATCTTTCCGCTGGAGAAAAAAGGGGTACGTTTGTTAACCGGGCCGCGGTTGATCAACCGTGCCACGGTCCCTTGACGAACATCTCCGGTTCGTGCCAGAAATATTTTTGCCATCCCGGCGGCCGATCGATCCCGGCCCCGGTCTGCTGTGCAGAAGGAGGGAGGATTTTCGATAAAATGGAAAAGAGAACGGGTTTTATGCCGGGGCAGAGGACCGCCCGGGGTTTACTTTTAGCGTATACCCGATCGCCAGGAGAGAGATGAGGAGGATTGCGACCGATATTCCCACCGCATCCCAGTTGAAGATCATCCCTCTCATCGCGGTTCCCATGGCGGAGGAGACCGTCCAGACGAAGGGCCAGAGGATCAGGATATGGGAAGTCGCCCCGAAGATGCACCCGGAGATAATTCCCACGATCAGGAGCATGAGAATCCCCCCGGCCGGGTAGGTACCGATATGGTAAGCCCCGAACGCCCGGTCGAAAGAGAGGAGGAGCCAGCCGAAGACGAAGAACGGCTCCCAGAACATACATCCGTTCACGATCAGGTGCGGCAGGAGGCCTGGCCCCGGGTACAGCGCAACCAACCGGGGGAGGAAAAGGGCTGCAAGAATAATTCCTGCAATGAGGCTCGGGATCCAGCGGTTGCGGGTGATCCCCGGCCAGCTCAGCGGCTTCTCTTTGTGCCATGCAAGATACCAGACCGGAAATGCAACGCCAAGTATCGCCATCTGGACGATCGTGACTGCGGCCCCTGCAGGCCCGGAGAGGTGGACCGAGAGGGTAAGACAGGGATATCATCGCAAAGGCGGATACGGCCGCTGCTGCGGTATCCCGATTGGGTTCCCATCGTACCCATGAAGCCAGGTTGCGGAGAGAGATTGCTTGGGTCAAGTGCAAATTCACTACCTGTTGTTAAACCCTGCCCGGTCCCCCTCTTCACGAACGCCGGAGGGATCGCTTTGATGATCGGAACGAAACCGGCCACGACAATTTTTGATTAGCCTCGGCTAAAAATTAGTGAAGTACTGATCCCCCGAACCGTTCACTGAGTGGAATTAAAGATCTGCAATTGATACAGCGGGAAGTTCGGGAGCTGGAGGGACTCCTGCCTTTGCACCTGCACTCGGGCCATCAAGGAATTCTGCCATGGTGAGGTATCGATAGACAGTAACCCGGTCTTCATTATTATCGATGAGGATCGAACCGATGAGGCGCAGGAGCGCTTCACTACATGAAAAAGTCTATCCTTTTTAGTATACGTGCGAATCAGCTTACACAACGCGATGGATTAAATACTTTTGCACGGATATTGCCGGATTCTGCCCGGTGAAAATCCTCAATCACGGTAAATTGAAAGAACCGGTGAAGGTTACGGACAATCATTTTATCGGCCATCTCCCTCCTCTGAATAAGGAAAATTCCTGCTTTGAGATCACCGCCAAACCTCCTTCTTAAAACGGAGACTTAATTTTCAAGACGTTGACGTCCCGGGTATCTGGCAACCATCAGAATGAACAGCCATTTCCGGTCGGTAAGTACCTCCGCAATAATCGGCATTTCAGGATCGAGGGGGCAGGAAGATCTCATCGGATCTGCCGATGGATCGCTTCAGAATCGTATCCTCTTATCCATACCATAACAATCCGGCTTTCAGCGGGTGAGGTACGAGGTATAGTTACCTTGAAGAGCGCCTCTTCCCGCTGCTCATTTTTTGCCATCTTTCCCCCGGAAATCCTTCGTGAATTCAGGGGTTAAAAGGGTACATTACCAAAAATTATTCCACCGGCACGAACTTCGTGCCGTAGTGGATGATACCGCTCTCGCCATCGGTGGCGATCTTGCGGAAGGTGCTCTTCACCCGCATCCCGATCTCCACCTCTTTGGGGTCGACGATGAGCTGGCTCGTCATCTGCGGGCCCTCGTCCAGCTTGATGATGCCCAGAACGTATGGCCCCGCGGAGGAAAACTGGTCGGGAGCGGTCTGAATGGTCGTGTAGGTAACGACCGTGCCGAAGCCCGAGAACTTGTGGTCAACGATCTTGCCGTCCCTGCGGCAGTCCGGGCAGAACGAGCGCGGCGGGAAGAAATGCCGGCCGCAATTCGTGCACTTCGTGCCGATCAGGTTGTACCGCTGAGGGATCTTTCTCCAGAATCGTGCTACCGTCATGATTATACCCTCCCGAGGATGTGGACGGCAACCGTTGCACCGGTCCCACCGACATTGTGGGTCATGCCGATCTCTGCGTTCTCGATCTGGCGCCTGCCCGCATCGCCACGGAGCTGCGTGACGACTTCGTACACCTGCTTGATTCCCGTCGCGCCGACCGGGTGGCCGCACGCCTTGAGGCCGCCGCTCGTGTTGACCGGGATCTTCCCGCCAAGGGCGGTCTCGCCATCGGCCGTGAACTTCCCGGCCGTCCCTTTCTTGCAGAAGCCGAGGTCTTCGATCGCACAGATCTCTGCAATGGAGAAGCAGTCGTGGACCTCGACCATGTTGATCTCCTTGTGCGTGAGCTTCGCCATCTTAAACGCCCGGTCGCCGGCCGCGATCGTCGCGTCGAGCGTCGAGATGTCGCGCCGGTCGTGCAGGGCGATCGAGTCGCTTGCCTGCGCGGTCGCGAGCACCTTGATCGGGGTGTCGGTAAACTCGCGTGCCCGGTCGAGGGGGGCAAGGATGACCGCCGCCGCACCGTCAGTGATGGGCGAGCAATCGAAGAGCCGGAGCGGGTCGGCGACCATAGTCGACCGGAGAACGGTATCGAGCGTGATCTCCTGCGGGAACTGGGCGATCGGGTTCCGGGCGCCGTTGAAGTGGTTCTTCACCGCTACCTGCGCCAGCTGCTCCCGGGTCATCGGGTACTTGTGCATGTAGTCTTTTGCGATCATCGCATAGAGGCCGGGGAAGGTCGCGCCGACAAACCCCTCCCACTCCCTGTCGGCGGCTCCCGTAAGGGCATCGGTGCTCGCGCCCGGTTCGACATCGGTCATCTTCTCGACCCCGGCCGCCACCACGATATCTTCCATCCCGCTCGCGACCGCGATCACAGCCTGCCGGAAGGCGAGGCCTCCGGATGCGCATGCAGCCTCGACCCGGGTTGCGGGGATATGACGGGTTGCCATGCCTGCGTAGTCCGCGATCAGGGCACCGATGTGCTCCTGCTCGATGAACCGGCCGGCGCTCATGTTGCCGACGTACATCGCATCGATCCTCTCGCCCGAGAGCTGTGCGTCTTCGAGCGCGAGTGCGCCTGCCTCAACAAAGAGGTCACGGAACGATCTCTCCCAGTGTTCGCCGAACTTCGTACACCCGATTCCGATTACCGCTACGTCTCTCATGATTGCATCACCAGCTTGCCCTTGTGCAGAGCGTATCTCGCATAGTCGAGATAGATCGGGTTTTTCAGGAGCTTCTCAACACCCGGTGCCGCATCCCTCTGGAACCTCTCCGAGTGGATCGCGTCCGTGACCTCGATGTCGAATGCATCGCTGCCCGCACCGGATCCGAACGAGCAGACAAAGATCCGATCGCCCGGTTTTGCGATATCCAGGGTCGCTGCAAGGCCGATGGGCGATGCTCCCGAGTAGGTGTTGCCGAGCCGCGGCACGACAAGGCCCGGCCTGATCTGTTCGCTCGTGAACCCGAGGGTCTTTGCGACCTTCTGCGGGAACTTGGCGTTCGGCTGGTGGAAGACTGCGTAATCGAAGTCCTTTGCGGTCTTCTTCGTCTGCTCCATCATGAGCCGGCTTGCGCCCTCGACGTGCTTGAAGTATCCCGGCTCCCCGGTAAACCTGCCCCCGTGGCGCGGGTAGTCCTGACCTTCCCGGCGCCAGAAGTCCGGCGTGTCGGAGGTGAACGAGCAGGTGTGCTTGATCGTCGCGATCGGGTCATCGTTCCCGATGACGTACGCGGCTGCTCCCGCTGCCGCGGTGTACTCGAGCGCATCGCCCGGTGCCCCTTGGGAGACATCGGACCCGATGGCAACGCCGTACTTCACCATCCCGCTCTTGACAAGGCCCATGCAGGTCTGGATCGCTGCCGTCCCCGCCTTGCAGGCGAACTCGTAGTCCGCTGCGGTCATGTTCGGGGTTGCACCGATCGCCTCACCCACGGTACACGCAGTCGGCTTCACCGCGTACGGGTGCGACTCGCTTCCCACGTAGATAGCCCCGATCTCCTCCGGGCTGACCGCCCGTCGTGCGAGCGCGTTGCGTGCCGCTTCGACTGCGAATGTTGCTGCGTCCTCATCAAGATCGGGAACGGATTTTTCAAAAACGCCCAGTCCGCCCGTGATCTCCGCGGCGTTTCCGCCCCAGACGCGTGCGATCTCCTCAACCTTGATCCGGTATCTCGGTATGTATACACCGTAGGTTACTATTCCTACCATTCTTTATGCCTCAACGTAGTCACGATTTTGTCAATATCCATGCCCGTACACATGACAGTGATGCGATCGCGTTCGGCCATCTTTGCAACAATCGGGTGGACCTCCGTGGCCTCAATGCCCTGGAGGATCACGCACCTGGGTTTGAAAGAGGTGACCCGGATCGCAACCATCGGTGATTTTCCGGTAGAAGCGTTCGTGAAGATGACCGCCCTCTCCGTGCTCCACCCGTAGATGCGGTTGAACTCATCGGAAGAGAGCTGCAGGATCGCGTTCAAGCTGTTGACAACCGTGTAGCCGAATATGAGCTGGTCAACTGATCCTGAGAGAAGCGTGCAGCCTATCACTTCGGAGAATTCCCCGAGCGGTACGGCTCTCTCGTACTCGTGCAGATCATAGATGACATCGTTGTCAACACCGGAGAAGAGCATGGATGAAAATTTCTGGATTTGCTTACCGCCGTTCTCTTCATCGATCGCGAGCAGGGTGTCCACGATCTTTCCGACAACAGCAGTCCCGGGACTCTTCCTCCTTCCGCTCTCATAATCGCTGATCACGGAAGGGGACACACCGAGCCGGTCCGAGAGGACGCCCGGTGGGATCTCGAAGTTCATGCGCCATTTCCTGAGCGCGTGTCCCGGTGAGTCCGAGAGCGTAATCTCACCCGCCATCTTTTCGGCAAGCTGGCTCCGCTTTACGGATGTCATGCTCAGTTAGATCGACTCGCACTGTTATATAATTAACGAACGAGATTTCGACAGTAAACGAATTACGACGGAAAACTGCGCAGAAGCAACCCATAAATAGGAGGCATCCCAATTTTGGTAATCATGATAGCAGCTGAGGATCTCCCGTGCCTTAAGGCGATAGCGCTGCGGGGCGGGTGCAGGTCACCGGTCTTTGTCTCGACCCAGAGCATTGGCGAGATGCTCGGGATCAGCCAGCAGACCGCGTCGCGGAGATTGAAAGGGCTCGAAACCGCAGGGCTCATAACCCGAACCATGACCCCGGACGGTCAGCATGTAACGCTGACCAAAACCGGAGAGGAAGAGCTCAGGTGCGAATACCTGGAGTACGGCAGGATATTTTCCGATAGCGGAAGAGGATACATCCTGAGCGGGACGGTTGTCAGCGGGATTGGCGAGGGCAAATATTACATGAGTCTCGCCCCGTACAAGGAGCAGTTCAATACCCATCTCAGGTTCGAGCCATACCCGGGCACACTCAACATCCGGCTCTCCCCCTCGTGCATGCCGGTCCGGAAGAAGGTCGAGGCGCTCAACTGGATCCGGATCAGGGGCTTCTCGACCGACGGCCGGACATTTGGCGACGCCCGGTGCATCCCGTGCCGGATCGATGATGTGAAGTGCGGGATCGTGGTCCCGGGCAGGACACATTATCCGGAAGATATCATCGAGGTCATCGCCCCCATCGCGCTGCGCCGGAAGCTCGGGGTCGAGGACACCGATTCCGTGAGCGTCGAGGTGGGATAAGTGTCCGTGATGGATGAGGCGCTCGCAGCTCTTTGCGACGGGAAGTTCATCCTCCTCTACGATTTCGACGACCGCGAAGGCGAGACGGATTTTGCGATCCGGTCCGATGCGGTCACCCCAAAAGATATCCTCCGGATGCGCAAGGATGGTGGCGGGCTGATCTGTACCGCGGTCCACCCGGTCGCCGCCCAACGGCTCGGTCTTCCGTTTGCAAGCGATGCCCTCCGGGCAATCTCTGTCGCAGAGCGGGAGGGGGACATCCCCTACGACCGGAAGAATCACTCATCGTTCTCGCTCTGGGTGAATCACCGGAATACGTTCACGGGTATCACCGACCGGGACCGGACCCTGACCGTCAACGCAATCGCCGAGCAGGTGAAGCGGGCGCTCAACGGCGGCTGCGTGAACTTTCACAAGTCCTTCCGCACCCCCGGCCACATTGCGCTCCTCCGTGCGGCCGACGGCCTGCTCGACCAGCGCAAAGGCCAGACCGAGCTCTCGGTGGCGATGGCTGATATGGCAGGGATCACGCCCGCGATCACGATCTGCGAGATGCTGGACGATGAATCCGGTTATGCGCTCTCAAAAGCGGATGCGAGACTCTACGCCCGCAAGCACGGACTCGTATTTGTTGAAGGCAACGATGTGATCGAGCGGTGGGAAGAGGTCAGGGCATGCGGGAAGAAAAGGTAATCCCGGTCTCTTTTTCCGGAGACTTTTTTTATCGTCCCTGGTATCCAGCTCCTCTGAAGATCTCCTGGATGGTATCGAGCGTGAAAAAATAAGAATTTTTTTGACAGTTACATCTTGATCTGCGCAAGCGCATCGTACGCCATCTTCCGGTACACTGCCGAATCGACCGTGGGGTACTGCTCCTTTGCTTTCACGATATCCGGTGAACTACCGGTTGGAAGCGCATCGAGACGCCCGAGCGTCCGGGCAGCGGTGTCGAGTGTCCAGATCTCCCGGGTTTCCTTATCCACCACGGTTATCGATTCTACCCTGACGGTAACGGTGAACCCCCCATCCGGCTTCTGGTACAAGCTGGGCTTCCCGATAACCGCGACAAATGCCGGAGTCTCGACCTTTGCAAGCTGCTGCATAGCCTCGGGCTGGTAACTCCCCGCCATGATGAAGAATGTCCCGGTCGGATCGACGACCCGTCCCCGGTAGAAGATGTTCTGTTCTCCCTGCCGCTGCTTCTCGGTCAGCGTCCCGACCAGGAAGATGCGGTTCGATCGCTCACCGGTCGGGAGGAGGACAAACGTGGGGCTCTTCTCGTCCTCGCCCTCGCGGAACTGGTACCTGCATTCGCGGAGTTCAGCGGCAAAGACCCGGAGGGCCGGCTCCCGCTTGAATGCCCCGTCCCTCCGGTCTGGCATGTCCCGGGCGTTCATGCTCATGCTGCACCCCCGGCCCTGTTCAGGAGCGTTGCATGTTCTCCGCTCTCGAACCTCACCCTCTCGCACGCAGTCGCGAGGAGCCGGTTATCAATCTCCCGGCCTTTGCAGATGAAGTAACGGCCGAGTACCGCATCCCGCATCCGGAGGAATACTTCATCCATGCCAAGCGGGTTATTCTCGGCGATCTCCTTTGCAGCCTCGAGCGATATACCCGTCAGGGATTCTACCGCCTCCCGCTGGAGCAGGATGTTGTGGGTTTTCTCCCCGTCATCCAGCCAGCCCTTGATCCGGAGATCGTAGTGGAAGTTTGGCTGGATCTCGTGGACGGGGCAGTAATTCTGCCGTGAGAGGGCACGGTTGCACCCCTCAACCGGGCAGCGCTTGATGATCCCGGAGCCCGGGGCGATGTGGACGATCGCCCCGCGGACCGAGGTCTCCCCGCCGCTCACCGGGATGTCTGTCTCCTCCTGCATGATAATCGCGGTGTTCAGGTTGAGGGAGAGCCTGCCGTTGAACTCGTCAACCTGCGCATAGTAGATTGCGTACGCTGCGCCGATCTCGAGTCTCTCCTTGCCCGGTTCTTTCCAGATCACGAACTTGATCGTACCGGTCTCATCTCCGAGGAGGCCGGACTGCAACATGCGCTCGTGGGATGCGTCCCACTCCTGCACAACCTTTGCCCTGATGCTCCCGATGCCGGGATGAAGATCCTTGATCGGTGCTGTCTGGGGAATGAGGGGCCGCTCTTCTGCGCTGATATCCTTGACCGATGTCCCCGAGTGGATCTTGAGACTTGAGACCCCCTTGTACTCGTCCACGACGGCAGACTCGATACGATACCACGAGTCGACAGCCATCGGGGGTGCGTTTGATTTTGCCCACGCCACAAACCGGATCGCACCCGATTCATCGGCAATCACGCCGCTCTGGGCGATCGAAGGCGATGCCGATGTCGAGACCGAGACGACCTTCCCCTCAATGGTCACCCATTCGCCGGGTACTGCGTCGCCGATCTTCTTCTCTTCCGTCCCCCCGGTGCCCTTAGCTCCTCCGCCCGATCCCAATGCAGGCACGTTGAACTCCTTTGCAAGCTCATTCGTTACGCTGCGTTCGGCTTCGGATGGCTGGACTCCAAACTCCTCGACAAGGCGCCGGAGCCGGGTCTCGATCTTTTTTGGATCCACCTCGGATCCTTTCTGAGAGAACTTACGGGAGATTCTTTCTGCTGTTTCGGAATAATCCATTTCATACATCTCCAACTATCAAGAAAATTCACTGTCAGCATATATTGTGTGGTGCGTGTTGTGAAAGTGTCGGAATGATTCCTGCCAGGTTTTAAACACTACGGGTTTTGTCCAGGTTCTCAATGGTGAAGTTTATGTGAAAGCAGGGCGCCATAGTGTATTATGGCTGACATAAACGCAGAAAGTACCATCTACGATCTTCTCAAGGCAAAGCCCGAAGCCACCGAAGCCCTCTTCAAATTCGGCATGGGCTGCGTGGGCTGTGCGATCGCCCGCGGCGAAACCATCCGCGAAGCGGCAGAAACCCACGGTATCCCCCTACCTGAGCTCCTCACGGCGCTCGGCATCAACGAGAAGTAACGTCCCCGGGTCGGGCAGATTCTTTGGGAAAACTTGGCAGGAACGATCAGATCCCTTTTTTTGCGGGGAGAGTGTCCCGCATCCGCTTGAGCTCGCGCAGCGATGCGCCCGGATATTTTTTTGCATAATCCGCAACGGCAGGTTCGTGCAGGAGCAGGCACCGGGCGCAGTTCCAGACCTTCCCGCCCCAGGCGCTCTCCACCCACTGGCCAAGGGTCTCATCCCTGCACGGGTAGAACGGACAGTAACAGAAGTCGCACCGCTGCCCGGTGAAGTGACAGGGATAGTACTGGCAGTTCTCCGGTCTCCATTCGACCCAGTGCTCCCCTTTGAACCGGCTGAAGATGAAATAGGCCGGCCGGTCATAGTGGTGGGGATCCCTGCTGCGTTTCAGCGCCTCCGGAAGCCCGCGGAGCACCGCTTCCCGCACGCGTCTGCCGGCTTCGGTTGCCCGCCCGGCAGAAGGGTGGCACCTCTCACCCTCGCATGCAGCGATCACAGCATCGGCAGGCGTGCCGGTAACCCCTGTGCCTGCGGCAAGGAGCGCCTCAACTTTTGCCTCGGTTGCAACGAGGATCGTCTCCAGGAGCGCAGCCTCCTCAAGCCCCTCCGCGCTGTATGCGATGATGGCGATCTGCCCGGGCCCGCGATCTGATCCCTCAGGGTGGTCTGCAGTGATGAAGATCGTAATGAAATCGTACTGGAAGACGCAAAGGCACGTTACCGGCACCTGCGTCAGGATGCCAAAGAAATCGTCGGCAGTACCGGCAGCAGCGGCCACAAACCCGAGTTCCTTTTCCGTATTCTCCCGGCCCCGGCCTTCCGGGACGGAATGGCTGATGAGGGTAGAGACGGATCGTATGCCGCCAGAGATGCCCGTGCTCGCAGCGCGGAACGACCCGCGGATAAAAAGAGTAGTCGGATCGAGATTATATCTCATGCAACCGAATAGCGCGTCCGGTCTTTGAGTTCCTGTTGTTTTCCGGCGTTCCAGCCGGAGACATCCTGAAGGTACCCGGTAACCCGGCTGACCTGAACGACATCGTGGGAACCGCATTCGGGGCAGACCGGCTTCCCGCAGAGCGGGCAGTAATCGATGCCCGAGATGATCTCGTGCGTGCACCGGCAGTGGTCAAGGGGACACATCACCTCGAGGTGTGTCTCGCCGCAGTTGGGGCAGGGGCTCTCCTCAACAATGAGATGGCAGGTGTGGCACTTGTATTTGCGCTCGCTTTTTGGGATATCGTCGATTTTCTGGTATTTTTTTGCGAGGTTCTGTTGCTCTGCCGTCCAGTCCATAGTAACTACATTGCACGACTGACTAATAAACTTTTAGACGTTCTCCTCAATCGGATTGACGATTGCGGTACACACAAGCGTGCATAGAGGGATTGTGGCATTATGCATGAACGTTTTAGAATGGACAGATCTTTTTGTCCGAAACCGGGAGCACCGGGGTTTTTCTCAGGCGGCGTCACGCAAACCTTCCTTGAGGATACCCTGCCGGAACCGTAGGGGAGATCGCGGGAATGAGAAGGGCTGAATTGAAAGATGAGGATCCGGATATCTACGATCGCGCTCTCCGGATCCGGGCGAACTGTTCCGCCGCGGCTTTTGGATCCTGCGCATCGTAGATGGATCGTCCCACGATGATCCCGTCCACCAGCCCTGCGATAGAATCGGCATCGCCGCCCTGCGTACCGACACCGGGGGAGAGGATCTTCTTGTTCCCGACAAAACTTCTGAGGAGCTTTACCCTCACCGGGCGCGTAGCTGGGGCGATGATCCCGTCAGCCCCGCACTCGATCGCGAGGCGGGCGATACGTTCCCCGACACATCCGTGGAAAAAAACTGCGCCGCCCGGGTGACTCATCTCGGCAACGACATAGCATTCCCCGCCATACCGGAGCGCGGAGTCGACGCAGGCCTGGACCGAGTCCTTCCCGGGGAACCCGTGACAGATGATCCCGGAGAACCCGGCGGCAAAGACCTGCTCGGCGATAAGTCTGTTCGTGTTCGGGATATCGGCGACCTTGAAGTCGGCGATCAGAGGGAGGCCGATGGCCCTGAGATCTCTTGCAATCGAGAGACCTGCCGAGAGAATAAGCGGATAACCAAGCTTGATGGCGTCGAGATGCGGTGCGCAGGCCTTCGCGAGGGTGATCGCCTTCCTCTTCTCCATCACGTCAAGCGCGAGGATAAGATCAGTCATGTTGCATCCGCTCCATCACGGCTGCGGCAAGGACCGGGAGGGTGATCGTCGCATCACCATACACGGTGACTGCCTGAGCCTCTTCCGTGATCTTGCCCCACGACCGGGCTTCGTCCAGCGTTGCTCCCGAGAGACCGCCGAGATCCGGCCGGTCACCGGTCAACTGCACCGCGTAGTTGAACCCGTTCGGGGTCATGAGCATGCTCTGGAGGATGAAGTTCTTCGGGACCCCGCCCCCCACGAGCATCGCGCCGGCCTTCTTTGTCGTGAAACAGGTCTCCATAAGTGCCGGCATGTCGGCAAAGGCGTCCACCGTTACCTGGTTCGTCTGCGAGAAGAGCCAGTACTGGAGGCCGATCATCGAGTCCTGCACCGCGGGGCAGTAGACCGGGACCTCGTTGTGAGCGGCGGTGTGGAGAATTCCGGATTTGAGATGGCTGCCGATGCGCCGGAGCAGGCCCGAGATGGAGATCCGGCTCTGCGGTTCGAGTTCCCCAAAGACGCCCTGCATGAACTCCTCGAAGTGTTCGAAGGCCTCGTTGGGGAGATAGACATCGTAGATCCGGTTAATTTCGTCGTGCCGGAGCTCGATATCATCGCAGAATGCGGTCCCGTGGAAGTGTTTGCACCCGATCGCCTCGATAATGTCGTGGGTGAGGTTTGCCCCGGTTGAGACAAGGATGTCGATATGTCCCCCGCTGGCGAGATCGGATACGATACCGCCCATACCGGCCGGCACCATCGCGCCGGCAAGGCCGAAGAACTTCGTTGTCTCCTCATCCTTAAGCATCCTCTCGTAGATGTTTACCGCACGGTAGAGTGCCCCGCCATTATATGCGCCGGCTTTTCCCATTGCATCGATGAGTTCACCAACCGTCATGGCCGGCTTCACGTGCAGCTGGGTGACCGGCTCGTCGCATTGTCGTGTCATTATTCCCCCGGTTGTTGGAACGGTATTGGTGCTGGGGGGAGATAACATTGTAGGGAATTTCAAATCTCCGGACTTGTGGCGCCATATGGTATCCTGCCGGAGTCGGTAATACCATAATCCGGGGACAACCCGGATGCCCGGCCTAGTAGAGCGAGACACTTAAAATTGATGGTAGAGTCGTTTTAGTTTAATCCTTGCACTTTCAGAAGTAAACTGCCAGTCGACCAGTTTCTGGTTATTGTTTCTGGAAGTTTCCCACTTTTTTGTTTCGTGGATAAGCAATTCCAGATTATCAATCTTCGATCAAGACATTGACGGGATAACGCACTTAATTCAATTTCAGCGATGTTGAGCCAGCTCCCATGTATGGGGGTGTTATGGATCTCCAGGCGTTTGACAAGAATCGAAGCTTCCTCCGGAGGAAACGCCTCATAAAATGCTCCAATCGTGTGGGTGTTCAGGTTATCGCAGATAAGAATTATTTTTCTGGCGTTTGGGTAATCAATCTCGAGTAACTCTCTAACTTCGTGAGCCCAATCCACTTTTTTTCTGTGCTTGCGGGGATTAACTCTCCTCCCTCCTTTCAGGGGTTTTAGTGAAGAGGAATATTGAGGCAGTTCCATTTCGTGTATACTCATAATCATATCGAACGGGATACCGGGGAGTCGCTGGCAACGAATCCCGGGAGTCTCCGAGTAACTGGACCGATTTTTCATCCATACAAATCAGAGGAACTTCCGGATCATAAGGTCGGTGATAGAGTTCCAGGATATCCTCCATGTGAGCAACAAATTCAGCGTTTTGTTGCGGCGGAATAACCCAGCATTGCCGCAGGTGAGGTTTTAACTCGTTTTTTTAAGACGCGGCCGATCGTTTTTCTTGAAATCGTCTCGACAATTTTTAACTCAACCATTTTGTCTGCGAGGAGGTCAAGGGTCCAATTGGCATATCCTTCCGGCGGTTGACTGCATGCTATCGTGATAAGCCGGGCTTCTTTTGCTCCATCCAGTTTTCGAGGAATGGGTGGTGATTCCTGGGCTTTTCTCCCGACTGCGCGAGTTAGTCCTTCTTCGAACTTCTTGCATATATTGAAAACTGTTTGACTATGGCAGTGTAACAGAACGGTTATCTCTTCATCGGTCTTGCCGGATTTATTTTTATCTGCATGCAACAGGACATACGCGTGTCGGATTCGATACGCCGGGCCTTTCCCACGCTTGACAATTCCTGTCAGGTGTTTCCTTTCTTGTTGCGTTAATTCAACGACATACCGCTTCTTCATTGAAACTTTATAGTACGTACTTAAATAAAAGTAATTTCCAATAAAATCTATATATTCAATTGTCGGTAACTACTAGGACTTCGCCATAGGGGAGATTGGCTGCAGCATACGTACTTTCCAATAGGGTAATAATATCATCCTTTTCTCCTGAGTTATTAAGGCCATATATGTCAGAAAATTTGTTTTCGATAGGAATTTGAGCATCAAGGTCTCTATCCAGAGTCCCATTTTTCCATGCAGCTGCCTGATCATGAATAAGCGAGACATCCAATGTGGTTTTTGCTTTGCCAATAAACTGATACGTCGTTCCATGATCATCGATCACTCTTCCCCACGCTACAACAGACAGATCCATTCCAGAAAAACCTAACACTGCGGAATCCTCTAAAGAGTTATCCGATGCGGGATGATTCCTGAAGAAAGATTCTGAAAAAATATCGATTTGATCTTGCGTTATCGGATTGGTGAGATTACGGAGAACAAATATCGAATTTTGGTCGATCATTGTAACTTCAGAGGTGTTTCCCGTCACCGGAGTTGCTCCAACTGGAATAAGCAATAGACTCAATCTTAAGAGGAGGAGAAGATACGATAGAAATATGCGGGTGTAGGAGCTCTTCGATTCGCGCTGGATCCTATCTGGGAATAATGACTTCGAAACGTTGATCGATTTATTTTGCTGAACCGGTAACAATTGTTAAGATAGATTAGAGTGAACCATATCGTTGAACATTCTTATGCTGCCTCCATTGCATCTTCCCATTCTTTCAAGGTCACTTTTATTTTGAACGCATAGGTATTCGAATTAATATCATCTCTGTCTTTAGGAATTTCTAAAGAATGCGTGAAAGTTCGTTGTGCACTTGTTGTGGACTCTTGATCAAACATATCCACTTTTCCAGGGTCTACCCAATCCACTTCATCAGAAATTGTGAAAGTCTGCCTCTCGGAACCTGAACGGGGGGTATTGGGGTCTTTTCCATCAATGTGTACATTAATTATCGTGAAATGATTACTCTCTGCAACCCGATCGCTGCGCAGAACACACGTCCCAGCGCAGTGCGTCCATTCTTCCTTCCAGATAACTTCTGGAGGTGTTGTGACATCATTCAGTTGAATAAGTGAGGTTGCGAGTGTTTTTGCGTTGGAAAGGGCCCCGAGCCCAGGTTTCCATCTACAAATTGCCATCTCAGCTACAGGTTCAACAATGCCTCCAATTTGAGATAACGTGGATCCTGTCTCTCTAAGAGGGGTACCCCCCGAATGGGATTTATCGGTATCCACATTTGTGTGGAGATGAACCGATTCCGATACCATGACAATGCGGCTGTTTGTGATTTGACGCCACTCCTCTGAAAAACCGACGTCACTTAGACTATTAGGGATGATAGATTTCCGCCCTAATTGGTGAGAATCCAAGCGCATTTGTTCTTCATACCCATATTTATGCGTCTCATCCCAATCAGGATGAAGATTATCCTGAAACATAGCGGGGGCAATGTTAACACGCCACCAGTAGTTTTTGTGTGATACGTATGCACCATAGTATCCTTGAGCATCCCACGAATCTTTCGCTATTGGATCCTCTGCTCTGTTCGTAGAAACTGTAATGGAATACTGCTGCGTTCCCGCTGCTACACCATTCGCTGTAATGACCGGCACGGTATACAGCGCCGTCGCATTCACAAAGTATCTCTTATCATCCGTTGGTGTGAAATTTCCGGTCGCGACACAGGTCACTCTACCCGCGCAGACTTCTGTGGGGCCGGTATAGACCAGCACATCCCCGGTACCTGTATGCTTCCAGATCTGGGGGGTGATAAGTATACCTTCGACCGTTTGGGAGGCCCCGGCCGCAACCGCATAGGTCACTGTTGAACCCGCCTTGGTAAGTGTGGCATTTGCATTCACCCAGATATCATCATGCCCGGGAATTGCTGCATCATTTGCCCCCATGATGAAACGGCCGATATGTCGAAAAATCCCATTCCTTATCAAATATCGGCTTTTGTAGTTCGTGGCGGACCGTACCTCGCGATACCATATGCTGATAGGGTATATAATCAGCGGTGAAGCCTTTATTGTCAGAACAAAGGTACCTTGTGGCTGCATCTCTGATACCTGCGTCAACATCGTACGTTAAAATGCAGCCCCATGCATGCAGCACAGGTATTTTGCCCAAATAAGGGTACCCCCAGCGTTTGATCTCGTTGATATAACTTAGGACTTACGCGGTTGAAGGCAGACTCGAGCAAGAAATATTCATCACAGCACTACAAAAATAATCAGATTAGAACGCCGTGGAAGCGATAAAGAGAGAAGAAGCGGATCGATGAATCGAGCGTTTCGACTCGTACCAGCTGGAACCTGTATTCAATCGATGGGTTTCGAGGCGAAGAAATGCCAGCAACGAGAGCAGAATATGTCCTTGTTGAACAACCTCTTTTGGGACCCTGGCATCTCTCGATGCCACAACCTTGCTTGATGCCACGGTGATCCTCTTCGATATTTCATCCAAGTTCCTTGAAAGTTTTTCTGTCGGTTTCCGATGCATCGAGAATATCGGTAGCCCAATGTTCGGGTTCCTTATCAGAGTGAACGATCCTAAATAGCTTGATGAAACCGTATTGTCTCAGATGAACAACTCTTCCTTCGGGAGGAATCTCAATCTCAGAAACTGAACGGTTGTACGTATTATCAGGATCAACCAACCGGTTGGATTTGAGACGGGTACACCAATGCCACTTCAGCGTGCGGATCAATTTCAGGTTGGCGATACTCGAATACCACGAATCAAAGATGACACATCCCGGCTGAAACTTTCTTTCTTCGGCTGCTCGTAGCATATCCCGGAAATGATCATTTTTGTTTTTCCCGTCTTTGTCTGGACAATAGATCCGGAAATCTACCGAAACTATCGCAGAACCATCAGTCCAAATGGTTGAGATTAGGTTGATTCCCTGAACTACCCGATGATGCTTCCCACTCCAGTGCCGGGTCACCAGTTCAATCTGATGGGAATACGGTTTGTCGAGGGTACTATCATCGATTACCAATACTCCTTCGTTAGCCCGGAGCAACCGTTGCGCTTCCTCATGCAGCGCCCCCGTGTGGTGAGGCTGGCTGCCTCTCTAACAAACGCTTGACGGAAGCGTGAGCTATTGATACTGGTTCAGCGGGAAAACACCGGGATGCCTCTGTACACGAGCAAACCTGATACGTCGATATCAAAAAGTTTACAAAATTGCCGCTCGTGCATTTCGGAGGATTCACTCTCGTTCGATCTCCATCCCGGGTTTGTCTAACCCTTGGATGGGCGCTACTAACTCTTAGATCTTTCGGTCAAAACCAAGGGCGTAAGTCCTATAACTTTTATTAATGGGTAGTTGTGTGGTATAACCCGCTTCTACATCGAACTCTACCGAAACATCATCGATATCATTTGAAACCGAAACCGTCTGATAACTTGCATCGTTTTCGATGCCATTGACTTTGACGCTGTCATGACCCTTAACCTCGTTAAGTATATCAAAAGTCAAGAATCCTGCGTATCCGCTGGAAACCCGTATACCGCTCGACAACGCCATGTCAGGGACCGATACCGCAGTCACCATTAATGCGGGCGTGGGTTCTGCTGTTATATTCGGGGTTGGCTCTCCCGTAATGTCTGGGGTAGTTGTCAGGGGGACCTCATCAGGTGGTGCAGATGTGTTTCCTCCATCTGTCAACGAAGTGCCAGTCTGCGGGATGCTCTCATTCGCCTCCACACTCCCCCCCGGTCCGTCCGTTTCTGGGCTGCTGGATGGGGTTGAGCCGCCCGAGGTAGCGAAGGTCTGAACCTGCCCGACACATTCGCCGCATCAGCATCACTGGTGGGCGGAATAACCGGCTGCAGAACCGCAGACATCCCATCGGGGTCAGTCACTGCCGTATCCCCGGCAAGAACCGGGAGAACGAAAGAGAGGCCAAAAAGCAGGCACACGAGAGAAAAAACAGAGCAGGGAGGGCGGGAGTGCATGGTAAAAAATCCGCTGCTCATATGATAAGGATATAGATAAGTGAAAAAATTTTTGCACTGGAAAACGAGCGGGAACAGAGTGCTCGCACCCAAACCATGACGCTCATAATTCTTAATTGAGCACACATAGTAGGATAGTACCGGAAAGGGTGTGCTTCCCGATCATTCAGCGTGCCAAAATATTCACAAAAGAGCACGAATGTGAGTGGGTCCATCTATCCGGACTAAAATTTTCAGGCAGTCATCATTTTTATATCGAGAGCATCCGCTCAAGTACCCTTTTTTTTGAGGGGTGCGAGTTGCTTCAGGTTGAAGCTGAAGACTGTACAGTTCAGTCGGGCGAGAAAAAATATAAAAATGGGACGATTGAAGGAAGATCGGGGTGATCTTATACCGCGAGGTAGTCGTTCGGGGTAGGCATCTGTTCTTTGAGGCCCTTCCTCTTCCGAATCCCAACAACGACTTCCTTGACCATGTTGTTGGGGACAAGTTCGAAGCCCGCGAACTCGGTATTCCACATCGCACGGCCCTCAGTTGCCGAGCGGATATCGCCTGCAAACCCGAAGAGCTCAGCGACCGGGGCCTTGCCCGCAACGGTGATGGTGTCGCCCTCGCTGGTCATATCAAAGACCTGGCCGCGCCGGCCCTGGATCTGGGAGGTCGCCGCGCCCATCTGGTCCATCGGGACGGTGATCTGGATCTTCTGGACCGGCTCAAGGAGAGAGTCGCCTGCAATCAGCATGCCGCCCTTGATGGCGGCACGAACTGCGGGGATGACCTGTGCGGGACCACGGTGGATTGCATCCTCGTGGAGCTTGACATCGGTGAGGGTCATCTTGAGGTTCTGGACCGGCTCGTCGGCGAGCGGACCGCCTGCAAGAGCCTCCGAGATGCCGTCGATGACAAGTTCCATCGTCTCGTTGAGGTACTGGATACCCTTGGTCATATCAATGAGCACGTTCGTGCCCTTGATCATCTTGACGCTCTTGGCTTCGTCCTTTGACATCCCTGCCGTAACCAGTACGTCACGGCGCTCCAGCATCTGCTGGTTCATGGAGATCTCGCCCTTCTTGATCAGATCGACGATCTCATCGGCCAAGGGTTCGAGGGTGAAGTAGAACCGGTTGTGGCGGTTGGGGGATTTCCCTTCGACATTCTCCACCTTACCGGTCACGGTCTCACGATAGACGACGATGGGCTCTGAGGTGACAATCTCGACGCCTTTGTCCCGCTTAATACGCCCGCAGATGATCTCCAGGTGCAGTTCTCCCATACCGGAGATGAGGTGCTCGCCGGTCTCTTCGTTGATGGTGATGAGCAGTGTCGGGTCTTCCTTGGCCACCTGCCGGAGAACCTCGACGAGCTTGGGCAGGTCCTTCATGTTCTTTGCCTCGACGGCAACGGTCATGACGGGTTCCGAGTAATGCTTGAGGGATTCGAACGGGGTGATCTCGAGGAGGTTGGTAACCGTCGAACCGACGAACGCATCCTTGAGCCCGGTGACCGCGGCGATGTTCCCGCCTACAATCTCCTCGACCTCGACACGCTTGGGGCCCATGAAGATACCGACCTGCTGGAGACGGTTCTCTTTCATGGCAGAACCCATAACATAGAGGGTATCGCCGCGCTTGAGGGAGCCGGAGAAGAGACGGCCGGTGGCGACTTCGCCCGCGTGGGGATCAAAGGAGATATCGGTAACCATCATTGCAACGGGGCCTTTGGGGTCGCAGTTGATCATCGCCTTGCCTTCCTTGGTCTCCTTGTCGCCGTGCCAGATGATCGGGATACGGCGTTTCTGTGCGTCAAGGGGGTTGGGGAGCTGGTGAACCACGATATCCAGGAGAACATCCGAGAGCGGGCTGTTCTTTGCCAAGTATTTCATGTCGCCTGCACGGCACTTGTCGAATACAATCTTGAAGGAGATCCCGCTCTTCTTCATGAAGGGGACGGAGACTGCCCAGTTGTAAAGCGCTGACCCGAAGGCTACGGTACCTGCACCGGCATCGAGTTTCCAGCCGTTGTTGTAGGCCTCCTCGTTCATGCCCTTGATGAGCTTGTTGACCTTGTCGATCACTTTGCCGAGCCGGATCTGCATCTCCATCTCATCGACTTTCAGCTCGTTGACGAGCCGGTCGACCTTGTTGATGAAGAGGACAGGGCGGACCCCTTCCTTGAGGGCCTGGCGGAGCACGGTCTCAGTCTGGGGCATGGTGCCCTCGACTGCATCAACGAGAACGACTGCACCGTCAACCGCACGCATCGCACGGGTGACGTCGCCACCAAAGTCAACGTGACCTGGGGTATCGATCATGTTGATCAAGTAATCCTGGCCTTCGTACTCGTGCACCATCGAGACATTCGATGCGTCGATGGTAATGCCACGGGCCTGCTCTTCGGGATCTGAGTCCATGAAGAGCTGCTTTCCGGCGAGCTCCTCAGAGATGATGCCTGCACCTGAGAGCAGGTTGTCGGAGAGGGTCGTCTTGCCGTGGTCGATGTGTGCCACAATACCGATGTTCCGAATGTGCTTCGGTTCCTTCATGAGCTCAGTTACGCGCTCGACTGATTTTTTGCCGCGGACCATGAAAATTACCTCAAAAAAGATGTGTTTAACGGGCGGATTTTGCAATACGCTCGCGTTCTTCCTTTTTCCCGACCGAGTAACACTTCATGTCGCCCTTCGAGGCGGCGATGATCTCATCGGCGAGGACTGCACTTGCACTCTTCTTGCTCGTGCTGGATCCCTTGAGGGTCGCTTCTGCAAGGAAGCCGATCGCCGTGTCAACCCGGCGCATCGGGGCGGTGTCGACCGACTTCGGGACATTGATGCCGCCGTATTTCAGGCGGACGGTCTCTTCACGGGGACCAGCGTTGCCGATCGCCTCGACAAGGACCTCGAGTGGGTTCCGCTTTGTCTTCTGGTAGACGATCGCGAATGCATCCCGCACGATCCGGATTGCAAGCTGCTTCTTTCCGGTATTATTCTCGGTCTGCATCAGGCGGTTGATCAACCGCTCGACGATCATCATATTGGACTTGCCAAATTCCTGGCGGGAGAATTTACCGCAGGTGTGGGGGATGATAAGGGCTGCGAGGTTCACGTAGCGCACGAGGCTGGGGTCGGTGACCTTGACTTCATTCGCATCCCAACGGTTGAACAGGAGCTTCTGACCTGCTGTTGATACTTCTTCTGCCATGCTAATTACCTGCGCGGTTTCTCTTTCCTGCCGATTACCATCTCGTGGAGGCAGACGTTGTTCACTTTGGTGACGACGTACCGGACACCGGGGATATCTCCCATGGAACGGCCGAGCCGACCCCCGATGCCTTCGATCTCAACTTCATCGTGTTCATCGATGAAGTTGATCGCACCATCGCCGACTGCGAAGGCGCTGACCTGCCGGCCATTCTTGATCAGCTGGACACGCACGCACTTCCGGATCGCGGAGTTCGGCTGTTTGGCTTCGACACCGATCTTCTCAAGAACGATTCCTCTCGCCTGCGGCGCACCCTCAAGAGGGTCCGACTTCACATCGAGGTTGAGTTCGCGGCGTGCGTAATTCTTGTCCGCCCACCGGAACTTATTCGAGTCCCGAACCAGTTTTCTGGCTGCAAATTTACCCTGTCCCATTAAATAGCCTCGTTAAAGTTGTTTTTGTGGTTATAGATAATCCACGCTGAGATATATACAAACGCGGGTTACCGATTTATAAATTGTGGCATCCCACCAGCCTGTCTTATACTATTGTCCCGCACCCGTAATAATCTTATATCCTGATCACGCGTATATGAAGCGATGAAAATCAGGATCTATAAAGAGGTGCAGATCGATGCGTGCCACCGCCTCCTTCATTATAACGGGAAGTGCTCAAGCCTGCACGGGCACCGGTGGAAGATAGAGGTCTGGGTTGAGGGGGAGCCCGAGAGAACGACACACATCCTGATCGATTACAATGCCATCAAGGAGATCGTCGGGAAGTACGATCACCAGACGATCCTGAACGCGGACGATCCCATGGCACCCTGCATCGAAAAGTTCCAGCGCGTGATAACGACCCCGGGCGATCCTACGAGCGAGCTCCTTGCGCTGCTCTTACGAAACGATCTGAACACCTACTGTAAAGAGCAGGGGATCGATGCGACAATACCCCGGATCAAGGTCTGGGAATCGCCAAATTCCTACGCGGAGCTCCGGCTCGAAGATTGACGGATTTTTGGTTCCAGCATGAAACTCGCTGAAATTTTTTTCAGTCTCCAGGGTGAGGGGAAGAACCAGGGAAAGCCATGCCTCTTTATCCGGCTTGCCGGCTGCAACCTCCACTGCCGCTGGTGCGATACCGGCTACGCACTCGGCGAAGGCAGGGATATTGCACCGGATGTCATCCTTGAAGAGGTCTGGCGCAGGAACCCGAAACTGATCTGTATCACGGGAGGCGAGCCACTCCTGCAGGAAGGAGAACTCGAGCCGCTCCTTGCATCGCTCTCCAGAAAAGGAATCCCGGTCGATATCGAGACGAACGGAACGCTTGATTTCCGCCGGCTCCAGCCGTATGCTTCGATCTGCATGGACGTGAAATGCCCCTCCTCCGGGGAGATGAGCGATCTTCTGCTCCTCGGTGCTCTCCGGCCGGAGGACAGCGTGAAGTTCGTGGTGAGCGACAAAGCAGATCTCCTGTACGCAACAGAAGTTATCGGGTCGTACCGGATTGCCGGAGAGATCTTTATGACACCAGTGTACGGCACGGATCCACGGGTGATTGCCGAATACCTGCTTGCCACCTGCCTGCCGGTCCGGTTCCAGCTCCAGCTGCAGAAGATCATCGGAGTGAAATGATGAAGGCGGTATGTTTACTCTCGGGCGGGATGGACTCTACCACCCTTGCCTATGTTGCGAGCGAGATGGGGTATGAGATCGTCGCGCTCCATATCAACTACGGGCAGATTACGGAGACAAAGGAGCTTGCCTGCTCAAAGAAGATCGCAGGCCTCCTGGACGCAAAGGATTTCGTTGAGATCAATCTCGATTACTTCTCGAAGTTTGGCGCAAGCAGCCTCACGGACAGCTCCATAGCTGTCGAACAGTTCGACCCGGCCCGGGCGCACGTGCCGAACACCTACGTCCCGTTCCGGAACGCAAACCTCCTCGCGATCGCCACGAGCTTTGCAGAGGCACGTGAGGCGGAGGCGATCTTCATCGGGGTCCAGTCACTCGATTACAGCGGATACCCGGACTGCCGCCCGCAATTCATCGAGGCGTTCCAGAAGGTGATCGATCTCGGGACGAGAGATACGACGGGCATCAGACTCTTCACTCCCTTCATAAGGATGACCAAGACGGATATTCTCAGGAGAGGGATCGGACTGGGGGTCCCGTACGAGGAAACGTGGTCCTGCTACCGGAACGAGAGTGAGGCCTGCGGGAGATGCGGGTCGTGTCACTTCCGGCTGGAGGCGTTCGAAGCGGTGGGGATTACGGATCCGATAGAGTACGAGAAGAGGTAGCAGAGGGAGGTATCTCCTCCCGCCCCGCATACGTTCTTCGCCGGCTCCACAAAACCCCCGGCAACCACCGTATCCTTTTTTTTAAAAAAACGAGCTCATCAGCAGAAGCCCGGGCCGGAGACGGTTCTCCAGGGTCCCTTCCGGGGCATCGGCATTTGCCCGTGACTCCGGAGATTGCCTGGAGGAAGGAATCGGTAATCCGACAAATTCGAGGATATGCAGGGGCTTTTATCCGGATCCGGGCCATAATTTTTCGTATCCAGAAAACCAAGGCCCGTTTTTACCCACGAGAGGGTAGCTGATCTCCCCGTGAGGGGAGATCGAAGCTCGATACGGGCCCGGTTTTCAGGAGCCGGAGAGAGTCCCCGTTGTGCGTCGGAGGAGGACCCCGTCTACGGTGGATCACATCCTCAAAGGAGGGAGAATATCTCCCGGAACCTCTTCCGGAGCACAAGACGCCTGCCCGTTTTTCCTGTGACCGTCGACAGGATGGAAGATGTACCCCGACAGATTGGAGACAAATCCGAGGATACCATTCAGATCCGTCCCACCATCTCCCTATTCCTGAAAGTATGGGTCCCTCTGTTGCCGCGAGGGGGGAGCTGATCCCCCGGGCACAAGGTAATCCGGGGCGCCTGGCCGGGCACGGATCCATCTCTCTCATCTTAACCCCGTTCTGCTCCCGGAGGGGGGCTCACACCCTCCCCGGCTTTAGGAGTTTTCCGGGAACTCAGGAGAGCGGGATCCAAGCTGCCGGTGGGGCGGGTCAGATAGATCGGGCCGGTCCTCTCCTGCACGAAAATTTTTCCGGAATTCTCCGGATCGATAGCCCCCGGCGATTACTTTCCGATCTCTTTTCCGGAGATCTCCGGCGCTCTCTCACCTCCGATCTCCGGGCATCGCCTCGCAAGCCAGCGGAGGAGCGAGCGCTCATCATCCTCAGCGTTGAGCCGGGCTCCAACCTTCGATGACCCTGCGGCACCGCCCACGACCGCAGAATTCTGACCCGGTCCCCCCGGCACCTTCTCCGGAAAGAAAATGACCCTCCTGTCGATCTCCTCGATTCCGGTCCCGTTGACGTGGAAAAACCGGATAGTCCCGTGCCGGGAGTAGAGCCAGAGCTCACGGGAGACCGGCCCACCGGCCGGAAACGTGCGGAGCGCGGAGATGGCCAGCGCGTACCGGACCAGAATCTCCGCTATCACCACCCGGATCCTGCGGGACTTCCGGATCGCGATAAGCCCGAGATACTGATCGCCCCTGATTAAAAAATCCGCCGGGTACTTCGGCGATGGTGTAAAAAACATCAGCTGCCCAAGGTCCCGTGCAACCCTGACCGCCGCCTCGTACCCCCTGCCCGGAATTCTCCCGGTATTCACTCCAGGCACCCCTTTCTGACCCGCATGCCCGAAATGAGGTTCTTCCCGGCAACCGATAATGTGACCGTTTTGAAGCCACAGCCTGCAGATCTCTGCAGGATGCAGAGCGCCATCATGCTCCCGAAAGGAAGCGATACCCTGAGATCGGAGGACATGGTTCTGCTCCAAACCAGAGCGATTTCCCATTTAAATAATGGGGGATCGATTGGTGTTAGTTCATTGAACCTGCAGATTATCCAGGCCCAGGCATGCGGGCAGTGAGAGGATCCGGGCTGACATTCTCTCCTTCGTTTTTTATCACGGGTCCCGGGGAACGGGTAGTCTTACGAAGAAGAATGCCGGGATGCACGGCGGGAGTGGCGAGGTGGATCTCTTCAGGGTAATCCCCGCGGCGCCATTCCCACGCTTGTCGACATCACCGAGCGTAGGCTGGCCGAGCGGACCGCGGAACGGGAGCGCGCCTGAGGTGCCATCCTTGCCGAGACCTCCGGGATGCTCCCCTCCTCCAGCACCCCGGAGGTGAGCGTCCAGACGATCCGCGACCGGGTTGCAGCTCCCCTTCCTGCGAGTTCTTCTTCAACTACCTCCTCATGGATGCTGGGAAATACCCCGGCTCAACGCGTACCGGAGGATCCCTACGGGGAGGCAAAAAAGATCGATGTCCTCGAGTACTGCTTCGCAGTCGGGCGTATCGTCAACGAACGTATCACCAACTCGCTCAAGTACGCCTGGTCTGATAAGGAGATTGAAGCAGCCCCGAAGACAGACCCAGAAGAACCGGCTGACCAAATCTTCACGCACTGGAGAAGAGCTCCGATCCAATGCATACGGGTACCCGGGCATGCACCGGGAATCCCCCCGAAAAGAAAATCCTCAAGTCCCATAGCACACCAATCGTACATGATTTTCAGTACATAACTCATCAGGGGTTTTTGAAGAAATGGAGATCTACCGGGGAAAGCGCCTTACTATCGAGAAGAGGATCATCCGGCTGCCAAACGGCCTCGGAGAGGAGAAGGTGATCGTTCACCCGAGCAACGCGGTTGCGATCCTGCCGCTTGACGGCGACCGGTGCAAGCTGCTGAAACAGTTCCGGTACGCAGTCGACCGCGAGATCGTTGAGGCCCCGGCCGGGACGATGGAAGAGGGGGAAGATCCCCTCCAGACCGCCCACCGGGAACTTATCGAGGAGACCGGGTTCGGTGCCCGGACCCTGATTCCCCGGGGATCTATTCTGACAACACCGGGATTTACCGACGAGAAGATCTTCCTCTTCGAAGGACGGGACCTCTATCCATCGGATGAATTCTCCAAAGACGAGGATGAGAGGATCGAGGTCTTCGATGTCGCGACCAAGGAGCTCGACCGGATGATCCGGGACGGGATAATTGTCGATGCGAAGACGATCTGTCTTATCCACCGGTGCCGGGAGGGCTGATATGCGAATTGGAGCCATTGCCGGAATGGTTGGATGCCTGCTCCTCCTCTCTGCATTCCTTGCCGGATGTACAGGTACACCCGCCAAACCCTCATTCGCCGCGGATGAGAACGGGATCCTCTCGATAGCAGCGGCACCTCCAACGATCAGCGAGCAGGTCCTTTTCTCGAACGAGACATATACGAAAGCAAAGATTGTGATGCAGACCGGGAACGGGGATGTGGTAACCTATCTCTCAACCCCGCCCACACCGAAGGCTGCGATCGTCTACGCGCCCGGCGCCGGTGAGAGACTGGCCGGGCATGAGGAGCGGATGGTCCGGCTCGCTGCGGCCGGGTACGCCTTCCTCTTTGTCGACACCCGGGGCAATGGCGGCGAGACACCCGGGTTCCCGTTTAACCCCGGGCTGGACTTCAATGCCTTCGGGAACGGGAACTGGCCCGAGTATTACGAGACGGTTTGCGATCTGTCTCAGGCGCGACAGATCCTCAACGACCGGCTCCATGTCCCGGTTTACGCGGTGGGATCGAGTAACGGGGGAAGGTATGCAGCGGTTGCCGCAGGGACCGACAGGAATTTCTCCGGGTATGTCGGCATCTCGACATCCGACTGGGGAATCCTGGACGCAACTCTCCAGCAGGGATACACCGGGGATCCCCTCCGGTTCGTAACATCGCTTGAACCCGGCACGTACATCAGAGAGATCTCCCCCCGCCCGGTCTGGATGTTCCATGCAAAAAGCGGTCCAATCATCCCCTTCGAATCCGGAAGGGATCTATTCAGCCGTGAGGGAGAACCAAAGACCTTCCTCGAGTTCTCCGGGGATCACGGGATCAATCCGGATGTTGATGCAGAGATCATTGGTCAATGGGCGCAAATTTATGGCCCCCGGGGATGAATAGCTCTAACGAGAGGTTGAGTGCCGGTAATGACAGAAGAAGTCGAGATGGACGACGCGCGAAAGCGTTACGAATTCAAGAAAACCCTCGAAAAACTCGAGTCGGGAGAGGGGAGCGGAACCGAGCTTATCACCCTGTACATTCCGCCCGACAAGCAGATCTACGATGTAACAAACCAGCTCAAGGACGAGTTCGGGCAGTGCGCAAACATCAAGAGCAAGCAGACGCGGACGAACGTTCAGAGCGCCATCTCCTCGATCCTCTCGCGCCTCAAATATTACAAGAGGCCCCCGGCAAACGGCATCGCGGTCTTCTGTGGAACCGTACAGCTCTACGGCGACCGTACCTATCTCCAGTGCACCATCATCGAACCGCCGGAGCCGCTCAACCTCTACATGTACCGGTGCAGTTCGAAGTTCGAACTCGAGCCCCTGATGCAGATGCTCGAAGAGAAGTACGTGTACGGCCTGCTTGTCCTCGACAAGCGCGAAGCGTACTGGGGCTTCTTGCGCGGTAACCGGATCGAACCGATGGGTGGGGCGAACTCGACCGTACCGGGCAAGATGCGGAAAGGCGGCCAGTCAGCGGCCCGGTTCGGCCGGCTCCGGGAGATCGCCATCGACGAGTTTTACACGAAGATCGGTGAAAGGGCGAGCGCCATCTATCTCGCCGAGAAGGACTTCTTCGAACGGTTCAAGGGGGTCCTGATAGGTGGCCCGAGCCCGACCAAGGAGGAGTTTGAGAAAGGCAATTACCTCCACCACGAGGTTCAGAAACGCATCATCGGCCTCTTCGATGTTGCCTATACCAATGAGGACGGGCTTGCAGAGCTCGTCGATGCGGCAAAAGATGCACTCAAGGGGATGACCGTCATCGAGGAGAAGGAGTTCATGGACCGGTTCCTGAAAGAACTGGTCAAGGACGCCGGTGTTGCAGCATACGGGGAGGAGAGCATCCGGAAGAACCTGGAGATCGGGGCCGTCGATACCCTCCTCCTCTCGGCAAGCCTCCGCAAGTCCCGGCTCCGGATGAAGTGCCAGAGCTGCGGGTACACGGAAGAGAAGACCGTGACGATCCCGCCGGGGAAGACGGTCCGGGACATCCCACTCGGGAACTGCCCGAAGTGCTCAGCCCCGCTCGTGCTCGAAGAAGAGGTCGATATCATCGATGAACTCGCAAAGATTGCAGACCAGAGCAGCGCGAAGGTGGAGCTTATCTCCGACGATTTCGAAGAGGGATCGATCCTCTATACAGCGTTTGGCGGGATCGCGGCGATCCTCCGCTACAGGACGGGATACTGATGTTGATTGAAGCCCGGAAGACGATCGAACAGGTACTGAAAGAGACGACCGCAACCGACGATGTCCAGATCGTCGATGGGGGAGAACACGCGGATCTGGCAACAACGGTCGCATTTGCACTCGCCAAAATAAGAAAGGAGGCGCCGGTCCAGATCGCAGACGAGCTGGTCGCGAACCTTTCCAAAAACGCAGAGCTGCAGAAGCTCGGGGTAAACGTCGAGGCAACCGGCCCGTACATCAACTTTATCCTCGGGAAAGAGTACGTGACCGAGACCATAAGAGCGGCGGTAAAACCCGGATACGGGGCGCTTGGGAAGAGAACCGGACGGGTCGTGCTCGAGCATACGAGCGCAAACCCGAACGGTCCGCTTCACGTGGGGCACATCCGGAATTCCATCATCGGGGATACGCTTGCCCGTGCGTTCTGCAAAGCCGGATACAGGCTTGAAGTCCAGTATTATGTCAACGACATGGGCCGCCAGATCGCGATCGTAGTCTGGGGTTTCGATCATCTCGACACCACCCAGCAGGAGAACGAGAAGGAAGATGCCCATATCGCCCGCATCTATATCGCGGCAAACCGGGGGATCGAGAGGGATCCCGGCATAACAAAAGAGGTCGATACACTCATGCAGCTCGTGGAGAACGGGGACCCTGCCACCGTAAAGAAATTCCGGCGAGAGGTCGCACGCTGCCTCGACGGGTTTGCCGTTACGCTCGCAGACCTCAACGTCCGACACGATCGCTTCGTCTGGGAGAGCGATTTTGTCCGGAACGGGAACACAGAGCGGATCATCAACAAGCTCAAGAGGCTCCCGCAAGCCAAGGAGGAGGAGACCCTCGCCCTCGACCTCTCGGAGTTCGGATTCGAGAACAAGTACGTCATCCGGAGGAGCGACGGGACGTCGGTCTACGCGGCCCGTGACCTTGCGTTCCACACGTGGAAGGCCGCCAACTTTGACCGGGTCATCGATGTGCTCGGTGCAGACCACAAGCTCATTGGCGCCCAGCTCCAGTGCACCCTGAAGCTGATCGGGGAGAAGGCCCCGGAGATCGTCTTCTTCGAGTTTGTCTCCCTCCCCGAGGGCTCGATGAGCACCCGGGCCGGCAAGTTCGTCTCGGCCGACGATCTCATCACCGAGATCCGGAAGCGGGCGTTCGACGAGGTCACGGTCAGGAGGCCCGAACTCGATGAGGAGACCAGGCACGGGATCGCAAAGTCGGTCGGCCTCGCTGCTATCCGGTACGACATCGCCAGGGTCTCGCCAGAAAAGAGCACGGTCTTTGACTGGAAGGAGGCGCTCAACTTCGAGAGGCAGAGCGGGCCGTACATCCAGTACTCCCATGCCCGGGCCTGCAGTATCCTCGAAAAAGCCGGCGATTTCACCGAGTGGTTCGGGCTTGAGACCGAACTGGAGATCGCGCTTGCAAAACAGATCGGGAAGTTCCCGTTCATCATCGAGCGGGTCGTTACGGAGCTCAGGCCGCATATCCTTGCAACCTACGCCCGGGAACTCGCCGACACGTTCAACTCCTTCTACCACTTCGAACCTGTCCTGAAAAGCGAGGGCGAGGTCCGGAACCGGAGACTGACGCTCGTCAAGGCAGCGCAGAACACGCTCAGGGAAGCCCTGGAGACGCTCGGGATCGATGCCATCAGAACCATGTGACGCCCTGAGAAGACAGGGCTACCAGTTTTTTTCGAAGACTACGTCCGCCGCGCTCAAGCCCTGCATGTGGTGCAAGCGTGCTCTTGAAGGCGGCGATATGTGCTACAAGCACCAGTTCTACGGGATCGAGAGTCACCGGTGCGTCCAGCTCACCCCTACCCTCTTGTGCAACCAGCGGTGCCTCTTCTGCTGGCGATCCTTCGAGCACGATAGGGTGGACACGGAGGAGTGCTCGCCGGAAACGATCCTCGCCGGGATCCACAAGCTCCAGAAACGGGCACTCGCCGGATATAACGCCGTTCTTGAGAACACGGTAACCGATGAGCGGTGGAAAGAGGCGCTCGACCCACGGCATGTTGCCATCTCCCTCTCCGGTGAACCTACCCTGTACCATAAACTTCCCGAGCTTATCGATCTCTTCAATAAGACCGGGTACACGACCTTCCTCGTGAGCAACGGGACAAATCCCGGCATGCTCAAACGGTGCAGCCCGTACCAGATCTATGTCTCGCTCGACGCCCCGGACCGGGAGACGTACCATGCCGTCTGCCGGCCGCTCGGGGATTACTGGGAGCTCGTGCAGGAGAGTCTCAACATGCTCGGGCACGGGGGACAGCGGTCAGCGGTCCGGATAACCCTCGTCCGGGGCCTCAACGATTTTGCACCGGAAAGATACGCGGCCATGCTTCAGGATTCGGGGGCCCGGTTCGTGGAAGTAAAGGGCTATATGTTTCTGGGGTACAGTAGAAACCGTCTGAAACGGGAGAACATGCCGGGGCATGAAGCGGTGCGTTCTTTTGCAGAAAAACTTGCAGCTGCAAGCGATTATCGCATTAAGGATGAGAACAGACTGAGCAGGGTTGTCTGTCTGGAGCGTATGAGATGAAGTTCAATCCCGATGAATGGAAGAGCCTGACGCATGAGAATTTCGAAGGGGCATGGCACAAAGGACCATCGGTCCTTACGCCGGCGGGCCAGTCTGAGCGATATCCCCGCCTGAGTTACAAGCGGGCAGTCGCACACCCGATCTTTGCAACTATCCAGAAACTCCGGGATACCTACCTCACCCTCGGCTTTGACGAGGCGGAGAACCCGGTCATTATCGATGAGAAGGATATCTACCGGCAGTTCGGCCCCGAAGCGATGGCGGTCCTCGACCGGGTCTTTTACCTTGGCGGGTTGCCCCGCCCGAATGTGGGAATCGCCCGCAAGCAGCTCGATGAGATCAACGAGATCCTCCTGAGCCACCGGAACCCGATCGTCCATGGGCAGGGCGAGGAGGGCAGGGCGCCGGCGGAACCATACCAGCCGATGACGAAGGAGACCGATGAGCGACTCCGGGCGACCCTCCACGCGTACAAGAAGTCGGAGATCGATGGCGACGAGCTGACCTTCGAGCTCGCGAAGGTCCTCGGGATCGATGACGCCCTCGTGGTTCACATCCTCGAAGCCGTCTTCCCCGAGTTCCGGGCGCTTATTCCGGAATCGTCGCGGAACACGCTCCGTAGCCACATGACGAGTGGGTGGTTCATGACGCTTGGGGCGATCTGGGAGCGCGCGCCCCTGCCCATCCGGATGTTCTCGGTAGACCGGTGTTTCCGGCGCGAACAGGCGGAGGGGCCGACCCGGCTTATGACCTATCACTCGGCCTCCTGTGTTGTTGCCGGAGAGGATGTCACGCTTGAAGATGGCAAGGCAGTCAGCCAGGCGCTCCTCTCCGCGTTCGGATACTCCGACTTCCGGTTCCAGCAGGACGAGAAGCGCTCGAAGTACTACATGCCGGACTCCCAGACCGAGGTGTACGCCCGCCACCAGGTCCACGGATGGGTGGAGGTTGCAACCTTCGGGATGTATTCGCCCTCTGCTCTGGCAGAGTACGGGATCGGCGTACCGGTGATGAACCTCGGCCTCGGGGTCGAGCGGCTGGCGATGATCGCCTACAATGCGGAGGATGTGCGAGAGCTGGTTCATCCGCAGTTCTTCCCCCGCCAGGCTACCGATCTTGAGATGGTCAGAGGGGTACGCCTCCGCGAGGAGCCGGTAACCCCTGAAGGAAAGAGGCTCACTGCCGCGATCGGTGCGACCGGGGCCGCCCACGCCGAGGCCATGGGTCCCTGCGAGTTCGAGGCGTGGAAGGGAACCATCGGTGGGAGACGGGTCCGCGTCGTTGTCGAAGAGACCGAATCCAATGCAAAACTTCTCGGGCCCGCGTGCGCAAACGAGATTTTTGTACACCAGGGGTCCATCCTCGGGGTACCCGATACCGAGAGATGGAAGGCTGTCCGTACCGAAGGGGTCTCGACCGGGATCACCTATCTCAATGCCGTCTCCGCGCTTGCCGCTGCCCGGATAGAAGAGGCTGCCCGGTGCGGCAGGGAGACGCACGTGCAGGTCAAGATGGCAAAACACCCCAGCGATGTGAACGTAAATATCGAGGATTTCGCGATGCGGGCGGTAACAGACTCAAAGAAAAAAGTCGATCTTCGCGGTCCGGTCTTCCTCGCGGTCCGGTCGATCCTTGATTCCTGATCTTTTTTTTTTCGTCTGTCTACAGGGTTGCGGGAAAAGAGTTTTACACTTCCTCCGACCGGCCATATCTTCAAGGGGGAAGAGATCTCTTCAGACCTTGCGCCGGTCTCCGATCTTCCCGTCTCTTCTCAGGTACATCCCGGGTCCGTATTCTGGAAATATTTTCGAGCGGAAGATCTTCTCGTTTGCATCTTTTGGGATCCCAAACCCGTCTGGCTGCAGACGTGATGATCGGACCCGGGAGGCTGGGACAAAAAGCCGGCAGATACAAAAAAGGTGAAAAGTACAAAGTTATCCTGCGCTCTGGGCAAAGATCCTCCGGTGGATGATCCGCCACGAGAGAATAAGCTGAACGATGTCGGTTGCGGTAACTGTACTGCGTGATCCGAAGATCGAGATGGGATGGACTCCGGTCTGATCCTCGATCTTCATCTCCAGTTTCCGGATGGTCTCATAATTCATCTCCCCATCGAAGGTGAGCGCCCGCATCCGGCTGCATTCGATCTGCTGCGAGGAAAATTCAATGAGAAAATCACGGTCGTGGAAGGAGAGGAGTGACTGGAGATCGATGCTGAGATCGATATCCTGTATCGCGTCCCTCATCCGGTTCTGGAGGAGTGAGATGGAATACAGATTCCGTGAATGGCCCAGCTCCTTGCCATACTTTGAAGACCGGATCCGGATATCGCATCTGCACTGCATCGCTGGGGTGCGATGAAGGTCAAGTAGTCCGATTCTCTCCGACCGATCTCCCGGGTCACGTCACCGGATGAGTACCCCCGCCGATCCATGTCCCGCCTTAGTTTCCATTCATACTTCACCTCGTTCTCCGTGTCGACAAAAATGGAGAAATCCATTAATTCCCGGAGACGCGGGGTAGAGAGCGTGTGGAGCCCTTCAAGGATCAGGATCTTCAAGGGGGAGAAGGGGACAGAGGGTCAAAAACGCCCGGTGCTATGATTGTAGACCGGTTTCAGGATCGGCCTGCCGGATTTGAGATCGGTTATGTCCGACTCCAGCTGGGCGAGGTTATTGGCATCCGGATGGAGGGGGGTGATATCGAGCTGTCTGCGTTCTTTTCGGTCGTACTTGTGGTAATCATCGAGCGTTATCGTCGTGACCAGCTCCGGCCCGAAGATCTCCCGGATTGCATGGGTAAATGTGGTCTTGCCCGACCCGCTGTCGCCGGCAACTCCGATGGTAAATACGATCGGGGACCGGGCAATTATTGTCTTGAAGTTCAGCATCGCTCCCATGCGCTCACCATCAAGATACGACAGATTGGTATTAAGACCCTGCCGGAGCCGGTCTTCGATCCTGCGGTATCAAACCCCCACAATTCGTCTCTTCCTCGGGCGTTTTGTTGGAAATACGTGACATGAAGGGGTGCCATGGTGAGAGATAGACCACAAACAGCGGGAGAGTTGAAGAACTCTTCCTCTTCGGTGGGATCGAGGCCCTCCAGAGAGCGTTGTTCTCGTTGAGCGAAAGGATCGTGGAGATAAGGATATCACCGGGCCGGATCTGGCCGGGGAGGTTGTCATCAGAGGAGTGAGCCACAGAACTCGGCCAATAAAAGGATCGTTGCATTTTTGTCCAGAGGCTGGTTATCATTCCCGCATTTCGGGGAGTAGATACATGACGGGCAGCCCTTCTCACAGCCACAATCTCTGACGAGATGGTACGCTGTCTCAAACAGATCCGGAAGGATCTCAAAGGCTTTCTCATAGAGACCGATCCCGCCCTCGTATCCATCGTACACGAAAACGGCCGGTCCGCCATCCTCCCCGAATGCCGGGCTGGAGAAAACCCCGATATTCCAGCGATCGCACAGGACATGGAGGGGCATGAGCGCGATAATCGCGTGTTCGGCACCATGCAGACCAGCTGCGAGATCGAGACCGGCGCTTTCTACTTTCTGCTCTGAGTGTTCCTGCGGGTTGAACCAGAACGCTTTCGTCCGGAAGCTCAGCGGGGGGAGCGAGAGCGGTTCGAGCCCGAGGATCGTATCCCCGCGTTTGATCTTGTACCCGGTGTACTGCTCGGTCACCTCAACCTCGCCAAAGAAAGATCTCATCCCGGCTACAACTCTCTGATCGAGCGTCTCTACGACCGTGAGGTGGATCTCTTTCAAGGGCTGGGTGGAGTAATCGACATCCGTCGGGGTGACCCGGATCGTAGGGGTTTCAGGGTCCATCTCATTCACGAGATAGGTCTCTCCCTCGTGAAGCAGGATCGCCCCCTTGTGGGCTTCGCGGTACGCCTGCGCCCGGTCCAGGGTCTCAAGGAGCCGGCCGCTGCAGACGATCCGGAAGGTCTCACTCAGGATACTGCTCAGGCTCACTGCCTCGGAAGCCCGGCCTCTCCCCGTATAAACAAAGCCACGGGGAGTCTTCCGGAGCAGGTTTCCCGCTACAAGTTCTGGGAGAAGAGAATCGAGAGAATCACCGAAAAATTCCCGGTCGCCATCTTCCCGGAGCGGGAGTTCGGAAGTGGCACAGAGCAGGTGGCCGGAAACGATGTAAGGATTGGCTACATCGACAATCGCGTTCTCGTGCGCTCTTTTGAAGAATCGATCGGGGTGGTGCATGAAGTACTGGTCGAGCGGATTTGCCTGGGCGATGAGGATGGCGAGCGACGCCGTACTTCTCCTCCCGGCCCTGCCGGCCTGTTGCCGTACAGAGATCATGGTCCCGGGAAACCCGGAGATCAGTACGGCATCGAGCGATCCGAGATCGATGCCAAGTTCGAGGGCGTTTGTGGATACAACCCCTTTCATCGTGCCCTCTTTCAGTTCCCGTTCTATGGCCCGTCGCTCCTCCGGCAGGAAACCGGTGCGGTACGCGGAGATCGAATTCGCGAGCCGGGCCGAGGTTCGTCTCGCGTCCTCCCGGGCCCACACCGTTATCAGCTCGGCCATCTTCCGGGAACCGGTGAAACAGAGGCTCTGGAGATCGTTCTTTACACAGGAGAGAAGCAGGTCCTTGGTCTCCTGATGCGTTGATCGTTCCCCAAGGCCATCGAAAAACGGGTTGTAGAGCACAAAATGCTTCTTCCCGTGCGGAGAGCCATCTCTCTTTACCTGCTCGAACTGCCGGCCGGTAAGCCGTGCTCCAAATTCAACCGGGTTTGCGATCGTTGCAGTGGAGAGGATGAATCGGGGGGTTGAACCGTAATACCGGCAGATTCGGAGGAGTCTCCGGATGAGGATGGCTATGTGCGAGCCGAAGATACCCCGGTACCGGTGCGCTTCATCAATGACGACAAAGGGCAGGTTTGAGAAGAAGGATCTCCACTTGGCATGCTAGGATAAGAGCCGGTGGAGTTCATGCGGATTGGAGAGGATGATCCGGGAGTGCTCGCGGATGGCCGATCGCTTCGACTGCGGCGTGTCGCCATCGTAGATAGCAGCCCGGGCGCCGATGCCGGTGAGACGGGCCATCTCTTCGTGAGTGGCGAGTTGATCGTTGGAGAGCGCTTTGGTCGGATAGAGGTACAGGGCCCGCATCTCCGGATCGAGCGCGAGCTGCCCAAAGACCGGGATGTTGAAAGCGAGCGTCTTCCCGCTGGCGGTGGGTGTCGTAAGGATTACGTTCTTTCAGGAACGCAGGTGATTGATCGCTTCGCACTGGTGGGAATAGAGGCGGATCTTCCTCTCTTCGAGGTACGACGTAATCGGGCGGGGCAGCGGGTGATCGAGCGTGCCGTACTCAGGGAGTTCTGGTTCGGATTCCGCGACATACACCACCAGGGAGCGATAGACCGGGTTCTGATCTAGGAGGCGGAGCATCCCCTCAACGGCCATACCATTCTCCCATCAGGTGACAAAAGAGCAGGGCAAGCGAGATGAGATCCTGCCGGTTATGTTCGACAATGGGGACGAGCGGGCCGCAGTTTCCGGTGCTCATATAGGTCTCATAGAACTCCGGTACCATCTGGCCGGGGATATCATCGACCCGTGCGATCCCAAAAATCTCCTTCTCGAGGGCGGTCAAGCGGAGGGAAGGGAGACGGTCCTTCCATCGCCTCCGGCTGAAGTGAAGGAGATCGAAATCCGGAATCCTAAATTGCGGCGGGATTCCGTAATAGGCGAGGCGATCCGCGATGTACGGAAGATCGAAGGATCTGCCGTTATAGGTTACGAGAGCCGGGTTCGCCTTCGACAGATGGTCCATCGTTGCCGCAAGGGCAGCCTCCTCTTCGGCGATATCCCGGAGGAGATATGCCAGATCACGAGCCGGTCTTGCTCTATCGTCCCGATCCCGAAGAGAATGATCGGCCGCGAGAAGAACCCCATGGTCTCGATGTCGATAAAGACATAGTCCTCGGGTTTATGAAATCCCGCGGCACCCAGGGCCAGAGGATGGGATCGCGGATGGCGGCTGCCGAGAAGATCCACGAGCCCGGAGGAATTTTCGTTGGAGAGACGCTCCATAACAGGAGCTACGCCCCGGTGAAATTTGGGGTGATGCAGGAGTTTTTCAATGGTATCGTATCCGCGTTCTTTCAGAAGCTGGCCGGTCTTCTTCCCGATCCCACGGACGAGCGTGAGATCCGATCTGAGCGCGGCCCGATATCGATCGATGTCGAAATCGATCCGGGGGAGATCGGCTTCGGAGGTTGTGCAGAAACATCTTCCCGCTTCATTCTCGATCTCGTGGCCGGTGAAGATCTCCCCAAAGGAACTTTCCCGGTATTGGGCCATCAGCCGGTCAAGATGGCGTCGCGCGAGATCAAATTCTGAGGTGAAAAGAGCGTTGTTCGTAAAACCGGATCCGAATACATTTCCATCACGAACGACTGCATACTCACGCAGGCTGTGCATCCGTTGCTGCCACAGGGCACCTATCCTTGCCGGGACCTGCGTATCTGTCATGGCCAGAGTAATGTCAGGATTGAGCGCTATAAAGATCAGACCGTAGGGAGTGAAAGTGATGCGAAAGCTCAAGGTCAGGGACCAACAACTTCTCAGATACTGATCACGCTCTTCCAGCACGGAGAGGATGAATCGACCGGAGCTATCCTTGGGCACCTGGATGAACAAAAACGTTGACTCTTGAGTTCTGCCACCTTTACAGCGGAGATACCCTTCCCGAGGACATTCCGGATAACCTGATCGTCCTTGGCGGGCAGATGGGCGTGAAGGATGAGAAGGAGTATCCCTGGCTCGTTCAGGAGAAGAAAATTCCTAAGAGAGATCGTCGCCGGTCGGACGGTTCTTTGGATCTGCCTCGGTGCCCAGATGATCGCTTCAGCGTTCGGGAGTACGGTTGCGCAGAGGGAGAAGAGAGGTCGGATGGTGCAGGATACAGGGACGCACCCCGGATTCAGCTCCGGTCTTTGGGGACGATCTCACCGTCTTTCAATGGCATGGGGAGACTATTTCAGCATGGGCAGAAGATCTCTTCCGGTGCGGATCTCTCCGGAATTCTTGAGGATTCGAGGACATACATCGATGAGAAGAAGCGGCGCTGTGAGGCACTCATGGACGCATTTACACGAGGGGGGGGAGGGAATGAACGGGATCAAAGGTTTCCTAATCGACCTTGACGGGGTGATGTACATCGGTGACAGGGAGATCCCGGGTGCGGTGGAGATGCTCCGGATCCTGAATAAGAAAGGATATGCATTCAGGTTCGTCTCCAATACGACAAGGAAAAGCCGCAGGACAATTGCAGAGCGGCTCCTGAAGATGGGCTTTGAGATTCCTGAAAATACTATTTTTACTCCTCCCATTGCTGCCATCGCGTACATGATGAAGAAGAGAGGGAAGAACCGTTGCTCTCTCCTTGTGACGGGGGATGCAGTCAGTGAGTTTGAAGATGTCTGCACAGGTCAGCCTGCAGAAGATGTTGATTTTGTCATCATCGGGGATGCCGGAGAAAAGATTACGTACGAGAGTATGAATGCTGCCTTCCGCTCGCTCATGAACGGTGCAGAGTTGATCGCCCTTGAACGAGATCGGTACTGGATGGCAGCTGACGGCCTCTCCCTTTCCGCAGGGCCATTTGTCTCGGCGCTGGAGTACGCAACCGGGAAAACCGCAGTCGTTGTGGGCAAACCGTCAAAGGATTTTTTTGCACTTGCGCTTGAGGAGATGGGTCTTGAACCGGAGGAAGTCGCGATGATCGGCGATGATATCTCTACTGATATCGGGGGCTCGCAGGAGACGGGAATGACCGGAATTCTTGTGAGGACGGGAAAATTCCGCGAGGAAGTCTTGGAAAGATCCGGCGTGAAGCCGGATCATATCATTGATTCGATTGCGGATCTGGGGATCTGGCTGCTCCCCATCCCTTCCCTGCAAAACCGTCCGTGAGACGATAAAGAACGGGTGGTTTTCGGAGAGATTCCTCGTAGTTTTCCTCTGCACTCCGGGGGATTGCTGCTTTTTGCCTTCTACAGGATTTTAGGATCCTGTTCCACCTGCACCCCATGAACGAAGATCCTCATGTTCGTTGGTGTGAACTCCCGTATAGCCTCCCGCTGCCCGCCAAGACTGGTTATACACTCTGTTGCCAGATACTTTCCACCGGAACCGGAGAACCGCGGTAACCATGCGGAAACTTCTTTTCCTGGCAGACGGGAGGGAAAAATTCATCGGTCCCTGGCGGAAGATGCGCTTTACCAAAAACCATGCTCTTGGTTTTCCCTGGTATCCGGATCGAAGATCATCCGATCAGAGGCAGAAATGAGTTCCGGGGGAGAGGCCAATCCGTACAACGGAAATTTACCAATTCTCTACCGGTGAAACTGACCGAACAAAAATGAGACGATTTTCTAGATCTCAAGAGAATTCTGAAAACCCCCCCTGTAGCCGGTAGTACTTTATCTTAGTACGATCAATGACGAGTATGGAAAATCTGGTTGATTTTGCGCTCGAGAAGCGGTATGAGAGTATCAAACGACTCGGGGATCGGCTTGATGGATTTTCGACATTAATCAATTGGGAGAGGATTCTGACGGTAGTGGGAGGTCTGTATCGAAACCAGACCGAAGAGGGCGGTCGACAGAATATTGATATCGTTCTCATGGTTAAGATGCTGGTACTCCAGTCAATGTACAGCCTGTCCGATCCCGAACTTGAGCGTCAGGCCAATGATCGCATATCATTTATGAAATTCCTCGGGTATCCTAACAAGGTCCCGGATCAGACCACCGTCTGGTATTTCCGGGAGCGGTTGGCAAAGACCGGAAAGGATAAGGATATTTGGGATGAGCTCCAGCGACAACTCGATGCACAATGTCTGAAAATCAAAAAAGGCACCATTCAGGATGCGACTTTCATCACCTCAGAGCCCGGTCATGCTTCAACGAATACACCCCGGGGTGATGCTGCAAAAACTCGAAGAAGCCGGGATGGAACATGGGCGATAAAGGGCAAGAAATCTTATTTTGGATACAAACTCCATACCAAAGAGGATTGTGACTTCGGACTGATCCGGGCTCTCGAGGTTACAACTGCCTCAACCCACGATTCGCAAATCGACCTGTCGAACGAAGGAGAGGTGATCTACCGTGACCGAGGATATTTCGGTACCAAAACAAAAGGTTTCAACACCACCATGCAACGGGGTGTTCGTGGGCATCCGATCGGTATCCGCGATGTTCTCAAAAACGCTCGAATCTCTCGAATCCTATCTCCCGGGGAACGCCCATATGCCATCATCAAGAATGTGTTCCATTCTGCTCATACCAAAGTCACAACCGTTCTCAGGGTGCATACCAAAATGCTGTTCTCGGCCTTCTGCTTTAACCGGTTTCAACTCGCAACCCTCAAAAAACAAGGGGTTCTTGAGCGGATGCTCTCGACAAAAAACTGAAATGTGGCCTGAAAATGCAAGAACCGGATACATAGACCCACTCACATTGGTGCTATTTTGTAAAATTGGGGCAAACCGAACGCTCGGGAAGCACCCCTTTCCGGTACGATCGTAAAATAATGGGTTATTCGTTATCCTCAAGAAGTATATCTGATGAACGACAGGAGGGGTGGAAGGTGAGATCATGGTACAGGCCCCGATGGTAAAGCCGGGCGATCCGGCAAGGAACTTCTCGATCAAGGACCACGAAGACAAGACTTTCGATCTTCTCGAACAATCAGGAAAGAACGTCCTCCTCTCCTTCCACCCACTCGCATGGACACCGTTCTGTGCCGGCCAGATGAAGTCGCTTGAAGACAACTTCGCCGATCTGAACGATGCAAACACCGTGGCAGTCGGCATCAGCGTAGATTCGGTTCCCTGCAAGAAGGCCTGGGCTGACCACCTGAAGATCTACAACACCCGGCTCCTCGCGGATTTCTGGCCCCATGGGAACGTCGCAGAGATGTACGGGATCTTCCGGGATGCAAACGGTTTCTCCGAGCGGGCGAATATCCTCATAGACGAGACGATGAACATCCGGTTCGCAAAGGTCTACGCGCTCCACAGCCTCCCGGATATGGGAGAGGTCATGGATTTTATAAAAAAGATGTAACCGATGCTCCAGTAAAGCGTACAGGGAAACGGTATCCCCCAATGGCGCTTGAGATCTCTCCCGCTCCGGCCAGCCCGGGCGCCGTTTCCGGGACCAATCGGTCAGGATCTTCGGGTGGATTCTGTGGGCTTGGGCCGGTGCGACACCGTATCTCCCCCTGCGGCGGTCTGTCATGAGGTGACGGTTTTCGCAGGCCGGAGGGCAAACCCCGCGGAGCTGAACAGGATCATCTCCTTTAAACCCTCGTGCTTCGCAATTGAATGGTAACGAACCGGAAGGCAGGCAGATGAAGACAGACAGGATAAGCACCGGGAATGCGGCGCTCGACAACCTCATGGGCGGAGGGCTCGAGCTCCGGACCATCCTCCAGTTCTATGGAGAGCCCGCAAGCGGGAAGAGCACGCTTGCCCTTATTGCCGCCGTTGCCTGCCTCCGGGCCGGAAGAGCGGTTGTATACATCGACAGTGAGGGGTTCTCCATCGAACGGTTCCGGCAGATCGCCGGGGAAGAGACGGAGAGACTTGCCGAGAGGCTCTTCCTCTTCGAGCCGATCGACTTCGAACACCAGGCAACCATGATCGCGGAAGCCGAGAAGGTGATCAAGACCCACAAGCCGGGCCTCCTTGTCGTCGACTCCGCCACTGCCCTCTACCGCACCGACCTCGAAAAGGGTCGGGACGCGATGCAGGCCCTCACCCGACAGATGATCCATCTCCTGGGATACGCGAAACGCTACGAGTTCCCCGTCATCGTCACGAACCAGGTGTACATGGATACCGTGCGGAACACGTACCTCGGCCTGGGCGGGATGGCGCTCGAACACATCTCCAAGGTGATCATCAGGCTCGAGAAACTCGAGGGTATCGGTCACCGTAGGGCTCGGCTCGTCAAACACCGGTCCCGGCCCGAAGGCGGATCCTTCGAATTCGATATCGTCGAGGAAGGCATCAGGGCAAAGGGATAAACCCGGTGCAGAATCGGGAGCGGAAAGTTGTGAAGCGAGAGAACGGTTCCCCTGATACCGGGAATCAGGATTTTTATCCGGAAAAATCAGAAGAGGATGGTCCCGGAGAAGACGGTCAATGCCGGGCCTTCCATCCGGGTTCCGGCTTTTAGGGAGATGATGAGCGGGCCACCGGACGTCTCGACATTCACGGTATCGCCGACAAGCCCGAGCCTGTGCATCACGGCCGCCGATGCCGTCGCCCCGGTTCCGCACGAGAGGGTCTCATCCTCGACCCCGCGTTCAAAGGTCCGGATCCGTATCGCGTCATCCCCGGTCTTCTCCACAAAGTTGACATTTGCCCCGTTCGGGAACGTGGGGTGGCGCCGGATCGCGGGTGCGGCCGCAGCGATGTCGATCGCATCCACCGAGGGGACCGGGATAACCGCGTGGGGAACACCGGTATTTGCCGCATAGACAACGAAGTCGCCGATCTCCTCCTTATAGTCTCCTTCCCCGGTTGCCGGGATATCTTTCCGTCCGAACTTCGGGTCGGGCAGCGCGATCTCGGCCAGGAAATCATCGGGGTGGTACCCCATATGCACGCCCATCTCCCCGGCCATCGTCTCGACCGTGCAGGAATCCCTCACGTACCCGGCATCGTACGCATACTTGACCGTGCACCGGATGCCATTCCCGCACATCTCGGCCTCGCTCGCGTCAGGCTGGAAGATCCGCATCCGGATCTCGCTCGTCGTCGATTTCGAGAGGTAGATAACCCCGTCAGCCCCGATACCGAACCGCCGGTCGCAGTATGAGACCGCAAACTCTCCTTTCACCTCCTCCGGGATGACAACATCTTCGTACTCATCGATTACGATGAAATCGTTGCCGTTGCCGTGGATCTTTACAAAATTTATCTCCATATTCCAACCCTCACCTCGTTAGGCCCCGGGTTATACGGCTGCCCGGGGATTTTTTGGATTCCGGATCGTGGTATGATCTCACTCATCATGTCGGTTATTGACCTCAAAGATTTTATGGAACTCCTCGATGCCCCAGCCGAGGTACTCCTTGATGATGACGTAGGCCATCTGCGGGGGGACCGCGCCTGCCTCGGTGATGATCAGGTCCACGTACTCTGCGGGGGTCACATCGAATCCCGGGTTCCGGATCGTGACGTTTTTCAGGCTCTCTGCGATCTCTTCCGGGAGAACCTCCCCGGGCATCCGCTCCTCGATCTGGATCAGCTCGCCGATGATGGTCCGGGGCGCAAACTTGTAGGTCTCGGCTGCGACAAGCATGTTCACCCGGGCCTCGTGTGCCGTGTGGGCGACCTGCGAGGTCCCGATCTTGTTGACCACGGCACCGTTGACCGTCACCGCGTCGGCGCCGACGATGACGAGATCGATCTCGTGGATGAACGACCGCACCGCAGAATCGACGATGTAACTCGTTTTTATCCCGGCATCGTTGAGGGTACTGATGGTGATGAGACCCTGGTTCCTCGGCCGGACCTCGGTTGCGAAGACCTCGATCTCCTTCCCGCTCCGGTGAGCTTCGATGATGCAGGAGAGCGCGGCCTCGGAGTTACAGTGGGTGAGGATCGTATCGCCGTCCCGGATGTGCCGGGCGCCAAATTCTGCAATCTTCCCTACAGCATGCCGGGACGATGCGATGAACTTTTCCGCGCGCTCGGTGAGGGCGGATCTCGCCTCTGCCACAGTCTCTGCCTCCCCAATCCCCGCCATCACGATGTGGACCGCGTTCGGGAGGGAGACCGCCGTCGGCCTCGTCGCGATCAGGAGGTCTGATCCTCGCTGCATCTCTGACCGGAACTCCATAAGGCTCGCGGTCTCAAGGGAGAGGGCGTGGACGCGGAGCGCCTCCGCGGCTGCCCGGGCTATCCTCCCGGCCCCCCGGATCTCCATATTCTTTATCTTCTCTGCAGTTTCAGTTACGAGCATCAGTCTCATTCATTGAATACACCAAGAGGAGTACTTAAGGGTTTACAGGAGGCTTCATGTCAGTTGCTGTTGTTTTTGATAGCGCCGGAACGCTCCAGAATACCTACCGGGTGGCGTACGATGTCTGCAACCGGAAACTCCTCCCGGGGATCGAGACCACCACCCTCACATTCAGTTCGCCGGATCGCGCCCTTGTCGTCCTGCCGGTCCACTCCCGGGAGATCATTGAGGCTCCCGGCGATATGCACCTCTCCTCATTCCTCCTCGACCACGAGATCGGTTTTGGGGTGAGCTGCACCCGGAAGATCACGACATCCGAAGAGATAGGAGAGATCCTTTACGCCGATCGACACGCGCACGTATCCGGCCTCCAAGAGTGCATCCGGAACGTCTGGTCCATCTGCCGGGAGGAGTCGGGGATGACCATGAACAGCGGGGCCATCATCAACATGGCGCAGAGGGCAATCGAATTCACCATCACCGCAGGGGGTTGGCCGTTTGAGGGGGCCAAGGATACGATCACCGCCCTTCACCGGATGGGAGTCATGACCTTCATCGCTTCCGGGGACCGGGTAACAAAGCTCGAACGGATGGCCGACCACTTCGGGATCCCCCGGGACCGGGTGTACGGGGTTGCGACACCGGGAGTTAAGGCCCAGATCGTAAACGATCTCCGGGAGGTGTTCGACACGGTGCTGATGGTCGGGGATGGCATCAACGATATCTGTGCCCTGCGGGCCGCAGACGTCGCAGTCCTGACCGTGCAGCAGCCGGGCGACCGGCCGGAAGAGCTGTACAAGGCCGCAGATCACATCGTGGAAAATGTCGGGAGTGTCATTCCTATCGTAAAAAGTATTCTCGAATCGCAGAAAACGGGATGTGCTTGCGGCGGGGCGGGAAAAAAGGACCGCAACCGCCCGTAATTTCGATCGTGAATGGCGTGATGACCCATATAAAAGGTAATATGCGACTTCCGTCACAATAGGTATAAGGAAATTATGAAGGCTCCACTGATCACGGTCGACAACCTCTCCATGGATTTCGATGGCACGAGAGTACTCAAGAATATCTCTTTTGAGATTGCCGAAGGCGAGATCGTCGGGATTATCGGCAGGAGTGGTGCCGGTAAGACGGTACTTATGCACCTGATGCGTGGGGTGGAACAGCCGCCGACGAGCGGTCGTATCATCTATCACGTCACTGCCTGCCCGGAGTGCGACTCCATCGATCTCGGGAGCGCAGCCGGGAAGCCCTGCCCGAAATGCGGCGGAGACCTGGTCGCCCGGGATATCGATCTCTGGAACGAGAGGGATGAGCGACTCCAGCGGAGCCTGATGCGCCGGACCGCCATCATGTTCCAGCGGACCTTCGCCCTGTACGGCGATGACCGGGTCATCGAGAACGTCCTCAATGCGCTCGACGATATCGGCTATCCCGCCGACAAGGCGATCAACCGGGCTGCCGATCTCATCGATGAGGTCCGGCTCTCGCACCGGATGATGCATATAGCCCGGGACCTCTCCGGCGGAGAGAAACAGCGGGTCGTTCTCGCCCGGCAGCTCGCAAAAGAGCCGTTCATGCTCTTTGCCGATGAACCCACCGGCACGCTCGATCCCGGGACAGCACGGATCGTCCACACGATGCTCATCGAAGCGGCAGAGAAGAACAACATGGGCATCGTCGTCACATCGCACATCTCACAGGTAATCGAGGACGTTGCCGACAGGGCGATCCTCCTTGTCGACGGCTCGATCGCAAAGATGGGCTCGCCAAAGGAAGTCATCACCGAGTTCATGAAGGATTATGACGACACCGAGAGATTCGAGGAGACCGAGCTCGGCGATAAGGTCGTCTCGGCCCGGGATCTTATCAAAAGGTACATCTCGGTTGACCGCGGCGTGGTCAAAGCCGTCAACGGTGTCACCTTCGATGTCTACACCAAGGAGATCTTCGGGATTATCGGGAAGAGCGGGGCGGGGAAGACCACGCTCTCGGGTATTCTCGCGGGCCTCATCGAACCAACGAGCGGTGAGATCAACGTCCGTATCGGGGACGACTGGATCGACATGACGAAGCCCGGGGTCGATAAGCGGGGGAGAGCCACCGAATATATCGGACTCCTCCACCAGGAGTACGACCTCTTCCCGCACCGGAACATCCTTGACAACCTCACGGACGCCATCGGCCTCGAGTTCCCCAAAGAGCTCGCCATGCGAAAGGGGTTGATCACCCTCAAGATGGCCGGTTTCACCGATGAGAAGAGCAGGGAGATTCTCGAACGAATGCCCTCCCAGCTCTCGGAAGGGGAACGGCACCGGGTAGCCCTTGCGCAGGTACTCATCCGCGAGCCAAGGATCGTTATCCTCGATGAGCCGACCGGCACCATGGACCCGATCACAAAGATCGATGTCAAGCATTCCATCCTGCACGCCCGGGAGGAGATGGAGGAGACGTTTATTGTGGTCTCGCATGACATGGACTTAGTGCGCGACATCTGCGACCGGATCGCGCTCATGCGGGGGGGGAAGATCGTGCAGATCGGCAAGACCGCCGAAGTGCTCGCGATCCTCACCGAGGAAGAGAAGAAACACATGAGCCAGCCGGCCGCATGAGACCATCACCATGATAACCATCCATCTCGACGGGGAACAGACGGAGGTAGCGGAAGGTGCGATGCTTGCATCGCTCCTCAAGAACCATCCTCCCGGGTGCTGCGCAGCGATAATCCGGCCCTCCACAAAAGAAGAGAGGCAGACGGGCAGCCTCTCCCTGAGCACCACTGCCGGGGAGATAACGATCGAGGTTGCCGGAGAAGTCGCCCCGTTCTTTGAGACTCCCGAGATCACCGATCGGCTCGCGATCCACTGGACCGACCGGTACGCGGCAGCGTTCGGGCCGTTCTCCACCCCTCTCCGGCCGGCACGGAGGCCGCACCTGTATGAGCAGAACGATGTGATTCTCGGCTGCGGCGGGTACGACCCGAAAAAATCCTACCTCATCTTCTCCAAGAGCAGGCATTCGGCAGACCATGGTTCAGATGAAACCGGCGGCATCATCGGGAAGGTGGTCAGCGGAAGGGCGGTCCTGGACCGGTGGACGACCGGCGACCGGATAGAGAAGATCACCCCGGTTGTCAGCTGGGCGGATACGAGCCGGTCCTTTACCACCGGGGATCCCGGCCTCGTGCTCGAAGACGGCATGCAGGTCGTAACCCACGTCGATATCCTTGCACAGGGTTATACCGCGGGCAACGTAACTGCGGAGGCTGCGGGAACGGTCGAGCATCTGCTCCTTGCCTTGAGTTCCGGGAAGTTCAGGGTCGGGAGAGCGGCAAGCACCCATATCCTTGACGAACGCCTCACCGGTTCTGACGTTCCCGAGCAGTACAAGCGCCCGCGCCGGGAAGGGACCGTGACGGTGCGGACCCACGGCAGGTCCTCCGGGGGGGTCTATATCTACCAGTCAGATGTCTCGGCAAGCCCGGCCCACAGCGTTGTCGGCCAGGTCGTCCATGGGATCGAGCTCGTCAAGCTCGCAAAGGAGAACGATGTGTTCATCGTCAATGTCCAGCCCCGGCGCATCGACATGCTCGGCCTCCCGCTCCCGGCCGCAAAAGAGATCGCGGCAGGGAACGGGCTTGCGTTCACCGTCGACAACGAAACCGGCGAGCGAATCGTGGTATCGCAGGAGCCGGGGACCACTCTTGACGCCCTCAATGAGAAGGCGGTATCGGTCACGACCGCCCCGCTTGCAAAGGTCATCGATCTCGAACTCGACGATGAGGCGGCCCCGGACAGCTGCGAGATCTTCCGGCGGATCACCGGCCTCCGGGAGCACGATGCCGGCGTGATGCCGCTCTTCTTCAAGTTCGACGACTCGTTCCTCTTCAAGCCTGCGATCCCCAAGGAGGTCAGGCTCCACCCGGAGAATGTCCCGAAGGATGAAGTTCCCGCAGCAGCTCTCGGGATCACGAACGACTCCCGGAAGGGTGCAGGAATTGTCGGGGTGCGCCTCTCGGCAAATAAGGAGTTTGGCCCCACCTCCGAGCCGTTCGAGGGTACAAATATCATCGGAAAAGTCATAGATACGGCCAAGCTCAAAGGGCTGAGGGAGAGAGACAAAGTTTACATCCGGGAGGTGCGGAAGTGAAGGAATACGCCCCGGTCCACGTCGGGACCATCACGCGATACGTCGTTGTCGAATCGTTTGAGGTGACTCCGCAGGATCTCGCGATCCGGGCTTACGAGATCTCGAAAGGGGTGATGATCAAGGAGACCTGCTTCGGCCTCACGATAATGGGGAAGGAGGAGGAGGTCGACCGGATCATCGATGAGCTCCGGAGAGTTGATCCGGCCCACATCTTTGTCAAGGACCGGGGCTTTCCCCCGGGGGACGCACGCAGGTGCAGATCGAGCCTCGGCGGGGCACGGCCCGGCTTCCACGGCATGGAGTTCGAGATGACCGTCATCCCCTACATCTCGCATGGGATCGAGGAGCTCGAAAAACGGGATGAGAAGAGTATCCCGGAGGCAAAAAACCCGCTCGACAGAAGAACTCTCGACGTAGACCATCTCAAGAAGATAATCGATGCACAGGAGACCTGAAATGGCAAAAGTTTTCATCTATCCCTCGACGAGCCTCATCCTCGCGGACCTGGTAATGCGCTACGGGCATACCCCACTCAGCTCCGCAGTCGCGATCCGCGAGCATATCCAGACCGCAGGCTTCGAATCCGCACCCCTCCAGATCTCTCCCGAGGACCCCAAGAAGGGCCTGAAATGGGCGGCAGTCGAAGTCCCGAGCGGAGTCCGGGGGAGGATGGCGCTCTACGGCCCCATGATCGCAGAAGCTGAGGCAGCGATCATCATCAACGACGCCGATCTCGCCTTCGGGTGCATGGGCTGTGCGAGGACCAACGAGCTGATAGTCTTCCTCCTCCGGCAGAAGGAGATCCCGAAGCTCGACCTGAATTACCCGGCAGGCGAGGAAGAGGGAGTGAAGTTCGTGGCAGCGATTAAAAAGTTCCTCTCAGGACTCGGGGGGAGGCCATGACCCCGCCGGCAGTCAGGATAGCCCAGCTCTCCTGTGGTCCTGAGTACTCGGGGATCCAGCAGGAGATCGACGAGGCAGCACGGGCGGTCAACGGGGAGATCTTCCACCCCGACTTAGCCCTCAAGAGTATCCAGAAGGATTTCGACGCCTTCGGCCTCAATGTGCGGAGCCCGGACCTCCGGCTTGCCATCGCCCGGGCAAGAGCACTTGTCGAGGGACGGATTGACGCCGACGCGATCTTCATCGCCACCTGCTTCCGGTGCGCTGAAGCGGCAATTGTCCGGAACGAACTCCGGCGGTACATCCACGAGCACTCCCGGCTCCCGGTCGTCTCCTACTCATTCACCGAGCGGACGACTGCGGGGACGCTCCTGACGAGGATGGAGGCCCTGACAACGATTGCACGCCGGAGGGCACTCCTCGCCCGGGAAGAGCAGACCGGGATCACGCTCGGCGTTGACTCGGGCTCAGCGACCACGAAGGCGGTGGTCATGAGGGAGAACAAGATTGTCGGTACCGGATGGGAGCCGACCACCGAAGTCCTCAAGAGCGCAAACAGCGTGGTTGCAAAGGCGCTCGCCGAGGCCGGGCTCACCCGCGATGATATAGAGGCCGTCGGGACGACCGGGTACGGCCGGTTCCTCGTCGGAAAGGAACTCAATGCTGACTTAATTCAGGAGGAGCTGACCGTGAACTCCAAAGGCGCGGTCTACCTCGCTGACCGCCAACACGGCACGGCTACGGTCATTGACATCGGCGGCATGGACAACAAGGCCATCGCCGTGCAGGACGGCATCCCGGGCACCTTCACCATGGGGGGGATCTGTGCGGGGGCGAGCGGGCGTTTCCTTGAGATGACCTCGAAGAGGCTCGGCGTTGAGATCACCGAGCTCGGGCCGCTCGCCATGAAAGGGTTCGGTGCGAACGTGCCCATGAACAGTTACTGCATCGTCTTTGGGACCCAGAGCCTGGTCAATGCCCTCGCCGCCGGGAGCAGCAGGGAGGATGTCGCGGCTGCAGCCTGCCATAGTGTTGCCGAGCAGGTCTTCGAGCAGCAGCTCCAGGAAGTGGACATCAAGGAGCCGGTCATCATGGTCGGGGGAACTTCGCTCATCGAAGGGCTCGTCTTTGCGATGGGAGAACTGCTCCAGACGAAGATCGTTGTCCCGCACCACTCGCAGTACATCGGTTCGGTCGGGAGTGCACTCCTCGCGTCGGGGTTCATAAAGGACGATTAGATGTTCGCCATCGAGTACTTTGAGGTCGAATGCCCGGAGCCGGTCGGGGCTGCGTACTACAACCAGATCACAAACGATGTCCTCCTCGACCACAACCTCCTCAAGGTGATCCACAAGCTCCACGTCTTCATCGACCCCCGGATCCCCCTCTTCATCGCCGTCGGCGTCCTCAATAAGATCACTTCGAAAGTCAGGATTGGGGATTTCACCAACATCAACCCGCAGGAGGGCAAGATGACCCTTGTCATCGCGAACGAGACGTACCTCGCCCCCATGCTGAAGATCCTCTGGGAGAAGTACGGGAAAGATCACGTGGAGCAGCCGGACCGGTTCACGGTCGTCCTCTACGATGTCAGAGCCGACCCGAAGGAGATCGAAGAGATGATCGTTGCTGACCCGAGCGAGTCGCTGGGCAAAGACCTGATCTACGCGTTCCGGCTCATTGCCCCGGAGGGCTTCCGGGTCCGGCGGGAGATCCATGAGAACGGGAAGTTCACGTTCGTTGCGAGCGAGGATACCATCCAGGAGGATATCGATGCGATGGTCAGGGCAAGGTTCGCCCTGATGGGGGAGACGCCATGACCCTCGTTCCCGTGACCTACAAGGGCGGGGTACACCAGCACGATGCCATCATCGATCTTATCGAGGATCTCGGCGGGTACATCGTCCAGAAGCACATGATCGCCCAGGAGATCGTTCTCCAGTGCTTCGTCCCGAAGGACGATATCGAGCTTATCGCCCGGATCTCAAAACCTCTTTTCGGGGAAGTCACCGAATCCCCGCTCGTGGGAACGGAGATCGCGGTGGTCAGCATGAGCCTGGAGATCCACCACCTGCCCCATCCCTCCTGCGACTTCGCCGAGTATGCCCGGCGGATCGGGGCCAAGACCAACATGGTCAGCCCGGCGCGGGGGCCCGGGAAACGGATCTCGACCATCAATGACGAGGAACGGGATGTCATCAACGAGCACGACATCGCGGTCTACGCGTTTGGCAACTTCGAATCCTGCATAGAACACAAGTGGCCCGTGATGCGCCGGGGGATCGAGGTGCCCATCGTTGTCATGGGAGGGCCTTCGGAGGAGATCCTCCGGAGGATCATCGATCCCCCCGCTGACGGGTATGTCGGCGGTGTCGGCAGGTTCATGCGGAGGACAAAGGAGGGCGAGGAGATCGCAAAACTCGACGAGATCGTTGCGGAAGTCACCCGGGTGCTTGAGAAGAGACGGGAGGAGATCGCAAAAGACCCGCTCTCGGTCTCGCCGGCCCGGCTTATGGAGGTGATCCGGGAGCAGGTCCCTGCGATCCACCAGGTCACCTCCCCGACGCCCCTGACCGTCCAGATGGCCGGTCTCCGGGTGAAGCTTCCGTACGACACGTTTGCAGAACCACTCCGGAACATCGTGCTCGAGGATGGGATCCTGCTCCACGACCTCGCGGAGGTCCTCCCCTCCCGGATGCGGGACTATATCATCGTCCGGATCCTGCCCTTCTCGGAATCGAACACCGTGATCTGACCCGGCAACCTCTGCCGGGGGAGACGACGCAGGGCAGGGGACCACTGATCCGCTCAGAGGTCCGAAGCAGGAATGAGAGCAGAATACGAGACCGGTAAGAACCCAAGGAGAGGGATGATGGCAGAGAAGACCGTACCCGGCAAAACCACCAGGGAACAGTTCGAAGAGCGACTCGCCCAGATCGTTGAGAAGGGCGCCGATTTGACCGCCGAGGAGTGGATGCAGTCCATCGAGCAGGAGTACGGCCGGGTCCCCCTCATCTTCAAGCGGATGGGCGAGCGCCCCGAGGTGCTCATCTCCCACCTCCTGTACAAGGGCACCGTGGCCCAGACAAGCCCGCTCGACCCGAAGTACGTGGAGCTGATCAGCCTCGCGGTGGGTGCGGCCCTCAAGTGCCCGCACTGCACGGGCTACCACATGCAGGCGGCCCTCCGGATGGGTGCCAGCCGGGAAGAGGTGCTCGAAGTTATCCTGCTCTCGGGCATGATCTCGAACTCCTCAGTCCTCGCCAACGCGTACCGTATCGTGGACGAGAAGCTCGAACGGTGCATCCCCTGCGAGACAGAAAGGATGGCTGAGCCCAAGGGCGTGCCGAAGAAGGGTGTGGCAGCAAGGAGAGAGGTGGCAAAAAAGGAGCAGAGACCATAAAAAAAGGGGCGATCACTCAATAGAAACCACTTGAGAATACTCGCGAGGAGGATAACGCATAACTGTTCAATGTACCCTCATACTGGAGAGGAGTGCTTCCATCTCCCCCCTCTTATCAGCTCTGGTAAAAGCCATAAACAAGGCGATAACTAAAAAAAGGTAACTATTCAGCTGGTCCGGTGAGCTGAAAGGCATAACGGGATCTCCCCCGAATGCGTTCACCCGCGAAGCGGGTTGAGTAATGAGGCAATCTTGCGTCTCTCTGATGTCGACCACGGCTTCCGGATTGATCCGGCATAGGTCCAACTCGGCCCGGTTGACTGCCCGCTCGTATCATTGACGATTTCTGAGGGTTTCGGTCTGATGGGCCGAGATGAGCTGAATCGTTACAAGATAAAAAGAAACGGTTTATTCACGCCGGGTCTTCCGGATTGTGTCCTTACAGATTCCCACGATCCGCTCCCCGGCCTTCCCATCTCCGTACGGGTTCTTCCAGTCACGGGCGACAAGAAGCATCTTCTCCGCAGCGGCCACAATCCGGTCCGCAGAGGTACCCGCGAGCAGGTTCCCGCCGACATCGACCGTCTCCGGCCGCTCGGTATTCTCGCGGAGGGTGACGCAGGGAACGTTAAGGATGCATGCCTCTTCCTGCACACCGCCGGAATCCGTGAGCACGAGCCGGGCGTTCCCCTCCAGCTCCAGGAACTCCAGGTACCCGACCGGATCAGTGATTGCGATCCCGCCCGGGGCAATGCCGAACTCCTTCATCATCTTCTGCGTCCGCGGGTGCATGGGAAAGATGACCGGGACAGAATAGAGCTCATGGAGCCGGTTGAGACCGACGATGAGCTCCTTGAGCCGGGCCTTCACGTCCACGTTCTCCGCACGGTGCGCAGTCACCAGGAAATAGTCCTGCGGGAGGAGGCTGGACGTCCGGAGGAGACCGGTCCTCTTCTTCGCTATCCCCCAGTTCTCGAAGACCGCATCGACGACCGTGTTCCCAGACACAAAGATCTTCTCTCTCCCGATCCCTTCCGCAAGCAGGTTTCCCTCCGCAAGCGTTGTCGGCGCAAAGAGATACTCCGCGAGATGGTCGGCCACGAGCCGGTTAATCTCTTCCGGCATCCGGCGGTCGAAACTCCGGAGCCCGGCCTCGACATGGCCGATCGGGATATGGAGTTTTGCTGCGGTCAGGGCACCGGCAAGGACCGTGTTGGTATCGCCCTGAACGAGCACAATATCGGACCCATCCTCCGCGAGGACCTTCTCGATCCCGGCCATGATCCTCCCGGTCTGGACCGCATGGCTCCCGGAACCGACATCGAGATTGTGGTCCGGGGCCGGGAGTTCGAGCTCCTCGAAGAAGACGCGGTCCATCTCGTACGAGTAGTGCTGCCCTGTATGCAGGATCGAGTACTCGGCACCGGCACGCCGGCAGGCACGGATCACCGGCGCCATCTTGATGATCTCCGGCCGGGTCCCAAGAACAATTGTTATCAAAGGGTCCAGATCTCCTGTAGTACCGGAACTCCGGTACCGGTATGTCAATGTGTGGGGTATACTTTGATAAATATATTACCGGATCTCTTTGGGGGTGATGATGCTCCCGGTTCAAAGAAGTTCCTTCTGGATCCGTCCGGAAGAAGTTCTGGGAGGTGTGGAATAAACGGGAAGGTGTCCTATCCCAAAATAATTTCACAAAACTTTCAAGAACGGTTGCGAGGAAATTAACGGGGAGAAAGAGACGGTGGATCATCCGTGAGGTTGCCTGATGAGAGAGCTCGGTGCGTGTGAGACGGATCTATCAATTAAAACGGAATGGGGGCCATATCCCGGAACTAAAGGATTTGGGAAGAAAAAAGAAACCCTTGGATCCGAAGGATGAACGATTCATTCTTGATGCCTACCGGACCTGTCAGTCCGGACCGGTTATCCTTGAAAAGATCATCAGTCCATGATGGAGCTGCAACTCCTCACCCTACGATCTATCGGGTGATGTCAATGCATCAACGGGTCGTTGAGAATCCCAAGAAGAAGCGCCCAAGGAAATGGGTCCGGTTCGAAAGGAAACACTCGATACCTCTCTGGCAGGGTGACTGAAAAGAGGGATCGTCGCATTCCTTGACGATTCATCACGGTTGATCACCTGCTGCGGGGTTTTCTGTTCACCAACTGAAAAGACGATTCTTGTGCTGTACGTCATTTACGCAGGAAGAACGATGATACGTTATTGTTTACACGGGCTGTTACTCCCGGCAAAATCAGTTTTTAATACCCGGGTGCCCATTCTGTAGATAATGTGCGGAATTGGAGGGCAGTACTGCTATGACGGGAAGATTCCGGATCAGGATCTATTGAGCCGTATGTCTGCCCGGCTTACCCACCGGGGGCCGGATGGAGAGGGGATCCGGATCTGCGGCAGTGTCGGGCTCGTTCACCGGAGGCTCGCCATCATCGACCTCTCGGAAGACGGTCTCCAGCCTATGACGAACGAGGACGGGACTCTCTGGCTGGTCTTCAATGGCGAGATCTATAACTATGTCGAGCTCCGCGAGATACTGGTCAGATCAGGTCACCGGTTTGCTTCCCACTCCGATACCGAGGTAATCCTCCATGCGTACGAGGAATGGGGTGTCGGGTGCGTCCAGCAGTTCAACGGCATGTGGGCGTTAGCCCTCTGGGACGGGAGACAACAACGCCTCTTCTGCGCCCGGGACCGGTTCGGCATAAAGCCGTTCTATTACACGCAGGTGGATGACACGTTCCTGTTCGCCTCGGAGATTAAGGCGCTCCTTGCCCACCCTAAGGTGGGGAGAAGACCTCACGACGAAACGCTCGGGACGTATCTCGCCTGGGGCGTCCAGGACCATTCCCGCCGGACAATGTTCGATGGGATCTTCCAGATCCCCCCTGGCCACTGGATGATGGTAACACCACACGGTCCCGAGGCACCGTACAGGTATTGGGAACTGAAGGTCAACCCGGAGGTAAAGGGGAGCGAACCCGACGATGCGGTTGCCGCCGGGCTCCTCGACCGGCTCCGCAGCGCGACGAGCCTCCACCTGCGCAGCGATGTTCCCGTAGGGACCTGCCTCTCAGGCGGGATCGATTCATCGACCCTGACTGCCCTTATCAATAATCTCATCCGGGAAGAGGCGCCCACGAGCGTCGGCAGCCGGCAGAAGACGTTTTCAGGGGTCTTTGGGGACATGCGGTTTGACGAGAGCCGGTACATCGATGAGATCGCCGCCGCAACCGGGGTCGATGCCTACAAGACCGTGCCTTCTCCTGACACCCTCTGGGACGATATCGGGGATCTCGTGTACATGCAGGACGAGCCGTTCGGATCGCTCTCCATCTATGCCCAGTACTGTGTCATGCGCCTTGCAAAGGAGAACGTGAAAGTCGTCCTCGACGGGCAGGGCGCAGACGAACTCCTCGGGGGCTACCTCGCGTACCAGGGAAGTTATATCCGGGGGCTGGTCCGGAGGTATCGCTGGCTCACAGCACTGAGGGAAGTGGCCGGGAGCCTTCGGCATCACGGGGGATTCTTCCGTTCGGCACTTTCCCAGCTGGCAGTGAGGAAAAAGCGAAGAGATCTCCTGAAGATCCGGAGTCAGGCTATGCATCGGTACGACGGCTCGCTCGACGAAGTGCTCGCTCGCGAGCTCACCTCCACGAACCTGCCGGCGCTCCTCCATTACGAGGACCGGAACTCCATGGCTTTCTCGATCGAATCCCGGGTCCCGTATCTCGATGTGCGTCTTGTAGAATATATCGCGGCACTCCCGCTCGATCAGAAGATCCGGGAAGGGGTGACAAAATTCTCCCTCCGCCGGGCCATCAGGGGAATCATTCCGGAGACCGTCCGATGCAGGATGGACAAGATGGGTTTTGTCACCCCGGAGGAGGTCTGGATGGGAGGGGTCCTCAGACCCTTCATGCTCGAAATTCTGAGATCCCCCGCGTTTGCCTCCAGGCAGTACTGGGATGCAGATGCGGTTGCACAGGATTATCTTGCATTCCTCGAGGGCAAATCCCAATATTCCCCAGAGATCTGGAGGATTGCGTGCACCGAGCTCTGGCTCAGGAAATTTTTCGATGGCCGGGGAGATCGTGCCTGATCTGAATCCGGAAAGGTTGTTCCGGAACCATGCCTCATCCAATTGCACCAACGCAGTTTCTTTGCCGGGATAATCACCCTGCCGGACAACCAGCGCTGTATTTCGGTAGGTTTATATAAACCCATTTGAAAGATCCATCTCAACCGATCCGGGTGACCAATGAAGGTACATTACCGATTTTTACAGGAGTATTGATCGTTTTCCTTACCCTCGCGGGCTTTGCGCTGACCGCAGGCTGCCTCAAGCAGGGGCGGCTGGCCGTAGAGGATATGAATATACAGGCCGAGGGCGTGACCACGTCCGCAGTCACGCTCAATGTCAGCTCCAGCCTCCGGAATACCGGGGGTGTCGCAGGTGGCCCATTCGATCTCCGGCTCAGGGCGTTCAATACTGAATCAGGATTCCTCGAAGCCGAACAGACGACACAGGCCCCCGGGATCGAATGGGGAGGGGCCCGGTTGATCTCCCAGAACATCGTCCTCCCCCGTAAAGGTTCATACCGGCTGGTTGAGGCCGTCTACCTGGGCTCTACACTCAGCGGGCAGGGCGAGATTACCGTAAACAATCTTGAACAGCTCACACCGGACACCCAGCAGTCCGGTCTCATTATCGAAGATATGGACTTCATTGTCCGGAAAGTATCCGGCGATTCAGCAGTTATCCAGGCGGATATTTATGTCGCAAATGGCGGGGGGGTCAGCAGCGGGCTTGTGACCATCGAGGTCAAGGCAAAGGAGATGGATGCCCACCTGACCGCAGACAAGCAGGAGGCCCATATTGAGAATATCGATCCGGAGAAGATAGGCATTGGTTCTGCCACACTCACCGTCCCAGATCAGTATAATTACCAGGTCCAGGCCCTGATCTGGAGGAATGGCACCATCGTCAGACGCAGCGAAGGGATCGTGCAGCTCAGGCCAGGAATCCTTGTCAGCAATGGTTCGGAGATCCTGAGCACGAAGATCGATACATCGAAGTTTGTGGCGGACGGGACACGGATGACCCAAGCACCCTACCCCTATTCGACAAAAGCCCCCGGCTTTGAAGGTGTATTGGCGATCCTTCCACTTATCGGAATTGGTGCAGCAGGAACCGCGAGGAGGAGATTATGACAGAAATTCAGGAGACACAACCGGGTACAAAGATGGTAGCACAGACAGGAACCGGCGCGGAGACCGGACGAATGAAGACGCAGCTCAGCGAGGAGACGCTGAAACTGTTCAGGATCGTTATCGGAGTGGTCCTCCTCTTTCCCATCGTCCAGCTCTACTTCATTATCCCCTCAGCCATCAGTATGTGGGTTGCCGAACCGTTCGTCCCGCTCGTGAACATGATCTATTTCATAATCGTTATCTCGATCGGGGTCTGGCTTTTCCAGTATTCCCTCAGGTTCTCGGGAACAGAAAAGAGATAATTTTTCCGACCATTTCTCCAGTTTTTGTCCGGAAAAAACGATTCCTGATCAGTTCCTGTTCAAGATCGCATCCTCTCCAGCCGGAAGAACGAATTCTATATATGCCGGACTCCGGATAGAATTATGGTAAGAACGGGGCCGTGCCCAGAGCCGCATCCCCAATCCGAACATCATGAAGTCAATCATCCTTGCCGGCGGTGCCGGGACACGGTTGTGGCCCCTTTCCCGGGAATATTATCCCAAGCAGTTCATCCAGCTCGATGGCAGATCCCTCTTCCAGCGATCCTGCGAGCGGGCAGCGAAACTCTCGGGGCAGGATGATATTTTCATCGTGACAAATGAGATCCACCAGTACCTCGCACGAAACCAGATGGAGGAGCTCGGGTACACGCTCGCGGAAGACCACCTCCTTGCAGAACCTGAGGGAAGAAACACTCTTCCCGCCATCGCATGGGCCATGCAGCGGGTCCGGACCATCTCGCCCTCGGCAACGGCAACCGTCTTCCCAAGCGACCACCTCCTCGGGGATATCGCACTCGACCAGATCCGGGGAGCCGAACCCCTGGCCGACCAGTACCTCGTCACCTTCGGTGTGCGCCCCACCTCCCCCCACACGGGATACGGCTATATCAAACGAGGCACATCCCTGCCGCCGGGCAGCCTTGTCGAGGAGTTCAAAGAGAAGCCCGATGAGGAGGCCGCCCGGGAATATCTCGAGAAAGGGTACCTCTGGAACAGCGGGATCTTCCTCCTCTCCACCGGCAGGTTCTTCGAGGAGCTCAAACGGTACCGGCCGAACCTGTTCGCCGCATTCGATGGTACCGGGATCCCGGATTACAAGAGCCTCGAATCGATCTCCATCGATTACGGCCTTCTCGAGAAGTCCAAGCGGGTGGCGGTCGTTCCCCTCGAGACCGCTTGGAGTGATCTCGGCACGTTCAGGGCGCTCTACGATGCCGAAAACCACGATCCTGACGGGAATGTCGGCCCGGCCGAGTACATTGTGTCGAAGAATAATTTCGTGCAGGCCCCGGGAAAGCATGTCGGTCTTATCGGGGTCCATGATCTCGTCGTCGTCGATACGGCCGATGCCCTCCTCATCTGCGATAACCGGCACACCGAGCAGGTAAAAGAGCTGGTCAGGAGGTACAACCGGAAGAACGATCCGATCACCAAGTTCCACCGGCAGGTCTATCGCCCGTGGGGCTCCTACACGGTGCTCGAGGTCTCGAACTTCTTCAAGATAAAGCGGGTGACGGTCAGGCCCGGCAGGAAACTCTCCCTCCAGCTCCACCACCACCGGAGCGAGCACTGGGTGGTTGTCAGCGGGACCGCAGAGGTCGAGCTCAACGAGGAGACCCGGCTCCTCCGGCAGGGGGAGAGCACCTTCGTCCGGACCGGCATGAAACACCGGCTGAAGAACCCCGGCGTTATCCCGCTCGAAGTCATCGAGGTCCAGCTCGGCGAGTACCTGGAAGAGGACGATATCGTCCGTTTCGAGGATGACTTCGGCAGGGAGGAGATCCGAATCTAGGATCTATCGGGCCGGATCCTCTTCGATCCACCCGGCCGGTAGACCGGGGCGAACACTCCCCCGGAGGTATTGCTGACCAGACACTCTTCGCCCCTCCCGATGAGATCGGTCCGTCCTGCCGCCTTCAACCCCTCGATGACCAGTGCCCGGTTCTTCGGGTCCCGGTACTGGAGGATGGCACGCTGGATCTTCTTCTCCTGCCCTTTCGGGACATGGATCCGCTCCATCGTAAACGGGTCAAGACCGGTGTGATACATGCAGGTCGAGACGGACATCGGGGTGGGGGTGAAGTCCTGGACCTGTTCAGTATAGAGCCGGTTCTCCCGGATATATTCAGCGAGCTCTATCATATCCGCGATCGTGCACCCCGGATGCCCGGACATGAAGTACGGCAGGACGTACTGGCGCCTCTGCTTCCCCTGCTGCAGCGACTCGAACCGGTCCCGGAACCGGTCGAAGACCTCCCTGCAGGGCTTGTTCATGGCCCTCGTCACGCCCCCGGCAACATGTTCGGGAGCGACCTTGAGGTGGCCGGAGACGTGGTGCTGACAGATCTGGCCGAGATACCCGGAGTCGTCGGCGAGTGCGAGATCGTACCGGATACCCGAGCCGATAAATACCCGCTTCACGCCCGGGATCTCCCGGATCCTCTGCAGGAGGACGCACTGGGTGCGGTGGCTTGTCCGGAGAGTTTTGCAGGCCGGGGTGCAGGATCTGTCAGGACAGGTCCCCTGCCGGTCCCACCGGCTGCACGAGAGCTCGTACATGTTTGCTGTCGGCCCGCCTACGTCCTGGACGATCCCTTTGAACTCCGGCATGGCAGTAGACCGGGTGACCTCTCGCACGATCGATTCTCTGCTCCGGCTCTGGATAATCCTTCCCTGGTGATGGGTCAGGGCGCAGAAGGAGCAGGCGCCAAAGCACCCCCGGTGGCTCGTGATCGAGAACTGCACAGGTTCGAGCGCCGGCACCGGCAACCGGTACGAGGGATGGGCCCTCCGGGTGAATGGGAGTTCGTACACGCGATCGAGTTCCTCTGTCCTGAGGGGACTGGCGGGGGGGTTCTGGATGACAACGGTCTTCGGGTGCGGCTGGAGAACGGTCTTTCCCCGGATCGGATCCTGCTCGCAAGAGTGCATCGCAAAGGCCCGGGCATAGGCTCTCTTATCCGAGGCGACCTCGGTATAGCCCGGAAGTTCGATGGCTCCTGCCGGGGGATGCATTCTCCACTCTGCGAGGTCGATGGTATACGAGGTGCCGCGGATATCCCGCAGGGTGCGGGCAGGTTCCCCTGCGTTGAGCCGATGGGCGATCTCGACCATCTGGCGTTCACCCATGCCGAACACAAGGAGGTTCGCAGGAGCATCCGCAAGGATCGCCTGCCGGACCTTATCCTGCCAGAAATCGTAGTGGGCGAACCTGCGGAGACTGGCCTCAATCCCCCCGATCACGATCGGCGTATCCGGGAAGTGTTCATGGACCCTGTTCGTGTAGACAATCGTCCCGCGATCCGGCCGCTCCGATATCCCGCCCGGGGAGTAGACGTCATCGCTCCGCCGCTTGAGGTTCGGGGTATAGTTATTCACCATCGAATCAACATTTCCCGATGAGATCCCGAAAAAGAGGCGCGGGGTTCCAAAAACGGTGAAGTCCTTGTCCGTTTTCCAGTCGGGCTGTGCGATAATCCCGACTGTAAACCCGGCGTCCCAGAGGACCCGGCCGAGAAGAGGTATCCCAAACGAAGGATGATCGATATACGCATCCCCGCTGAGAAGGATGATATCCAACTGCTTCATCCCGAGCTTCGTCATCTCCCGGGATGTCATCGGGAGGAAGAGGGGCTGCTGCTTCATGGCAGGAGTGAGAGGTTACGGGTCTTCATACAAGAGAAGGACGGGGACTTCAAGATCATTTTTTATGACGGGCGCCGCGTAAGATCCCGGATGATATCGACAAGGCCTCCGGGAAGAGAGGTCTCCTCGTTCTCCTCCGGTTTCTGCATCTCCCTTATCGGCTGGGCACCCTGATCGTCTTCCCGGTCAGCCCCGTCATCGTTCGTTGCGGCGTTTCCATCGAGAACCGGAAGATGTACCTGGGTCTTCTGATCGAATTCGCGGCGTGCGGAGAGATCGGTGAACACCATGATTACAACTTCCACGATGAGGTACGTTGTCGCTTTTTCGCGGAGACAGCCGGTAAGGGCGTGGCCGGACCGGCCCACCGAGGCATGGTAGTGGAGATGGGGGCCACCCTCACCGGGGAAGATCGTCCCCACGCCAAAGACTTCCCAGCCGCCTTCAAACAGGACAAAATGGGGGGTGGGGGGGATGACAGGTTCTTCAGGACCGGTCACCATCCTGCCGTTCATCAGGGCACCAAGAAAGAGGACCGAGCCGGCCTGGATCGATTTTTCGCCGATGAACCGGTGAAGCGAGGTGAGCATATCCTCCCCGTCATCGATCCTCACGACAAAGATCCTGCCGAGCTGACCCTCCGTATACTGCATAGTATCAGATTCCCTTTCCGGTATTCATATGGTTTGCGTCTGTTTAAATTTTATAGGACTTACGCGGTTGAAGGCAGATTCGAGCAAGAAATCTTCATCACAGCACTACAAAAATAATCAGATTAGAACGCCGTGGAAGCGATAAAGAGAGAAGAAGCGGATCGATGAATCGAGCGTTTCGACTCGTACCAGCTGGAACCTGTATTCAATCGATGGGTTTCGAGGCGAAGAAATGCCAGCAACGAGAGCAGAATATGTCCTTGTTGAACAACCTCTTTTGGGACGTTTCCGATGCATCGAGAATATCGGTAGCCCAATGTTCGGGTTCCTTATCGGAGTGAACGATCCTAAATAGCTTGATGAAACCGTATTGTCTCAGATGAACAACTCTTCCTTCGGGAGGAATCTCAATCTCAGAAACTGAACGGTTGTACGTATTATCAGGATCAACCAACTGGTTGGATTTGAGACGGGTACACCAATGCCACTTCAGCGTGCGGATCAATTTCAGGTTGGCGATACACGAATACCACGAATCAAAGATGACACATCCCGGCTGAAACTTTCTTTCTTCGGCTGCTCGTAGCATATCCCGGAAATGATCATTTTTGTTTTTCCCGTCTTTGTCTGGACAATAGATCCGGAAATCTACCGAAACTATCGCAGAACCATCAGTCCAAATGGTTGAGATTAGGTTGATTTCCTGAACTATCCGATGATGCTTCCCACTCCAGTGCCGGGTCACCAGTTCAATCTGATGGGAATACGGTTTGTCGAGGGTACTATCATCGATTACCAATACTCCTTCGTTAGCCCGGAGCAACCGTTGCGCTTCCTCATGCAGCGCCCCCGTGTGGTGAGGCTGGCTGCCTCTCTAACAAACGCTTGACGGAAGCGTGAGCTATTGATACTGGTTCAGCGGGAAAACACCGGGATGCCTCTGTACACGAGCAAACCTGATACGTCGATATCAAAAAGTTTACAAAATTGCCGCTCGTGCATTTCGGAGGATTCACTCTCGTTCGATCTCCATCCCGGGTTTGTCTAACCCTTGGATGGGCGCTACTAACTCTTAGATCTTTCGGTCAAAACCAAGGGCGTAAGTCCTAGTTTATATGAATCCCCCGGGTTACATAAACGGAAGAGATCTCTATGGGGGAGGGCTTTCCGGGAGAAAATTTTCAGATCCCGGAGAAGAGGGGGGAGGGTCGTCACCGTGGTGTTGGTCTTCAGGTCCGGGTCGTTCTCAGCAACGGCAAGGAGACGCCCGAAGATCGAGCGGGACTCGGCCTCGACCTTGTTCAGGTCTCCGGGCCCGGCGGTCGCAACGGCGGCGCGCATCGCGGTCACTCTGGTAAGGGTATCCTGTTCGAACTTCGCATAGCTCTTTACCGCACCGAGCAGCTGCTCGATCATGTCCAGCCGCTTCTTCATCGCGACTTTGATCTGCCCAAGGGTTGCCTCGGATGCGTTCTTCAGCCGGTAGAACCGGTTATAGGTCCCGATGTACCAGAAGATCAATCCAATGATGACAAGGGTGATTACCGCCAGTACGATCCAGCCAATGATGTCTCCAAGCATTGTTCTCAATAATACTGATAATCGCATCAACAGACAAGATAATGGGGACTTTTTAAGAAGAATGAAAGAAAAAGGGTCCGGTACCGGAGATTCCCGATCTATTCTGCGATCATGAACCCGACAACCCTGAGCTTGCCGCCTTCAAGGTAGTGCAGGACCACGCGTGCAGCGGGGGGGTACACGAGTGCTTTCTCCAGGGAGAGGGTCAGGACCGGCATCCGCCAGTCATTCTCGACAACGGATCTTTCAAGCCGGGTGGGGAGGAACTGCATCCAGTGTCCTGCGTACAGCACCATCCCTTCCTTCAGCGCTGCCGGCCAGTACTTCACGAGCTGGGCCTTTCCGGTCACCGTTGTTCCAAATTTTATGGCGGGATCATTGGTGAGAACAGAGCCGCGATCCAGATCTTCGGATTCGATATTTTTGAGGGCAAGGCCGACCCGGTCCCCCGCGATTGCGCTGTCGGCGTCATCATCATGCTTCTGGATAGACCGGACCTGGGTGATCTTCTCGGTTGGAAGGACCCGGAGGGTGTCGTGCTTCTTGATCATTCCCCCGGCAACAAAACCAAGAACCACAACGCCAACCCCCTTTACGTTGAACTGTGCATCCACCGGGACTGTTCCTTTTCCCCCCGCGGGGTGCTTCTGGGGTCCGGTCTGTTTTACGGAGATCTCGAGCATCTTCTCCCGTAACCCGACAATATCCTCTTCGATCACTTCGTAGTGCTCAAGAACGGTCCCCTTGATAAGGGGAGCGATCTGGTCTGCACCAAGGTAATTCTTGAGAATGAGGTATCCCTGTGATTTCCCCGCGGACTGGAGCATCAGGACGCATTCGCCAAAGGTTGCGTTGATCGCGTCAACAACGAGAATGATGCGGTCGGAGATGGAGACTGCGTAAAACAGCGAGGAGAGCTTTTCAGGGTAACGGGTTGGTTCGATGAACGTGACCGTGGCATCGCCTCTCTTGAGATTATAGAAGGTTATATCACTGCTCGTGCCTTTTTTCCCGAGATCCTTTGAATAATCCGGGGGAGCGAGGACTGCGACGGTGAGATTGGACATGATGAGTACTTTTGGCGGTGCCAAGTAAAAGGGTTTTAGGATTTTTATACGAGTAATATCAGAAGGAGGGATGGAGGATGTAAGCGTTGTATGGGGTATCACAAAAACTAATTACTCTCGGGAAGAGAGATGTAGGAAAAAATGAAAGGTAGCGTAAAACTTCTGAGTCTTATCGGAGTTCTTCTCTTTATTTTTATCCTTACACGGATCAATCTTGGAGAAACAGTTGCCATTTTCCTAAAGGCCAATACGCTTATTCTGGTGCTGGCAGTTGTCGTTAATTTCAGTGCAATTTTCTTTAAATCCCTGAAATGGAAAATTATTGTAAATTCAATAAGACCTGACTTTCCAATTACGGAAAGTGTCAAGGCATTTTTTGTCGGATTTTCGTTTTCTACGATCACACCGGCAAAAATCGGGGATTTTGTCCGGGCCCTATATATCAGGGATGAGCGTTGCGGTCTTGGCAAGTGCCTCTCTACCGTAGTTATCGATCGTCTTATCGATATCCTCCTTCTGTTTTCCGTTGCACTTATAGCAATCTTAGGTTTTTCAGCGTTCTATCGCATCGAAGTTCTGTCGATCGGAACAATACTCCTGATTATCGCAGGAATCGTGACAGGGACCTTGGTAATTTTGAATAAACCTGTGCTTTCGTTACTGCTAAAACCGTTTTTTACTATGTTCGTCCCCGAGCATCTGAAAAGTACGTTCTCGGGATATTATCACGACTTTTTTTCCGGGCTTTTCATCTTCTATGCTGACAGGAGACGGTTTTTCGGCAGCATTACTGCAGGGGTAATCTCATGGATCCCACCATTTGTGTATGGCTATCTTCTCGCGGTCGCCCTGGGAATAAATATCGGCTTCTTATTTTTTTTCCTCGTGATACCCGTCATCAGTTTACTTGATCTCTTGCCGATCAGTATTTCCGGCATCGGAACCCGGGACGTGGCGTTGATATTCCTCTTCGGACTTCAAGGGATCTCACCGGAACAAGCTATCGCCTTCTCCCTCGTGTACCTGTTTTTGAGCTACTGGTTTATCGCACTTATTGGTGTAGGTGTTTATTTGAAATTCCCGATACAAATCCCAAAAGCGTGGAGATGACGGTAAATTCTTTACTTTTTCGCGATTATCCCGACGGTATAGGCGTAAAATTCTTTCTTCGGGAAGAACCTCTCCAGCTGACCGAGGGGTTTTCTTATCGATAAGGGCAGAACTTCTCTGCTATTAGTTGCAAGAGGTGGGAGGGCCTGCAGACCGAAAATGCATTCAACAGTAAGACCGGCTCGTTCCGCCGCGGTCTTGAGACGATTCTGGGAGTAATCTTCCTCATACCCGAATTCAAAATTTTTCAGCACTACCGAAATAAATTTTCCCACCCGATACCAGATGCAATACGAGTTCGGCACGATAACAATTACCTTCCCCGAGGGCTTTACAATTCGGGCCATTTCCCGCAGAGCATCGACATTCGTCGGATCCCTGAAATGCTCGATAACCCCGGAATTATAGACGAGATCAAAAGTATCATCCTGAAAGGGTAGTGAGAAGATGCTTCCAAGGACTGGGTGCGGACAGTTGCGGCGGGCCAGTGCCAGAGCTGCGAGAGAGATGTCGAGACCGACCGTCTCATGGCGCCCGGTAAAGAGAGCAAGCGTCTGGCCGGCCCCGCAACCGGCTTCAAGGATCTTAGAACCAGCAGCGAGCTCTTTTGCAGTTTTTTCGATGAATGCAAGATATTTTAAACTGTAGTCGCTGGTTATCAGGTTCTTGGTCCAGACCTTTTCCCACGTATCATCTCTCATGTGCGGCCCCGCAAGTGGATAAGAGATCTATTTGGGGGGGATGCTATATCCCTTTTATGAGGACCAACGGTTCTTGCAGATCGGCGATCCCTTATCGCAGGAGCTGGGCTGTAAATAGAATGAGGTTTTTTAAGGGCTCTCTGATATAGATCGTATGGAGACTCAGATGATCTCATTAATATTCCCACTCTATAATGAAAGGGACAACATAGCTCACTACCATCAGGATCTATTCCCCATTGTCGATGGAATAGGAGAGGCAACGGGAGAGACGTTTGAATACGTCTTTGTCGACGACGGTAGCATTGATGATACTCTCCAACAGATCACGGAGATCGCAAATTACCGGAACGACTGTATCGTCTTGGTCCATGAAAAAAACCGCGGGATGGGAAATGCAGTTAAAACCGGCTTGATCGCATCCAAAGGAGAACTCATCATTACCATGGATGCAGACCTGACGTTCAGACCCGTTGATATCGCAAAGCTCATTGAAAGATACCGGGAAACAGAGGCCGACTGCATCTCCGGCTCCCCTTATCTCGAAAAGGGACTTATGGAAGAGGTTACGCCGTTCAGGTTGCTGATGAGCAGGTCCGTGAATTTTCTTTACCGCGTTCTCCTTGGGACCGGAATAACCTGCGTCAGCCCGATCTTCCGCCTCTATAAAAGGAGCGTTCTCACAGAGATGGATATCACAAGTAAAAATTTCGAGATCAATGCTGAGATCATCTCAAAACTGATCATAAACGGAAAAAAGGTCGTCGAAGTCCCTGTACCTCTCCTCAAAAGAAAGCACGGAAATTCAAAAATAAATGTCAGAAAAGAGGTTAAAAATTATATCATTCTTCTTTACAAAATCTTCAGAACGAAATATCTCCATCGAGATTGGGTATAATCGAGGGATAATTCGAGGATCAATAAAAAATTATTTTCTCATCCGCTCCACTCTCTCTTTCATTACATCCAGGAGATCGGCAGGTTCCAGGGCCACGAAGAGTAAGATCACAAGCACTACATACTGGAGTGTAAAGAAAATCAGGGTGAGATCCCAGCTTGGCGTCCCAACTGGGCTCACATATTCAAGATTTGTATAGAACGTACCAAACATTAACGGGAACTCGAGGTAGGCAAAAACCTGAGCGATATAGAAAAGAATAATTTTCGTGAGGTTATCTGCCACCAATAGACAAAGAAATGGAGTTAACCAGACAATATACTGGGGACTGTGAAACTTCGTGAAGAAAATGACGGAGAAGATTGTCGCCAGCAGGAGCTTTACCAGGGTCTTTGGCCTTCTTTCCGAATCAAAAAACGCCACTCCCAAGAGGGTGAGGAGGACCAACTCCATCAGAATGTACATCACAAACGAAACGAAGGACGCGGTTACTCCCAGACCCACTACATTGTGCAAATACGCAAATAGCGTGAATGTTGCGGTATTAACGTAGACTCCAACACTCGCTCCGGTTGCAAAGAGATAGGTGTTTATGATAGCCGGTCGGATTAGGGCAAACGGAAGGAACAGAATTAATAAAAACGGTATAATAACCTTCATTCCCGAGATCAATTCCCGCTTAAGCGACGTAGATTTCGCATTATATAAAATAAAAAAGGGAAATGAAAGAGCCGGAAAGATTTTGGCAAAAAACCCAAGGGTTGCCGCAATGTAGCCTCTCACATTCATCCCATAGACCGTAAAAAGGACGGCAACCATGAGGAGGTTTGTTGGAAACGCGTCATATTTTGTCAGAACGAAATAAGACGTAGAAAATGCGGTTGCGTAAATCATTGATGCGTAAAAAGCAGTTTTTTCGTTTACAATCCTCAGTCCAATGAGATAGATACAGACGAGTGTTATGATATCGAAGATTACCATGAGCCCTGAAAATGTGAAAAGAAATGCCATGGCATTCTGAAACAGAAGGGTTGGAATAAGAGCGATAAGTATCGGGAAAAATATCAGAACCGGATAATCGAAGCTGTAATTGATATAGGGCAGTTGTCCCTGCACCAATAACATAGCATGGTCAAAGTAGAATCCAATATCGAAGAGGTCAATAAACGAATGGAAAACCGAAATCGTCAGGATAACAACCAATAATTTGGTGACAAGCGATGCCGCTATCAAGAGCAAGAGATGGCGTTTCACCTCTCCTTTACCGATAGAGTCGATCGGGATACCTAAAAAATTAACGTGGGCTCTCTCCTTTTTTGTCTTTTTCAGTCCACCAGAGGATTCGATCCTGTTCCTTTTTGTCATGAGGAAGCACCAGAGATTTTAGTCTTGTTGTTCATCCCGTCTCAACAAATACTCTCGAATCTTCATTGAACATCCAGGAGTACGACAAAATTTGCCGACTGGGCTGTCTGTTATGTCCTTGTCCATGTTACCCGCCGGTTCAGAAGGAAATTCCACCAGAACGCTAATACGATTCCACCAATATTCGCTATCCGGTAATCCACTCCCATACCGAATGCAGCGACGATCAGGATACCAAAGTTGATGAGCGCCCCCCCCGCCGAAACAATATGAAAGGTTAGCAATCGTTGCCATCTGCCCGAAAGCCGGTGTTTGTTTGTTGATTTGAACGTCCAGCTATCATTCCAGAAGAAATTGTTGAGAATTGAAAGTTCAATTGCACATACACTGGCAAGAGGAAGAGAAAAGCCGGCAAATTCCTTGAGGTAAATGAGGATTTCCTCATTTACTAAGATACCGGATAGTCCAACGGCGCCAAATTTCAAAACTCGTTTCCATTCATTCCACGCTGCACTCTGATGATGGAACAGGGAATACACCATAATATCCGCAACCTGCTGGGCGTATTCGATAATGGTCTTAACGTTGAGCTTGCTCGTCCCGATCTCGCGGTCGCTGAACTCGAAGGGGATCTCGGTATCCCGCTCCCAGAAACCCTTCCCGAGCACTTCCAGGAGGATCTTATACCCGCGTGGCTTGAGCGGGGCATGCATCACGACGCTCTTTTTTACGGCGAAAAAACCGCTTACAGGATCAGTAATATCCGGGAATAGCAGCCTTCCAAGGAAGGTGGCGCCAAGAGAGAGGGCCCGTCGCTTGATAGGCCATTTCCTTATCCCCCCACCTTCCCTGTACCGGCTCCCGATAACCACGTCATTACCGGCAAGAATTTCCTGATACATCTTCGGAATAAGAACGGGGGGATGCGAGTGATCTGCATCGATAACAACAAAAATATCGGATGCGGCTTGTGAAAAGCCCTCGGCCACCGATTGTGAGAGGCCGTGATCTGCTGATCGTACAATTATTCTGACATTTTTCTTCGTCTCTTTAATCTCGTTCACAATGGCTATCGTTTTATCCGGGGAATTGTCATCTACGATAAGGATCTCTCCGTTCAACCCGCTCTCGGCAAATACACGGCCCACGTCGCTGATGATGTCTCTGATATTCGCTTCTTCTTTATACGTCGGTATAATTACCGTAAGGTCATACATGATAGCTCGGGTGCGGGAACATTAATTTGAAATCCAGAGGCTAATACCGGTATCTCTCCCGAGAGCCGTCGTATGAACGTTGAGCCATGTGAGAGCATCTCCTGCAGGATTGGCAGAATAGATATCACCGGTTACAATATAATACGTCGAAACGTTGGTCTTTCCTGCCCGTTTTTGTGATTCTAATGCCGCCAGGGTATTTGCATCGTTCGCGCCGAACTCGAATGTGCCGGCAGTCGAGTTGGAGTAATAATAATCGAAGGGTTGAGCAATGTAGCCCGGGACCATTACGATGAAATCCCCCGGTTTTGCAGTCTGCTCCATCGTCTGGGAAAAGCCTCTCCAGTCATCCTTGGTATATCCTGTGTAAAAACTGATAGGGACAGGCAAGTTAACAACGATGAGAAGAATGATGAGGCCGTACACGACCCCCTTGTGATTAACCAGGGAGTACAGGAGCCGGTACGAGAGCGCAACTCCCAGGACGAAGATTGCGGTAAAGAAGATCAGGTACCGCGGGACCATCGGAATCCTGTACGAAAGAACCAGACTGATGAGGAACGTCAGGAGGGTGAGAGTCACAAGGAAGATACCCTGTTTGCTATCGATCCGGAATGCCTGGATGATGCCGAGGATAAAGAGGATCACAAGGATGAACATTACCAGCTCATTGAATCCCGCAACCTGCAGGAATGTCTGGTAGATCACATCGAACCCCTGGACGCCGAACGTAGGTCCCCCCCCAGTTCTCGAGGTAAAAATTTGGACGCCAAGAAGGATGAGCGGAAGACTCGCGACAGAGAAAATTACCACGGAGATAATGAGCATCTTCAGGTTCTGGAGATTCTCTTTGATATTCCCGAGCTGAATTGCAAGTGCGTAAAGAACGAGTGCCCCGATAATGACAATCGCGTAGAAATGCGACCAGAAGGCAAGGGCGGAAAGAATCCCGAACAGTACCCAGTTGACGAGACGATTGTCCTTCAGTGCTTTGAGGTAGAAGAGCAAACCGAACGCTACGAAGAAGAACATGAGCGAGTACGCCCTGGCTTCCTGCGAGTAATAAATGAGGAAGGGCGAGAATGCAAATACCGCTGCTGCGATCAGACCGGTTGTCCTGTCAAGAAACTCTTTTCCGACGAAATATATGAGCGGAATCGTCAGGACACCTGCGACCGCCGGGATGAACCTGAGAATAGCTTCATTATTCCCGACGCCGAGCATGATATGCTCGAGCCAGTAGAAGAGGGGGGGGTTGAACTCTCCGGAAGTTGTTGCCTGCCAGATACCCTGGAAAGAGTTGACGGCGAACGTATAGGTTGATGCTTCATCGAGCCAGAGCGAGTTGAACCCGAGATGGTAAAATCTCAGGAGAGATCCAATGAATGTGAGCGAAAGGAGAATCTGCACGTACCTGCTGTGGAGGAGTGCGTCTTGGATATTCGCGGCCGAGAGATCCTTCACCGATTTTACCCGGGAAACGAAGTCACCGTCAAGATTGCATTCCGGATTCCTGACCGTTTTTTTCCCTTTCGGATCCTCACGTCTCTTCGCCATCGCAATCATCTACTATTTCGTAAATGCTCTTTTATAGTTTCTTCCGTTTGTCAGCGACAGGAATACGTATTTGCCAAGAGATCTTGGGAAGATCCCCTTCCCGGTAATGGGGGAATTTTACTTTTTCGCGGGTGTCCCGGCTGTGGCCATCCGAAGAAGGGCAGGAATCTCTTCCCGGGAGCTTGCGACCATTGACGATTCTTCGAGCATCAGGTTCACCTTTTCTGCAGTTCCTACGTGCCGGAAATCCGTTCTGAGGGCTATCACCGGTTTTTTCCGGGCATAGGCATATCCCACCTCCCAGGAGGTCCCCGAATCTGCATCTGCGCCATCAATCACTGCAACAATGAGATCGGTTCTTTCAAGAGCTTCCACGTGTTGCAAAAACATCCGCTCCTGTTCGGACCTGGACCGACTCGCCGAATCGTCCCCGGCTTCCTGGGGCAGATAAACCGAGAAGAGGTTCTCCCGCAGGAGATTTGCGATCGTTTTGTTGTACATACGCTCGGATTCGGAGAAGAGCGGTGCTGCAAGATAAACGTGGAAGCGCCCGAACTCTCTGACATCGAACGCATCGATCTCCGGAAATTCCGAGAGGAACACTCCCCGACCCTCCCGTTTGGGATCTTCTCCGGCTTCGCTGCCATAATAGGTAGCGGTTACACCACAGGTAGGTGAAGAGTTTACGCCAACGATGGCGAGGGGGGGGCCGCGCTGGGCAACAATCTGATTAACCCCTGCAATACATCTGGCAAGAACCCGGGAAAACTCCGGGGTGTTTAACCTCTCAAGAAATGTCCCGGGTTCTCGATCTGGCCCGAGATACAGGGTCTCCGGGCAGGGAAGAGGGACCATCTCGATCTCGAACTCTCTGCAGCGTTCGATCACGCGTTCGAACAGGGCGACGTCGGACGGTTTTGTAATTCCTTCGGCTCTGAGGGCGGGGTTGAGGATGCACGGACTGCAGAATATATACATTGATACAGGATATCAGCACACAAGCTGATCAATGATACCGTTGTACGCTTACCGGGACAACAGCTGCGATCCCCGGAAGTGCACGGTAAAAAAACTTGAACGGGACGGGTTCCTGAAAATTATTCCGGGACTTAACCGGGTCCATAAGAATACGCTTCTCCTCGATCCAACAGCCGAACAGGCGCTCTCACCGGCCGACCGGTTCGTCCGATCGATCACCGTGCTTGACTGCTCCTGGGTGGTGCTTGATACCGGTCAGGTTGCATCGTGGAGAGTGCGCAGGGCACTGCCATTTCTCATGGCAGCAAACCCGGTGAACTTCGGCAAACCCTGCAAACTCTCATCCGTAGAAGCGCTCGCAGCTGCGGTGTACATTCTTGGCGACAGAGAACGGGCACGCGAGCTCCTCTCGAAAGTCAACTGGGGGATCCGGTTCCTGGAAGTGAACGCGGAACCGCTCGAGTTATACTCGTCTGCAAGAGACAGCACGGAAGTAGTAAAAATTCAGTCAGATTATCTTTGATCGGGAAAAAATTTTCAGGAAATTTCGGGTTCTTTTTCAAAAATTTTCGGCTGGATTCCAGATTCCGGGGTCTCCAAAAAAGGGCAGGGGGATCTCTCTTGGTCTTCCGATTGGCGATGGAGGAACCTTCCTGAGCAACAAAATTTTTCCGGCCGGTCTTGGAAAAGACTGCCCGATCGCAAATGCCAAGGAATCGTGGGAGGTTTTACCACATCCCTCCATTCCGATCACTTCTGGAATCCAGGATCTCCCCTGTGGCAAGCTGCGATTTTTCTGACGAGGGGTAATTGCGAGATATGCCGGGGGGATTTAAAATGAGTTTCTGGAGACTTATCCGGCCGTGACCGGCCCGGTAATGAAGTTCATGGAGAGTCCGGCAAGAGTGGAGAGGAAGCCCATAGTCCCTGCAAAACCGCCCCCTATCCTGACAAGGATGGGGGAAGGAAGATTGGGAAACAGGACCATCACAACCCCCCAGGAATAGGGCCGGCATCCCGAAAAGATGACGATAGCCCGGCTTTTCCACGGATCCGAGAGTGAGCAGCCGACGAGGATCATCAGAACACGGTTGATGATCGCAATGATGAGAATAGACGAGGTCTGGACAGCTCCCGGCAGGATGAGCGCGATAACACCGGGGGAGGGGATCCCGGCCAGAGAGATCAAAATACCCTTCTCTTCACAACAACGGAGAGAACAACAATAATGATCCCGACAGCAGACGCGAAGATCCCGAGGAGGGTCTGAAGGGCCTGAAGATCGGCGTGAAAAAGGAGGCATCGATGCCGGAGAGATAATGACTCGATAATGGCGAGATGCTCCCAGAGGACGGTGGTTTTGGAAGATGCGATCGCCGAAGTTTCCAGGATACCGATGCTACGCTGAGGGATGATTGAGCATACGGGTCTGATGTTATACGAATCCGCCGGGAGTTCTTCGGGCAGATACAGATCGATCGGAGAACTTCTTCTCCACCCGGCCATTATCGGGTAAAAATAGGGGGATTCTTAATGACTTTTCTTTATTCGTCATCTTTCTTCTGATGTTTTTATCCTGGATCAATTAGGATAGTTTTTTCCGCTTCAACACACTGTACGATTGTATGATCAAGGTCGCTATCAACGGGTACGGTACCATCGGTAAGCGCGTTGCCGATGCGGTTGCGGCTCAGAAGGACATGCAGGTGGTCGGGGTTTCAAAAACCCGGCCGAGCGCGGAGGCGTTCGTGGCAAAAGAGCGGGGATACCCGCTCTTTATCGCCGATCTCTCCAAAAAAGCTGCATTTGAGAAGGCCGGTCTCAAGGTTGCCGGATCCTGCGAGGACATGTGTAAACTTGCGGATGTTGTCGTAGACGCAACCCCAGGCGATATCGGTGCAACAAACAAACCGCTCTATGAAAAGCTTGGGGTAAAGGCTGTCTGGCAGGGTGGAGAGGATCACGAGATCGCAGACTTTTCCTTTAACTCTTCATGCAACTACAAGGATGCCATCGGCAGGCAGTTTGTCCGGGTAGTCTCGTGCAACACAACCGGGCTCTGCCGGATTATCAACGAGATCGACAAGGAATTCGGCGTAACCCACGTCCATGCGATCATGGTCAGGAGAGGGGCGGACCCCGGCGAGATCAAGCGGGGGCCGATCGATGCCATCGTCCTCGACCCGGTCAGCGTCCCCAGCCACCACGGGCCAGATCTCCTCACGGTCCTGCCCCACGTCTCGATCACCACCATGGCGATGATCGTACCAACAACCATGATGCACATGCACGCGATCCGGATCTCGACGAAGAAGACTGTCGATCGCGAGAGGGTCATAGAACTCATCAACAACCACCCGCGCCTGGGTCTCATCAAGAAAACCGCGGGCATAAAGAGCACCGCAGAACTCAAGGAGTTCGCGATGGATCTCGGGCGGCAGCGGTCCGACCTGTATGAGAACTGTATCTTTGAGGAATCGATCTTTGCCGAGAAAAACGAGCTCTGCTTCTTCCAGGCCATCCACCAAGAGGCTGATGTCGTTGTCGAGAATGTCGATGCTATCCGGGCGATGATGGGGGCCGAGAAGGATGCAAAAAGATCCGTTGAGATGACCAACACGGCGCTCGGGTTCGTTCACATCCAGAATAACCATTAACACTCATCAAAACTCATTCTTTTCAAATGGACGCGTACGAGCGTGTTACCCGGAATACCGTCGAAGTCGTGACGGAAGAGGACCTTCGCGCACTTCTTACAAAACCGACAAGAAAGGTTTACGCGGGATACGAACCGAGCGGGGAGATCCATCTCGGCCATCTTGTTACCATAAACAAGCTCATAGACATGCAGGCCGCGGGATTCGAAGTCACGATCCTTCTCGCCGATCTCCATGCCTTCCTCAACCGCAAAGGGACCATGGAAAAGGTCGGAGAACTTGCGGAATACAACAAGCGCTGTTTCGAGGGGCTCGGTCTGAAGAATGTCCGGTACGTTCTCGGTTCCGATCTCCAGCTCAACCGGGAATACGAGCTCCTCGTCCTCCAGCTCTCGCAGGAGATCACCCTCAACCGGGCGACCCGGAGCATGGACGAAGTGGGAAGGCAGATGGATCACCCTACGGTATCTCAGATGATCTATCCCATCATGCAGATGGCCGACATCGCAATGCTCGGCCTCGATGCGGCGGTCGGCGGCATAGACCAGCGGAAGATCCACATGCTCGCACGTGAGCATCTCATCAACTTCGGCTATTCGGCCCCGGTCTGCATTCACACCCCGATCCTCAACGGTCTCGACGGGAAGAAGATGTCCTCATCGCAGGGGAATTATATCTCTGTAGCAGATTCCGAAGAAGAGATCCGGAAGAAGTGCCAGAAAGCATTCTGTCCGCCCGAACTTCCCGACAACCCGATCCTCCAGATCTTCCAGCATCACATCTTTCCGCGTCTTCCGGAGATTACCATCGCCCGGCCTGAGAAGTTCGGAGGAGACCGGACGTTTGGCAGGTATGCTGATCTTGAAGCCGCATACGGCCTGCATGAAGTTCATCCGATGGATCTCAAGAAGGCCTGCGGCGAGTCGCTTGTCACGATATTCGCACCGGTGCGCGAATATTTAAGGTGACGGAATAACTTCAGAGAAGTGGTGGTGGTGGCTCTCCCTTGAGTATCGATAAACAGCTGGACCAGTTCGACAAGCGTCTCGAAGAGATGGGCGTCCGGATCAAAGATGCGGACATGCTCAAGGTACGTGAGGATGTGTTTGATGAGGTCACGCTTATCGCGCTCTATAAGCTGGTCCACAAGAAATGGCTCTCCGTAATCGGAGGTTCGATCAGTACCGGGAAAGAAGCGAACGTTTTCTACGGTGAGCGTGACGGGGTTCCGATCGCCATCAAGATCTACCGGATCCATTCGGCGAATTTCACTACCATGAGCTCCTATATCATCGGTGACCGGCGTTTTTCAAACGTAAAGAAAGCCAAGAAAGAGCTCATCTTTGCCTGGACAAAAAAGGAGTTCTCCAACCTCATGCGGGCACGAGAGGCAGGCCTGTCCGTCCCGGAACCGCTCGTATGGTCCAGGAACATTCTTATCATGTCATTCATCGGCAAGCGGGAGAGTCCGTACCCCCAGCTGAGGAATGCCGAGCTTGAAGATCCGACCGCAGTTTATGCTTCAATTATCAACAGCATCGGGATCCTTTACAAAGAGGGGGGCTTGGTCCATGGGGATCTCAGTGAATTCAACATCCTCTATGGCGATAAGCCGTATCTCATCGATATGGGGCAGTCGGTAACAAAGGATCATCCCCGGGCCCTATTCTTCCTGATGCGGGATATCCGGAACATCAACCGGTATTTTAAAAACCGGTGCGACATCCGCGAAGATGTTGAGATCTTTAATGCCATCACCGGACTTGATGCCGAAGAGCCATAATGTATAATGCAAGAATGGATACCATAGGACTGCCAGATCAACTACAGGCAATCTCATCAAAAGGTGAACGTACGAAATGTTGCAGGAAATAAAGATCAACTCCAGCCGCGTCGGTGTCCTGATAGGGAAGGGGGGAGCAACAAAAAAAGAGCTCGAGACCCGGACCCATGCAGTAATAACGATTGACAGCAAGGAAGGCCTTGTAAAAGTCGAAGGAGATGATGAGCACACCGTTTCTCTGCTCAGGGCGGTGGAAGTCATCAATGCAGTCAACCGCGGCTTCTCGCCCGAGAGGGCGTTTGAGATGATCGAGGATGAGGATCTTTTGCTCGATCTTATCGACCTCACCACGATGGCTGACGGTCCGAAGCAGCTCGACCGCCTCAGGGGCAGGATCATCGGCAAAGACGGAAGGGCACGCGAACAGATCGAGGAGATGACCGATGTTGAGATCTCCGTATTCGGAAAGACTGTCGCCCTGATTGGGTATCCCGAGCAGCTCAAGACCGCTCGGGCGGCGGTCGATATGCTGAAACAGGGAGTACCCCATGAAAATGTCTTTGCCTTCCTCGACAAAAAAAAGAGAGAAGCAAAGCGGGATATGATCAGCTACTATTACTGATCCCAAAGGGGTGCGGTGGTTCTGCGCAGTTTCACCCTACGAGTCCAATACAAGATAATGCAACATTTCCCATGGAACACAAGTAACTACATCTAAAGCAAATTTATGAAAACAACCCGATTCGCGGAATTTTTGGAGTGGAACACGAGGGGTCGTGTGAACGCGCGGTGAGCAATGCAGATACGAGATCTTGCACTACCGGAGACGTTGAAAAACCGTTATCTGTCATCAGGTATCGACTCACTTTACCCTCCGCAGGCTGACTGTGTGACCCGGGGCCTGCTTACCGGAAAGAATCTCCTCATCGCGATTCCCACGGCGAGCGGCAAGACGCTTATCGCCGAGATGGCGATGCATGTCCATAGTGCAGCCAAAGGGAAGTGCCTGTATATCGTTCCTCTTAAGGCTCTTGCGAGCGAGAAGTTCGATGAATTCGGGAACAAAGGGGTGCGTGTCGGCATTGCAACCGGAGATTTTGACCGGCGGGACGATCTGCTCGGGCGCAATGACATCATCGTTGCAACGAGCGAAAAAGTGGACTCCCTCCTCCGGAACAGCGCTTCATGGATCTCCGAGATTACACTTCTCGTCATCGATGAGGTTCACCTCATCGATTCAGAAGGTCGTGGCCCAACGCTTGAGATGGTCATTGCAAAGCTGCGATACCGGAATCCCCGGATGCAGGTAATCGGGCTCTCGGCAACGATAGGGAATTCCGGTAAGCTGGCCGGCTGGCTTGACGCAGATCTCGTGACCAGCTCGTGGCGTCCGGTCGATCTCCGGCCCGGGGTATTCTGCAACGATCAGATCCATTTCCGGGACTCAAAGAGGAACGTTAAGGTCGTTTCGAAGAACTACGATGATCTCAACCTCTGCATGGACACGATCGCCGAGGGGGGGCAGTGCCTTGTCTTTGTCTCATCACGACGTAATGCTGAGGCATTTGCGAAGAGAGCGGCCGGCTCGATCAAGAGCGACGAGCCTGCGCTTGCGGCCTATGCGGAGAAGCTCCGCGGTACGGCGGAGACCGAGATGGGAAAGACCCTTGCCCTCTGCGTCGGGAGAGGTTCGGCGTTTCACCATGCCGGCCTGAGCCGGGCCGAGCGGACGATTATCGAAGAGGGGTTCCGGAAAGGGTTCATCAAGTGCATCTCTTCGACCCCGACACTTGCAGCGGGACTCAACCTTCCTGCCCGCAGAGTAATCATCCGCGATTATCTCCGGTTCACTGCGGGAGAGGGGATGCAGCCTATCCCGGTCAGCGAATACCACCAGATGGCGGGAAGAGCCGGGCGCCCCCGGCTCGATCCGTATGGCGAGGCAGTCCTTATCGCCAAAGACGAGGCCGGTGTAGCGGAGTTGTTCGACTGCTACATCGAGGCACCTGCGGAAGACGTGCATTCAAAGATCGCCGATCCCGCAGCGCTCTACACGCACGTCCTCTCCCTTATCGCTTCGGGTTTTGCTGATACCCGGTCCGAACTCGCCCGTTTTATGGAGCGGACTTTCTACGTGCATGAACACCGGCAGGGTCGTGTTATGCAGAAATCGGTGGAGTCCGCGCTTAAATTCCTGATCGCAGAAGAGATGGTCATGGATGTCGGCGAACATCTCTGTTCAACGGAGTTTGGCACGCTGGTCTCGCGGCTGTATATTGACCCACGAAGTGCGGCGATGATAGTAAAGGGCCTCCGTACGAAAAAAGAGTACGCTGATCTCGGGCTCCTCCAGCTCATTTGCAGTACACCGGATATGCAGAGACTCTATGCCCGCAACTCGGATATCAGCACTCTGACCCGAATGGAGGAAGCTCACGAAGATGAACTCTGGATGGAACTCCCTGTCGACGGGGAAGAGGCTGAACTTTATTATCGGGCCCTCAAAACAACCCTGCTCCTTTCTGACTGGACGGACGAGCTGCCGGACACGAAGATCTGCGAGCGATACGCGGTCGGGCCTGGAGACATTTTCGGGATGGTCGAGAGTATCAACTGGCTCCTTCACGCCACTGTTGAGCTTTCCCGGATATTCGCACCTGCCTTCCAGCCGAAGATCCGGGAGTTTGAAATTTGTATGAAGAACGGCATCCGTCGAGAGCTCCTTCCGCTGGTCAAACTCCGGGGCATCGGCAGGGTTCGTGCACGGCGCCTCTTCAATAACAACCTGAAAACACCCGAGGAAGTCCTGAAAGCCGGAATCGGAGAAGTGACAAAAATTATTGGCCTGGGTATCGCAGATCAGATCTTCGCGCAGCTGCAGGGGAACAGGAGAACCTCTCCGGCAAAAGAGGAAGATGGTGTATCCGGCCAAGCTACCCTCTTCCAGTTCCGGTGATCACATGAAAATCAAAGAGAGTAAATTGTTCGGGATACGGGCGGGACGCTGTACAATCTCCGATAAAAACAGTTTTCTTCGGAGACTCCAGGAGATTGCAGGCGAATATGAGACGCACATAATCTGTTTTGATGCCGATAAGCTGGCAGGAATCCGACACGTGCAGGCCGCACTCACGCACGCGCTTCGATCGTTCAGAAACGGTACGCAGATCTCCAATACCTTCGAGATGGAGGCGCTGCTTTATGCGGCTGGCTCCCGGCAGACAAGTGTAGCCTCGACATTCGGGCTTCACGCTGGCGGGAACCGCATGTATATCGCCTGTTGTCCAATGCGGGACGAGGTCTTGAGACACCTTGAAGGTGTCGCAGAGTTGTGTCCCGAGAAGGATCCCTGGGAGGCCATTTCATCCGATAAACAGGCGCGCCTTATGGAGCTCTTTGAGATATCCGAGAGGGAGCTCGAGACAACAGACAGGTCTGCCTTTGTCGATCTCGTCCTGGAACGCGTTGCCATGCTTGATGTTTACCGGTAATTTTCTCTTAAGGATCAGATATGCCAGAAACCGGAGTACCGACCAACCGGTAATTTCCTAGTAGAGCGAGACACTTAAAATTGATGGTAGAGTCGTTTTAGTTTAATCCTTGCACTTTCAGAAGTAAACTGCCAGTCGACCAGTTTCTGGTTATTGTTTCTGGAAGTTTCCCACTTTTTTGTTTCGTGGATAAGCAATTCCAAATTATCCAATCTTCGATCAAGACATTGACGGGATAACGCGCTTAATTCAATTTCAGCGATGTTGAGCCAGCTCCCATGTATGGGGGTGTTATGGATCTCCAGGCGTTTGACAAGAATCGAAGCTTCCTCCGGAGGAAACGCCTCATAAAATGCTCCAATCGTGTGGGTGTTCAGGTTATCGCAGATAAGAATTATTTTTCTGGCGTTTGGGTAATCAATCTCGAGTAACTCTCTAACTTCGTGAGCCCAATCCACTTTTTTTCTGTGCTTGCGGGGATTAACTCTCCTCCCTCCTTTCAGGGGTTTTAGTGAAGAGGAATATTGAGGCAGTTCCATTTCGTGTATACTCATAATCATATCGAACGGGATACCGGGGAGTCGCTGGCAACGAATCCCGGGAGTCTCCGAGTAACTGGACCGATTTTTCATCCATACAAATCAGAGGAACTTCCGGATCATAAGGTCGGTGATAGAGTTCCAGGATATCCTCCATGTGAGCAACAAATTCAGCGTTTTGTTGCGGCGGAATAACCCAGCATTGCCGCAGGTGAGGTTTTAACTCGTTTTTTTAAGACGCGGCCGATCGTTTTTCCTGAAATCGTCTCGACAATTTTTAACTCAACCATTTTGTCTGCGAGGAGGTCAAGGGTCCAATTGGCATATCCCTCCGGCGGTTGACTGCATGCTATCGTGATAAGCCGGGCCTCTTTTGCTCCATCCAGTTTTCGAGGAATGGGTGATGATTCCTGGGCTTTTCTCCCGACTGCGCGAGTTAGTCCTTCTTCGAAATACTTCTTGCGTATATTGAAAACTGTTTGACTATGGCAGTGTAACAAAACGGCTATCTCTTCATCGGTCTTGCCGGATTTATTTTTATCTGCATGCAACAGGACATACGCGTGTCGGATTCGATACGCCGGGCCTTTCCCACGCTTGACAATTCCTGTCAGGTGTTTCCTTTCTTGTTGCGTTAATTCAACGACATACCGCTTCTTCATTGAAACTTTATAGTACGTACTTAAATAAAAATAATTTCCAATAAAATCTATATATTCAATTGTCTGGGACTACTAGGGACTATTCACCCGGTTCATCCAGGTGTAACAGTCTTAGCGAGGGACGCGGGAATTCGCTGGTATCTGGATCTGACTGGGATCGGCTCCTCTTTTCCCTTGTTGTGGATCTATCGCAGGTAAAAAACACCCGGAACCCGCTGATCACAATAGTCGCGAAGAAAGGCACTTGAAATTGTTTCCATTTTGATAGTTCCTATCCACGCAAGCTATTCAAGGAGACAACAGGGGAGATCTCTTCATTGAGTCCGCGATGATGCCCTGCAAAAAAGTGTGCGGGTATATGAAGTGCTGATCCCGCGATTCAATGATCCTCGATTGATAACAATGAATAATGGAAACCTCTGGGGTATCCAAATGGTTCCAGGGACTTAGGAATGCTGCATGGGTGAGTCTGGTTGGATAGGTCTCTTGAAATCCCCCGCGAAAAAAGGGGTCCGGCTTCCTCTCTGGATTTGAATTTTTTTTTACAACGAAAGAAGTCTGAGGGGATACTCAGAAGAACGTGTTGACAGGGAGAGGACGCAGGGGGTACGTTTTTCCGATCGGGAAAATCCAAAAGCTACCTCTTACTGTGGGAGAGGATGTGAGCGATTTCTGGAATTATAAGTTCCTTGGTTGCAAGAGTAACGGCCGGGGTTGATCCCGGGATGCAGAAGATCGCCCGTCCGTGTGAGATTCCTGCCGTTGCGCGAGATAGCATCGATGAAGTCCCGATCTCTGCCAGGCTCTTCAATCGGAACATCTCCCCAAAGCCTTCAATCTCTTTCTCAAAAAGCGGGGCGATTGCTTCAATAGTACAGTCGTCGTGGGTGAGACCGGTCCCCCCATTGAATATAATGCAGTTGGATACTTTCATTGCTCTGAACAACTCATCCCGGATCATATCAATCCGGTCAGGAACGATTGCATAGTGATTCATCATGATCCCCGCAGCGTTGAGCATACTTCTGATGGTCAAACCGCTCAGATCGTTCTCCGGCTTCCGGGTACTTGAAATGGTGATAACTGCTGCCCTGATCTCAATTTTCTGGATATGATTTGATTTCATAGTATTCCGCCTACAAAAATTTGTGGGTCTGAGTGCATTAATTATATGGATTAGTTCCCCAGGTTTCCCTTAAAATTCTCAACTATCATCTTTTGACCTAGCACCCTTTCATTTCCACTGGACTGGAAATGTGCTGATGGGTACTCGTTAACTTTGCTTTCGGAGAATTGTCAACTTTAATCTGATTTATTTATATACAATCAAAACCAAATTTTGAATGGTTCATTTTAGAGAATTTTATTTTACGATAAGGTCTTTTCTGCAGCCATTCCACAAGAAACAAAGGGGTCTCCCCCTATTGGCAGATATTTATTGGTAATTCTTTAAACATTCCAGATTATCCACAGCAACATGACATCCGACAGAAATAAAGTGGAACAATCAAAGAACAAGGAGGTATAATTTAAATCTCTTTAATTATACGATAGTTTGCCCTATTTCAAGTAAATATCCATTTTTCCAATGGAACCGAAGGGGTTTATAAATCCCTTTAACCGATCGCTTTTTAGTCTCGGTAAACCAATTCTCAGCCCCACAGTGTGATCATGCCGGAGCCAGAAGACCCTCATGCGGGATTATTTAAAAAATATCTCACCAATAACAGGATATTCCGGGATCGGGAAGTTCTGCGCCACTCGTACCGCCCCCAGTTCCTGCCCCACCGTAAGCCCCAGATAGAAGAGGTGGCATCAATTCTGGCACCATCGCTCAGGAACGAAACTCCATCGAATATTCTTATTTATGGCAAGACCGGAACAGGAAAAACTGCTTGCGTACGGTATGTAGGCACCGAACTTGAGAAGACCAGTAGTAATATGGGCACAATCTGCAGGATAGTCCATCTGAACTGCGAAGTCATCGATACCCAGTACCGGGTACTCGCCCAGATTGCAAAATGCCTCCATGATGTCGATTCAGCAGCAAGCGATAAGACCCGGATACACATCCCGATGACCGGGTGGCCTACCGATCAGGTGTATTCAGAACTCAAGAACCAGCTGGAAGCCGGAGGCGGTGTTCTTGTCATAGTCCTCGATGAGATTGACAAGCTTGTAAAGAAGAGCGGAGACGATACGCTCTACAACCTCACCCGGATCAACTCCGATCTCAAGAACTCGAAGGTCAGTATCATCGGCATCTCGAACGATCTGAGCTTTAAGGATTTCCTCGATCCCCGTGTCCTCTCGTCCCTCTCCGAAGAAGAGATCGTCTTTCCTCCCTACAATGCCCCTCAACTGGTGGATATTCTCACCCAGCGTGCCGATGGGGCCTTCATCCCGGGAGCACTCGCGGAAGGGGTCATTCCTCTCTGCGCAGCGCTTGCAGCCCAGGAGCACGGTGATGCAAGGAGGGCACTTGACCTCTTCCGGATCTCCGGTGAACTTGCCGACCGCGACGAATCATCCCAGGTTACGGAAGGACATGTCAAACAGGCCCAGGCAAAGATCGAGACCGACAGCATGATAGAATGCATTGCGACGCTGCCGACCCAGTCCAAGCTCATCCTGTTCTCGATGCTTACCATGGAGCAGCTCGGTCAAAATATCTTTACGAGCGGGGAAGTCTCGCGTATCTACCAGGACATCGCCCCGACAGTTGAGCTCGATATCCTGACACACCGGAGGATCACTGATCTCATATCCGAGCTGAACATGCTCGGTGTGATTAATACCCGTGTTGTGAGCCGCGGGAGATACGGGAGGACAAAGGAGATGTGGTTTGATGCCAATACCGCCAAGATCCGGGAGGTCGTTCTCAAGGATCCGCGACTCAACGAGCTCAAGGATCTCGACCCCAAACAGAATGAGGCAAAGTGGTTGACGAAGACCTGGTTCAGGTAGAAGAAAATGGATGAAAAGGATATTGACATCCTCCGAATCCTTGAGGAGAACAGCCGGCTTTGTGCGGAGGAGATCGCACCGATGGTCAGCCTTGATGCCTGCGAGGTTCAGGAGCGCATCCGTGCACTCGAATCCGCGCAGGTTATCAGAGGATACAAGACCGCAATCAACTGGGAGCGTGCAGGAAACGGGGAGGTCTCAGCAGTCATTGAATTGAAAGTGAACCCGGAGAGAGATTACGGCTACGACCGGATCGCTGAACGCCTCTCGCGGTTCAAGCAGGTCAGGACCCTGCGGCTGATGACCGGGACCTACGACCTCCAGCTCCTCGTTACCGGGAAGAATATGCAGGAAGTTTCCCGTTTTGTATCGGAGCACGTAGCTCCCATGGACAGAATCCGGGAAACCGCGACACACATAATCATGAAGTCCTACAAGGAGAACGGTAACACGCTCTTCGAACAACAGGAATCGGAACGTCTCCCGTATTCGTTCTGAGGTCGTACCATGCGAAAATTTGTATCAGAGCGTGCAGAAGAGATACCGCCATCGGGGATCAGGAAATTTTTTGATCTGGCTCTCACGATGGAGAACGTCATCTCGCTCGGTGTCGGCGAGCCGGATTTCCGCACGCCATGGAACATCTGCGAGTCGAGTATCTATTCGGTTGAGCAGGGGACAACATCGTATACCCTGAACCGCGGCCTCCAGCCCCTCCGGGAAACCCTCTCGCGTTACCTTGCGCAGCGCTATAATCTCCATTACTCGGCAAATGAGGAGATGATCATCACGACCGGAGTATCGGAAGGTCTTGACATCGCCATCCGGGCTGTTGTTGATCCCGGTGATGAGGTTGCCATTGCACAGCCCGGATATGTATCCTACGGCCCCTGCGTAACCCTTGCCGGGGGGAAGCCGGTACCGGGGTGCCATGCTATGAAGAGGATCACTTCAAGTTCACTCCGGAGAAGCTGCAGGAGAAGATCAGCAGGAAGACAAAAGCCCTGATCATTAATTTCCCCAATAATCCGACGGGAGCGGTTATGACCGCCGCGGATCTCAAGGCGATCGCGGATATCGTGACCGATCGGGACCTCGTCCTCATCAGCGATGAGGTGTACTCGGAGCTTACATACGAAGGTTCCCATTGTGCTGCTGCGACGATCGGGAGCCTTCGTGAACGGACTATTACTTTAAACGGGTTCTCCAAAACCTATGCAATGACCGGATGGCGTATCGGCTATCTCTGCGCCCCGAAGGAGCTCTCGGATGCAGCCCTCAAGATTCACCAGTACGTCATGCTCTGTGCACCGGTTATGGGGCAGGTCGGGGCACTCGAGGCGATTCGATCTGCTGAGGATGAGAAGAACGATATGGTCAACGAATACCGTCTCCGCAGGAACATGTTTGTCGCCGGGTTGAACCGCATCGGGCTCACCTGCCACGTGCCGGAAGGTGCATTCTACGCGTTCCCTTCGGTCAGATCAACCGGCCTTTCCGACGTTGAGTTTGCGGAGCGCCTGCTCAAGGAACAGGGGGTCGCCGTTGTTCCCGGCAGTGTCTTTGGCCCTGGTGGGGAAGACCACCTCCGGTGCGCCTATGCCGTCTCCCGGAAAGAGATCTCCGAGGCTCTTGGAAGGATGGAGGCATTCATCCAGGGTCTGTAAAACCCATAAAAAACGTTCTTCTTTCATGACCCCGGTTCGTACTGCATCTTTGTTGGTTTATCCTCGCTACGTCATCCCTTGTCGACCCGGGGGATAGTTTATTTCCCGGATTGATCAATACTACATGAAAGACAATGAGCTGTACAATCATCGTTGGTGGATTTTTTGGGGATGAAGGGAAGGGCAAGGTCGTTGCCCATATCGCTTATAAGGATAAACCCGTAATCATCTCCCGCGGCGGTGTAGGTCCGAATGCCGGACACACTGTCCAGGTCGGAACCAGGGAATATGGTGTTCGCATGGTTCCTTCCGGTTTTGTATACAAGGATGCAAAGCTCTGTATCGGGAGCGGGGTTCTCGTCGATCCCCGCGTCCTTAAACATGAAGTTGAGATGCTCGGCGTCCAGGGAAGGGTTTTTGTCGACAGGCGCTGTGGGATCATCACCGAGGATCACATAACCCGTGACAAGGGAAGCGACCACCTGTCGAAGAAGATCGGGAGCACAGGATCGGGCTGCGGGCCGGCCAATGCCGACCGGGTCATGAGAGTCTCGCCGCAGGCCAAGGATCTCCCCGAGCTTGCAGAGTACCTGATGGATGTCCCAAAGGCAATCGACGATGAGCTCAAGAAGGGAAAGAATATCCTGCTCGAAGGGACGCAAGGGTTCGGTATATCCCTTTATTACGGGACCTACCCCTTCGTAACCAGCAAGGACACCTCCGCCTCGCAGATCGCGGCAGACAATGGGGTCGGACCGACAAAGATCGACGATGTCATCGTTGTTTTCAAGGCCTACCCGACCCGGGTTGGCGAAGGTCCGTTCAGCACCGAGATGTCGGTCGCTGAGTCCGATGCGATGGGCATCCAGGAGTTCGGAACCGTTACCCACCGGAAGCGCCGGATTGGCGACTGGGACGGAGGCATGGCGAGATACTCTGCGATGATCAACGGCTGCACGCAGGTAGCGATCACCGGCATAGACCGGGTCGATAAAGAATGCTTCGGGGCAACCAAATACTCGCAGCTCACGAAGAAGGCGAAGGATTTCTTAAAGATCGCTGAAGATGACATCGACAGCCCGATAACCCTGATATCAACAGGGCCTGAAGTCACCCAGATCATTGACCTGAGGGACGAACTCGTATGAGGCGAAGCCTCATGGATATCCTCTGCTGCCCGGTCTGCAAGGGGGATATTACTCTTAATGCAGAGACTGAAGACGAGAAGGAGATCCTTGAGGGAACGCTCCATTGTGCCAGATGTAATGTTGACTATCCCATCCACGAGGGCATCCCCAATCTCCTGCCCCCAGCAGTAAAGGAATAACAGAGGTGCAAAATGATCCACCCGCTGCTGATATCCGTGCTCCTTGCAGATTCGGGAGGGGATGAGCAGAAGTACGAGATTTATCTCAACAGAAGCGGGATAAACTCGATCGAAGTACCACGCGGGAAGGTTCGGGTTGCTATCGGCGGCCAGCTCCACCTGAAATTCCTCAACCGCGGTGCACCGATCCATATAACCCTGACATCCTCAAATGCAGGGATGTTCACCAGTTTTTTTCACGAGAATATGTATGTCGTGGACCCGGTCAATCTCACCATCCCTATAAGCAGCGAAGCAGAACCCGGCTCGTTTGATCTTGAGATCCTGTCGGGATACGGTGTGACAAAGTCCATCCTTCACGTGAGCGTGATCTCACCGGAGGTGGAGAAACCGGAAGAGAAGGCGGATTTCCCGCTTCAGCCGGTCCCCCATGGGAGGCCGCACCTCCTCATGGTGATGATGGGTGTTGCTCTTATCCTGTACTGCGGGGGGCTGTACTCGGATTTTGATTTTTTGAATATTGCGGCTTTCATCACCCTGATCATCGGTGCTCTGTATACATGGTACCGCCAGAAATAGCGATAACGACTGCTGGAATTATCCTGTTTACTGCTCTTCTCCTTGACAGGATTTTCGGTGATCCTCACTCCCCCCTGCACCCCGTCGCCCTTCTCGGCAGGTTCATTGGCATCTGGGGCAGACCAGGATATTACTCTCCCCAGCTACAGAGAATTGCTGGAGTCGTATTCTGGATCGCCACCGCATCCCTCTTTGCCCTCCCGTTCTCTTGTCTCACCATCGTTGCCCCGGGGTACATGTATCTTCTCCTGGCACCGTTTTTCCTGAAAGTGACATTTGCCTGGCGCTCGCTGGAGGAACACACCCTTGCGGTTGTCGATGCCGTAAAAGACGGCGTAGAGAACGGGAGGGAGAAGGTGAAACTTCTTGTCTCCCGGGATACTGCAGGTCTCGACCGAGATCATATCCTCTCCGCCGGGTACGAGTCCATGACTGAGAACCTTACCGATAGCATCATCTCGCCGTTGTTCTACTTCTCCGTCTTCGGTCTCGTGGGGGCAGCGATCTACCGGGCGGCAAACACGATGGACGCTATGCTCGGGTACCGGGACGAACGGATCCGTCTTGGGTGGTTTTCTGCACGCATGGACGATATTTTAAATTTTATTCCTGCGCGGGTGACGGTCCTCTTTCTTCTCCTCTACTTCCTGTTTAAAGGAAGATCTTCGGATGCGTTCCGGGTAATGCGCCGTGACGGAAGCCTCCGCCCGGGATTCAACGGAGGCATTGTCATGGCAGTGATGGCAGGCGGCTGCGGAACACGGTTCGAGAAGCCGAAAATCTACACTATTGGTGATGGCGATCTCTCTCTTGAAGATGCCGGGCCGGATATCCTCCGGGCGACCCGGGCTGCGATCCTCATGTTTGTTGTTGCAGCCGGGGGTACTCTGTTTTTATTGGGAACATGGATCAATAGTAACGGCATATGAAACTTGAAGAACTGAGATTTGGCACTGAGCTCCTCAAGCGTGGCTTTGCTTCCATGCAGAAGGGGGGCGTAATCATGGATGTTGTGAATGCCGAGCAGGCCATAATTGCGGAGGAGGCCGGGGCAGTCGCGGTGATGTCGCTTGAACGGGTTCCTTCTGATATACGGAAGGCCGGAGGTGTTGCCCGGATGGCAGATCCCGAGAAGGTTATCGAGATCATCGAAGCGGTCTCGATCCCGGTTATGGGAAAGGCAAGGATTGGGCATTTTGTCGAAGCACAGGTCCTTGAGGCCCTGGGTGTCGACATGATCGATGAGAGTGAAGTACTGACCCCGGCAGACGAACAATACCATATCGATAAGAAACTCTTCAAAGTCCCCTTCGTCTGTGGTGCCCGCGATCTTGGCGAGGCCCTCCGGAGGATCAACGAAGGCGCAGCCATGATCCGCACCAAGGGAGAGGCAGGGACCGGCAACGTTGTCGAGGCGGTCCGGCACATGCGGACTATCATGGGTGAGATCCGTATGCTGAAGGGGATGGAGAAGCAGGAGATGATCGACTATGCCCGGGAGATCGAAGCCCCGGCCGAGCTTGTCATCGAGTGCGCTGAGCGCGGACGGCTGCCGGTGGTCAATTTCTCGGCAGGGGGTATCGCAACCCCCTGCGATGCGGCAATGATGATGCAGCTCGGTGTTGACGGTGTCTTTGTCGGTTCAGGGATCTTCAAATCATCCAATCCTGAGCGCATGGCAAAGGCGATCGTCGAGGCAGTCAACAATTACAAAAATCCGGAGGTCCTTGCAAAGGTAAGCAGGGGTCTCGGCGATGCGATGCCGGGCCTCGACATCCACCTGCTCCGCGATGACGAGGTGCTGCAGACCCGTGGATGTTAAGATTGGTGTGCTTGCGCTCCAGGGGAATGTGAGCGAGCACTGCGAGGCGTTCTGTAGGGCGCTTGAACACCTGGGATACGGGGGGACCTCCACAGTCATCGCGGTCCGCCATCCGGAGGATCTCCTGGGGTGCACTGCCCTTGCGATTCCCGGCGGGGAGTCTACAACCATCTCCCGTCTCATCGATAAGAACAGCCTCTATGAGCCGATCCGGAATTTTCCCGGCGGTATCTTCGCGACCTGCGCCGGGATGGTCCTTATGGCTACGGTGGTTGCAGACCCGCGGGTACATACCCTTGGCCTTATAGGGATGACGGTAGATCGGAACGCCTTCGGAAGGCAGAGAGAATCCTGCGAGATGGATCTGCATATCGAAGGGTTATCCGACGATCCGTTCCGCGCGATATTCATCAGGGCACCGGTTGTCGCGTGTGTCGATCCTGACGTAAGAATTCTGGCATGGGTTGATCAGGGGATCGTGGCCGTGGAAAAAGGGAGATACATGGCCCTCTCGTTCCACCCGGAACTCAGCTGTGACAGCAGGCTGCATGAGCGTTTCCTGAAGAGTCTCGGAATCTGACCAATTCTTTTTGAATAACCCGCTATCTTCACGCAGGCTCCTCAGTATCTCTCACGAGTTCTCCTCCTCTTACCGACCGGAACGCTCCGGAAAGGGCGGTTCTCCCAAAGGATAGATATCTGCATCGGGCAAGATGCGATCCGAATATTATGCCAGCTTCGAAAGAAATCCGGCGGAAAACACCGGTGACTCTCTACAGTGCTGGCCTCCCGGCAGATGGGACGCCCATCCTCTCGCGCCTCACGGATGAGCTGATGCGGACCGTGCAACGTCCGTCGCCGCCATCCTCATCACCCCGGCCCTCATTCTCGGTATCATCGCACGTGACCGGAAGGAGGGCTATATGGCCCAGTTCTGATCTGCCCGGTGCCGGCGCGAATCCGGCCACGGGGTTCCTTCTGACCGGAATTCTGAAATGAAAAATACGTAATCTATTCGACCCTCTTGATCCTCGCCAACGCCTCTTTGAGCTTCTCCATCGAAGCTGCGTACGAGAGCCGGATCCACCCCGGAGCAGAGAACGCACTGCCCGGGGTTGCAGCCACGTGTCCCATCTCCAGCCACCGGGACGCGACCTCCACGTCGTCACCGCCTTTCACCTTCACGAAGGCATAGAACGCACCTTCTGCAGGGGCAGCCTCGTAGCCCATCGCCGCAAGCTCGGTAATGACATATCTTCTCCGGCGGTCGAACTCCTGCCGCATTTCCTCTACGCAGGACTGGTCGCCTTTGAGTGCCGCGACAGCGCCGAACATCGCAAACGTTGTCGCCTGGCTGACGGAGTGCTGTTGCACCTTGGACATCTCGACGATGATCTCCTTGGGGGCCGCGGCATAGCCGAGGCGCCAGCCGGTCATCGCATAGGCCTTGGAGAAGCCATTGATGGTGATAGTTCTCTGGTGCATGTCGCCGAGGGAGGCAAGCGAGAGGTGCTCCTTGCCATAGATCATCTTCTCGTAGATCTCGTCCGACATCGCGTAGATGTCCTTGTCCTCGCAGAGATCGGCGACGAGCTGCATGGATGTTTTGTTAAAAACAGCACCCGTCGGGTTCGATGGGGAGTTGACGATGATCATCTTGGTCTTCTTGTTGACCTTCTCCAAAAGTGAATCGTCGAGCTGGAACGTCCTCTGGTTAATCTCGTGGAGGACCGGCTTCCCGCCGGCGATCTGGATACAGGGCTCATAGGAGACCCAGGCCGGGGTGAGGATAATCGTCTCGTCGCCCGGGTCAAGGACCACTTCGCAGGCCTCGTAGATTGCCTGTTTTGCCCCCGGAGCAACGACAACCTGCTGCGGTGTGCAGGGAAATTTGTTCTCCGTTACGATCTTCTCCGCAATCGCGCTTGTCAGCTCCGGGATCCCGTTGCTCGGCGCGTAGTGTGTCTCTCCCCGGTTCAGCGCATCTATACAGGCATCGGTGATGTGCTTTGGCGTATCAAAATCGGGTTCACCTATGGAGAGGCTGATGACGTCGATCCCCTGCCGCTGCATCGCTTTGGCTTTGTTGGAGATCGCGATTGTCGCCGATTCGGTCACGGCGGCAATCTTCCTGGAGAGCGGCTTCATTTCAACCGCTGGACCAGCTTGATCGCCGACTCCACGGCACGTTTGGCGTAATCGATCCGCTCGTTCGCCTCGAGCCGGGTCATCCCGGGGCCCGAGATGCCGAGCGTTACGGGCTTCCCGAACTCTAAGGAGAGGTCGATGATCTTCCGGGCCGCGTGCTGCACCACGATCTCGTCGTGCTGGGTCGAGCCCTCGATGACGCAGCCGATCGTCACGACAGCGTCTACTTTCCCGTCCTTGAGCATCTTCTTGATCGCAAGGGGCATATCGTATGCTCCCGGCACGTACAGGGTGTCAGTCACTTCTGCGCCGAGGAATGCCGCGTGTTCCCTGCCCTCGATCTCCATCATATAGGTGATGTCACGGTTGAACTCCGCAACAACAAATCCCAGTTTTATCGGTTTTGTGTCACACATGCTTGATCATCTCTTGTGAATTATTCCTGATATATTCCTTCGCCCCTCATGGGGGGTTTTGCAGGCTACCGGCGGGCCGGGCCGGCATCGCCGAATCCCTCCCGCTGCCCGGTGCCCGCTTCCTTCTCAAGGCACCGGGGATTGAGCACCAGTTTCACCGCATTGACCGCGTGCTCCCGGGTCCGCTGCTCCGCGAGCCAGGCAAGCTCAACATCGTCCTTTGCCTCATCCTCATGGACGAAGACCTCGAGGATGTGGGTATTCGTCATCAGTTGGCACATGATGAGCCCCTGCGACGCCTCGTGGGCACACATCCGGTCCTTGTCTTTACCCCCGGGCATGCCCAGCGCCATCACGATGTCGCACTTCCGCTCCCCGATCAGCTTCTTGCAGGCTACCGGGAGATCCTTCATCCCCGGTACTGTGACCCGCTCGATCGAGATGCTGGCGTGTTTCCTGAGCTCATCGATGGCGATGGCTCCCATATTGACGCGCGAGAAGGTGGTGTCTGCAACACCAACCCTCATCCGAGCACCTCGCAGGCCGCCCCTACCCCGTCACCCTTCATCTTGTGCCCGAGCTTGTTCAGGGCGTACTGCGTAGCAGCGAGGGTCGAGAGGATCTCCGGGGGGCTGACCGCACCCATGCTGCCGATACGGAAGATCTTCCCCTTCAGCTGGTCCTGTCCGCCGGCGATTAGGATCCCCAACTTCTTGACAATCGCCCGCATCACGTCATCCTTGATCCCGTCTGGGTACGCAAACGCGGTGACCGTGGTCGAATACTCGTGCTTCGCGTCGATCTTCGGGAAAAGGGATACTCCCCATGCCTCCGCAGCAGCCCGCGTCGCCTTCGCCAGTTTCTGGTGCCGTGCGATTCGGGCCGCGAGCCCCTCCTCTTCAAGGATGAGGCAGGCCTCGCGGAGCGCAAGGAAGAGCGGGACCGCCGGAGTATAGGGGGTCTCCATCGGTTTTCCTGACGCACTCTTCCGGTACGCGGCAAGGTCGAGGTAGTACGGCGGGTTCTTGCAGAGCCGCTCCCATGCCCGGTTGCTGACCGAGACCGCCGCGAGTCCCGCGGGTGCCGCAAGGCACTTCTGCGAGCCGGTGATGACGACGTCCGCACCCCATGCATCCGCCTCAACAACGTCCCCGCCGACAGAGGTTATGGCGTCCATCAGGAAGAGCGCGTCATGTTTCTTTGCGAGCTTCCCGATCTCCTCTGCCGGGTTCTTGATACCGGCCGAGGTCTCGTTGTGGACGAGGGTTACGATCTCAGCACCCTGTTCGAGCCGTCCTTCGAGGGCCTCAAGGTCGACAGGCGTTCCCCACGGGGATCCGATCTCGTGCGCCCTCCCGTAGCGCTGGCTTATCTTGAAGAGCCGCTCGCCGAACTTCCCGTTGACGATACAGGCGATCTCCTTGTCGCGGCCGAAGTTCGCGACCGCGGCTTCCATGCCGGCAGTTCCCGATCCGCTGATGACAAAGAGGTCGTTCGTGGTCCCAAAGGCGGTTTTTAATACCCGCACACAGTCGGCATATACGGCACCGAACTCGGTGCTGCGGTGGTTTATTGCCTGGCGCGACATCGCGAGCCGTACCTGTTCCGGCATCGGCACGGGGCCCGGGAGCATCAGGAGTAGTTCTTTTTCCATGTGGATCTTCTCATAGTATTTTTATATACACACAATATAAGTTTGGATGGCAGACATGGCAGACGTAGCGATTATCTGTGGTTCGGCATCGGACAGCGCCGTTGCGGAGAAGGCAAAAGCGATTCTTGAATATTTCCGGGTCTCCTACGACTACCAGGTGATCTCCGCCCACCGGGATCCCGACAAGCTCGACGCATACGTAAAGGGGAGCCCCGCGAAGATCTACATCGCGATCGCCGGGCTCTCGGCAGCGCTCCCGGGCGTCATCGCGTCCAAGACCGAGAAGCCGGTCATCGGTGTTCCCGTGAGCGGGACCCTGAACGGCCTCGACTCCCTCCTCTCCATCGTCCAGATGCCAAAGAGCGTCCCGGTCGCCTGCGTAGGGATCGACAACGGGGAGAACGCGGCTTACCTTGCGGTGCGGGTGCTGAATTTGCTGAAAAAATAGCTGTGATCTTTTTGGGAAGGATCATATCTCAATCCTTAAACGCTCTCTTTGCCCATGCACGCTGGCCCGCCCCGTCCAAAAAGCCTGCTCCATTGGAGCAGGGAACGAACAGTGTTGGCGGGGGAGAAGAGTCTCAAACACCACCCGCACCTTCGCTCATATTAGGTGTGGCAGAACCGAACAGTTCGATACTCCGTGCGGTCCGATCATACACCATTAACGTATCCGCCTATCCGGAAGCATAACCTCGTTTGAATCTGATTAGGCAGATGGCCTGGATATGTAATGATCTGGTGATGCAGGTGCACTGTGCAACACCATGCCCCCCCGTGATTCCTGCAGCGGCTGAAGTGGCGGTGGTCCTCCCAACACCCGCACCGGGTGCGGCGATGAGTCCCGCAGGTTCCGCCGGCCTCCCAGAGTATGCCGGGATCGCCGGAACTATCGCGGCGATAATCGGTTGGTTCCTTGTCAGGCGCTGGTGGCGCCACCCGCAGAACTGGGCCTGTTCCAGTGAATATGATTGAACGACTCAGTATGAAGCGGGTTTTACCCGAAGGTAAATGTCAAGGCGCTCACCTCACTTTGACATGGAGCAGATCGGGGTTTCAAAAGGAATCATGTCACGGAAAACAGAATCAGGTTCAAAGCCCCGGTTGTGGGCAGGATCTCTGTGCAGGGAGATTCCTGCCCGGCCGGGTTTGTGCTGGCATCGCACGTATTCGGGAGGGTGTCTTGAGAGTGTATGATGGTTTCATCCTTTCTTTCCGGAGGAAGTCAGAGGCCATCATCCGGAATGAACAGGGATGATGGGAGTGCCGGGGAGTTAAACAGCTTCCAGAGCAAGAACAGCGATCGGTTATCACGCGGGTGGGCATACCGGAAGCCGTAAACCTCCTCTCTCACCTCCTTTCCTTTGCAGAGCTTTTGTTCGTTCATGATTGCTCTCTCCTGCCCGGGTCTGATCACTTGCTTGATCCCGTGGGTATAAAAAGAACAGGAAGTTTGAGAGAAACACAGGAAATTTTTCCAAGCTTTTTTGTTTTTCACAGGTTTCTTCGGGGTTTTTGCAGGGGTCTTTACGCCAGGCATAAAAAGTTGGAATTTAAATAGATCCCCCCTGATTTTTACTATAGCCTATGTATCCTGACCGGGCGACATTCCAGCGCATGGTAGCAAACGAGACCAGCATCTCCGGCCCGGGAAAAGAGACCCTCCTTGCCCTGTACGACGGCCCCCTCCGACTCCGGCATATCCTGGATATCATCAATGCACCGGGGCGGGGCGCAGACCCCGGTGGCCCGGAGGAGAGAGAGATTACCGAATCTGCCCTCCGGAAACGGCTGGAGATCTTTATCGGCAGGGGGATTATTGCCCGGGCCGGCAGCGAGAGGATCAACCCTTACTACTACATACGCAGGCCCTGGATCTTCAACCAGTACATCCTCATCAAATGCCGGGAAGGTCCCTCAAAGGAACTGCAGGATCTCACGATCCTGATCCACGAGCTCTCCCACATGGCAGATGAGACAACCGCGGCACTTCCCCACCCGAAATACATCGCTGCAATCGGTGAAAGGACCGAGAGGAGCCACCAGATCGAAACCTCCTACAAGACGTTCCGGAACCTGCTTGGCAACAGGAGCGCGATCGGGGACTACCTGGAAGGGATCTATGAAGACATCTACGACGAAAAAGTCCCCCCGGGCGATATCGATGCCCTCATCGCCCGGGACTTTCTCCGGTTTGTCGCGACCGCCCCGGACGAGGAGCGGGAGGCCGCTTCCGCCGGATCTCGGGACAAAGTACGCAAACGCGTTTGAGATCTACTGCCAGATCTCCTCGCACGGGGGTATCGCCCAGAACTTCATCTCCGAGGCGCTGCTCTACCACACCGCACCGGATGCGTTCCCGGACCGGTACGCCGCGACAGCAGACAAGCTCGAACAGGCAGAACGGATCGGTAAGGAGCTCGGGCTGAAACCCGAGCTTGCCCTGATCAGGAGGATCAAATCTTCCCGGGACCCGGTCCTTGAACTTCATCCCCTGACATTCCTTTAGCAATTTTTTGAGGACGCGGTGGAGAAGATAACAGAGGAAGGCTGGAGATGAGGATCGATTTTCAGCCGGGAGTCTTCTCTCCCGTGAGGACAGGCAAAGGGGCAGGGCCCCCTGACCATTCTCTCCAAAAAACCCCTTTCAATCGTGCTTATTGCCAGCGGAAAAAATTAAACGGACAAATGCCACGACAGCCTCCGGGCTTTTGCTTTTCATGCCCGGTAAGGCCGATACCTTAATTTTACCGTCCCTTCTTCCCACCGGTCCCGAAGAGCTCGTTCACCATCTTGACCGCACAGAGGTCCCCGCACATCGAGCAGGTCTCGGTCTTCCCGTCCCGGTCGTGGATCTTCCGGGCATGGTCGCCGTAGAGTGCGTGCCGGAACTGGTCGTTCCAGTCGAGCCGGTGCCGGGCGTCCGCCATCTGCACCTCGCGCTCCATCCGGAAGCCTTCCGGCAGCCGGACCGTATCCCCGATGTGGGCTGCAATTTTTGCCACCCGGGTCCCTTCGATGATGTCCTGCACGTCGGGAAGGGCGAGGTGCTCGCTCGGCGAGACCATGCAGAGGAAGTCGGCCCCGTTCTGGCATGCGGTAGCACCGCCAATCGCGGCGACGACATGGTCGTAGCCGGGCGCGACATCGGTGACAAGGGGCCCGAGGAGGTAGAGGGGGGCGTTGTCGGTGATCTCCTTGATCATCAGGATGTTGTAGCCTACCTGATCGAGGGGCATGTGGCCCGGGCCCTCTATCATCCGCTGGACGCCTGCCTCCAGCGCCCGCTTCGCGAGCGTTCCGAGGGTCACGTACTCGACCGACTTCGCGAGTCTCCCCGCGTCCTGCAGGCAGCCCGGGCGCATCCCGTCCCCGAGGCTGATCGTGACGTCATGCTCCGCGAGGATCTCCAGGAGGTAATCGTACTCCGTGTAGAGCGGGTTCTCCTCCTCCCGCTGCATCATCATCGCGCAGTGGAACGACCCGCCCCTGCTGACGACCCCCATGAGCCGGGGGTCGAGCTTCAGGGCATCGAGGGCCCGGAGGTTCACCCCGCAGTGGAGCGTGAGGAAGTCCACGCCCTGTTTGCAGTGCTCGCGGATGACCTTGAAGAGGAGGTCGGCATCCACGTCCCCGGCGTTTCCCGCCCGGCGGACCGCCTCATAGATCGGGACGGTCCCGACCGTGGTGTCGAGCTTGAGGATCTTCTTCCGGATCGCGACGAGATCGCCACCCGTGGAGAGGTCCATGAGCGCGTCCGCACCGTTGTCGAGCGCCGCCCGGCCCTTCTTCACTTCCAGCGCCGGATCGCACCGGGAACCTGAGGTCCCGATGTTCACGTTGACCTTGACCCTGCATCCTTCGCCAATTCCGCAGAGCGTATGCTGCCGTACCGGGTTTGCCGGTATGACTGTTCTTCCTGCGGCAATGGCCCGTGCCATCCGTTCGGGGTCCATCCCCTCAGCCAGTGCAACCTTTTCCACGCTCTGTGGGATGCTCCACTCGCATGTCCGGATCAGCGAATCCATAAGAAACATCTGTTCCGGCTCCTTATTATTGTGCATGCAGGTCAGGTGGATACCGGGAGAAGGGCCCTATGCCAACTCATACATCGTTGGGACGATCCTTGTGGACGCGGGGATCACGCCCATGGCAGCAGCCCCGTTCAAAGGATCGATCGATACGATAGTTCTTACGCACTGTCACTATGACCATATCGCCCGGGTGAAGGAGATCGCGCATATGTGTAAGGCAAAAGTTGCCATCCACACGAACGATGCTGTCGGTCTCCTCGACGACACAAAGAGCCTCGCGATGCACTTTGGCGCCCGGTCCCCGGGGAGCGTACCTGACATAAAACTCACGGACGGCGACACCATCGGCGATCTTCTCGTCATCCACACGCCCGGCCACACCCCGGGTTGTATCTGTCTCTACTCGGAGAAGGACAGGATCCTCATCAGCGGGGATACGGTCTTTGCCGACGGGTACTTCGGCAGGTACGACTTCCCGCACGGGAGCAGGACCGATCTCGCCCGGTCGCTCGACCGGCTCGCACCGCTCGATATCGAAGAGCTGTATGCCGGGCACGGGGAGCCGGCTGTAGAGGGCGGGGGCCGGTGCATCACCGCAGCCCGGCAGCTGATGCAGAGCGGGTATGGATAAAGGGATCTACTGCCTGGTGCTCGCGACTGCAGGCACTACGGTCCGAACCGGTGCTCTCGGGGAGATCGTCTTTCCGGAAGGATGGTACGTCTACGTGGGATCGGCGCTCGGGACCGGTGGGTTAAAACGCCTTGACCGTCACGTCACCCTCTTCCGTGACCGGAACAAGTCCCCGAAGTGGCACATCGATCACCTTCTCCTCGATCCCGGTTTTACGCTCGAATACACGGTCTCGGCAGCGACCGGCTACGATCTCGAATGCCTCCTCGCCCAGCGGATCGGCGAACAGGGCATCCGCGGCTTCGGGTGCAGCGATTGTTCCTGCACAACACACCTCTTCTTCCGGGAACGTGACCCGAAGAAGGAGATCATAACGGCCTTCAAGAGACTCATGCTTGCCCCGGCCATCCAAACTATCAATACCCGGGGCGTATGAGGAGAGATTATGAAGGTCCTTGGATTATCGGGAAGCGCCCCCGGAGAGATGGCAATACCGCAGCGCTGATCCGGGTCATTCTCCAGCGGACCGCGGACGCGGGAATTCCCTCCGAATTCGTCTCGCTCGCCGGGAAGAAGATTCTTCCCTGCACCGGCTGCGAGCTCTGCAAGGAGAAGAAGTGGTGCGCGTAGGAGAAAGACGACTGGGGCGAGGTGATGCAAAAAGTCGTGGACAGCGACGTGCTCATCATCGGTTCCCCGACCTACTATTACGATGTCGGTGGCCATCTCAAGAACTTCATCGACCGATCCTACTCGCTCTATCACGATCGGAACCTTGCGGGCAGGAAAGGGGTTGCCGTCGCGGTTCACGCCTCCAAGGGGGCGGACAGGACCATCCAGACCATCGTGGGATTCCTCAACACCCGCGAGTTTGTTTCCCTTGGATCTGTCACGGGTGTCGGGTACGAGAAGGGCGATCTCCTGAAAGACCAGAGAGCAATCGCGGATGCCCGGAAGGTCGGCGATAAGATTTTGCGGATCCTGAAGCCGAATCGCGACTGAGCAGGAGAGGGTATCGCGGGTCTTCTCCGCCATCAGCCCACGGCAATTACCGACCGCTTAATGCCCGTGCTTTTTGGAGGTCATCTCCTCGATATCGATCCGGATCACCCGGAGCCTGCCGAGGACCTGTACCGGAGAATGCAGTCGAGGGCTGCCTGCTTTCCCGGATCGTCCTCAACGAAACGGGCGGTGCCCTGGCAGACTACACTCCTGTACCGCATCTCCCCCTTACAGGGATCCTCGACTGGGATCGGGCCCCGGGTGATATCAACCTCAACGCAGCAGCGCGGGTTCTCTTCAAGGGTTCCAATCTTTTTTCCCTCCCCTGCGGGGTGAATAGAGATCGACCCGTTTTCGTATTCGAGGCAGACCGGGGACAACGTAGGGCTCTCCTCCCGTGGCAGCCCGATCCGGCCGTCGCATTTCGCCCCACTCATCCCCTGTCAGAGCAGTTCGTACAAGGTCGTCCGGCGCCGGAGGCAACGCCCGAGATCTTCGACGACACGTTTCATCTCCTTCGGGTCGAGGTAATCGGTGTTGACCGCTCCCGCTCCCTTGGATATGCTCTCCTCAAACATCGTCCCGCCGAGATCGTTCCCGCCGGCGATAAGCCCGAACTGGGCCAGCTTTATCCCCTCTTTGACCCACGAGACCTGGATGTTTTGGAAGTTGTCGAGGAAGAGGCGGGAGGTGGCGACCATCAGGAGATCCTCCCTTCCGGTTGCTCCCGCACGGGCGAGCCCGTCCCGGAAAAGAGGGGTGTTCAGGTGGATGAACGAGAGAGGGACAAACTCAGTGAACCCATGGGTTTCGTCCTGGATGGATCTCAGGATATTGAGGTGCTCTCCGCGATCAGCGTCGGTCTCGCAGTGCCCGTACATGATAGTGGCGGTCGTTTTTATCCCGAGGCCATGTGCCTCCCGGATTATTCGGATCCATTCATCGGTCGGGATCTTCTCCGCACAGATCTTGTCCCGGACCGAATCGACGAGGATCTCCGCCGCCGTCCCGCACATGGACCCAAGCCCGGCATCTTTCATTGCGCAGAGGACCTCGCGCGTGCTTATCCCGCTCCTGCGTGCAGCATAGGCAACCTCCATCGGATTGCTCGCATGGAGATGGACACCCGGTGCCGCCTCCCGGATCCAGCGGTAGACTTCGATGTAGGACTGCGCCGAAAAACCGGGATGCAACCCGCTGACTGTGCAGATCTCCGAGACATGCCGGGCCTTCGCAAGCGCAGCTTTCTCCTGGATCACGACCCGATCATGGAAATACGTCCCTTCGTCATCCTCTTTCTTTGAGTACCCGCAAAACCCGCAGGCATTGACGCAGATATTGGTCACGTTGATGTTCTGGTTCAGGACATACGTGACATCGTTTCCCACCCGCTGCTCGCGAACCGTGTCAGCAGCCTCTGCGATCTTCCAGACATCGCGGCCATGGACCCGGAAGAGCCGGTTCGCTTCGGCAACGCTCAGCCGGTGTCCTCCGATAACATCGTCCAGCAGGGTCTTGAGAGCCGGGTTCATGGTGCCTCAGATTTGTTCAAGAGACTATGGCACAAGAGAAAAAGTAAAGCTATCCCCACGCGCCGTATGATTATTATTCCCGTACGACAACCATCAATGCAGGATCCTATGCACTCTACTGCTGTTCGTCTGAGTCATAAAAATGCAGAAGGTTTTGTCATTCCCCTCGGACCCGCAAATCTTGTCGCAGTCAAGACCGAGATCGGCCTGGTCGGTTGTGGGGCTTTCGATGTGGCGGCGCTCGATTCCTTCAGTTACCCGGCAGCGAAGGTCAGGCCCGCTCTAGGACCGTCGATCGTTACGGTCGAGGAGATCCTCACCGGAATCGTCAAGGAGGCAAACCGGTCGGCGATGGGCCGGGGGATCAAAGCCGGTATGACCGGGCGTCAGGCGCTTGAACGACTCTAATCGTCACTTCACGGAACCTCCGGTAGCGCCCCATCTTCAGGAGAATATATTCTCTTCTCATTGGCCCTTTCTGTTCCTGCCGGTTTTCCGCTGACTCCGGAAGTTGACCCGGAAGAAGAAGCTTTGCCCGAGGCAGGTGTCCCAACATTAAGGGAATGGATGGGTTCTTCTGACCTGCCCGGTCTTTACAGCAGCTCGTACAGCGTTGTTCTCTGCCGGAGTTTCCGCCCGAGATCCGTTACGATCCGGTCCATCTCCTCTGGGTCAAGGTAATCCGAGCCGGAAGCCCCTGCATCGCCGGTAACGTCATCGGTGAACATGGTGCCTGCAAGATCGTTTGCCCCGGAGAGCAGGGCGAGCTGGGTCATCTTCAGGCCGACCTTGCCCCATGCCACCTGGATGTTGGTGAAGTTATCGAGGAAGAGCCGCGATACGGCAAGCATCAGCAGGTCTCCCCTCCCGGTTGGCCCGGCCCGGGCGATCCCCTGCTGGTATATCGGGGTATTCGTATGGACATATGGGAGAGTGACAAGCTCGGTAAATCCTCCCGTCTCATCCTGGATAACTCGCAGGAGCCCAAGGTGCTCCGCCTGGTCCGCGGGGGTCTCATAGGATCCGTACATAATGGTCGCCGTTGATCGCAGGCCAAGGTTGTGAGCCTCTTTGATGATCCGTACCCAGTCCGCGGTCGGGACCTTCCGGGGGCAGATAACCTCGCGGATGGAGTCGACCAGGATCTCGGCTGCGGTTCCCTGGATCGTCCCGAGCCCTTCCTCACGGAGCCGGGCGATGACCTCGGTTGTGGAGATATCTCCTCTCTTGGCCGCATGGGCAACTTCATCCGGGCTGAACGCGTGGACGTGGACACCGGAAGCTGCCTCGTGCACCCAGTGGATCAGATCGACAAAAGTATCGAGGGTAAAGGCCGGGTGGACCCCCGAGAGAAGGCAGATCTCGGTGACTTTCCGTTCATGGGCGAGCCGGGCCTGCGCCTGGATTCCTGCTTTGTCGTGGCAGTAGGCACCCTCGTCCGTCGCTTTCCTGCCAAAACCGCAGAACCCGCAGAGGTTCTTGCAGATGTTTGTCACGTGGAGGTTCTGGTTCCGCACGTAGGTGACGGTGTCACCGACTTTGCGCTCCCGCATCTCATCGGCGGCAGAGACTGTCCGGAGCACGTCGCGACCCCGGGCTTCGAGGAGCCGGGTTGCCTCCTGTTGTGTGAGCCGGTGCCCTCCCATCACGTCGGCAAGGAGCACGGGAATGGAGGTCATGGTGCCCCTCATCGCTGTTTCTTCCCCGTCTTCTTCGGTTTTGTTCTACCGGTACCTGTGGCTTCGTTCTCTTTCGAGCGTAGGTAGAGTTCATGCAGGACCATCGCGATGATTACGACTATCGCCACCGCCCAGATGTTGAGCGGGAGGTACCCGACAAGAGGAACGGCGAAGAGTGCCTTGCCGATGATCCAGTCTTCCTTAATGGGTTCGACTACACCAATGTTCCGGTAAGCCTGTCCCTGATCGGGATCGGGGTTGTTGTCCCCCCACGTGATATAACCGGGATGGGGCGGGGTATAGTTCCCGATGAGCTTCTGTTCCTTGATCTCGGTCACCGGCGAACCGTCAACGTATTGTATAGCCCGGTGGATGATGGGATGGACATTGGTCAGGCCATTTGGCTTGTAGATGATGACATCCCCACATTCCTCGTATTTTGTATACCCGGACGTCCTCCCTTCAAGCCATGTCTGGAATGCACCGTACCGATCTTTCTGCACGACCACGACGAGATCCCCGATCTTCATGTGCGGGTCCATACTCTTCGATTCGATGGTGACAACGGCCGGCCAGGTGCCGCAGATGAGGTACAGGGCAAGCGCGACAGTGCCAACCACCGCGACCAGCCAGAGGGCGTCCCGCACAAGGGGAACCGCCCCGTGCTCGCTCGTCCGGAACTGCCGGATCAGCGCCCGGATATCCCGCTTTCCGTCTTTTTCAACCATTATTTTCGTCCTGTATTGTATGTTTTTGTCATAGGGTTTAACCCTTCACAATCCTTTGTCGGGTTTTGCTCGCAGACCGGGTCGGAAGAGATAGTATATGCCAGAGAGGATAAGGACGATCCCTCCCCGCAGCCCAGCAATCACCCTCGCGCTCCCGATCGAGAGCCACCAGATCAGAAGTACGGGTTTGCGGCGCTCGTAACAAGGCCGGCAACAACGGGGTTTGACGTGGCCTTCCCTTCCGGAATGGTCATGGTTGCCGAGCCTGCTTCCCCGGGTAGTTAGGATCCTGAGTACGACCAGAGCGATCCCGCCGATTCCCGGGATCGCATTCGTTTACGGAAGGCAGGGCCCGCAAGTCCGATGACGAGAAGGATGAAGATGATGGCGATGATATGACCAACGGAGATCTTATTGCCCGGTCGTCCAGTCACCGGAAAGGGAGGCTTTGATGGTCACAACCAGCGTCGGGCCACGCGCGAGCGCCCTGGTGAGGCCGATGGCAAACCCGAGCGCCAGCATCGGGGGGAGGTCGTACATGGTATCCAGGGAATTATCCCTTAACTTTTGGGTTGAGGTAGATGAACCCGTACTAACTCTTCCCAGGTGCCGGCAGGGTAACGGCATCCAGAGATGGGTCTCCATGTCAGATCATCATGCTATATTTTCTCAGGAGGCGAACTGGACTCCATGCTTGATGCGCGGGAGATCACCCACCGGTTCCTCGATACCAGGCTCCAGGTGCACCCTGATGTGGTGCGATACATCCAGGAGCAGGACGAGCCCGGGCTGATCGAGCGTATCATCGCCAGCGTCCCTCCCGATGCAATCGTAGTCTCCGCAAAACACATCCCGGGCATGAATGCCACCCGGGATGGGACCCGGTTCCTCAGCGACCCCTCAGTCGAAGTGGTGAGCGGGATACCGGGGACCGCAGGGCCGGTTGCCGGGTCCGCCGACTATCTCCACTACTTCCGGGACCGGTTCAACCGGCTCGGCAATATGATCCGGAACCGGACCAGCGTCATGCCTATGGAGGGACTCATCCGGTCGGCACGGTACCGGCAGGAAGAGGCGACCGTTATTGGCATGGTTACGGAGGTCAAGACCACGACCAACGGTCACCGGATTGCCGATCTTGAGGACTCGACTGCCAACATATCGGTCCTCTTCCGGAAGGACCGGCCGGTCTTTGCCGATGCCGAGCGGCTCATCCCGGACGAGGTTATCGGTGTCAAGGGAAAACTCTCGAGCGATGGGAAACTTTTCTTCGCAGACACCCTCTATCGGCCGGATATCCGGATCGACAACAAGCCGTTCCTGAGCGACCGGCCGGGCAAGGCTGCTTTTATCTCTGACGTGCATGTGGGCAGTGACACCTTCCTTTCCGACTGCTGGAGCCGTTTTGCAAACTGGCTTCATGACTCCGATATCACCTACCTGCTGATAGCCGGTGATCTCGTGGACGGTATCGGCATTTACCCTGGGCAGGAGGCCGAGCTGACGATTAAGAACATCTACGAGCAGTACGACGCGTTCGGCGAGATGTTGGCAGATCTCCCGTCAAGGATCACGATCATTGTCTCACCGGGCAACCACGATGTCGTGCGGGGCGCAGAACCACAACCGGTTATACCCGAGCAGTTCACAAAGAAGTTCCCGAAGAACTGCATGCAGGTCGAGAACCCGGGGCTCGTTAACCTCCAGGGTGTCCGGGTGCTGATGTACCACGGGCGGTCGATCGATGACATGATCGGGTTGATCCCCGGGGCCAGTTATGATAAAAGCGGGGAGATGATGCAGGCGATCCTCCAGCGCCGCCACCTTGCACCCGCCTACGGGCGCAGGACCCCGATTGCCGCAGGCAAAACCGACCGGCTCATCATCGACCCGCTCCCCGAGATCCTGCACACCGGCCACGTCCATATCCAGGGTATCACCCAGTACCGGGGGGTCCTCGGCATCAATGCCGGTACCTGGCAGTCCCAGACCAAGTTCCAGAAACAGATGAACGTCAACCCGACACCTGCACGGGCGGTTGTTGTCGATCTCCAGACTCTCACGCCGGAGACGTTCACGTTCCTGAACTAAAGCCTCCTGGGCTTTCGTCCCATTTTCCCTCATAGGGCACACCCTTCTCGTCATCGGCTCTATCGCTATACGGATAATCCCGTTTACCCGGTCTCGGGCTCCCGAAAGTCTTTCCCTATTGCCGGACCCGGATGACGTGATCATCCCGTTTGCGAAGATCTTCATCTCCATCCATCTCCTCTGGAAGATCATTGGCGTAGTTGGAAGCCCCCAGACCGGGTTTACGGAGATCATTACCTTCTCTCTGGGGTTTTGGCTCCCACCCTCACATTCGGGATCAAGGACATCTTCGCGGATTTTGTCGGGGGGATCATCAACACGCTCGAGGCCCCGTCCCGGGTTGGAGACAGGGTGACATTCGGTGAGCATTATGGTGAGGGCACCGACATCGGGCTTCGTTCAGCCCGGCTCCAGCCTCCGGGCGATTCGCAGGTATCGGTCCCGAACTCCAGGATCTTTACCGACGACAAGCAACGATGCGGGGGGTTACGGACATCTACATCGACTCCTTGTGCCCCCCGGGTCCGCCCCAGCATTGCGAGGTTCCGTTACCTCGAAGTACGCTTCGGTATCTCAGGAGAGCCCGTGTCCCCTCCTTCTCAAAGATCTTCCGTTCTACCGGCAGATCCGGATCAAGGCTTGCGTCACCGATCTCCGGGACGGGTTCCTCTTCAACTCTGATATCACGAACCAGGTATGAGAGGAGTTCCGCACGCAGGGGATCCGGCCGAAAGAAAGTGCAGCTTCTCTTTGAAAAGACCCGATGAGATGAAGAGGAGAACGAGAGCACCCTTTCGAAAGATCCGATCTCTCAAGAAGAGAGCAGCGCGAATAACTCTCGATACTGCTCCCGTCTACCGACAGGAATGTCCGGGCGAAAAAATTATTCTTCTGCCAGTTCCGCCGCGGGTGCTGCTGGCACAGTCGCCGCCGGAGCTTTCTTCTTTGGCCCCGCAACCGGTGTCCTGTAAATGCCCGCCCTCGATGTCATCGGCGGGGTGTACTGGGTGTCCATGGTGAGACACTTGGTCGGGCAGACATCCACGCACGCGTTGCAGACCACGCACCGGAGCCGGTCGATCTGCCAGGTCTTTTCCTTGGCCTCGACACAGATCGCTCCCGTCGGGCACTTCCGCTGGCAGGACCGACAGAGGATACAGTTCTCCGGATCGATCGTGACGTGTCCACGGCTCAGAGAGCTCTTCTTCCCCGGCCGGACCGGGTACATGAGGGTTGCAGGCTTTTTGAAGAGGCTCCGGATCACGGTTCCCGTCATTTCAAAGAACGTCATGATCCCCCTCACCTCTCCGCGCAACCGATACAGGGATCGATGGTCAGTACCACAACCGGGACATCCGCAAGCTGGACACCCTTGAGGAGCTTGACCAGCGGCGGGATGTTGGTGAAGGTCGGTGTCCTCACCCGGTGCCGGACGAGGTGTTTCGTCCCGTTGCCCTTGATGTAGTGGATAACCTCGCCCCGTGGCTGCTCCGCACGGGAGAAGAATTCTCCGTTCGGGGCACCGGTGACCTTCATGTCGACCGGGCCGTCGGGGATCTTCTTCACACACTGCTCGATGATATCGATCGAGGTGAACATCTCCTTCGCCCGGACAATGCACCGTGCGTAGCTGTCGCCTTCCATCTCGACAACCGGCTTGAAATTGATCTTGTCGTACACGTTGTACCCGGTCTGCCGGAGGTCTATCGGAACGCCGCTCCCCCGGGCTGTCGGCCCTACCGCGCCGAGATAGTACGCATCCTCTTTGCCAAGCATGCCTACACCTTTCAGCCGGCTTGCGATGGATCTGTCGTACAGGAAGACGTTGGTGAGGCGCTCGAGTTCCTTCTCCAGCTCTTTTAAGCCCTTCACCATCTCGTCCAGTTTTTCCGGGCTGATATCGCGCCTGACGCCCCCGACCTTGCAGACGCCCTGGATGACCCTGCCACCCGTGGTCGCTTCGAGCTCGTCGAGAACGTGCTCCCGAAGTTTCCAGGCGTTCATGAAGACGCTCTCGAACCCAAGGCCGTCAGCGAAGAGCCCGAGCCAGAGGAGATGGGAGTGAAGCCTCGATAACTCCGACCAGATGGTCCGGAGGTACTGCGCCCTCTCGGGGACTTCGAGGCCCATGATCTGTTCAACACCGCTGACATAGGTGTTGCTGTGGATGTAACTGCAGATACCGCAGATCCGTTCCGCGATGAATACATATTCGGTGTATTCACGCTTCTCGACGAGCTTCTCGAGCCCGCGGTGCACATAGCCGATAGAGGGGATGACATCGACAACGGTCTCGTCTTCAAGCACGAGATCGAGATGCAGAGGCTCCGGGAGCACCGGGTGCTGTGGCCCGAAGGGGATGATCACCTGTTTAGACATGGGTTGTCCTCCTTCCCCGTAGTTACACTGAATGCATGCTTGACGGCGGTCCTGTAAAACGTGCCTTTGAAATCGATATTCATCCCGGTCACGGTTATTCCGTACAGGTCGAAGATCTCGTTTTCGTACACGAAGGCCCCCCAGTAGATATCGCTGATACTGGGGAGTTTCGTATCCTGCGTCGCGGTGATCCGCACGTTCTGGAAGACGAAGTCTTTGTCGAAGGAGTAGGTGATCTCGTAGAGATCGCCGACCTTCGCGCACCCGATCTGGACGAGCCGGTTACCCTCTTTCTTAAATTTCTCAACCAGGGAGAGGAGCTCCCCGACTTCTATCGGTGTCGTTGTCTGTTGTTCAAACGTCATTGTGCACCTCCCGCCGGTTCCTGCACAACCGGCCCTGGTTCGGCAGCTGCATCTGCCGCTGCAGGCGCCGTGTTCATGGTCTTTCTCTTCTCTTCAAGGATGCCCCATGCAGTAACAATACCGTCGATAATCGATTCCGGTCTCGCAGCACAGCCAGGCACGTAGACGTCAACCGGGATGAGCATGTCGATCCCGCCTGCAACGTTGTAGCACTCCCGGAAGACTCCCGCAGAAGTTGCGCAGATGCCGACTGCAACAACCGCTTTCGGGTTCGGCATCTGGTTGTAGATGTTCAGGATAATCTCCCGGTTCTGCTCGTTGACAGTTCCCGTGACCACGAAGATATCGGCGTGTTTCGGGTTGCCTGTATTGACAATCCCGAAGCGCTCGACATCATACATCGGCGTGAGACAGGCAAGTATCTCGATGTCGCACCCGTTGCAGCTCGATGCGTCGTAGTGTATAATCCATGGTGATTTTTTCAGGTAGGCCATCTTCACACCCCTGTAAGGTATAGGACCCCGAGGTTGACCACCCCGAATGTTGCGGCGATCGCCCACGAGCTCTTCAGGGCCAGCTGCCACTTCACCCTCGCGTTCGTGTTATCGATGAGGATCTCAAGGAGGTAGACTACCGTGATTGCGATAATGGCGAGGACCGGGTTGAACCCGAAGAACAGGTACACGAACCCGAGCAGGAAGATCGTCTCATACCAGTGGGCTACTTCAATAAGGCCGAGTGATGGGCCTGAGAATTCCGTGGTGATCCCCTTCACGATCTCCTGGTGGGCGTGGTGCGATGTCGAGATATCGAACGGTGATTTGCGGAGCTTGATGGTAAGCACGTAGAGGAACCCGAGGAAGATCCCGGGGATAAAGAGGACGACCGGTATGGTTGAGGATGCGATATCGCTGACATTAAAACTCTTGGTTACGACAAACATCCCGACTGCCGCGAGGATGACCATTGGTTCGTACGCCATAATCTGGATGAGTTCCCGCTCTGCGCCAATATGGCTGTACGGCGAGTACGTGACGTAGGCACCAAGCACGAGGAAGATCTGGGCGAGGGTGAGGGAGAAGATCGTCAGCAGGAGGTCTGCCCCGGAGAAGAAGAGCGCCCCGGTAAATACCATGAAGATGAAGTAGCAGATTACATAGAAGATCTGCGTCTCGTTCACCACGATATGTTCTTTCTCAAAGAGCTTGCCTACATCGTAGAACGGCTGGAGTATCGGCGGTCCGTACCTGCCCTGCATCCGGGCGGTTATCCTGCGATCGATACCGGCGACAAGTCCTCCTGCGACCGGCGCAAGGAGGATGAAAACGATGGCCCAGACAATGGATATCATAAGAACGCCCCCGTCGCAAAGGCCCCGGCAAGCATGATCACGATGATCGCAGCACAGAGATAGGTCCCGAGGGGTTTGAGTTTCTTCTCGCCGAAGATATTCTCAAGGTAATAGTTGGAGAGCTCCATCTGCCGCCGGATCCCAAGCGAACCCGAGAAGCGCATATCGGGAGTCGTCTGCCTCCCGCCCATATAGGGCATGACGTGTTTGTGCTTCTTGTGCGGAAGAAGGACGCTCAACGGGAGGACAACGAGCAGGATGAGCATCATGATCATGATGATGATGTTATATTGCCCGAGCTGGGCTGTCGCCCCGTAATTCCGGAGAAGGAACGGTTCGACAAGGAACGTCGAGATCAGCGGGAAGATAAAGGTGGTGATGATCGAGAGACCAGCGAGCGATACGAGGGTCATCCACTCACTGCGGTCCACCTTTCCTTCGATATTCTCGCTGTCCGGGGTCACGGATATGATCTTGCCCATCCATTTCGCCCAGAAAAAGACCGTGATCGCGCTCCCAAACGCAAGGATGATCACAAAGACAAACCCGAGTGGAGCGTCGATGAAGGCCCGGATCGCGACCCACTTCGAGATCAGCATACCGAAGGGGGCAAGGAACATACCGGCGATGCCGATAACCATCATGGCGGCTACCCTCGGCATCCGGTTGATCAGCCCGTGCATGTTCTCGATGTCCCTGCTAAAGATGTGATGTTCGGCGGTACCCACGGCCATGAAGAGGAGGGACTTCGAGATGGCATGGAAGATGATCAACAGGATTGCCGCCCATATTGCTTCATAGGTACCGATACCCGCACAAGCCACGACAAGCCCGAGGTTTGCGATCGTCGAATACGCGAGGACCCGTTTCGCATTGGTCTGGGAGATCGCGATTCCCGATGCGAGGAGGAAGGTTATTGCGCCGACAAATGCGAGCGCGTATCCCGAGAAGGTTCCCTGGAATATGGGCGCAAGACGGACGATGATATAGACACCGGCCTTGACCATCGTGCTCGAGTGGAGGAGCGCAGAGACAGGGGTCGGTGCAACCATCGCACCGACGAGCCATGATGAGAACGGGAGCTGAGCGGCCTTGGTCAGGCCTGCAAAGCCGATGAGGGCCGCGGGGATGAGGGCGATGACTTTCCCCGATGCAAGGAGCTGGTCGAGACCCATCATACCGCCACCGAGCGTCGCGAGAGAGAGGATCGCGACCGAGAAGGCAACCCCACCGATCAGGTTCATCCAGAGTGCGGTGAACGAGTTTGCGATCGCTTCGTCGGTCTTTGTGTACCCGATGAGAAGGAATGAACTCAGGGTCGTGATCTCCCAGAAGAAGTACACCCAGACAATGTTGTTGGAGAAGACCAGGCCGAACATCGCCGCGATGAAGACGAACAGGATGCAGAAGAACTGGTTCCGCCTGTCCAAACAGGAAGGGTGGTGTTCGTGGAAGTGCTTCATGTAGCCGAGGGCATAGACGCAGATGAGGCTGCCGATGATCCCGATGATCAGGGCCATGATGATCGAGAACTGGTCGATGAACAGGTTGTACTGGACCTCGACCTTACCGGCATACATCGCCTCAAACGCGATCATAATCATCGTCTGCAGGACAATCAGGGCGACCACAAGAGAGTTCCTGTACCTCAGACCCATGTACAGGATGAAGACTGCGATCGCCATCTCGATCGCAAACATCACGAGGCCGATCGGCTCCGAGCCGATGGCATAGTACAGGGTTCCCTTATTGGAGCCCGTGACAAGCAGGTAAACGAGTACCGCACCGATTCCCAGCGCGGACAATTTTACAATCCAGTTCCGTTCCGTGTCCTTCCCCACCAGAAGCATGAAGACTGCCGGGATCAGCGGGAAGAGGATAAGGAACAATAACAGCTGTACGATTTCCACTTGTTATCCACCTTGGTGGAGATTATTGAGAATTTATCATTAATAACTGTAGTGAAGTGAGTGCCTGCACAATGGCCGGGCCGGCAAAAACAGGAGAGATGAAAAACGATGATGATCGACCATAATGCTTATCCGGGTTAAAAAAACAGGTATTTTCGCCTTCCCGCGAATGATAAGTGTTTAATGTCCCGGAATTGAACACATTACTTACGTAGGACGGGTTGCCGAGCAGCGGGTCTCTGGCGGGATCAGGGGCCGGCCCCGCGCCCTCCCTATGGGTCATCCGGGCAGTCTCTGTTCGATGGATATTATAGACCTTGATTATGTCGTCTCTCAACCTGAAATCAGGCCGGGGTCCGGAAAAGATGATGATGGGCTTTGTGGTCGCTGGTTCCGGAATGGCGGCGTATCGGGGAGGTTAAGGAATGATCGACTTTGTATTACTAATCGTGATTGCGATCTGTATCGTCGCACTGGGCCTTGCAGCAATCCTGACGCGTAATCTCCTCTCGCAGGACGAGGGTACGCCAAAGATGCGCGAGGTTGCGGATGCGATCCGGGTGGGTGCGGAAGCATTCATCAAGCGCCAGTACTCAACTATCGCCCTGCTCGCCATCGTTGGCGCAGTGGCGATCTTTGCGGTCTACTATCTCACGGGACAACAGGCAATTGCCCTGGCAACCGCAGGTGCGTTCCTTGTAGGTGCAGCCTGCAGCGCTGTCGCCGGTGTCGTTGCCATGTGGATTGCCGTCAGGACAAATATTCGCACGGCATCGGCAGCCCAGAAAAGCGACGGTAAGGCACTTGACTTCTCGTTCCGTGGCGGGGCCATCTCCGGCCTGATCATCACCTCGATGTCCCTCCTCGGTGTCGCGCTGACGTATATTGCGCTCGGTGCAGAGCCGACCCACACCCCGTTCGTCATCATCGGGTTCGCCTTCGGTGCCTCGTTCGTGGCACTCTTTGCCCAGCTCGGTGGCGGGATCTACACGAAAGCCGCGGATGTCGGTGCGGACATTGTCGGCAAAGTCGAGGCCGGTATCCCTGAAGACGATGTCCGGAACCCGGCCACCATTGCCGACCTCGTCGGCGACAATGTCGGGGACTGTGCAGGTCGTGGGGCCGATCTCTTCGAGTCCACCGCAGCCGAGAATATCGGTGCGATGATCCTCGGTGTCGCGCTCTTCCCGATCTTCGAGGTTAATGGCATCCTCTTCCCGATCGTCATGTGTTCGCTCGGCCTCCTTGCGAGCATGATCGGCATCCTCTCCGTCAAAGGAAGAGACGGGGCTGACCCGATGGATGCCATGAACCGCGGATACTACATCACCGCAATCATCTCGGCGATCTTCCTAGCCGGCGGGGTCTATTACCTCCTCGGTGCAACACCCGGCTGGGGGTACTTCGTCCTTGCAGGTTTCGTGGGTATTGCCCTCTCCGTGGCCTTCCTCAGGGTCACCCTCTACTATACCGACCACCACTACCGGCCGGTTCAGGATATCGCGAATGCCTCGGAAACCGGCGCGGGAACCAACATCATCATGGGATTCTCGGTAGGTCTCGAGACGACCTTTGTCCCGGCGGTCCTCATCGGCGTCTCGCTCCTGCTTTCGTACTGGTGCGGGACCATGACCGAGATCCCGCAGGGAGGTCTCTATGGTACTGCCGTGGCAACCATCGGTATGCTGATGGTCTGTGCCTACGTCCTCACTATGGACACCTTCGGTCCAATCGCTGACAACGCCGGGGGTATCGTCGAGATGAGTCAGGCACCTGACGAAGTCAGGCACCGCATGGACAAACTCGATGCAGCCGGCAACACAACAAAGGCACTTACCAAGGGGTACGCCATCGGCAGCGCGTCACTCGCGGTATTCCTGCTCTTCAACGCCTACATGGCCGACATCGCCAAGCTCACCGGCAAGGCATTTGATGTCGTCAACCTGGCAAACGTAAGCGTCTTTGTCGGGGCACTTATCGGCGCGATGCTTGTCTTCCTCTTTGCAAGCCTCGCCGTTAGGGCAGTGTCAAAGACCGCACAATATGTCATCGAAGAGGTCCGCATCCAGTTCAGGGACCCGGCGATCATGGCAGGCACCAAGAAGCCCGACTATGCCCGGGTCATCGATATCACGACCCAGGGTGCGCTCAAGAACATGGTTCTTCCGGGCGCGCTCGTGATCCTGTTCCCGATCATCATCGGTACCACCATGAAGTATGAGGCCCTTGCCGGCTTCCTCATGGTTGCAACCATCACCGGCATCCTCCTCGCGCTCATCCTCAACAACAGCGGTGGGGCATGGGACAATGCCAAGAAGTACATCGAGACCGGTGTCCATGGCGGGAAGAAGAGTGAGGCCCACAAGGCAGCGGTCATCGGAGACACCGTCGGCGATCCGTTCAAGGATACCGCCGGCCCGTCGCTCCACGTGCTTATCAAGCTCCTCGCAACGCTGACGCTCGTGCTTGCACCGCTCTTCATCTAACTTTTTTTTCTTTTCAGCGGTTCGGAGTTCTGCCAATCAGCAGCCCGGAAAAACAGGATCGTGCAGGCTGCCGGTTGCCATGTGCCGGATCGGTTATTGAGAACGGGCTTTCCACTCCGTGACAGATCAGAACGTATCGTCCCAGATAACCCCCGGTAAAATCAGAAGGTTTCTCCGGGTTCTTGGGAGACCAGAGAGAGACGGGCCCTTTTTTCTACAAGGTCTGTTTCAGATCAACACTGATGTCATGGGCGATACGGGAGTATCGCTTCGGGTTCTCTTCGAACTGCTTCCTGCAGTAATCGCAGCAGAAGGCGTACTCCAGACCTTTGTACGTACTCCTGAACTTGACCGCATCATCATCGATGATCGCTAAACACACGGGGTCTGTTGCCATACACATCCTTTCCTGATCACCATGGTTCTCGTATCCTTGAAATTCTCTTCGCTCTCTTCCTGGGAGTATCCGGTATCTGATCCGGGTTGACGGTGAAGCCCCGGTGCTTCCGAAGGATAACCGAGCACGTAAGAGCGACGATCTCCTGGTTGTCGTGATCGAAAGGATAGAGCGCATCGCCTGCTTGTCCGGGGCGGATAGGTCATCCAGCAGGTCCCGAGTCCAGGGCAGCACTCGCACACCCTCTGTTCGCCCCCCGCACTCCTGGCTGTCGGCGCGATCGGTCAGGACGGCGATCACGACCGGGGCACCACCGTACGTCCGCGCAAACCGGATGAGATTCGCGGGAGAGGGAGCCACGCGCCGGTGACATGTTCCAGCTCCATCCTTCCGATCTCCTCTCCTGACACCAAACAAACTCTCCCTGCTGGCGGTTCATCGCAGAGAACTGATCTTTGAAAGCACGGATCTCCTGCTGAACAGATACGGATGTTAAGGTCCTGAAGGGATATGGGTGACTCCTCAAGGGGGCACGCCTCGACTCACCAGAAAGAAGTGGTTGATTATGTCTACGAAACCGGAGAGAGATGCCCCGGACATAGCTTCAGGTACGCGATAGGACTGATGCCGAGATCTAGAGGGCAAGGGAAAAAATGGGTCGACGAATTTTCCTTATTCCATCTGGCGGATGTGGTATCCACTTCCCCCTTCGAGCTGTTCTGCAATATGGCCTTTTAAATTTCCCAGTACTTCGGGAGAGATTAATTTCCCGGCCATGACATGGACCTCTTTTTTACTTGTGGCTGGGTTGACTTCGTAAGTAACGACAAAATCCTCGTGGTTTGCCATCGCAGAGAAGAGCAGATCGGTGACTGCTTCGTGGAATGGTCTCTCCTCTTTTTTCCTGCGGCCCTTTCTGATAGTCATTAAAGTACTAAAGGAGCCGCCTGAATAATTAAAATATTCATTCGTTTTTTGTACCATCCTGAAGGATCGGGCAGATCGGAGATGCCAAACCTGCATCCGGGATCCGATACCTGGATCTCGGCTCTGGGGAAATGCTGTGTCCAGCCACGTAATACCGTGACGGGAAGATCTAAGGTACAGTGCCTCCTTACATTGGTATGCGCATACGAGCTAAGGAGACAAAGTAAAGTCAGCAAACCGGTGTAGCAGGTTTGTAGAGTTATCTTCTGGCTTGATCAGAGACTCCAGAATACCCCTTTTTCTCCTCAAAATTCTCTCGAAAAACATATACTGGAGCATCAGTTGCTCATTCTCCTTCTCCTAAAAGAGTACCTGCCGGAAGATTACCGGGATACCGGCGAACTTATGGAGATCATGGATTCTCTCCGGGAGAAGATCCATCCCGGAGAAGTTCCTCACTTCACGACGATCCACAAGTTCTGTCAGCGGATCCGTCCACTCGACTTTCACCCGTTTACTCAACCGGCTGATAAAGATGTTCTATGACTGGGGTGAATGGATTTCCTGTACCGCCATCGATTTATCGGATTCACCAGCTCGTACGCCAGCTATTACTCCTCCTGAAAAAAAACCGGAAAAACCAAAAACGGTCCCTAAAAATTCGATCTCTCTTTATACTGTTCAGCAGATTATCACCGGTCTTTAAGATCTCTTCAGCATCCGGCCCATGTTATCCCTTACGCTTGAAAAAATCCAGAAAGCATGCCATCGACTCAAGCAATCTGCCCTCTATGTCATGGACAAAGGATATGACTCCGAAGATATCCATGAATTAATCCACGATACCCTCAACTCGCTTATCCCGGTCAGAAACAGGAGACGTAAACGGATCTCCGGATATTATCGAAGACGACTCGCTCACGCATTCGATGAGGAGATGTATCTTTTAGAGAAACATGGTTGAAACGGGATTCTCCATCCTGAAAAGAGAGTTCGGTGAAGCATTGAAGGTCCGATTGTTGGGGCTTCAGGTTGAAGAGAAGGACTTACGCAATCCTGCGACCAGGCCGGCTGATCAACATAATAAGACGACAGAAGAGAGGCTCGTGGACGAGTCGGGGAAAATAACCGATCTGGATTGCATAAACATCCTGGCAGCCGCCCAATGGGAGGTATCGTGTGTAAAAACCGCTGTGATATCCCGAACTGATTTTACACATATAACCATTTCTGCGCATATTTCAGAATCCTCTCCTGGGGTAGACGGTACCAGAATGCGTTATAAGGCTCATCGAAATCGAGACTCACTCATGTGAGGTTTGATGACATTGTGCCAGTGAAGAATTTTATCGACAGAACCGAACTTCGCGATCCTTCGTTCGACTTCTCCGAAGAACCGTTCAATTTTGCCGTTCGTTTGAGGGTGTTTTATCCTGGTTGGGATGTGTTTTATGTTGTGATGAACAAGGAACTCTCCGAATTTATGATGGGCCTGTTCACGGTTCCGAGTTGAAACGAATTGTGTACTGTTGTCAGTGAGGATCTTGCGGGGCGTACCGTACATCTGGAATCCCTGATTCAGCACCGTGAGAGTGTTCTCGGTAGTTGGAGAATCGAATACCCCGTAGCAGGTGATGAGGCGGGATGAATCATCCATGAATGCGATCAGCCATTTCTTCGATCCTTTAAGTTCGAACTCTTTCCAGTCTCCCTGCCCCATCGACATGGAATGAGTATGTTCATACCGAACATATTTCCGCTGTTGCCGTTTTTTCATGTTGATCTCCACCAGACCGTGGTTCAACAATACCCGATAGATTCGATTATGCGGGATATGGATCCCGTGTGTTTCCTCAATCTTCTTCTCCAGATGGATTGGACCAATGTTGTTGGATTGATAGGTTGCGAGGATCAACTCTTCTGCTCGATCATCGATGGCTTGGGGCTTTCTTCCAGATTGCCTGAGTACCGGATATTCCCCCGATTCTCTGAACGGGTTGATGAACTGATACACTCGTTGACGGGTAATCTGGAAATACCGGGCAATCTCAACAACGGGTTTATCATTGACACATTGCTGAATGATCCTCTGGATATCCCCATTCGATAAGTTGCTCAAATCGGTATTTACATCTGATGTCAAATGATTTCGGGATAGGACACACCATAATTCTTCACCATAATTTTATATTCTTGCGGGCTCACAGCATCCGCCTTGTATGGGGACAATCATCGATGATCCCCGGCTGCGCGAGCGGCGGTCTGTTTTTACCGACCGGCACAATGCCGGAAGACAGCTGGGTGACCTGGTCCGGACCGATGGAACCAATACATTCCCGATCGATCCTCGGATTTATGGCAAAGACGGCGGTGAGTTGTCAGAGAACGATCATCTCCGGGACATGCTTAAGTCCGCATCCGGGCGGAGTTTTTCTGCCGTCATTCGTTCTGTTTAAAGAGCTGGTACTCCGGGAACGACAACCAGAAGTGCGTCGCCCGACCCGGCTGGAGGGGGTCCTCCCGCATCAAGAAGAACCGAACGTTAAATCCCGACCTTACCGACATCCGACCGGTTTCTGCCCGCCTCATCCCCGAAGATGGCATAAGCGTCGATATAAAAATATGGGTCCGTCAGATTTTCCCACACCGTGAACAAGGCTGGAGAAGAGCGGTTCCGGGCCACCAATCTCCTCACCATGGATACCATCTGCAATGCTCAGGGGGAGATCGCCAGATCAGCCATCGCTGATCACCTGGCCCATCCAGATGTGCGCTCTGCTTTTTTTCATACGTGGATGCGTACGTCCTAATACCTCAATCTCAAATACCTTTTTAAGGAATTACCCCCGGGGAGAAGAGATTATTATGACAAACATGTTCTGGGCTGGCCTCGGATTTTTAATCGTCATTGTCGGGCTACCGGTCCTTTGCGTGATTTTCCTCGCAGGCTGGCTGGTACACAGGTCGAAGATGAAGAAGAACAGGAAGGAGGGCAGGCCAGAACCGGTGGAGGTAAACACGTCCCGGATGATCTCTGACCTCATACTCCGGCCGGATGCGTTTTTCAGGAAGTTGGAGGAAGGATCTGAATCCCTGTTTACACCGTTACTCTGGCTTTTTGCCAGCAGCATCGTGATGTCCATCGGGATGATGGCAGTCGCCGATATCCATTGCTTCACCTTCGGCATTGGGGGCGTCCTCTTTCTTATCCTGGTTGCATTAGTTCTGTTGACATTTTATACGGTTCTCGCATGGATCGGTTCAACAGGGTTCTTTTATCTCACGAGCGGTCTCTTCGGGGGGATCGGGGCCGTTCCGGAAAACCCTGCAGAACATTGGGTACGGCCTTGCCCCGCCGGGCCTGATACTCTACGGGCTGATCCTTCTTATCTGCAGCCTTGCCGTCGCTGCATCGCAGATCCCGGTCATGCCCTTTGGGCCCCCGTCACTGGGAAACCAGTTAATCTCCATTATCGGGCGCGCAGGAACGCTCATCGCGTCACTCTGGGGTTTCATCCTTATGACCCACGGTCTCCGGTATGCCCGGAACCTCCCGTTCGTGAAGGCAGCAGTCTTGGTGGGGGTGCCGGTAGTAGTATCTCTGATCTGGTTGAACTTGCAGTACCTGGGACCTGCATAACTGCAATGTGGTGCAAAAGTCAATGCAATAATCAAGGTATTATAGGACTTACGCGGTTGAAGGCAGACTCGAGCAAGAAATCTTCATCACAGCACTACAAAAATAATCAGATTAGAACACCGTGGAAGCGATAAAGAGAGAAGAAGCGGATCGATGAATCGAGCGTTTCGACTCGTACCAGCTGGAACCTGTATTCAATCGATGGGTTTCGAGGCGAAGAAATGCCAGCAACGAGAGCAGAATATGTCCTTGTTGAACAACCTCTTTTGGGACGTTTCCGATGCATCGAGAATATCGGTAGCCCAATGTTCGGGTTCCTTATCAGAGTGAACGATCCTAAATAGCTTGATGAAACCGTATTGTCTCAGATGAACAACTCTTCCTTCGGGAGGAATCTCAATCTCAGAAACTGAACGGTTGTACGTATTATCAGGATCAACCAACTGGTTGGATTTGAGACGGGTACACCAATGCCACTTCAGCGTGCGGATCAATTTCAGGTTGGCGATACTCGAATACCACGAATCAAAGATGACACATCCCGGCTGAAACTTTCTTTCTTCGGCTGCTCGTAGCATATCCCGGAAATGATCATTTTTGTTTTTCCCGTCTTTGTCTGGACAATAGATCCGGAAATCTACCGAAACTATCGCAGAACCATCAGTCCAAATGGTTGAGATTAGGTTGATTCCCTGAACTACCCGATGATGCTTCCCACTCCAGTGCCGGGTCACCAGTTCAATCTGATGGGAATACGGTTTGTCGAGGGTACTATCATCGATTACCAATACTCCTTCGTTAGCCCGGAGCAACCGTTGCGCTTCCTCATACAGCGCCCCCGTGTGGTGAGGCTGGCTGCCTCTCTAACAAACGCTTGACGGAAGCGTGAGCTATTGATACTGGTTCAGCGGGAAAACACCGGGATGCCTCTGTACACGAGCAAACCTGATACGTCGATATCAGAAAGTTTACAAAATTGCCGCTCGTGCATTTCGGAGGATTCACTCTCGTTCGATCTCCATCCCGGGTTTGTCTAACCCATGGATGGGCGCTACTAACTCTTAGATCTTTCGGTCCAAACCAAGGGCGTAAGTCCTACTTAGTACGACCAATGACGAGTATGGAAAATCTGGTTGATTTTGCGTTCGAGAAGCGGTATGAGAGTATCAAACGACTCGGGGATCGGCTTGACGGATTTTCGACATTAATCAATTGGGAGAGGTTTCTGACGGTAGTGGGAGGTCTGTATCGAAACCAGACCGAAGAGGGCGGTCGACCGAATATTGATATCGTTCTCATGGTTAAGATGCTGGTACTCCAGTCGATGTACAGCCTGTCCGATCCCGAACTTGAGCGTCAGGCCAATGATCGCATATCATTTATGAAATTCCTCGGGTATCCTAACAAGGTCCCGGATCAGACCACCGTCTGGTATTTCCGGGAGCGGTTGGCAAAGACCGGAAAGGATAAGGCTATTTGGGATGAGCTCCAGCGACAACTCGATGCACAATGTCTGAAAATCAAAAAAGGCACCATTCAGGATGCGACTTTCATCACCTCAGAGCCCGGTCATGCTTCAACGAATACACCCCGGGGTGATGCTGCAAAAACTCGAAGAAGCCGGGATGGAACATGGGCGATAAAGGGCAAGAAATCTTATTTTGGATACAAACTCCATACCAAAGAGGATTGTGACTTCGGACTGATCCGGGCTCTCGAGGTTACAACTGCCTCAACCCACGATTCGCAAATCGACCTGTCGAACGAAGGAGAGGTGATCTACCGTGACCGAGGATATTTCGGTACCAAAACAAAAGGTTTCAACACCACCATGCAACGGGGTGTTCGTGGGCATCCGATCGGTATCCGCGATGTTCTCAAAAACGCTCGAATCTCTCGAATCCTATCTCCCGGGGAACGCCCATATGCCATCATCAAGAATGTGTTCCATTCTGCTCATACCAAAGTCACAACCGTTCTCAGGGTGCATACCAAAATGCTGTTCTCGGCCTTCTGCTTTAACCGGTTTCAACTCGCAACCCTCAAAAAACAAGGGGTTCTTGAGCGGATGCTCTCGACAAAAAACTGAAATGTGGCCTGAAAATGCAAGAACCGGATACATAGACCCACTCACATTGGTGCTATTTTGTAAAATTGGGGCAAACCGAACGCTCGGGAAGCACCCCTTTCCGGTGTCGGATTAAAAACCTCATGTTCATACGCCGAGGGGGAGATTTGAACTCCCGAGGCGCGAAGCGCCAGTAGCTTTCGAGGCTACCGCCTTCCCGGGCTAGACTACCTCGGCACCCGGTTCTCTTATTTTTTCACCAATTGGTCTAATAGTTATCTGATTGATTGGCGAGAGAGGTCTTAAAAAATTTTTGAGTTTTTGAGGAATAATTTTTAAAAAATGCGGAAAAGTTTTCCCGCCACACCTACAGGTTACCGGGCCTTGGACTGGGTGATCATCATGTCATCGACACGGATGAGCATCACCGCAGTCTCGGATGCGCTCTGGATTGACTGGCGCTTTGACCTGAGGGGCTCAAGAACCCCTTCTGCGAGCATGTCAATGACTTTACCTTCGTAGACATTGAGACCGGTATTCTTCCTGCCTTTCGAGTGAGCGTTCTTCAGTTCCACCAGTTTGTCGATTGGGTTGAATCCTGAGTTCTCTGCGAGCGTGCGGGGGATGGATTCGAACGCGCTTGCATAGGCCTCGATCGCAAGCTGGACGCGTCCGCCAACGGTTGATGCATAGTCCCGGATCTTCATGAGGAGTTCAGTCTCGACTGCGCCACCGCCGACAACATAGGTCCCATCCTCCATCGCATCCATAACGACGCGGGTCCCGTCTACTACTGCACGTTCGAGTTCGTCAAGGAGGTAATCGCTTGACCCGCGAAGGAGAATGGTGATGGCCTTCGGGTTCTTGCATCCCGAGATCCTGGTGATATCGATATCGTTGTCCTCTTCAACGCGCTCTGCAATGCCAAGGCCCTTTGTGGTCAGGTCTTCGGGCTTGTTAACGATAACTCCGTTCAGTGCCCGGGCTGCATACTTCATATCCTTCTCGGGAACATCCTCGACAGCGTAGATGCCGGCCTTTGCAAGATAGAACTGGACCGCATCTGCGATTCCCTTCTGGCAGAGGAGGACATTTGCACCACTGTCGATGACGGCTTCTGCAAGTCTCTTCAGCGCCTCGCGCTCCTGCTCGCTGAAAGCGTTGATTTGCTCCGCGCTCGAGATCTTGATCTTGGCCTTCATCTGGGTCTTGGTGATCTCCAGAGGTGTGGCGATCAGGGCAACCTTTGCCTTGGTGATCTGCTTTGGCATTCCGTCGTGGACGCGTACCTTGTCGATGACGATTCCGTGGATCAGCTGGGCGTCGTCCATCGAGTGCCCCTTCTGCTTCTTGATCATTACGTCGTCTTCATCGACCGAGATCTTCTTGCCGTCCTTTTCGGCAACGGTCATAACTGCGTCCACAATAATTCCGTCGAGCTTGCCCTTGACAAGCTCGATCGACTTGCCGGTAATTGCGGTGTCTGCGAGCTTGATTAAGGTCTTGCGGTCGGTCGGATCAACTTTGAATGAGAGGCCGTTTACGATCTCAAGAGCCTTCTCCATACCGAGCTGATATCCCTGCGCGATCACGGTTGGGTGGATGCCATCTTCGAGCATGACTTCCGCCTTCTCCATGAGCGCGCCGACAAGAACGACTGCGGTCGTTGTACCATCGCCGACCTGATCATCCTGTACCCGTGCGACCTCGATCACCATCTTTGCACCCGGGTGCTGCACGGCGATCTCCGAGAGGATTGTCGCACCGTCGTTGGTGATGACAATGTCCCCGGTCGAGCTGACGAGCATCTTGTCCATACCCCGCGGGCCGAGCGTTGTCCTGACAGCGCCTGCTATAGCTTTTGCTGCCGCAATATTCGAGCGCTGGGCTTCCTTTCCCGTATTTCGCTCGACATTTTCTTTTAGAATGATAATTGGCTGTCCAGCTAGCATAATCGAACCTCCGATGTTGTAAAAGGTAGAATTGAACTTCTATATAAATTGTATTGTGTCTTGGTCCGGCAATAATGCAGGATCAGTCAATACGGGATATTTTGAAGAGCGAATAGACCGGCACGCCATCGATATCCTTGATACCGCGCTTATCGAAAATGACCCAGATTGCGACCGGGACAGCGTTGTGCTTCCTGAGATACTTCACAACCTCTCTCATGGTGTTACCCGAGGTAATGACGTCGTCAACAATAATGCACCGCTCGCCACCGATCGTTGCGAAGTTCCCGCTGATCGATCCGGTCGGGCGCTCGCTCTGGCTCTGTTTTGACGGGTGGTAGATGGCAAGTTTTGCTGCCTCCTGAACAGAGATGAGGGTCGCGAGAGGAATTCCTGAGAGAGATATTCCCACAATCACATCCGCTGCGGGGGATGCGCAGTCTCCGGACTGGTCCTGGCAATACCGGTTCAGGAGCATCATCGCCGTCTCTTCAAGGAGAGATGCAGTGCTGCTGACTGCCGTCCAGTCGATGTGCACATCTTTTGGTGCGGCAGAGCCTTTTGCCTGGGTCAGGAGCCAGGTGACGGTCTCCATAGAGAGGGAGAGTTCATCCGCAATCTGACCTTGACTGTGCCCTTCGGCAAGGAGCACTCTTGCTCTTCCGATCAGATCGTCAAGGGAAGACATGAAAAAAGATTCGCCGGTATCTATTTAAGTTTTCTTTTAATCTCTGCGCCGCAGATCGGGCACTCGCCATCGTGATCGAAATACTTGCCGCACCCCCGGCACCGGTACTTCCAGAGGATCTGCCGGGCCCTCCGCTGGTGGAGCGGGATGGTAGTGACGCCGAGTCTCCCCGCAACGTTCTGGATGGCAAAGTCATCGGTATGGAGCACCCCGCCCAGTTCAAGTGCAAGCGAGAGGAGGTCCCGGTCAGTCTCCGAGATCACCCCGGCGTCCCCGGTCGTTTTTGCCGCTTCAGAGACCCTCTCCCGAAATTCACGACCGGGAGAGAGGACCCTGAGGCCTGTTGCACAGAACTTTTCGAACCTGCCTCTCGACCGGATATCTTTCAATTCATCGCAGACTGACGGAGTTGTGTAGATCTCTCCTTCGATCTCGATCTCGTAAAAGAAGAACGAGGCATCAAGGACCGCTCTCATGCTGAGAACTCCGCCACAGAACTGTGATGGAACTGCACATCATACCCGAACTGTTCCAGGAGCCAGAGCGTAGTCTCCGCGTGTGAGGTGAGATGTGAAGCGGTATACGTGCCCCCGAAGAGAGCGATAGGCACGAGGAGCTGGTCCGAGAGGTATGTGTCGACAATCCCCGGGCTCGCAAATTGGTCGAGTGCTGCTCGTGCTGCAATCTTCCCGATTTTTTCGGCCGGAACACCTCGTCTCCCGAGCGCACTACCCCCTTTGGCTCCACGCCATATCGTGATGGAACTCCCCGTGCTTGACCCGGTGTGCCGGTCTCTCCGGATTGTGCAGGAAATCCCTTCTCTCATGAGTAATTCAGCAGCAGCCGATGCCTGCCTTTCCGTGACCTGGGGTGGCAGGTTTGAGGAAGAGGAGACAATGCCGCAGCCGCTATCCCGTATGGATTCCGGTTCAATCGGGGATAGGGACCGTCTTTTCAGCTCAATGAGTACCTCACCCCCGCCTTCCGGGTAATACCCCCGTTTCAGGATCTCCATGGTGATCTCCGCACCGGCGGATCGAAGTACTTTTGCCAGAACGTGATTGAGATAATCAACTGTCGGGCTCTTCTGGACATCCGTGCCTCCGGTTACGCGAAGAGTCCCACCTGCCCAGAGCGCAACGGAGAGCCATGACTGGATGACGAGCGGGATGCTCCCGGCGGTCCCGACATCGACGGTAACAGTACAGAGCTTCAGCTTCTCCGGGAAAAATGTCAGGATTGACGAACCCGCAGAGATTCCATCGACATCTGCATCGCACGTACCCATGACTGCCCTCACCGCCCCAATATGCTGTGCCGCAAGCCCCGGCTTGTCGCGGCCCGCCCGGATACGGTCTATGGTTACTGGTTCACCGGTGATTGCCGAGAGTGCGACAGCATTCCGGACAATCTGTCCGCCCCCCTCACCGTACGAACCGTTAATGGTCAGCATCATTGACCGCTGCTGCGATCTCGTCCACTGCCGAGATCCGGCTGCATCCCCGCTCAATAGTGTCGCTGCAGATCACATCCCGGATCCCGGTTGCCATGAGCCGTGCATACGCCCCCCCGGTAAAGACCCCGTGGGCGCAGGCTGCGTACACATCGTTTGCACCCTGCTGGTACAGCAGGCCGGCCGCGGTCGCGATCGTTCCGCCCGTTGAGATAATATCGTCAACGATAATGACCGAGCGGGAGGCGGCGCACAGCTGCTTGGGGGCCATTCTGACTTCAAGTCCGCTCAGTCGGGTCTTCTCGAGGTGATCGTAGTCCCACCCGTTTGCAGAAGCAACATCACGGGCGAAGTGAAGCGCCCCGTCATCAGGAGAGAGGATAAGGGGATCAGCAAGTTCCAGGGTCTTGATGAACTCTCCGATCCCTTTTGCGATCGAGATGTTCCTTGCGGGCGCCGGGAAATATCTGAGAACCTCCGGCTCATGGATATTTACCGTGATTACGCGCTCGACCCCACGGCCAAGAGCCTGGGCGACCGCCCGGGCACTGATGGGCTCACCCTGCTTGAACCGTTTATCCTGACGGGCGTAGGCCATATAGGGAAGTACGAGCTGGTTTTTCGATCCCTCGCATGCATCGATCATGAGGAGGAGCTGTACGAGTGCATCGTTATCCACCACGCATCCGACAATAATTGTCTCATCGTCGAGTTCTCCCGAAGCAAGATACTGCTCCCCGTCGGGGAATCGCGAGTATTTGACATCTACTAACGGAACGTTAAGTTTTCTTGCGAGCCGGGTTGCAAGAATCTGGGATTTTTCGGTGCAGATCACTCTCATGATACTAATCCTTGAGATGGCGGGGACATCTCTGGTTTTCCATGCCGGTTTTTATCATCAAGATGTTGTTTTCCGGACAGAATAGTATTTGCGACCGACGCTCCTGCCTTCGTCCTCCGGCTTCTCTTCTGGCAATCAGCTGAAAGTACTTAAACTATCGTGAGACAAATTATATGAAAACTCCAAGGGAAAAAGAGGTAAATCCTTAATGGATTCAGCAGAACAAGCGCCATCGCAGAATACAGGAGCATATGAGGTATCCCCGGAGGGCCCGCAGGCAGCCTCATCGCAGATTGAAGTGCCTCCCAAACTGATCGATCAGGTGATCGGCCAGGACCATGCAGTCGAAGTAATCCGGAAAGCTGCGGTACAGCGAAGGCATGTCATGATGATTGGAAGTCCCGGTACAGGCAAATCCATGCTGGCGAAGGGGATGGCCGAGCTTCTGCCAAAGGAAGAACTGCAGGACATTCTGGTCTATCCGAACTCTGATGACTCCAACAACCCGGTTGTAAGGACTGTAGCGGGTGGGCGGGGGAAGCAGATTGTTGCCGCGCATAAAGCCGAGGCAAAAAAGAAGATCCAGTTCCGCAACACGCTGCTGATGCTTCTTATTCTTGGTATCATCGCGTATGCATTCATCACCTACCAGTGGCTCCTTGGAATTATTGCAGCGGCGTTTGTCTTCATAGCAGCGCTCCGGTACACAACGCCACGTGAAGAGGCGATGGTTCCGAAACTTCTTGTTTCAAGCGACAACAAGAATATCGCACCCTTTATCGATGCAACGGGATCTCACGCGGGCGCACTCCTTGGCGATGTGCGCCACGATCCATTCCAGAGTGGTGGACTTGAGACGCCGGCACATGACCGGGTCGAAGCCGGTGCAATCCACCGGTCAAACGGCGGGGTCCTCTTCATCGATGAGATCAACACCCTTGACCCGCACTCCCAGCAGAACCTCCTGACTGCCTTACAGGAAGGCGAATTTCCCATAACCGGGCAGAGCGAACGGTCGAGCGGTGCAATGGTCCGGACGGAACCGGTTCCCTGCAAGTTCGTTATGATTGCGGCAGGGAATCTCGATGCAATTCAGGGAATGCACCCGGCGCTTCGTTCCCGTATCCGCGGGTACGGATACGAAGTGTATATGGCAGAGAGCATGGAAGATACCCCGGAGAACCAGCAGAAGTACATCCGGTTCGTTGCGCAGGAAGTGAAAAACGACGGGAAGATCCCGCACTTTGACCAGAGTGCCATCGATGAGGTCATACGGGAGGCCAGGCGCCGTTCGAACCGGAAGGGGCACCTCACCCTGAAGCTTCGTGATATGGGGGGTCTCATCCGCGTAGCCGGGGATATTGCCCGTCAGGAAGGAGCGGCAATTACTACCGCTGACCACGTCATAACCGCAAAGACAACGGCCCGATCGATCGAAGATCAGGTCTCGGATGAGTACATCCGGAGAAGCCGGGAATACGAGCTCACGGTTATCAGAGGGACCCGGGTAGGCCGGGTCAATGGCCTTGCGGTCATGGGAAGCGATTCGGGTTCGGTTCTCCCGATCATGGCAGAAGTTACTCCTGCACAGGGTGCAAGTGGCACGGTTATTGCAACCGGGATGCTCAAGGAGATTGCACAGGAATCGATCAAGAACGTCAGTGCAATCCTGAAGAAGTTCACCGGGCGGGACGTGAAGAATGTCGATATCCATATCCAGTTTATCGGCACCTATGGTGGAGTCGAAGGAGACTCAGCCTCAATCAGCGTTGCAACTGCGGTCATCAGCGCAATTGAGGGGATCCCCGTTCGTCAGGATGTGGCCATGACCGGCTCGCTCTCGGTCCGGGGAGACGTCCTCCCGGTCGGCGGTGTGACATATAAGATCGAAGCCGCAGCAAAAGCAGGGATCAAGATTGTCCTGATCCCCCGTACGAATATCAACGATGTTCTCATCGAAGAGCGATACAGATCCCTCGTCACCGTTGTCCCGGTTGATACGATCGACGAAGTCCTCAAGTATGCGCTCGTGCCGGAGAATGCCGAGGGTTTCCTCGCCAAACTCAAGAAGATGACGATGAGATCCACGACAATGATCCCCGACACTCCTGTCTGCAATCCCGTGCCCTGATATGCCCGCGATCCGTTATTATGATCTGCGGCATGTAACGGGACAGGTAACCCATATCGATATCGATAACGGCGTTGTGGAGTCTGCCGGAACTTCTTTCTTCAATAAAGCGGTATTGAGGGTCTTGACTGCGACCGGATGGGGGATCCTCCAGATCGACAACTACTTTCCCGGGAAGCGAAAGTTTGACGATCTCCTCGCGGAAGCATCCCGGCTTGCGAATATTACCGAGGAGCGGGTTACCCTCGGGGATGCAGCCGGAGGAGTACTTCCCATCCCCCCCATGAGAGAAGATCCACGGGATGTAGATATTGAAGAGAAGTCGTCCCTGCTCGCCGGGATAGAAGCCGCAGCGGTGGATCCGGCCGTTACCAACCGCAGGGCAAACTACATCGAGAGGATCGAACGGATACATTTCTCTGATAGTTCCGGTATCGAGTATTCGTATGAGCTGTGCAGATCGGGATTCAATGTCCTCGCGGTTGCATCCCGGAACGGGAATGTCCAGATGGGGTATGAGCGTGAGCATTCCATCCATGGATTTAATCTTCGCCACCAGGAAGATCTCGGAAGAAAGGCCGCCGGGGTTGCGGTCGCCCTCCTTGATGCAAAACCCGTAAAAGGAGGAAAGATGCGTGCTGTCCTTGATCCGGAACTTGCCGGCGTCTTTGCTCATGAAGCGGTAGGTCACGCAAGCGAAGGCGACCTTGTCGCAGAAGGGAGTTCGGTTCTCAAAGGAAAAATCGGGACAAAGATCGGGAACGAGATCCTGACCATCGTGGATGACCCCGGCCTTCACGAGTTTGGTTTCGATCCGGTCGATGCCGAAGGGGTAGGAGTCCGGAGGACGGAGATAATCCGGAGAGGAATTATCAACGAATTCCTGCACAGCAGGGAGTCCCTTGCAAAAGTCGGGAATGGTGTTGCAGGCCACGCCCGGGCAATGCCCGGGGAGCCACCTCTTGTAAGGATGTCCAACACGTTCATCGAAGCCGGTGATTCTACCGAGCAGGAGATCTTCGAGGAGTGCAATAATGGGATATTCCTGAAAGGTTCCCGTGGTGGGCAGGTTGATCCCGGCCGGGGAATATTCCAGTTCAACGCAGAGTATGGGTACCTGGTAAAAAACGGGGAATGCACAACCATGGTGCGGGATGTCTCGCTCTCCGGTGAAATTCTGACAATTCTCCACGGGATCGTTCTCTTGGGAGATGATCGCAGGATGAGCCAGGGCTATTGCGGTAAAGGCGGGCAGAGCGTCCCGGTGAGTGACGGGGCACCCCACGTGCTCCTGCTCGATGCGGTGGTGGGTGGCAGTGGCGTGGATTGATGAGGTAATCAGAGAAGCGGAAAAGACCGTTGATGAAGTAGAAGTCTATTCCGTTGAGGGCAGGTCAGTCTCTGCCGAGCTGAAGCAGAAGAAGATCAATCTTGCGACGATCTCGGAGGATGTCGGGATTGGTATCAGGACTATCCGCCAGGGGAGGATTGGATCTTCGAGCACCAATAATCCTGCCGACTGGAAAGCCTGCCTGAAAGCGGCAATTGCCAGCGGAGAGCTTGCAACACCCCACCAATGGGGAGGACTCCCGGATCCCCGGCCTCTTCCCGGTGCACCGCTGGCCTTTGACCCGTCAATGCACGTTGAGCCATCCGTTGCCAGAGATTTTCTTGCGCGAATGCTCTCCGCGGCGGAGGAGCATGAGGCGGATATAACCGGGGGATCTGCAGGGCTTTCTACCGCAACGGTGACGCTTGCCAACAGCAGGGGAATACGGTACACGGATAAGCGTTCAGGAATTTCCCTCTCCCTTGAGGCGATTCACAACCAGTCAACCGGCTACGAATTCGACCATTCCTCTTTTGTGGATGAAGTGGATCCGGAAACCGTTGGGGAGAGAGCGTCCTTTTTCGCCTGTGAATCGGCGGGAGGGAACGATATACCGACCGGTAATTACGATGTGGTCCTCTCACCGCTTGCTTATGCCGAGCTCCTTGGAGGGGTATTCATTCCCGCCCTGAATGGTCGGAGTGTCCATGCCGGGAGATCGCGTCTTGCCGAATCGCTCGGGAGAGAGATCATGGGTCCGGGAATAGACATGTATGACGACCCTCTCCTCCTCCATGCGAGCGGGAGCGTCCGCTGGGATGCGGAAGGAACTGAGACCCGGCGGATAGATTTTGTCAAAGACGGGATCCTGAAAAATTTCGCGTACGATCTCAAGACCGCGTACCGTTACGGGAAGCAGAGCACAGGCAATGCTGTACGGGGGAATTTTGGGGTTCTTCCCTCCATTGGCCATCATAATTTTGTTGTTGGCGGAAAACGGGATGCAATCGGCGATGAGCCGGTTGTATACGTACACAATGTTGTCGGGGCGCATACCGCAAACCCCATGAGCGGAGAGTTCTCGGTTGAGATCTCCAACTCATTCCATGCGAACGGAGAATCGTTCGAGACGCCCATCCGGAGTGCGATGCTCTCCGGCAATGTCTTTGAGATGCACAAGGAAGTTGTCGGGATGAGCAAGAAGACCCGGACCATTGGATCCATGATCGTTCCGTCAATAAAATTACGTGACCAGCAGATTATCGGGTGGTAACCAATGATCCCTATCCCGCAATAATATTACCCCCTTTTACCTGAGAAGAGATCGCATTTTCAGGGAAGGATAACCGCATAAAGCGGAGGGGGGAGTAGGAGGCATTTCCTCTGCTCCCGGTGTGATGTACCGCTGTGCGCTGGTGCACAGTAAATGGCGACATATTTAATCTAATCGGGCCCGGTTCCGCGTTTGATTATATTTGATTATAATTACATTGTAATATTACACCTGCAGTACAACGGCGCTTTATACCTATCAACGGGATGCGAATTCTTTTACGATAAGCGGGCATTCTGATGAATAAATAAAACTCCTTGACCCTGAAGTGGGTCTGCACCGAAATGACCGATCTGTTTGCTACTCTCTCGGCATCCGATAAACGCCGGAACCTGATGATCCTCCTCAAAACCGGGCCGAATGACGGGTGTACTATAGAAGAACTCGGGGTCACATCAGCGAATATGATCCCCCTGATAAGGATCCGGGAAGAGGCCCATCTGATCACCCAGTCGGGAAGTATCTACTCTCTGATGTTAATCGGTCTCGCACTTGCGACCCGTATGGACAAACTCACGAGAATGGCAGAGTTTTTTGAAAAGAGATCTTGCCTTCTGGTATGACACAACCTCGACGTCATCCCGCGCGATCTTATAAACGATAACTCGGATATCGGCAAGTACACGCTCCTGACTGTACCCGAAGCCGATCTTTTTGACATTAACCCTTCCTGAACAATCTGAAAAATCCCAAGACGGTGACCGGAATTGCCTACCACCGCCATCCGAGTTTCCCCCGGTTCTTTGCAGCTCTTGCGGAGAATGGGATAAAATCTTTCCCGGTATTCACTCCTGCAGTTTATTTCCTCATTGGGGAACGGTATCCGAAGTTCCTTGAAGAGTATCTCCCCCGCCCCAATGCAGAATTGTATGGGCTTGAAACATGACCTGAAACTCTCCTGTGCTATCTCCGACACCTATCTCTCCTTTCTCCCTCTTTCTCCTGACGGGGGCTTTTTGCGACCGCCCGTGACGTAACCGGCCGTGATCCATCTGCGATTAGATGGAAAGAACGCCTCGTAGCGCACTATCGTGAACAATCTGTGATGACAGATTCTTTCGGAGTGGTTGTTACCGGCAAATGAAATTCCAAAATGTCTGAAGCGTTTTTCCCTGGTAATCCCGTTTTTTTCGCGGACCTGTGTTTACGCTCTACCGACTCAGATAAATAAGGTAATAATCAAGTGAAGAGTACCTAAATTAACAAAAGTTACCAATCGGTAAAGACCGGTGATTGTCTGTGAGTCTTCTTCTCGTCACTATCCTGCTCGTTCTCGCCATTGTTGCGATTGCGTACTACCTGGTAAAAAAACTCTCTCTCCTCGTCGTTAATGCAGTTCTCGGGCTCCTTGTACTTTTTGCTCTCAATTTTTTCCATCTCATGCAATGGATAGGAAAACCCGATCTGGGCTATGGTCTTCCAACAGTCCTCATCTGTGCGGTCGGTGGCTTTCCCGGAGTACTTATCCTTGTCCTCCTGAATATTCTCGGCATAACCGTATAGACCTCCCCAACGATGAGGTCTCCTGCTCAAGGCCGGGTGTCAGCAGCAGAGTGACAAACTTTTGAAAGGGGATGCTGCCAGGGGGATTCCGTTCAGGTTGCCTTATCCTCACAAGGAGAGCGCAGGGTTTTTGGATCAGAGCCCTCCCCGGACCGCAAGACATGTCTCCGTCCTGTTTGTCATCTCGATCATTGCCTTCAGTTTCGTTATCATGTAATGTCTGATGAGGAGTAGCGGCGGGATCTAAAATTCAGATACTATTAAGCCCTGCAGCGCTTAGAGTCGTACTGAGGTGACAGACCCATGTGTAGTGTTGGCGGACCTACGGATATTGACATTCCCCCGGACCGGGTAAAAGGAGTGGATTACCGGTGCGACGAATGCGGGGAACGCTTCAAGGGCATTGGCAGGAGGCCGATCTGCCCGAGCTGCCAGTCCGAAGATGTGAAAGCGGTATGAGTTTTTCTCTTGGCGACGAGATCGCTCTTCTCCAGGGAAAAGAATCTTTCTTACTCGTAGCCCTGGCGGGATCTCGTTTCTGCCTCTGCATCGAATCTTCCACGGGTGAGTACTGTCAGGGCGTCGACCCCACCGATCTCATCGTTGTATCCGCTCCAGAAGGGGGCGAAGTTGAGCCGGGGATAATGCTCATCGAGCTGGTCCGGAAATACCATCTGCCCCTCATCGTATTGCCAAAAGATCACCCCGGCTCAAAGCGACTATCGTATGTTGTATCCGTAGGTCCAGAGATCCATGCTGACTGTTCTATCCGACGGGGAACCCATCCCGAACAACACGTCATCTGCGCGAACGATGAACTCCATGGATTAACGATTGCCACCTCGGCAGAGGGGTTCGAGGTCTCATCAATCCCGGACGGCGTAACGCTGAAGCGCCTACAGTTTCAGATGAAAGCGGTTTTTTCCTAAAAAATTGGAGCTCTTTTGCCCCTGCCGGTTCTCCGGGATGCCACTCTCGGGGGAGAGTAAATAACAATACATATATTGTTTTTTTCACCAACTATTACACTGCCGTGAGAGGAGGGTTGGATGAAGACTGAGGTCCTAAAAGACATCAAAAAAGCTGAAGAAGAGTACCAATCTATGATCAGTGCGGCTCAGGATGAGAAGAAACACAGTAGATCTCATGCCGAGCTGGAATCTGAGAATCTGGTCACCAAGGCGCAGAGCAATGCTGAACAATACAAAAAGCTGAGACTGGAAGAAGCACGGCACCAGGCGGCACTTAAGCACGCTGAAATCACAAAAAGCGGCAGTCAGCGAGCGGCGGCACTGAAGGTGGAAGGAGAGAAGAACCTTTCAAGAGCGGTGCAGTTGCTGGTTTTGCGGTTTAAGGAGCAGCTGCATGTTAGCGCCTAAGCGGATGAGCAGGCTGCTCATCGCTGCTTCACGGGATCAGTTGTCACCAGTTATCGCAGAGCTGTATCGCCACCATCTCTTCCATATCGAAGAGTATGTCGATTCCGGAGCGGATGGATACGAGGGTTTCCGGATTGGCGCACCCCTTTCGGGAGCGAGTGAGGCATCCACGGACTTACTCAAGATCCGTGCCATCGAAAATGCCGTTTCCATAAACGCTGAGGATATTGAATTCCGGGCAGTAGGCGCCCGCCCCGAACTGATGGCGAAGATCGAATGGGAGCTCCCTCTTCTTGAACGTGAGGTGGAAGAGCTGACGGGCAGACGCTTAAAGCTTGAGATCCGTGTGAAGGAGCTCCAACAGAAGATCCAGGAGATCATGCCGTTCTCCGAAGTACCATTCGATCTGGATCTTCTTCGGGGATACAAGGAGTTCTCCGTTTTTGCAGGATATGTGGCACGTGAGCCGCCCCTCACCGTTCCTTCCGAGGTGTACTTCGCGAAGGGAAAAGAGAAGAGTTTCATCATTGTCATAGTCCTCGCCGTTCAACGAGATGCCGTCGAAAAAGCTCTGCAGGGGTCCGCATTCCTGGCAGTTCAGATCCCTGAAGAATCAGGATCTGCCCAGAAGAGGATCACGGATTATACCGGGCAGATCGCATCCGCGGTGGAGGAAATCTCCGAAATCGCGAAGAAGCTCGATGAGGTAAAAACGAAGCATGCCGGGTTCCTTGTTGCCTGTGAAGAAGTCTTACGGGCGGAAGTGGAGAAGACCGAAGCCCCGCTCCGGTTTGCAACCACCCGCCAGACCTTCGTGGCAGAGGGCTGGGTCCCGTCCGAGTCCGTCGATGCGGTAAGTAGTGACCTTGTGAAGGCAACCGGGGGAAAGATCTATGTTACGGTTATCCCGACCGATATTGAGCACGATTCCGTGCCGGTCGAGTATAACAACCCGTCATTTGCAAAACCGATCCAGTTATTCATGGATGTCTACTCCCGTCCGAAGTATACCGAAGTCGATCCCACACTGATGCTTGCCATCGTCTTCCCCCTCTTCTTCGGGCTGATCCTCGGTGACTTCGGGTACGGGCTGATCCTCCTTGCACTCGCATTCGTGCTCGGAAGGTTCATGAAAGGCGAAGACGGCCAACAGTTCTTGAAAGTGCTCAGGAATGCGAGTATTTCAACCATCATCTTCGGTCTCCTGTTCAGCGAGTTCCTCGGTGCCAAACTCCTGTGGGAGCCGCTCCTCCCCTCCCGTCACCTGAACATCGGCGGGGAAGCGACCGGGCATGGCGCAGCAATTCCCGATCTGATGGTCCTCTCCTTATGGATCGGCATCCTGCACATCACGCTCGGCAGGGTTCTTGGCATGTACAACCACGCAAAACAGGATCATGGCGAGCACCGCACCAAGACGGTTATGGCCAACTTCGGCTGGCTTGCCGTGATGTGGGGGCTTGTCATTGCGATCTGGTCATTCGTGCCAATACCACTTATGCCAGACCTCAGGGGACTTCCCGCTATTATGTCGGGAGTCGCGATCGGGTGCATTATCGGCGCCGTCTTTATCGTCCTCGGTGTTGTATTCATCGCCCGTGACGCAGTCCTTGAAGTGATCGAGCTCCCGACCATCATCAGCCACGTGCTCTCGTACACTCGTCTCGTGGCAGTCGGGCTCTCATCCGTCGCTATCGCGATGATCGTCAATTATATGTCGATTGAGAAGCTCATCAGCCCCGGTCTTGAAGATCTCTCAATTGTTGGGATACTTATGATCCTTGTCGGTGTCGTGATCTTCCTGCTTGGGCATACGCTCAACGTGGCACTCGGGATCCTGGGTGGAGGTCTTCACTCCATCCGTTTGCATTATGTCGAATTCTTCACCAAGTTCTACAAAGGTGGAGGCAAGAAGTACGTCCCGTTCGGGATGAAAAGAAGATTTACGGAGGAATAAATTATGGTAGCAGAAGCAATTGTACCATCGGTAGATGTTGGAATGACCATTGAACAAATCAAGGCAACGCAGATCGGAATGAAGGCAGTTGGGGCAGGTGTCGCAGTCGGTCTTACCGGTATCGGAACCGCCGTTGCTGAGATGGGTATCGGATCAGCCGCAGTCGGTGCAGTGGCCGAGAACAAGGACATGTTCGGCGTTGCACTGCTCTTCACCGTCATTCCGGAAACCATCGTTATCTTCGGTCTGGTCGTTGCTCTCCTGGTGTTGTTCGTATAACCGGGGCAGACAATGGGACTGGAAGCAGTAGTTGAAGAGATCAGGGAGAAGGGCAGATCGGAAGCGGCAAAGATCCGTGCAGAATCAAAAGCCAAATCAGATCAGATCCTAGCAGCGGCAAACAAGCGGGTGGAAGAGATCAAGATTGCAGCGGAGACAGAAGTTGCAAAACAGGCCGACCATCTGATCAGCCAGGAGAGCTCGGCGGCAAGCCTCCTCGTCAAGCGCGAGAGCTTGAACACGCAGAAAGCCCTGCTCGACAAGGTCTATGAAGCGACCCGTGCAGAGATCGCCAGCCTCCCTGAAAGCTTCCATCGTGAAGCCATCAAGAAACTCCTCTCCGAAGCAAAGAAGGAGATTCCCCAAGGTACGATCTTTTGCAGCGCCCGGGATGTACCGGCTGCAGAAGCAGTCATTGCCGAAGACCCTGCATTATCAGGTTTCAGGGTTGGGGAGCCGGTCAAGATCGACGGGGGAATCCTTGTCGAAGATGAGACCGGGGGGTTGCAGATTGACTACAGTTACCGCACGTTCTTAACAAGGGTATGGGAAACCGGGTTGAAAGATGCGTATGATATCCTGTTCGGATAGGGAGGTACAAGTATGGTGAGCGTTTCCGCACCGTACATTTATGTGTGTACCAGGATGCGGGTGAGGAAGGCAAAGCTCCTCCCGAGAGAGGAGTACATGCGGATGCTCAACATGAGCATTCCGGAGATCACCCGTTTCATTGAAGAATCCCAGTACAAACAGGAGATCGATGAACTGGGAACCGCGTTCAACGGGATCAACCTCATCGAAGTGGCCCTGAGCTGGAACCTTGCAAAGGAATACCAGAAGATCCAGGAGATCGCACCCGGCGCCCTCAAGAAGTTTACCCAGGCATATCTCCGCCGATGGGACATCCAGAACGTTCTCACCATCCTGCGCGGAAAGGCACAGGGAGTAAAGAGCGGGAAGATCAAGGAGATCCTCATCCCGGCGGGGAGCCTTGATATCAAGGAACTGGACCGGTTCCTTGCAGAGGAGAGCAATGACCGGATTATCGATCTCCTGAAGATGCACCGGATGTATCCCGTGCTTGCACAGGGATATCCCTCAGCAAAGGAGACCGGCTCCTTCTCCCAGCTCGAAAATGATCTCTACAAGCAGTTTTACGAAGAGATCATCCGGGATGCACGGAGCGGCAGTATCAAAGGAGGCGCATCGTTCCTTGCGTATATCCAGCTCGAGATCGATATCCGGAACGCGAAGACGCTCTTCCGGCTCCGGGCCGATTCAACGGAGGAAGATGTCCGGGACCTGTTCGTCCCCGGCGGTACCCTGACCGTAAACGACTTTGCAAGCCTCAACGCAATCAAGGACCAGAACGAATTCATCGACCAGCTCAAGGCAAATGCCCGGACCGAAGCCCTCAGAGCTCTCCTCGAGGAGCTCAAGGGGCAGAAATCGATTCGCGATATTGAGGTGCGCCTGACCCGGGTGCAGCTGGAGCAGATGGAGCGGATGTCCAAACGCAACCCGTTCTCCATCCATCCTGTCCTTGTCTACCTTGAGAAGAAGAAGTACGAAGTCTTCAACCTGCGGGCTCTCGCCCGCGGCAAGGAATCGAAATTGCCATCGGAGAAAATTGCGGAATACCTGGTGATATAGATGGAGATCGCAGTAATCGGTAACAGTGAGTTCATTCTCGGGTTCCGGCTTGCAGGTATCCGCAAGACCTACGCGGCAAAGAGCGATGAAGAGCTCTCCGAGACCATAACCAGGGCCCTTCAGGAGTGTGAAGTTGGTATCCTCGTCCTGAACTCAAGCGACATGGAACGCATTCCCCGCAGGCTCCGGGCAACCCTCGAAGAATCGGTAAAACCCACGGTGATTGTCATCAGTGGGGAAGAAGAGGGCGGGTTATCCATGCGAGAGAGAATCAAGAGATCGGTGGGTGTTGATCTGTGGAAGTAAAAGAGAAAAAACCGAATGAAGCAAAACAGGCCGTTCTGAAAAGAATCGCCGGCCCTGTCGTCACGGCGGTCAATCTTGACGCCCACATGTACGACGTGGTGAGAGTCGGCAAGGAAGCGCTGATGGGAGAGGTCATCAATATCCAGGGTGACAACACCATCATCCAGGTATACGAAGATACCTCCGGTATCAGGCCCGGAGAACCGGTGACGAACACCGGCCTCTCCCTCGCGGTCGAACTCGGCCCCGGCCTCCTGACCAGTATCTATGACGGTATCCAGCGGCCCCTCTCCGTCCTCGTGGACAAGATGGGCAACTTCATCGAGCGCGGTGTATCGGCACCCGGCCTCTCCCACGAGAAGAAGTGGGGATTCAAGCCGCTCGTGAAGGCCGGTGACAAAGTTGAAGCTGGCGCAATCCTTGGCGAAGTACAGGAGACCAACATCGTCCACAAGGTCATGCTCCCGCCGAATGCGAAGGCAGGAGTTGTCAAGACGATCAAGACCGGTGACTTCACTGTTGACGAGACCATCTGTATTCTCGAAGACGGTCGCGAGTACCCGATGATCCAGCGCTGGCCGGTCCGGGTTCCCCGCCCGGTCAGCGAGAAGAAGAACCCGACGATCCCCCTGATCACGGGACAGAGGATTCTCGACGGTCTCTTCCCGATTGCAAAAGGCGGCACCGCTGCAATCCCCGGCCCGTTCGGGAGTGGAAAGACCGTTACCCAGCAGCAGCTGGCAAAGTGGTCGGATGCGGAGATCGTGGTTTACATCGGTTGCGGAGAACGCGGCAACGAGATGACCGAAGTACTGACAGAGTTCCCGCACCTCGAAGACCCGAAGAGCGGTAAGCCTCTCATGGAGAGGACGGTCCTCATCGCGAACACCTCGAACATGCCGGTCGCTGCCCGGGAAGCATCGGTCTACACCGGTATCACCATCGCGGAGTACTTCCGTGACATGGGATACGACGTCTCGCTGATGGCAGACTCCACCTCCCGCTGGGCAGAAGCGATGCGGGAAATCTCCTCACGACTCGAGGAGATGCCCGGTGAAGAAGGGTACCCTGCATATCTTGCAGCCCGTCTCTCCGAGTTCTACGAGCGTGCCGGTCTCGTCGAGACACTCAATGGCGCCTCGGGATCGGTATCGGTCATCGGTGCAGTCTCGCCACCCGGAGGAGACTTCTCCGAGCCCGTCACCCAGAACACCCTGCGTATCGTCAAGGTCTTCTGGGCACTCGACGCCAAGCTCTCGCAGCGCCGTCACTTCCCCGCCATCAACTGGCTCAACTCGTACTCCCTCTACTTAGAAGCCCTCCACGACTACTATGATAAGGAAGTCTCGCCGGACTGGAACAAGATCCGGTCCTGGGCAATGGAAGTGCTCCAGAAAGAGGCAGAGCTCCAGGAGATCGTGCAGCTCGTAGGTTCCGATGCACTGCCTGAAGCAGAACAGGTGACCATCGAGGTCGCCCGCATGATCCGTGAGATCTTCCTCCAGCAGAATGCGTACGATTCGGTGGACACGTTCTGCGACATGAAGAAACAGTACGACATGATGAAAGCGATCAAGCTCTTCGCCGAACTTGCCTACGCTGCCCAGGTAGCGGGGGTCAGCCCGACGCAGATCAATGCCGTCAAGTCTAAGGGCGAACTGCCGCAGATCAAGTTCATCAAGGACTACAAGCCAGAACTCGCGAAGATCGAGAAGCAGATGGATGCAGAGTTCAACACACTGAGGTCGGCAGCATGAAGGAATACAGGACTATCAGCAAGATTGCCGGTCCCCTCGTCTTTGTCGAAAAGACCGAGCCAATCGCCTACGGAGAACTCGTAAACATCGTTCTTGCCGATGGCACAACCAAGCGCGGCCAGGTGCTCGACACAAGCGACGAGCTTGTCGTCGTCCAGATCTTCGAAACCACAACAGGTATCGGAAAGGACAGTGGTGTCCGGTTCACCGGTGAGACGATCAAGATGCCGGTCGGCAGGGAGATGCTCGGCCGTATCCTCTCCGGAGGCGGTAAGCCAATCGATGGCGGCCCGGAGATTGTTCCGGAGAAACGCCTTGATATCACCGGTGCTGCGATCAATCCGTATGCCCGGGGTATGCCTGCGGATTTTATCCAGACGGGTATCTCGACTATCGACGGTACCAACACCCTTGTCCGTGGACAGAAGCTCCCGATCTTCTCAGGGGCAGGTCTGCCCCACAACAACGTTGCGCTGCAGATCGCCCGGCAAGCCAAAGTGCCCGGCTCAACTGAAGGGTTCGCCGTAGTCTTTGCTGCAATGGGTATCACGAAGGAAGAGGCCAACTACTTCATGGCCGACTTCGAGCGTACGGGTGCACTCGAACACGCAGTCGTCTTCCTCAACCTTGCCGATGACCCTGCGGTCGAGCGCATCATCACCCCCCGTCTCGCCCTGACAACCGCCGAATACCTTGCCTTCGAGCTGGGGATGCACGTGCTCGTTATCCTGACGGATATGACAAACTACTGTGAAGCCCTCCGTCAGATTGGTGCAGCCCGTGAAGAGGTCCCCGGTCGCCGTGGGTACCCCGGGTACATGTACACCGATCTTGCTTCCCTTTACGAACGTGCAGGCATGATCAAGGGCCTCAAGGGATCGGTTACGCAGATCCCGATCCTGACGATGCCCGGTGACGATATCACCCACCCGATCCCCGACCTGACCGGGTACATCACCGAAGGGCAGATCGTGGTCAACCGGGATCTCCACCGGAAGGGTATTTACCCTCCGATCAACGTCCTGCCATCACTGTCGCGGTTAATGAACCTCGGTATCGGCCCGGGCAAGACCCGTGACGATCACAAGAAAGTCTCTGACCAGATGTACGCGGGATACGCAGAAGGTAATGATCTCCGCGGCCTCGTCGCCATCGTCGGTAAAGATGCCCTCTCCGAGCGTGACCGGCTCCTCCTCGAATTTGCAGAGCACTTTGAGAACAAGTTTGTCCGCCAGGGATATGACGAAGACCGCACGATCGCAGACACCCTTAATATCGGATGGGATCTCCTCTCGACACTCCCGGTCGAGCAGCTCACCCGTATCGACCGTGATCTGATCAACAAGTACCACCCGAAGCTCAAATCCGGTGTAAAGAAGGAGTAAAAAGTCCATGGCGCTGCGCGATATCAAGCCAACCCGCTCCGAGCTGATCAACCTCAAGCGGAAGATCCAGCTCTCCGAGCGAGGCTACAAGATCCTCAAGATGAAGCGCGATGGACTGATCATGGAATTTTTCAAGATCCTCGGCAATGCCAAGGATGCCCGGGGAGAACTCCTGAGAAGGTACGAACGGTCTGTCGAGATGATGGCCCTTGCCAACACTGTTGAAGGTGCGATCGGGGTAAAGTCAGCAGCTTTTTCGGTGAAGGAAGTTCCCACGATCACGCTCAAGAGCAAGAACATCATGGGCGTTGTCGTCCCGCAGATCGACTCTTCGAAAGTAAAAAAGAGCCTCGTTGACCGGGGTTACGGTGTTCTTGGCACCTCTCCGGTCATCGATGACACCGCTTCCTCGTTTGAGGAGCTCGTTGAATCGATTATTGAGAGTGCCGAGATCGAGACCACCATGAAACGTCTTCTCGACGAGATCGAGAAGACGAAACGCCGGGTCAACGCGCTCGAGTTCAAGGTCATCCCCGAGCTGACCGAAGCCCGCGACTTTATCAAGATGCGCCTCGATGAAATGGAACGCGAGGAGCTCTTCCGCATGAAGAGGATCAAGGCGCGGAGCACCTCCTAATTTTTGGGGAGCTGGTTTTTAATGCCGATTGGAACTATCCGGGAGCTGGGATGCGAAGGAAAGACGGTTCTTCTCCGGCTCGACCTGAATTCCCCCATCGATCCCACATCCAGGAGTATTCTTGACGACAAGCGATTCCGCGAGCATCTTCCGACTCTCCGGGCCCTCCCGGAGAGCAAGGTCGTCATTGTTACCCACCAGAGCCGGCCGGGAAAGAAGGACTTCACAACGCTCGAAGCTCACGCTGAGAAACTCGAACAGCTTCTCGGAAGGCCGGTCCAGTACGTGGATAGTATCTTTGGTCGCCATGCCCACGAAGCCGTCCAGGCGATGAAGACTGGCGATATCCTGATGCTTGAGAATGTGCGGTTCAATACCGAAGAGAACCTCACGCTTAAGCCTGAAGAGGCAAAGAAGACCCATCTTGTCAGGAAATTATCCGGTATGGCCGATCTCTTTGTCAACGATGCGTTCGGGACTGCCCACCGGTCTCAGCCCACCGTTGTCGGCCTCCCGCTTATCATGCGCTCGGCGGCCGGACTCCTCATGGAGAGAGAGGTCTCCACGCTCTCGAAAGCCTTCTCGGGTGCTCCCCGGCCGGTCTGCATGGTCCTTGGCGGGACGAAGGTGGATGATTCCCTAGCGGTTGCCCAGCATGTGCTTGCCAATGGCATCGCCGATCAGGTCATAGCAATCGGTGTTGTTGCCAATGTTTTCTTGATCGCTGCCGGGTACCATATCGGGAAGCCATCAACCCAGCTGATTGCCCAGCTCAAGTACGAGCCCGAGATAGAAAAAGCCCGGGAGATCCTGACCCATTACCGGGACCGTCTCCTCATGCCCGAGACAGTTGCCGTCCGGCAGGATACCAGGAGGGTCGAGTACCCGATAGAGAGGATTCCTGAAGATGCACCGGTCCTCGACCTCGGAATGGACGCGCTTGCCACCATGGTCGGGGCGCTCAAACAGTGCGGGACGGTAGTCTTTAACGGACCTGCCGGTGTCTTCGAGGATGCTGATTTTGCCACCGGCACCTACGAGATGCTTCGGGCTGCGTCTCAGGTGGAGTTCTCTGTTGTCGGCGGGGGGCACACTGCCGTGGTCATAGAAAAACTCGGGCTCGATAAGGACTTCACCCACATCTCCACCGGTGGCGGCGCCTGCATCGAATTTCTGACCGGCAGAAAACTCCCGGCCGTGGAGGCTCTGGAGCAGTCAAAAAAGATATTCGGGTGAGCGGACTGATTTACTTCGTTCCAGCCGATCCACAAATTTTTTTTATAAAGCTTTGAATTTTATTTTTTTCCTGCCTCCCAAACGTTGCCTCTCTTTTCAACAGCGAACGGATCCTGTGGGAGTGGCTGGTGATGTGTTTTCCGGGGAACGCTGGTCACCGTGATATCTCCCGCTCGGGTGGAGAAGCTGCAGTTCTCCCAGATACGGTTGGATGCAGAAGAGGAATTTCCAAAAGCATTTCTCCGGCTTTTCCTGGGAATAAGCAGAGCAGACGAGAAGACCAGGGCAGTAATCACAAAGAGGGATATTTGAGAATATTGCGGTGATACCTGCGATCATCGCAAAAGCGGTTTCCTGGAGAACGGCTCATCCACCAGGAGTGAGGTGGGCCCAGAAAAATACGACTGCTATTTGCGTGGATCAACAGGGTCTGCAAGGGAACGTTCGCGTCTTGATTCATCTCCTCCTCCCGGGAAGCGGTCGATCATCTCTCCCAGCGCAATCAAATGCGGTGCTGCTCGCAATAGCAAAAATCCCGAGATCCCGGGGAGTAAGTGGAGCATCTCATTCATGGATCTCACCTTACGATGATCTCCTGTCAGCTGCCGCGTTATAAAATGCTCCTTCTGCAACCCTTAAAAATTATTTACAATGTATGTATAATATTTAAGAAATATATACAGTGTATTTATAGTAATTGAGCCAAACGGTAGAAGGAATGGCAGAAAAGGGACCGCAGAGCGGGGGGGAACGGGGTGTAATGTCTGCGCGGATATGCCTCTGTCTCTGGTGCACATGCAGATCCGAATAATCGCTGTTGGCAGGATTAAAGAGAAGTACCTAAAGGACGCGATTGCAGAATATGAGAAGCGGCTGCGCCCTTACGTGAACCTTCAGGTCATCGTCCTTGCCGAGGAGCGGCGGGCAGGAAATGCCTCAGTCTCCCAGGAAACGTACCTGAAGGAGCAGGAAGGCGTTCGGATTCTTGAATCAATCCCCCCGGAAACCTTCATGATAGCGCTTGATGTAACCGGATCCAAGTGGTCAAGTGAGGAGCTTGCCAGGAACATCCGTGAATGGGGCGTCGCCGGGAAGAGTTCGATCGCCTTTGTTATCGGCGGCGATCTCGGACTCGGGCAGAATGTTCTTACGAGATGCAATCTGCGCTTATCCCTCTCCCCCCTGACCTTCACGCACCAGATGGCCCGGGTGATCCTGCTGGAGCAGATTTACCGGTCTATGCGGATCAACCGCGGTGAGCCGTATCACAAATAAGCCGGGAATTTTTGACTTCGGGTGCACCCTATCCGCCCCTCATCGCAGCCCAGTTCACCTGTTCTCAAAAACTCCCGGAGACTAAAGTTTGAGATCGAGCTCGATCTGCGTGTGCGATCCAATCCGGATCTAAAGTGAACGGATATTACGGATTCGAGAGATGGAGCAGTGCACTCCGCCCTGTCTTCTGGAATTTAATACCTGGCGTTTTTTATGGGAACTGGAACGATCGTGAAAAAGCAAAACCGGTGGTCTACACCATCTCCTCTTCATCCATCAGCGAACACGCCTCCCCCTTCCCTTCGCCCTCATCCTCCCCGGCTTTGTGCGTCTTCATAGAGGGGAAGAGGATGACTTCCTTGATCGAGTCGTTGTTGGTAAGGAGCATCACGAGCCGGTCTATGCCGATCCCGACGCCGCCGGTCGGGGGCATGCCGAACCCGAGCGCGTTGATAAAGTCGTAATCGATCATCTGGGCTTCAACATCCCCGAGCCGGCGTTTCTCATCCTGCGCTTCGAACCGCTCCTTCTGATCCACCGGATCGTTGAGCTCGGAGAACCCGTTGCCGACCTCCATCCCGTTGATGAAAAACTCGAACCGTTCGGTGAAACCCTCCTTCTCCCGGTGGCGCTTTGCCAGCGGTGAATTCTCGACAGGGTAATCGTAGATGAAGGTCGGCTGGATGAGTTTCTCTTCAACAAGTCCTTCGAAGAATGCGATAAGGAACTCCCGCTGGGATCGGGGTTTCTGCCAGTCTTCGATCTTCTGCTCCCGGGCGAAGGTGCGGAGTTCGTCAACCGAATGCGCAAAGATATCGATCCCCGCGTACTCCTTTACTGAATCTTCCATCGAGATCTTCTTCCACGGTGCGGTAAAATTCAGAGTAATGTCACCGTACGGGAGTTCGAGTTTCCCGTGAACCGACCGGATGACGGAGGTGACGATCTTCTCGGTGAGTTCCATCATGTCCCGGAAGTCCCGGTAAACCCAGTAGATCTCCACCATCGTGAACTCCGGGTTGTGATCAGCGTCTACGCCTTCGTTCCGGAAGTTCCGGGAGATCTCAAAGACCCGTTCAAACCCCCCCACGATGAGGCGCTTGAGGTAGAGCTCGGGGGCGATCCGGAGGAAGAGTCTCTGGTCCAGGAAGTTATGGTATGTCGTGAAGGGGCGGGCGTTTGCCCCCCCGTAGACTGGCTGGAGGATAGGAGTCTCGAATTCGAGGAACCCGTGATCGTCGAGATATCGCCGGATCAGGGAGACGATCCGGCTCCGGTCCCGGAAGGTCTGCCTGCTCTCCTCGTTCACAATGAGATCGACGTAGCGCTGCCGGTACCGTTTCTCGACATCGGTAAGCCCGTGGAACTTCTCGGGAAGAGAGCAGACCGCTTTGCAGAGGAGGGTGAACGTCTCCACCCAGATGGTTATCTCGCCAAGTTTTGTCCGGAAGACAGGGCCGGTCACCCCGATGATATCGCCCCGTTCGATGAACTGGTTGAAGAGATCGAACTGCTCCTCGCCGATATCATTCTTCCGGATGTAGAGCTGGATCTTCCCTGACTCATCCCCAAGGTCTGCAAAGATCGTCTTCCCATGGTTCCGGACGATATAGATCCTTCCCGCAGTCGTGATGCCCTCTTCACTTTTTTCGTGGGTGATCCCGGCATATCTCGTTTTTATCTCGGCAATGGTATTCCTGCGATCATAGGTGTGCGGGAAGATCGGGATCCCTTTCTCTCTAAGGGCGGTGATCTTATCGAGCCTTGTTATATCGAATGGAACGTTTTCGAGGGGATCGGTCATTTTGAAAAGCACCAACGTGAACTTGAATGAACTCTAACGTAATTATGCGATTCCGGGGGTAATAATACCTTCACGGCTTAAGCGTCGGAAAGAAAGTGCGAGTTCCCTGCAAAGCCCGGCAATTTTTTTGGAGATATCGAAGAGCTCATCGCTCGTTGTGCTTGTTGAGCAAAAATGAAGTATATTTTGCAAGGTCGTACACTCCGTCCGTGGAAGGGTGGACCCCGATGAAGTCTTCAAACTCGTGTACGGAGAAATTCCGCTGCATGAGAAATGCCAGGTATCCTGCGATGAGGCCCGCCCCCGGTCCGGCACTGCATACCCCGGTTAGCCTGCCGGTTTCCCCATCCGCCATAACTTTTGCAAGGCCGGTACTTCCGGATGGAACTGACCAGAATGAGCCCGGCCCGGCGGGACCGGGAAGGGTGACCGATGCCGAGTTGGAGGTATCTCCGATACAGAATGCCAATTCGTTCGTCAGATTGATCGATTGCGGAATGTACCGGTAATCCATCGTGCGATCGGAACCAAGGATATTATCTGCCGCAACTATGCCCTGGTGCCGGGCTACAGGGGTGAGATAGGGGGGCCCGGTGACATCGCCGCATGCGTACACCCCAGGGACGCTCGTGCGCATGTGATTGTCGACGATCACTTCACCAAGCGGTCCCTTCTTTACGCCTTTCAGCATCTCTGACCGGGGCAGAAGCCCGGCAGTGATGAGGAGCGCCCGGGTCTCAATCCCGCTGCTTCGTTCTCCGGTTTTCACCTGTACGGATTCCACGCATGACGTGCCGGAGCACGAGCAGAAGGAACAATCCTCCCGGATCTCCACGCCATCAAGTTCTTTTTTTGCGAGTTCCCGCAGGTGCTTATCCACGTTCTTTAAAAATCCGCTCCGGCTGACAACGGTAACCCTGCTTCCGAACCGGCTGAAGATGTATGCGAACTCGGCGGCCATTACCCCACCGCCTACTATCACGAGCTCTTCCGGGAGATCGGGGATTGACCATATCGTGTGGGGGTTGTAGACCCCGGCCAGGTGCAACCCTTCGGCTTCCGGGATGAGCGGGCGGGATCCTGTTGCAGCGATAACGGCATCTGCATCCAGCCGTTCGTCCCCGGCAAAAACCTCCTTGCCCTCGAGCCTGCCGGTTTTGTTGTAAAGGATCTCCACGCCGGCTCCCCGGGTCTCCTTGTCGAGAATACCGGCTATCCTTTCCTGTATTGTGTGCATCTCTCTGATAATCGCGGGAAAATTTACCGAAGGTAAAGAATCAATAAGGCCGGCGCTTGAAAAAGATCTGGCCGAATGGATCATGCGGGCGATATCATTCAGCGCACAGACCGGCATGCAGCCTACGTGGAGGCACTGGCCGCCGATGCCACCGTGTTCGATAAGGGTGACTTCCTTTCCTGCCGATGCAAGCCGGATTGAAGCCATCCTGCCGCCCGGCCCGCCCCCGAGGATAACGATCATGGGGCACGCCCGGCGGTACGCGGGAGGTTTGTTCTCTCTGTAAATCTGAAAGGAACCATGGGAGCGCTCACCCGGGGGAAGGGATGCGGATCCTCCCCCTGATGTTGATGGTGGATTTTAGAATACTTCGACGCCTTCATCCATCGGCTCCGAGAGGAGCTCACCGGTGAATGCGTTGACCTCGACGATCCTCTTCCCCCGGATCTGCCAGACCGGGATGTAGACTTGCCGGGTTTCAACCGTGATATTCTTCTTGTCGGGTTTGAGGATCTTCTCTTCGTAGAAGATCGCGTCCCCCTTCTCCTGCTTTATCCTGACTTTCTGGGTGAGGCGATCGATAAGTTCGGTGACCATCCGCTCGGATGCTTCCTCTTTCCTGATGTGGGAATCGCAGACTTCAGCGCTTGCAGGGATCTCGGACTCCTCGACCTTACTCCCGTCAAGCTCGATCTTGATCCCGTTGATGCCGTTGATGGCGGTATATCCTTCCGCATCGAAGGGGATCCGCCGGTCTTTGTACATCTGTTCTCCGGAACTCACGTAGTGGATCAGGTAATAGGGAATGAACCGCAGCTTCGGGGTTCCCTGGATACCGGCAGCCCGGATCGCTGCCTGTTCGGACAATTTTATGGGGAAATGGGGGAGTTCGATACCGGAGGTCTCTTCTTTGGCCGGTTCTGCCGCAGCTGCCTGCGGTGCTGCAGTCTTTCGTTCCTTCTGTGGTGTCAGGTCGAGGGCAAGCTCGCGGTTGACAATATCGGCAAGGACTGCTTCGCCGGTGTACCGGACAAACTCGCTGACGCCCCACTGGATGCAGTTTTCGGTGGAAATCTCCTTGTCGAGTGTGAAGAGGATCTTCTTGCAGCTCATCTCGTGGTCGTCGATCATGAGGCTGTAATTGGTCTTGTCGAACTGGCCCACAAGATTTGCATCGTTCGAGCAGAGTACAAGAACGCAGGCCCCTTCCCTGACTGCTGAGAGATCGAGCGGTTCATCGACCTCTTCAACTTCGAAACGTGCTGCTTCAAGAATGAGTCGCATCGCATTCCTGGCTTTTTCCTGCATTTCTGGTTCCATCAACTATAAATTGCCGTGGTCTTATAGAACAATTTTTCTATTGCGATGTCCGAGATTACTGGTAATGAATTCCCCCCTCAAATTTGTTAATCACAAGATCGAGGATTTTGCGATCCAGGTCACCTTCGATCCGGTTGCAGGGGAAGGGAATGTTGTTTACAATCTCTCCCTCATAAAAAACGAGGATCTCGAATTTGCCATCTCGGTCCTCAAGAACGCCTACCGGGCCGGGATCAGTGTCAGCGGGCTTGTCAAATTTTTCAAATCCGGGGAGACGATCGCTGACTTTGTCGTCCCGGACGGGGATACAGCCATCTGCACGATGTGCAGCATGACCTTTGACGGTCTCCTGATCAACCGGGGCATCCCGATCAACCCGATCGGCGGGGGCGTTGTGGAGATAGAGAATCGCACTCCCATCCGGTTCACGCATATCATCCTCTACGAGTATACGACAATAGATCCGCTCCAGGTACTGATCTCCCAGAAGACAACCGCGGTAACGAGCGTCATGAGGAAGGGAAGCGGGAGCATCCTTGCAAACATCCGGGAATTCCACATGGAAGCCGAACCGCTCGTTAGCGTAGTTCTCGACGAACTCTCAAGCAGCAGTTATTCAGGGATCCTTGAGGTCGGAATGCCGAACCTCCCCCTGCTCGGCGTTCCGGTCAGCCCGCAGTATGTCGGCATAGCAGCGATCGGCGGCACAAATCCGCTTGCGGCGATCCGCGAAGGCGGGAGACCCGTGCGGATCCAGGCAATGAAAGGGCTCATCGACGTTAAGGAACTCGAGGAGATCCGGACCTTCTAGGCTCCGGATCTCTCCCGTTCATTCCTGTTCTTTTGCCCGGTCGATGATTAAGCTCGTACTACCGGGAGAAGAACCGGACGAATCCTTCCGATTCTGAAAAGAGAGCGACAGCATCGTCTTCGCCCGATCCATTACCATCACGCTCCGGTTGTCAGTAAGACAGATCCCTCCGGCATGCATATCCTGTACCCGGGCCGGATCTCCCGAAAGATCGGGCGTTGTTTGAGATAGACCTGCCCATCTCCCGCAATCTCTCCTTCATTGCGGGGTGATTATCTCGACCGGGGTCCGCTCCGCTGCATGCACCAGCGCAGACCTGATCTCATCGGCGTAGATCCCCGGATGGGCAATGATCCTGATATCGGTCCGGGCGGTTCCTGCCCGATCGAGAATCCGGCTTAGCGGATATTTTTCCTTCCCCGGGAGTTCCAGATACGTTCCTCCCCGGCCCCGCTTATCAGGAGGGACAGCGCCAGAACGTTTCGGTGACGACCGGGAGACCAAGATGATATTCTTCTTTTGGAGCGGGTCGAGGACCGGGGAGAGCCGACGCGCGCGGCACGCCCGAGATCCCGTGTATCTCGCTTGCCGACGCGCTCGCAACCTGGAGGAGAGCAATGGAGCCGAGGGTTTCGTTACTTTGTGAGACCGGGCGATCTCAGGCAGGAGATCCCCCGAAGTGGCCCGCTCTTCTGCTCGTGCAGCGGGACATCACCTTATATTGTCCGCTATTAAATGTTGTTATGATAATAACCACACGTGATCTCCATGAATTTTCCCAGATGGATACTCGTACTTACGGTACTTGCCGTTACCTGCAGCCTGCCGGTAATGGGAATAACAACCTATCTCGGGGGTTCGCCTCAGATATCGGCTGTAATAGCAGGCACCAATGAATTTACTGCCGGAAGCGATGCCACAATAAATGTCCTTCTCCATAACAGCGGCGTAAACCTGGTCAAATATGTTACGAAAGGAACTGTCGAGCGCGACGACGACCCGACAACTGCAAAGATGCTGACGGTAGGCTTTGCTGCGGGGAAGGCACCGATCCTTGTCAGATCCGATCCCCAGAATGTCGGGGATCTTTACACGCAAGGGATGATCACAGCACCGATTCAGGTCAAGATACTTTCCAATGCAACCATGGGAGAGTACACGGTCCCGCTGACCGCTACGTACACCTACCTGCAGTCATCCGATCAGCCCTCATCCGAAGTGCTCCAGTCAGACTACCAGACCGTGAGCCAGCCACTTACCCTGACGATCCGGATCAAGCCCCAGATAAAGATCGAGGTGATCGAGGCGGTCCCTGAGAACCTCAACGTCGGCACCGAGGGGTATATCAACCTCAAAATCAGGAATGCGGGGTTCGAGGATGGGAGAAGAGTGACGGTCCAGATTCTCCGGAAGGGTGCAAGTCCAATAATCCCAACCGACGGCAACATCTTTATCGGGGACCTCCTCCGGAACGGGACCGTTTCAGCGCGGTACAAAGTTGCTGTATCCGCGGATGCCGGTAAAGAGACCTACCCGGTCGATGTTGCGGTCACGTACGAGAACAGCGAAGGAGACGTGGTTACCTCCACCCCAGAGACCGTGGGGATCCCGGTGGGCGGGAAGATCACCTTTGCCGTTGTCTCGGATCCTGCGCTGATAACTCCCGGATCGGATACCACGATAAATGTAACGTACAGGAACACCGGTGATGCAACGGCACACAGTGCACAGGCCCGGATCACCGCGGTCGCCCCCTTTTCGAGCAGCGATGTTACTATGTATCTTGGTGAGATGAAGCCCGGCGATGTGGCAATCGCCCATTACCAGCTGAGCAGCAACGGTGACGCGGAGATCAAAAACTATACGCTCGATACCCAGGTACGGTACCGGGACGCCCTTGACAACAGCCAGGTCTCGGATACGTTCAAGGTCCCCCTTACCCTTGTCCCGAAACCTGCAGCAGCCGGTTTCATGCAGATCCTGCCCATCGTTCTCCTAATCGCGCTCATAGCGGCGGGCGCCGGGTATTATTTACTTGTAATAAGAAAGAAGAAATGATGTTCTGGTGGGATGGGGAGCTGCCTGCACCGGCGGTTCGATCGATTGATGAGATGCGCCCCGTTCTCGCCGACCCCTCGTGTGAGCGGGAAGTCCCCCTCTATTTTATGTACCGCGATTGTGCGAAGTCGGATGCCGACTGGCGCTGGCTGCACGGGCACCAGCTCCGCTATGATATGACGGTCATCCCTCCGGCGGAACTCTGCGGGGAATGGGTGAAGACCAAGGGGCACTATCACCCGAAAAACCCGGCCGGGGTCGGGTACCCGGAGATCTACGAAGTACTCGAAGGAGAGGCCCACTATCTCCTCCAGTCCCGGAGACTTGAGGATGTCGTGCTCATAAAAGCCCGGGCAGGGGATGTGGTTGTCATCCCGCCGGAGTACGGGCACATCTCCATCAATCCAACGCCCGATAAGACGCTTGCGATGGCAAATATCGTTTCAACAGCATTCGGGAGCGAGTACGGGGAGTATGAGGCACTCCACGGGGCCGCATATTACGAGATGTGCTCAGGCAGGATGCAGAAGAACGAACACTACCCGGATGTGCCCCCGGTCCGGTATATCGATGCGAAAAGCGGTCATGGGGATCACCGGTTCTCCCGGGGGCCATTGTACAGCCTCATCGGGAAGCGCGAGGATCTCGCGTTCCTCAACACCCCGGAGAACTATCTTCCGGTCTTTACGGTCCTCCTAAAAGATTAGGCGCGGGAAGTCGTTTGTGCCCGCTCTTTCTGACGAGCGCGAGGACTTTTTCTTCAACCGGGGTTTCAGCCTGCCAGTTCCGTCCTTCGAGCGCTGCCAGTGCGGCGTCGATCTCAGGATAGGAAAGACCGATCTCCCGCTCATCGCTCTGGTCTTCCCAGAGCCCGGCGGATGGAGCCTTCCGGATGATTGCATCGGGGATCCCGAGCGCTCCTGCAGCTTCGTAAACGCCGGACTTATACAGATGGATGATGGGCTGGATATCGGCAGCATTGTCCCCGTATTTCGTGCAGTACCCGAGCATGAATTCGCTCCGGTTTGAGGTCCCGCAGACAAGCAAGTTGTCCCGGTTTGCATAGTAATAGAGGACGACCATCCGCGTCCGTGCCATAAGATTGCCGGTGAGATATGGGGTTTCCTGAAAACCCGGAATGATCCGGAATCCCGCAAGCATCGGATCGATACTGACCACTTGGTGGTTCATCCCGAACTTTCTGCAGAGATCCGCCGCATCCCGGATATCATCCGGTTTGCTGACCGCTGAGGGCAGAGAGAGGCCGAGGACTTTTTCCGGGCCAACCGCAAGGCAGCAGAATGCAGCCGCGACCGCGGAGTCGATTCCCCCGCTCAGACCGATCACGATCCCGGATGTACCGCTGCTCCAGTACGCATACCGTATCATCTTCTCTATCTCCCCCATTCTGCAACCGAGTTCCATCAGATCCCCTGTTTCAGTTATATTAGATGGATGAACTTTTTCAATTGTTCTGTGGTGCTGACGGGGATAACTGCATCACCTTCAAGAAGGATCTCCCCCCTATCCGGCAAACGACCGTTCCTAGGGCACGTTGGAATGCCGATGCTATGTGCTCCTTCTCTCTCCGTACCATTCAACACTGCGGGGGTGCGCCGTTCTTCACTCCCATGGTCCCATCCCTCAGATCGATAAGTACCGTCATGGCTGCAGCGATGACGATCCTCCCGAAGGGGTCTGGGCACCGATAGTCGGAAGAAGGGCGACAGAGGCTGCTCCTGCCCGGCAGAGTCAGTCTACGATACGGGCTCGTTTGCCCGAAAGAGGCCCTGCAGGACTTTCCTCAGTGGAGTCGGCGCAGGAAGCCGGTGAGAAGGGGTGCAATCAGGAGCGGCACCACGATGAAGAGCATGATAACCCCAAAAGAGAAGGATCTGGATCGGGAGCAGCCGGGTGTACGGGCTTGTCAATCGCAGGAGCACCGAGTTACCCCGTCGTCATCGATCCTCCAACAACGGCCGGCGCATCTGCTCTGGTGACTGGCCTGCCTTTTAAGGAGAGGGCACAAGCTCCAGAATAATGAACGCGTATAAACCGATCAGCAGCGCGAATGCGATGATGTACAGGATGATCTGAATTCCGGGTGAATCTCTCACGAGACGTCAGATCCGATCGCGTTTGCGGGTCATTGCCGGTCTCCTCCCCGGGGTTCTGGCTCTCGCACCCTGAGACCCCGGGAAATTTTCCCCTGCCGGTCCCGGGTCAGGCCCCGCATCCCCCCTCTTCTTTCCCAAACGAATGCGCTCCGAAATCTGCAGGAGCGAATATTTTGTTGCCGGGTGCCGTTCGGTGTAGTTGTCCAGCGCATCCCCGAGAACCTGCTCAAAACCTCGGCAGGCCGGCGGTTCTGGGGGCGGGCGGATACATCCACCTCCAATTACGTCTGCGTAGAGATCGACCTCCGATCCCGGTACGGTGATAAATGGCGTGATAACCGGGAGGAGCGCTTTCGGATCATCACCGAAGAAACCCTCCGGGCTTCCTTTGAGAAGGCTCACAAAAAATTCGAGCGCCGCGTCATCGAGAGATCGACCCCCGGCAAATTTTGTTATGGTATACCTGTCTGCAATTTTCACCGGCAACGGCGATGTCCCGGTGAGATTACAGGTCAGCGAATCCGTATCGGTTGCCATTTCGTAAATACAACCGATACTGTGATCTTCCATAAAACGCTGCACATTACCCGCGGGGGGGGACTCCTCTTCCGGCTTCCTGGTAAAGATCGCTGTAACCCGGACATCGCGCCGGTTTGCCACAAGAATGGAAAGGAAGTGGAGGAGAGCGAGACTCTTCTTGTCCCCGGTCATAAGGACCCCGATGTGGTCTCCGGGCCGGAGCCAGGAGTGCGCCCGGATGTCACGCTTCGCTTTTGCTTCGAGATCGAGAAGAAAATGGCTCCTGCAGAGATGCAGGCCGGAGTAAGGCTGGAAGATCAGGGAGTCCCCCGGGCATTTAGAGCATCGCATCATCTGTTCCGATAAAACTCTGGAAAATAAAAGATGTTTAAGCTTGTGTTAGCCAGCCCTGCTGTGTGGAGAAAACCCATGATTTTATATTCTCGCGGGCAACCACTATGCAACCATGGCCGTAGCCGCGGAACATATCCGCACCCTGAATAAATACGAGAGAGCCATCCTTGCTGCCCTCGAACGCTGGATGAAGCAGTACGCATGGGTACCGCTCGACCAGATCAAGCAGACGACAGAGCTCTCCGAATCCGAGGTCAACTACCGGCTCTCCCGACTCATCCGATGGGGGATGGTCCGGTTCAACCCGGTACCGTACGACGGGTACGCCTTGGTTTTCGGCGGATACGATACTCTGGCCCTTGCCTCACTCTCCAAGAAAGGAACGATATCGGCACTCGGGACGATGATAGGAGAAGGAAAGGAGTCGGTCGTGTACGAAGCCCTCGGCCTCGGACCTGTTGCGATCAAGTTCCACCGGGTGGGAGGGCGCTCGTTCTCCTCTGCCCGGCTCAACCGGGATTATATCCCGGATGTCGGACACTGCCCCTGGCTTGTTGCCTCCCGGAAGTCGGCAGAAAGGGAGTACGAGGCACTCAGTCTGCTCCACCCCCGGGTCAGTGTCCCGCTCCCCATAGACCAGAACCGGCATACGGTTGTCATGGCCCTCATAAACGGGGCCAATCTCAACCGGTGCGCTCTTGAAGCCCCGGGTGAAGTGCTCGATGAGATCCTTGTGCAGCTCGGCGAAGCATACCGGGCCGGTGTCATCCACTCGGACCTCTCGGAATATAATATCATGATGGAAGATGACCGGGTCGTCATTATTGACTGGCCACAATGGATCGGGGCGGACCACCCGAATGCTGCAGCCACCCTGGAACGGGACGTCGGCAACATTGTTACGTACTTCAACCGGAAATACCTGCTGAGACGCGATCAGAAGGACGCACTGCGATGCGTGACCGGTTAAAAGTCTTCGGGATCGACATCATCAGAGGGTCGGTGCGGTCACGCTCGCGCCGGCCGATGTACGCTCTGGTCCGGATGACCGGGCCCGTCATCGAGAGCGAATCCGAGGTCTCGATGTTCCGCCTCTTCCGGCTTCTTGCCGAGGAGCGCCCCGATATCCTTGCGGTCGGCAGTCTCCAGGAGATATCCGTCGACCAGCACGAGCTCTTCGCGTTTCTCCAGCGTCTCCCCCTGCAGACAAAACTCGTCCAGGTGACCGGCGGCGAGCGGAAGGAGACACTCGGGAAGGTTGCGGCCCGGTTCAATATCAGTTTCAACCGGTTCGATCCCTTCGCTGAAGCCCGGGCTACGGCACAGGTTGCCTCCCTCGGCGCTGGTGCCGAGGTTATCGCCTTCGAGAACGAGAGCGAGGTTGTCGCAAGCAGGCACCGGTCCCCGGGAAAAGGCGGGTGGAGCCAGTACCGGTATATCCGGAAGATCCACGGCGCAGTGCAACGGAAAGGGCGCGAGATCGAGATGGCCCTTGCTGCCTCCGGCCTGAAGTACGAGAAGAAGGAGACGAAGGCGTTTGGCGGCAGCAGCAGGGTTGTGTTCCGTATCTTTGCTACCCGCGACCAGGTGCCGGTCCAGATCTACCGGGGTGCTGATGTCCAGGTCAGGATCAGCGGGAAACGTCTTGAGCGGATCCGCTTCCGCCCCCTCTTTGTAAAACCCCGGTACCTTATCGTGGGCCTCGATCCCGGTACTACGACAGGAATCGCGGCCCTTGACCTGGATGGCAACCTCCTCCACCTCCAGAGTTCCCGCCAGATGAGCATGGCAGACGTTATCGAGGCTCTTTACAACGTGGGAAAACCGCTTGTTATAGAGCCTCAGATGTCCAGGTGATGCCTTTCACGGTCGAGAAGATCCGGCGGGCATTCTCGGCGGTCGCGTTTACCCCGAAGCAGGATGTCAGTGTCGAGACCAAGGTCGAGCTCACCGCACCCTACCCGTATGCCAACGACCACGAACGGGATGCCCTTTCCGCAGCACTCGGTGCATACCTCCAGTACCGGCAGAAGTTCCAGAATCTCATCAAGCGGATCTCGCCGGGCCACGATCTCGACGAGGTCTGGGCCAGGGTGATCCGGGGCCAGTCGCTGGACCAGGTTCTCGGGGAGATGAAAGTCGGGGCTGCGGCACCGGCTGGAGAAGTCCCTCCCCCGATAATCGGCGAAAAGCATGATGAACGGGTTCGTATCCTTGACGGGATGGTGAAATGGCTCAGGACATTTGTTACCGAACTTCAGGAAGATCTGAGTGCAAAGGACTACGAGATCCAGCGGCTCCAGGGCCGGATCAGGAAGGACCATTCAGCCCGGGAGTTGGAGCTTGCCAAGGACGCTGAGGTAGTGAAGAAGGATGCGATCATCAAGAGCCTGAAACAGCACCTGAGGAAAGAAGAGCGGCACAACCGGAATCTTTCCAGAAGGATTGCACGGATCCGGAAGTTTGCGGAGCTTTCAAAGGAGGGTGAAGTTGTGCCGGTCAAGATCATGGAGTCACTGACCCGGGATGGGCTCCGGCGCCTTAACGACGAAGCCGGGATCGAAACCGGGGATATTATCTATCTCCTCCGCACGAGCGGCTGGGGTAAGAGCGTTGTCCGCGAACTCGCGGAGGCAGGTATTGGTGCAATGGTCATCGGTTCGTCTGCAGCAGCCGAGACCGATCCGCTCCTGAAACCGGCGTTCCGTGTGGCGGGCATCCCGCACCTGTCCGAGAAGGATGCGGGGGTGGTGGTCCGGGGAAAGCAGGGACTTGCGGGCAAAGATTCGCTCGACTCTGCCCTATCAGAGTGGCGCGACGAACAGGTTCAGCACGAACGCGAGAAGAAATCCGAACTGATCGAACATATCTTCAAAGAGTACAAAAGTGAACGGAGTAAGGAAGTGAGAAAGAGTGGATGACCGGAAACTCTTAAACGTCGTGATGGATATCGTGGGGCGCGAGAATTGTCTCGATGACTGCGCAGTGCTGCCGTGCGGCGACCGCGTCATGGTTGCAACAACCGACATGCTCCACCGGACAACCGACTTTGTTGCCGGAATGACCGACTGGCAGATCGGCTGGATGAGCGCCGCGGTCACCCTGAGCGATATTGCAAGCATGGGAGCGGCCCCGGCGTACCTCCTCATCGCGGTAGGCCTTGATGACTGGCAGCCTCTTGGAGGCGTGATGAAGGGGGCACAGGACTGCTGCAAGACATTCGGGGCTGGAATTATCGGCGGGGATATCGATCATCACGATGAACTTACTGTTGTCACAACCGGGCTTGGCCTTGTGGAGAGCAGATATCTTGTCCGGAGGACCGGTGCAAAACCCGGTGATCTTGTCGGTATTACCGGTACGCCCGGGCAGGCGCAGGCGCATCTGGATGGGTTCACCGGCTTTGAGAAGGCACTCTTCGAGCCCCAGCCCCGGGTTGCAGAAGGAGGGCTCCTTGGCAGGTCCGGTGCGAGTGCGATGATGGATGACAGCGACGGGATTGCGCTCTCGCTCTACGATCTCTCCAGCGTAAACGACTGCGGCTTTTCGATAGAATCGGAAAAAATTCCCCGGCCAGAGGGAGTTCCTGCGGAATCCTCCCGCGAGCTCGCGCTCTACGGAGGCGGGGACTATGAACTGATCTTCACCCTTCCCCCCGGACGTCACCCGGTGCCCGGGCTCTCATACTCGGTCATCGGAACGGTTACCGCGGAAAGAGCGGTTCTTGTCGACGGAAAGCCCCTGGAGAGACGCGGGTACCAGCACACGTGGGAATGAAGGTGGAGCTCACCGCACCTCTGCTTAAATACGAATAACGAAGATTTTTATTAACGGGAGATCCCCGGGGAGAGAACATGGAATCGCTGGAAAGTAAACTGGAGCGGCTGATCCCTGAACAGCGGAAGGAGATTGAGGACTTTGTGGATTTTCTCCTCCACCGATCAGAACCCGCCCCGGCCCGGCAGGCAGCGACCGTGCAGGCACCCCCGCTTCTTCAGCTGGTGCCGCCCCCACTCACGGCTCCGGAGCTGGAACCCGGTCTCCCCTCTTCTGGTGAATCCGTTCCCCGGCGCGTGATCGTCCGCTCGTCTCCCCCCGCGGTTGCCGAAGAACCCGAACCTGTTGTCCAGGAGATGATCGTAGGTGGCGATGACCTCGTGACCAGGGATTACCTGGACTATGGGAAGTTTGAGCGGGGGTCGCAGACGTTGCCGCCCTCTCCTGCAACCGAAGCGGTCAAACGGGTGAAAGAGAAGATCGGGAACCGGGCGGAGAATGACAGGAGCAGACAGCTCCTCGACTGGATCGATTAACCCGGGCTTTTTTTAAATCCAGATTGACCGCAGGGTGTTTTGCCCTTCGCAACCCGGAAAGATCTTACAGTCTTCAAAGAAAATCTGGAAAGAGAAGATGGACTCAGGTGGTTTGAACCCAGTACTTCACTAATTTTTAGCTCGGGCTAACGAACGGCGAAAGATCTAAATAGGCAGCGGGCGCCGAATATGCCCAAATACCGGCAAATTGCCCGTCGAACTCAGGAGACGTTGAGTGCAGAAGAATGTTCCGAAATTGCAGTTGCAGCACTCAATCGGAATCTCACCATTTCTATCAATGGAACACTAAAACAAAAAACGATTATTCAGGCTTTGGTTGGGATGTCAGCGAACAAACACTCCGTGCATTCAGTCGATAAAGTTCTCGAGAAGATCCCTTGTGAAACATCGGTCAGATACCATTTATCCAAAATAGATCTTGATTCACTTCAGGAAATACAATCGAAGATTCTCACGTATTCTCAAAATACTATTCTCGTCCCGGGAAAACCGTTCCATTTTGCCATAGATTTCACCAACGATCCTTATTATGGCGAGATCGTCAACGCGAATGAAAACTATGTCATAAAATGTAAGATGAAAGATTCGACGACGAAATTCTATTCGTACGTCTCCCTTTATATCGTCACAAAAGGTTAACGGCTGACTCTCGCAGTTTTCCCTACGAAAAAAGGAGTACCGAACGTTGAGTACCTTCGAAGATTTCTGAAGATCATCGCTGACATGAAAGGTGAAAATTACCGTTCTCTGTCTTGATAGGGATTTTTATTCAAAAGATGTCTTTACATTTCTCCAGAATGAGGATGTTCCGCACATCGTTCCGGTGAGAAAACACGGCGAGGAACTTAAGAAAATCCTAACCGGTAACCATTCCCGTTACGACCGGTATACAATGAGAGGGAATGGGACCGGTGAACCAGTTGAGCTTACCTTGGCGATCGATGTTCAATATCATCGGGGCAGAAATAAAAAACACGGGAATGTGAATCTCGGTTACGTTGTTCACGGTATCGACTGGAATCTCCGGAAGGTCTACTCGATCTACAAGAACAGATTCGCTATCGAGTCCTCGTACCATATGCGGAATATTGTCAAAGCTAAGACCTCATCCAGAAACGTGGTGCTAAGGTACCTCTTGACAATTATCTCGTTTCTTCTCAAGAATATCTGGGTGGCCCTGAAAGGGAATTACTCCGCCAGGATCCAACGAGGGCCAAGAACCATCGACGATGATTTGTTCCGATTCGATTGCTTCCGGATCTTTGTCTGGGAAGGGATCAAGAAAAAACTCAGGCCCATCACTTCTGTGGCGGTTCTCCGAAGTTTGGGTTGAACTGAGGTTGGGTTGATTGATGACTAATCAAATTGCAGGGAGGAAAATTTAGAGAAGTACTGAGTCTGCTGTCTCAAATGGCCTCTCCCGAAATTCTGGTTTGCTTGAGGGTTAACGTTCCCAGTCTCGTTAGCAAAGTTCTCGGCTTACTACCATTTCTCCGTCCAACTCGATCCTTCGTTCGTTCATATCGTTTGGCTCCTGCCTGCTGTTCTGATTCATACTGCATGACGGGGTTGAGAAAAAATCTTTCGGGACTGTACAGTCGAAACCAAGTGCGTAAGTCGGTAGTGTACACGAAGTGCTGTAAAAGTGAAGATGCCCTGTATCCAAGTGAGAAACGAGAAAGAGGAACAGGGCATGAACCTAAGAGATATCGTACTAAATTATCTTGCCGATAACGAGAAGGGGATGCAGCAACTCATCACCTGGTGGTTTCTGAACGATGTGATGAAAGAAGAAGTAGCCCAGCAAGCCGGTGTACCGCGGTATGCGAGGTCGAGCGCGAGGAAAGCACACCGGAACGGGTATCGACAACGGTCACTGAAGACGAGATTCGGAGAACTTCTTCTCCAGAATCCTCAGTTGAGAGAGAGCCCGTTTGAGACAAAAGTCTTCGAGTGGTACTCCCGGACTGAGAAAGCCCTCGTGAATGCGATCATTGAATCATATCTTTAAGGGAGTATCGACACGAAATGTTGAGACGGTAATCTCCCATCTGGGCGTCAGCCAGCTCTCTGCATCGTACGTGTCGAAGGTAGCTCAGGAACTCGATGAAAGAGTCCATGATTTTATGGAGAGATCAATTGACTCTCCTGTTCCATTCTTGTTCGTTGATGCTTCGTATTTCAAGGTGAGAGACGAAAGTCCGGTATGTCAACAAAGCTCTTTTTGTCGTAGCCGGTGTGAGGACGGATGGATACCGTGAGATCTTTGCTTTCAGCATTGCAGATGCAGAACACGAATTAACCTGGGAAGGGATCTTCTCGGACCTCAAGGAGAGAGGACTCAATAAAGTTGACCTCATCATTTCTGATGGTCATCCCGGCATCCAGACTGCTGCGGAAACGATGTTTCCGGGCTCGTCATGGCAGATGTGTCACGTACACTTCATCCGTGCTGTCCTCAGGAAAGTACCACGAAAATATCACAAGGAAATTGCCGAGACATTGAAGGAATGCCTGAGTGATTCCCATCGATTGCAAGAGTTCGCTGTTCAGCTCAATGAACGTGGACTCGCTCGGGCTGCTGACACGATTCATCGGTTCAACCATGGGTTGATAAATTACCGAGCCTTTCCTCCAGAGTTCTGGAAGAAAATCAGGACTACCAATCTCCTGGAACGAGTCAATAAGGAACTTAAACGCAGGACGAGAAAGATCGGGGCCTTCTCTAATGATGCTTCATTGCTCAGACTTGCCGGTTCGATTCTCATCGATATTAGCGAGGAATGGATTACTACCGGTAACCGGTATTTATCCGCAAAGAGCGCGATGAACTCTCTGGATATAGGTGCTGCCGATTTTACACCAATAGAGAGACACTACCCGTAAGTCCTATTTACTAGGACTTACGCGTTTGAAGGCAGATTCGAGCAAGAAATATTCATCACAGCACTACAAAAATAATCAGATTAGAACGCCGTGGAAGCGATAAAGAGAGAATAGGTTGATTCCCTGAACTACCCGATGATAGCGCCCTCGTGTGGTGAGGCTGGCTGCCTCTCTAACAAACGCTTGACGGAAGCGTGAGCTATTGATACTGGTTCAGCGGGAAAACACCGGGATGCCTCTGTACACGAGCAAACCTGATACGTCGATATCAGAAAGTTTGCAAAATTGCCGCTCGTGCATTTCGGAGGATTCACTCTCGTTCGATCTCCATCCCGGGTTTGTCTAACCCATGGATGGGCGCTACTAACTCTTAGATCTTTCGGTCCAAACCAAGTGCGTAAGTCCTATTTACTTAAGGTGAGAGTGAAAAAGAGGCGATTAGTATTTAGGACTTTCATTAAGTTTGTCGATATTTTCTCCGTGCGTGGAAAGAAGACTGACTATTGATGACAAGGATCGGGATATATTGTAAAGAAGATATCCAATTACGGACAGCACAAAGATTTCTACAACCTGATAATTCAGAACATACGAAGTAAAATCATAATTCAAAAAAAAGAAAGAATAACTAGCAATAAACTTATGCCAATGCATGCAGCCATACCAAACCACCAACAAATCAATTTCATAGTGTCACCAGACTCTTCATATTAAGGTACAACATCAATTTCTACCTGTGAATCCGCGCTCCCTTTTTCGCTACCTTTTTCAAACACATGGTGACCGATTGCGACCCAATGCCCACCAAAGTACCCACCATCATCTTTTTTATATTGAAGATCAGCCAACCACGTGTTTGTTGACGTCTTTGACTGCTCATATTTTTGAGTCTCTCCTTGCGATACGGTTCCACTTACACTTATTTTATCGATTGGGTAACTCGATGAATCTGTCTTGAGTGTGGATTTAGAAGTAAAATCAACAGTTATTGGTGTCATAAAGGGTATCTTATTTACAGTTATCTTCGTTTTTCCAACCCATTCGTGGGCCTCAACACCCACAGATTTAGGAGGGTTTTTTGTCGTATAACCTCCTATTTTTCGAATGCTTTCAGCTATCAATACGCTTGGGTTCGTCAATGGTTTAGTGATAAGAGCACAAGTATCCCCTGTAAAATTTAATGTTCCTTTCCATCGACCATCGGTGTCTGATCTTACTGAAAAAACAGTTTGAGTGATCGATTCTGGAATACTTGGATAACTTAAGTAGACATTCTCGTTCATTTTTACTTCGACACTGCATGAATTGTCAGAATTACAGATCCCAGTTAATAGTGAGAAGTTGGATTCGGGATTCGAGCGTTGCAAATGGTAGTTATGTACGCTCAAAATTTCATTCTCTATTGTTACTTGATTTGAATGTATTGTGACGGTGTCTTGATCCGTGCTCTCAACGAAAGACAAGGAGGGAAGAAAATGGGTCATAGTCATCGGAACTCCATCACCTTGGGGGGCGTAAAGATTTCCGCTTCCTGGTCATCCGCCCGGTATTGCGGCTGTCCGCTGGAATCATAGACGATGGTTGTGGGGACAGCACCGTTCATGACGTGTTCGATGGTTCCACCCCATGGAACACTGTTGTTGGCGTTCGTTGCGGTGACCGTCGTACCTGGTGGCACCGGGCTGAGCGGCCCCGTCACCACAACCTCCGGTACCGGCTCATTTGATCCCGTTGGATATATCGTTCCAACCTTGTCGTTGCCCTGCCCAACCCCCGTCAGGCTCACGGGAATCGTGTAAACGGTCGTGACATTGGCAATGAACGTCCCGGTCACGTTCGCGACATCCCATTGGGGAGTGAAGTCCCCGGAAATACTGCAGGTGTCTATCACAGAGCAGGTCGTAGGGGCACCGGTATAGACCAGCCCATCGCCCGATGGCTCCTGCCCCCAGATCCTGGGTGTTATGGAAAAGGTTGGGAGTTGTTGGGTTGCAGTAGCGATGGCGGAGTAGTGGAGCACGGCGTTGGTGCTGGTAAGGTTGGCGAGAGCTGTCAACACCACTTTTGTACCCGGGTCGTTGCCCCAGGTTCCGGTGGTGATGACAAAGGAGACGGGCTGGTTTGGGTCGTCCCCCGCTTTATCGACAATAATGGAGCGAGAGTCGGCGGGGTTGTTTGAGCCGAGGATACCGAGTGTGCTGACCCATTCGGTATAGGAGAGTTGTTTGATGGAGGAGAGGACGGGGATGGAGCTGTTTGCGGCTGAAAGCGGGAGCGGGTCGGTCAGATCGTGGGTTTGTTAGACCCGGCACCGGCGCTGCAGTTGGCACCGAAACAGACGGCGTATGACGGTGATGAGTAGCCACTACCCGGCGAGAGCACCGAGCGGTTTTCACGGACGACTGCTTCAACAGGGGAAGTGACTGCGTGCGGGTCAGTGTCCTCCGACACCGCCGCGGGTATCTTCAGGGACGCAACTGCTGCGTCTTCTTCGGCTGACGACGATAGGCCGGGATCTGCGCTACTCAGGTTGGTTACTGCCGGGTCATCCGCTCGCTGTTCTGATGCCGTCGGCTGCATGCTGTCCGGAGGAGATGCAGGTGCGGCGATTTGCGTGTCGTTGTCGCAATCGGTCGTATCAGATGCTGATATGGGGGATATGGCTGCAATCGCTATGATCCCGATCAGGAGATACACGGCGAGTTTCAGAGAGGGGGATATCCGTGTCATAGTTTGGTTCCCAGAGATGCGATGAGTTAAATATTTTTGCACGGATATTGCCGGATCTTGCTCTGGAGAAACGTGCATGAACTCAAAACAGTTCACACCGGAATCATGAAAATCAAAGGTAAAGTACCACTCCAGCCCCTAACTATTTTCTAACAACGATACGATTCCGCCTCTTAATTCTATCAGAATCACTTCGGGGGTCGTACTTCCAGACACATTCAGCGAGGTAGAACGGCAGTTGAGATCTCGTCATTCCTCCTTTCGGAGCGAGTTTTCTTTTAAGAGATCAGGAGAATCCCTCAAGACCATTGAGGTGATCTCCACCGCCATCGCTCTCCTGTTTCACCCGTATTTCACATACCCGGCGTCTTTCAAACCCGGTTCGTCCACCAATTGAATCTGAACTCTGTTCCATCAGGAATACCTGATGATCCTTTCCCCTCATCACTCGACAGGCTCAAACGGCAGCGGGAGAGTACGAGGTCATATTTACCTTGAACAGCGCCCCTTCCCGCGGCTCATTTTGTATAAGAAAATTCTGAAAAATCACCTTGTAACCCAAGGACGATTATGGAAAATCTGGTTGATTCTGCGCTAGAGAAGCGGTGTGAGAGTATCAAACAACTCGGCGATCGGCTCGAGGGATTTCCGACATTAATCGATTGGGAGAGGTTTCTGACGGTAGTGGGAGATCTGTATCGAAACCAGACCGAAGAGGGAGGTCGACCGAATATTGATACCGTTCTCATGGTTAAGATGCTGGTACTCCAGTCGGTGTACACCCTGTCCGATCCTGAACTTGAGCGACAGGTCAATGATCGCATATCGTTCATGAAATTCCTAGGGTATCCTAACAAGGTCCCGGATCAAACCACCATCTGGCATTTCCGGGAGCTACGTTGCATGATTAGAGTTCAGGGCAGCTCATCGGTCTTTTATCTCCCCAATCATTGCGCAAAGGCAGTTAGCCAGCCCGAACTCCCGTTTTCCGAAGCCATATCCGGACTTCTGCACCTGCATGCACGGCCTCGGGATAAAACCGGAGCAGAAATATTTCAGGAGCGCCGCCCCGGTTGGCGTGCAGAGTTCGCCTTGGACTGACCCGCTGCAGGTGGGTATCCCCTGCAGGATGCGGGCGGTTGCAGGAGCCGGTACCGGAAGGATCCCATGTGCACAGCGGATTGTTCCGCACCCGACATGAACCGGGGATGCCAGCACCTGATCCAGCCCAAGTTCCTTCATCAACATGCACACTCCGGCAATATCCGCGACTGCATCCATCATGCCGAGCTCGTGGAAATGGATCATAGTCACGGGTTTTTTATGGACATAGCTCTCTGCTTCAGCGATGATCTCGTAAACGGCACGGATATCCTCGCGGACCTCGCAGGGGAGATCCAGGTGGTCGACAATCCGCCCGATGCCCGAGTGGTCAGAATGCAGGTGATGATGAGGGTGATCTCCGTGGGTGGCCCCCCCTTCTTCTTCAGTGCCATGGATGGCGACCTGGATCTGTGTGCCGGCAACCCCGTATTTTTCCACTGCAGCGGCCCGAATGGAGACGCCCGGGATCTGCAGTCCGTTCAGTCTTTTCAGAAAATCCTCCCGATCCGGGTGCAGCTCCAGCAGGGCGGCCATGAGCATATCACCGGAAGCACCCATGCCGCAGTCCAGGTACAGCACCTTCATTCACTCAACTCCGATGTGATTGATCATGCTGGCCAAGTACCCGGCCCCAAAACCGTTATCGATATTCACCACGCTGACGCCGCTGGCGCAGGAGTTGAGCATGGAAAGCAATGCAGCCAGACCTCCGAAGGCAGCGCCATACCCGATACTGGTCGGCACGGCGATCACCGGGGCATCCGCAAGGCCCCCGATGACACTGGGCAGCGCCCCTTCCATCCCGGCTATGGCGATGATCACGCGGGCAGACATGATCTCATCGGTATGGGCAAGAAGCCGGTGGAGGCCTGCCACCCCGACATCATAGATGCGTGTCACCTCGTTTCCCAGTGCCAGGGCAGTGAGCGCCGCCTCCTCGGCAACCGGTATATCGCAGGTACCCCCGGTGACAATCGCAATCTTTCCATGGCCATCAGGGACCGGCACCTCCCCGATAAGTCCTATCCGTCCGGTCTCATAGTACTGCAGGGGAAGGCTCCTTTTTACATATCCTGCAGCTTCTGCATCCATGCGGGTGACCAGTACTGTTTTCTTGCCGCCGCTCCGGAGAGTTTCTGCGATCTCTACTATCTGCTGCGGTGTCTTCCCGGCCCCGTAGATGACCTCGGCTGCGCTGGTACGCAGGCCGCGGTGGTGGTCGACCTTGGCAAACCCCAGATCTTCAAATGGCGCCTTCCTGAGCTGCAGAACCGCCTCGTCCACGGTGATGGATCCATCCGCCACCTGTCTGAGCAATTTCCTCGCTTTGTGTTGGTCCATGGGATCAATTCCCGAATTCGGTTTTCTCTTTCATGACAGCAACCTCACGCCAATGGTATCGATCAACAGCCCCGCTCCAATGGAAAAAGCCATAACGAGGGCAAGATAGCAGACAAAGTTTCGTTACCCGAGAATGATCTTGATCGCACTGATATTTGTTATCTTTGTGGCTGGCCCTGAGAGCATGAACGCTGTGGCCGAACCAACGCTCATCCCGCTATCAAGCCATGCCTTGAGGAGCGGGATGACACCTCCGCCGCAGATATAGATCGGGATCCCGAGAGCGGTTGCCAGTACCACGCCCGATGCCGAGCCTCCCCCGAACAAGCTGATGATAAGATCCTGAGGGAAGTATACCATGTACACCGCAGCAAGGAGGATCCCAAGCAACAGGTATGGTGCGGTGATCACCACCGCCCGGTAGATATTTTTTGCAAGCCGTATTCTCATATCAGGATCGATATCCCGGCAGGAGTCCTCCCCGAATTCTGAAAAGGTGAAGAATGATGAATTCCTGAAAAAAAAGTGTACGAGAAGTCCGGCACAGATTCCACCCAGCACACAAAACGTGAACCGTATAAGAGCGACCGTGGGGCCCAAGGCAAAACTGAGCAGGAAGAGCTGGGGGTTCAAGAGGATCGAACTCATCATGAAAGCGGCAAGCCAGCTTTCAGGGACTTTTTCCTGTGCAAGCGCAGCGGCAACCGGGATCGTTCCGTACATGCAGACGGGGGATGCAATACCCAGCAGGGCAGCGGGAATGATACCCAGGATCCCAAACCCGGTACCCTGAAACCGCGAGATATACCCCGTTATTTTGGCCTTCCCAAAGACCGCAATGACAGAACCGGCCACGAGGCCGATAGCCCAAAATGGAAGAAGTTGTCGAAGTTCCGCTAAGGAATAAATAAATACCCGCAATATCCCTGATAGGAGGGAATCATCCGGCGAAGATTTATCCTGTGCTGCCCTTGGTGGAGCCTCATGGCTAATTGTATCCGGCGTTCCGGTGATGAGGGGAACGCGGCCCAGGTGCAGATCAGGTTCCATCCATGTCTGAAGCAAGGGGCCGGCATCTTGGCTGAATAACGGTGATAAACAGCCAGATGAAAATGCTGCACAGGGGCCTATCGTGAATACTGTGAGTGCCAGAATGATGCTCACTGCGATCGAGGAGTATCTCATTCACTTCCACTTCAGATCAGTTCATAGTTTATAGATAAAGATGTGTTGCTCTGGAGAGAGCCTATCTCGAAATAATTGTACCGACAACCCAGAGATCTCAGGTACAATGCCTCCTCTCTCTGATTGTGAAGTCAAAAAGCGAGAAGACACTAAAGAGAGCAATACGCCGGGATATCAGGTCTATCCAAGCCGCTCTGTCAGTTGTAAAGTCAACACGCATCCACTGTATCCTGCAAATTCGAAGAGGATTTACCACCAACATCAGCTCTTTGTCCTCATCTCGTCAAATCACAACCATTCAGCAATTTCTCCGCCGGATAAAAACATTGTATCTCCGGATTACCTTCGGAAAAACGTTGAACCTGTTTTACTCCGGTGGTGATAGTATCCCAATCCCCGCGATCGATTCATCCGGATTTACCAGCGGATATTCAAGCCATTATTATGCTGCCCGAACCGGTAAGATCCGGAAAAACATTTCCTGAAAACTTTGAGGGCAGACCGGCTGTCATTCCGGCATTTCTGGGGATTTCCGGAGATGATTTGGAAAAGCACCCCCTTCCCGGTGCAGTCTTACTATGTGTGGGTTATTGGCTCTCCTCTTAAGAAAACCCTCACCGGTAACCATTCCTGTTACGACCGGTATACAATGAGAGGCGAACCAGGTTACTCTGGCGATCGATCTTCAATAGCATCAGGGGCAGAAATAAAAAAGACGGGAATGTGAATCTCGGCTAAGGTGTTCACGGTATCGATTGATATCCCCGGACGGTCTCCTCGGTCTACAAAAACAGGTTCACTATCGTGTCCCTTCGCAACCCGGGAAGACCTTGCTGTCTTCAAGGAAAATCTGAAGAGAAGATGGACTCGACGGGATTTGAACCCGTGGCCTTCACGTTGCAAACGTGACGATCTACCCCTGATCTACGAGCCCCTGCGAGGTTACTTGCGGCATACTATTTTTCTGCGGATTCCATATAGTTGTTACTGATCGAAAACTACGGGAAAGCAATGGACCCGGCGGGATTTGAACCCGCGGCCTCTACGTTGCGAACGTAGCGATCTACCCCTGATCTACGAGCCCGGAAGATGTGAATTATAATGTTCCGGCTCTGGCAATATAGATATTGTTGTCAGGTCCATCCACAGAATTAAGGATACGAAAAAAAATTCCCTGTTTTCTTTTTGCGTGGGTGGGAGTGGGTAACTCCCGCCCCTCCCCGCGAGACCAACCCGATTCCTGCAGCAATCACTGACGGATTCGAAAGCGGGAGAGAATCTGAGGTGTCTGGGTTGTGGCCGGTGTGACCGTGAGGTGGGAACATCTGTCGTCCCGGTGACGAGCGGAACCCTGGCCTCCTTCTCCTGATGTCCCATCCTGGTCCCGGGATTACGCGTTCCATCCGAGATCCCGATGAAGAAGCGGCAGATACTAGAGCAACCAGAAGTATCACGCATACAAGACCTCGTAAAACACATAATCCGGCTGAACCGTCTTCCCTAAAAACCATCTCCCCGTTTTTGGGTGTTCAGGGATATAGTAAGCGAAATGAATTAAAAAGGAATGGTTTTAAAGAATGATCTCGATGTCGAGCTTCTCTGCGAGTTCCTTGTACCGGTTCCTGATGGTTACTTCAGTGACACCGGCTACTTCTGCGACCTCGCGCTGGGTCCGCCTCTCTCCTCCAAGGATTGAGGAGATGTAGATCGCTGCTGCCGCGACACCGGTGGGGCCCCTGCCGCTTGTCAGCTCGCGTTCCCCGGCCTGCCGGAGGATCTCGACTGCACGGCTCTGGACCTCGCCCTTGAGTGTGAGCCCCGAGCAGAACCGCGGGACGTAATCGATGGGTGAGGTCGGGAGGAGCTTGAGTCCGAGTTCGCGGGAGATGAACCGGTAGGTCCTGCCGATCTCCTTACGCGAGACCCGGGAGACTTCTGCGATCTCATCGAGTGTCCGGGGGACGCTGCACTGGCGGCAGGCCGCGTAGAGCGCAGCTGCTGCCACACCCTCGATGCTCCTTCCCCGGATCAGGTTCTTGTCGACCGCATCGCGGTACACGACCGCCGCGGTCTCACGGACGTTCCTCGGGAGACCAAGAGCGGAAGCCATCCGGTCGAGTTCCGATAAGGCGAAGGCAAGGTTGCGTTCTGTCGCATTGCTGACACGGATGCGTCGCTGCCACTTGCGGAGACGATAGAGCTGTGCCCGGTTCTTGGAGGAGATGGCCCGGCCATAGGAGTCCCGGTTACGCCAGTCGATCATGGTCGAGAGGCCCTTGTCGTGGATCGTGAAGGTCATCGGCGCACCGACACGGGATCGCTTCATCCGCTGGTCGTGGTCGAAGGCTCGCCACTCGGGGCCGCGGTCGATGAAGTCATCGTCGATAACAAGCCCGCAGCTCTGGCAGACGAGCTCTGCCCGTTCGTAGTCATGGACAAGCTGGCGGCCGCCACATTCGGGGCAGACAGTCTCGGTGTGGTTCTCCGCCTTCTTCTCCTGTTCTTTTACTTTCGTTCTCGACTTGAGAGCTTCTCTCTCGGTCTGGAGGATTTTTAATTTTTCAACTTCTTGCATCCACGTTCACCAATTCTGGATCTTGTTTTGCTTGCGTGTGAGTGGGCCGCTTCCGGGCAGGGGATCGATCTCACTTCGTGAAGAGTTTGTCGTTTGGCTTGACTGTGCATCTCCCGCGGCAGAGTACAGCTGCGTAGGGGGCCTTTACATTCCCAAAGAGATCAAGGATCTTCCCGACCGGCTGCATGCGCCGGTCGGTAATCTCACTGTACAATGCGGGAAGCTGCGCGGCATCGCACTGGATTACCAGCATCCGGTTGCCAATGGTGCTCACCGCTCTTCCAACAACTTTCACAACAACCTCGGGGATTTGATGAAATAAATTTAGTAATCTATATATGTGTGACAACAGAATATAAAAACTTTACGTGAAACTATAAATAGAAAATTCAGGCCCCGAGGAACTCGCCGACATTTAAAGATAGTATCTCCCGGCATTCGGCTTCGTTCAGCCCGGCACCGCGGGCGATGATCCGTTTCGCGCGTTCGTCGAGGATATCGTGGGGGGCGTGGGCATCCGAATCAACGACGAGCCTGCATCCGGCCTCGCGTGCAACACGGGCAACGTGACCGTTGGTCCGGTTGTGTCCTCCCCGCGAGGTAAGCTCCAGGGCAACCCCGGTTTCAGCCGCAAGCATTGCGTCTTCCACAGTTATGAGCCCCGGGTGGGCAAGGACATTTACGTACCTGGAGTGGCAGGCAGCATGGTTTGTTCCCGGCGCGACTGGTTCAACCGGTGTTTCGCCATGGACAACGACAATATCCGCCCCCCCCTCTTTTGCGAGTTTTGCGAGTCCTGTAATCTGTTGAGGCGGGACATGGGTGATCTCGACCCCGCATAGGAGCTCCACGCCGAAAAGTTTTGCTGACTCCCGCACCTTGAACAATGTTGACAGGACATCGGATGTATTGGATGTATCCACATGATCGGTGATTGCAACGGTCGTGTACCCCGTTACCGCCATCCGCCGGATCAGTTCGATCGGGAGCATCTCCCCGTCGGATAATATGGTATGGGTATGAAGATCGTACAGTCCGCTCATCGTATCCCGCCGGTTTTCCCGCTGATTTTCTGTGCGACTCTCTTCATGAGCGCCTCCTTGCTTTCCGTCCATTCAACGACAACCCGTCCCTCCCGCCGGATCCAGTGCCCGGGGTGGTGGTGCTCATCAGCCCGGTACTTCAGGCCGAGTTTGTCCAGAGCTCGTTCGATCTCGGCAAGGACCGGGGCCTTGGCGCTGAGTCTGCGCGGGACCCTCCGCCCTTCAGCCCGGGTATACGCTGCATTGAAGTAGCAGGGATAGAGAATGCGCTCACCGTGTTCCATTGCAGGATCGTTTGTGGGTCAAGGTATAAACAGTGTACGCTCGTAACGTTCTAGTATGCATCACATAGACGTCAGGATTGAGAAGGATGTCTACGACGTCAACAACAAGCTTGCCGACAGGAACGCACAGCAGCTGAAGGCACACGGGGTCCGGGCATTCGATCTCCTGGGTGCAATCGGTTCGGGAAAGACGGCGCTTATCGAACGCCTCGTCCCGATGCTGGCCAAACGGGGCCTCCGGGCGGGTGCGATCGCCGGCGACGTGTATGGTGACGACGATTACAAGCGGATAGTCTCGCTCGGGATTCCCGCGTTCAACGCGAACACCGGGAAGGAGTGCCATCTCGATGCGCATCTTGTCGAACACGCGATCGATCACCTCCCGCTGGATGAGATCGATCTTCTCTTCATCGAGAATGTCGGCAACATGGTCTGTCCGACCGACTTCCGGCTCGGGGCGGAGAAACGGATCGTCATTGTGAGCTCAACCGAAGGTGACGATGTGGTAAACAAGCACCCGATGATGTTCCGCGACTCTACGATCGGCGTTATCAACAAGATCGACCTTGCCCCGTTCGTTGGGGCAAACCTTGACCGAATGGAGAAGGATATCCGCAGGTACAATCCGGGCATGCCGGTATTCCGGACAAATCTCAAGACTGGGGATGGGATCGCGGCACTGCTCGATACTATCCTTGCCTGATCTTTAACAACGATCTTTTTCCCGCGCTTTCTCCCGTTTTTTTTTAAAAAAAAAGCCGTCCCGGAAATGCCGGTAGATGCCGGAGACTCTTACGACCGATCGGGGAATTACTATAAATAATCCTGAAGGGAATATATAGAGCACCATCTTCGGGAATTCGTTCCCGCGGAATACATGATGGAGTAACACTATGCTCTGGCAGGGAGAATCAGTTCGAAAGGTAACCGGAGGCAGGCGCCGACCGGCAGCAATGAAGCGGAGAGCAGAGATCGGGCTTGCACCCGCAGACACCCATATCGGTGCAGAGCGGCGGCGCATCGTCCGGACATTCGGCGGAAACCAGAAGATCCGCGCCCTCCGTGCAGAGATGGTCAGCGTGACCAACCCGGCAAACGGGGAGACAAAGAAGGTCAGGATTGAGAACGTGCTGGAGAACGGTGCAAACCCGAACTACGTGCGGCGGAATCTCCTGACCAAGGGCGCAATTGTCAGGACCGAGATCGGCAAGGCCCGGATCACGAGCCGCCCTGGTCAGGACGGGGTTATCAACGCCGTGTTACTCGCATAAGCACAATATCATCCGTGAAAGACAGCAGTAAAGAGCTCAGTGGGAAAAACCCTGCGGGTTTTCTCCTCTGCAGCACTGTTTTTTAGAGAACCCGTCTTTCGTAATCTTTTTTCTCTGGAGAATTTCAATAGCTAAGCTATGCGAAGGATCTATTATCGTTTCCCTCAGCGGGTGGATCTCTCGTTTGCTATGGGAATGCCCTTTAACGAGACCCTCAAATATATTGCCGGGTTCGACAACCATGAATCGACGAAGACGACCGGTAAAGAACTGATAAGGGTCAGGACCAAGGTCCAGGTTGCAGTCGATCGTGCCACGTTTGGCGAGATCACCCCTGATCTTCTCCGCCCCGGGGTCATCACCGAATCGGTCGATCTCCAGATCTCGGTGCTCGCGCTCGCGCTCCGGGGTGGTGGCAAGGTGCCGATCGCCAACGGGATCTTCTACCTCCGGCTCACGGATGGCGTCTCACGGACTGACATCGACATCGCAAAGGATGGGAGAGGCGAAGGGCTCGACGCGCTCGATGTAAAACGAATTCTCCTGGGTGCCCCCGGTTGACCCTGCAGCTTACGCTCGCCGCCCCGTTCAAGCATTCGCGAAAGGCGGGAATGCGCAAGAACGAGCTCGTCTACTATTACGCACTCGACCGGAAATGGATGAGCACGGAGCAGGCAAACCTCCTACTCCGGCGGGCCGGGGAGGATGGGCTCATCCGGGAGGAGAACGGGGTCTTCTCGCCGGTTTTCGATCTGGCATCCGTCTCGATCCCGGTCGGGTTCAAACCGACGTCGGCGATATTCGAACGGAACGATCCGGTCCAGGTGATGATCGGCAGGATAGCCTCTGCGGCAAAAATCTCCGAGACCGAAGTTGTCGCGGAGATGAACGGCATTATCAAAACCGGGTTCGATACCTATCTCCTCCCGCCGGCCGCACTCATCCTTCTTGCGAAAAAATACCGGGTCCCGTTCGAGGACCTGCGTGACGGTCTCCGGCAGAGCATAGAGAAGGCATAATACAATTCCACCAGCCCCGCCTCTTTTTAAAAAAGAAGTTTCCGGAGTACCGGAAATTCTCTCCCCGCTTCCGCGGATAACAAAGTATTTCGCATATTTCCCGGCAATAATTAGTAGCTCCAGTACTCCTGGACGGGACGTGAGGTTTCATGAGAAGGAAGAGGCAGAATGTATGGGACAAACCCTGGGTTCTTGTATCGACAATCGCCGGCTTTGTCATTGTTCTTGCAATGGCAGGAATCTTCTTTATGGACAGTGGCTCGGGAGCAGCCGCAGCCCCGGATGAAACGGTTACGACGGCACCCACGCAGGCGGTTACTCCCGTGCAGGGAAAGACCCCGTAATCGACGCCCCTTGCAAGGAGGACTCCGGATAAAATCCGAAAAAAAGTATCTTATCTTCTTCCGGCCTTTGCCGACTTCTCTTTCTTCTCGCCTTCGACCTTCGGGAAGATCTCGTCGAGAGTCTTCTCCCCGTACGCAGTCACGCGCGCGTTGATCTGCACAAAGTCAGGGGTGATCTCGTTTGACCGGATTGCCTTTCGCCTGCGTTCCCCTTCCATAGTGGGATGGAACCCTACGCCGCCGGCGAGGAGGACTTTCTTACGCCCTGCACCGGGCAGGCCCTTGCGTGCGGTTGTCCCCGTCCGGTCGGATGCCCCGGTGATCTCGATCTTGTACCCTGCGAGCCCGAGGGATCCCGCATCGAATTCATCCCCGATCTTCTTTCCCACGATTGCACTTGCAACGCCGCCGGTTGCGTCGACATTGTAGGCGCGACCGGTCTTGGGATCTGATACTACGAATTTGAAATCTGACATACTGATTCCTCTTTATTGGTTCTCAATTTAAAAACCCGGATGGATTTTTTCACGTCTCCGGCTGCCGGCATATCCGCCTACACATGAGAAGTACCCATTTTGTTTGACCGGTACGATATTAAATCCTCGCTAGCCCGGTTCCGGAATTTTTACTTACCCCAGAATGGTTCGGTCTTGCGCCGCATCGAGGTATACTCTTCAAGAACTTCTTGCGTACCCGGGTTCAGGGTTTTCATCATCTCTTTCTCGAGCACCTTAACGTGCCGCTCAGGAATATTGACGAACAGGTCGTCCCCGACATTTACCTGCCTGCCGACCGTAGCACCTTCGATCGAGATCGCAACCTCGAGACCTGCATCCGCCTCGCGGATCGTCTCCTGCCGGAGCTGCATGGTTTTTAAGTGACCGACCTTCTTCCCGTCGAGCTTGATCAGTTCCACATCGCTGCGCAGTTTGCCGCTGAGCACCCGCACCCCCACGACCGCAGGGTTGCTCTGCCGGAAGACACAGTCAGGGAGGAGCCGGATCTTCGCCGGCATGACAACGTGCTCGAACCGCAGCTTCTCCTGGAGCCGCTTCTGCTCGTCCCGCCACCCGACGTACTGATCGATGAGCTGGTAGATCACCCGCCCTTCGAAGACCTTCACCTGGGTGTACAGCGGGTCCCTGATCATGTCCGCAGCATCCGGGAGGATGGGGGTATTGAATGAGAGGAGTACCCGGAAGACCGGGTTCTTGATAGTCTCGGTCTCGATGAGGTCGTGCCTGCTCACGGCCCCGACCTCTGCACGCATGACCCCGATCCCTTTCCCGTCGAGCTCCTTGCAGAGCGCTTCGAGCGCTCCGATCGTGTCTGCCTTTATCACGATCCCTTCCTCCGCAAGGTTGATGTGGATCTCGGTCATCTCTCTGCGGATCTTCTCTTCGATCTCCTCCCGGTTCCCCCGGATGACAAAGAATGGCGATCCCGCGATCACACCTTCGAGATTTGGCGCCGTGACCTTGATCCCCGCGGCGGCTGCAACCGATTTAACCCGCTCGAACTTATCCTCGATGAGGATCTCTTTCATGGGCCGGGGTTTCAGGAGCGACCGGACTTTTGTCACGAGAAGATCGTCCTGAGATGCGACCGCGATCTCGTCCCCGATAGCCAGCGTCCCGTCGTACAGGATGACATCGAGGGTTGTCCCGAGACCCCGCTCTTCCTTGACCTCGAGGACGGTTCCGGCCCCCGGGCCTTCAACCGCAAGCGTGAGAGCCTCGCCCATGTACCGCTGGGCAAGCCCGATCATGATGAGAAGGAGGTCCGATATCCCCTCACCTGTGTGTGCGCTCACGGGAACGATCGCAAGGTTGCGCCGGAAATCGGAGACCCGGTCGAACCGGTCTGCGGAGAAATCGAGTTCGGAGAGTTTCCCCACGACCTCGTAGGTCTTCTTCTCCACGTCGGTCCTTACCCGCTCGTTCTGTTTGGCAAACGATGAGAGGAACGATTCGTTTGCATTCACCCTCCAGCCGTGGATGCGGTCGATCTTTGTCGCTGCGATCACAAACGGGGTCTTGCAGTTACGGAGGATCTGGAGCGCCTCGATGGTCTGGGGCTGGAAACCCTGATTGATGTCCACGATGAGGATTGCCATGTCGGCAAGGGCCCCGCCCCGGGCCCGGAGGGTCGTGAACGCGTGATGGCCGGGGGTGTCGATAAAGAGAAGCCCGGGAATATTGATGGGCATCTTTCCCATGGTCCCGCTCATCGTGCGTATCGCTTCGATGGGAACGATGGTGGCGCCGATATGCTGGGTGATGGCCCCGACTTCGGAGGTCACGACCGATGAGCCGCGGATCCGGTCGAGAAGCGAAGTTTTTCCGTGATCCACATGCCCCATGACACACACAATCGGCGTCCTGATCTTCGGATTCTCCGCCATACGTACCACACCCTCCAATCCCTGCCCGAACCGGGATAAAAATATTGGAACTCCCGCACGCGAGGCACTTTTAAAGCCGGCCGCGCTCTCCTGTTTTTCAAGGAATACTGTTCAGAGCCACCTGATATATAATGAACTTCCGACCCTATTAATAGTCGCCCACAAGGATGGCGAAGGGACGGGTTCTCAAGTCCCTCCTGAAAGGGAATCACCGGGTCGGGAAAGGGGATAGATTAATGTGAGACCGGTCCTAATGTAAAAGGGACATTTGCCGGATATTCTGGCAGTGTACAGTCACCCGTATGCCGGGGTGGGGTAGTTGGTTATCCTAGAGGATTGTGGATCCTCCGACCCGGGTTCGAATCTCGGCCCCGGCCTCTTATTTTCACGGTTTTTCATGACCCGGGACCTCCGGCATTGTTATCGCGCTCGACGCTGTTCTCGTTCTCCCGTGGGTCGGCAGGCGGGAGGAAGAGGATGGCAGATCCGCCGGAAAACGTTGAAAACAATCGGCTCAGACGCTGGTTGATCGCGGCAGAGAAGGAAGACTTAGGATTTCAATCACCACCTCGTTTTTATTCCGGTCCGGATAAATGAATAAAGACCTCCACGTACCTGCTATAATTCCGTCCGGCCGCTGACGATGCAATCGCGCAAATCGGGGAGGGCGGCCCGGATCTCTTCTCCCGGCCACCAAGTACATTTTTGTACATGGGGCGCCAACCTGCACCAAATCCCCCGGGATCGAGCGATCCCGGTAAATGGAGCGTTCATGACAGAAAACCGCTATGTCCACGGGTACTCCCCCCGCGAATCCGACCGGCTCTCTGACCAGGCCCGGACCCTGACGGATCTCCTCCACCACGACACGCGCTACCCGGAGGGAGCTGAAATCCTCGAAGCCGGCTGCGGCATCGGCGCCCAAACTGTAATCCTCGCACGGAACAGCCCAGGGGCGCACATAACCTCGGTCGATATCTCGCCCGACTCCGTTAAACGAGCCGAAGAGCGGATCCGGGCAGCAGGGATCACGAATGTCACGTTCCGGCAGGGCGACCTCTTCAGACTCCCGTTTCCTGAGGAGAGTTTCGATCACATCTTCGTCTGTTTCGTTCTCGAACACCTCGCGGACCCGATCCTCGCCCTCCGGCGCCTGTACCCGCTTCTCCGGCCGGGCGGCTCGATCACGGTGATCGAGGGCGATCACGGCTCGACCTTATTTTACCCGGAGAGCGGGAAGGCCCACAAGGCGATCCGGTGTCTTGTCGATCTCCAGCGCTGGATCGGTGGTAACGCACTTGTCGGGAGGCAGCTGTACCCGCTCGTTGCCGGTGCCGGTTTTGGGTCGGTTAAGGTCTCGCCCCGGATGGTCTATGTCGACGCCTCGCGCCCAGGACTTGTCGAAGGGTTCACCCGGCAGACCTTCACCGCGATGGTCGAGGGTGTCCAGGAGGACGCGATCCGGGAAGGCCTGATGACGAGGAAGGAGTGGGTCGAGGCGATCCGGGACCTGTACCGGACCTGCGAGCCGGACGGCGTCTTCTGCTACACGTTCTTCAAGGCGACCGGGATAAAAAAATAACCGTACTCCGAAATAATCATCCCGCCCTTATCAATCGCCAAGCAGTAAAACGGATACGCCAGGATCAAAATTTCTTGGGAAGCATGGATTCAGAAATCATTGTCATCGGCGGGCACATCGCAGGACGCTCACGCCCATCCCATCGATCCCGGAGGGGTCCGGAACTGGAAACGAAACCCAGGGAGACCCGAAACCTCCCGCTTTTCGATGCTCCTCCTCTTCGCAGTCGGCGTCCTCCTCCCTGCTGCCTGGAGGGTCCGATGTGGCACCTGATCGAACCCCGAAGGGGGGAATGCTCGTCTTAGTCCGATGACATCTCCACCGTCTGGCTGCGAACTTCGGGTTCATGGACGTCTCTCCCGAGCAGTTTTTTAATTTTCCAGAACTTATTGCCTGGGAGAAAATTCAAAACTCTGCGGACGAAAATTTCCAGAATTTGTGTGGTCACCAGGTAACTCCCGCAAAAGCAGCATCTCCCTTTCCCGTGAAGCTTGAAAGTCCCCCGCAAATTCTAAAAAGTGCTATCGATCGCGGGAAAAAGCGAGTTCTTTCCCGAGAAGAGATCCGGCATTTTTTAAATTTTTTCCGGCGCCCTGCGTCTTTAAAAAAAAATCTTAAAACTTATTAAAAAAGTTTAGTCCTGCTGCAGGAGTACGAGGCAGCCGGCAATCATGTCGTGGAATCCCTGCTTCTTTTTGGAGAACCTGATAGCAATGAACCCGAGGCAGAAGATGAGGGAGATAAATTTTGCGAAATGGCGGAGCGTCACCCGGGCAAACGTCGGCTTGTTGCCCTCGATATCGGTGACGACGATGCGCATCAGCAGTTTCCCCGGGGTTGCCTGGCTGCGTGACGATTCGAAGCCCGCGAAGTAGACCCAGGGGACGATGATGAGTGCAACACCGTACGCAGCGATGATGGACCCGAAGAGGGCCGCGGTAGTCCCATCGAGCGTGAGGGCTTCGGCGGGTTCGCCCTGGAGGTAGAAGTACAGGTTCTGGAGCCCCCGGATCAGGCCGAAAACCGAGACTGCAACGATATCCAAGATCACAAGGAGGATCATATCGACAATAAAAGCAACAAATCGCCGGCCGAACCCGCCGAAAATTCCGACATCAGGCACTTCGTCCTCTTCCGGGGCAGCGACGACCGCTGGCTTTGCCGGAAGCGACTCGATATCGGCTCCGCACCACTGGCAGAATTTTCCGGAAGCATCGGTCTCTTTCCCACATTTTGGACAGAACATTCCTGTTACTCCTGATATGTAGAGTTACTCCGGTGTCCTTTTTAATTTAACTGTTCTCTCCTGAGGTTTTGTAATTCCGGCGTGCCCAGATGCATGCCCGCGGGCTGATTCCCGCGTCCGGGCCAAAGAGCTCCGGAAGCTGCTGCGAGGGCAGGCACAAATCAGTAATATGAACAAAAGATAAACGGATCCTATGAAACGAACGATCCTCCTCCTCGCGTTCTGCGGGGTCATCATAAGTGTCCTGTCCGCCGGCTGCACGAGCCCGACCGACCAGGTCTTCGGCCCGGTTGCGACCCCATCCCCGACGCCGGAAGAAGTCCTGACCCCGCTGACCGGATCCGCAACGCCCCTGACGCCGGAAGCGATCGTGACGCTACCTGCCGAGCAGTTCGTCAATATAGCGATCACCAAAGAACGTCCCGATGCAACCATCCACCTACTTTATAACGGCGGTCCGGGAGAGATTAGCGTCCAGAGCATCCTGATGCGGGTGACCCGGTCCGACGGCAAGGTCATCGAGGGGTACCTCAACGACAATGAACGGAAGCCCCGGCGCGGCGACGAGCTCGTGATCCCGGCGACCCGGGGCAACGACCGGGTCGAGGTCTATGTGACGAGCGCCGGCAAGATCTACCGGGTGTACGACCAGCCGATCATCTCCCTCCAATAATTTTTGTTGGTAATGTACTCTTTTCAGCCCTGAGTCCAAGAAGGACTTACGGGGGAAAAATGGCAAAAATTGCCTGCCCGGGATGCAATTTCAAAAAAGTTATACAAAATGAGCCGCGGGAAGGGGCGCTGTTCAAGGTAAATATGACCTCGTACTCTCCCGCTGCCGTTTGAGCTTGTCGAGTGATGAGGGGAAAGGATCATCAGGTATTCCTGATGGAACAGAGTTCAGATTCAATTGGTGGACGAACCGGGTTTGAAAGACGCCGGGTATGTGAAATACGGGTGAAACAGGAGAGCGATGGCGGTGGAGATCACCTCAATGGTCTTGAGGGATTCTCCTGATCTCTTAAAAGAAAACTCGCTCCGAAAGGAGGAATGACGAGATCTCAACTGCCGTTCTACCTCGCTGAATATGTCTGGAAGTACGACCCCCGAAGTGATTCTGATAGAATTAAGAGGCGGAGAATCGTATCGTTGTTTGAGAAAATAGTCAGGGGCTGGAGCGGTCCTTTACCCAAAATTAATAATCATCGCGGGTAACAACCGGCAGTACGATCAATCCGGGAATTTTCCAGGGCCGGAGTAGGGAATGAACGGGAACGTGACACTACGACAACTGCTTCTCGATGAAGATGAGTGGCTTCCCCCGGTGGATGATCCAGTACTGCCGGCTGAGGAGGGGCTCATTCCTGCAGAGCGAGAAGAGTTTCCCCACGTCATCCGGGGCGGCGGAGACCCGGGCGTTGAGGATCTCCCGTCGTGCCTCGATGCGGTGCTGCTTTATTATCTTCCCGATTGGGATATCGGCTTTCATCAGGTCGTCCCGGAACTCCTGGGAGAGCCGGTCTACCGGCGTGTGAGAGATCGCGTGGATCAGGACTTCGCCGCTTGAAACATTGCGGAGCTCCACGACCCGGTAATTCACCGGTTCGCCGACCCGGATCCCGAGACGATCCGCGGTAGGTCCATCCGCGGGAACTATCTCCTGGACCCGGGTCCCGACCGCCTCCGCTGCTCCGGTGATCGCTTCGAGAAGCTGGGTGACCGAGCCATCGGTCCCGAGCAGGATTTTCTGGACCGGCGAGAGTCGGCCGACCTCTGATTCGATAGCCTCGATATTTTGTGTGATATGCATGGAAAAGGATCGTCACCACCTTGTGTAATAAGGATAGTGATTCCGGGTATCCGGTATATCCGGGATGAAACCAAAAAACCCCTCCCGGGAATCAGATGGTGACTGTTCGGAATCTTCAGGCCCGGAAGTTCTGTCCGGGAACCGACTTTTTCCGGTTATTGACCAGGAACAAAAAATCAGCGCACGGGCCCTGACCGCCCGGACTTTTCCCGGCTTCTGCCGTCCGGGGCTTCATGGCTCCCCGCATGGTTTTTTATCTCGTCCAGTCTCTCCGGAATAATCCTGCCCCGCTTCCCGATCACCTCGCCACTCCGGATAACCCGGATCCGGGAGACCATGATGTAGCTCTCGCCAAAGAGATCGAGGCCGCCGGATGCGAAATCGTCGAGGCTGAGCGGGACGCTCGGCGTATCTGTTGGCGGTTTGCTGCTGACCGGGCAGACCGAGATACCCCCGCCTCCTGCTTCAGCGATGACAACTGCGGGCCGGATCTTTGCTCCGCTCCGGTCATCGATTGCAAGGGAGACGAGGACGACATCGCCCGGCAGGTAGCTTCCCATTCCGGTCAGAGTTTGGTTTCTGAACGATAAAGGGATTGGCCCGGGATACTGGGAGAGAGAGTCTTCCCATACGAAAATTTCCGGAATTTACCTGAGGGATAAAATGCCCGGGCTCGGGGAATTTCCGGGGAGGCTTGAGGGTACTGACCGGTGGCCAAAAAAATGTTCCCCGGCAAAACCAGCAGGTTTTCCCAAAAAAGCGCACCGGGAATTTCCGGCAGCTTAATTTTCCGAAAGAACCTAATCATCCCCTATGCCACGCTGCGATCGATGCGGAAGAGAATGTGCCCTCCCATTCAGCTGCCAGCACTGCGGGGGATCTTTCTGTGCCGACTGCCGCCTCCCCCCGGTCCACGAGTGTGGGGGCCTCCAGTCATGGAAGAAGAAGCCTGCGCCCGGTATCGGCCTGAGGTACGGGAAAGGAGGCGGGGTAACCGTTACCGGGGGTGGAGACGTTCCGCAAACACGCGATCGTGCGAAGAGGAAGACCGCCCCGAAAATGCCCTGGCTGAAGGTCATGATGGTTGTTATCGCAGTTGTCATCCTCGGCGTTGCGTACCTCGTTCTGACCTCATCCGCACGGTATGATCCCGCCATCTCTCCTGTTGGCTTTTGCTCTCCAGGTCTTCCGGGGAAGCTCTCAATCGCGTCACCGGTATCATTCATCTGCCGGGAGGTCCAATCCCGTTACGAGGAAGTGTGGACTGCGAGGGTTGTATATTCTCATTTTGCCGGTCTGTGTGCGCTCGTTGCAGCAGGTGCGGGAATCTTTCTTCTTGCCGGTGATCCCGGGCAGGGGGTACGGTATGACCTGGCTTCGTCTCTTCCGGAACCACGCTACTATACCGGGATCGATTTCGATAGTCTTCATTCGAATGACCACCTCACCGTCATTCCCCTGAAGGCGTATCGGCAGCAGATGACAAACTACAGCTGCGGGGCAGTGGCAGCCATGACCGTCATGTCGTATTACGAGAAACCTGCGAACAATACGGACGTTGAAGAGGAACGGATCGCCAGGGAGATGAATCCGACCGTATCCGACACCACCGGGATCAACCCGGAACAGATCAGTTCCTGGTTCAATCGCAACGGGTGGAATGCAACGTGGGGCACCGGCGGAAGCCGGGAGATGCTGGGCACGAACCTTGACGCGGGGATTCCTACGATGGCCGAGTGGATGGACGGGGGCGGTCACTGGGTCGTTGTCACGGGCTATGACAGCCGGGGAAGAGAAACCATCTGGGACGATGTGATCATCTTTGCCGATTCCGTTGACACCCACGATGACCGGGTTGATGGCGTCTCCTATTTCAATTACGGCGAGTTCGATGCCATGTGGTTCGACGCCCGCTCCTTCCCGGCCACGATGCGGGATCGGGCGTGGGTGGTCGCGGTACCCGGGCGATAAGGGAAGATTCGATCATTTTGTTTTTATCGGATGAACAACAACCTGTACAAGATTTAAGGGGATATCATGTCACAACAACTCGGGGGACAACCCATCATCATCATGAAGGAAGGCGCGACCCGGAGTCGCGGCGAGGAGGCCCAGAACAGCAACTTTGCCGCGGCCAAGGCGGTTGCAGCGGCTGTGCGCTCAACGCTCGGGCCCGGGGGAATGGACAAGATGCTTATCGACGGCATCGGTGACATTACCATCACGAACGATGGCGTCACCATCTTAAAAGAGATGGACATCGAACACCCGGCCGCAAAGATGATCGTCGAGATCGCAAAGACGCAGGACGCTGAAGTCGGTGACGGAACCACCAGCTCGGTCATTGTTGCCGGAGAACTCCTGAAGGAAGCCGAGGGACTTCTCGCGCTGAAGGTTCACCCGACCACGATCGCCGAAGGCTACAGGATGGCGGCGGAGAAGGCACTGGAGCTTCTCGACGATCTTGCAATCACGGTCAAGCCGACCGACACAGCGGTCTTAAAGAATATCGCGGGCACGGCGATCACCGGCAAGAACGCGGAAGTCGCAAAGGATGCCCTCTGCAACATTATCGTAAAAGCCATAGTCTTCGTGACAGATGCGGACGGCACTGCAGACATCAGCCACATCAATGTCGAGAAGAAGACCGGCGGATCGATCGATGACACCGAACTCATCGAGGGCATGGTCATCGACAAGGAACGGGCCCACCCGAATATGCCGGCCTCGGTAAAGAACGCAAAGATCCTCCTCCTCAACGCGCCGCTCGAGTTCAAGAAGACGGAGGTCAGCGCGAAGATCAATATCACCTCGCCCGAACAGGCGCAGGCATTCCTCAACGAAGAGGCGCACATGGTCCAGATAATGACCGAGAAGGTCATAAAGAGCGGTGCAAATGTCATCTTCTGCCAGAAAGGGATCGATGACGTCGCCCAGCACTACCTCGCCCAGGCAGGAATCCTTGCGGTCCGCAGGGTCAAGAAGAGCGACGGAGAGAATATCGCCCGCGCAACCGGTGCGACAACCGTCAACAACATCGATGCGATCTCCTCCAGGGATCTCGGTGTGGCCGGTCTTGTCGAGGAGCGGAAAGTCTCGGGCGGCGAGATGATCTACGTCTCGAAGTGCAAGAACCCGAAGGCGGTCTCCATCATCGTCCGCGGAGGCACCGAGCACGTGGTCGAGGAGATCGAACGGGCGATCCACGACGCACTCATGGTCACCAGCGTTGTCATCAAGGACAAGAAGGTCGTCCCGGGCGGCGGTGCGATCGAGACTGAACTCTCGCTCCGGCTCCGGGAATTCGCCGCAAGCTCCGGCGGGCGTGTCCAGCTTGCCATCGAGGCCTTCGCAGCAGCTCTCGAAGTCATCCCCAGGACCCTCGCTGAGAACGCGGGTCACGATGCGATCGATGTCCTTGTCGATATGCGTGAGGCGCACCAGAAAGGGAAGAAGACGTTCGGTGTCAGTGCCGGGACCGGCAAACCCACCGATATGCTCAAGGAAGGCGTTGTCGAGCCGCTCCGGGTAAAGACCCAGGCGATCTCAAGCGCTGCTGAGGCAACCGTCATGCTCCTCCGCATCGATGATGTCATCGCTTCCCGGCAGTCCGCAGCACCCGGTGGCGGCATGCCCCCGGGAATGGGCGGGATGCCCGGTATGTGTGATTGAAGTCTCCCTTTTTTTGATTTTTTCCGGTTCTTCCTTTCCTCGCCAAATTTCTGGAGTACTGTCTGGTTCTGTCCGGCCCGCATTCCGGAAGATCCGATGGAACGCCCGGACTCCCCCTGGCATAATAACCCGGTCCGCCCTACACTAAAGCAGGAGCCACGCGAATCATGAAGATCCTCGCTATCCATGGAAGTCCCCGGACAATCCGCAGCACAACGCGAAGACTTGCCGGTCTTGTTCTCGAAGGCGCAGCAGAGGTTGGCGCGGAGACGGAGATTGTCGATCTTGCCGATCTCCGGATTACCCCGTGTACCGCGTGCGAGGGATGCACTTTCAACGGTATCTGCGTGTACGAAGATGATCTGTCTGCTCTCCTGGCCCGGATGAACGAGGCGGATGCGATCGTCTTCGCATCCCCGGTGTACTTCGACAGCATAACCGGGCAGATGAAAATTTTCTTCGACCGGCTCGCCGATGCGATCCATTACCAGGCACTGGCCGGGAAGGTCGGGTGTTCGGTTGCGACAACCCACGGGTCCGGTGGCGATGAAACGACCACCTATATGGATCATCTGCTCAACTATTTGGGGATCGTCTCGATCGGAAGGATCCATGTCGCAACAGGCGGGGACGCCGGGGCCGTGGATGTTGTGGAGCAGGACGCAGGAGCCCTTGGCCGGAGACTCGTTAGCGCGATTGCAGACGGGTTCTCCGATCCGGCGCAGGAAGCGAGCATCGTGGAGAACCGGTCGGACTTCCGTGCAATCGTTCTTGAGAACCGGGATCTCCGTACAGACGATTACGAGCGGTGGGTCCGGAGGGGATGGATCCCGTGAAGGCATCCTCTCCCGATCCTGCGGGATACCTGGCTTGCGTCTCCGGTCATCGTTTGCAACAATCCGCAAATACAGTCACTTGCAAAAACTTGGAGAAGGGCTCACGATTGACCGGGACATTGCTGCCTCGTGCCTCCTCTTTGGCCGCGATGAGATCCGGCACAGCGGCGATCTCCGGCAGAACCCGGTTACCCTGAAAGCCTCAGAGGTTTTCGCGTACTGGATCGGTTTCTGCTCTGCCAAGAGCCACCTTCTCGCAGTTCTTCTCCGGGCAAACGGGACCCCCGGCCGGCCTCTGTTGCCAGCGTTTTGCAAACGGGGATCCTGCACGGTCGTTTTACCTGCATGGCCTGAATGCGGTCTTCCTTTGAGGAGGCCGGCTGGCGGCTGCGGGGGTCGTTGCCCGGGGCAACCGGGCTGGCGTGGATGCACCGTTTTGCTCCACCGGTCGAGCATCTTGCCATCCACCCGGGATCTCCCGGTGAAAGAGACCTGTCTGGAATTTACCCCGAACCATTGCCAGTCGTTGTTGTCGCGCTGGCGCACGGCCGGTCATTTGAAGATGTGCTAAAGAGATCCGCCTGACCGGGGCGGGCCGTGATGTCTGGGGTAACGGAGAGAGCGGGGCGAAGCGGAAGTTGACCGGGGCCGCTTTGAGAAAGGAATATTTTATGTGTCTTCCTGTCAGGTATTCTCTGTATGGAATTTGTGAGCCGGGTCATTGAGTCCGTTTCCTCAGGTTCTTCGGTATCCGTCCGGTTCGAGAGGCCCCGCGGGCTCACGTTCCTCCCAGGTCAGTATATTATCCTCACGGTCGGGACCGGCACTTCGGCGCTCACAAAGTCCCTGACCCTCTCGGGCAGCCCAAATGCGCCGTATTTTGAGGTGACGAAAGGCTTGACCGGCCACCCGTTTGCGGATGCGCTGCTGGCGCTCAAAGCCGGCGATGAAATCCACGCCAGCGGCCCCTTCGGGGATTTCACGTTCATCGGGGAGTACAAAAAAGTTGCGTTCATCGCCGGGGGAATCGGGCTTACCCCCTTATGGAGCATGACCCGGTACGCGACGGAGATGATGTTCACCACGGATATTACGCTCCTCTATTCGGCAAGGACCGAAGACCAGCTCCTGTTCCGGCACGAGATGCGGGACCTGACCGAGCGCAACCCCCACCTCAGTATTGTTCTGACCCTCACCGCACCCGGCCCCGGGTGGAACGGCAGGACCGGGAGGATCGATCACCGGATGATCGAGCAGGAGCTGCCCGACTGGCGGGACCGGGTCTTCTTCGCCTCCGGGCCTCCGGGGATGGTCGACGCAATACTCGCGATCCTCCGGGAGATCGAGATACCCGAAAGCCAGATCCGGTTTGAATATTTCCCGGGCCACTGAACAGGCCGGAAAAACGATCCGAAAGCTGCATCGCGGGTGTGTGTGCAGGGTAAGCCTGAGGTCCCCTCACCACCGGCCGGCGCAGCAGTTTCCCTTCCCATTGGAACAATGATCCTTCCCTCTTCATTTTACGATCAGGATACCATCGCGACAGCCCGGGGCCTCCTCGGCTGCTCTCTTGTGCATGCCGAGGGCAACGAGACCACGACCGGAATGATCGTTGAGACCGAAGCGTACCCCCGCCGGGATCCGGCGGCGCATTCGTTTCACGGGAGAACGGACGCAAACAGCGTGCTCTTCGGCCCGCCGGGTCATGCCCACCTCTTTTTTGTGTACGGGATGCACTGGTGCATGAACGTGGTCACCGGCACGGATGAAGGCGAACGTGGGGCTGTCTTTCTGCGGGCGCTCGAACCGGTAAAAGGGGTTCCCGTGATGCAGGAACGCCGCGGAACCCATGAGCTCCGTCTCCTCTGCAGCGGCCCGGGGAGGCTGACGCAGGCTCTCGGAATAACCGGTGAATTCAATGGTGTCCCGCTCAATTCCGGCCCGCTCAGGATCTCTTCGCGAAGGAGTGTTTTCGGGTCGCATACGGTGGAGGAGTCCATGATCGTCCAGACAACCCGGGTCGGGATTGCGAAAGCCAGGGAGCAGCCGTACCGGTTTTACCTGAAGGGGAACCCGCACGTCTCCCGGAAAGCGGGGCTGGCTCACAGAAAAATATCAGAAAACGGGCCTGAAGGGATTTGAACCCTTGACCTGCGGATTAAGAGTCCGCCGCTATGCCGAACTAAGCTACAGACCCAAGCCTGTTAGACCTAGTAAAATGGTCGATAATGCCGAATAAATGTTTTGGCTCTCGTCCGACTCGAATCCCTTAATACACTGGAGTGGTACATCTTCTGTAACATGCCGGAACCAGCCCCGTTTGAATCGCAGGGACCATCAAAATACTGCATTTTCGGGTGCGGGACGAACGGGTACAACATCATTCTCGAACTCGCCAAAGAGAATGAGCGCGTAGTCGTGGTGGACAAGGATGAGTCGCGGGTCCGGCACCTCCGGGACCAGAAGTACGATGCCTACCAGCGCGATATCACCTCATCCGATATGCTCTTCGGGCTCCCCCCGTTCGAGATCGCGTTCGTGATGACCGGTGACCCCGATGCAAATCTCGCGTCGGTCGTCACCATCAAGAAGCGGTACCCGGCCGTGCAGGTCGTTGCCCGGTCGATCGATCCGGTCAACGGCGGTAAGCTCACCGCCGCAGGCGCGGAGTTTGTTCTCTACCCGCAGGAGGTCGTGGCCCGCGCCGCGATCCTCCAGATCCGGAAACAGCATTCAAGCCGGCTCTCGCAGCGGCTGTACGGGCTCCTTGCCGGCTGGGAAGGAACCCTTGGCATCATCACCCACAAGAACCCGGACCCGGATGCGATCTCATCTGCCATGGCGCTTGCCGAGATTGCCCGGTCGGCAAACAAGAACCTTGCGACCCGGATCTTCTATGAAGGAAATATCGGCCACCAGGAGAACCGGACCTTTGTCAACCTCCTCGATATCAAGATGGAACACCTGACGATCGAAGCACTCCAGAAGTGTAATTACCTTGCCATGGTCGACTGCTCCGGGCCCGGGGCGAACAACGATGTCCCGCCCCAGATGAAGATCAACATCATCATCGATCATCACAAGGATGGCAAACATCTGGCATCCCAGAGCGCGTTCGCCGACATCCGGCCCGGCGTCGGCGCAACCGCGAGCATCATGACCCAGTACCTGCAGGAGCTCGATGTTCCCGTAGACATGCGGGTCGCGACAGCGCTCCTCTACGGGATCCGGACAGACACCCGGGAGTTCAAGCGGAGCGTCACGCCGCAGGATCTCAATTATGCCGGCTTCCTCCTGCCCCTTACCGATGCCGACCTCCTCGACAAGATCATGTCGCCCTCCATGTCGCAGGAGACGCTGGATGTCATCGGGAAGGCGATCCAGGAGCGGAGGATCCAGAGCGGGTACCTCTTCTCGGACGTGGGGTACGTGATGAACCGCGATGCCCTTCCCCAGGCGGCGGAGCTCCTCATAACGCTCGAAGGCGTCAACACGGCGCTCGTGTACGGGATCACCGACACCGCGATCGTCATCTCCGCCCGCAACCGGGATATCCGGCTCCATATAGGGAACGCACTCTCCGAAGCGTTCGGCGAGATCGGCGATGCCGGCGGCCACCCGAACATGGCAGCCGCAACCCTCCCGCTCCACTACTTCGGGAAGGTGGAGAACAAGGCGGAGCTGCTCGGTTTTGTTATCGAGCCCATCCTGCAGAAGTTCAAGAACCTCGTCGGCCTTGAAAATGAGGGCAAGAAGAATGGAGTTTAAGGACTGGGAACCCCATTACCGGGAGATCCTCGGATGCTTCGGGTTTGACCGGGCCGCGGATGAAGAGGCTGCGCGGGTCCTCTCCTCGCTCATGACCCGGGACAACCTCCTCTCGCTTGCCGCCCTCACGGACGGGAACGATCTGACGGTCTGCGGCAATGCTCCGAAGTTAAAGGACGAACTCGGGGAGATCAGGGGGATCGTTTTTGCAGCGGATGCGGCAGCGGAAGTCCTTGACCGGTACGGGATCCACCCTGATGCCATCTTCACCGATCTCGATGGCGCGACGGACCGGTTCGCGGAGCTGAACCGGGAAGGGACGATTGTCGTCATCCATGCACACGGCGATAACATCCCGCTTCTGAAGCACTGGGTCCCGCGGTTTACCGGGCCGATCGTTGGAACGACCCAGAGCGCTCCTCTTCCAAACGTGCACAACTTTGGCGGGTTCACGGACGGCGACCGGGCGGTCTTCGCAGCCGAGGAATTCAGCGCCTCGCATATCACGCTTGTCGGCTTCGATCTCGACGACATGAACGTCGAACCCATGAAGCGCGGGAAACTCCACTGGGCGCGAAGACTCCTTGCCCTGATCGGCCATGAAGCGTAAATGGATCCGCGGGAATTTCGCGACCGTCGTAGTGATCGAACCGGAACCCGCATCGGTGCCGGTGACGGGGACCGGCACGGCCCGAACCGGGACCGGGGCAGAAGGAACCGCGGTCATCCTCGACGGGTACGTTGATGAGCCCGCCTGTCTTGGCGTCCCACCGTACATCTCGCCCTACATCCGGACGGTCGCAGGTGCCCTGATCGAGAATGGATACTCCGTGCGGTATCAGACGATCGACCAGCTGAGAAGGGAACCGCAGACCGCGGCGGACCTCAACAATGCCGATACGCTCGTGATGATCGCCGGCGTCACGGTCCCGGGCAAATACCTTGGCGGGACCCCGGCTACCTTAACCGAGGTCCAGCAGATCGGCCACCTCTTCCGGGGGAAGCAGAAACTGGTCGGCGGGCCGATCGGGTTCGGGTCTGCATCCGGCGGGGGGCAGAAGGCGATCCGGCAGGTCATTGCTGGGTACGATGCGCTGCTCGAAGGGGAGCCGGCAATCGCCCTTGACAATTACCTCAATGGCGGCGAACCGAAAGGAACGCTTGATTACGCCAGGACCGATCCCTGGAGTGTCGGGGGAGCAGGAATTATCGGACAGCACCCGGATCATCCCTTCGTGATGTGTGAGCTCGAGACCGCACGCGGCTGCTCACACGGTGCAACGGGCGGCTGCTCGTTCTGCACGGAACCGTTCTACGGTGCGCCGAAGCACCGGAGCATCGAAGCCATTGCGGCCGAGGTCGCAGCTCTGAACCAGCAGGGGGCCCTCCACTTCCGGGTCGGGCGACAGCCGGATATCCTCGCGTACGGTGCAGGGGCCGGGGAGTATCCCGCACCGAGACCCGAACTACTCGAAAAGCTCTTCGGCTCCATCCGGGCGGCTGCGCCGGATCTCCGAACCCTCCACATCGACAACACGAACCCCGCGACAATCGCACGCCACGAGGAGGAGAGCCGGGAAGCCCTGCGTGCGATCGTCCGGCACCACACCTCCGGCGATGTTGCTGCGTTTGGCCTGGAGAGTGCGGACCCGGCGGTGATCGCGGCAAACCATCTCAAGGCACAGCCGGACGAGGTCTTCCGGGCGATAGAGATCGTCAACGAAGTGGGCGGGATGCGGAGAGAGAGTGTTCCGGAGCTCCTGCCGGGCCTCAACTTTGTCTGCGGTCTCTCCGGTGAGACGGAAGCGACCTACGATCAGAACGAGCAGTTCCTCGGACGCGTACTTGCCGCGGGCCTGCTGGTCCGGCGGGTAAACATCCGGCAGGTGATGCCATTTGAGGGAACACCGGTCTACACGGACAACACTCTCGGGAGATACGACCGGAGGTTCAGGTCCTTCAAGGCGCTCGTGCGGGAGAAGATCGATCTCCCGATGCTCCAGCGGGTGTACCCGGCAGGGACCGTGCTTAAGGATGTGCAGGTCGAAGTCTCCGGTGATCTCTCGTTTGGGAGGCAGATGGGATCGTACCCGATCCTTCTCGGGCTTCCGCTCCGGCTTCCCGTCCGGACCGTTCTCGATGCGGTTGTCGTGGACTGGGGGAGCAGGTCTATCACCGCGCTGCCGGTCCCGGTTATGATCAACCGGCTTCCTGCATCTGCGCTGAAATGGCTGCCCGGGATCGGGAAGAAGAGGGCCGCAGCGGTTGTGGCGAAGCGGCCTTTCCGGGATCTTGCTGCGTATGTCAGGGTGGCGGGCAGTTCGGGGATCGATCCGGTGTTGGATTTTTCAACGGCGGATTAACAGGCTGCTTTGAAAAATATGTTCAACGAAAGCCCCCCTCCCCCCATCCCGCCCCCGGGGAGCGGGGGCGCAGGCGATGGCACTCCAATTACTTCTCTCTTTAGCGTCGTGTTCTCGGAAATGAATTGCGACGTCATCGCGAGGGGGGCCGCCCCGGCGGCGGGGCAAAGCCCGCGTCAGACTTGATGTCCCTGCAGCCACAGGAACCCGGTGATCCGATCTCCTTCTACCTGAATGTATCCTTGCAGGACATTTTCGGTTGCGTATAAGGGGATATCAATATCCCGCATTTCACCGGAATAATCCTGTCTGCATAGTGGGATCGTTAGCTGATAACTTGTACTTCCTTCAAAACTGGTCGTTCTGACTTCCTTGATTACGGCATTGAATTCGAAATCATCGATATCTCCCCTTGAGAAAGGGGCGTATCCGCAGAATGTTGGATCGAAGCGTTGGACTGTTCCGTCTGCAAGCCTCACCTAGTCGAGTTCGGCAGGGCGGACTGCGTAAGCCAGGGCACCGAGGGCAAACCTGTACGGTTTTCCCGGTGGATAATTGAATTTGTTCCATCACCCGATTTGTCCGTCAAAGCCCAGCCAGGAAGGCCCAAGCGACCCCAAATGTGCGGGATCCATCGCGAGAGATCCATCAAGTGACGGTGTAGCTGCTCTGCAGTCCCGGCCACTCATTCCTTTACGTTTTATTAAGCAGAGTTGTCGGAGTAAAGGAGTATCTTTCTCAGATCTGCTTGAGTTCGGTGATCTTGATGATATCGGTCCGGGTAATGATGCCCAGAACCTTCCCTTCGCTCACGATCGGGATCCTGCCGATGTTCCTCGCGGATATGATCTTGAGGGCATCGATCACCGGTGCAGTCGGAGGAAGGGTAATCAGATCCCGGGTCATGATATCCCGCACCTGCATCGCTTCGCGGTCGATCGAGGATCTCCGGTTGACATCGGCAAGGGTGATCATCCCCACCAGGGTATCCCGTTCGATTACCGGGAAGCCGAGATGCTTGCTCGTGTACATCATGGTAATTACCTGGCTGACCGGCAGGTTTGAGGGAACCGTAGTTACCGGGCTGCTCATTATATCCCCTACCGTGACATCCTGGAGGAGGAAGTTGTATTTTACCGCGTTTGTCTCCATGGTCGCGCCGATATAGATGAAGAGGGCGATCAGGATCAAGAACGGACTTAAGAAGATGAGGCCGACGATACCAAAGAGGATCGCAAACCCCCTGCCGATATCGGCCGCTATCCGGGTTGCCCGGTGAAGCGGCATCCGCTTGGCGAGGAATGCCCGGAGGACCCGGCCGCCGTCCATCGGAAAGGCAGGGAGGAGGTTGAAGGCAAAGAGGATGGTGTTGAGCAGGCCGAGGTATGCGAAGAGGAAGACCACGACCCCGGCAGTTGCCGGGTCAGGGGCAATGTCCGGGAGGATGTACACCATTGCCGAGCAGATAACCCCGACCCCGAGGCTCGTGAATGGTCCGACAAGGGCCATGGGGAGCTCAACCTTCGGGTCCGGCGTCCCCTCTTCCATACTCGAGATCCCGCCAAAGATCATCAGGGTGATATTCTTGATCCGGATCCCGTTCCGCAGGGCAACAACCGAGTGGGCGATCTCGTGGATCAGCACTCCGCCAAAGAGCCCGATGGCGACGATAGCCCCGAGAATATAGGGGATAAACCCTGAAGTGATGAGTGTCGGATCGAGGGGGACCGCATACACTCCCTTGAGAAGATCGATGGTGGCGGTGATCTGGCTGCCGAGGATCCAGGCAAAAAGGGGGATCACCAGCAGGAAGGTGTAGTGAATCTGGATCGGGATGCCTGATAAGCGCCCGATGCGAAAGGACCCGTCCATAGCAAAGGAGTATCTTTTTAACTCTTAAGTATATACTTTCATCTGATAACGATGGAAACCCAGATTACCGAGCTGTTCGGGCTTCAGATCTATACGGACAAGGGCATGTTTGTTGGAGAAGTCGAGGATGTAGTCATCGACGTAGACCAGAAGAAGTTAGAATCCATCGTCGTGGGCAAGGTCAACGACGAGCTCTTTGAACTCCGGAATTTCAAGGGACTCAAGATCCCCTACCGGATCATCAGCGCGATCGACGATATCGTCCTGATCCGGCACCTCCCGGGCGCGTTCACCGGTGGAAGCGGCGAAGAGTAAGCGGGTGTTCCTGCATTTTTTTAGGGTCCTCCAATATTTTTGAGCCGGCTCCCCGGCGGTTGTGAGTTATGGAAAACCGGGAAATATTTTCTGCTATCTCAACCATCCCCCCTGTCTTTGTCCGGCTCGACGGTCGTGCATTCCACCGCCTGACCGGGCTGCTCGGGCTCCAAAAACCGTTTGACGAATTTTTCAACAAAGCGATGGTCGCGGCCTGCACCTCGCTTGTTGCCGAGAGCGGTCTCTCCCCGGAATTTGCGTTTACGTTCTCGGATGAGATCAGCCTTTACCTGACGAAACTGCCGTTCAACGGCCGGGTGGAGAAGATCGATTCGGTCGCTGCATCGTACGCGGCAAGCGTTCTGAGCATGGCCCTCGGCTGCGTCGCTCCGCTGGCATTCGATGCCCGGATCGTCCAGGCAACCCAGGAGTTTGCTTCTGAATATCTTGCCAACCGGCAGAACGAGGCGTGGCGCAACCACATCAACGCGTACTGTCAGCAGGCGCTCATCAGCGAAGGGATGAACGGGCGGGAGGCTGCACACCGGCTCCGGGGAATGCCGGCAAAGGAGATGCACGATCTGATGCACCAGCGGGGAGTGAACCTCGCAGCAACCCCGGCGTGGCAACGGCGGGGCGTGCTCGTGCACAAGGAGCTCTGCCGGAAAGAGGGGTTCAACCCCATCACGGGAGAAGAAGTTGTCGTAGAGCGGAGTGCGGTCGTAGAGAACCGGGAGCTGCCGTTGTTCTCAAGCCATGAGGGAAAAGAATTTTTGGGCTCGCTTATCGCTGGAGCATAAAGTACTGCAATTTTCATTCCCCTCACGTATTTTGATGGGGGCCCACCCCATCGGGTTCGCTCGGCAGCCTTCGGGCTATCTCCGGGCAAAGCGGTTTACCGGGGTTCGGTTACCTTCTCTTCCCCAATGTTCCCGTTTACTCCCTCTCCAGTCCCGTCGTTGATTTTCTGGATAATGGCAAAAGAGGGTACCTCTTCCGGAAGAGAGGGCACCTTTGTCCCTCGGGCAGGGTGTCGCCATTACCCAAAAACCAGGAAGAGTTCCATAACAGGTTATTGCTGCAACGAATTCCGTTTAAAAAAAGCGTGAAATTTTTCCCGCGATCCTGTCCTTTTAGGGCCTTCTGACATTGAAAATTGCTGACCCCTCTGCATCCTGACTGAGGCCAACTTCTGAGACTAAGTACTCATCCTCCGGCAGATGGAAGAAAGGGGACGTGAGATCAACCGTGGTCTGGTTGAGACCATTTTTCCCCCTGGTCACCTTTACTATGCCGCTTGCCCCGAACAGGCACTGGTCACGTTGGGTTGGCACGAATGATGTTGAATAGACCTCAACCAAAATTTCCTGTCCTATGGGGAGGTTCGTTGTTGCGGTGATGACGATATTGTCCGGGTCCTGATCGACAATCGGCTGGATGGTGATCCCGTTCTTTATGTTGTACGGTTTCACACTTCCCGAACCCGAGACAAAGAATCTCAGTTTTGTATACCTGTCATCGATGGAATGGGACTGGAATGCTCCGACCAGGGCATCGGCTGCATCGTTGCCTGTCAGAAACCCCCTCCCCTGTATCTTGAAGACCCGGTGTCCGGGATCTACCCCGAGATCAAGTACATAATCAGGATTTGCCGGATCAAGATCAACCCCGAACCTGTCGTCCCTGTACGGGTGCTGGATAATGAGGTTGTACTTACCTTCCGGGAGGGACCTGGTCGTCTCATTTGCGAGTATGAATGCGTACGAGGCATTGGACGTTACGGGTACGACGACCCGTTTAAAGTACTCATCGCCCAGGATCCAGACCGCGACCCCGGGGCCGGGATTACCTTCTGCGGCACCGCTGACATCAAGTGGCTCGCCCGGTACAACGGTCAATGGTGAAACACTTCCCGAGACGAACGGGCACATCTGCAGCCTGGAATGTTGCAGCATCCCCGTCGATGACCCGCTTCTGCCGCTGCTCTGTACCGTTAATCTGTACGCCCTCGGGGTTCAGATTCGGGCCCGTGAGGAAGAGATACGTGGTCCGCGAGCGGGTGTTGGTTCCCGAGAACCGGATATCTTCGCCAAAATAATAGCTCTGATCACCCCAGGTTATCAGGGTAACTGCACCCTGCCCGTCTCCCGCTCCTGTCAGAAGATTCCCCGTCGGGGTATTCCCGCCAAAAAATTCGATCCCGCTCATGAGAACTTCACCCTGCGCTACTCCCGCCGGCCCCGTCTCGTATGCGGCGGATAAGGGTATTCCTGAACATACTAGTAGAGCGAGACACTTAAAATTGATGGTAGAGTCGTTTTAGTTTAATCCTTGCACTTTCAGAAGTAAACTGCCAGTCGACCAGTTTCTGGTTATTGTTTCTGGAAGTTTCCCACTTTTTTGTTTCGTGGATAAGCAATTCCAGATTATCAATCTTCGATCAAGACATTGACGGGATAACGCACTTAATTCAATTTCAGCGATGTTGAGCCAGCTCCCATGTATGGGGGTGTTATGGATCTCCAGGCGTTTGACAAGAATCGAAGCTTCCTCCGGAGGAAACGCCTCATAAAATGCTCCAATCGTGTGGGTGTTCAGGTTATCGCAGATAAGAATTATTTTTCTGGCGTTTGGGTAATCAATCTCGAGTAACTCTCTAACTTCGTGAGCCCAATCCACTTTTTTTCTGTGCTTGCGGGGATTAACTCTCCTCCCTCCTTTCAGGGGTTTTAGTGAAGAGGAATATTGAGGCAGTTCCATTTCGTGTATACTCATAATCATATCGAACGGGATACCGGGGAGTCGCTGGCAACGAATCCCGGGAGTCTCCGAGTAACTGGACCGATTTTTCATCCATACAAATCAGAGGAACTTCCGGATCATAAGGTCGGTGATAGAGTTCCAGGATATCCTCCATGTGAGCAACAAATTCAGCGTTTTGTTGCGGCGGAATAACCCAGCATTGCCGCAGGTGAGGTTTTAACTCGTTTTTTTAAGACGCGGCCGATCGTTTTTCCTGAAATCGTCTCGACAATTTTTAACTCAACCATTTTGTCTGCGAGGAGGTCAAGGGTCCAATTGGCATATCCTTCCGGCGGTTGACTGCATGCTATCGTGATAAGCCGGGCTTCTTTTGCTCCATCCAGTTTTCGGGGAATGGGTGGTGATTCCTGGGCTTTTCTCCCGACTGCGCGAGTTAGTCCTTCTTCGAAATACTTCTTGCGTATATTGAAAACTGTTTGACTATGGCAGTGTAACAGAACGGCTATCTCTTCATCGGTCTTGCCGGATTTATTTTTATCTGCATGCAACAGGACATACGCGTGTCGGATTCGATACGCCGGGCCTTTCCCACGCTTGACAATTCCTGTCAGGTGTTTCCTTTCTTGTTGCGTTAATTCAACGACATACCGCTTCTTCATTGAAACTTTATAGTACGTACTTAAATAAAAGTAATTTCAAATAAAATCTATATATTCAATTGTCGGTAACTACTAGGGACAGCGTAAGTGCGATCACGATAAACGTCGATCTTCCCATCAGTAAATCTCCTCACTGGTTTTGATTTTTGCCGGAATTTAACTCTCTTTTTCCCGGGATTACAGCGATCTTTCTCGGGGATAGATCCCTCTGACTGGGTTTGTAAGGTGAGGAGAAAAGTTCTGCGTTACGTGAAAAAAATTTGTGCTCTGTAGAAATCCTATTGAAACGTGGTCAAAAGCAAGGAGACACTTAAGAGATCATCGAGTCGGAATATCAGGTTTATCCGAGCAGCGCTATCAATTGTGAAGGCAATACGAATCAGTCAATATTCCTGCAAGTATTCGAAGAAAGTTTACACTCAGTATCAGCTACTTGCCCTGATACTCTTCAAAGATTATCGGAACCAACATTACCGTGATTTCATTGAAGACGTCGGAGATATGGAATCGATCCAAGATGAACTGGGTCTTTCCGTGGTTCCCCATTTCACGACACTTCAGAAATTCTTCAGTCGGATAAAAAGTTTGTACCTCCGGTATGCGTTTGGAAAAACTTTGAGCCTGTTGTATTCGAACGATAATCCGATACCTATAACAGCGATCGATTCATCCGGCTTTACCAGTGGATATTCAAGTCACTATTACTCAGCCAGGACTGGCAAGATCCGAAAACATTTCCTGAAAATCTCGATCTCGGTTGACACCGATACCCAGGTCATCACCGGCTTTATCGCTTCTAAAAGCCGGGCCCACGATACCCGGCACGCAACCAAACTGCTTCGTCAGTGTCACAAGATCCGAAGGTCTGAATGCTATGTGATGGATCGGAGATACGGCTCTGAAGCGATTCATCGGCAGATCCGGGAAGAGCTGCATGCCCGACTCAATCATTCCACTCCGTTCTTGGAATGCCGAGGTTGTTGGGGGTAAGTACCTCCAGGAAATGGCTCACTCGTTCGATGATGCCAGATATCGAAAAAGACAACTCGTCGAAAACAAGTTTTCTGTCCTGAAAAGAAAGTTCGGAGCCGATCTCAAGGCTCGGTTATTCTCAATCCAGAAGAAGGAAATCACGGGGAAAATGATCGTCTGTAATATTTACAGGTTCTTACTATTGCTCTGAATGAAGGTTTTCTACAGAGCAAAAATTTGGACTTATCCAGTTTAAAAAAAGGACCCGGGTGACCCGATGGTCTTACGCATGAAAATCAAGTCAGAGGTATGTGCTTTGGAGAGGTCCCATTCCAAAACCAGAGGGTACCAAATAGTCAGAAGATCTAAGGTAAAATGTCTCCTTCCTTCTCCACACCTCCATCAAAGAGAGGAGATAAGTGCTTTCGATCTCCCGGTCGTCATCACGACGGTTCTAATCTGGTTGTATCAGGAGCAAAAAAAAGATCAGATCTCATCCACTTTTGAGATAGCGATGATCATCTCAACGCCTTCCACATCCCATTCCCGCACGGACTGGTAGTGAGGCTCATCGATCGGCCGGTGCTCCGGGAGGAAACCGAGATGCTCTGCCCGGACCTCATCAGCGATGGTCCTGAGGATCGATTCCTGATTGAGGAGGGCAACGATGCGGGGATCCTTCACGAGAACGTCCACCAGGATGAAGTCCTCGACCGCGAGATCGAGTTGGCGTCGGGTCTCCTGTATCCTCCGGATCACTTCACGGGCGTAACCCTCCGCTTCGAGCTCGGGGGTCAGCCACACGTCCACGTACACGGTTGCGTCCGGCATTGCCGCTGAGAAGAGATCCCCCGGGAGTTTCTCGGCAAAGGTGACATGCTCCGCTCCGATCTCGAACGTCTTACCCTCGCTTTCGAGCTGGAAGGTCAGGCCGGTGTCGACCGCCGCCTTGATCCTATTACCATCGGCGGTCTCGATCAGCCCCTTGACCGTGAACGACTCCTTGCCAAACCCCTTGCCGAGTGCCTTCATGACCGGCTCTGCGTGCCACCCGATACGATCCCAGTGGCCCATCACGATCGAGACCTTCCGGGCATTGGCCCGGTCCATGCAGACCGGGTTGAGCCGGGTGAGAGCGGCTTTGACCGCATCATCATCTGTCACGACGGTGACTTCTGCGACCGGCCAGCGGAGCTTGCGCTTTCCTGCCTGCCGGGCGTTGGCACTCGCGTCGTCGAACTGCCGGATAACTTCCATCGCGTGTTCAAGTTCGCGATCGATGAGGTTTGTCTCACCCGCGTCCCAGAGAAGCATGTGGATGCTCTCCGGGTCGCCGGCGAGCCGGAGGTTCCGGTAGATCTCCTCGGTGATGTGCGGGCAGAAGGGCGCGAGGAGGCCGGTGAGCCGGCGCATCACGTAGTAGATCGTCTCGTATGCGAAGAGTTTCTGCTCCGACTCACCTTCGAGCCAGATCCGGGGTCTGACCAGCTGGACATACCAGCGCGAGAGGTCTTCGAGGATAAAGTTGATCAGTTCCCGGGTCGCCCGGTGGAGCTGGCATTCCTTAAGGGCAGCATCAACGGTGGCTGCTACAGAGTTGACGCGGGAGACGATCCACCGGTCCTCGTCCGGCATCTGCCGGAGGTGGGCGGCGACATATGCGCCGTCCCAGACCCCACACTTCGATGAAGGCTCAAACGTGTCGAGGATCATGTACGGAAGGGGGAACCGGTACACGTTCCAGAGGATGTTTCCCGCACGGTTGACCGTGCCGACCCCCTCCCAGTTGAACTTGAGATCGTCCCACGGTGCCGATGATGAGAGAACATAGAGCCGGAGGATATCGACGCCGACCTTCGCGATGACCTCCTCGGGCGTTACCACATTCCCGAGACTTTTCGACATCTTCTTCCCCTCGGCATCGAGCGCGAAACCGTGCATGCAGACGCTCTTGTAGGGCGCCTTGCCGAACGCGATCGTGCTCGCACCCAGCTGGGAGTAGAACCACCCCCGCGTCTGGTCCTGCCCTTCGCAGATGAAGTCGGCAGGCCAGATCTTCTCGAACTCCTGGGTCTTCCCCGGGAAACCGATGGTCGCCCATGAAGCAACCGCGGAGTCGAACCAGACATCGAAGATGTCCTGTACCCGCTTCATCGTGCCGCCGCAGCTGCACGGGATCGTGACCTCGTCCACGTACGGGCGGTGGGGGTCCGGGATCTCTTCTCCGCTTGCCCGTTCGAGCTCCTCGATCGTACCCATTACCCGGTACTTATCGCACCTCGGGCATTCCCAGACAGGAATCGGGATGCCCCAGTACCGCTGCCGGGAGATGCACCAGTCCCGTGCTTCTTTGATCCAGTCGTGGAACCGGGCGCTTCCTGCCCATTCGGGATACCAGTCGACCTTTGCGACCTCGGATAACATCAGGTCCCGCATCTCGGAGGCCTTGAGGAACCACTGCGAAGTAGCCCGGAAGATGATCGGGGTCTTGCACCGCCAGCAATGGCCGTACCGGTGGACGATCGCCTCGTTTGCAAGGAGGTTGTCGCCGAGCGCTTCCATGACGTTTGCGTTGGAGTCCCGGACAAACTGGCCGGCAAATGTCCCTGCCTCCTCTTTGAATTTTCCGGCACCATCAACTGGGCAGACGATGGGAAGGCACTCCTTTGTCCCGAGCACGTAGTCGTCCCAGCCGTGGCCGGGGGCGATGTGGACCATGCCGGTATTTTCCAGAGCAACGAAGTCTGCGGTCACGACCTTGTGCTCGATCCCGCGCTGGAGGGGAACATGCTGATGCAGCGGCGAGTCGTAGACCCAGCCGGCAAGCTCGGCACCTTTCTTCTTCCCGATAATGGAAAAATCCTGGTACCTCCCTTTCCTGAGAACCGATTTGACGAGCGGCTCTGCGATCCAGAGGTGTTCCTCCCGCCCGTCTTTCTTTGCGAGAACCTCGGCGTACTCGAACCCTCTCTCAACGGCGACCGCGACGTTTGCCGGGAGCGTCCACGGGGTCGTCGTCCAGATGACGAGGTACTCGTGGGTCTTTCCCCGGATCGGGAACTTGACGAAGATGGAGGGGTCGGTCTCGTCCCAGTACTCGACCTCGGCGTCGGCGATCGCCGTCTCGCACCGGGGGCACCAGTTCACGACCCGGTGTCCACGTTCGAGCATCCCCTTTTCCTGCGCCCGTTCAAGTGTCCACCACGCCGCTTCGACGTAGTCAGGTGTCACGGTCTGGTACGCATTCTTAAAATCGAGCCAGACGCCGAGACTCTCGAACTGGCTGTCCATGAGGAGCTTGTTGTTGACCGCGAACTCCCGGCATTTTTCGATGAACTCGCCTATGCCATACTTCTCGATATCTTTTTTCGATGCAAACCCGAGCGCCTGCTCAACCTTGACCTCGATGGGGAGCCCGTGCATATCGTAGCCCGCACGGTCGATCACGTTCCTCCCGTTCATCCGCTGGTAACGGAGAACGCTGTCCTTGATGATCTTGTTCCATGCGGTCCCGAGGTGGATGGTACCGGTCGTGTAGGGCGGGCCGTCAACAAAGAAGAACGGCCTTCCCGCCTCCCTCTGCTGCTTTACCATTCTGTACGTTTCGTGGGTGCGCCAGTACTCCTGCACCTCGCGCTCTATCTCTTTTGCCTTGAAGTTCGCGGTGACTTCCTTCAAAAAAACCCCTCGCTACCCGGGCACGATCGCCAGGCATGATGACTAATGTTATCGTTTGTGCACAAAGTAGTTTTTCTAAAAAAAAGAGGAGCTGCAGAGTGCATATGCGGGGTGTCCTTCTTCCCCTCCTGAAATCTGCGGGTTTTCCCCGGGTACTGGCAGGATTTTTGAACCGGCACGCGAAATCGCAAGCCATATATGGTTCCTTCCCCGAAGGGAAATCATGAGAAACCGGGGATCTCTCTCTCTCTTGCCGCGATTCTTGTCATCGCGCTTCTTCTTGCCGGATGTACGACCACGCCGGGAACCCGGGCGACAACTCCGACCGCTGATCCTCTTCCGTTCCGGAAACTTCCGGGATTCCCCGGGTACGGCGGGCAGCACCGCGATGCTGACGCTGACACCTGCAAAATCCGCAGGGCTCGATACCACAATCGATCTCCACCGGAACAATTTTGCCTGAATCGATGTGACCGCCGGGATGGGCGTTGATTGTCTCTTCCCCGACCAGAAATTCCCGATCCAGGCAGCACCCCGGACAATCAGGTGAATGTCAACATACTCCTCCTCGATGTTACCGATAATGCGAAGCTTCTTTCGGTCTCACCGGTCTGGGACGAGGTCAACAAGGTCTGGACCTACGCAGGGATCGTCCCGATCGTCCGGTTCAATGATCTGGCAAAAACGGAGTCAAAGACCATAACGATCAAAAACCAGGGCAAATATTTCCTCTGTGCCGATGACCGGAAAGAGGTCGGCGGGAGTGATTCCGTCTACCATGTACCCGTGAAAGTTACGCCGGTCAGGTAATTTTTCCCGGTCTCACCGGGTTTTTGCTGCAAACGCTTCTGCATATATTTTCATGAAGTCCGCGGGCGAGTACAATACAAACAGGTGATCCGAAATATTCAATGAAGATGTATCCGATACTCCTTGGAGGAGTACAGAAGCAGACCCTCGAGATCGTTCACGTGGGATTTCCCTACACGCACTTATCGGGCCGAAGTCCTGTTCCGGCTTGCAGACATAATCGAGAAACGGTCGGAAGAGCTTGAACGTGCCCGTGGTCCAGTCGGCTGTCGCGGTGCTCGCAATCGGGGAAGGCCACGACACGCTCTCTGAGATTGACCTGCCCCTTAGGACCGCCCGGTTTTCGGGATAAAAACAGGGGAGATTCCGGGAATAATACTACCCTCCGAAGATGCGGTCGCTATGGCAGTTTGCGCAGCGTGCCCGTCTCCCGTGAATCGTATCCGCCCATACGATCGAGAACGGCCCTGAATTCCGCGGATCCGATCACGTCGACGAGCGCAGAGACCCGGGGGTCGCCGATATGTTCCCTCCGAATCGCAAGCTCGTACCGCTCCGATGCAACCGGGACAAACGGAAGACCCAGGATCTTTGCGGCGCTGTAGACACACATCCCGGCATCCGCCTCACCGGATTTTACCGCGAGCGCTACGGCGAGGTGGGTTGTTGCCTCGCGATCGTAACCCCGTATCGATCCAGGCTCGATCCCCCGCAGTTTTAACTCATGGTCAAGGAGCATCCGCGTCCCTGACCCCCGCTGCCGGTTGATAAACAGGCGCTCTTCGAGTTCATCGAGACCGATACCGCCCCTGGATACGATACCCTGCTGGCGTTCCGCCACGCAGATCAGGACCAGTTCAGTCCCGGGCAGGTACTTCCGGAGAAACGGGACATTGTAACTTCCGTCGTCAGCGATCAGATGGACGGGTGCCGCGTGGCACTCGTCCTTCTTGAGGGCCAGGATGCCGCCCATGCTGCCGAGATGGGTAGAGTGGACTTCGAGATCCCGTTGCTGGAGCAGGTCGGTGAGATGATCGATGACCGGATCATGGGAGCCGGTGATGAGGAGGGCTTTCTCCGCCTTCTCCTGAGGGACGGTGAGCCGGCCCTCAACCCGGGACCCGGCCTCGCAGCCCTCGGAACCGGCGGGAAGTTTCAGGTATGCGTTTGCCCGGACCGCGCTCATCTGAACCCCGGCCCCCCGGGACTGGGGCGAGATGACAAACCGGTCCCCGACCCTGCCGGTCGAACAGAGGACGAATTCATCGCTGCCTGCCTCTTTGTGAAGAGACGTGGTGAGCTGCGCGCTGATCGTTACCGGGAGAGGAACCGGCAGGCCGTACTGCTGCAGGAGCGGCATGACGATCTCGCGGAGGACGGTCAGGGCTGAGAGGGGATACCCCGGCATCCCGATGACCGGCTTTTTGTTGATCCTGCCGATGATGACCGGCTTTCCCGGTTTTATCGCAACCCCGTGGACGAGGACTTCCCCGAGTTCAGCAATAACGTCGGCCGTGTAATCCTTCGTTCCTGCTGAGGAGCCTGCCGAGATAATGACCACCTCATTCTCTGCTGCCGCCGTTTCCAGCGCCGCCCGTATGAGGGATGGTTCATCGCTCACGACCGGATACCGGGTGCAGGAGGCCCCGGTTACCCGGATCATCGCCTCGGCCATCACCGTATTGCTCTCGACAACCTGGCCGGGTGCGGGAAGGGTTCCGTGCGGGACAAGCTCGCTTCCGGTGGGAATCAGGCCTACCCTGACGGCAAGCACCGGGAGATTGGTGATCCCGTACGCGGCAAGCGCCCCCGTCTCGGCCGGGCGGATGCAGTGCCGGGAGGGAAGCGCCATCTCCGATTCTGCGATATCCTCGCCCGCGGGCCGGATGTGCTGCCAGGGGGGTGCCGCTTTCCTGATGGTGAACCGCCCCTCTCCGAGATACACATCCTCGATCATGATCACCGAGTCGAAGGGGAGTGGGACGATGTTGCCGGTATTTACCCGGACCGCGTGGTCGAGAGTTATGGGGTTCTGTTCGCTTGCACCGGCGGTCTCGCTGCTGATGACCGCGATACCGTCCATTGCCGCGAGATGGACCTCGGGTACCGAGTACCGGGCGAAGATCGGCTCTGCGGTAACCCGGCCCACCGATTCGAGAAGCGGGAGATGTTCGTGCGAGGGAACGCAGTCAAATGCCGTGCCAAAGAGACCGAAAACCTCATCGAGCGCTTTTACCGTGAGATATCGTTTTACCACAAGATCACCTCAACCCGGGTACCGGTTTCGAGCCCTTCGCTCTCCGCGGGAATACGAATGATTCCCGTGCTCTTCACAAGCGTGTTGAGCAGGCCGGACTTCCCAAAGAGCGGGGTTGCTATGCCATCGGTGACAACGACCCTCGCGTACTCCTCTCTTCCCCGGGTGGACGGGATGTTCTGGGTCAGCGTAGCCTCGACCGTCCTGATCCGGCTCCCTGTCTCGCCCGTCATCGATACAATCAGGTGCCGGACGAGCGCGATGAGGACAATAAACGCCGAGGCGGGATGGCCGGGAAGACCTATCACCGGTCTCTTCAGGCACTGGCCGATTATCGTCGGCTTGCCGGGCGCGATCGCTATCCCGTGGATCAGCACCCGTCCGTGCTCCGCGATGATGCCTGCGACCATATCCCGCTCATCCTTCGAGCTCCCCCCGGAGACAAGAACCGCATCGTTCTCCCGGATGGCCCGTCCGACTGCTGCCCTGAGGATCTCCCGGTCATCGGGAATAATCCCATAAACAACCGGGATGCACCCCAGCTCCTTCATGAACGATGCTATGACATACGAGTTGACATCCCGCACCTGCCCCGGGCCGGGGACTTCTGTTACCGGGACAAGTTCGTTACCGGTCGAGAGGATGCCGATCTTCGGTCTTTGTGCAACCGGCACGGAGATGCAGCCTGCCGCGGCAAGAACCCCGACATCCTGCGATGAGAGCCGTCTTCCGTGCCTGAGCACGGTCTCGCCCCGGGAGAAATCCTCGTTAAACCGGAGGACATTTTCCCCATGGGCGACCGGTTTTTTTATCAGGATCTCGTCTCCGAGCTGCTCGGCATTCTCGATCATCACGACAGCATCCGCTCCCTCCGGGAGCACCCCCCCGGTCGGGATGTAGATGCAGTCCGCACCGCTGATCGTCATATCGGTTCCGGCGCCCATTGCGACCCGGCCCCGGAAGGAAAGGATCGCCGGGATGGCATCGCTCGATCCGTTCGTGTCCGCGGCCCGCACGGCATAACCGTCGACAACCGATCGGGTGAATCCGGGGATATCGAGATCGGATGCGATATCCTGTGCAAGAACCCTCTCCGCAGCTTCGCTTAAAGGAACGGACTCGGGATCAATGGCTGGTGCAAGACCCCGGATAACGGAGATTGCTTCGGAGACCGGAACGATGTTGAGGAAGACTCTCATTTGAAGCAGCCCAGCTGGCATGCCTTGATCTTGATCTTGTGCGAGTTGCAGTACTCGCTGATATCGCCTTTTGCGATCTTGTGTCTCTCTGCGATCTGGAATGCCTGAGGGCAGGTGATCTCCCGGTCAATACCTTCCTCAAGGAAAATCTTCTCAACTTTCTTATGGTCCATGGTACCTAGTAACATGTTCTTCCAGAAAAGGATTTACCCGGAAATACTGCTAAACGCTTTTAGTGAGCCAAGGAAACAACCGTGAAACGTGGAAAAATTACCGGATTGGAGCAGGAAGTATTCAAACAACTACGAAAAAGTACTTTTTCATAAAAAGGAGAGGCACGGGAACAAGCGGAGAAAGACCGTGAATCCCGATCTTCGATTATTGAGGCTTTTAAGGGATGAATATGTGTGTTGAAGGTGGATTGACCCGGCCCGACTCATGCGCCTGTGGCAGTAAACGACGGATGAATGTTGCACTCATCAGTTCCCGCCAGGATCCTGCGGGAAAGAACATCCGTAACCAGATCGAACTGCTGCTCGATTCGGGAGGCCCCGGTGACTGGCCCGGGGCGGATCGGACGTATGAGTTTTACGAATGCGATGAACGGCTGATCTATGCAGAGAATGTGGATACTGGTATCGAGGCAGATCTCGTCATCTTCCTCTCCCGGCACTCCAGCCTGAACCCGGTCCCGGTCCTCACCGTCCATGTAACCGGGAATTACGGGAATGCGGAACTCGGTGGCTCTCCCCGGACCCTTGCCCCGGCCGCACCGGAAATGATGCAGGCAACCCTCCGTTCGCTCGCGAAGCACTGCCCGGAGGGGTACCGGATCTCGTACGAGGTCACCCATCACGGGCCCACGAACCTCCGTCATCCCTCCTTCTTCGTTGAAGTTGGATCTACCGAGAAGGAGTGGACCGACCCGGTTGCAGGGAGGGCGGTCGCGGAGAGCGTCCTCTCCGCGGTCATGCAGAACCCGGTCCCGCTCATCGGGTTTGGTGGCACGCATTATGCAGCCCGCGAGACGGAGATTGCCCTTTCCTCCCGAGGGGCGTTCGGCCACATCGCCCACACCCGGGAGATCGCGGGGATGGGGGAAGAGATGATCCGGGCAATGGCGGAGAAAAGCGGTGCGGTCGCTGCCTACATCGACCGGAAAGCGCTCGGCCGTGAAGAACTCCTGCGGCTCACAGCCATGCTCGAAATCCTTGGGATCCCCCGGCTCAGCGAGAGCGAGATCAGATCCATGGGTCACCTCTCCTGGGAGACCTACCGGGCCATCCGGGAGACGGCAGCGACCCTCTCCCCCGGGGCACGATGCTACATTCACGACCTCCCCGAAGCTCCGGGTTGTGACCTGACCCCGGGCAACGGGATCCGTACGCTGGAAATAAATCCCGAATTAATTGCAGAAACGGTAAAAGCGGATGAACCGGGGTTTATCCAAAAACTCGATGCATTGCCCGTTGTTCACGTAACCACGCGCGATAACCGCCTTCTTCCGGTTTTTCTCGGGTATGGGAAAGCGAGGTCACAATTAATACATGATTTAAATACATTGTGCGTAAAAATCATACGTAATAAAGAGATCACTGCAACGGAGAGCGATCATCTGATTATAAAGAGGGTACGATTCGATCCCCAGAAAGCGCGCGAACTGGGAATACCGTCCGGACCGTTCTACAAACAACTCTCATCAGGCCGGGCCGTTGAAATCGGCGGCAGGGTGATCACACCCGACATGGTTGCATCAGGCAGTGAAGTAAAGATCCACATCCCGGGGTTGAAGAAATTTCCATGAGATCAATTGTTGAAGAGGCACTCACGAAGGCAAGGGACGAGACAGGTGCTCCTGCGCAAAACAATGACGACCTCGACCAGATCCTGGCCGAGCTCAAGACCGAGATCGCGGTGATCGGCTGCGGTGGTGGCGGGTCGAATACCATCTCCCGCATGATGGAGGAAGGCATCCACGGCGCAAAACTCATAGCCATCAACACCGATGCCCAGCACCTAATCCGCACCCATGCGGACCAGCGTATCCTCGTCGGCAGGCAGCGCACCCGCGGCCTTGGGGCCGGCTCCATCCCCCAGATCGGTGAAGAGGCGGCGCTCGAGAACGAGCAGGAGATCCGTGCGATCGTCTCCGGCTGCGACATGGTCTTCATCACGGTCGGGCTTGGAGGCGGTACCGGTACCGGTGTCGCCCCGGTTGTGGCCAAGGCAGCACGGGAAGAAGGCGCTCTCACCATTGCGGTTGTGACCCTCCCATTCAATGCCGAGGGTTCTATCCGCATGGAGAACGCGGAAGCAGGACTCGAACGCCTCCGGGATGTGGCGGATACGGTCATTGTCGTTCCCAATGACAAGCTCCTCGAGATCGTGCCGAAACTTCCGCTCTACGCGGCCTTCAAGATAGCCGATGAAGTTCTGATGCGTGCGGTCAAGGGAATCACGGAGCTCATCACGATGCCGGGCTTAGTCAACCTCGATTTTGCCGATGTGCGCACGGTCATGGAACGCGGCGGTGTAGCCATGATCGGGATGGGTGAAAGCGACAGCGAGGACAAGGCGGCAGACTCTGTCAAGAAAGCGATCCGGTCTCCGCTTCTCGATGTGGACATCAGCGGCGCGACCGCCGCGCTCGTCAATGTGGTCGGTGGCCCGGACATGACCATGGAAGAGGCTGAGGGTGTAGTCCAGGAAGTCTACAGCCGTGTGGATCCCAATGCCCGGATTATCTGGGGTGCCCAGATCGATCCGGAGATGCAGAACAAGATGCGGACCCTGCTTGTGGTCACGGGCGTACGGTCGCCACAAATATATGGTCGCAACGAGAAACTTACCCCCAAAGTACAGAAACAGTTTGAGATCGATTTTCTCAAGTGAGCCAATATGGAAATTTCAAAACCTGAAATCAAGGCAGACGTGCTCCACGAAGAGCTCTTCCGCAAGTACTTCCGGGTCTTAAAACTCGCGCGCACACCCACCCCGGAAGAGTTCACCAAGATCGCAGCCGTTGCAGCAGCCGGTGTCATTCTCATCGGGCTGATTGGATTTGTCATCTACGAGATCTTCATAGCGCTGCCGAAATGATGGCCATGACCGAACAAGTATCAGCACCGCCGCAGACCCCGGAAGTCTTTGTCAACCGGATCTTTGCGATCAAGACCACGTCCAAGCAGGAGCGTACGGTAGCTGACAATATCCAGAAAGCGATCGACACCAAGGCGACTGACGTCAAGGTTACTGCGATCATCGTGCCGAACGAGCTGCAGGGTTATGTTCTCATCGAGACGCCGGAAAAACTTAACCGCGTCGAACAGCTTGTCGAGAAGATTGCCCATGCACGGGCGGTGATCAAGGGCGAGACGAGCCTTGCCGAAGTCGGCCACTTCCTCATCCCGAAACCGGTTGTCTCAGGAATCGATGAGGGAACGATTGTCGAGCTCATCGCCGGTCCGTTCAAGGGCGAGAAGGCGGTCGTGAAGAGGATCGATTCCTCGAAGGAAGAGATCACGGTCGAGCTCTACGAGAGCGTTGTCCCGATCCCGATCACGGTCCGGGGCGACAATGTCCGGGTAGTCGAGAAGTTCAAGGACCGGTAATCTCTCGTATTCATCCCGTATTCTTTTCTTCTCCTGTCTTCCGGCTTTCCCCCGTTTCTCGAAGGGTAAGTTTTTTTCGCATTGTAAATGAAATTGTGATATCCCGAATTGATTTTACACATATAACCATTTCTGCGCATATTTCAGAATCCTCTCCTGGGGTAGACGGTACCAGAATGCGTTATAAGGCTCATCGAAATCGAGACTCACTCATGTGAGGTTTGATGACATTGTGCCAGTGAAGAATTTTATCGACAGAACCGAACTTCGCGATCCTTCGTTCGACTTCTCCGAAGAACCGTTCAATTTTGCCGTTCGTTTGAGGGTGTTTTATCCTGGTTGGGATGTGTTTTATGTTGTGATGAACAAGGAACTCTCCGAATTTATGATGGGCCTATTCACGGTTCCGAGCTGAAACGAATTGTGTACTGTTGTCAGTGAGGATCTCGCGGGGCGTACCTTACATCTGGAATCCCTGATTCAGCACCGTGAGAGTGTTCTCGGTAGTTGGAGAATCGAATACCCCGTAGCAGGTGATGAGGCGGGATGAATCATCCATGAATGCGATCAGCCATTTCTTCGATCCTTTAAGTTCGAACTCTTTCCAGTCTCCCTGCCCCATCGACATGGAATGAGTATGTTCATACCGAACATATTTCCGCTGTTGCCGTTTTTTCATGTTGATCTCCACCAGACCGTGGTTCAACAATACCCGATAGATTCGATTATGCGGGATATGGATCCCGTGTGTTTCCTCAATCTTCTTCTCCAGATGGATTGGACCAATGTTGTTGGATTGATAGGTTGCGAGGATCAACTCTTCTGCTCGATCATCGATGGCTTGGGGCTTTCTTCCAGATTGCCTGAGTACCGGATATTCCCCCGATTCTCTGAACGGGTTGATGAACTGATACACTCGTTGACGGGTAATCTGGAAATACCGGGCAATCTCAACAACGGGTTTATCATTGACACATTGCTGAATGATCCTCTGGATAGCCCCATTCGATAAGTTGCTCAAATCGGTATTTACATCTGATGTCAAATGATTTCGGGATAGGACACATTGTAAATGAAAGTGAAAGGCTGCTGGCGCTGGTGTCCCGGTGGAGTTTTAGTAGAATTCATGAGGGGGAGCAATGGGGGATTTTATGGTTTTGCGCCCGTAAAATGTTTTTCAAAGAAGCAGCGAAGAACCCCGCAGTTCCTCACCATCTCTGCACGTCGGCAAGGCTACCCGACCCGGATCAGGCCCGAATGACACCCGGTAATACTCTTTCCCCCGGAGGCCGTGACAAGGAAGGTGTTCTCGGTTCCAACCATACCGATTCCTCTGATACCTTTCTTGGGTTCGAGCGCGATGACCATCCCTTCCTGGAGCGGTTCGTCAAAGCCTCTGGCGATGACCGGGTTCTCGGCGATCTCAAGCCCGATCCCGTGGCCGAGGAACTCCGCCCTGCGGGTCCCGTATCCCATGAAATTCTCGAAGAACGCCGGATCGAATGTCCCGGTTATCGTCTCATAGATCTCAGATGGGATCGCCCCCGGGCAAAGAAGGTGGCTTGTGGCGTCCTGGACCTCAACGCAGCGCCGGTGGATATCGACCACTTCATCCGGCAGGGAGCCGCCAAAGAGATAGGTCATGGTCTTATCGGTGTGGTACCCATTGTAGCCGCAGCCGATATCGCAGAAGACGAGGTCCCCCCTCCTCAGCTTCCGGGTCCTGCTTCCGAGAAGCGGGACCGCAGGGCACAACCCTGCAGTGCCCCCGGGGCTGTCGAGATAGGTCGGGTAGATCGAACTGTCGCCAAACCCGATCAGCCCGAGCACGATCTCTGCCTCGGAGATCCCAAACCGCACGATCCCGTGATGACCTTCCCGGATCATCATCGTGTAGATCTCGCTCGAGAACTCCGCCTCGCTCATCCCTTCCCGGAATAACCGGGGCGCAAGCTCTTCAAGGACACGGCGGTGGATCTCACCTGCCCGTTTCATCTGCTCGATCTCGTACCGGCTCTTGACCGACCGGATCTCCCCGACAAGGCCGTCAATTCCGACGATTTTGGTAAATGCAAAATATTTGCGCAGCCGTTCGAGGAGCGTTATCGTCACCTTGTCCGATTCGAGGTGCACAGTCTCCGGCTTATCGCCCATCCCTCCGGCTGCATCCCGGTAACTTGTCATGGACCGGATCTGCGGGAAGAGGGACTCGTCTGTTGCCCGGGTAAAGCTCCTGCGCACCCAGAGAACGGCATCACCATCCGCAGGAATAAGAAGCACACTGTCCTGTATCGTGCCGGTAAAATAATAGAGATTGACTTTGCTGGAGATGACTGCAAGCTCCCAGCCAGGATGCCTGATCTCCATCCGTGCCCGGAACAGCCGAATCCTCGCATCGAGTTCGCTCTGCGGGACTTTCACGTGCATGCAGGAGTGTTGTATGCGATGATCCTAAAAACTGGTGGTCAGAACGGAGGAAGGGAACCAGGAGAACGATCCCGATGCTTTCTCGGATCCTGGAAAGACGATCAGCTCTCGAACCGGACCCCGTTGCCCGGCGTACCGTTCCCGGCAATGGCGATCCCGGTGATGGAGAGAATTTCCCGGGAGAAGAAGAGCCCGAGGACGGTGTGCTTGCCAAATCCTTTCTTCTGGGACAGGTGCTTTCTGTCCACCTCAGAGATCCCGGCTCCAGTGTCCGGGCAGATAATGACAAGCCCGTTCCCGGTCTTCCCCGCAGAAACGTGATTTTGTCACCGATACCCCGTGACGCAGGGAGATTTCGATGAGGTTGTAGACTTTCCCGATCAGGTGACCGGCGAAAATTTTTATCCCGGTTATGGCATTTTCCAGTGGGATCCTGCCAGCCGTATCGATAACAAAGGTAGGATCCGGCAGAAACTCGATACTATCCTCAAGGCGCCGGTATGCTTCTTTCAGCCCGTCTTCAACCGGTTTTCTCTGGGCGATATCGTGGTTGCCCGCCCGCCGGCCGATTGCATTTTTTATCATAGTCAACTATCGGCTGGCATACGTAAAATTTGTAAAAATTCCGGTGGGGGCAGGGTAGCGGGGGTCGGCCGGTCCATCAGGGTTTTTGCCGGCCGGAGGGACTACATCCTCGCAGTGCGGATCCCGGAGACCGGTGAGTTCGCGGGCCTCACATCCATCGAGATCGATCCCAGGCAAACGAGCACCGCGGAGGTCGGGTGCGTCCTGTTGCCCGCGTACTGGAAGAAGGGTTATGCCTCATAGGTCCTCCGGGCGCTTCTTGCGTTCGGGTTCGATAAACTTGCACTCCATCGCGTCTACGGTAAGTGCGATGAGCTCAACCACTCGTCTGCCCATGTGATGGAAAAGTGCGGGATGCAGTTCAAAGGGACACTCCGCGAGCATGTCTGGCTCCGGGACCACTGGCGTTCGACCCGGTACTATGGAATGCTGGCCGGAGAGTACCTGAATGCGGGTGGCGGGTGACGAAACCCGCTCTCTTCTCCTGTTCTTCTCCGGTTCGATGACTCTGGCTGTATCTGCAAACCAGGTCCCACCTCCACGGATAAATATTTCCCTCCGCCAGGATGACAAACCCCTCTCAACGTCTCCGTAATCGGTTATGGGACCTATCACGAGCACCGTGCTAAATCGTGCAGACCGGAACTCCGCTGATGAGCTCGTGTATACTTTTTCTCTTTCATGCGCTCCCGGCGAATGCTCCACGGCTCCCCCCGGGTGGTCCTGAACCGGGTGGAAGGCCTGGAATGGAAACATCCAACGGTCTGCTCTTTTGTGATGAACGCAGGTATCTTTCACGCTCGGGTTCTGCCATCTGTAGGTGCGATCTTCCGTTCCTGCCCTCGGGAAAAACCCGTGCAGTACCGATTGTTGCCCCACCCCTCTCTCCATCCGTGATCACCTTTATCTCTCATCCCGACTAATTTTAAAGACCCAAGCTTGGAACCCGCTTATACGGGACGGCATGGTGCAAAGACTATGGCAGAAGTGGTCGAGGTTTTAGTACCCGGCGGAAAGGCAACCGCGGGTCCCCCATTGGGACCTTCGCTCGGACCACTCGGTATCAACGTGAAGGGAGTCGTTGACGAGATCAACAAGAAGACCGCCTCATTCAATGGAATGCAGGTCCCGGTCAGGATCGAAGTCGACGCGAAAAAGAACTTCACGGTGACGGTCGGTATCCCGCCGACCACGGCACTCATCAAGAAAGAGGCCGGTATCGAGAAAGGATCCGCAGAGCCCAACGTCAAAGTGGCAGGTAACCTGTCATTCGAGGCCGCTGTCAGAATTGCCAACATGAAACTCGAAGGCATGCTCTCGTACGAGCTGAAGACCGCAGTAAGAGAGGTCCTCGGTACGTGTGTCAGCATGGGAGTTACGATCGACGGTAAGAAGGCGAAGGACGCCCTCGCCGAGATCGAAGCTGGCAAGTACGACAGTGTTCTCGTGAAATAACATGAGACAACCATAGGAGATCGATTGAATTCGGTCGCGAACTATGGAGGAATCTGATGGTTGAAAGGGCCAAAATATTGGAAGCCGTGAAAACGGCGATTGAAAAAGCGCCTAAGCGTAAATTCTCTGAGAGCATCGATATCACCATCAATCTCAAGAATATCGATATGGCGCAGCCGAAAAATCGTATCGACGAGACGATAATGCTCCCCTACGGCACCGGAGAAAAAATCAGTATCTGTGTCATCGGCAAAGGAGATATCGTCACCCAGGCAAAGGAAGCCAGAGTTGAGCTGATCATCGGCCCTGAAGAAGTTGAGCGTCTCGGCGGCGCACCCCGCGAAGCACGGAAAGTAGCCAGTACCCACCGGTACTTCCTTGCAGAGACCGGTGTCATGCCCGGTGTCGGCCGTTATCTCGGTCCCCGTCTCGGTCCCCGGGGCAGGATGCCAATGCCGATCCCCGGTGGTATGGATATCCGCCCGATCGTCGAGAGATTGCGCAACTCGGTCAAGATAAGGACAAAAGACAAATCGGTCTTCTCGACAAAGGTCGGCTCCACAACAATGTCGCCGGAGCAGGTCGCCGAGAACATCGAGACGATCATCAAAAGGATCGAGTCCGTTCTTGAACAAGGTCCGCTGAACGTCCGTTCTGTCTTCGTCAAGACCACGATGGGTCCCGCAGTGAGGCTGGAATAATGGCAGTCTATACCCACCACCTCCCCACGTGGAAGAAGGACGAGGTCGCAGAGATCCGGGCGAATGCAAAGAAGTACTCTCTTATCGGGCTTGTCGACATCTACGGTATCCCCGCACAGCAGGTACAGCAGATCCGCCGGAACCTCCGGGGAACTGCTGTTATCAAGGTGACGAGGAACACGCTCATCAAGCACGCATTCGAGGAGATTGGCGGCGATCTCCTGGGGCTCTCGAAATACATCTCCGGGCACTCAGCGCTGATCTTCACGAACGACAACCCGTTCAAGCTGTACAAGGCTCTGGAGAAGACCAAGACCAAGATGGCCGCAAAGGCAGGTGAGACCGCACCTGAGGATATCGTTGTCGAGAAGGGACCGACCAGTTTCAAGCCGGGCCCGATCGTCGGCGAACTCCAGCAGGCGGGTATCCCCGCAGCCATCGAGGCCGGCAAGGTCAAGATCCGTGAGACCAAGACCGTTGCCAAGAAAGGCACCGTAATCTCGGCGAAGATCGCGGCAGCCCTTGCAAAACTCGAGATCAAGCCGATGGATGTCGGTCTTGCCCTCCAGGTAGCATTTGCAGACGGCGAGATCTACGAGCCCTCGGTTCTCTCGGTCGACGAGATGGTCATTCTCGGACAGCTCCAGCTTGCAGGCGCACAGGCGTTCAACCTCTCGGTCAATGCAGCTATCCCGACAGAGGAGACCATGGCACCGATCCTTATCAAGGCGGTCCGGGAAGCCCGCGGGCTTGCAATCGAAGCAGCTATCTACGAGAGAGATGTTCTCGATGCGATTATCGGTAAAGCGTACAGGGAAAGCCAGGTCCTTAGCGGTCTGGTAAAATAAACAATCTGATATTCGGAGTGATTTAAGATGGAATATATCTATGCAGCACTTCTCCTCCACAAGGCAGGAAAGAAGGTCGATGAGAACGGCGTCAAGGGAGTCCTTACCGCCGCAGGTGTAGCAGTCAACGAGACCCGCGTCAAGGCACTTATCGCCGCGCTCGAAGGCGTGAACATTGAGGAGGCAATCTCCAAGGCAGCAGCACCGGTCGCCGTTGCAGCAGCACCCGCAGCAGCCGTTGCAGCAGCACCCGCAGCCAAGGAAGAGGCCCCTGAAGAGCACAAGAAGGAGGACGAAGAGAGCGGCATGGCAGGGCTCGGTGCCCTGTTCGGCTAATCTTTTTTTTCCTTTCAACCCCTGAAAAATCGGGTACGGTTTTCAATGCCCGCAAACGGGTTTCTTTTGGAAATTTCTTTGCTACTTTCGCCCGGAATGCTGGCTCTCTCCTGTCAGTGGCGACCCGCCGAGAGAGTGCTTTTGGGTGCGACCGGTACCCGATGCCGGTCAGAATGAAGATCAGTTCAGCTACGCCTCTTTCCGGGCCCGGGCTTCGTTGATTGCATCCCGCTTTGCAGCAGCGGCGGCAAAGAGTGCAGCGATCGCCTGCCGGTTCTTCCCGGCCTTTGGAATGTCCGTCTCCTTCCCCGCTATCAGAGCCGGTCTGTACGGGATCTCACCGGCAGCGGAGAAGTCGTCCTCGGCGATGAGGGTGCAGAATCTTCTCCCGATCTCCGGTTCGATCACCGCATCGAGCGGGTTGCTTTCCCGGAATGCGACCTCGATCCCGAGGGCCTTCTCCAGCTCGTCCATTGTGGTCGTATTGAAACCGATCACGATGATCTCCCGCGGATCGAAGATGTTCAGCAGGGTGAACATGCGGTTCCCGCTTCTGCTCTTCCCTTCGCCCCGGATCCCAAAACCTGTGGAATGGTACCAGGCTTTGCGGAAATCCTCGTAGCTCTTTCCTTCCTTGAGCCTCCGGGTGATTATGGAGACCGTCGTTACGGTGTTGTCGTCATCTGCAGCCATAATGCCCCGGTCAGTTGTTTGGGTGCTGGACAGATAAGGAGCGTGGTACCCGGACCAAGAACGATCCGATATTCCCCCGGTCCATTCTTTGAAAAGAGTGCGGGCCCCCCAGCGGGGCATGGCAGAAAATCCGGTGATGGTCAGGTACATCGACCGGGATGGAGATGAAGCGATCGCGTCCTCTACGAAACTGCTCGGGTTCACCGTTGTCATGCATCCGGTGGCGGGCCCTGCTATCCTCGAACGGGGGGACCTGCGTCTCGCTCTCACCAAACCCGGTGGACGCAGCGGGGGGGGATCATAATCCTCATCGTACTGGCGATCTTTCTGATACCGATCGCGCTCAAGCATCAGGATCGTGAAATAATGGGAACGTATCGTGGTCCTGTTCCTGGGGAGATTCGTCGAGATACGGGGTCCGGGGCTCGTCATCCTGATCCCGTTCCTCAACACCGTCCCGTAGATCATCGATATCCGAGTCATCACGACCTCGTTCAACGCGGAGCAGACCCTCACGAAGGACACGGTGCCGGTGAATGCCGATGTGGTACTTTTCTGGCAGGTATACGACGTCGAGCGTGTGGCCCTGCAGGTGAAGGAGTACCGCGAAACCCGCATGGCGTTGTGGAACTGCCAGATCGCCTCGAACTCATGATCCTCATCGGCGAGGGGCGTTTCGATCGTCTGATCAAGCACCATCCCCGCCGCCTTTCGCGTCGTGAGGAGTTCCTAATCCGGTAAAAATCCGTCACTACCGTCAGTCCCTGCTGGAGGTCATTTGAGTTCCTGATCGATGCCATGGAATTTTTTCCCCATATTCGGTGATCCCATGATCGTTATTTTTTGTTTCTTCTCCTGCGCGATACATTGCGCGAACATCTGAGCCGAGGTATAATCCGGCTGTCACCCGCGTATTCAGCCTCGTTTTTTCAGCATACCGGCAGAGACGCACTGGCCGTAACTGATACAGCCATCGCCAAGCGGGTAGTCTGGATTGGTGACAAACTCAAACCCGCCTGCGAGAATTTCCGCCCGTATCGTCTCCCGGATTGCCTGGTTGTAGGCTACTCCTCCGCTGAGGGCAATGCGCTTCATGCCATTGCGGCTGGCAGCGTTGATGGCGAGTCGTGCGATCCCCCTGGCGAGATTGAACTGGAAGGAAGCAGCAATAGCGCGGATCGCCCGGATATCCCCTGCCGGAGAATCCTTCATAAGGGTAGATGCAGTCTGCATCAGTTCGCGGGTGACAAGCATCTCCCTGCCCTCGCGGACCCCAATCGGCAGGGGATCCCATACTTCTGCGGTCCCGCCGTGTGCCGCGGATTCGAGTTTCATCGCCGGTTCGCCATCGTACGTCCGTTCCCGGCAGATGCCCAGGAGAGCGGAAGCTGCATCGAGAACCCGCCCGGTGCTCGAGGTCATGGCGACATTGAACCCGGATGCCACCTGTTTCTTAAGAATCCCCAGTTCAACATCGGACCAGCCCCGTTCGCCCAGCAGGGAGAGGATCTCCTCGCGGGGGAGGATCCCATAAAGCGTCCGCTCGGGGAAGCGGGTGGCAAGATCCCCGCCGGGCATCGCGACCGGTTCGAGCTGGGCCACCCGGGTGAAGTCCGGGGCCTGGCCGGAGAAGATCTCCCCCCCCCAGATCGATCCATCGTCCCCGTACCCGACCCCGTCAATCGCTATCCCTATGCATGGTTCTGTTGTTGCTGCCGCGATGTGCGCCCGGTGGTGCTGCACCGGAATGAGTTCTAGGCCCTGCTCCGACGCGATCTCCCGGGCGAACCGGGTGGAGAGGAACTGGGGATGGAGATCATGGGCGACCATATCGAATTTTGGACCGAGGAGCCGCTGCATGTTCCGGACGGTCTCCTGGAGATATTCGAGAGTTGCCGGGTTCCGGACGTTCCCGATATGCGCCGATGTGACGGCAAAACCGTCTCTGTAGATGGTCGCGTTCGCGTTCAGTTCCGGGCCGACTGCGAGGATGCAGTGTTTTCCGAGATCGATCGCTGTTCTCTTGGGAGCAATCCCCCGGGAGAGCCGGATGACGAAGCCCCTCCTTACCACCGAATCGTCGCACCGGTTCATGATGGTGCGGTTGTGGGTGAGGAAGAAGTCTGCGTCCCGGTTTAGCTCTGCCATCGCCCGGTCGATATCGGTGATCATCGGGTAGCCGGGCATATTCGCGCTCGTCATGATCAGGAGCGGGTGCCTAAGCCTCCTGAAGAGAAGGTAGTGAAGCCCGGTATACGGGAGCATAACCCCGATCGTATGGAGATTGCTGATAGTCGGGTGAGAGAAGGGATCGCGCTTGTCGAGAACGACAATCGGGTGGGCTGGGCTTGTCAGTGCGATTCGCTCCTCATCGGACCAGCAGGCGATATCGCCCAGATGATCCGGCCTGGCCATGATGGCAAACGGCTGCTCGATTCTGCCCAGCCGGTGCTTAAGAGTATCTGCGGACTCCTCTATGCAGGCGAGGTGAAATCCCCCAATCCCTCGCAGAGCAAGAATCCTGCCCTGGTCAAGGAGCTCCGCTGCCTCCGCCACGGGATCGAGACAGTCCACCTTGTGCCCAAGCCGGTCGAACAGCTCGAGATGAGGGCCGCAAATGTTGCAGGCGATTGTCTGCGCGTGATGCCGACGGGACGCAGGATCCTGGTATTCAGCAGAGCAGGACGGACACATCGGGAATTCCGCCATCGATGTGCGTTCCCGGTCGTAAGGAAGTTCCCGGATTATACTATACCGGGGCCCGCAGTTCACGCAGGACGTTGCCCAATAGTTCTCATACCTGCCGCCTTTGTGAAAAATATCTGTAAGACACTCATCGCACAGGGCGATATCGGGGGGGATCATGCCGGTGAGCGATCCGGGGGCGCTGGGAAGGATGGAAAAACCCGAGGGAATTTTCCGGTCGGTTAAAGAGACCCGGACAGAATCTATGCGCGAGAGCGGAGGTCCGCGGGAGACCGCCGCGAGAAACTCATCGAACCGCTCACCCCCGGCAATGATCTCGACCTCGCTCCCGAGGTTTTTGACGGTTCCGGTAATATTCAGGGTGCGGGCCTGTGCGTACACGAACGGGCGAAATCCGACTCCCTGCACAGTTCCCCGGATGGTGATTTTGCCCTTTCTCTGCATGGTTTTGCCGCAAAAATTTATTGATTCTTAATACCGATATAAGTATAGGGTTTTTACAGTGCCGGGCCATATTCGAATCGTAAACGATCCTGTAGAGCTTGTCCCTCTCCTGATGACGTTCAACGACACACACTTCAAAAAGGTATACGAACTCTTAAACAAGTCATGGTTGACGGAAGACGAGATCCAGGCACAGGTGGGTGATGACTCGGTATCCATGTGCCTGCAGCTCCTCAAGAAAGGAAACCTTGTCGAGGAGCAGTGGCGGATGCCAAAGCCTGGCGCAAAACCGGAGAAGGAGTTCCGCGCGACCTACAACAAATTCCGGGCCAATTTCCAGTGTAACCTGTCAGATCTTTCCGATATCATCTACATCTCCCTCTCAAATGACGAGAGTCTCCGGGATGTTGTTGTCAGGATAGAGGACGAGCTTGGCAGGGGCAACAGTTCCATCAACGACCTCTCCCGAAAGATCGGCGTCAGTTCAGTCTTCATCAAAGGTCTCGCCAAGAGGATCCCCCATATGGATGTGAAGGGACAGGGACTGGTGTTGCTTGACACAGGGCGCTAAGAATCCTCTCTATTCCATCCTTCGCAGTAAACGCGAGGTATCCCGGTTACAGATCCTCGTCGAGATTGCCGAGCACCAGCCTGCGGTCCGGCAGCAGGAGATCGCTGAGAAGATGGGTGTTACCCCTCAGGCTATCTCCGAGTACATCCGTGAGCTTGTGGATGAAGGGATGGTCTCGGGAAGTGGCCGGGGCAATTACGAAGTGACAAAGTCCGGTATCGAATGGGTGCTTGCAAATGCCGCGTCCCTCGAATCGTACGCCCGGCACATCCGCCGCGACATCATCCAGCAGGTCTCCGTCTGGGCCGCAATCGCGGGAGAGGATCTGTTGGCCGGTGATGAGGTGGGGGTGTACATGAAAGACGGGTTCCTCTATGCCGGGAAATCCCCGCTTGCCGCTACCGGGTCTGTCGTTGCCGATGCAAAGGCCGGAACCGATGTTGGTGTTGCCCGCTTAAACGGGATCATAGACCACAAGGAAGGGGTGGTCCACGTCTGCAAGGTGCCAAGGATCCAGCACGGGGGGTCCCGGAACGTCCGGCGCATGCAGCTCCTCGAAGTGACCGGTGCGGCGGGGATGGTCGCGGCCGTCGGTCTTGAAGCCTGGATTGCGCTGAGCGCTGCCGGCCGGAGACCGGATATGTTCTTTGGGGCACGCGAAGGGGTCATCGAAGCGGCCTTTCATGGTATTACATGTGCAATTGTTATCGTTGACGAGGAGTTCACGGACTTCTTAAAACGGCTGGAGAGCGTGGGGCTGCAGTACGTCATCCACGACCTGATCGCATCATGAAGATTGTCGTCCAGCCCCAGAAAGGCGGCAGTTACAAACTTCTTTTCCACGACGGGAAGAGTGTGCGGGGCGCAGGGTTTGTTGACCTGATGGAGACCCCCAGGGGTCCGCGTCCGACGAAGTACCGGATCCGGTGGGGCGGGAAACACGACTACAAGCATACGCCCTCAAAGGAGCTGGTGGCCCAGCTCCGCGAAGCCGATGTCCTGCTGGTAAAGCCGGATCTCCGGTTCGAGACATTCCTTGCCGACTTCCAGATCCGGATCGGGACGATCAGCGCCTGCCGTATGTGCCTGCTCGACGACCAGGTTACGGTACTTGCCCCGGAGAACACCGTTGCATTCGGCAAAGGGGAGCGGATTTGCCTCGACTGCGGAAAGCGGGAGCTGCACCGCGAGGTGTCGCATATCGGAAAACTCGGACGGGAAGGGATCGTCCACCTTGAAAAACTCCTCCTCCAGTACCGGAACCTCGATCGGGTGCTCGCAACACTCTCCCCGGAGAAAGTGACGATGGAGTCGGCGATCTTCGACAGGCTCGAGGCCCACCCGGTGCTCAAGACTTCACCGGTCGAAGAACTTCCGCTGCCCCGGCAGTTTATCGAAGCCTCCGGGGTATCCCACCTCATGCCTGCCCAGCAGCTCGCCATCGAGGCCGGGCTGCTCTACGGAAAGGATCTCCTGGTTGTTGCCGCCACCGCGAGCGGCAAGACTTTTATCGGTGAGATGGCGGGGATCAAGAACTATCTCGAAGGCCGGGGCAGGACGCTCTTCCTTGTCCCGCTCGTGGCGCTTGCCAACCAGAAGTACGAGCGGTTCACGGAGCGGTACGGCAAATTCGCCAGATCTGCCCTTCTTACCGGTGTAAGCAGGCTCAATCTGCCTGAGACCCGGAAAGTCGGCGAGCGTGACCCCCGGTCGCCGATCATAGTCGGGACGTACGAAGGGGTTGACAACATGATCCGGTGCGGCCAGAAGATGTCGAAGATCGCGACCGTCGTGATCGATGAGGTCCAGATGCTTGAGGATGCAGACCGGGGGCACCGGGTTGACGGGATGGTCGCCCGGCTGAAATACCTTGCACCGCAGGCCCAGTTCCTCTATCTTTCTGCAACCATTGGATCACCAAAGACGCTTGCCAAGAAGCTGAACTGCACGCTTGTCCAGTATGCAGATCGCCCCATCGGCCTCGAACGCTATCTTCTCTTTGTCGAACGGAAACAGAAGATCCCGACTATCAAGGAGATGACGACAGAGGAATACAAGCGGACCTCATCGAAGGGATACCGGGGCCAGACGATCATCTTCACCAATGCCCGGGCCCGGTGTCATACGATTGCTGAGGCGCTTGGCATGCGTGCCGCCGCATACCATGCCGGACTCACATCGCAGGAGCGGAGGGACGTTGAGAGCCGGTTCCTTGGCGGGAAACTGATGGCGGTGGTTACGACAGCAGCTCTGGGGGCAGGCGTGGATTTCCCTGCATCCCAGGTTATCTTCGATTCCCTTGCCATGGGTAGGGACTGGCTCACGGTCCAGGAATTCAACCAGATGGGTGGCAGGGCGGGAAGGCCGGACTTTCACGATCTCGGCCGGGTGGTGATCCTTGCCGAGCCGGGCGGATCCTACTCCCGCGAACAGTCGGGAACCGAAGAGGAAATCGCGATAAAACTTCTCAAGGGGGAGATGGAGGAGGTTGCACCGGAGCATGACTTCGAGAAGAGCTCGGAGGAGTACGTGGCGAATGCCATCGCCTGCGATTGCGAGGAGGCTGACCTCAACCGGATCAACGAGCTGATGGTCGGGAGCATGGAACCGGTCCTTCCCGAGCTTATCGCACACCGGCTCGTTGAGAAGAAGGGAACAAAACTCGTTATGTCGCCGCTTGCAAGGGTTATGGCTGAGCACTTTATCGGCATGGAGCGATTGCTTGAGGTCGTGCGACTGACGGGGGTTATGGAGGATCCTCTGGATATTATCGCGGAGCTGGAGAGCGAGGATATTCAGCATGAGAAGAGGACCGGGCGGGAACCGAAGAGAGGTCAGGCCCGGCAGCAACATCATAAACGCAAACACGCCCGCCGGTGAATTCAGGAGCCCGGACCGTTCCGGCTCGTGGAGTGGAGTTCTCCTTTCCTTGCAGCCTTCTCGATCCAACTTTTTTTTCAAAGACGGGAATGTCTCACAGAGTGATGAGAGAATTATTTTACTGGTATCTGTGGAGGACGGGGAGCTCCAGCTCGAAAACGATGTCCGAGACCTGACCCGCACCCTTACCTCCCGGGATCCCGACCCTTCCGTGATCTCCTCCCATCCGTTCGGGCCGGAGGATGGCAACCCTGATCAGTACCAGCTCATTCATCGGGCGTCTGAACCGGGCACCCATCCTGGAATAAATCCATCCGGTATTTTTTCACTCGTTTTTATGGGTTGTATATACACCGCAGGTTTTTTCCGGCACGAAAAACTCTGGAGAATATGTTAATTATATCGTTATACTTGCGCACCTTGAGTGTGATCTCCGGGGATCGGATGGGTACATTCTGACCATTTTAGTTTGCGATTCTTCATCAAGTACGGGCGTTTTCTATCGGGTAAAAAGATCTTATTTACTGCTTGACCGGCAGACCCAGAGATCGTAGATCGGATCGGCCGGGTTTGCGGAAACTTCGACGATCCGTCCCAGTTCTTCTCCCCAGCCCTGGATACGCCGGGCTTCCTGTTCGGTCCCGACGGTTATCAAGGTCTCTTTTGATACCCCGAAAAGTTCGCCCACGATCGCCTGCCACATATCCTGGGAGAAACTGTTGATCTCGCCCATCATGATACCGATGCCCTTTGGGACCAGTTCGATGTATCGCGCTGTTTTGGTACCATCGATCCACATTGTCTCCTCCGGGAGAAGCCGGCCGGTGGCTAAACCGAGCGACAGGAGTGCATCGTCATTATCGTACGAGAGCGGGGCAAACCCGAGGTCCCGCAGGACGAGCGATCCGACACCGGATCCACAACAACAGTCGATACAGGTCTCTCCCGTACCGGTCTCCCAGAATTTTTTTATCAGGTCCCCGAGGATTTCCCGCCTCTTAGGATTGAGATCCTCCATTGCCGGAGGGACCTCGTTTTTGAGCGCAAGACTATAGTATTCCCGGATCGCTGCTGCCCAGATCGAACGATCCTCCTGGTAGATCTCGCCATTGAGACTTTCGAACTTCTCAATGAGTGTGGCATTCGGGTTCCGGTTGAGGAACGATCCCGTGATCCAGCAATCTCCCTTCCGGAACGCCAGAGCGATCGGCTCCTCCCTCTCGTCCAGCAGGAGCCGCCCCTGGTCTCCGCCCGCAAGAGCGAGAGTCGCATTGTACCGGGGATCAGGCAGGACCGAGAACTGTGGTTCCACGAATACAATCTCCTCAACTCCGAGAATCTCCGCCGCTTTCATAATTATCCCCCCCGTTCGATCCGCATGCCGTGCGGTGCCTCGATCGTCCCGTCGACCTTCGCATCTTCGTGGAGCACGATGGACTTTGCAATAACATCGCCAAGGATGTGGGCGCCTTTCTTGACAAAGACCGTGCTTTTGCTCTCCACATTTCCATGGACCGTGACCCCGCTGACCACGGAGATCTTGTTCCGGGCACGCAGCGATCCGAATATGACCGTATCCTGCTGAACCTCAATAGACCCTGCACGGATGTTGCCGTGGAGCCGGCACCCCTTGCCGATCTTCATGGTCGAAGGGACGGCGAAGAGCTTGAGGTTCAGCCGGGACCGTGCCGGGATCATCAGCGGGACTTTCATCTTCTCCTCCTCTTTCGAGAGGATCTCATCGAGAATCCGGTCAAGTTCCTTCTCGTTCTGGATACGGAGAAGGGTCATCAGGTAGATCATGATGAACATGAAGACCGGCATCGGGTTCCGGACCTCGATCTCCCCTTTTGCCTCAAACCCCTCCTTGATCTCTACCTTCTCGCCGATGTTGAGTGCGCCGGAGACGATGAGTTTTCCGCTGATCTTCACGCCTTCGCCGATGTAGGCGTCCTCTTTTGCGATGATGTCGCTCCCTATCTCGCAGAGATTCCCGATCCGGACATCGCCGCCTGCCCAGATGTATTCGCGGATCTTTGTGGATTCTCCGACGTAAACTTCAGCACCCCGGAGCCCGTACTCGATCTGGCAGAACTCGCCGATCACAATGTTGCGCTCGGTCTTGATGCTGTGCTCCTGCAGTTCCGTTCCGTCAGGGAGCAGGCAGTGGGTATGCCAGTTCTTAATCGCTCGTTCTCTCATCTGTCTCCGGGTTCCTTATGCCCCGAACTTGTGTGCCTTATTGATCAGGTCGAGGGCTATGGGCAGGAGTCCTGCCCCGGTGATCCGGCCCAGTCCCCCCGTTGCACAGCTGTATTCGTTGAAACTTACCACGTCATCCATCCTGACGCCGTCGCCCCGGATGATGACCGGCACCGGATCGGCGCTGTGATCCTTGATCGTGCAGGGCGTGCTGTGATCGGCGCAGAGGATGATGATTGCATCCCTGATCCCAAGCAGCGGTTCGAGTGCAGCATCCATCTTCTCGATGAAGGCTCTCTTCTGCTCTGCGAGACCGTCGTGGCCCGATTCATCGGCTCCCTTGATATTGACCAGCACGAAGTCCCGGGCCTTCAACTCCTGAATGGCCGCTGCTACCTTTCCGGAAAGGTTGCTGTTCTGGGAACCTGTTATGCCTTCAACATGCACAGGGGAGAGGCCGACTGCATTGCCGATACCGGTGATAAGGCTTGCCGCTGAGATGACGCTCCCCGAAAGGCCGTACTTCTTGGGAAATGGTTCGAAATCCCCCATCTCACCTGCGCCCCGCATCAGGACAACGTTCGCCGGGTTGAGGCCGTTCTTCACCCTATCCTTGTTGATAGGGAGGTCGAAGAGGATCTCTCTCGATTGCCGGACAAATTCGTTGCAGACCGCAGCCGTCCTCTCGTTCTCCGCTGCCTGTTTGAGGGACTTCACGTTGAGCGGTGCGACTCCCTCTCTCTTCGGATCGTTCGAGGAGACAGAGTGCCCGAGGTCCGGGCCTTTAAGGGCAAGTGCAGCCCGGTGTCCTGCACCGGACCGGAAGGTGAACCCGACCCCGAACTTCGAGAGATCGACCCCATCCTGGATTGCCTTGCTCAAGCCTGCGGTATCCTGAATTCTCCCGGCACGGCGATCGATGACGAGCCCCTCGGACGATATCGTGGCGTAGTTGCACCGCAACCCGATCATGCCCGGCGCCATGTGAATACCGGAACCTTCACATTCGAGCGGCCCCCGGCCGGTATAGTATTTGTTCGGATCGTAGCCGAGGAGGGCAAGATGGGCGGTGTCGGACCCCGGGCGGACCCCGGGTGCTATCGTGTCCATGATGCCGCAGACTCCTTCTGCAGCGAGTTTGTCGAGAACCGGGGTATAGGCCGCTTTCAGCGGGGTCGTCCCGGAGAGTTCGGGACAGGGGCGGTCGGAGACGCCGTCGAGGACAATAAAAAGGATCTTCCGGGCGGTCATTGGTATGGATTGGTTGGATGCAGATGATTAATTAGGTTTCCCGATAGCAAATAAGTCTCACCCGGGATATCTGGCAGCTGTCGGTGGCTTTGGGAGAAGGAGCATCCGTGCCGGTGCCCTGCGGTCTGCTTGTTTTGTTAAAGAGTGAAAAATTTTAGTTCACCCTGACGACCATCACGGGGACCTCTCGAACTGCGGCTGGCCCAACTCCTTCACTTCTCCCGTTTTGTCGCGGAAGATGAGAGGCGGGTTCTGTCCCGCGTTGACACTGGTCAGGGTCTTCTCTTCATTATCGATACCGTAAAACAGGGTCTCGAAGATCCCGGTCCGGGAACTGGTAACAATCACCGGGTTTTGCAGATGAGAGGATTTCCGAGGGCTTCCCGAAGCAGGTCGCGGTGATCCGCAAAAGAATACGCGAGAGGGCCATGAAGGGCGCGGCAAAGAACCCCCTTTTCGGATACGTCGGCGATCATGATCCGGGTCTGATTCTTTGACAAGCCGCCGCCAGCCTCTTCTGCTGGGATGCTCTTTGCCGCGATGGCAAAGCCTGCGGCCGGGTGACTTGTCCCCGGGAGGAAAATGCGCTCGGTCTCTGCTGCGATCTCACCTGAACCGGCGGGGCGAGTCCCTGACTGGCCATTGCCATTGCATGGCGCTCACGCGATACGACAGCCCCTCTCCAACACAGGAGAGCCTGGCAGCAAAAGGTAGATCTGCCGTTCCTGCACCAAGAATGAGAACGCTTGCCACTTCAGCCCCTGCCGGGTAAACTATCCTGTGTCGGCGGTAATCAAGGAATGAAGCTCCAGGTATTACGGACAAAATCCGGTTTTTATGGATTTCCGGTTGTAAGAGTACACCTGTTGCTGAACCGGGTCTCCGGCCGAAAAATTAAAACAAAAAAAATTATGCGGTTGAGATCCGTGCCGCGATCGGCTCGACCTTCGACTTGACAACCTCAACCCGCCTCGTGGGGTAGATGGTCTTGACGGACTTGAAGAGGTCGCGGGAGATCTCTCCGGAGACGATCCCGTTGACCAGGGTGGTCAAATCCCAGGCGGATGCCTGGGCAAGGACTGCTGCGGTGATTGCTCCGCGGATCGCGTGCTCCTGCGAGAGGTTTGCACGGGCGAAGGTGTAGCAGCAGATGGTCAGCCGGACCTTCTTGCCGTCTTTTGTGAGGATCGGTACCTGGCAATCGATGCGGGAGCTCCGGCGCTTGACGAGCGAGCGGAGGTAGTCCCTGGTGACTTCGTGGCCAACGAACTCGGTGTATGCCGCGTCGCCTGCAACGTTCATGATCTTAAAGCTCATCTTCATATGTTGCTTTGCGTAATCGTTGACGATCTCGCCGAGAGTTGACGACATGATCCTGCCGACAACGCTCTCAGCATCATTTGCAATGGTATCGCCGATATATGTCTTCCCGAGGTTGTCGGGTACGTACACCTTGTACCAGCTCTTGGCTTTCCAGCCTTCTACTCTTCTTCCTACCTGTTTCTTCTTTGCCATGGTATCACCTTGGTTCTTGTTTTCCGGCCGGTCTGGTTCGACCGGCTCCCGCCGTATGCGGAGAAACGGAACAAGCGTCCTCCGCTATTGCCAGATTCATCAGGTAATCGTCAACCGTTGCGATGACCGACCGCACCTGTCTTCCCGAAATCGTCGTAATCACACGGTCTCCTTCAGCCCGGGTCTCCATGCTGCTGAGGTTATCGGGTCTCAGTGCATCCGCAACGCAGCCTGCCCGTTCATGGGTAGTCGAGATAGTCCCCTCTATCTGCATCAGCGTGCAAGCGCCTCCCGGAAGCCTTGTGCAAACATCCTCATAGCGTCGCAGGGAATGGTTGCCCCCGCCCTGCGCACGTGACCGCCGCCGTCTCCACCTGCTGCTGCCGCAAGATCGCGGACGAGCGGTCCGAGTTCGGCGCTGACGCCCGGGGGACAACGTGCCGAGATCCGGCAGGAACTCCCGGAGCGTGCGTACACGAGCACCGGCCGGCTCACTGCCCGGTCGCGTGCGAGGATATCGGCAACGTCGCTTGCGATCAGTGCATCCTCAACCTCGATGGCATCGGATGAATCTCCCGTGTCAGGGAGGATGCCTTTCACCGCGTCGATAACCTTCACCCGGTGCTGCCGGCTTATCTCCCATGCCCGCTTGAGGTAATAGGACGACCGCATGCAGAGCGCAATCCCGAGATCGCCATGGCCCGTTTTGCCACAGGCATCGATGACCGCGGTAAACGCATGGGCGTCCTCGATCACTTCGCGCTGGAGATGGTACGTGTCGCTGTAGATTGCCTGCAGGCTTGTGAGCGCCGTATCTGGGGCTGATTCGAGGATAACCCGTGAGAGCAGCGTGTCGAGCCGGATGCTCTTTTCACCGGTGGCACGGTCGCATGCCAGGTCGATGATGTCAGCGATGAGCGGTTCGTTGCCGCTGATCCGGTCGAGGTACGGGCTGGTCGCCGCATACCACCGCTCGGCCATGTCCCTGCCCGGGAGGGTTATCCCGCGGTCGGGGACGATGATGCCGTTTGCGATCCCCTCGTTGAAGATCCCGAGGTTCTGGCCCAAGAGTTCCTGCCCGTCACCGATAATCCCGGGGATGACAAGACCTGCGAGGTCACGGTTGTCGCCCAATTTCTGCGCCACGATATACGCGGTGCCTGCAGCCGAGAGTTCCCGGTCGCCGTCGATTCCTGCCAGCCGGGGATTTGCGTGAAACTCCCCCTCGAAGAGCGGTATGTGGTGGTCCACTACCATCACGTCAGGGGAGAGATCTTTTGTGCCAGCGCCGAGATCGCAGAGGAGGTGTGCACTCTCTCCGGAGAGATCAACCTTGCTGACTTCCGGCCGCACCCGTACCCGGAACCGGACACCTGCACGCAGCATCGCGTGGCAGAGGATCGAGGCGGCAGCTATGCCGTCTGCATCGTGGTGAGCGAACACCTCGACAAACTCCTGCCTCCGGATCTGTTCGGCGATGACCCCGGCTGCGGTTTCGAGTGACATGGTTGCGATTACTTCAGCTGATGATTATCTGGACAGGAGGATCTCTGCGTTCTCCGGCTTGTAGACGAACTCCTTGGGCAGTTTTTTGCTTCCCGTATAGTACTTCACAAGCCTGCGGACCTTGGATTCGACCAGCTGGAGCTGGCGTTTGTTGTGCAGGTCTTTCTTGTTCTCACTGAGGTGCTTGCGCAGGCCCAGTGCCTTGCTCATAAGGTTCCGGAGATCTTCGGGGATCTCGGTTGCAACCTTGTTCTCTTTCAGGATGTCCCCGATGCGCTTGCCGGTGGCAAGTTTCACGTCGGGTACTCCGTGGCGGTCCCGCAGGATCAATCCGATTTTGCTGCTCGATGCGCCTTCCTTCCTGAGTTCGAGGATGATCTTCTCGATGGCTTTCACATCAGTGTTGGACCATGCGGGAGCCTCTTTCCGGTAGGGGCGGACGGAGCATGACTTGCCTCTTCTTCGGGCATGCATTCGTGCCATAGTATAGCCACCTCGTCAATCAGCGTAAGTCCAGAAAAGTGCAGTAATTGCTACCGACTCTCTGTAATCCCAAAGCCTACTGCTTCTCGGCAGTGCGTTGTCGCACGTCGGACTTACATCTGTCAGCACATAGGAAAAGTGCTTATCATTACTCGATGGTTGGTATAATAATGGTATCGCTGACTGCTGAGGATAGAGCGGTAAAATGCCGTTCAGGAATCGGGCGGAAGCCGGAACTGTCATCATGTCGCATGTCGGGTGTCGGATTACCGACCGGCCGTAGCCGATTGATCCGGCCGTCATAATGCCTGTGCAAAAAGCAGCATCCGAAAAGAGGTATCGCCCCCTCCCTCGTCTTTTTACCCTTGCAGGGAAAAGGAAGAGTACGATGGTTGAAGAGGACCGGGGCAGCGTAAACGGGGAGATGGAGATCCGGTTCCGGGACTGTCTCTCCGTGCGCTATAGCCAGTCTGCAGCTCTTCTCTGCCGGCTTGGCTATGAGATCGAAAGTTCAGCAAGGAAAACCGGAGATGCGTCCTCCAATGACCTGCTCCGGCACGAGGCTTTTATCCTCAATTCCATCTTGTCCTCCGTTGCCTTCCTTGAATCCACCATCAACGAACTGCACGCGGACGCTGCCGATGGGGCATATTATTTTGCGAATGAAAAACAGGAGATCCTGCTCCGGGATATCAGCGAGCGGTGGAGGAATGAGAAGAACTTCGACCGGGCCCCCCTGATCAGTAAATACCAGAGGATCCTTGAGATCACGGAGAAATGCCCGTTCAGCGACCATGAGGAGGCGTTTGCGAATATCCGGCTCCTTCTCGAGATCCGTAACAACCTCCTGCACTACAAGCGGGAATGGGTGGTTATTCCGGTAACCGGACCCGGAGTGCCCACTTCAAAAGGAGGGAGCACGGTGGACCGGTTTGAGAAGATCCTCCGGGCCAAATTTGCCATCAACCCGCTCGCGGCAAAGAACCAACCATTTTTCCCGGACAAGTGCCTGGGTCATGGCTGTGCCGAATGGGCGGTGCTCAACAGCCTGATCTTCACCGACGCATTTTTCCGGCGGCTTGGTCTTCCGGCTCCGTACGAGGGCATCCGGGAAGATCTGGCAACCCGGTAATTTTACGGAATACAGAAGAACGCCCCGGAGACGTGCGGGTGGATCAAAGAGGTCAGAAAAAAAGTGGGATCAGATTACCGTCAGGATAGCCGTACCGGATGAAATTTTCTGGTAGTTCCCGGTTGAATCGGCAAATGTCGCGGTGGCGGCGCCAAGCGTGTAGGTCCCGGTCTTATCTGAGGTGACGTCGTAGGTTATCGTAAAAGACTGGCCGCTCGCAATTGGTTTATCCAGTTTTCCCTTGACGGGCTGACCTTTCAGGCCTGATGGAATATCCGCATCGGCAACGCTGATATCCGTAATTGACCCGGGCAGATCATTCGGTATCGTAAGGGTCACAGTCGATTTTTTCCGACAATGATTCGAGTTGGGGCAGCCACCTTGGTAATCTGCACGAGCTCAGCTCCCTTACCTTCGATCACGATCGGGTTGATGAAAATATTCGCAGACTTGTAATACTCGACGGTTTTTGGATCGTTGTACTGCGCGGCTACTTCGTCGCCGATGTTCTTAATCATGATCTCATTGGGCACGCCCTTGTTCACGATATCGGATACATCGAATTTGTACTGATATGTGTTACCTTCGAGAATGTGATCGGAAAGTCCCGGGTTATCATATCCGACGAAATCCGGTGAGAAAAAGAGGTACCAGGCAGACATGTTTTTGCTAAAGTATGATGCTTTAAAGCCGTCACCGTAGGTGAAATTCAGATTCTTGTTGACCAGCCGTTCCCCGGTGATCTCTTTACCGAGAATTCTGAAAAATTCCCCTTGTAGCCGGTAGTACTTTATCTTAGTACGATCAATGACGAGTATGGAAAATCTGGTTGATTTTGCGCTCGAGAAGCGGTATGAGAGTATCAAACGACTCGGGGATCGGCTTGACGGATTTTCGACATTAATCAATTGGGAGAGGTTTCTGACGGTAGTGGGAGGTCTGTATCGAAACCAGACCGAAGAGGGCGGTCGACCGAATATTGATATCGTTCTCATGGTTAAGATGCTGGTACTCCAGTCGATGTACAGCCTGTCCGATCCCGAACTTGAGCGTCAGGCCAATGATCGCATATCATTTTAAAAGAGGAAAGTAATTGGCTGCTCTGGTGTTATTGGGATGTTATTTCTTTGCCCGCTTCTTCCTGACGGGTGCATCTTTTGCCATGGACATGAGATCGATGACGTAGCTGCCTTCCTTGCCCACGCTCACGATCCGCTCGTCCGTCTTTGCCATCTTTTCGAGGTTCAGCTCATAGGAACCCGGGGAGACGATCCGGATAGTCTCAACCCGGTCGAACATCTCGACCTCTTTCTTTGCCTTCAATTCGGAGACTTCGAGAACTTCTTCGTGGGATTCTTCGGCAATCTCCTCGATCGACTTCTCTTCGAGAACGTCCTTGTTGAGCTCGCCCTCCTTGACATACAGGAACTTTTTGCCGCCGCAGCTCGCGCACCCTTTCAGGATCTCGGTAGAGCCATCCTTATACTCCCGCCCGCATTTCGTACATTTGTGCGGCATCTTCCCTCACCCGAAGAGCTTGAGCATGGTATCGTAGAGGGTTTCGACGTTCTTGCCTTCGAGCCCCGAGATTGCAACCACCGGGTGCTGAGGGAACGCGCTCCGAATCCGGCCCGGCGCAGCATCGGGAATGTCGATCTTGTTTGCAACGATGATAACCGGCAAATTGCGGCTCTCAATAATCCCGATCATCATGATATTGACCTGCATGAAAGGATCGAGCGTCGAGTCGAGCGTATAGACAACCCCGTCGATATCCTCGCGCAGCCAGTGCATAGCCTCCGCCACACCTTCCGTAGCCTCCCGCGCACGGATGATCGCTTCGTCTTTCTCCATCCCGAATTCGAGGAACTCGCGGTAATCGATCTTGGTTGTGACACCGGGTGTGTCGACGATGTCCATAGTGAGTGTGTTCCCGTTCGCGCCGGAGATGATGATATCCTCTTTCTTCCGTGCCCTTCTCGTCTCGTGCGGAATCTCGCTTACCGGGCCGACAGCGTCACCTGTCCAGTCACGGGCAATACGGTTGGCAAGCGTCGTTTTACCTGCATTCGGAGGACCGTAAATGCCGATCCGGGTCCGCTTCTTCTTGAAAAACCGGTTGAGAAAATTGGCAAATTTCTTCTTTGCCGTACCATAGGTCTGTGTAAAAATTTTCATTTAGAAACCCCCACGGCCACATATCGCCAGATTCAGAGAATTCACCGTGTATCGTTAGTAGTGTATTGAGATCGCTCTTTATTAGGTTTCTCACTCTCCGATTCCGGAAATATCCCCGCACGGGCAGGGAACCCCGATCCCGAAGGTCTTTCCAAAGCCCGTTTTTCACGCGTGCCAAATTGTATTTATACTGGGTGAGGGGAGTATGCTAATTGTAATCATCAGAAAGAAAGCACACCATGGAGGTGACTCATGAAAAAGACTTCAAACGCAATCCGCTTTGAGACCCGTATCCCGTTGAAAGATGTGATGCGGCAGAACCCTACCGCGATCCATGCCGGCGCAACGGTTGCCGATGCGGCAGCAGCAATGTGTTTTGACGATGTGGGAAGCTGCATCATCGTAAAAAAAGATCTGCCGATCGGTATCGTCACCGAACAGGATATCAACTGCAAAGTCGTGGCAAAGGATCTCAAACCGAGCACAGTGAACGTAAACGATATCATGAGCACGCCGCTCATTACGGTGAGTGCGGACAGGACAGTCGGCGATGCCGCCCATATGATGGTGAAACACAAGGTACGGAGACTCCCCGTAGTTGACGATGCAAAGAAAGTCATTGGAATCGTTACCGTACGGGACCTTCTTACCGTTTCAACCGAACTCAACGAACTTCTCGCGGATATCATCGAGATCAACCGGGAAGATACCGTCGAGCAAGGTGTATGCAGCCGATGCAACCTTATGTCTGATGATCTCAAGCGGGTAGACACTATGCTCCTCTGCCCCGGCTGTCGAGAGGAGGATAGGATCGCATGAGATGCGCACAGGATTTTATGGTTGAAGTCCCTGTGCTGAAACTCACCGATCAGATAACAAAGGCACGCCAGATCCTGCGGGACTTGAGGTTCAGGGAGGTCTACGTGACCGATGCACGGAAAGTCCTTCTCGGGTACGTCGACATAACCGACGTCCTGCGGGTGACTGCAACCAAATCCGATGTCACCCTTGAAGGGTACATCAAGGATGCAGCACATGTAAGCTGTGATACGGAGGTCGAGAAGGTGGCAAAACTCCTACGGGAGTTCCGCACCGACAGTGTCGCGATCGTGAACGGGCAGGAACATATTGCGGGAGGGGTCCTCCTCTCCGCTGTCTTCCCGGTCATCATCAGCAGGAACGAGCTCCGCGGTCTGGTATCAGACCATATGACGAAAAAGGTCGTGACTGCTACACCCGATGAGCCGCTTCAGAAGATTTACTCCATGATCGTGGAGAGCGGGTTCACAGCCTTCCCGGGGGTAAAGAAACAGAAGCTGGTCGGTCTGGCCTCGCGCAGGGACCTGATCAGCTCGCACCGGATACGGACAGGGATCGCCCAGAACAATCATGCGACGATTGAGGACGTAATGGTAAAAGAGATAATCACGATAGCACCGGACGAATATATCAGCACCGCCGCGGAGCTGATGGTAAAGCACGATGTGAGCAGGCTCCCTGTTATTGACGGGACAGGCCTTGTGGGGATCGTAGACCGGCACGATGTGCTGGCCGGGATGGTTTAAGAGATCCACAAATGCGCTGGAGGAGGAGGGAAGGGAGATTTCTTCCCCCTTAGTCCTTTGGCGGGATAACAAATCAGACGGATCATCAGGCATTAGGAAGAGTGAGTATGCACCAGAGCGACCGGGGCATCAAGCAGGGCGACAGGCTTCTCAAGATGCAGGGAAAACTCGACCGGGGCCCGGTAGAGTTCAAGACACATATCGCAGAACAGGAAGGCCAGATCATGGCGATTGCCACACGCGACGTCATCTCTGTTCCGCCGACTCAGACGATCATGGGGGCGGTCGAGATGATGACGAAGTGCAACTTCCGCAGGCTTCCTGTAACGGATCCGGGAACAAAGAAACTGCGCGGGATCATCACCTCCAGCGATGTTATCAACTTCATGGGCGGGGGTGACAAGTACAAGCTCGTCCAGGTGCGGCATGGCGGGAACCTCATCGCGGCACTGAACGAGAGCGTGAGGACGATCATGACCCAGCAGCTCGCAACCCTTCCGCATACGGCACACCTCAAGGATGCTGTGGATGCGATCATCAACAAGAGGATTGGTGGTCTCCCGCTTGTTGATAATGATGGCGTACTTACCGGGATAGTGACCGAGCGGGATGTGATGCGTATCCTCGCATCCGAGAGAAGTACGCTCAATGTAGAGGATATCATGACCTTGTCTATCAGGGTTACCGTTCCGGACGCTCCGATCTCGGGGGCAACGAGCGACATGACGAAGTACAAGTTTCGCAGGCTGCCGGTTGTGAGTGAAGACGTCCTTTATGGGATTGTCACAGCGACCGACATCATGCGCTACCTCGGGAGCCGGGAGGTCTTCACCCGGCTCACGACCGGTGATGCCGAGGAGATCATGGCGCTCCCGGTGAGGACGCTCATCTCGGGCGAGCTCTACACGACAACCCCGCATACTAGCATCAACAATGCGGCCCGGGAGATGCTGGAGAAGAATATCGGTGCCCTGCCGGTTATCGAAGACACCAAGCTGATCGGGCTCATCACCGAGTTCGATCTCGTGAAAGGATTTGCAAAGGGGGGGTGGTCATGAAAGCACGCGATGTAATGAGTTCCCCGGTTTACTTCGTATCCCCGGGCGAGACGGTCGCCCACGCCCGGCACGTTATGGTGAAGCACCGGATCTCCCGTCTCCTTCTTATGAATGGCGGTCAGCTCATTGGTATCATTACCAAGAAGGACCTTGCACTCCTGGTCAGGGACCAGGAACCCGCCTGGAGGCGGAGGCCGATTGACCGGATACCGGTTGAGACTTTCGCATCACAGGAACCAACCGTTGTCTCCCCCGATGCAGAGATTAAAAAAATTGGAGGGATATTTGTTGACCGGAATATCAGCTGCGTTCCTGTAGTAGAGGGCGGCAATGTGGTGGGGATTGTAACAAAAACCGATCTCATGAAGTCGGCCTTCGCAAAGAAGCTTACGAGACCTGTCAGCGATGTGATGGAGCCTGCAATAGTACTGAGCAGGTACCATTCGCTCGATCACGTCCTCGACACCATTGGTGAGAAAAATGACAAGCTCGTGGTTGTGAATAATGACGGGACCATCGCTGGCGTCATCACCGGGACGAACCTTGAGTTCTTCGAACCGTTCAGCAAGCGACCCGGATCGGAAAAGAAGGCGGTGACGTTCCTGCGCAAGGAAGAGGCAGCCGGGATCAAACTGAACAGGTACGTCTTCACCGCATCGGTGATCGCCGAAGACGTGATGTCCCACCCGGCAATCACTATCGATCCTCAGGCAAACCTGACCGAAGCAGTCGCAAAAATGAGGGAGTATCATGTGAACAGCCTTGTTGTTGTGGAAGATGACAATCCGTCAGGAAATATTGTGGGAATAATCAAACGCGATAATATCATCCAGGAAGTGGCGAAATGACAAAAAAGCTCTTAATCAAAGACGTAATGGTAAAACCAGCGACCATATCCAAATCGGCAAAGATTACCGAAGCCCTTGACAAGATGCTTGAGACCGGGGCAGATCCGCTCGTAGTGCTCAACAACAGCACGGTTGTCGGGACGATCTCCCGGCAGGCGATCGCACGGAAGCTCGGCAGCCGGCAGAACTCCGATATAGCCCCCACCGCGATCCACGTCGCAGGTGCTGTGGAGGAGGAGTTTACCAGCGTCTACCCGGACGAGAGCGTCAATGTCCTCATACCGCTGCTCCAGCGCTACAAGCTGGTTGTCGTCTACGATTCCGATCACCGGTTGATCGGGCAGGTCGGCGCAAGCGATCTTCTGAAAAAGTTCAAACCCGAAGTCGGACTGGATACCGTGACCGAGAAGATCCTTACCATTGCTTCGGACGAACGCGTTGTCCATCTCCGGAGGAGGATGCTTGACGACAACATCCACCGGTTCATTGTCACCGAGAACGACAAGCTTGCCGGGATAGTCACCGAGACCGATGTCGCAATAGCGATGCGGAAGTTCCGGAAGGCAGTCGAAGACAACCACCAGGACCACCGGATCCGGAACCTGCTCGTCAAGGATATCATGAGCATCCCGCTCCTCTCTGTACCGAATACCGCAACAGTTTCGGAAGTTATTGATATGATGCTCAAAAAGAACATCAGTTGTGTGCCGATCGTCGACGGGAGCAGACCGGTCGGCGCCGTTACCCGTAAGTCGCTCGTAAATGCACTCTAGAATTTCCCTTTTTTCCCTCCCCTTTCCCCCCCTTCAAAAAGCCGGGAGTATTTCCCGCCGTGGTTACTACCGACGAAGGTAACAATCATTAATAGCGATCAGGCCTGAAATTCTAAAACGAAATGGTTGAGAAAAAGGGAATGAAAAAGACTGCCCCGGTCGTCCCGACCGGAGATGTCTCCGCCCTGCTGGAAGGGATGGCGATGACCGGCTTCCAGGGAAGGAAGCTGGGGGAATCGGTTGCGGTCTGGAAGAAGATGCTCGCCGATCCTGAATGTACCATCTTTTTTGGTCTCTCCGGTGCGATGGTCCCGGCAGGCATGCAGAAGTGCCTTGTCGAGATGGTCAGGCACCACTACGTTGACGCTGTAGCGTCCACCGGCGCCAACATCTTCCACGATATCTGCGAGCACGTCGGTGTCTGTCACTACCTTGGCCACCACAATGCCGATGATGCAAAACTCTACGAGAGAGGGATCGACCGGATCTACGATGTCTTTGCCTTCGAAGAGGAATTCCGGGACGTCGACCGCAGTATTGCGGCGTTCGGCGAATCTATAGCGCCGTTCCGCGGATCGTCCCGGGCCTTTATCGAGCTGTACGGGAAGCACCTCCTCAAGAAATTCCCGAAAAAAGAGTCCCTTGTCTCGACCTGCACGAGAGAGAATGTACCGATCTTTATTCCGGCCCTTGCCGATTCATCGATCGGCATCGGCCTCCTCATAGCACGGCGCCGAGGCTTTGACGTAAACATCGATCAGATAACCGATGCGGACGAGATCACCCGGATGGTCGAGGATGTAAAAAAGACCGGTGTTGTCTACGTTGGCGGGGGAGTCCCGAAGAACTTCATCCAGCAGACCCAGGTCATCGGGTCGATCCATGAGAAGGATCTGGGGGGACACGATTATGCGATCCAGTACACGACCGATGCTCCCCACTGGGGCGGGCTCTCGGGCTGCACATTCGATGAGGCGATCAGCTGGGGCAAGGAGTCTTCGTCGACCATGCAGATCCAGTGCCACACCGATGCGACCATTGCCCTGCCTCTTGTGATCTCGGCACTGATCAGTTCCGGGGTAGAGAGGGCCCGGCGGAAGGGCACGAAGAAGAACGTCGTGTACCGCCAGGGACTGTAACACTCTTCGTTTTTTTTACTTGTTTTTTAAAACCTATTCCCCCCATATTGCCAGAAGTTACTCGGCATTGTTTCAGAGCGTGATGAGGAACCCGATCCCAATCGCGGTTCCGATGACAATAACCGTCCACTTGAGCATGCAGGGAGCGATGCAGCCGGCAATGTTTCCCCCGCTCGCTCCCCCTGCAAGGGCCCCCGCCGCCATGACCAGAGCAACCGGCCAGAGAACCAGCCCCGAGAAGAGGAAGAAGACGGCAGCCGCAATGTTGACAACCAGCGAGACGCACTGCTTGAGGGCATTGAGCCGGGTGAGGGTATCTTCATAGACCAGTCCCAGCAGAGCAAGAAGAATCACGCTCAGTCCCGCACCGAAATACCCACCGTAGACAGCGGCAAGCCCAACCGGGAGGATCGCGCTGCCTCCATCTACTTTCCCGGTTGAAGACCGGGAAGCATGCCTGAGGATCCAGTCCCGGATCCGGTCCTGCAGTGCGAGGAGTACGACAGCGAAGATATGAGGAACGGGACAAGCCCCCGGAAGAGCTGGGTGCTGATAGAGAGTAACAGGATGCCCCCAATAAGGCCCCCGATGACCCCGGCAGGGAGGAGGTGGATCAGCCGATTTCGCTGTCCGGCAAGATCTTTTCTCTGGGCAAGAGCCCCGCCAAGATACCCCGGGCATAAGGCGACCGTGTTGGTAATGTTCGCGGTCACCGGAAACCTGTACAACGCAATGCTGTACATGCTCATACCATTCGTTCATTACGGTATCACCCGGCGGGAGAAGAAGCGGGGGAAGGTCATTTCGTAACCTCCCAGTACAGCACCTGCGAGTATTCCCCCCCCTTTTTTTTAATTGAAAACCGGGGGGACGTGCGGTACAATTTTTAAAAGTGAGAATTTCCGGCGGAATTTTTTGTGAAAAAATTCGCTCTTCCGCCCCACTTTTTACCTCGGCGATTTCTGGGTTTTCGTGCAGGCCTCGATCATTTAACGATCGCGGGCTGGAAGAAAAATGTACCCCTGCGTCTCCCCACCCCCTCACTTTTCAGGGTCGTCTGAGGATCAGTTGAGCCTCCCCGCCTGCCCTTTGTACCCGGAAAATTCAGAAAGCGGAAGTATGGAAATTTTAAACCTGCTCATTGGCTGAGCTCCGGGATGAGAGTTTCTCCCAACTTCTCCCGCGCATCTTCCACGAGCCCTAGCTCTTCGACGAATAATAGCATTTTCCCTGACTCCCCTCCTTATACCTCGCTGTTACCTGAAGTACCCTTCATCGGGTACCTTAATCCCCGACACAAACATACCAGAGAGGATAACGAATAACCCATTTATTTTACGATCGTACCGGAAAGGGGTGCTTCCCGAGCGTTCGGTTTGCCCCAATTTTACAAAATAGCACCAATGTGAGTGGGTCTATGTATCCGGTTCTTGCATTTTCAGGCCACATTTCAGTTTTTTGTCGAGAGCATCCGCTCAAGAACTCCTTGTTTTTTGAGGGTTGCGAGTTGAAACCGGTTAAAGCAGAAGGCCGAGAACAGCATTTTGGTATGCACCCTGAGAACGGTTGTGACTTTGGTATGAGCAGAATGGAACACATTCTTGATGATGGCATATGGGCGTTCCCCGGGAGATAGGATTCGAGAGATTCGAGCGTTTTTGAGAACATCGCGGATACCGATCGGATGCCCACGAACACCCCGTTGCATGGTGGTGTTGAAACCTTTTGTTTTGGTACCGAAATATCCTCGGTCACGGTAGATCACCTCTCCTTCGTTCGACAGGTCGATTTGCGAATCGTGGGTTGAGGCAGTTGTAACCTCGAGAGCCCGGATCAGTCCGAAGTCACAATCCTCTTTGGTATGGAGTTTGTATCCAAAATAAGATTTCTTGCCCTTTATCGCCCATGTTCCATCCCGGCTTCTTCGAGTTTTTGCAGCATCACCCCGGGGTGTATTCGTTGAAGCATGACCGGGCTCTGAAGTGATGAAAGTCGCATCCTGAATGGTGCCTTTTTTGATTTTCAGACATTGTGCATCGAGTTGTCGCTGGAGCTCATCCCAAATAGCCTTATCCTTTCCGGTCTTTGCCAACCGCTCCCGGAAATACCAGACGGTGGTCTGATCCGGGACCTTGTTAGGATACCCGAGGAATTTCATAAATGATATGCGATCATTGGCCTGACGCTCAAGTTCGGGATCGGACAGGCTGTACATCGACTGGAGTACCAGCATCTTAACCATGAGAACGATATCAATATTCGGTCGACCGCCCTCTTCGGTCTGGTTTCGATACAGACCTCCCACTACCGTCAGAAACCTCTCCCAATTGATTAATGTCGAAAATCCATCAAGCCGATCCCCGAGTCGTTTGATACTCTCATACCGCTTCTCGAGCGCAAAATCAACCAGATTTTCCATACTCGTCATTGATCGTACTAAGATAAAGTACTACCGGCTACAGGGGGAATTTTTCAGAATTCTCCAGAATAAAGGAGCCGCAAACCGGAATTTCCGCACCTCATGAACAGCAGTGAATTCCGGTATCCGGAACGCTATTTGCCCAAACACTTATTACCCATCACTGTCCATATTATAAAGCACCATTCATGGAGCAGTGACTATTCACTGCGAGTGTCTGTAGTAAGATGCGAGATTCCTCTGTTGAGGTAGCCAAGCCTGGTATGGCGCAGGTTTGCTAAACCTGTGTCCGAAAGGACTCGGGAGTTCAAATCTCCCCCTCAGCGTTTAAAGAGACAATCTCACAATCGAGGGGATTGGATGGCTCAGGAAGAAGAGATACGATATTTCGTAAGGGTTGGTACCACCGATCTGGACGGTACCAAGTCAGTGAGAGTTGCGCTGACCGGAATCACGGGCGTTGGGAGACATACCTCCATGATCATCTCCCGTATGGCCGATGTCGACGAACTTGCCCTTCTGGGTAAGCTTGACGAGGCATCCGTCAACCGGATACGCGCAGCGGTTGAAGCGTACGCATCGAAGATCCCAACGTGGATGGCGAACCGTCCCAAGGACATCTACACCGGAGAGACAAAACACCTCTTTGGTGGCGACATTGCCCTTACCCGGGATGAAGACGTCAATCTCATGAGGAAGATCCGCTGCTACAAGGGCATCCGGCATGAGACTGGCCAGAAGGTTCGCGGACAGCGCACGAAATCGACCGGAAGAACCGGAACGACTGTCGGTGTGAAGAGGAAGACAACAGGTGGAAGCTAATCATGGGATACCCAGGCAAGAACCACAAGTCCTACCAGACCCCAAAGCGCCCCTTCGAGAAGATGCGGATCGAAGAAGAGACCCGCCTCGTCATCGAATACGGGCTCCGCAACAAGCGTGAGGTCTGGAAAGCACAGGCAATCCTCCGCAAGTACCGCAAGGGCGCCCGTGAGCTCCTCGCCCTGATGTCCGGTGCAATGGACCGGGCACTCTTCGATGCGAAGAAGGCCGAGCTCATCACGTCCATGCAGCGCCAGGGCCTCCTTGGCCCCGATGCGGATATCGACGACGTCCTTTCGCTCAAACTTCAGGTAGCGCTCGAACGCCGCTTGCAGTCGATTGTGTACCGCAAGGGTCTGGCACGCTCGCCGAAGCAGGCACGCCAGATGGTTACCCACGGCCACATCGCGATCGGCGGCCGGCGTATTACCATACCGAGCTACCGTGTCTCACGCGTTGAAGAGTTACAGATTTCCTACTACGGAGCATCCCCCTTCACCAGCGAATCCAACCCGGAGAAGATCCGGATAGCAAAGCCCGCATCCAACCCGAAGATGCCCCCGAGCACCGGGTACGAGAGGAGAGGTAGGTAAGATGGCAAACGAGAAGGAGAAGTGGGGCGTTGCACATATTTTCGCCTCCTTCAACAACACGATCATCACCATCACCGACCTCTCTGGCGCAGAGACCGTAACCAAGTCGAGCGGTGGCATGGTCGTCAAGCAGGACCGGAACGAGTCCTCGCCGTACGCGGCAATGCAGATGGCATCGAACGTCGCCCAGAGTGCCCGTGAGAAGGGTATAGTCGGCGTCCATGTCAAGGTCCGTGCACCCGGCCAGGGGAAGCAGCGCAGTCCCGGCCCAGGAGCCCAGGCAGCGATCCGGGCACTCGCACGTGCCGGCATGCGCATCGGTCGCATCGAAGATGTCACCCCGATCCCCCACGACTCATGCCGCCCCAAGGGTGGACGACGTGGAAGGAGAGTGTGATGGAGATAGTGTTCGCCAGTCTGGACGATACCCTCGCACGATTCACATTATCGGGAGCGAGCCCCGCCTTTGCAAACGCCTTCCGGCGCGCAATGATTGGTGAAGTGCCAACCCTCGCCATCGAGGATGTGCGCATCTATGATAACACGAGCGCACTCTTCGACGAGATGCTGGCCCACCGTCTCGGGCTCATTCCCATCAGGACCGACCTTTCAACCTACTCAACGCAGGAGACGTGTGCGTGCGGCGGCGCGGGATGCCCGGGCTGTACTGTTACCTACACCCTGAGCGTCGAGGGCCCCAAGATGGTCATGTCAAGTGACCTCATCCCGCAGGATCCGAAAGCAGCCCCGGTGTTCGAGAACATCCCTATCGTGAAACTCACGAAAGGGCAGAAACTCGTCATTGAGGCAAAAGCAATCCTCAACACCGGCAGGGCGCATGCAAAGTGGCAGGCGACCCTTGTCTGTGGATACAAGAACCACCCGGTCGTCACTATCAGCGATGCCTGTGACGCCTGCGGTCTCTGTGTCGAGGAATGCCCGCGGGATGTCCTTGAGTCGAAAGGAAAGAAAGTTTCTGTTGCCGAAGGAGAGCTCTCCAACTGCTCGATGTGCAAGCTCTGTGAACGGGCCTGTCTCGCAAGCGGTATCGGTGACGAGCCGGCAATCAGGATCACCGCCCAACCCGACCGGTTTATCTTTGTGGTCGAGAGCGACGGGTCGATGCCGGTCAAAGAGATCATGAACCGTGCACTGAACTTCATCAGGGATCAGTCAGATGAACTGGAGAAACAGTTAGGCGAAATATCAGGGGATGAAAAGAAATGACAAGAATTGTAGAGAAGACGAACCCCCGTCTTACCACCCTCATCGCACTCTTGAAGAACAAGTCAAGGGAGAATGAGGTGAAGATCTGGCGCGAGATCGCAAGCAGGCTCGAGACCCCGAACCGGAATTACGCAGAGGTCAACCTGTCGAAGATCAACCGTTACGCTCAGGATGGAGAGACGATAATCGTCCCCGGCAAGGTCCTGGGAAGCGGTACGCTGGAGCAGTCCGTGAAAGTTGCAGCGCTGAATTTCTCGGCATCGGCAACCAGCAAGATCACCGAAGCAAAAGGGCAGTGCATGACCATCGAGCAGCTCCTGCGGGACAACCCTAATGGAAGCGGCGTCCGGATCCTGAGGTGAAATAGATTATGGTTACAGTAATCAACGGCGACGGACTCCTCCTCGGAAGGCTTGCAAGTGTTCTCGCACAGCGTGCTCTCGCCGGAGAGAAGATCGCGATCGTCAACGTAGAGAAAGTGATCATCTCCGGCAGCCGTGCCCGCGTGCTCGCCAACTACCGTCACAAGAGGGAACGTGGCGCCTCCGGTAACCGCTGGGGCCCCTTCGTCCCGCGGCGGCCCGATCATCTCATGAAGCGGACCATCCGCGGTATGCTCCCGTACAAACGCCCCCGCGGTGTCGAGGCATTCAAGAACATCAAGGCGTATGTCGGTGTCCCTGCAGAGTTTGCCGGTGCGGCGATGGAACAGCCGGAAGAAGTGCACATGAACCGTCTGAACAACCCGAACCATGTCACGCTCGGTGCAGTGTGCACATTCCTCGGAGCAAAGTTCTAAGGTGGTCACGATGGTAAAGATCATTAACACAAGCGGAAAACGCAAGACGGCGATCGCACGTGCGACCCTGAAGGCGGGAAAAGGCGTGATCCGGGTCAACTCCGTGCCCCTTGAGAAGTACGGCACCGATGTCACCCGGATGAAGATCTCCGAGCCCCTCCTCCTTGTCCCCTCCGCAGTCAACGGCGTCGATGTAACCATCGATGTCGCGGGCGGCGGTGTCATGGGACAGGCTGAGGCGGTCAGGACAGCACTCGCCCGCGGCATTGTCCTGTGGCACAACGATCCCCAGATGAAGGATATCTACCTTACGTACGACAGAACCCTCCTTGTCAACGACTCGCGCCAGAAGGAAGCGAAGAAGCCTCACGGCCGTGGCGCACGCAAGAAGTTCCAAAAGTCTTATCGTTAAGCCAAAAGATATGATGAGAGGTCGAAAATCTTGATACCCGTACGATGTTTCACCTGTGGAAAACCAATATCCACCAGCTGGGATGAGTTCAGGCAGAGGCGGGAGAGAGGCGAGGATCCCAAAAAGATCCTCGACGATCTCAACATTTCCCGGTACTGCTGCCGCAGAATGCTCCTTACGCACAAGGAGATTATTGACGAACTCAACCCGTACCAGTAAGATCGACACATGAACGAGGGGTCGTAGGGTAGCCTGGACCATCCTATTGCGTTCGGGACGCAGTGACCTGAGTTCGAATCTCAGCGACCCCATTCCCAATTGCAAAAAATTATTCAAAAATTATCATTTTCGAGGACCATAACAATGCAGATGCAGGTTTACACCCGGTACGAGCGGGCGAGAATTATTGGAGCAAGGGCTCTGCAGATATCAATGGGTGCTCCGTTACTTGTCACGACGACACGGATCGATCCGCTGGAGATTGCGATCGAGGAATACAGCAACAACACCATCCCCATTACGGTAAAGAGGAAGTAGAAAAGCATGACGGCCATTGAGGTAATCGAGCTGCGGACGATCCAGGACAGCCGGGGGAACCCGACGGTCGAAGCCGACATCTATACCCAGAGCGGGTATGGCAGATCGGCAGCCCCGAGCGGTGCCAGCACGGGCACGCTCGAGGCACAGGTCAAGGCGCCGAAAGAAGCGGTCGAGAATGCTCTCCAGAACGTTATCCCGGCGCTTATTGGCATGGACTCTGCCGATCAGGAGAGTTTCGATGACCAGCTCCGGGATCTCGATGGGACGGTAAACTTCTCCGAGATCGGTGCGAACATTGCGGTAGCACTCTCCCTTGCGAATGCGAAGGCTGCAGCCTCATCGATGGGTATGCCGCTCTTCCGTTACCTGGGCGGGGCGTTTGCAAACGAGATGCCGCTCCCGCTCGGGAACATTATCGGCGGCGGGGCGCATGCCGAGAATGCGACCGAGATTCAGGAATTCCTTGTCGTTCCGGGAGATACTGTGGATGCAGAGGAAGCAGTCTTTGCAAATGCAGCCATCCACCGGAATGTGAAGCAGCTCCTCGCAAAACGCGGAAAATCCTGCGGCAAGGGTGATGAGGGTGCGTGGGCACCGCAGATTGACGATGCCCTCGCATTTGAGCTCATTGCCGAGGCGACCGGACTCGTAAAAGACGAGATGAATATCACGGTCGATATGGGTATCGACGTGGCCGCGAGCCAGATGTGGGATGGGGAAGGATACAGATACCGCGGGCAGGTCCGGTCTACTGAAGAGCAGGTCGCCTATATCGCGGAGCTCGTGGACAAGTACAATCTTGTCTACGTTGAAGACCCCCTCCACGAGAATGACTACGACGCATTCTCCGACCTCAACAACCTGGTCGGGGACCGCTGCCTTGTCTGCGGTGACGATATCTTTGTCACGCAGGTCGACAGGATCCAGCAGGGTATCGATACCGATGCCGCAAACTGCGTCCTGATAAAACCCAACCAGGTGGGGACACTGACTGACACCTATGAGGCTGTCCGTCTTGCCCACACCCATGGTCTCGACACGGTGATGAGTCACCGTTCGGGCGAGACTACCGATACGACTATCGCTCACCTTGCCACCGCATTCTCCTGCGTCTTCTTGAAATGCGGTGTAGTTGGCGGAGAACGCATCGCCAAACTGAATGAACTCATACGCATAGAGGAACAGTTATGACAGTAAACGAGATGGAAATTGAATTAAAAGAACCGCTCATCCCCGTCGAGGAATACTTAGCAACCGGCGTCCACATCGGTACCCAGCAGAAGAGCGAGGACATGAAGAAGTTCATCTACCGCGTCCGCGGCGATGGGTTGTATATCCTTGATATCCGCGAGACCGATGCCCGGATCAAGACGACCGCGAAATTCTTAAACCAGTACGAGGCCCCCAATATCCTCGTGGTCACCTCCCGGCAGTACGGGCAGTACCCCGCCAAGAAGTTCGCAGACACGATCGGCGCAATGTCAGCAACCGGCCGGTTCATCCCCGGTCTCCTGACAAACCCTGTCCTTGAAGGGTATATCGAGCCCGAAGCTATCGTTGTCACCGACCCGATCGGCGATGCACAGGTCATCAACGAGGCAGTCCAGTGCGGGATCCCGGTCGTTGCGCTCTGCGACACCAACAACATGACAAAGTTCGTGGACCTTGTCATCCCGACCAACAATAAGGGTCGCAAGGCACTCTCAATGATCTACTTCCTGCTCACCCGCGAGATGCTCCGGCTCCGCGGCATCTCGACGGCACTCACCCCTGAAGACTTCGAGACTGAGTTCTAATACCGGTATACCCCTTTTTCCGGACACCGATTGTTAGATATAATAGAATGACCAGAGGGTTGATCCGATGAAGATGCGTACATGCGCAGTGGCCGGCATGTTCTATCCGGGAGATCGCCCGCATCTCGAACAGCTTCTTGCGAAGTTTTTCGGGATTGTTACGGCTGCAGGGGATTCCTGTGGGATAGTCTCGCCCCACGGGGGGTATATCTATTCCGGGGAGATCGCAGCAAACGCATTCTCCACGATCTCACCTGATTTTTCCGGCACATTTGTCGTAATCGGCCCCTCCCATCGCGGGTATCTCACATGCGTGTCGCAGGTTCCTTGGGAGACGCCACTCGGCCCCCTCGAAACGGACATAGAGTTTGTCAGTGCGCTCGATATCGAGGGGGACGAGTTTTCCCACCGGGACGAGCACTCGCTCGAGGTTCAGATGCCGTTTATCCGGTACCGGTTCCCCAAAGCCCGGATCGCACCGATCCTGATGGGGCACCAGGATGCACGGAGCGCCGCGACCCTCGCGGAGAAGGTCGTGAACGCTGTCCGGCTGACGAAACGGGATGTGCGGATCGTGGCATCGAGCGACTTCTCCCACTATGTGACCGAGGAGAAGGCACGATCCGGCGATCTCTACGCGATCGAGGCATTGAAAGGGCTGGACGTAACGGAGTTCTACCGGAGAATCGGGGAGAAGGGCCTCTCGGCATGCGGGTATGGTCCGATTGCGGCGATGGTGCTTGCATGCGGGAAGATGGGGGCAAAAGCTGCCCGGCTCGTGCGCTATGCAACGAGCGGCGATGTGACGGGAGACCGTCGTGATGTCGTGGGATATGCGGCCATTGCGGTGATGTAGGTTGGCAACGTGGAGCGCGCCGGGTAAGGTTTTCCTCTTCGGCGAACATGCAGTGGTATATGGCAAGCCCGGCATAGCCATGGCGGTAAAACCCCGGGTCTTTGTCACGGTCCGGAAGTCCCATCGCGCCCAGCATGCGAAGTCTCCCTATATCGACAGTTGTTTCGAGGAGATGGGGGTCATGGGAAGCGTGTATATCAATTCCCAGATCCCGAGCTCGTCGGGACTCGGATCTTCGGCGGCGATAACGGTCGCCACCCTCTCCGCGATCAACGATGAATTCGATCTCCACAAGAACCGGGAGGAGATCGCGAATATGGCCTTCGAGATCGAGAAGAAAGTCCAGAAAGGCAGGGCAAGTCCGACCGATACCACGGTTGCATCGTACGGGGGCATTGTCCTGATATCCGGAGGGGCCCGGCGGAGGCTTCCCCCGCAGAACCTGCACCTTGTGATTGGCGACTCGCTGGTCTCGCACAGCACGGCAAAGATGGTGGAGATGGTCGCGGATCTTAAGAAGAAGCACCCGGAGATCGTCGATCCTGTTCTCGATGTCATCGAAGGAGTGAGCATGAGCGCGATCCATCACTTGAACAACCCAAAGGAGCTCGGCCGGTTCATGAACATGAACAACGCCCTTCTGGAAGTCCTCGGCGTCGGGCACCCGCAGTTGTCCCGGCTCGTGATGGCAGCGCGTTCTTCGGGGGCGTTCGGGGCAAAGATCACCGGCGCCGGTGGCGGAGGCAGCATGGTCGCGCTCTGCCCCAAGCAGCTGAAGAACCGGATCGCGGGGGCGATCGAGGCCTGCGATGCCCGGGCCATGGTAACCGGCATCGATACTGAGGGTGCACGAAAGGAGAAAAATGTCTGATCGCGTCCTCTTAAAACTCGGCGGGAGCGTCATCACCGACAAGAGTGCAGACTGTGCGATAAACCGCGAATCGCTCGCCGCTATCGCCCGGGCGGTTAGTGATTCGGGCGCACAGGCCGGCGGGATCGTAATTATCCATGGCGCCGGATCCTGCGGGCACCCGGAGGCCAAACGGTACCAGCTCGAAAGAGGGGCGGTATCCGGGGTGACAGAGGGTATCTACGTTACCAACCGGGTCGTGAGCGGGCTCAACGAGACGGTGGTCTCGATCCTCCGCGAGAACGGTGTAGCTGCAGTAGGACTTCACCCGCTCCACACCGGTCTCGCCGATAACGGCAGGCTTATTGCGTTTGAATACCGGCATCTTGAGAGGATGCTTGAGCTGGGGATGGTCCCCGTGATCCACGGCGACGTGGTGATGGACCTCTCCCGTGGGGCCTGCATCGTCTCCGGAGACCAGCTTGCACGCTGGCTCGCGTTGGGGCTAAAGGTGGGCCGCGTTGGGCTCGCCACCGATGTACCGGGAGTGCTGGATGGAGGACACGTGGTGCAGGAGATTACTCCTGAAACGGCACCGTTGCTCCAGATTGGCGACTCGAAACATACCGATGTCACCGGTGGAATGAGAGGGAAGATCAATGAGCTGCTCGAACTTGCAGAGGCAGGTATCGGGTCGGAAATATTCCATGTCTCCCGGGTAGGGGATTTCCTGACCAGGAAAGACCACGGCGGGACACGAGTAAACAGGGCGAGATCATGAGTGAGGACAAGAAACAGTTCACATCATCGCGGAAACTCGATCACCTGCGGATATGCGCGGAGAAGAAAGTCGAGAGCGGGGATGCGGGGTTTATGGACATCCGGTTCGTGCACAACGCGCTTCCCGAATGTGAGATGAGGGCGATCGATCTCTCGGTCAGGTTTCTCAACCACTCGTTCAAGTCCCCCCTGTTCGTCTCGGCCATGACCGGTGGTCACCCGGGAACAAAAGAGGTAAACGCCCGTCTCGCGCGGGCAGCAGAACGGTTCGGTATCGGTATGGGCGTCGGTTCCCAGAGGGCAGCGCTCGAGAACCCGGACCTTATCCACACATTTTCCATAGTCCGTGATGAAGCCCCTCACGCATTCCTTGTCGCAAATCTTGGTGCTGTCCAGCTCCGGGATCGCGGCACCGAATGGGCCGAGAAGGCTGTCGAGATGATCCGGGCAGATGCAATTGCCATCCACCTGAATTTCCTGCAGGAAGCGATCCAGCCGGAAGGGGATCACAATGCAGCCGGCTGTCTTGCGGCTATCCAGGAACTCTGTGCTGTATCCCGCGTTCCGGTCATCGTGAAAGAGACCGGCTGCGGCATCTCGGCTGAGACCGCAAAGAAGTGCTGGGGAGCCGGCGTCGGGGCCATCGATATCGGTGGCTGGGGCGGGACATCCTGGGCGGCAGTGGAGAGCGTCAGGGCGGATGAGTGCGGTAAAGCCGGGCAGCTCAAGACCCTCGGCGAGAACTTCACCTGCTGGGGTCTCCCGACAGTCGTAAGCCTCGCGGAAGTGCTTGCCTGCGGGGGCTCGGTCATTGCATCGGGGGGGGTCAGGTCAGGCATGGATATTGCAAAAGGTTGTGCGCTCGGCGCCGATCTCTGCGGCATGGCCCTGCCGCTCTTAAGACCGGCAATGGAAAGTGACGAGGCTCTATCGAACGCCATCGATGCCATCCACCAGGAACTCACCGCAACGATGTTCCTGACCGGTTCATCAAAAATTTCAGATCTTCGCAGGGCGCGAATGTTCATCACAGGTACGACCCGGCAGATGATCGAGAAGGATAACCCTGCACGGATCCGGCGATAAACCGGATGAAGCCGGAAATTATACCAAGATACTGCACCAACAACAGGAGATAATAATTATGGATATTGAAGTAATCGCAGTGGGCGGATACGATGAGGTCGGGCGGAATATGACCGCCGTTCGCTGCGGAAAGGAAATTGTCATTTTTGACATGGGACTTCGGCTGGACCAGGTAATGATCCACGAGGATGCAGAGATAGAGAATATGCATTCGCTTGATCTCATCAAGATCAAGGCAATCCCGGACGATACGATGATGAATTCGGTCGAGGGAACGGTAAAGGCGATCGTCTGCTCTCACGGTCACCTCGACCACATCGGGGCCATCCCGAAGCTCGCTCACCGGTATAATGCTCCGATCATCTCCACCCCATACACAACAGAACTGATCCGGCAGCAGATCTCGGGCGAGCAGAAGTTCGGCGTGAACAACAAGCTCTTTGCACTCCGGGCTGGGCAGCGGTATACCCTCTCCCAGAACCTGGTTCTTGAGTTTGTCCGGAGCCAGCACTCGATCATCGAGACCGTCTTTCCCGTCCTCCACACACCGCATGGCGCGATTGTCTATGCCTGCGATTTCAAGCTCGATCGTTCACCGGTCATAGGGGAACCCCCGGACTTTGCGCGGCTCCGGCAGATCGGGAAGGAAGGCGTGCTCGCGGTAATCGTCGAGAGCACGTACATCAACCGCCCGGGCCGATGCCCGAGCGAGCGGATCGCCCGCGATCTCGTCCGGGACGTCATCACCAGCTACGAGGATGACAAGAACGCGCTCCTCGTCTCCACTTTCTCGTCGCACATCTCCCGTGTCAAGACGATTGCGGAGTGCGCACACGAGATCGGCAGGAAGCCGGTCCTTCTCGGCCGGTCGATGGAGAAGTACTCCGTCACCGCAGAGCAGATGAAACTCGTCTCGTTCCCCGAGACCACGAGCGTCTTTGGGAACCGAAGGACTGTTGACCGGACGATGCGGCGGATGATGAAGGCCGGGAAGGACAAGTTTCTGCCCATCGTCACCGGGCACCAGGGAGAGCCGGGCTCGATCCTGACCAGGGTCGCGCTCGGGGACACCCCTTACCAGCTGACCAAGGGCGATAAGATCGTCTTCTCGGCAAACGTCATCCCGAACCCGATGAACTTCGGGCAGCGCTATATGGTGGAGCAGCACCTCAAGCTTGCAGGCGCCCGGTTATTTGAAGACCTTCACGTCAGCGGTCACGCGTACCGCGAGGATCACTACGAATTTATCCAGCTCCTGAACCCGCAGCACATCATCCCTGCTCATGGCGACCTGAAGATGACCGCCGCGTACACGGACTTTGCCGGTGATCTTGGGTACATGGCCCAGTCAACCGTCCATATGATGAAGAACGGCCAGCGGCTGAAACTGAACTAAGGAAGGAAGAGAAATGTCTGAATTACCTCAGTATATTGAATCTGTCGCAAAGCTTGTCGACCATATGATCGACCGGTACTTCGTCAATACGGTCGGCGAACTGAACAAGGCCTCAGCATACCTCCTGACCGCAGGAGGCAAACGTCTCCGCCCTGCGGTCGTACTACTCGCTGCCGATGCGGTGCGGAAGGGAAGTTCGGAGGACATCCTTCCCGCGGCCCTTGCACTCGAAGTTACCCACACCTTCACCCTTATACACGATGACATCATGGACGACGATAAACTCCGGAGAGGTGTCCCGACCGTCCACACAAAGTGGGATATGCCCACTGGCATCCTTGCCGGGGATGTCCTCTGCGCCCGTGCGTTTGAGTTCATCTGCCAGTCGAAGGCAAATGAAGAGGCCAAGATCAGGGCGGTCTTAATGCTAGCCCGTGCGTGTGCAGATATCTGCGAAGGGCAGCACAAGGACATGTCGTTCGAGCACCGGAACGATGTCGACGAGTACGAGTACATGGCAATGGTCCGGGAGAAGACTGGTGTCCTGTACGGGGCTGCTGCCGGGATTGGCGGCGTCCTCGGGGGTGGGAGTGCCCAGCAGGTCAAAGCCTTGTACAACTTCGGCCTCAACACCGGTGTCGCATTCCAGATTCAGGATGATCTTATCGACCTATTGGCCCCGCCTGAGAAGAGCGGTAAGGACCGCGCCTCGGACCTCCGCGAGGGCAAGCAGACCCTGATCATGATCAAGGCCCGGGAGAAGGGGCTCGATCTCTCGAAGTACCGGCGCGACCTCTCCAACGCCGATATCGAGGCTGCAATTCAGGAACTCACGGCAGCCGGAGTCATCGACGAGGTGAAGAAGATCGCAGCCGATCTCGTGGCAGACAGCAACAAGCATCTTGCGGTCCTCCCCCCCTCGAAAGAACGCCAGCTCCTGATGGACGTCGGCGAATTCTTCGTCACCCGGAGCTATTAGGATGATAGGGGAAGACCCAAAAGACCTTCTCTTTCTCTGCGCCCTCCAGAATGCGGTGAAGCATGGGGGCATCCCGCAGGCAGGTGCGGTGATCGGGATGGTCATGGGAGCCCACCCCGAACTGCGGAGCCAGGCAAAGGGGGTCTCCGCGCTTGCAAAGGAGGCGATAGCCGATGTTGCCGCGCTCTCGGCCGATGAGCGCGTTAGGACCCTGCAGGTGCGGGCCCCTGCGATGTACGAGGCGATCTTCGCGAAGCACGAGTACAAGAAAGTCCTCCCCGATCTCGAAGGATCGGAGAAGGGTGTTGTCATGCGGTTTGCCCCCAACCCCTCCGGTCCGCTCCATATCGGCCACGCACGTGCCGCCGCCCTCAACGATATCTACGTGAAGCAGTACGGCGGCAGGTATATCCTCCGGATCGAGGATACCGACCCGAAACGTGTTGATCCCGAAGCATACGAGATGGTGAAGGAAGATATCGCATGGATGGGGCTTGGTATTACCGAGACCGTAACCCAGAGCGAGCGGCTCCCGATCTACTACGAGCTCTGCACCCAGCTGATCACGCGCGGCGGAGCATATGTCTGCACCTGCGACAATGAGCTTTTCAAGGAGCTGAAGCAGGCGAAGAAGGCCTGCCCCTGTCGGGGGAAATCCGTTGAGGAGAACCTTCTGCTCTGGCAGAAGATGCTCGATCACGGGTTTAAAGAGGGTGAGGCATCGGTCCGGATCAAGGCCGATCTCAACCATGCCGACCCGGCGATGCGGGACTTCCCAGCGTTCCGGGTTCTCGATGCCCCTCCCCACCCGAAGGTGAGGGCCCACGTCTATCCGCTCATGAACTTCTCGGTCGTCGCGGACGACCACCTCCTCGGTGTCACTCACGTGATCCGGGGCAAGGACCACATCGCCAACACCCGGAGGCAGCAGTTCATCTACGACCACTTCGGCTGGAAGGTACCGGTCTACCGCCACTACGGGCGGATGGGGATCGAGGGGGTCGTCCTCTCGACCTCCCAGATGCGGCTGGGTATCAACGAGGGGACGTATACCGGTTGGGACGATATCCGGCTCGGCACCCTCCGTGCCCTTGCCCGTCGCGGGATATCCCCCGAGGCGGTCAGGAACGCAATGGTTGCTATCGGTCTCGGTGACGTCGATATCTCGTTCTCGTGGGACAACCTGTATGCAGAGAACCGGAAACTGGTAGACCCGGTCGCGAACCGGTACTTCTTCGTGCCGGATCCGATCTCTTTTACCATTGAAGGCGCGGCACCGCATACCGCCCATGCGATGCTGCATCCCTCCGATGCATCACGGGGGATCCGGACCCTGCAGTTCGAGGGATCTGTCCTTCTTCCCCGCGAGGAGTTTGCGGAAGGAACGGAGATGATCCGGCTCAAGGATCTCTTCAATGTCAGGATTACCTGGAACAACGGAACTCCAGCATTTACTTATGCCGGCGACTCGCTTGCCGATGCACGGGCAGCAAAGGCCCACATCGTCCAGTGGCTCCCCGTTGATGGTGCGACTCCGTGCACCCTTGTGACGCAGGAAGGAGAGATCAAGGGACTGTGCGAGCCGAACGTGGGCTCTGAACTTGGAAAGGTTGTACAGTTCGAGCGCGTGGGTTTTGCGAAGATCGATGCTGCGGGTCCGGCCGGGATCGTGGCGTATTTCACCCACAGATAATTTTTCTGTGCATCGGCTCTGACCTTTCCCCCAGACCAGCTTCTCGCGGGGATATCCAGCTCACAATGTGGGCCTGAGCATGATCCGGATTCGGGATCTCCAGAATATCGACCGGATGGGAGACGTTGAAGTCAGGTGGGTCGATGGGATCGACCTTGAGATCCGGAAAGGTGAGTTCCTCGGTATCATGGGGGCAAGTGGCAGCGGGAAAACTCCGCTCCCGCGTATGCTGGGTACGCTTACCGGTTACGAGCGGACGATCTTTTCTCTTTACAAACGGGGCAACATCTTCCGGGACTATGCCCCTCTTCCCGATCTGGCCGTGAATGAAAACGTCTGTCCCTCTGCAATGCTCCGGAAAGACCGGACTCCCTGCTGCGAAATCCTCCGGAAGATCGGCCTATTTGAGCGACGGGCACCTCCCCCGGGAACTCTCGGGTGGCAAGCAGCAGCGTCTCTCGATCGCCCGGGCGATCCTGAATAAGCCGGGCCTCCTGTTTGCTGATGAACCCTGTGCGAATCTGGATACTATAAATTTCCGGATGGTGCCGGATCTTTTCGAGGAGATCAATGAGGAGATGCAGCAGACGTCGTCATTTTCTCCCACGGAGACTTGCACAAGGAATACCTCCACCGGAACGTCAGACTGCTGGATAAAAAAGATCATCAGCGATGCCGCGCTGTAATTGCCCTCGTGGTAAAAGATTGAATCAGCAGAGCGGGGCTCCCCCCAGCACCGATCTTTTTTCCTTTTTCTTTCCTGTCTCCCGATCTTTTCCAAATGCTTTAAAAATACGGGCGCCCTTTCCGTATATGAGAGGTTTTTATGACTGAAACCATGTAAAATCCGAATGAGATGGTAATGGAAAATATCCGGATCTTCCCCTGGTGGCTGGTGCTGCTCTGGGGGATCCTGTCCCTGATCCTCGGGATAATGTTCCTTGCAACCCCGGGAATCACAACCGTTCTCTTAATCACGTTCATTGGGGCGTACTGGCTTGTCAGTGGTATTTTTGCCCTGTGTAGCCTTGCAATAGACCGATCCAACATGGGATGGAAGATCTTTCTTGCGATTATCAACATTCTTGCCGGCATTGTGATTCTGGCATACCCGTTCTTCAGCACGGTACTCCTCCTGTCATTCTTCGTCATTCTGATCGGATTCTGGGGTTGCGTTATCGGTACCTCCCACCTGTACCATGCAGTTACTGCCAAGGATACCGGTGACGGTCTCATCGGGCTCATCAGCCTGCTCTTTGGTCTCCTTCTTCTCATCTTCCCACTCATTACGGCGGCGCTTATCCCCTACATCATCGGGGCAGTCGCCGTTGTGAGCGGTATTGCGGCAATTGTTGTCTCATTTACCGCGAAGAAATGCCAAGGCATACCGTCGTGATCCAAAACTCTTATTTTTTTTAAAAAATTTACAATTAATACCCTTGTATCCACCATGGGCCGGAGGGATGTTCTGGATTTGCGCTTCCTGCGACCATCGTTTGCAGTCACTCCGTATGGGGAAAAACCCTGCCCCTCGGTCAATTCAGCGGAACTGTGATATCCCGAATTGATTTTACACATATAACCATTTCTGCGCATATTTCAGAATCCTCTCCTGGGGTAGACGGTACCAGAATGCGTTATAAGGCTCATCGAAATCGAGACTCACTCATGTGAGGTTTGATGACATTGTGCCAGTGAAGAATTTTATCGACAGAACCGAACTTCGCGATCCTTCGTTCGACTTCTCTGAAGAACCGTTCAATTTTGCCGTTCGTTTGAGGGTGTTTTATCCTGGTTGGGATGTGTTTTATGTTGTGATGAACAAGGAACTCTCCGAATTTATGATGGGCCTATTCACGGTTCCGAGCTGAAACGAATTGTGTACTGTTGTCAGTGAGGATCTCGCGGGGCGTACCTTACATCTGGAATCCCTGATTCAGCACCGTGAGAGTGTTCTCGGTAGTTGGAGAATCGAATACCCCGTAGCAGGTGATGAGGCGGGATGAATCATCCATGAATGCGATCAGCCATTTCTTCGATCCTTCAAGTTCGAACTCTTTCCAGTCTCCCTGCCCCATCGACATGGAATGAGTATGTTCATACCGAACATATTTCCGCTGTTGCCGTTTTTTCATGTTGATCTCCACCAGACCGTGGTTCAACAATACCCGATAGATTCGATTATGCGGGATATGGATCCCGTGTGTTTCCTCAATCTTCCTCTCCAGATGGATTGGACCAATGTTGTTGGATTGATAGGTTGCGAGGATCAACTCTTCTGCTCGATCATCGATGACTTGGGGCTTTCTTCCAGATTGCCTGAGTACCGGATATTCCCCCGATTCTCTGAACGGGTTGATGAACTGATACACTCGTTGACGGGTAATCTGGAAATACCGGGCAATCTCAACAACGGGTTTATCATTGACACATTGCTGAATGATCCTCTGGATATCCCCATTCGATAAGTTGCTCAAATCGGTATTTACATCTGATGTCAAATGATTTCGGGATAGGACATCAATTCAGCGGAACAGAAAGATATATATTCGTAAAAAACCTTGTGGCCCCCATGGCAGAATTACATCTGAAAATCCGGAAGCGTGCTTTCCCGAGCCAGGGAAGAGTACGGATTAATGTCGGTATCCTTCCCGAACTGGGAATCGCCGATGGCGATACCGTAGATCTGGTAAACGAAAATACGAACAAAGTTGTCAGTGCTTCAACCATCGCTGATACAATGGTCGGGACCGAAGAGATCCGGGTAAACGAAGATGATCTGGAGGCCCTCGGACTCAAAGACGGTGAAGAGATCTTGGTAAAGCGGGCAATGTCGCTTAAGGAAAAGGCCGCAAAAGTGGTTGACGATACCCATAAACGCCTTGTGGAAGAGGAAAAAAAGATCGACACATCGATAAAAAAGACTGCCGGGGATGTAAAGGCAACCGCAGGCAAGACGGCTGACACGATAAAAAAAGAAGCCGGAAAAGCCGGGAAGAAAGCAAAAGATGCTTTCGACGCAACCCGGGGGAGAGGAAAGGACCTGTGATCCTATGAGATCTCCTGTGGACATACGACCCCGAGTGACTAAGGCTTGCGCGAGGATAGAACATGGCTGACCCGGTGATCCCTGTTGTACCCGGTATATCCGAAAATGCGGTGGTTATCATTATCGCGCTTGCCATTCTTGGGGTCTTTATTCTCTTCCTGATGATCCGGGAACTGCGCCTTATGAAGACCGGCAGCAGGAAAGAGGAGATTGAGCTTGAACGGGAAAAACTTAAGATTCTCCAGCAGCACGCGACAGCGAGCGGGTACCATTTCACCCGGATGTCCCCGGAGCAGATTGCCGGGATCAAGTGTGTTGAAGATAACAATGCAACCTTGGAGACGACCATCTTCTCTAAGGAACGCCTGGTCGAGACCCGGCTGAAACGACTGGAAAACTATGTCAAAATCGCAAAGCTCGATAACATGATGGGAAAGATCGATCAGGAAGAAAAGAAGGTGAAGTGATGTATCCCGTTGTACACGAAAACCAGGATTATGCGCTCCCGTTTTCCGAATTTCCCCGAAAACTCGGGCAGGCGCTCCCGACATTCGACAAATCCCTGGACGCCTACTTCGACAAGAATTTAGCTGCGATCATCGAGGAATGGGGGCTTGTCACCGAGAACGACCTCCGGGCACTGGAGAATAGGCTGGAAAAAGCGACGAGCGAGATCGGGACCCTGTGCGCAGGGAAAACGATGATCGAGAGGCGGATAGAGAATCTGGAACCACTCATAGCATCGCTGGAGAGATCGCTATGATAGGGCAGGATCGGTACCTGAATGCCTATGTCGACCGGAGGATGAAGTATATCATCGAGGAGTGGGATCTGGCGACCCGGAACGAACTTGACGATTTTACCCGACGCATGGGCGCGATCGAAGCGGAGAGTCCCCGAATTCAAGCGTTCGAAGGAAAAGCCTCCGATAAGCTGACCGAGCTTGAGAGCCGCGTAAAGAAACTGAAGGAGATGATGTAGATGATAGACCTCCTCGAGTTCATTGTCATTCTCGTGGTTCTTGGCGCAATATTTTATGTGATCTATTACTTCCTTCACAGGGCCCAAGGGAAGATATCACTGACCCGGCCGGTGGAGAGCCGGGTTGATGAGTACCTTGACCGGAGGTTCCAGAGCATTGTTGAGGAGTGGCAGCTTGTAACCCAGACCGGGCTCCAGGAGTTCCGGCAGAAGGGGTACAAGGAGCTGGAACAGGATGAGGCCCGGCTGGAGAGCCTTAAGAAATTTGAGTCCTCTGCGCTTGACTCCCTGCAGACCATGGAGGCCAGGCTTGACGCCGTTGAAAAGGAACTGGCTCAGAAAAGAGCCTCCAAAAAGTAACCCGGAACCCGATCTCTTCAAAAAGCTGAAAGGAGAGATCACGGTAATCCGCAAACAGGGCGAACCACCGCTGAAAGACCCCCACAGTTTTGCCCAGTACATCTGTGACCTCTGCAGTTCCCCCAGGCCAATAACGGGCCAGCGGCAGTGCGTGGTATGCGGGCGATGGGCGTGCAGCGACTGCTGGAAAGACGAGTATTATACCTGCAAATCGTGCGCGGGGATCATCAAAATCAATTCGATCCCACCCAAATAATTTCGCACCTCTGTTCGAATCCGGTTTGGTCACCCCGTTTTTTTATCTCTTCCGGCAGAGACCGGCATCGGCTCCTTTTGTCCCCAGCCACCTCCCTTATCTTGCTTCAGAGCAAATAGAATAGGATGGCTTCGTTTTTTATCCGGACTGAAGTTCCGGAAGACATTCCCGCAATCCACGAAGTCAATGCCGTGGCGTTTGCCCATGATGATGAAGCCCGCCTGGTGGATGCCCTCCGGGAAAACGGCGACTTTAACCCGGAACTGTCCCTTGTTGCAGTCTCGCGCGACCGGATTATCGGCCATATCCTCTTTCCCGAGATAACTATCGAATCCGAAGAGGCGGCTGTCCCTGCCGTGGCGCTTGCCCCGCTTGTGGTCCATCCCGATTTCCAGTGTATGGGGATTGGCCGGAGCCTGATCGAGGTAGGGTTTGAGGCCTGCCGTGATATCGGCTACCATATCGTCGTTGTGGTTGGCCATCCCGGATACTATCCCCGGTATGGTTTCTCTCCTGCAAGTAATTATGGCATTGTCGCGCCGTTTGAGGTTGCCGATGATGTTTTTATGGTAAATGCGCTTATCCCGGAAGCTCTGGCTGGTGTACATGGCAGGGTCAGGTACCCGAAAGCGTTCGAGATGGTTGTAGGTGCCGACAAGAATCCGGGGAGAATCACAAAGCCCCTCTCCTAGATAGTGGCCGGCAGGGGAGAGGATATAACGTTCCCACCCCCAACGCTTAGAACAGATGAGCATTAGGAGAGCAAAACCGGGATCGGGGTCATCGTTCACCACGTACCTTGCGGGGTACGTCAGTCCAGAAGGCGGGGCGACTCATATTGACGATGTCATCTCATCAAACGCCGTCATCCCCCGTTTCGTGAACGAGTTCTGGACCGCAAAACAGCGTCAGGCATCTTCAATACACGAGATCTCCTACCGGGCCTGTTTCAAACCGCAGCTCCCCCGTTTTTTTATCGAACTGCTGACTAGAAACGGAGAAATTGTCTACGATCCATTCAGCGGACGCGGAACGACGGTAATTGAAGCCGGCCTCCTCGACCGGCATGTCATCGCAAATGACGCGAGTCCCCTCTCCCGCATAATGACCGAACCCCGGTTCTCTCCTCCTGATATCGATAGTGTCCGGAAACGGCTGGAGACCATTCCCCGGGAAGGAGGAGATGCCGAAATCGACTTGTCCATGTTCTACTGCAAGGAGACCGAGCAGGAGATCGTAGCCTTAAAAGAGTATATCAAACAAAAACGCCAGGCCAACCGCGATGACAGGATCGACCGGTGGATTGCGATGGTTGCAACCAACCGGCTGACCGGGCATTCCCCGGGATTTTTCTCGGTATATACACTCCCCCCGAACCAGGCAGTATCGCAGGCAAGCCAGAGCCGAATCAATAAAAAACGAGGGCAATTGCCTGATTACCGTGATACGCACCGGATAATTCTTATGAAAACAAAGAGCCTGCTCAGATCCTTATCTCTTCCCGAGAGAAAAAACCTGTACCGGGCCCGGAATAACGCCCGTCTCCTTACCGGCGATGCGCGGTCTACCCCGGAGATTCCGGAGGGCTCTGTAACGCTCACAGTCACCTCGCCCCCATTCCTCGACATCGTCCAGTACCGGGATGATAACTGGCTCCGTTGCTGGTTCAACGGACTTAACGGGGAAATGATCGGGAAACAGATCACTATGTCCCGCACGGTCGCGGACTGGGCCATGGTAATGGGTTCGGTGTTCGAAGAACTCTTCCGGGCGACCCGGGCCGGCGGTTGGGTTGCATTCGAGGTCGGAGAGATCAGGAAACGATCCATTAACCTCGAAGAACATGTCGTCCCTCTCGGAATTGCAGCGGGTTTTGTCTGCGAATGCATCCTTATCAACCACCAGACATTCACGAAAACGTCCAACATCTGGGGTGTGAATAATATGGTCTCGGGAACGAACTCCAACCGGATCGTGATCTTCCAGAAGCCCGGGCCAGAACCCTAATCCTTCCCATCTTTCTGGTTTTTCTTTTTTTGTCCCCGTAGGGAACCCCGAAAAGAAGCACCCCTTAAGTATCACAACATCCAACGTTTATCCATGGTCACCCGTATCAGGCGGTATGCTCAGATTGTTGACGTGCTGGGTAAGTACGGCTTTGGCATCGGGCTGGAACGCTTATTCCCCGGGAGGGCAAGGTTCCGCCTGCCAACCGGGGGAAAAGCCCCCGAGACATCCACGGTCTATGAGCGGATACGGCTCACGCTTGAAGAACTTGGCCCGACATTTGTGAAGTTCGGGCAGATTATGAGCACCAGGATGGAACTGCTCCCTCCTGAGATGATCGTGCAGCTCAAAAAACTGCAGGACCACGCAAAACCACTGCCTTTCTCCGAAGTGCGGGCGGTCCTTGAAGAGAACTGCCTGAATCTCGAGGACTGGTTCAGTGAGATCGATGAGATACCCGTGGCATCCGCATCGATCGCTCAGGTTCATCGGGCGGTTCTCAAGGACGGCACAACGGTTGCCCTCAAGGTGCAGAGGCCCGGCATTCCGGAGATCATCGAGACTGATATCGGTGTCCTGCAGTCCATGGCGGAACGGATCGAGATCGTCTTCCCCGAGACCCGGGTTTACAATCCATCCGGCATGGTCCAGGACTTCGCCCAGCAGATCGTAAAGGAGCTTGATTTCACCCGGGATGCCCGGAACATGGACCGGATGACGCGGAATTTCCGGGAAGTTCCCGGTGTCCGGTTCCCGAAAGTGTATTGGCAGTATTCGTCCGCCCATGTGCTTGTAATGGAGTTCATTGAAGGGGTGAGGATCGATGACCGCGAGGCAATGATTGAGGCAGGGCTCGATCCCCATGCAATCGGGGTCAGGGGTTTCCAGACATATCTCAAGATGATCTTCGAAGATGGTTTCTTCCATGGGGACCCCCATCCGGGGAACCTTCTGGTAACAAAAGAAGGCGAGATCGTCTTCCTCGACTTCGGGATTGTCGGCATCCTGCGCCCGGAAAAGCGCCAGAATTTCATCAACCTGCTCTTTGCGCTGGTGAACGACGATATTGAGCTCCTCCTCCGGTCGCTTGAGAGCTTCGGTATCGTTATCGCCGAGCAGGACCGCGAATCCCTCCGCGACGATCTCTATATTATGATGCACGATTTCGGGGGTGGAGAGGAGGAATCCGTCTCACAGTTCAATTTCCAGCTCATGGTAAACGAGCTCACCGATTCGATGCGGAGGCATCAGCTCAAGGTGCCGATGAACCTGATGCTCCTGTTAAAAGTATTTGTCATGGTGCTCGATGTCGGCATTGCTCTCGACCCGAAATTCAATTTCGGGAAAGAGACGTCCCCCTACCTGATGAAACTCGCAGATTCCCATACGCTCTCCTCGGCCTACGTCAAGCGTGCGTCCATGTCGATGCTCGAAGCGATCGATGCGTTCTTCGACATGCCCCGGAACCTGAACCTGATGCTGCGCCGTCTCTCCACCGGGACGTTCAAACTTGAGATCGTCGATACCGACCTCAATAAATTTACGATGGCGCTCGATAAGGCAAGCGACAAGCTCATGATCGGTCTTGTCGTCGCTTCGCTCGTGGTCGGGTCATCGCTTGTCCTTCTCGCATCACCGCTCAGCATGCCCCGGGAGATATTATGGATTGCAATCCTCGGCTACACTGCAGCCGTGCTCTGCGGATTCTACGCGATCTACCACGTGATCTTCCTGAAATTCCGGCTCGAACGATAGTTCTTTCTCTTTTAACCAAACTTTTGCATCTATCTCATTAGTTCCCGGGATTTTTGGATCTCCTCCTTTGTCTGTTCATGGAGATCAATATGTTTGAGGATCATCGGAAGAAGTACCCGGATCATCTTCGGACCATCCGGGCTGCTGAGATAACTCTCAACAGCCGCTCATCCTTCCGGTGATGAAACAAACGACCGTAGTGAACGCTGCGTATCCGGCTCCTTAAGAAACTCTGCAATGATTGTTTGGGATAAGCCAAGGAGTGCCATAAGATTTCCCACGTCACGTCCGGAACGTCTGGACTTGTTGAAGCATGGTAAACTCTTCATCGACATATTTTCCTTTTCATGATACCAGGTGCAGATGCATATGACAAACGGAGGAGAACTCCCTGAAGAATGTTAACAACGGCATGAAGAATACCATAACCGGAATTCGATTTCCTCAAGTTGAATGCGGGGGAACAAATCCTTTTCACTGGCAGCAGACCATCCTCCATCTCTCAATCTTCTCCCGGATGGTAACTGTGGCATTGGCCGGGCTTGTTGCGGGGAGCGTGTGAATGCTCGCAACCGGAATGCATTTCATCTGGCCAACATATCTTCGCGCGGTTGTTCCGTTGCATACAATAATGCGAATCGTTGGGTACCTCTTGAGGAGTCCCGGGATGTCATTAAAAACCGGATCCCGGATCTTCGCGTCGCTGCTTCCCGTGCGCGTACATGAGTTTACCACATCCCAGAGTGCAATATGGCATCTTTCGAGTTGACGTATCCGTTCAGCGTACGGCAACGTCACCGGGATTGAGAAGAGATCTTCCATAATCCGCCAGAATTGATTCTGCGGATTGCCATAGTATTCGCCCTGGGTGAGGGAGAGGCAGGAAGGGAAGCTTCCGAGAATGAGAAGAATGGGATGATCTCCGAGAACCGGCAGGAGACCGGTAGAACCGGAAATTTCTGGTTCCTGTGCAGCGCGGATACGGCCATGCGACATGGAAAAACAGAGATCAGGTTGTTTCGGGTTTGAAGTAAAGGTTGCAGTGGCAGTGGCCTTGTTTTGTGATCTCATCTTCATGGTAAGCACACGGGCACTCAATCTTCCGGTCCTTCTCCTCATCTCCGGTCCGGATCCTGCACGGGCAGTACGGCCTTCCGAACTTGGATTCTATCCTGACGAGGCCCTTGATGACGTTTCCCACCTGCTTTTCGTCAGGGTTCAGTACAAACCCGTGTTTCTTCGCATAGGCCCGTGCCCACTTGAGCATCTCTTCTTCGAATTCCTTTACTTCCACTTTATTGTCTGCCATGGATCACCCCTCCTGATATCCGATAGGTACTTTTCTGAGATGTTAGCCCTTTCTCTTATTTCTTCGCGGTTTTGGTGGTCGGGTGGGCAATCCGCTTCATGACGCTGTCGTAAACTTTCAGGACATCACCTTTGTCGAACCGGTACACATCCTTATCGAGCGACTCTCCGGTCTTCCTGTCCCAGAGGCGCATCGAATCCATGCTGATCTCATCCCCAAGGTAGATGGTTTTCCCCTGCCTTCCAAACTCGATCTTGAAATCGACAAGAGTAATCCCCTGCATGGAGAGAAGGTCTGCAAGAAGCCGGTTGATTTCAAGGGCAATCCCCTTCATCTTCTTGATCTCCCCCGGGGTTGCAAGGCCGAGTGCAACAATCAGATCATCGTTGAGCATCGGGTCGTGACGCGAATCGTCCTTGAGATCAATCACGATTACCGGTGGATCCAGTTCTGTTCCCTCCCTAAACGGAAGATTCCTGACGATTGATCCTGCAGCGACATTCCGTACAATGACTTCGAGCGGGATCATCGAGAGTTCGCGCACGATCATCCGGCGTGGGTCAAGCATCTTAACAAAGTGTGTCTTCACGCCGTTTTTTCCCAGGTACTCAAAGATAAACGCCGAGACCTCCGCGTTATAGCTCCCCTTGTTCGCAAGGACATCCTTTTTTCCACCATCAAATGCGGTGATGTCGTCGCGGAATTCGACAATAAGTTTTCCCTTAATGTCAGTCCGGTAGACCGACTTTGCTTTACCTGTATAGAGAAGGTTGCCCTGTTTCACGTCAACAGCTCCTTGTCCTAATGGTTTGTTCGAGCCGGTTTATTAGGGGTTGCAAATCGGGGTGGTGCCACTCCGGCCCGGTGAACCGCGGGTAGATGCACAACCGCTCGCGGAGCTCTGCGTTTCCCACGATTTTTTTGAGTTCATCCAGTGCCGGTAATGGGTGCTCAGGGTTGATGTAGTCGATGGTGACTGGCGACACGGCCCCAAGATCGTCGACTCCACAGGGAATGAGCACTGCGGCATCAATCAGGTTGGGCGGGAGCTGGATGGCAATCTCCTTTTGCAGGATGTCCCGGGCCAGCTGGATCGTCACACATACCTCGTCAGAACCTGGTCCGGGATTCCCTGCCATAGGGGTTCCCGGCTTCGGACAGAAGTTCTGGATGATAACTTCCTGGATATTACCATAGCGTTTGTGAAGCTCGCTGATGGCAAGGAAAGAATCTTCCCGGTCTTCCATAGTCTCTCCGATCCCGAGTAGTATGCCGGTAGTGAACGGGATTTTCAGCCTTCCTGCATCCTCCATCATTGCGAGACGGACTTCAGGTTCTTTCCCTTTCGATGTCGCGTGCGCGGAGATCTTCGCTGTGGTCTCGAGCATCAGCCCCATGCTCGCATTGACTGCCCGCAACCGCTCCATCTCTTCGTAGGAGAGGATACCCGCATTCGTGTGGGGAAGCAGGCCATATCCGATACTCTTCCTGCACATCGCTTCGCAATAGTCAAGGATCGTGGGAAAACCCGATCGTTTGAGATAGGGTGCGAATCCAGGTTCTTCCTCCGGTCGCTCACCGAAGGTGAAGAGTGCCTCGGTACATCCTGCCGCGGCACCGTTGCGGAGGGTTGCATCCACGGATTCCGGGTCCAGGATGCATCCTTCCTGCACCGGCGTACGGAACGAACAGTACCCGCAACGATTCCTGCAGACCGTTGTCAGCGGCAGGAATACGTTACGCGAAAAGGTGATGATCCGGCGCTGCATAAGAAAAGATTCACCTCTCATCTATTGAAACCTAACCGAGAAGGGAGAAGAAAAACGGAGGAGTCACAATCCAAAAGAAACTCCTGCCCGAGATCGAGAAATGCCAGCTCTGGCGTTTTCCAGAATCGTTTGCGCAGAACAGATACTTGATCTTGAGAGTGTGAGAAGGGAGAACCTGTACCAGACAACCCGTTCAGGAACAATCTCTCTTGACATCCTGATCTCCCCGATCTACAAGGGCGCAAACAAGGCGTGTACAGGGTATCTCGTTCATGTTCAGGATATCACGCACCAGAAACAGATCCACGAATAACCTGCCCGGCTCAACAAAATACTCACTTTGTCGGCAGTGTAACCCGTAACGACGTCCTCAACTGCCGAGGTTGGATGTACGGAAATAGGAGTGAACACCGGCCCCGGGATGTCATTTTGTGTGTTATGCAGACCGGAACCAGCATCTATTTTTCAGATCCCCACGTACACCGGTATCGAAATGTGTCCCCATGTCCTGATCCCATATAAGCCGGTCAATCCCAAGACGCGCCTCTCCGATCTTCTCAGCCAGGAAGAGCGGGAGACATTCGCCCGCGCTATGCTCGAGGATGTGCTTATTGCAGTAAAAGATGCCAATTATTCCCCCGTTATCATCGCTACCGAGCTGTACGAAAGCGAAGACCATGTTCAGATCACGGTACCGGACGCCGACCTGAATACGACCTTGAATGCGATCCTCCCGACCGCTGTATCACCATGCGTTATTCTCATGGCGGACATCCCGCTAGCCAATGCAGCGGCTCTGCGGCGTCTCTTTGCAACGGAAGAAGAGATCGCGTTTGTTCCGGGCCGGGGCGGGGGCACAAATGCGATTTTTCTCCGCGATGCTTCCCGATTCCACGTCGATTACTATGGGGGCAGTTTCTTAAAACATGTGAAGATCGCGGAAGATGCGGGTCTGTCGTGGGAAGTTATCGACTCGTTCCGGCTCCACACCGATATCGATGAGAAGGAGGATCTCGTCGAGTTGCTCATCCACGGCAAGGGCAGGAGCAGGGCATATCTGGAAAGCCTCGGTTTCTCCCTTGTCGAGGAAGCGGGGCGGGTAGGAATCTGCCGTAAAAATGATATTTAGACTTTAGTGCAGAGGAAGATTCCCATGGACGAATCCGGCGAACGTTTGATCGGGATCATCGGGACCCCCCAACCTGACATTGTTCGCGCCATCGATACTTTTCTGGAACGCTATAACGCGCAGGTCGGGAAACCCGGCATGGATATCTGGGAAATTCCCGTCCGGGAATGGCAGCGGTTCGAGTTCCTTGGCGACCGTGTCATCAGTCTTGTTGTCGCAAGGAGGCTGTATCTCCGGCAGGACAAGACTCTTTCTGAGGGAGATATGACCCGGATTCTTGGCAGCGTTGTTTCGAACCGTGCTCTCGATACCCTGTCCCGGGAACTCGATGACGCAGCCTTCCGGCGCCTGATCCCGCATGCTATCGCCGAACAGAACCGGTATAAAGAACGAATAACCGGAGGGGCGTTTGAAGCCTTTATCGGTGCGTTGTACTGCGAGTTCGGCCTCGAGCGTGTTTCGGGTTTTGTCAATAGTCTTATGGCTGCCGCCCTTGACCGGTATGATCCTTGTGCCAATCCGATCGGGATGCTCCAGGAATATTATCAGAAAAAGGGACTGCCTCTCCCGGAATACCGTGAAGCTGAGCGCACCGGCCCCGATCACGGACCGACCTTTACCGTCCGGGTGGAAACTGGTCCAGATGCATCATGCACCGGCTCCGGTACTACGCTTGCCGATGCAAAACAGGATGCTGCAAGAACCATGGTAAAAAAACTCGGTCTCTTATCCGCCGGCAACAACGAAAACGGGCGAGAATAAGAATCACCCGTCGTTCCGGTTCATCCGGAACGCTCCCATGAAGAGGCATTCGGCAGCATCAATGGTCTCGATACCGGTATGGTCGTCCATCGCAAGGCCGATCCCCCTAATGATCGCAGCCGGTGTACATTCATCGGCCTCGCCCATGACGAGTTCCGCTGCCGAGGCAATATTGTCGGCAACTGCCCGCTTCGTCACTTCGAGTTTCCTCCCGAAAAGATCGCTCCTGCCCCGGTCATCGATCACTGCAGTGATCCCAGCGGCGCCGATCGCAACCCCGCTGCACCCGAGGCGCATCGCGTGGGTCCGGCTGTCGGCGATGATGACGCCGATAGTCCTTCCCGTCAGTTCTTTCACCGATTCCCGGATCGCAACCGCACTCTGGTCCGGGTCCTTCGGGAGGGGGGTGACACATCCCGGCGGGGCGTTCGATGTGTCCACACCGGCATTGGGGAGGAGAGTCCCGTTCTTCATGCAGAGAAGGAACCCGGGTATCCCCCCCACAATAGCGTCGCTCTCCTGCAGGACAACCTCGGCCGTGCGGGGGTCCATCTGGTACTTCTCTGCAAGCTCGCACGCCCGGGGGGAGGGGGCTATCCGGGCAAGCACGATGACGTTTCCTTCCGCAGTCGCGACCGCGGTCTCCGCGATGACGACGATATCTCCGTCTTCGAACCCCCCGCAGATCCGGTCTGCTGCATCATGAACGCGTTCCGCAATCGGATCGCCAGGTTTTATAATTCCCGTCGAGAGTCCGTAGACCTCGAATGAACTGTTCATACCTTCCCCGTTATGCGTTCGCAGACCCTGATCACATCGCGCGTCTGCGGGACATCATGAGCCCTGACAACCGAAGCGCCTTTCTCGAGAAGGATCGCGGTAACTGCGAGGCTTCCTGCCAGCCGGTCCGCAGGTTCTTTCCCGAGAAGAGTCCCGATGAAACTCTTCCGGGAGATCGCCGCAATGACGGGCCGGTCGAACCGCAGGAATTTTTCGAAGTTCCGGCACAGTTCCCAGTTATCATCGAATGTCCGGTGCGGCGTCCAGATCCCGATCCCCGGGTCGATGACGTAGTTCGTGACGCCTGCGGTTTCGCAGCGCTGCTGCACGGTTGCAAGCGCCTTCATCGTTGCGTCCAGGCCAATTGCATCGCCTGGCTGGTAATCCGTTGCCATGAGGAATGCGGGGAGGCCCGCATCTGCAACACGTTCTGAGAATGCCGGAGAGGAGAATCCTGAGATATCGTTTACCGCATGAATATCATGCTTCAGGCAGATGTCGAGCACCCACGGGTTCATGGTATCCACCGATACCGTTATCCCGGTGCCGTCGAGTTCTTTTAAGGCAAGATCGATCCGTCGTGCCTCTTCCGTCCCGCTGATAGCCTGTGAATTGGGTGCCGTGCTTCGTGCGCCAAGGTCGATGAGATCCGCGCCCTGCTCGATCATGGCGATTGCGGTCTCATGAATTTTTTCGTTGGGAATAAAAGAGTCGTTATAGAAGGATTCAACACTGCAGTTGATGACGCCCATCAGCCGGACCGGTGCATCGCTCCCGATAGCGATCTTGTTGATCACACAGTTCTGCATGCCTGCTCCTCAGCCGCGGTACAGGTGTTTTCCATCAGGGTTGCGATCGTCATCGGGCCGACTCCGCCCGGGACCGGCGTGATAAAGGATGCGATCTCCTTGACGTGTGCAAAATCAACATCCCCGACGAGTTTCCCGTCGAGCTGGTTAATACCTACATCGATGACGACTGCACCGGGCTTGACCATATCGGCAGTTACGAAATGGGCCCTGCCGATGGCGGATATAAGAATATCTGCCCGCCGGGTCTCTTCCGCGAGATTCTTTGTCCTGCTGTGGCAGACCGTGACGGTTGCGTCTGCATTTGTGAGTAATGCCGACATCGGGCGGCCGACATCAATGCTGCGACCGATGACGACTGCCCGGGCCCCTTCCGTTACAATCCGGTACTCGGAAAGGAGCGTCATGATCCCCTTTGGGGTGCAGGGTGCAAAACGGGGTTCCCCGGAGAAGAGAAGCCCGAGGCTTACCGGGTGGTACCCGTCGACATCCTTCTCCGGCCTTACTGCCTCGACAACCCTTTTTGTCTCAACCTGTCTCGGGAGAGGGAGCTGGACAAGGATACCGTTGATATCCGGGTCTCTGTTCAACCGGTTGACCGCGTCGAGTACTCCCTGCGTGGGAGTCTCCCCAGAGAGCTCGATGCCCACCGACCCGATACCGACCCGCTCGCAGGCCTTGTGCTTCATCAGGACATACATCTGCGAAGCCGGGTCGCTTCCTGCAATCACCGTTGCGAGCCGGGGATAGAGCCCCTGTTCCTCGATCTTCTCCTTGAGAAGTTCAAGACGCATTTCGGCGATCTTTTTCCCATCGAGGATTGTGCTCATGGTGATCCGGGGAGATCAAATCTCCGGGTAGAGGGGGAATTTGCTCGACATCGCGGTGACCTGCTGGCTGACTTCCTTGATCTTCGCTTCGTTGTGGATGTCCTTGACCACTTTTGCGATCCAGTTGCCGATGTTACGCATCTCCGCCTCTTTCATCCCCCGCGAGGTTACGGCAGGGGTACCGACACGGAGGCCGCTTGTGACGAACGGGCTCTTGGTCTCGTTCGGAATGGTGTTCTTGTTGACCGTGATACCCGCTCTACAGAGGGCCGTCTCGGCTTCAAGGCCGGTGATCTCCTGAGCAGTAAAGTCAAGAAGCATCAGGTGGTTGTCAGTCCCGCCCGAGACAAGCCGGAGACCGTTGTTCATCAGGGTCTCGGCAAGGACTTTTGCATTCTTCACGATTTGCTTGTTGTATTCCTTGAACGCAGGCTTGAGGGCCTCTTCGAAGCAGACGGCCTTGGCGGTGATGGTGTGCATCAGGGGACCGCCCTGCATACCGGGGAAGATTGCCTTGTCAATGGCCGGGCTGTACTCGCTGTTGCACATGATTGCCCCGCCACGGGGACCGCGGAGGGTCTTGTGGGTCGTTGTCGTGGTGAAGTTGACCACATTGACTGAGTTCGGGTGGATCCCGGTAGCGCAAAGACCGGCGATGTGGGCGATATCCGCCATACAGTACGCGCCAACTTCATCGGCTATCTCCTGAAATGCCCTGAAGTCGATGGTTCTCGGATATGCCGAGGCACCGCACACGAGCATCTTGGGCTTCTCTCTCCGGGCCATCTCTGCGATAACACCGTAATCCAGCATCTCGGTCTTCGGGTCCACACCATACTGCGCAATCTTGTAGAACTTGCCGGTGAAGCTGACCGGGGCACCGTGAGAAAGGTGGCCCCCCTGCGTCAGCTTCATGCTCATCAGGGTGTCCCCGAGGTTCATGAACGCAAAATAGACCGCCATGTTGGCCTGGGTCCCTGAGTGTGCCTGCACATTTGCATGCTGCGCTCCGAAGAGCTTCTTCAGCCGGTCACGGGCAAGGTTCTCAGCCTCGTCATGGAACTCGCAGCCGCCGTAATACCGTTTTCCTGGGTAACCCTCGGCATACTTGTTGGTCATGATAGAGCCCATTGCTTCGAGGACTGCACGCGAGACAAGGTTCTCCGATGCAATCAGTTCCAGGCCATTGGTCTGGCGAAGCCGCTCTTTCTCGATGATATTTGCGATTTCTGGATCAGATTTAGCCAGATACGACATATGCAAAAGGGTAGGAGCCGATCAGGTAATACCTTTTCTTAGTTATCCGCCGGAATTACGTTGAATTTCTTGAAGAATGGGGATCCGGTCTCAGCAGATCACGCAAACCCGCTACTCAGGGATTGCGTTGATGGTTACTTATGATGCCTGTGCCCCCCGCCCCTCTCTAAAAACAAAATGCAACCGGGTTCGGCACTCTCCACGGTTTTTTTCCTGAATGGAACCCGAATGCATGATGAAAGAGGTGACAGGACGGTATAGAAGCACAAACCTTTTTTCCTTATCCGATGATCACTACTATATGTATAAGGCGTGCGTCGAACCTGTAAGGTAGGAGTACCTCAACGGTAATGACGATTGTTGCGCATGGCACAGTCTGACGCCAAGATCAAATATCTGAAGAGCGAGATGGAAGAACAGGAGAAACTGATTACGATGATGGATACCCAGGTAACCGGCGCATCCGAAGACCGGATTGCAACCCTTGAGAAGAAAGTACGGGAGATGGAAGCACTCATGAAGGGCCTCACCGGGGAACTTCTTGATCTCAAGTCCATGGCGATGAAGATCTCCAAGCAGACCGAGGAGCGCGCGAGGGCAGAACTCAAGCGTGGGCCGATCGTCACGCAGCAGGGAGACGCTCCGCAGGCCACAGCATCCGCTGGCCCGTCCGGGGCCGGGGGAAGTACTGTTGTTATGCGCCGGGGTGCACGCCAGCCCGAGGCACCGGTAGCACCCGCAGAGCCTGCAATGGACATGATCATGCAGCCCGACGGAACCATGAAGCTCGAACCCCGCCGCGGCGATATCAACTATATCGTTGCATCGGCAGGTTACGGACGGAACAAGAAAGGAACCTCGGTCAAGGCGAAGCAGAGCGATCTCATCTACGCTGCTGAGGAAGACAAGTCCGAGAAGAAGTAAGGGGCCTGATCTTTGCATATCACCGGGCTCGAGATAGACAATTTCAAGTCTTTTGCCAAAAAGACAAAAATTCCTTTATTGGAAGGGTTCAGTGTCATATCCGGCCCAAACGGATCCGGTAAAAGCAACATCATCGATTCTATTCTTTTTGTCCTTGCCCTCTCGAGCTCGCGGAACCTCCGGGCCGAGAAACTCACCGATCTCATCAACCTCAGTTCCGGCAGGAATACCGCTGAAGTAGCGCTTGAATTCTCCGATGGCACAAAGATCCGCCGGAGAATCAAACGGACCGGCAACGGGTACTACAGCTACAACTACCTGAACGACCGGCTCTGCAAGCAGAGCGATATCGTCGACCATCTCGCAAAACATGGCATCAAGCCCCACGGGTATAATGTGGTCATGCAGGGTGATGTTACCCGGATCATGGAGATGAGCGACTTCGAGCGCCGGAAGATCATTGACGAGATCGCGGGGGTCTCCGAGTTCGACCAGAAGAAACAGCAGTCCCTCTCGGAGCTCGAGATCGTCCGGGAACGGATTGAGCGGGAAGTGCTCCTCCTCCAGGAACTGAGCCGTCGGATGAACGAGCTCAGGCGCGAGCGGGAACACGCACTTGAGTACCAGAAGTGGCAGAAGGATCTCACCTATTACCAGAACTGCCGGTCGGCAGCGCAGCTCCACGAGCGGGATAAGGAGCTCAAATCACTCCTGCGTTCGACTGAGGATCACAAGATCCAGCTCGGCAGGATCGCCTCTGACCGGAGTCTGGAGGAGAATGAACTCTCGTACCTCAAGGCAGATCTGAGGGATATTGATGAGCTGATCAACAAGAAGAGCGGGTCGGACTACCTCAAGCTGATCGCCGAGCTGGAAGAAGCAAAAGGTGGCATCAAGCTTGCCGAGCAGACGATCCTCCGGCTCCGGAGGGAGAAGGAGACCAATCTCGAAGCGATCAACCGGGTGTACATGGATACGAAACGGGCAGAAAACCGGATTGCCGAGTGTTCAGACCAGATCCGCACCCTGAGCATCGATCGGACGAACCTTGCGATGGAGATCGCGACTGCGAAAGCGGTTCTTGGCAAGATAGAGGCAGAGATCAAGGAGCATAGCGAGGGGACCGAAACCGCCCGGGACCAGCTCTTCGCGTTCCTCAAAGAAGCCGAAGAGAAGAAGGGCAAGCGCTCGGGGATCCTCCACCAGCAGGATATGTTCATCGAGAAGAGCCGGATGCGAACGAGCGAGCTCGAACGGCTCACCGGCCTCCTCTGGCAGCTCGACGAGGAGCACACGGCAAAGAAGGAACAGCTCGCAGAGAGCGAGCAGGGGGTTACGGCCCTTATTGCCGAGAAGAAGGAGCTCGACCGGACCCTGTCGGAGCTGGAAGGCTCGATGTTTGCCCAGCGGTCGACCCTTGACCGGCTGAACACTGAGATCCGGGAGCGGGAGCAGGACGTGTACCGGCTCGAAGCCGCCCAGCAGGCGCGGGGAGAGTCCGGCGGGAAGGCGATAGAAGCGGTCAAGGCGATGGAGAATGTCCATGGCACGATCGCCGAGCTCGGGAAAGTTCCTGCGGAGTACTCGACCGCGCTCAATATCGCGGCCGGAAACAAGCTCCAGTTTGTGGTCTGCGATGACGATCAAGTGGCAGCGGATGCGATCCGCTACCTCAAGGAGGAACGGCTCGGACGGGTCACCCTCCTCCCGTTAAACAAGCTCAAACCCCCGGCGCTCCCGCCCCTCAAGGAGCCGGGGGTCATCGATTATGCAGTGAATCTCGTTGAATACGATCCGAAGTTCGACTGTGCCTTTGCGGTGGCTCTGGGGGCAACGGCGGTCGTGGATACGCTTGAGCGTGCCCGGAAACTCATCGGGAGGTACCGGATGGTCACGCTCGATGGGGAACTGCTGGAGCGGAGTGGCGCGATGACTGGCGGGTCGATGAAGAAGCAGGGGATACGCGGGTTCGGCGCCGCGGTCGATGATGAGATCTTCCGGGTCCGGGCAAAACTCGGCGATCTCCAGAGCGAGGCAGCGACCATCGGGGCCGGCGTCAAGCGGATAACCGAAGAAGTCGACGCAAAGCGGGCGACCCGGAACGAGATTGACCAGAAGGTCACCCGGCTCAACCTCTTCACCGAGGAGTACGTGCGCAGGTTCGAGGCGATCACGGTCGAGAAACAGACGATCGAGACTGCAGTCGTACGCCAGCAGGAGGAGACAAAGAGTGGGTCCGCCGAGCTTGCAGCGCTCGAAGCAGAGCTTGACCGGACAACGGATGAGATCAACGCGATCACAAAAAAGATCGATGAGATCAAGAAGCGGCTCGACGATACCAACATCCCCGCGCTTACCGAGCAGATGGAGAAGAAGCGCAAGGAGATCGAAGAGGCAGAGCGGCGCCTGCGGAACAAGGATGGGGATGTCAACGATGCCCAGCGCGAGCGCCAGCATTTCACCGCACGGCTTGCGGAACTCGCCGATGAACGGAAACGGCAGGACGAGCGCAACCTCCAGATCGATGCAGACGTCGCTGCATGGAACGAGCAGATCGCTGTTTTTCGTTCCGGAATTGCCGCCATCGAAGAGCGCCAGAAGGAGTTCTCCGGTGAACTTGACGAGCTCCGGGCGAAACGCGGCGAGGCCTCGCAGGCGATCCAGGGTTCTGAACTTCGGCTCATGAGATTCTATGGTGAATCCGAGCGTATAACGACCCTGCTTTATGCCATCGACGAACGGGCAAAGACGCTTGCCATCGAAGTCGAGATGCTGAAACAGCAGGTCGGGGAGATGGATACTACCCTCACGCTGTCCGAGATCGAGGGAAAGATCGCTGAGGCGGATGGTGCGCTCCGGAAGGTTGGCGCGGTCAACATGCTCGCGATCGAGGAGTACGAGAAGGTACAGCGGCAGGTTGGGGAGCGGACGGAGCGCAAAGAGACCCTCTCCCGCGAGCGGACGAGCCTTATGGAGCGCATCGAGACCTTTGAGAAGATGAAGTTCGAGGCATTCACAACCGCGTTCAAAGCTATTGACGGGAATTTCCGGGAGATCTTTGCCCGGCTCACGAGCGGCAGCGGGCACCTAGTCCTGGAAAACGAGGAGAACCCCTTTGTCGGCGGCATGACGTTTGCGGTCCAGCCCCGGGACAAGAAAGTGCATCTCCTCTCGTCCCTTTCCGGCGGGGAAAAATCGCTCACCACCCTCGCCTTCATCTTCTCCATCCAGCGGTACATCCCCGCGCCGTTCTACGCCTTCGATGAAGTCGACATGTCGCTTGACGGTGCGAATGTGGAGCGGATTGCATCCATGGTCAAGGAACTCGCCCCCGCTTCGCAATTTGTTATCGTCTCACTCCGGAAGCCCATGATTGAGGCGGCGGAGCGGATCATGGGCGTGACCCTCCGATCGGACAAGAGCACGCTTGTAACCGGGGTAAAGGCGAATGTCTAAGCGGACCGGCCGCACCCCTACGGCGGAGAATGCCGATAAGTCTCCTGAAGTGTCGGGAAGGGCGATCAGGTCCGGTGAGATCCCGACTGATCCCCGCCCACCCGCTCTTGAAGATCAGGTAAACCCCACCGGCCCTCCCGATCCTTCGGATCCCATCTCCCCCTTCGTTCAGGAACCTCCCCATATGGGTGGCGAACCCCCGGTGGAGCCTGAGGCATCGGGCGAGGCGGCAGCCGAACCGGAACGTGTAGAAGATCCGGTCGAGATCTTTGTTGGGCTTGCGGAGAAAGGCGAGATAGATCCCTGGAATATCAATATCATCGAAGTCACCGATAAGTTCCTCTCCGAACTCGAACGGCGGCGCCAGCTCAACCTCCAGCTCTCAGGACGGACTCTCTTCTTTGCCGCAACCCTGCTCCGGTTGAAGTCTGAGCAGCTCGAACTGCTCGCGAACCCGGAAGAAGAGCCGGATGGTGAAGATGACGACTCGTTCGGCGTGGATTTCGATACATCCCCCGATTCCGAGATAGAGTATACCGGCAGGCTTGGTCCCATCGAACGGCTCGAACACGAGATCCAGCGTCGCCTCGACAGGAAGAACATGCGGAAGAGCCCGGTCACCCTCTTCGAACTGATCCTGGAGCTCAAGAGTATCGTGAAAGAGGAGCGCCGGCGCCGGAGAATGAATTATGGGGATGACTCTTTCCTGTACGATGCGGATGATGTTGTCAGCATCGCCCACGAGGAAGGATTCCAGGAATCGTCCCTGAATACACTAGCCGGGTATCTTGAGAGCATCGAACCCGGTGAGGAGATGACGCTCTCGCAGTTATGCACCGAGCTCGGATGGGGGATCCCAGAAGTCTATATTTCTCTTCTGTTCCTTGCGCACGAAGGCCGGTGTGTCATGCGGCAGGAGGAATTCTTCGGCGATGTATACGTTCAGATCGTTCACATCGATCCCCGTGAGGGAACCGGGATCGAAGTAGCCAGCTGATCGCTATCTCTCCTTTTTAAGGATGGTGATGTATAGCCCAGAGGGGACATGGTATGTCAACTGGTGAGCTAGGAGAAATTCAAATGGCCTCGATTAGGTGCAGGTACTCGACGTTGAATCTCTTTGCTGGGTCACGGAAAAATCGACGAGCGCGACCAGATGTCATTCCAAAAGAGGCCGCTATTTTCAACATCGAGCAAGGAGGCACGTCTCTGAGAGACCGAGCTCTGGGGAATTGCGCTCCTAAAGGCAGATGCGCTACAGGAATTTGTACGCAAAATCCCCAGCAACGCAAGCAGGCCTGATCAAAAGCAGAAGGGGGGAGATCATTCATGAAAATAGTTGTACTAAACGGCAGTCCCAAGGGGACCTGAGCATTACGATGCAATACATCATCTTTATCCGTAAAAAATTTCCAGGCACGGGGCCAACATATAGCCGGGAAATGCATGCACGAATGCAATCTCGTACTATCCGGTTTTGGTCGGGGGCATCCAGCCAATATCTCTGCGGATTTTCCCATTATGGATCATTTTTCTCGGTCCTAGTAGTTACCGACAATTGAATATATAGATTTTATTGGAAATTACTTTTATTTAAGTACGTACTATAAAGTTTCAATGAAGAAGCGGTATGTCGTTGAATTAACGCAACAAGAAAGGAAATACCTGACAGGAATTGTCAAGCGTGGGAAAGGCCCGGCGTATCGAATCCGACACGCGTATGTCCTGTTGCATGCAGATAAAAATAACAGTTTTCAATATATGCAAGAAGTATTTCGAAGAAGGACTAACTCGCGCAGTCGGGAGAAAAGCCCAGGAATCACCACCCATTCCTCGAAAACTGGATGGAGCAAAAGAAGCCCGGCTTATCACGATAGCATGCAGTCAACCGCCGGAAGGATATACCAATTGGACCCTTGACCTCCTCGCAGACAAAATGGTTGAGTTAAAAATTGTCGAGACGATTTCAAGAAAAACGATCGGCCGCGTCTTAAAAAAACGAGTTAAAACCTCACCTGCGGCAATGCTGGGTTATTCCGCCGCAACAAAACGCTGAATTTGTTGCTCACATGGAGGATATCCTGGAACTCTATCACCGACCTTATGATCCGGAAGTTCCTCTGATTTGTATGGATGAAAAATCGGTCCAGTTACTCGGAGACTCCCGGGATTCGTTGCCAGCGACTCCCCGGTATCCCGTTCGATATGATTATGAGTATACACGAAATGGAACTGCCTCAATATTCCTCTTCACTAAAACCCCTGAAAGGAGGGAGGAGAGTTAATCCCCGCAAGCACAGAAAAAAAGTGGATTGGGCTCACGAAGTTAGAGAGTTACTCGAGATTGATTACCCAAACGCCAGAAAAATAATTCTTATCTGCGATAACCTGAACACCCACACGATTGGAGCATTTTATGAGGCGTTTCCTCCGGAGGAAGCTTCGATTCTTGTCAAACGCCTGGAGATCCATAACACCCCCATACATGGGAGCTGGCTCAACATCGCTGAAATTGAATTAAGTGCGTTATCCCGTCAATGTCTTGATCGAAGATTGATAATCTGGAATTGCTTATCCACGAAACAAAAAAGTGGGAAACTTCCAGAAACAATAACCAGAAACTGGTCGACTGGCAGTTTACTTCTGAAAGTGCAAGGATTAAACTAAAACGACTCTACCATCAATTTTAAGTGTCTATCTCCACTAGTTAGTATGAAGCGAAACCCGGGGAACAAACAATCCTGTTGTGATAGACATGGTCGCATTGAAAACGGTCAAGAAATTTTTACCCGGAAGATTGCGGGGGGTGAGCCAAGATACCCGTTTCCGGCCAAAAATATGCGCGAGATGGTAACCAATACTCATGCAGAAAAGATTCCACTGTATAGCATGGGTGAAAGATCTCGCTGGGGGTATTTGCCGCAAGTATCCTCCAGGTTGCAGTTGATTTTCGCAATCACCGTCAGAGCAGCAATCTTTCCCTATCCGCGCTCTCTGCACATTTCCGAAAACAAGCACCTTTCTGCTACTTTGGACGGGAATGCCAACACTCCGGAAAAAAACCGGGAGATTCCAAAACCCCGCTTATAGGGGAGCTCAGAAACCATTTCTGCGGTATCTGTTTCTGGTATATTTTTCCTGCGATAGAATTCGTAAATTTCTTTCACGCAATACTGGGGCTAATGTTTAAATGTTCGGTTGATCAATAAGGTAATCCACAAAATCTGATGACAAACCGACAAAGACTGCCCGCAAAGGTCAGGTGTCGGTTTCGAGAGAAGAATGAAGGCCAGCAAGGTATAAATATCCTTGAAACTTACACTGTAAGCCCGTGAACGCGTGAGAGATTACGACGAAAATTCACAAAAGGTCTCTTGGTGAGGAACCAGAATCCGTTCTGGCTCTGAAAGAAAGAATGCGTGTAACAAGGTATAAATATCCTTGAAGCTTACACTATAAGCCCGTGAACGCGTGAGAGATTACGACGAAAATTCACAAAAGGTCTCTTGGTGAGGAACCAGAATCCGTTCTGGCTCTGAAAGAAAGAATGCGTGTAACAAGGTATAAATATCCTTGAAGCTTACACTATAAGCCCGTGAACGCGTGAGAGATTACGACGAAAATTCACAAAAGGTCTCTTGGTGAGGAACCAGAATCCGTTCTGGCTCTGAAAGAAAGAATGCGTGTAACAAGGTATAAATATCCTTGAAACATATATTATGATCCCGTGTTTAATCAGATAACACGACGAAAACGATTACGAAATCTCACGTATGAAGATTTCTTTGATGGAGTTCCAACGATAACCGTCTTGAATGGTGTTGGTTCTGACGTTGATACCTGCAATGCGGAAATTTGTTTAATAACCGCTAATTCCTTGAAACAGTTCAGATACGTGTGCGTACAGATTGAGTGTACAATTAAAATTCTGGTTGATCCTGCCAGAGGCCACTGCTATCGGAGTTCGATTAAGCCATGCGAGTCGAGAGGTGTAAGACCTCGGCATATTGCTCAGTAACACGTGGACAACCTACCCTAAGGAGGGGGATAACCCCGGAAAACTGGGGATAATACCCCATAGACTATGGATGCTGGAATGCTTTGTAGTCGAAAGGTCCGCCGCCATAGGATGGGTCTGCGGCCGATTAGGTTGTTGTTGGGGTAACGGCCCAACAAGCCTGTAATCGGTACGGGTTGTGGGAGCAAGAGCCCGGAGATGGATTCTGAGACACGAATCCAGGCCCTACGGGGCGCAGCAGGCGCGAAAACTTTACAATGCGGGAAACCGTGATAAGGGAACTCCGAGTGCCCGTTAAATCGGGCTGTCCACCAGTTTAAACAACTGGTGAAGAAAGGGCCGGGCAAGACCGGTGCCAGCCGCCGCGGTAATACCGGCGGCTCGAGTGGTGGCCACTATTACTGGGCTTAAAGCGTTCGTAGCTGGTTTGTTAAGTCTCTGGGGAAATCTACCGGCTTAACCGGTAGGCGTCTCAGGGATACTGGCAGACTAGGGACCGGGAGAGGTGAGAGGTACTCCAGGGGTAGGAGTGAAATCCTGTAATCCTTGGGGGACCACCTGTGGCGAAGGCGTCTCACCAGAACGGCTCCGACAGTGAGGGACGAAAGCTGGGGGAGCAAACCGGATTAGATACCCGGGTAGTCCCAGCTGTAAACGATGCGCGTTAGGTGTATCGGTGACCACGAGTCACCGAGGTGCCGAAGAGAAATCGTGAAACGTGCCGCCTGGGAAGTACGGTCGCAAGGCTGAAACTTAAAGGAATTGGCGGGGGAGCACCACAACGGGTGGAGCCTGCGGTTTAATCGGACTCAACGCCGGAAAACTCACCAGTTAGGACAGCTGAATGATAGTCGGGCTGAAGACTCTACTTGACTAGCTGAGAGGAGGTGCATGGCCGTCGTCAGTTCGTACTGTGAAGCATCCTGTTAAGTCAGGCAACGAGCGAGACCCACGCCAACAGTTGCTAGCTCGTCCTCAGGGATGGAGAGGACACTGTTGGGACCGCCTCTGCTAAAGAGGAGGAAGGAATGGGCAACGGTAGGTCAGCATGCCCCGAATTAACTGGGCTACACGCGGGCTACAATGGGTGGGACAATGGGTATCGACACCGAAAGGTGAAGGCAATCTCCTAAACCCATCCGTAGTTCGGATTGTGGGCTGCAACTCGCCCACATGAAGCTGGAATCCGTAGTAATCGTGTCTCAATATGGCACGGTGAATATGTCCCTGCTCCTTGCACACACCGCCCGTCAAACCACCCGAGTGAGGTCTTGATGAGGCCGTAGTTTTTGCTGCGGTCGAATCTAGGTTTTGCAAGGGGGGTTAAGTCGTAACAAGGTAGCCGTAGGGGAATCTGCGGCTGGATCACCTCCTAACGAATTCGATTTCGGGATAGCGGTTATTAGATAAACTGTAAAATTGCAGGTGTCAACACACAATAAGGCTCAATTGCACCAATAGGGCAAATGAGAGAAGGTTCGAATCCTTCGGAGCCATTTTAGATGCACCTCGTGATGCGAGTCATGAGGGAAGGGCTGAGAGTCAAACCAATGACTTTGCGAGGCCGTGTAAAGGTTTGCACAAAGGACGTTAAATGGGTTTAACGGAGCATTAGTTTAATCCTACCAGTGGATGGCTCGGTTCAAGTGCCGATGAAGGGCGTGCCAAGCTGCGATAAGCTCCGGGTAGACGCAAGGAGTCTATGATCCGGAGATACCCTAATGGGACATCCTAACGTTTAGGCGTTATTCCGTAAGGAATGGGAACGCCCCGAATTGAAACATCTTAGTAGGGGCAGGAGAAGAAATCAACCGAGATGTCGTTAGTAGAGGCGATCGAACACGACTGAGCTCAAACCGAATCCCGCAAGGGAAATGTGGTGTCATAAGCCCACTGTACGATCTTGGATGAGAAGCGGAGGTTGCCTGGAACGACACACCATAGAGGGTGATAGTCCCGTACGCATAATCAGACAGGATTGAGTGGTGTCTTGAGTAACGCGGGTTGGAATTCTCGCGTGAATTCGGGGGTCATCAACCTCCAAAGCTAAATACAACTTGAAACCGATAGCGTAGTAGTAGCGTGAGCGAAAGCTGAAAAGTAACCCTGAAAAGGTGGTTAAAAGTGCCTGAAATTGGTAGGAGATCGCGAGTTGTGGCATGAAAGGATCTTGCATGTGAAGGAACCCGTCGCGAGGCGGTAGTACGGGCATGCCTGCCAATGTCGCAACGTACGTTTTGAAGAACGGGCCAGAGAGTTTATTCTATTGGCGAAGGTTAACCCAAAAGGGGAGCCACAGGGAAACCAACAAGTCCGTAGCAGTAATGCATGGGACGACGTATTAAAAGTGCGTGGAGTCAGTAGGATAAGACCCGAAGCCGGGCGATCTATGCGTGGGCAGGTTGAAGCGTGACGAAAGTTGCGTGGAGGACCGCAAGCCGTATTGATATGCAAATCATTGGTGTGACCTGCGTATAGGAGTGAAAGATTAATCGAGCCTGGCGTCAGCTGGTTCCTCCCTAAACATGTCGCAGCATGACCTGACCGGAGGTAGTTCGTGAGGTAGAGCACTGATTGGGGGAGCTGGGCGGGAAACTGCTCACCCCCCTGTCAAACTCCAAACTCCCGGACACCCTAGATGGTCGGAAGTCCGCATTGCGGGGTAAGCTTGTAATGCGTAAGGGAAACAACCCAGACCGTGGTTAATGTCCCTCAATGTAGGTTAAGTGTAAACACTGAAATTGGTCCTAGGTCAAAGACAACTGGAAGGTGAGCTCAGAAGCAGCTATCCTTTAAAAAGTGCGTAACAGCTTACCAGTCAAGATTTAGGGCGGTGAAAATGGACGGGGCTAAAACCTACTACAGAGACCACGGAGCACCGAGAGGTGATCTGGTAGGGAGGCGCTCTGCGTGGGTAGAAGCTGGGGCGTAAGTTCCAGTGGACCGCGTAGTGATGAGAATTCTGGCACTAGTAGAAGCATAGATGGGTGAGAATCCCATCCGCCGCAGGGGCTAGGTTTCCTCGGCAATGATCGTCAGCCGAGGGTTAGTCGGTCCTAAGCTGCACCGTAATTCGAGTGCAGCAACAGGGAAACAGGTTAATATTCCTGTACCATATGGTTTTTAGCGCAAGCCCTGACGCTTTGGGGTATGCCAAGCGGGATTGTCTTCCCGTCCAAGCGCATAATGTCGTGGAGTACCGTAATGGTGAGAAGCGACGGAAAACGTGATGGGGTAACTAGGCAAATTCCCGGAGCCCATGAAAAGGGAATCATATGTCCGTACCGAGAACCGACACAGGTGCCCCTCGCTGAAGAGGTGAAGGCGTGTCGGATTTAAATGTAGTTAAGGGAACTCGGCAAATTGGCCCCGTAACTTTGGGATAAGGGGTGCCTGCCTGGAGATCAGGCAGGTCGCAGTGACCGGGTCGCACTAACTGTCTAATAACAACATAGGTGACTGCAACTCCGAAAGGACTAGTATAGTCACTGATTCCTGCCCAGTGCGAGTATCTGAACACCGGGTTCAACCGGACGAAGGACTCGTAAACGGCGGGGGTAACTATGACCCTCTTAAGGTAGCGTAGTACCTTGTCGCTTAATTGGCGACTTGCATGAATGGATTAATGAGTGCGATACTGTCCCTAACACATATCCGTTGAACTTTTTGTCCTAGTGCAGAGACTAGGGACTCCTGATGGGAAGTGAAGACCCCGTGGAGCTTTACTGCAGCCTGTCGCTGAATTACGATAATCCTTGCGCAGGGTAGATGGGAGGCGTTATATCCGTTTCTTTCGGGGAACGGGGAGCCAACGATGAGACACCATCCTAGTTTTGTTGTAGTTCTCACTCTTACGAGGACAACGGTAGGTAGGCAGTTTGGGTGGGGCGCCACACCCTCGAAAAAATATCAAGGGTGCCCCAAGGTCAACTCATGTGAGTCAGAAACTCACAGAAGAGTGTCAAGAGCATAAGTTGGCCTGACGCGATCATGCAAAGCAAATGATCGCGAGAGGAAACTCGGGTCTAACGAACCAATATAGCCTTTTGGTGAGGCTTATTGACTACAGAAAAGCTACCCCGGGGATAACAGAGTCGTCGCCGGCAAGAGCACATATCGACCCGGCGGCTTGCTACCTCGATGTCGGTTCTTTCCATCCTGGCCGTGCAGCAGCGGCCAAGGGTGAGGTTGTTCGCCTATTAAAGGGGATCGTGAGCTGGGTTTAGACCGTCGTGAGACAGGTCGGTTACTATCTATCAGGAGTGTTTGGAGTCTGAGGGTAAGAATGAAATAGTACGAGAGGAACTTTCATTCGGCGCCTCTAGTCGATCGGTTGTCTGACAAGGCAGTGCCGAGCAGCCACGCGCCAAGGGATAAAAGCTGAAAGCATCTAAGCTTGAAACCCGGCCTAAAAAGAGACTCCGTTATAGGACATGGATAAAAGATCCGTTTGATAGGCTTCGGATATACGCACGAAGGCAACGACGTGTTCAGTCCGGAAGTACTAACGTCCAATCACTAGTGCTCACCACGTTAAACCCAGACGAAATTCTTTGTGCAAACCTTAAAATGATACACCATCCAATAGGGTAAGGTATCAGCCTACACGGCTGCCAAGGTGGCGGAGCGGCCACGCGGTTGACTGCAGATCAACTACACTCCGGTTCAAATCCGGACCTTGGCTTTTACCGAATTGCGTTCCGCAGTTCGGTGAGATGAAGGACTTCAATGTTCTTCGCTGCATCTAAACAAAGCAACTTCGTGGTGATAGCGGCCATAGCTGTCGGGAAACACCTGGTCTCATTCCGAACCCAGCAGTTAAGCCGGCACACGTAGTATACTGTACTGAGGTACGCGAGTCCCCGGGAACTATACCAAGCTGCTATCACCTTCCTTCTTATACGGTAATTTTGTTCTTATGATTTCTTACAGAAGAGCGAAGCCTTTCGGTCTTTCGTCACGGTATAATGCGAAGGTACCAGCAGGTTCATGGCCTTGCGTGACAGTTAGAATAATTAGATCGTTGTGGTGATAGCGGCCACAGCTGTCGGGAAACACCTGGTCTCATTCCGAACCCAGCAGTTAAGCCGGCACACGTAGTATACTGTACTGAGGTACGCGAGTCCCCGGGAACTATACCAAGCTGCTATCACCTTCCTTCTTATACGGTAATTTTGTTCTTACGAATTCTTCCACATTTTCGTCCGAATATTGTCACTGTATCGTATCAATGGATACCGACAGGTTCGCGCCCTGCGTGATAATTTAAAAAACATTTTTGGATGATCAGGGATTATTATCCGGCCCGGATACTCCCGAGCGCTGCCTCCATGCGTCTTTTGAAACCCTGATCTCGAAAGAACACCCCGGGCGAATTCCCGGTCTCGTGGAGGGCGAGGCCGGTGATTGCGAGCACCTCCCGGATGAATGTCTTCATGACCGCAGTTAGGTCTCCTTTCTGACCATGACATGCGGGAAGCCATGGATATCGGAAATACAGCAACGCGTTTTCTTTTTTCCGGGTTCACAACCTTATACAGCATATCCCTTATCCTCAAGATGCTGTATCTCGTTTTCTGGATCCAGAGTAGCGGTTTTTCTCCATTTTTTTTGATTTGATCGATATCAACTGCCGGTGAGTATATGGATTTCCTGAATTAGCGGTGTCTGTTTCCTCTTGAGTATTGAACACCGGTAGGGAGGACCGTACCATCATGGTATATCTCGTGGACGGATGCCGGCTTTGCCGCTTTTGTGCAAATGATGCGTCCCGATCAGGATCCGCTCCCGTTATTCATGAACGATTTCCAATCCCTTCGGACCGGGAATTACGGGATCGCCCTGAGGAACCAGCGGTGCACACGATAGGCTGCGGGAATAATAGCGACATGGAGGAGGATTCCAGAATGAGGTGGGATGTATCGTGCCCGTGGGTATCGATGGAGCCGGAGATCGTGTCGGGAACCGGCGGCTGCGGTTATCACGAGACTTGCATCATTTACGCCAATCGTGGATCCGATCTGCTGGGCAGTCACGAGAAACCCGGCAGCAGGATCATGGCGTTCGGATGCAACCCCGGGACTTACCGGTTATGTTGAACGAGACGATCATGGTGACTATCCCGATTCCTCCAAAGTAATAGCACTCCCGACAAGGACAATCGGGGGACTTCATCTATTGTCGCGAGAGCAACGATCATGAGGGCAAAGAGGATGAGCCCGCTAAGAATTGTGTACCGATACCCGCTTCTCTGATCACCCGGAGGGGGAGTGTTGCACCGAAATTCCTCCGAGTCCGCCCCCGGAATGAAGATCAGGCCGGTTTCGATCGGCAGCAAGCCTTGTGCTTCCTGGAGGAAGTGGGTACATGAGAAGACGAGCACTGCATTCGCCCGTGTACATGAGAAATATGATGAGATCCGCAAGAGCCATCGGCTTCCTCCGGAAAATTTCGAACGGCATCAGGGGAATGCAGGGCTGACTCTCCACGGAAATGAAGGTGAGCACGAGTACTCCCGACAGGATGAAAAAGAGAGGAAGATCGGTAACGAATTTGTCCGGTGTTGCAGACCTGGATCGCGGTATACAGGAGCAGCAGCGAGGTGGTGTCACGAATCGTCCCCGGTTATCTCGAACCCTTTCCTCCGGGGAGGTTCTGCATTGTTTGAGAATTGGGAGGAACCCTGCAATCATCCCGGCCAGTACAAGGGGGGGACGTTGACAGAGAATGCCCCGTGCCAGGAGAGAATGCTAGAGAGGATTCTCCCGAGGCGAACTCCTGGTACTGAACCCAATCGCTGCCGTAGGTGAGCTGTCAAGGGAGTGGAGTACCAGGATCAGCGTCTTCCTGACGCGGGGTTCGAGGGACATCTCAGGTCAGATGTCTATTCAGGAGACTCAAAATATGCCATACCTCCATCGTCCTTCCCGGTTTTGGGCGGAATAAACAGACCCTATGTGGCTGGGATCGGATCAGGGTCTACGATAAAAAAGCCGGGGCGGCTAAAACGAAAAACAGCACAAGAATGGGGTGGGTCCTGTACGGGATGAGAGGTAAGAGGTGTGTAATCACTTACGGAACGCTCGGGACCCGACCCAGATTTGTGTGTGTAGTGCACTAATGCTTAAACACTATGCACAGTAATCAGTGTCTGTCCCAAAATATAAATTCATGCATTTGTACCGGTTTGTGGAAATTATTTGCATGCCCGATCTGTACAGCCGGGTAAAGCAGCAGGGGAGCATTATGGGCGATGAACCGGCGGGTGGGAAGGTAAAGAGGATCAAGGCACTGATCCGGGACAATCCCCTCGGTATAAATATCAAGGCGATCTCGGAAGGTGTAGCGATGAGCCGGAACTCTGTCGCAAAGTACCTGGATGTCCTTGCCGCCTCCGGGCATCTCGAAGTACGGCAGATGGGCAATGCAAAGCTGTACCATCTCTCCCGGCGGGTTCCGCTGGATGCGGTCATCAACCGTTGACGGGAGATGATCGTTCTCCTAGACCGGAATCTGAGAATTGTCCAGGCCAGTGAATCGTTCATTACGTTTACCGGAACATCGCGCTAGCGGGTTCTTGGATCCCGGCTCAGCACCCCGGAAGCCCAGCATCTTTCCGATACGGAAGAAGAGGCATTGTCGGGCCTCGTTCATGGTGGTCCTGATTGGAAAAAGGAGATCCGGGTGGTAACTAAGGGAACTCCCCTGTTCTTTTCTGTACGGTTTATCCCGACACTTTTTGAAGATGGATAATCCGGGATTGCCGTGATGCTTGAGGACATCACGCGACAGAAAGAGATGGAGAAAGCCACGGGAACGGGACCGGATACTTAACACACTCTTCCAGATAACTCCGGTTCCCAGATTCATGATAAACCGGAACCACCGGGTCGTCTACTGGGACCGGGCCCTGGAGATAATGACCCGGATCAGAAGTGAGGATGTTCTTGGCACGAATCTGCAATGGAAAGCGTATTACCCGGAAGAGCGTCCGTGCCTGTCAGACCTGCTCCTCGATGGTCGTCCGGAACAGATACGAATCGTATTATCGCGGGAACTGCAGGAAGAGGCCGCCCCCGATACCTCCTATGAATGTACCGATTTCTTCCCCGCAGTCGGGTCCGCGGGGCGCTGGCTGAGAATCACCGCCGATGTGGTTCGTGATTCGCAGGGGAACCTTGTCGGTGCCATGGAAACGATAGAGGATGTAACGGACGTAAAGGAACGAGAGTTTACTCATGATCCCCGTAGTGATGGGTCGCGGGCGGATTAACCCTCCCTAAAAAAAGTTACTGGACCTTGATCTCTTTCTTACCGGACCAGAAACCGTGCATACTGCAGTACTCGAAGGCGTGGATGATACCGCCTTTCAGTAATTTTACTTTCATGACAATTTCCGGTTGAGTGGTTACCGGTGTAAACGAGGCCTTGCCGAGGAGTACCGGGTTGAACGGGCGCCCTTCTTCTTCAAGGGACACCATGATCCATCGGATCGAGTGCTCGACAGTATTCGGGTGTGGGCCGACCGTGATCTTTAGCTCGAATACTTCGTCTGGCTTTACTTTTGCCGGGGCATCGATCTTCGGAGTGTGCCCTTCGCGTTTCCCGAGTGCCTCGCCGGCAGCGCTGTCATACGTGTAAATCAGGTTTCCGAAATTGTGTTCTGTCATATAATATTCTCCTTGGTAACGGTTGAAGAGCGGGAAGTTCTGTTCCGGAATAGTACCGGGAGCTCCCTCTCTCGTGGCCTCTTACACACGTGATAGAATCCTTCGTTTCTATTTATAAATTGCGCGGATCGTTGTTATGGGGGCCTTCCACTCCTGAAAGGTGAAGGCCGATTATCGCTGTTTTTTCTTTGGAAATACCGGAATGGGAGACACCCTACGGATACTAGCAGGAACGGTCTCCCCACTGCATATGCGCGCCTTGGTACCGGTTCCGCTCCTCCTTCTCGGCATTGTCTTTCCAGCCGGCTGTACCCAATCGCCCCAGCCCCGGGTACCGCTGCAGAGCAGCGTACCCGAAATTCACCCGGTCGAGATACGCGATCATGTACAGAATGAAAATAAAGGGAAGGAGCCGGCGGGTGATCTTGCTGACGGTCCGAAGACAATCCTTACCTGCTCATTAACGGGAGAATCTCAGCCTTTTCGCGCCCCAGAGGCTATATATAGCCATTTTCCGAAATGAGTAATTACAGTGGAGATTATGATGAAAAGCCTCTCGTGCCTGATGCTGATTGCTCTTATGGCCGCCTGCATACCGGCAGTATCCGCAGCTCCTGTTTCAACGACCAGTACCGATCAGGGCTGGTATGTCATCCATTGCAATGTCTACAACTCCGATGTCTATTTCGATGAAAAGTACCTGGGGGCGATTCTGCAAGGGACCCTTTCCGTTGCCGCACCCACGTCCGGCACCCCCCCAAAACAATTCTCTGTGAAAAAGTACGGGTATTCGACGTTTGTGGGGACCATACCCGGTTCCCCGGGCCAGGGCCAGTCGATTGACCTTTATGCAACTCTGAACCCGGTCCCGACCGGGATGCAAACCGGTGTTGGCGGAGACATGGGCTGGTACCTGCTGCACAGCAACATCAACGGTGCGAGCGTCTTCTTCGATGGCGTCGACAAAGGCACGATCACCGAAGGGGTTGTCTATGTTCCGATCTTTTCCACCGGCACACCGTATCATACCTATTCCGTGAGGAAGGATGGATACACGACCTATGTCGGGACGATCACCAGCATCCCCAAGAAGGGAGAGACCGTCGACCTTTATGCGACCCTCAACCCCTCCGGGACGCCTCCATCTCTCGGTGGCGACATTGGGTATTATGTGGTCCATAGCAACGTTGACGGTGCCATAGTAACATTCGATAACGTTACGGAAGGAAAAATCTACCAGGGCATGTTCACGGTGCAGGTGTACGTTACCGGGACACCATTCACAACATATTCAGTAGCAAAACCCGGGTATGCGACGTTCTCCGGTCCGATTACCAATTACCCGGGGAAAGGCGCAATTGTTGACCTGTATACAAACCTTACTCCCCTTGTAACCCCGACTCCGACACAGACCCCCCTGTCAGTCGAGATAACCAGTTCTGCGCTTGTGTTCGCGATGGTTGGAGTAATTGTTCTCGGGAAAAAGAAGAAAAAATACTGAACGAATTTTTAATACTTTTGGCTTTTTAAAACACCCCCCAAGATCGGTCTCTCTGACGGAAGCCGGCACCTCGCATTTCGGCAAAATCCGGTGGAGTACTGCGGCGATCCGCTCCTTTTATTATCACGGTCGCTCTACAAACTAACGAATGACTCGTCAGACGCCCGAAGAACTCCTTGCCATCATCAGGTCCTTTGTCCCGGATCCAGAAACACCGATTACCGGGGCCAGGAAGGAGTTTTCAGCGTTCTTTGATGAGTTCCAGGAGGATGCAGCAGGATCTGCCCGGTGGGAGCGAGCGTTTATCCGCCCGGATCTGCAGGGTTACTGGATCACCACTCCCGAATCGAGAGATGACCGGGTCGTACTCTTCTTCCACAGTGGCGGTTTTACGATGGGATCCACCGGGGATCACCTTGGACTCTGTGCCCGGATCGCACAGGCTGCACATGCCCCGGTCCTCTCTGTCGATTACCGGCTTGCGCCGGAAAAGGTCTTTCCGGCTGCGGTTGAAGATGCAGTCGAAGCGTACGAGTACCTGAGATCGGGAAATGCCGGTTCCCACCGGATCATTCCGGTCGGGATATCGGCGGGGGGGACGCTTGCCATCAGCCTGCTTCTCTCCCTGCGGGAGAAAGGGATCCCTCTTCCCGCAGCAGCGGCCTGTATGTCCCCGATGGTTGACATGCTCTTTTCGGGTGAGTCGTTCACCCGGAACCGTGGTGCAGACTGGATCACCCCTGCAAGCGTATCTTCGGTCCGTGATCGCTACCTTGCCGGTCGCGATCCCAAGGATCCGATCGCCTCCCCGCTCCACGCCCCGCTGAAAGGAATGCCCCGGCTCTACCTCCAAGCGGGTACTCATGAAGTGCTCGTGGACAGCATCACTTCGTTTGTTCAGAAAGCCCGGTGGGCCGGAGTCCCGGTGCAGTTCGATCTCTGGGAGGGGATGTTCCACTGCTGGCAGGTCTTTGCCGGGCAGCTTGCTGAAGGGCAGGAAGCACTGGACCGGCTGGGTGAATTTGTCAGGAACGCATGATCCCCCGGAGAACGAAAAGCCTTGAGCAAAATCGCGTTTCCCGAAAATGGTACTATGGATGAAATACTATGCCTCGCAGAATTTATCCTCCTTTAATCGTGCTCACAACACTCACCCTCATCGCATCTCCTGCCGCAGCCTCCCTTTACCTGACCAGCGAATCATTCACGCCGAATGCCCCGCTTCTCCCGGGTACCGGGCAGCACTCCTTTGTTACCTTCAGCCTGCTGCCTGCAGGATCGACAACCTTCATCTGGGGCCACGAGCTCCAGATGCAGACGGATCTCACCAACGCGCAATGGAATATTCAGGTCATCGACAATGGTCTGAATGCCGCACAGCAGCCAGCAACCGGCACTGCAGCTTTTGTCAACGGGATGATCCTCTCCTCTCCGAACAGCCACGATGTCTCCCTCTCCGTGATGATTGATGGAACGGTTCCCCCATCTGCGGGTACTCAGGTCACGGTTCTGAAGGTGGAAGAGATCGACAATTCCGGACATATCGTTCCCGGAAGCATCATGACCTTTGTCGAGCCTGTCGCAGACCAGACCTCCTCTCCTGCCCCCCCGCAGCCTCTGACTCTGACCCACCCCCCGGTCCCCTCTTCCCCCACCCTCACCAACGCAGAGCGATGGTTTTGCTCTTGTCCCCGTCCTTCTTGCGCTCACCCTGATCCTCGGTCTCGCCCGGTTGCGGAGAGGGTAACCCGGAAAACTATCGCGATGCCAGGACCCACCTGTCTCTGTGATAACCTTCATCCTTTTCTGCGTTCTATAATTTTTGTATGTTTGAGTGTATTGGAAGAAGTTTCGCGCTCGTAAAGACGAGCTGGAACATTCTCATGCAGGACAAGAAACTCCTCGCCTTCCCGGTCCTTTCCGGTATCGTGACCCTCCTTATCCTGCTCACGTTTACCGTCACGTTTATCGTGATCCCCCTTATCTTCAACGGGCAGCTCACAGGACTTTCGGTAACCAACCCAGTTGCGTTTTATCTGCTCCTGTTCGCGTTCTACGTGGTGAGTTACTTTGTTGTGATCTTCTTCAACACGGCGCTCATCTCCTGCGTCGATGCCAGGCTGAAGGGGAAGGATATGACCGTAAAAGAAGCCCTCTCGACTGCGGCCTGCCACTTTTGGTCGATCCTTGCTTGGGCGCTCGTATCGGCAACCATCGGGATCATTCTCCACATGATTGAAGAGCGTGTGGGTTTCATCGGCCAGATCGTAGCAGGCCTTGTCGGTGGGGCATGGGCCCTTGTCACGTACTTTGTCGTCCCGGTCCTTGTCCTTGAAGACAAAGGCGTCGCAGATTCAGTGAAGGAATCCGTGGCCCTTATTAAGAAAACCTGGGGTGAGTCCATTGTCGGTGCAGGCTCGATCATGCTCATCTTTGTTCTAACCGGTATCGTTGCATTCCTCGGTGTATTCGGCGTCGTCATGCTCAGCACGAGCCTCATCCTCGCAGGGACTGCGATTGCCCTTTTCGTGATTGTTATTGCTATCCTTGCAATCCTTGCATCGGCGATGCAGGGAATCTTCGTCACTGCGCTCTACACCTATGCAAAGACCGGTATCGTTCCATCGGCCTTTGACAAGGACCTGATCCAGAACGCCTTTGCCCCAAACCCCCCCCAGCCGGGTAATATCTGAAAGCCATACATCTTTTTTCCGAAGGCCTACCAATTTCTTCGCTAAAGCGTTCCCTGCCCTTGTGGGTATAGTTGTCCCTGTCCCTGAAAAGAGATCCTTTTCCCCGGCCCCTACCTCAAACAATACCTATACAATACCGGCATGCACCAAGTTAGTATGGAAAAAATCGCAGCCTGGGGTGCACTGCCGGGGTCATCCACTGCAGAGAAATTCCTCTCCCTGGGAATCGAGCGAAGAAGGACCATCGAGATCCGCATGCTGGACGACATTGCCCGTTCCTATGGTGTTCAGACTTACCTGTTTTTCGAACCGGATCTGGCGAAAGAGAGGACCCTTGAATCCCTTCAGGCCGAGTACAGGGATGTCTCCGAGTACGAGCGGCCATTCATCAGTGTCGGGAGTTTCCTGAAATTCACGCGGGAAAATGATCCATCCTTCGATCAGACCTTAAAAGAGTTCCCGCTTATGGTAGAGATTGTAAGTGCCGGGGAGATGGCAGGTCAGCAGCCGGGAAAGACCGTACCATACGTCACCGGCCTCATGCCCTTCCTTGACGAGTTCGACGTCGATGCAGAACCCCCTCGGACGATCGGCTGAAAACGTTCTCTTCACCTCTCAATTTCATCTCCTCTCCTCTCCTCTACCGTCCTTCCCCTCTACCCACTTCACGGAAGTACCAGACACGCCTGCCCTCCGGCGGGTTGCGATAGCTTTTATAAATCCTCTCCTGCAAATGTAATCATGGCAGAAGAACGCAGACCCTGCAGAGATCCCTTTCCCTCTGGCTTGCAGGCTCCTGCATAACCGGGTTTTCCCCGGGGACGAAGATCGAAGAACTACCTCTGGCAGTCCGTGATTGATCTCGGTTTTCCTTTCCGGGCTCTGGGGCGCAATCGGGATCGATCCCGAAGTGACTCTCATCACCACCGTTCAGAATGCGGTTTATCGGGTGTACCCCGATCCTATGCTCCGCTCACTGTTTATTACCCACCCAACAATTCCTCTCCTTGTTTTCCGTGTAGGGGCTTACAGGAATGGGGCTTCGGGCTGATTTCAGACGTCCCCGCCTGCCTTGCCGGGCTGGGAATGCTCGGTATCGTCGGCCATGAGATCCTGCCCCTCCTCTGCGTGGTTGGACTCGGGGGGTTTTGCGACAACCCGCCGGCTCGCGTAGAAACTTGCCGGATGAGGATCTTATCCCTATAAATTTCAGGAAGACCAAATTTTAAAGGCATGAGTTTTTCCCCCAAGAAGAATATCTACTGGTTTTTCGACGCCATTATTCCCAGCAGGTACCTTCTCAAACTCCGGAAAATTTTAATCTTCGAACCTTTCCTCGGCAATGATATTGCAAGTCGCGGTGGTCTTGCCCATTACGGGTGCCCAGACCGGAAGGATTTTGCGAAAAACTTAAAGAAGATCCGGGCCGATACCGACCTGCTGCTTGAGGATATCGAGGCATACCACATATACATGGCGACAAAGAGGACGCAGAAGATCCCGGGGGATATCGCGGAAGTCGGCGTGTATAAAGGCGGTTCAGCAAAGATCATCTGTTCGGCAAAAGGGGACAAGCATCTTCACCTCTTTGACACGTTCGAGGGCCTGCCAAAAGTCGAAGAGATCGACATGGTCTGGCCATTCTACGAGGGAAAATTCGCCGCTTCCTACGACAGCGTGCAGAAATATCTCGCTGACGAGAGCAATGTATACTTCTACAAGGGGATCTTCCCGACAACCTCCGACCCCATCCGGGCCAAGAAGTTCTCGATGGTCAACCTCGACGTTGACACCTACGAGAGCACGAAGCAGTGCCTCGAATTCTTTTACCCACGGCTGTCCCCTGGGGGGATTTTAATCTCCCACGATTATATCACCGCACCCGGCGTCAAGAAAGCGTTCGATGACTTCTTTGTCGGTAAGGCAGAGCCGGTCCTCGAGACCGCAGGCTCCCAGTGTCTCGTTGTCAAGGTGTAAGGATCCCGTAAACCGGTAACGGGAAAAAAAGTTCTCTTTTGTCCGTTTTTAGTCCCTGATGATCAGGATCCCGAAGACAACAGCCATGAGCCCGAAGATGAGGATGACAATCCCGATCAGGCCCTTGACTGCATTGATGACTTCGGGGAGAAACGCTAGCATGGCGTACGCGCCAAGGACACAGAGAAGAAGCCCGACAACGAACGCTATAATACCTGTCTTATCCATTATAACCTCAGTATCTTTTTCATAAATTTATGATATATATCTATTCTTTCGGAAAACCTGCGTTACCCCCCTCATTTTTGCTGAGACTGCGCTGCAGACACTTCCATGGATACGGCAGGAGAACCATGAGAAGTACCGCGGCAGCGATCGGTACCGGGATTGTCCCGAGAGCAGCGGCAAGGGAATAGTGGTCGGCGATCAGACCGTTGACCGCGACACCGAGCCCGCCGAAACCGATCGCAAGCCCGAGCATGATACCGGATGCGAGGCCCACATTCTCCGGGAGGAGTTCATGGGACATTGCGATGGTAACTGCGAAGGTCGACCAGAGAGCAAACCCGAACAGGAGAATCCCGATGATCGAGAGGAGACCGGTGGTAAAGAAGAAGAGGCAGAAGGCAGGAATTGAAGCGGCAAGACCAAAAACCATGAACTCTTTTCTCCCGTACCGGTCGGATATTCTCCCACCGAATACCTGCCCTGCGACGCCTGAGAGGAGCATAAGGGTCACAATCACGTTTACTTCGACCAGCGAATAGCCGAGGCCGACGAGATACATCGGGAGGAACGTGATGGCGGCAAAGATTGCCCAGGCCCGGAGGATCGAGGCAACCATAAGGATGATAAACGGCCACTTCGAATGCGTCACCCCATGCGGCAGTTCCGGCTTTGTATGGGGCTCACAGCCCCCTTTAATACCCCCGGGTAGAAGATACCGGAGGGCAAAAACCATGAATATCGCAGGGATTACGATGAGCAGCAGCCCGGGAAGGCCGAGTCTCCAGACAAGCACCCCGGCGAGGGCCGGTCCGATCGCGTACCCGAGGTTGCCCCCGACAACGAAATATGAGGTTAGCAGTCCCCGGTTGTCGCTCGTGCAGAGCCTGCTGACCCGGCTGAGTGCAGCCGGGTGGAAGCATGCATGTCCCAGTGCGGCCACGATCGCAAAGATCATGATCATGGTGTAGTCGTGGGCAACTCCCATCAGCGAGACAAAGATCGCGCTGATAAGCAGGCTCACTGTTATTGGCACCGTGAATCCTTTTGCATCGGAGAGCCACCCGAGCGCCGGCTGAGTGAACGATGACGTCACGTTGTATGCGGTAACGAGAAGTCCCGCTGCAAGATAGGAATATCCATTATTCGTTACCAAAAGTGGAAGAATGACCGGGAGCACCGGCATATAGATGTCGGTGACAAGATGGGCTGCTGCTAAACCGGTAACGGTCTTCTTCACGCGGTCCTGTCGGTCTGGTGTCTCTCTCTCAGTCGTACTATCTCCACCTCGATTTCCTGCGTATCTTTCGTATGGAACGCGAATGTGCGCTTTATCGGGAACGAACCGCTGACGATCTCATCGATAGTCGCACGTTTTTTTGTGTACGCCTCAATAAACGGGATCGATCCAGCATTGAAAATACCATAGGTCACCGGCGCGAGCTGCAGGGCGAGATCGATGAACGGCCGGTCGGCATGCTTCTTCTGGGCGCCGAACGGCGGATTCATCACAACGGTGTCGCACTCCCCGATACGTTCCCGGAGAGCCGGGTTCCCGATGTCGGTTATAATAAATTCGACGTCAGCATCAAGAATTTTTCTGTTCTCTTCTGCAATGGGCAGGGCCTTTTCATCGGTCTCGACTGCTATGACTCTCTCTGCGCCGAGCACCGACGCCCCGATGGCGAGCGTCCCGGTACCGGAACCGAGATCGCAGACGGTTTTTCCTTCGATATCCCCTTTCATGAGAGCATGATAGAGCAGCCGCGCCGCTAGGGGCGCCGGGGTCTGGTACTGTTCGAGTGAAGGCCGGGGGCTCTCAAATCCCGACAGCCGCTGGAGCATCATCTCAAGGTTTTTGAGTTTCATGAGATCTCGTCGATTGTGTACTCGTCCCAGGAGCGGGCGCCGCTGAGGATCTCATATTCCTGCGGTGAGAGGACCGGGACGGGAAATCGTACCTGGTCATCGTAGGCGAGCCGGGGGCAGGCGGTATTCACGTACGCCCCGAACCCGAGGTTGAGGAGCTCGTCCGGACTCACTTCGCACATCATAACGACAACGGCCCGGGGAGAGAGGGCAGCAAGTCTCCGGGCGAGTTCCATCCTCTGTTGCCCCGTCTTTGAAGAGACGATGATGCCGATGGTCTCCACACCCCGGGCCTTCTCCATGACCGCAAACCGACGCCGCATAAGGGTATGCCCGGTGACTTCCTGCACCCTGCCGGTAAGGGGGTCGAGGGCAACGACCCGCTTTCGACTCGCAAGCGCGATGCCTATCGGGTGGAAGACCCCGGTCCCGACGAAGAGGACTTCCGGTGTGGGCCCGGCCTTTGCCGCGGTGAAACAACAGCCGAGCACCTGCCCCCGGTGGGGTGTCCGGCCGCTCCCTTCTGCGACAAGGACATCGATCCCGTGGGACCTGAGATACTGTTCCAGCTCCGGAATGAGGTGGGCGTGCTGGACAGTAGTGACAAGGGAGATGCTCGTGCTCCGGAGGAGTGGGAGTGCATTGTGGAGGACGGAGATATCGAAATCGACCGGCCAGGGCTCGCAGATGACGTCCGGCCGGTCTTCGACCGGGGCGTGCCCGAAGTGGACGAGCACGTCCGCGAACCGGAGGGTATCGAGCGAGAGATCGCACGCGCCGTAACAGGAATCCCCGCTTACGATGACCTCGAACCCGGCCTCCCGGAGACCGCCCGCAATCCCGGCAGCTTTCCGTTTGAGCCCAGCCGGGAACTGGAGAGCTACGCGGTGTGCCCCCAGGCCTTTGAGTTTTGCGATGAGATCAGAGGTAACGCTCAACCACACGCACCTTCTCCGTCACTTCGATTTTTACAAGCGACTTGTACGGGCGCCCTATGTCCGGGTTGCCCCGCTGGATCGCGATGCAGACATCTACGACCTCAGCTCCGGCGATCTCCAGTGCCTTGAGGAGCGCCTTCATGGTACCCCCGGTGCTCACGACATCGTCGATGATGACGACCCGATCGCCTTTGTACACGCCGTTGAGGTACAGCTCACCCTTCGAATACCCCGTCGTCTGGTGAACCGGGACCTCGCAGGGGAGGTTGTACACCCGCTTGCGCATGACCGTCAGGGGAATATCCGTCATGGTCGAGAGGACGATGCCGATATGGATACCCATCGCCTCGACAACAACGATCTTGTCCACGTTGTTTAAGTCAAGCACTTTCACCATCGCGCAGCCAACGTCGCGGAGGAGTGCGGGATAGATGATCGGTACACCATCGGTGATCGGATGGATGAAGTAATTATAGCCCCCTTCGCGCATCACCATCGGACAGGTCTCTAAGGATTCAACAAGTCTGTCAAGCATCTAATTCACCCATCTCTTGGATAAACGCCTCGATCCGGTCCCGGTGGACATGGGGCATCAGGACTATCCTCAGGTGTCCCTGCCGGGTCCACGAGACCCTCCACTTGTCCGGAACCTTATCGCAGACAAATGTCGCGACGTTCACGTTCGGGGTCGCTGCCCTCTTTATTCCGAACGTCTCCAGCCCCGCGATGAGCCGTGCGGTATTCTTCATGCACCCGGCGATGGTTGCCTTGAACCCTTCGACCCCAAGGTAGTCGAGGATCGCAAGTGCCCCGGCAACCGGGGCTCCCGGCCGGGTCCCCGAGAGGGTGAACTCCTGCTTCACGGTAAGGTACGGAGTGTCAATGTTGAGGGCGTGAAGCATATCCGGCTCCCGGGTGAGGAGGCAGCCTGCCGGGATGGTGCTCATGCCCATCTTGTGCGGGTCGACTGCAATCGTATTCACGCCCGGAAGTGCGAAGTCGAAGGGGAACGGCCGGTCGAGAAATGGTATCACCATTCCACCGAAGGCCGCGTCAACGTGCAGGAACAGGTCGTGGGCGACTGCGATCTTCGAGAGTTTTTCGATCGGATCAACCATCCCGTATTCCGTAGTCCCGGCAATACCTACAAGCGCGATCGTATTGTCATCCACCTGCTCTGCAGCCCGGTCCGCATCCATCCGGAAATCCGGATCCAGCGGCACGGGGCGCATCTCAAGGTCGAGGATATCGCATGCCTTTTTGAACGAGAAGTGGGCCGACTCCGGGACGATGACGTTCGGGTACTCAAGCTCGTTCCGGAGCACCCGGAAGAGCCGGAGTGCCTGGATATTCGACTCCGTCCCCCCCCCTGTTGCATAGCCTCCGGCATCCGGGAGATGGAAGAGTGTGCCGAGACGTCTGACCAAGAGTTTTTCCAAGGAAGCGGTACCGGGGAAGAGCCCGGGATCGCCGAGATTGGTCTCCATGAAGATGCAGTGCGCCTGCACCGCCACCGGGTGAGGAAGCGTGCACATGGAGCTGAGGATGTACTTGTGATCGAGATCCTCGCGCTTCTTCTGCGCAAAAAAGGTGAAGAGCTCCTCTTCACTGAAACCCTTATTCAGCATCCCGCGTTCTCGCAGCTTCTAAAATTATACGTTTTTCCGTCTTTGCGACCGCCTCGCGGATCTTCGCGATGGCATCGATGTTTGCCGAGATGCTGGTGATGCCATGCTTGACAAGCCACTTGGCCATCCTCTGGTCGGACCCGGCCTGACCGCAGATCGAGCACTCGACATCGTACGCCCGGCACATCTGGATCGCGTTGTGGATCAGGTGGAGGACCGCAGGGTGCTGGGGGTTGTACATATCCGCGACGTTCTCGTTGTTCCGGTCGATGGCGAGGGTGTACTGAATCAGGTCGTTTGTCCCAAAGGAGGCAAACTTGATCCCGCATTTGAGGAAGTCCTCGATCATGATGGCGCTCGATGGGATCTCGATCATGATACCGAGCGTGACCCTCTCAACATCCACACCGCATGCCCGCATCATCTCCTTTGCCCTGATGAACTGGTCGGGGTGCGAGACCATCGGGAACATGATGCCGAGGTTCTCGTATCCCTCCATCCAGAGGCGCTTGAAGGATTCGATCTGGAGCCGGAACTGGTCAGGACTCTGGAGGTCACGCCGAATCCCTCTCCAGCCGAGCATCGGGTTGTGCTCGTGAGGCTCGTTCCCGCCGCCCATCATGTTCCGGAACTCGTCGGTAGGTGCGTCGAGCGTCCTGACCCAGACCGGCTTGCCCGGGAATGCGTCAAGGACGATCTTGATGCCGTCGTAGAGTTCCCGGACGAACTCCTCTTCTTTCTTGTTCTCGATGAACCAGCCGGGCGTCTTGTTGAGGCCGAGAATAAGATGCTCGATCCTGAGGAGCCCGACACCGTCTGCTCCGGTCGCTGCCGCCCGTTTCGCTGCCTCCGGGATGGAGACATTAACCTTCACGCTTGTCGCGGTGATGATCGGTGCAGAGCCGATACCTGCCTGGACCGGGGCCGCTGCAGTCTGGGCAGGAGCGGCCGAGGCGAGCTCACCTTCGTAGACAAGGCCCATCTCGCCGTCGACCGTGACGAGCTGGCCGTTCGAGAGGACCCCCGTCGCGTTCTTTGTCCCGACAACAGCCGGAGTGCCAAGCTCTCTGCTCACGATCGCCGCGTGGCAGGTCATTCCACCCTCATCGGTAACGATCGCTGCGACCTTCCGCATCGCCGGCACCATGTCGGGATTCGTCATCTTGGTGACGAGAATGTCCCCTTCCTTTACCGCACCGGTGTCCTTGACATCGCGGATAATGACAACCCTGCCGGACCGTATTCCGGGCGCAGCGCCCTGACCTTGGATCAAAATCTTTGCTCTCTGCTTCTGCCCCGAGACAGCTTCGGACTTTTTCTTGCTGCCGATCGTAGTGATCGGGCGGGACTGGAGGATATAGATCATCCCTGCAACGATACCCCACTCGACATCCTCCGGGACGCCGTAGTGGTTCTCCGCGATCTTACCGTACATCGCAAGCTTCGTGATCTCCGCATCGGAGAGCACCCGGACATCCTGCCGGGTCGCGGGGACATCGACTAGCTTCGTGCCATGGTCGCCGTCTGCAACGATCTCGACCTTCTTGTTCGAAATAAGCGTGTCGACAACCTTCTCGGTGCGCTGATCGAAGACGTATTTGTCCGGGGAGACGGAGCCGGATACGACCGCCTCCCCAAGGCCCCACGAACCCTCGATGATGGTCATCGGCTCTCCGGTGATCGGGTGGGAGGTGAACATGACCCCGGCCTTCTCTGAGTGGACAAGCTGCTGGACGACGACTGCGATATTGACCGAGTGGTCGTCGAACCCCTGTTTTGCGCGGTAATAGAGCGCCCGTGCACCGTAGAGCGAGGCCCAGCATTTCTGGATTGCCTCGACGAGTGCCGCTTCTCCCTTGATATTCAGATAGGTCTCCTGCTGGCCGGCAAAACTCGCATCCGGCAGATCCTCCGCGGTTGCACTTGACCTGACCGCGACGATGAGCTCGTTGTCCGCCATTTTCCGGTAAGCGGCCACGATGTCGTCACGGATCTTGGCCGGCATTTTCACCTTAAGGACAAGTTCCTTGGCCTCATCGGCAACCCGTTCGAGCTCCTCGTTGTTCTCCACATCGAGCTTCTCAAACGATAAAAAGAGTTGTTTCTCGATTCCGGTCTCGATCAGGAACCTGCGAAATGCCTGGGCCGTGACCACGTAGGCTCTCGGTACAGGGAGCCCGATGGATGCCATCTCTCCAAGAGAAGCCCCCTTACCTCCGACGGAAATGATATCCTCCTTCCTGATCTCCTCGAGCCAAAGAATATTGGGCACTTCTTTCATGCACGCACCACTTATGATGTCACCTCCCGCCACTTTAATGATTATCATCCGCCGTCAGGAACGGGCAAACTTTTTAGAGAAATGTTTCGGATTTTGTATTCTGACCAGCACCTTTCTCGCTCATTTTGCTCTCGATTGCGTCCTCTTTCCGAGATCGGTTGCAGGAGAATAACCATGTCCTGGATACACGACCGGAGATGCCAACAGGATATGGGCGGTGAATTTGTGACGGGAGAGAGAATAACCCTCTTTAAGTCAGGCGCAGATAATATATGGGTCTTTATGGCAAACGCGAGAGTGCTCGTCAGCGATCCGCTGGCGGAAGAAGGGCTCGTAATCCTCCGGGCGGCCGTTGACGTCGATGTCAAAACGGAGCTCAAGGAAGACGAGCTCTGTAAAATAATCGGTGATTATGACGCCCTGCTCGTGCGGAGCGCCACCGAGGTCACGGCAAAGGTTATCGAAGCCGGGGAGAAGCTGAAGTTTATCGGCCGGGCCGGAGTAGGTGTCGACAATATCGATGTTGATACAGCGACCCGGAAAGGGATCATCGTTGCGAACGCCCCCGAAGGCAACACCCTTGCCGCTACCGAGCACACGCTGGCGATGATGCAGGCGCTGGCCCGCAACATCCCGCAGGCAAACGCGAGCCTGAAGAAGAAGGAGTGGAAGCGCAGCCAGTTCATGGGCGTCGAGCTCAACGAGAAGACGCTCGGGATTGTCGGTTTCGGACGGATCGGCCGCGAGGTTGCCAAGCGTGCGAACGCGATGGATATGAAGTGTGTTGCTTACGACCCCTTCATCACCCAGGAGCGTGCGGCCCAGCTCGGCGTCCAAATGATGTCGATGGCGGATCTTTTCAAGGTCGCCGACGTCATCACGGTCCACACGCCCCTGATCGCTGAGACCCGGCATGTCATCAACAAAAAGAGCATCGCGACGATGAAAGACGGTGTCCGGATCATCAACTGTGCCCGTGGCGGTATCATCGACGAGCACGCCCTCTACGCTGCGATAAAGTCCGGCAAGGTTGCCGGTGCAGCCCTCGATGTCTTCGAGTCAGAGCCCCCGTTCGAGTCCCCCCTTCTCACCCTCGACCAGGTCATCGTCACGCCCCACCTCGGCGCAAGCACCGTTGAGGCGCAGCTCAACGTCGCGGTCTCGGTCGCGAAGCAGTGCATCGAAGTGCTGAAAGGCGGGTCCACGAAGTACGTGGTCAATGCCCCGATGGTCCCTCCCGAGCATGCCGAGGTCCTCCAGCCGTACGCCCAGCTCGCGGAGAAGATGGGACGGTTTGTCATCCAGATTGCCGGTGGCAGGCTTGCATCCGTTGAGCTGATTTACGGCGGCGAACTCTCTGCTTACGCAGGGAGCATGAAGTTCGTGACCCGGCTCGCCCTGAAAGGCCTCCTCGATCCGATCCTCCAGCAGCCGATCAATATCGTGAATGCCGACTTCATTGCAAAGGAACGCGGCATAGGGGTCAGCGAGACCGTGACCCAGGAAGCCCACGGGTTCAAGAACCTGATCACCATCAAGGTGAAGACCGATAAGGGTGAAGAGACGGTCAGCGGAACGGTCTTTTTCAAGGGCCGGAGCCGGATTGTCGCAGTCGGCGGATACACCATGGACATGATCCCCGAAGGCTATGTCGTCATATCGCGTCACCTCGACAGGCCCGGTGTCATCGGGCGGGCATCCTCCATCCTTGGGAAGACCAACATCAACATCGCCGGCATGCAGGTCGGCCGCATCACCCCGGGCGAGCAGGCGATCATGGTCCTCAATGTTGACAGCGAAGTACCCGCATCGGTCATGGACGAGATCCGCGGGATGCCCGGTATCTTCACCGCAACGTTTGCCAGGATATCGTCAGAGAAAATTTAGAAGACTCTTTTTTGCATTTACCTGGGGCCCTTTCCCGACTTTCATCTCTGTATCCCATGTCCGTGATCCGGCACCCGATCTTTTTTCACGGTGGCCGGGTCATAGCCAACTCTCTACATTCCGGCAGTTACCGTAGTGCATGGAGGTCACTCTTTGCGACAAGTTCATTGCCCTTGGTAGAGGCATTTCCCGGTGCCCGATCCCCTGAATGCCTTAAATTTCAGAACAAGGCAGGGTCTCATCTGCCCGATCGGCCGGGCGAGGAACGGAACCCCGCTTCTCTTCGATCGATACCGGTGAGTGGTGATGCAAGAGCCTCCGCGCCCCCCGGTGGGACAAGTTGACGGAATCAGATGATCCCGAGGTTGTCGTCTTCTCTGGTCGGCCAGAGGTCTTGAGCGGCCTCCTCTCCTTTGCGAACTTCGACCGGGGCGATCCTTATGGCGTTGTCTTTCCGATGGGTGCGGGGTGCAGGACCATCATTCTGTACCCATGGCCTGAACAGAAGGGTGAGCTGAAGGTCGTACTTGGAAATGTCCGATCCCCCTGCCCGGAAGTGCGTGCCTCCCGATCTCCTGACCATGGCCTTCCCGGTGAAAAAGTACGGGAGACCTATCGGGTTCATGGGAGAGAGTTTCGTGATCCCTTGATGAGGGAGACCGCCAAAAAGATGATCGGGATGAGCGAGGCGGTGTACCGGAAGGAGTAATGAACGGAAGTCTGGCTACTTCCTGGAACGTTTGCCAAGATTTCATCAGAGAATATTTGAAAAACTATATTTAAATTTTTTCATATCACGATATTTTTGTGATATCCCGAATTGATTTTACACATATAACCATTTCTGCGCATATTTCAGAATCCTCTCCTGGGGTAGACGGTACCAGAATGCGTTATAAGGCTCATCGAAATCGAGACTCACTCATGTGAGGTTTGATGACATTGTGCCAGTGAAGAATTTTATCGACAGAACCGAACTTCGCGATCCTTCGTTCGACTTCTCCGAAGAACCGTTCAATTTTGCCGTTCGTTTGAGGGTGTTTTATCCTGGTTGGGATGTGTTTTATGTTGTGATGAACAAGGAACTCTCCGAATTTATGATGGGCCTGTTCACGGTTCCGAGCTGAAACGAATTGTGTACTGTTGTCAGTGAGGATCTCGCGGGGCGTACCTTACATCTGGAATCCCTGATTCAGCACCGTGAGAGTGTTCTCGGTAGTTGGAGAATCGAATACCCCGTAGCAGGTGATGAGGCGGGATGAATCATCCATGAATGCGATCAGCCATTTCTTCGATCCTTTAAGTTCGAACTCTTTCCAGTCTCCCTGCCCCATCGACATGGAATGAGTATGTTCATACCGAACATATTTCCGCTGTTGCCGTTTTTTCATGTTGATCTCCACCAGACCGTGGTTCAACAATACCCGATAGATTCGATTATGCGGGATATGGATCCCGTGTGTTTCCTCAATCTTCTTCTCCAGATGGATTGGACCAATGTTGTTGGATTGATAGGTTGCGAGGATCAACTCTTCTGCTCGATCATCGATGGCTTGGGGCTTTCTTCCAGATTGCCTGAGTACCGGATATTCTCCCGATTCTCTGAACGGGTTGATGAACTGATACACTCGTTGACGGGTAATCTGGAAATACCGGGCAATCTCAACAACGGGTTTATCATTGACACATTGCTGAATGATCCTCTGGATAGCCCCATTCGATAAGTTGCTCAAATCGGTATTTACATCTGATGTCAAATGATTTCGGGATAGGACAGCCCCAACGGAGGGGGTTAATAGCTGCACATCAGATAAGTGATCGATGCGGTGCACGATTCTTGCCAGCGGAAGCAAGGGCAATTGTGTTTTTATCGATGGCGGAAGCGATGCCCTGCTCGTGGACGCCGGGCTGAGCGCAAAAGAGACCCTCGCCCGGATCGAACGGGCCGGTCTCAATCCGGAGAAGATCGGTGCAATCCTCGTAACCCATGAACACGGGGATCACGTGCGTGGGCTCGACGTCCTCGCCCGCCGCCTCGGCGTCCCGGTGTATGCAACGGAAGGGACACTCCGGGACTTCCTGGATCACTGGAGAACGTCAAAGAAGCCGTTCGAGAGCCGGGTCGTACGGGATCGCGAATGGTTCACGGCAGCGGGGTTCTCGGTTGAACCGTTTGCAACCTCCCACGATGCCAACGAACCCTGTGGCTTTGTCATCCGGGAAGGCGATCTCCGTCTCGGGTACTGCACCGATACCGGGGTAATAACCCCCGCCATGCTCGGCCTTCTCGCCGGGTGCGACGGGATTGTCCTTGAGAGCAACCACTGCCCCGATATGCTGGAGAACGGACCCTACCCGGAATCGCTCAAAAGGAGGATCAGATCGAGACACGGGCACCTCTCCAACAGAGAGGCGGCATCCTGTCTCCGCGAGCTCGGGAGAGATGTTCCCGGGTTCATCCTTGCCCACTTAAGCGAGATGAACAATACCCCGGAGAAGGCGCTCGCGGGCGCCCGCGATGGTCTCGGGCTCTTTTATGAAGACAAACGCGTTGTTGTCGCTACGCAGGAAGGGACATCCCGGACCACTTTGCAGGATATGTCGCTCTAACCGCGTTTGTGCAGGGTTCCGACCCGGCCTTCATCCACACCGTCTATTACAAAACCTTAATCCATCCGTCTCTCGCACCTTCAAACGATATTTGAGACCATGCTCTTCATGTATTTTTCCCGGACCTGCGAGACGCTCGAAGGCATCTCTTCACGCCTCGAGATGATCGACGTCATCAGTAAGGTCCTGCCGGCTCTTAATCCCGATGAACTCCCGATCTTCGTCAGGTTTGTCATGGGCCGGATATTCCCGGACTGGTCATCGCGGAAGCTCGGGATAGGGCCTAATCTCCTTATCGAAGCAATCGGATATGTGGCTGGCCTCAAAAAAGAGCAGGTGATCGAGAGGAACAACAAAACCGGTGACCCGGGCCTGGCGGTGGAGGAGATCCTTGCGATAAAATCCCAGACGACGTTCTTCCACGAAGATCTGGACCTCGTCCGGGTCTACGCGGACCTGATCGCGATCGCTGATATGGAGGGGAAAAAATCCCAGCGCGAGAAACTCCTCGCGGTCAGGAATCTGCTGGGGAACGCTCACCCGCTCGAAGGCCGGTATCTTGCCCGGATCATGATGGAAGAACTCCGGATCGGTGTCGGGGAAGGCAGCGTCAGGGATGCGATCGCAAAAGCGTTCGGGGTCGATGCGGCCCAAGTCGAGCATGCGATGCAGGCCCTCAACGATCTCGGGGAGGTTGCACGGCTCGCGAAACTCGGGCCCGAAGCGCTGAAGAATGTCCGGATCACCCCCTTCCACCCGGTCCGGATGATGCTCTCCCAGCAGGGAACAATCGCCGATATGATCGAAGAGCAGGGAGAGGTTGCGGCGGAGTTCAAGTATGACGGGTCCCGGTTTCAGTTCCATAAGAGAGGCAACCGGGCACGGCTCTACTCCCGGAGGCTGGAAGACGTGACCGGCGCCCTGCCGGATGTCATCGATCACCTCCTCTCGGCAACGGATCATGATGTTATCCTCGACGGGGAGGTCATTGCGGTCAAAGATGGGAGACCGATGCCGTTCCAGTCGGTGCTCCGGAGGTTCCGCAGGAGGCACGATATTGCCGAGGCTCAGGACGCCATCGAGATGATACCCAACGTCTTCGACATCCTCTATCTTGACGGCCAGACCGTGATCGATCTCCCGTTCTCCGAACGGAGAAAAATTCTCGAGAAGGTCGTGAACCGGTATCTCGCCCCCCAGGTCGTAAGCAGCGACCGGCAGGTTATCGAGAAGACCTACGGGGAGGCGCTCGATGCCGGGCACGAGGGGATCATGATCAAGGCCCCTTCCTCCCCCTACACTCCCGGCCAGCGGGGTAAAAACTGGATCAAGATAAAGCCGGAGGTCGACACTCTCGACCTCGCCGTCATCGGCGCAGAATGGGGAGAGGGCAAGCGTGCCCATCTCTTCGGATCCTTCCTCCTCGCCTGCCATGACCAGGGAAGACTCCTCCCCTTAAGCCGTGTCGCGACCGGGTTCTCTGATGAACAGCTCGCGGAGGTATACGAACTCCTGAAAGACAAGGTCATCGCAAAAGCCGGGCGGAGTGTCACGTTTGAGCCGGAGATGGTCTTTGAGATCGGGTACGCGGAACTCCAGGTGAGCCCGACCTACGAGGCCGGTTTTGCCCTCCGGTTCCCTCGACTCATACGGATCCGGGACGACAAGGGGATCGAGGATATCGAGACCCTCGACGGTATCCGGGACCGGTACCAGCGGCAGTCGAAATCCGCACAGGCCTACCAGGATCAGGGGCCGGCCCGGAATCCGGGGAGTCCGGGGAGTCCTGGGGCCTGAAGAGTCGTTTTCCGAAACGGGGTTTAAAACGGGAAGAGCGTCCGCTGGGCCCGGAGTTCGGAAATGAGCGTACTGTGGGCGAGCCATGCATCGGACCTGAGCACCGCGGAGGCGTGGGCTGTCGCTTCATCGATCGAGCCAAACACCGCGGGCGGACCCTGGATCGCTTTCCGGGTTGCCTCCCGGATCACCCATGTCCCAAGCGGTGCCCAGTACTCCTGCGAGACGCTCCGGATAACGATGACCCGGGCTGAGCGCCGGACAGACTTGAGGTATTCGCATGCAGCGAGCCGGGCGGAGTAGTACGCGCCGGATATCGGAGAATACCCGGTTTTTTTCATCCCTTCCTGGTCCTGCACGATCATCGCCTCGTCCCCACCCCAGAGCGTGTGGCCCCCCCAGATCTCGACCATCTCGTACCGCCAGTCACCGGGAACGAGGATGCAGACGATCCGGTTGCCGAAGATCTCAGCGGTAAAAAGGCGTATCTCTTCAAGAGGAGCGAACCGGCCGATCTCTTTTTTCAGGCCGGTCGAGATCGTATCATCCACCGCGGTGATCGCCCACTTCGTTGGCACGAACTTCCTCCGCCTGCCAAGGAGTCCTGCCGTCATCAGTTTCGAGATCTGGTACACATCGATCTCCGACTCCCCCAGCGCAATGCAGGCTTCGGTTGCAACAATATCAGTATCCGAAGTGATCCTGTCCACGACCCGGGCCACGTTTGCGTTCCCGAGAAGATCGAGTTTCCGTACCGGACCGGAGAGGCCGACCGGCGCAACGGTACCGTCGAACGCCAGGTTGAATGCAACCGGCTTTTCAAACGAGACCTCGACCTCGAGCGGGTTTGTGGAGAGGGCGATCTCCTGCAGGCTGCCGGCCACGCCGGTGAGCGGGGAGCTCCCGCGGATGGTGCGTGCCCGGAGATCCACGAGATCGCCGATCCCAAGATTCCGGGCGAGCCATTCGGGGGGGTTGTCGCTGTCATTGATCAGCAGCGGGCCGCCATGGAGATCAGGATAGCCGTAACTCCCGATAAAAACTGAGGGCGAGCTTCCCTGGTAGGAGAGGGCAGGCTTCAAGGTGAGCTGGGCGTGAAACCTGCTCATGATCGGGCATCGGGGGAGACCGCAGAGGCCTTTTCCCCTGCATTCGGCACAGCGCATCATGGCAATCCGGGGTCATACCGCGAGAAGCACGGGGAAAAAAGATCGCGGATAACCATGGTCAGGGGATTTTTTCAACCGGGATACAATCCCTCTCCGACCTGGTATCATGGGCAAACCTCACCGGGACATCCAGCTGGCCGGATAAGGCAACCTTCCACCCGATATCGTACCGGGACCCGCACTCGGGGCAGATAAGAATCACCCGGTACACTTTCTGCGTCCACCGGAAAGGTTCCGGCTTGTCGGCATGGATATTGACAAACGAGCTATGGAACCCGCGCTCGTACCCGCAATGCGGGCAGATACGCAACTCCTTTTCCAGCCGGATCGTTTGGATCTCACCAGTCTCTGTCACGGTGCTCACTGAAGAAGCTCTTGTACAGGGTTTGGTACCGTCTCCGTTTACGGTTTGCGACCGTGACAATGATCCCCGCTGCAGTCTTCCTGCCGAGCGTGCCGCCACGACCGTTCACGCTGGTTCGCGGGGAAAGAGCCATCGCTTCCGCAAGTTTCTGCTCAAGCACCTCCCGGGTCACCGTAAGGCCGTCAACTGCGATGCCGGCGCCCATATCCACGATCTTCTGAGCATTGTTCTGCTGCTCCGGGTGCTTCGGGTCCATGATCACAAGCACCGGCTTCTCAAAGATCAGCGCCTCATGGAGGGTCGTGAGGCCACCGTGGACGATCGCCACGTGGGCCTGGGCAAGATATTCGAAGAGGCTGGGGACATACCCGTAGGAGACAAAATTCTCCGAGGAGTCCTGGTGCACCGGCCCGGTAGAGAAGACCTCAAAACAGAGGTTGGGGCGTTCGTCGGCGATCTCCCGAAGCATCTGGTACATCGGGAGTTTGTACGGCTCCCCGCCGAAACTGGTGAAGATGGTCCTCTTTGCGATCGCGAACCGGGCCGGGTCGAGATCGAGGAGCGGCCCGGTAAAGGTGTACCGGGGGAGATCCTTGTCGGAGATCACGAGGTTGTACTCGGCAACGCTGTGAGGCGCCGGGAAATCGGGGATGATAACATGGTTTGCGAGGCGGAGGTACCTGCGGACGGTAAAATTCAGGATTTTCCATACCGGGTTCGTTACGCCGCCCGGGCCGCAGAAGTAGGTCTGGTTGGTGATGAAGATGACCGGGACTCCCTGTAAACGTGCCGCAAGGACACCGCCGTACATCGTGTCGCAGACAACGCAGTCGAACCCGTGTTTCCTGATGAGGGAGCGGATGGAGAGGACGGATCTCACCATGTCCAGTACGATCCATTTCGATTCCCAGAGGGTCTTTTTCAAGCTGAAGAACCCGCCTTCGCCTTCGAGGCAGACCTCGCGCGTAATACCGTGGAGGATCCCGCACGGGTGCTGGTCCATGAAAGCGTAGGCCTTGCCATAGCCGGCAAAATGAACCTCATGGCCTTCTCCCTCAAGGAAATGTCCGAGATTCAGGCACCGGGAGGCATGGCCCAGACCTTCCCCGCAGACAACAAACAGGATTCGCATGGATCAAGTTCCGGAGTCCTGGTTATTGAGATCCACCGGCTGGCGGGATTACGGTCGGAACCGTTCCCGACCCATCCTCCTCTTCCGGTACGAGGAGCCAGGCAATGATGTAGGCTATGACCCCGACACCTATAGAAAGGAGCGTGAGAACGATCAAGATCAGCCGGACAACGTTCGGATCGACATCCGAATATTTCCCGATCCCACCGCATACTCCGCCCAGTATCCGCTCCTTCTTTGATCGGTATAATCGTTCTGCCATAGGGATACTTTGTTCTTCCGAAACATTAAAGCTGATTGGCAAAAAACCAGGAGTATTCATATACGCTCAGGGGGCCTAGTGGATAGGGTGGAGATGCGAAATGGCAGAGAACCAGAATTTTTATAAGCTCGCTACATTCGGGGCCGGATGTTTCTGGCATGTTGAAGCAAAGTTCCGGCGGGTGGAGGGTGTCGTATCGACCACGGTCGGTTTCATGGGAGGCACCGTAAAGAACCCGGGCTATCACGATGTCTCGTCCGGTGACACGGGGCACGCCGAGGTCGTGCAGATCACCTTTGATCCCGCAAAGGTGAGCTACGATAAGCTGCTCGAAGTCTTCTGGACCAGCCACGATCCGACCCAGCTCAACCGGCAGGGTGCGGATATGGGAGCGAATTACCGGTCGGTAATCTTCTACCACGATGCGGAGCAGGCGGTAAAAGCCCGGAAGTCCAAGGAAGATCTCCAGACCTCGGGGCGGCTGGGCTTTGGCAAGGTGGTGACCCAGATCGTGCCGGCCTTGGACTTCTGGAAGGCAGAAGAGGACCACCAGCAGTACTTCGAGAAGCAGGGCCACTGCGGTAAACTCTGATTGCCCGGGCTCCGGCATGCCGGATCCGGCGACCAGATCCGGTCTGTTTTTATCGGGTGCCTGAGTAAGAAGACAGGTATGCAGGTTTACGACATCCTCCAGCTCGTTGCCACCCTCATCGAGATTGTCATTGCAGGGGCAGCGGCGTTATCACGGTGCAGAAGAAGAAGGTTGCTGGTTCATTGCGCTGACCATTGCCCTGTTTGTCATCTTCGATATTGGGCGGATCTTCGCGCTCGATGTATCAGCCGATCTCCATAGCCTGATCTTCCTTATCGGGTGCGCATCGATGCTCTGGGCGGTATGGCTTATCTTTAAGGAACAGTAACAAGGCAATTCCGGTACGCCCCCAATGCGAAGGGGGTCTCCGCATCCATTTTTATGAATGAGATGTTCCCACGTGTTCCCGCGGTAACCCATTACGGGGTTTTCGCAACCGATGTTCTCCTGGGGTTCGCCCCGGGTCCAACCGGCCTCGCCCGGAAAAACGGTTTCTGCGACGAATCCCCGGTCAGGGGCACGATATCTCTCCTGGAAAAAATCCGGCCGTAACCCCCCCGGGGGGGAAGGGGGCCCCCTTTTTGCGGGATCCCTGAAGACGGGTTTTATGACAGAGAAGGTATCGGGAAATGGGCAGATTTTAAATAATCGGGGGGAAGGTCACGAGCCCGGGCACTCCCAGCCCCCGCAGGAGAGGCACCAGATCCGGTAGCCTTCATGGAAGAGGAGGAGGGCAATCGCAATCCCGGCAAGAGGATCGGCCAACCCAGCCCCGGAGAGCTGGATGGTGAGAAGCCCAAGGAGGGTTACTGCGGGGAGGAGTGCGGGGCCAACGATCCCTTTTGCATCCGCGACCAGCGCCCGGCTTCCGAACGCCATACCGGCAAGCTTCCGACGCCACGCGATCACAGGCAGGATGATGAGCGTGACAGAAGCGATCATGATCCCCGCAGGCGAAGGACGAACTCTCACACCGGTCGCGAGTGCGTTTACCGACTCGTACAGGACGACCAGCCCTATCAGGAAGAAGAGGGCCGAGAGGAACCTGGCTGCACGGCCCATCGTCTTCTCACCGCAGGACGTATCCATGCGCCCCACCACCAGCAGGATCAGCAGGAGTTCTGAGAGCGACTCCGCGAGCATCGCAAGGCCAAACCCGAGAAGGGCAATACTGGCTGCTTCTGCACCGTATGCGACCGAGATAATTCCTGTCACACCGGCGAGGGCTGCGGTGAGGTAGCCGAGCCGTGCGGTTTCTTTTCCGGGAACGGGTTGATCTGCCATCTCGTTCCTCACATACGCCAGGGTTTGGTAAAATAGGTTACGATTGGTACGATCCGGTCGTGGTTTTATCAGAGAAGAGACAGAAGGGACGAAGAGCTTGCTTGAAAGGAGAAGAGCAAAAGGAGGAGATGGGCCCGCTGAGATTCGAACTCAGGACCTCCGCCATGTCAAGGCGACGTCATAGCCAACTAGACCACGAGCCCGCGTGTGTCTGATGTTCTATAGTGTCTGTTCTGGTGCTATTAAAAATTAGTGGAGAGGAAGGGATTTTCGGATATTCAAATCAATGGAGGAAACACAGTAAGTTGAAACCTATTGTTGGTTGAAATATTAATCGTTGAAAAAAGTCTCCGGCAGCCTAAAAATTTTAGAATAAGGTTACTTCTATTCCATTTCGATTATATCAACTAAAAGCCAAAACAATTTTAGAAATCAAGGTGATTTTTTAAAATGCGTGTTTCTTTGAGTCCGCTAGAATTCAAAGAGTTATTATTGTCTCATCACCCGAATCTTCCTTGTTTTAAAGAGGATGTAATCATTATTTTTGGCAGAAGAATTTGTGCGGGATGCTTACTTGGTTATCCTCCTGCGAGAATTCTGAAAAATTCCCCCTGTAGCCGGTAGTACTTTATCTTAGTACGATCAATGACGAGTATGGAAAATCTGGTTGATTTTGCGTTCGAGAAGCGGTATGAGAGTATCAAACGACTCGGGGATCGGCTTGACGGATTTTCGACATTAATCAATTGGGAGAGGATTCTGACGGTAGTGGGAGGTCTGTATCGAAACCAGACCGAAGAGGGCGGTCGACCGAATATTGATATCGTTCTCATGGTTAAGATGCTGGTACTCCAGTCGATGTACAGCCTGTCCGATCCCGAACTTGAGCGTCAGGCCAATGATCGCATATCATTTATGAAATTCCTCGGGTATCCTAACAAGGTCCCGGATCAGACCACCGTCTGGTATTTCCGGGAGCGGTTGGCAAAGACCGGAAAGGATAAGGCTATTTGGGATGAGCTCCAGCGACAACTCGATGCACAATGTCTGAAAATCAAAAAAGGCACCATTCAGGATGCGACTTTCATCACCTCAGAGCCCGGTCATGCTTCAACGAATACACCCCGGGGTGATGCTGCAAAAACTCGAAGAAGCCGGGATGGAACATGGGCGATAAAGGGCAAGAAATCTTATTTTGGATACAAACTCCATACCAAAGAGGATTGTGACTTCGGACTGATCCGGGCTCTCGAGGTTACAACTGCCTCAACCCACGATTCGCAAATCGACCTGTCGAACGAAGGAGAGGTGATCTACCGTGACCGAGGATATTTCGGTACCAAAACAAAAGGTTTCAACACCACCATGCAACGGGGTGTTCGTGGGCATCCGATCGGTATCCGCGATGTTCTCAAAAACGCTCGAATCTCTCGAATCCTATCTCCCGGGGAACGCCCATATGCCGTCATCAAGAATGTGTTCCATTCTGCTCATACCAGAGTCACAACCGTTCTCAGGGTGTATACCAAAATGCTGTTCTCGGCCTTCTGCTTTAACCGGTTTCAACTCGCAACCCTCAAAAAACAAGGGGTTCTTGAGCGGATGCTCTCGACAAAAAACTGAAATGTGGCCTGAAAATGCAAGAACCGGATACATAGACCCACTCACATTGGTGCTATTTTGTAAAATTGGGGTAAGCCGAACGCTCGGGAAGCACCCCTCCCTCAATACGGGGTTTCCACGCCACTTGGTCCGTTGCACGACCACAACCTCAAAAGATGCTATATTCAATTTTACTTTTGTGCCCTCTTTGAGGTATACAGGCATAAAGTAAATAGAGCAATCCCCAGGCTCACTCCACACAAAATTTTGACCACGTCCTGTCCAAAAGACGATGTAATATCAGCACTACTACAGACAAGGATTGCCGGAGGCAGGCCATACAAAAACCCTGCAGATAACGCGAGGGTTACAAGCCATATAACATGCACTTTTACATATTTACCATCAATTTTTACGTATTTACTATCAGTTTGGCTATTATCTTGTTCGGTAAACATACTAAATACCCATCTCCTACATCAAATAGCCCCGTCTCTTAGCAATTTCAAAGGATTTTACTGCTGCTGATCCCAAGAAGCCAATAAGGGTACTACCCACCACTTCGGCTTTGGCGAATCCGGCACCCACCGGTCCCGTGTAGGCTATGGTTACAGCAACAAGGATGCATCCTCAAAACGTACCAAGGATTGTTCCAAGGCCTACAGTCGTAATAAAATCAATAATATCTTCTTTGAATGTTGGCTCTTCGTCTGGGTATTTAATAAAGATTCGATTATCTCCAGTATACTCGATAGTTACACGAGAATCATGATTGGTTATGATTGCAATATTTTTCGCCAACTCGGTGCGAAACGTTTCGTTTTGTGCAACTCCGTCGGGACAGTTGAGTTGATACTTCCCGGCCTGGGCCGGGATGCATATCGTAGTGGAAAGAAGGAGAACCACAACTGTCAAACATTTTATTTTATTGGGCATTGGGATTTCTTATGGTTGTGCGTGGGTATATACTTGTCCACAACGATCGCGATGGCGCTGGGTCGCTCCCTTCGCGGGAGCATGGAATGAAACGTAGATTTGATGCGTCGGGGTGCGCCTGCGCCGAATGAGGCGCTCACCTTCTTTTTCGATGACGGCGGTCCCCCCATTGAATCCTTTTGCTTTTTCGGTGCTTTCCCTGTCTTTATAGATCTGGGTAAAGGGGTCGTGAAAACCCCTGCCTTTACACGATACTTCGGTTGAGTGATTTCTTGATTTCTTGCTCAGCAACGATATACTAAGACCCCCCTCCGCTAACGCACTAACGCAGGTTTTTTTGATGCGCTGATCTGATCAAAAACATAAAGGCAGAAGCAAACAAAGGGTTACGGATTTCTAGAGGTGAAGGACCGGCCCAAAAACTCGCCTGGGTCTTCTCGGTCTCAACTTCTAACCCAACCAATCGCGGAGGTGTGCTCTATATCGATGCTCATGATGGCGATGTTATCCATTATATGAAGTGGGATTGAGAGCGGGACAAACGTATGGCCCAATTTTTTTGCATAGCGGCAGATTTATTGAAGCCCGATTCATTCAGGTAAATTATGAATCAATTAATCCTACGATACCGCAAAGGTGGTTTCAGGATAAAAAGGACAAATTTTTGACATCGTTAACCCCTCCCTTCTCTTTGATGAACGAGCCCCCCGTTACTCGCGGAAAGCCTGGCGGAGTGCGTCCTAAAGTATTCATGACAATGGGTCCCTGCCACGCGTTCTGCTCGCTGATCTTTGCGGAGAGTTCGGCAAGAACGCCGGTCGGCATCCCAAGGTCCATCCCGATATCCATGATATGCCGGACCCGGCCGCCGCCCCCGGTCACGACAAGGATCTGGTGCTTTTTCGCGAGCTTCCCGATCTCTTCGCAGAGCGGGAACATAACCTTTCGGCCGTAATCGATCGCCCCGTGACCGCCAATCTTGACGACATTCATCTCCGGGGCGATCCGGATCGGGGGCGTCTGGCGCCCCGCTCACTTCATCCCATACCGGACGAGGGTCTCGCCCTCCAACCCGCTCGCAAGCTCAAACCTGTAGCGTGAAAGAAAGGTATAAGTTCATGTAAACCAGTTGGTATATCAGACAACTCCGGTTTTAATCCCGGCTGAGCCGGAGAACAAAGACCGGGGAGGAGTCAGTCGTGAAGATCTACGTTCGCGAACGCCAGAAAGTCGGCGATGGAGTTGAACAACCGAAGTACCGCATGGTCGCCGTAACCGGGGACCAGATCCAGATCGAGGTCCCGCATTTCCGGAAGTTCGAGATCGAACAGATTGGGAAGGATGTCGGGGCAGAGATCGTCTATCTCAGCCCGGTTCCCGACGACCAGAAGAAGCGGCACTAAAAAATTTTTTTTCTTTGACAGGCATTTCCGGGACTGCAGGCCGGGAATTTATTATAACGCTTTAGGAGTACTTGGGGTTTTGATCATGAAGGATATAAGCCACATGCACGGGAAATCTCCACCAGGAGAATGTGATACAAACACAATGAAACGATATTGGGTCAGATTTAACGCTGATGGCACAGAAACGCCTGGGTTATTAACACCGGAGTGATTGAATGAGAGTTCTGGATTTTTCTCACCCAGCCTGTAAAGATTTCGAGTATAAAAATTTCTGGTACACAATACGTCCCGACGCAGGCCCACAAAACAGGGGTTGGTATGTTCGGCAGCATCCCAGCCTCTGGGATGCATGCCGTCCGTGGGGATCCATGAAGAGAATCAGTGGTTACTCTGCCGATCCCCAGGAACTACTGCGGACGGTTACCATCGATGGTGCTTCCATTGAAGATATCCTTAAAGAATTACCCGAAAAGGATCGTTCCCCCTTTCCCTTATTCGGTTTTGATTATGACAAATTTCTTATAGATATTTTCCATCATTCCGAATGTGTTTTTTATTTCAGGGGGCATTACTATTTCATCGATTACTGGGGCCAGGATTCTGATGCATTCTGGACACCAGGCCGGATCTTCTCCAACGACCAGGAGGGCGCGACCCTTGCGGTGAACGATAGCGACTTCGAAGAATTCATCCGGAAGGTGGACGTCTGGATGAAGAGGTACGAGGGGGTTTCACTCAGAGAGATGTTCGACACCTTCTATAAAAATGATATGACGGGTGATTTGAGACTCGATTCCATCTACTTCTTCTGAAGGGATGTCTGTGGGCCCGGAATTCCCTCGCCTTGCCGCTTCCAAAATTAATTTGTTGCAAATTTGATCCCCCGCAAGAGGGGTCCGCGATAATCGCCGGATGCAAGCGCGGGCTCGAATTTTTGGTGAATACGTCCATTAAACTCAGCGAGCCGGATCTTCTTTCGAAAAAATCATGCTTCCTCCTCTCAGCAGAGGGAACCTGAACCATTCGGTCCAGAGGAGCAGGCACGGGAGATCCCATCCCTCTCCGCCCGTCACGTGCCGGGCTAAAAATTCTCCCAACAGAATTCCCATCCACAAATCTGCTGATGATAACGTACCGGTCCTTGATGGTTTTTATCGGTCGGGAAGGGGGGATAGTCGCCGGATCCGGAAAAGAACCGGCAAGCGTTACGGGGGGGGAAAGATTCAAGTACGGTAAAACAGAAGGTATCTGAAAATGATCGATCTCGAATTCTGGATAGGTGCGGTCTTTGGGATCTCGTTTATCCTGAATTTTATCGCAGGAGTTACGATCATCGGCTAGCTGACACGCTCGCCGGGATCGAGAGAGGAAGACGGATTACCACTCGCCCCGGTTCGTTGGCGGGCTCCTTCTCGGCTTTTTCGGCGGGGTCATGGCCAACGTCCTTCTCACCCTCTTCTATGGATGGGCTCTCTCTGGCCCGGAGTCCTCGTACGGCTGGGACTCGTTCGCTGTCATCGGCCTTGCCGGCAGCTGCATCACAACGATTTTGTATTTCATGGTGAAGGTGGATCTCGACCGGCAGGCCCTCGAAAGGTGAGGGAGAAGGGTATCTCCTTCTGCAGGATCTTCCCGAAAATTTTCATCCGTACAAAATGTGCAGCAGCACGAATGCCGATCGATTGAATCGCCGGCTGAATCTTTATTCCCGCAGCGCGAGCGATACCGGGGGAAAAAGTGATGCACGAAGCCGGCAGCAGCCATCGGGTACCAAAAACCTGGCCTGATCGCAACCGGTCTCTTTCAGGGTATGCAGTAGGGATGCCTCGTCCCGTGTCAAATTTGGTGCCATACCAAAATATCCGTAAGATTTTTCTTCTCCCCCGGGAAAAGAGGATCACCTCAAGCGAATAACAACCGGAGAGAAAGAGATCGCCGTGGCCCACATTCACCTCGAAGATGGATCGTTCACCCTTTTCTGGGCGGCAGCCTGGTGGGTCGTCGCCCTGGTCCTTATAGGGGTCGCCCTCTTTCTGCTGCGCTTCCGGAGAACGGATAATAAAAAAATCATCCTCGCTGCATTCGTAACCGCGGCTGCCTTTGCCGTCTTCCAGGTCCAGATCCCGGGCGGGGTACACCTGAACCTGACGCCCCTGATCGGGATCCTTACCGGCCCGGTCCTCGGCCCTCTGATCGTTTTTATCGTCAACATCCTCTCTGCGGCGATCGGCCACGGGGGCTGGGGACTTGTCGGGGCGAACGTCCTCGTCAACTTTTCCGAGGTCTTAATTGCCTATGCCACATTCCGCGGCATGAAGAGGATGACGCCCGATCTCTTCTCGCAGGCAGGTGTCGCAACCTTTGCCGGGCTCTTTGTCGGGAACGTGATGATGATCGTCCTCATCCTCGTCTCCGGTATCCAGGGTGTCAGCCAGACCCAGTCCCAGATCCTCGCAGGCTTATCGCTCGTTGCGGCCGTGAATATGGGCGCTGCGATCATCGAGGCGTTCATCACCGGCTTCATCGTCGCATACATCGGGAAGATCCGCCCCGATATGCTGGACCGGTGATCGGGGATGGAACCTGACTCAGCTGCCCCGGGGAGATGGGGGCCTGTACTCTTTCTCCTCATCCTTGTCGCGGCCATCGCGGTTGTCGCGTTCAGCCGGACCGGTTCGATTCCCATCGAGGACCGGTACCGGCAGGCGGTCGGTCTTCCGGCCGGTAATCCGGAAGAGGCCACGTTCGGGATCTCCGTGGAGGGCGATCCCGTCCTGTATGGGATTGTCGTTATCGCACTCCTCGCCGCGGGTTTTGCTGCGTACCGCTACCTGCCGATGAAGGAGACGGAGACCGGGCCTGAAAAATGTTCAGGAGAAACGGGGAAGATACAAAGGCGATAAGGAATAGCCAGCCCGGGTTTTGGGGGGAAATTGTATGGGTGCGGCCTACTGGCACCCGCAGGGGAGGACACCTTCCGAAAGATCGGCGGCAGCCCCTTCCCAAGACTTCTCCCCTTTGCAGATGACACAGACCCGGTCGCCGACATCGCGGATATCCTTGTTGCGGTGGGTGACAACGATGCAGGGGATCTTCTTCTCCGCAACATATTTTTTCAGCAGGAGTTTTACGCGCCGGTCCGATTGGGCATCGAGCGCTGTAAACGGTTCATCCAGCAGGAGCAGCGAGGGCTCGACAGCAAGGGCCCGGGCAAGGGCGACCCGTTGTTTCTGCCCCCCGGAGAGTTTCCCGGCCTTTACCGGGGCAAGATCGACGAGGTCGAGGCGATCGAGCCAGTGATCCACCCGGCTTGAGATTACCTGGCCCGGGAGCCGGCGAGCCCGGAGGCCGAAGGCGATGTTCTCCCGGACGGAAAGGTGCGGGAAGACAGCGGAACTCTGGAAGACGTACCCGATCCTCCGGTCCTCGGCAGGGGTATCGATACCCCTGCCCGTGTCAACGAGCGGCTCCCCGCATATCGAGACCGTTCCGGAATCCGGACAGATGAGGCCCGCGATGATATTGAGGGTCATCGATTTCCCTGCGCCGTTGGTTCCCATCAGGATAACGATCTTCCCCGGCTCCGCCCGGAACGCGAGATCGAGAGTGAGATCCCGGAGCTTCTTTGCGATCTTCACCTCAAGCATGGAATGCCTCCTTCCGCGCGATAAGCCGGACGGCGATCATGATCGCAAACGAGATTATCACGAGAATGATCGAGAGGGTAATCCCTATCAGGTAATCGCTCTCCATCCCGACGTACACGGCAAGGGGCATGGTCTGCGATACGCCGGGCAGATTTCCGGCGAACATGATCGTTGCCCCAAACTCTCCGAGCGCCCTGCCAAACGTCATGACGGCTCCCGAGACCAGGCCCCCTGCCGTCATAGGAAGGGTCACAGAGGCGAACACTCGCAAAGGAGATGCGCCGAGCGTACTGGCGGCCTGCTCGTACGCCGGGTCGAGCTGCTCGAAGAGTGACTTCGCCTGCCGGAGATAAAACGGCGAGGCGACAAAGATCTGCGCCGTGATGACGGCGAGTGTCGTAAATGCGATCGAGATTCCCGAGGCGTTGAAGTACCGGCCAAGGAAGCCGACTCTTCCCCAGAGGGCAAGAAGGGCAACCCCTGCAACCGCAGGGGGCAGGACGAGGGGGAGATCGATGAACGTATCAACAATGATCTTCCCTGGATAGTCCATGCGGGAGTGGAAGAACGCAAACGGCGTACCTAGACCGATGACGATAACGAGCGTGATCGTTGTTGTCAGGAGACTCAAGGAGAGCGCACCGATGACCTGCGGATCCTGCAGCGATGAGAAAAAAAGTTCAGGAGTGATCCGGAAGAAGAGAGCGGTGACGGGCAGGGCGAGGGGGAGCGTGACTGAGAGAATGAGGATCGCTGCGACCACGTATGTCAGCCTCCTCCGGATGCCCTGGTCTTTCATACGCGGGATGTTCATGCGGTCCGGTCTCCCGGGAGGGTTCTGATTCCTGAACAGGAATTATCGTTTAGGAAAAATAAAGGGAGGGTCAAAGTGGCCTGAACCCGTAATTCTTGAGATCCTGCTGGCCGACTGCCGAGAGGATGAAGTCCTCAAACATCCGGGCAGTAGCCGGGCTTGTTGACTCTTTCAGTACCCCAACTGAGTAGGTCTGGAGATAGTTGTCTCTCTCTGCGATGGTCAGGGCCTTGTACAGGTCTTTGGGGGCTGCAGAGTAGGTCGATTCGTAGACGAACCCTGCATCAACTTCTCCGAGAGCGACCTTCGTTGCGACACCGGGCTCCGAGGTCTCATATGTCACGATGTTCCTGAAGATCGAAGTGTTCCAGTCCTGGTTATACGTTGACTTTGCAAGGTTCGAGAGTGCAACAAGGGATGCCGCTCCGGCAGGGACGCTCTTGTCTTCCATTGCGATCTTCACGCCCGGCTTTGCAAGATCGGCAAGAGACTGGATCTTCCCCGGGTTTGCTGCCGGCAGGAGGACGATGACATAGTTTGACGTGAGCGGTTTGACGGTCCCGGGGATGAAGTAGCCCCCGTTTGCGAGGGCAGTTGTAGAGGAGTTACTTGCCGAGATGAAGACATCGGCATACGCCCCATTCTCGAGCTGGGCTCTCAGCGCCTGGGTCCCGTCAAGGTTGAAGATTACTCGGTTGCCGGGGTACGCTGCAGCAAAATCGGCCGCGAGTTTTGGCGAGACTCCCTTGAGCGAGGCTGCGGTGAAGGCTACAACCGTTCCCGGGGAATGCGTGGAGACCGGGGCCGCGAGGGTTGGAACAACGGGGGCAGGAGCTCCCGTTGCAACCGGTGTTGCCAAGGCCGGGGTTGTGGGGGTGCCTGTGCATCCGGCAAAGAGTGCGGATAAGAGCAGGATCACCAGGGCGATACCGATAAGAATGGCCGGGTTCGTCTTCATTCTTTTCTGCATGTTGAATCGTTCTCCTCTCATATATCTGGATCGATGGGCGATAAAACCATTGCGTTTTTATTTAACTATGCAGAAAAGTTAAATGAAACAATCATATATCCGGGCGATGAAAAGGGATGTGCTGCGCGTGAAGGAGACCACGGTAGCAAAACCATAGAAGAAGAGATCGAAGGAACTCCCCGCATTCCCGGGAACTTCCCTCCTTTCTTTTACCCCAGTAACTGTTATCTGTAGCGAGTGACAGGTGAGATTATGAAGATCAGTGCACGCAACATGCTCAAAAGCAAGGTGAAGAAGATCCTCAACGGCAGTGTAAACTCCGAAGTTACCTAGGACTTACGCCCTTGGTTTTGACCGAAAGATCTAAGAGTTAGTAGCGCCCATCCAAGGGTTAGACAAACCCGGGATGGAGATCGAACGAGAGTGAATCCTCCGAAATGCACGAGCGGCAATTTTGTAAACTTTTTGATATCGACGTATCAGGTTTGCTCGTGTACAGAGGTATCCCGGTGTTTTCCCGCTGAACCAGTATCAATAGCTCACGCTTCCGTCAAGCGTTTGTTAGAGAGGCAGCCAGCCTCACCACACGGGGGCGCTGTATGAGGAAGCGCAACGGTTGCTCCGGGCTAACGAAGGAGTATTGGTAATCGATGATAGTACCCTCGACAAACCGTATTCCCATCAGATTGAACTGGTGACCCGGCACTGGAGTGGGAAGCATCATCGGGTAGTTCAGGGAATCAACCTAATCTCAACCATTTGGACTGATGGTTCTGCGATAGTTTCGGTAGATTTCCGGATCTATTGTCCAGACAAAGACGGGAAAAACAAAAATGATCATTTCCGGGATATGCTACGAGCAGCCGAAGAAAGAAAGTTTCAGCCGGGATGTGTCATCTTTGATTCGTGGTATTCGAGTATCGCCAACCTGAAATTGATCCGCACGCTGAAGTGGCATTGGTGTACCCGTCTCAAATCCAACCGGTTGGTTGATCCTGATAATACGTACAACCGTTCAGTTTCTGAGATTGAGATTCCTCCCGAAGGAAGAGTTGTTCATCTGAGACAATACGGTTTCATCAAGCTATTTAGGATCGTTCACTCTGATAAGGAACCCGAACATTGGGCTACCGATATTCTCGATGCATCGGAAACCGACAGAAAAACGTTCAAGGAACTTGGATGGAATATCGAAGAGGATCACCGTGGCATCAAGCAAGGTTGTGGCATCGAGAGATGCCAGGGTCCCAAAAGAGGTTGTTCAACGAGGACATATTCTGCTCTCGTTGCTGGCATTTCTTCGCCTCGAAACCCATCGATTGAATACAGGTTCCAGCTGGTACGAGTCGAAACGCTCGATTCATCGATCCGCTTCTTCTCTCTTTATCGCTTCCACGGCGTTCTAATCTGATTATTTTTGGCGAGGCTGATCACCTCGTACGGGCAGGCGCCGATACAGACGCCACATCCTGCACAGAGCTCAGACCTGAAATCAAGGTGAACCGATCTCCCGTCCCGGACCGCGTAGATCTTCGCGTTCGTGACCGGGTCGACTGTCGACAACTCCAGTGCATCGACCTTGCAGGAAACGACGCAGTTTCCGCAGCCGGTGCACCGGTTTATGTTTATATGAACTGCAAGGGCCATGCACACCACTCAATTGTTAACATATTTTTATGAGAATTCTGAAAACCTCCCTGTAGCCGGTAGTACTTTATCTTAGTACGATCAATGACGAGTATGGAAAATCTGGTTGATTTTGCGTTCGAGAAGCGGTATGAGAGTATCAAACGACTCGGGGATCGGCTTGACGGATTTTCGACATTAATCAATTGGGAGAGGTTTCTGACGGTAGTGGGAGGTCTGTATCGAAACCAGACCGAAGAGGGCGGTCGACCGAATATTGATATCGTTCTCATGGTTAAGATGCTGGTACTCCAGTCGATGTACAGCCTGTCCGATCCCGAACTTGAGCGTCAGGCCAATGATCGCATATCATTTATGAAATTCCTCGGGTATCCTAACAAGGTCCCGGATCAGACCACCGTCTGGTATTTCCGGGAGCGGTTGGCAAAGACCGGAAAGGATAAGGCTATTTGGGATGAGCTCCAGCGACAACTCGATGCACAATGTCTGAAAATCAAAAAAGGCACCATTCAGGATGCGACTTTCATCACCTCAGAGCCCGGTCATGCTTCAACGAATACACCCCGGGGTGATGCTGCAAAAACTCGAAGAAGCCGGGATGGAACATGGGCGATAAAGGGCAAGAAATCTTATTTTGGATACAAACTCCATACCAAAGAGGATTGTGACTTCGGACTGATCCGGGCTCTCGAGGTTACAACTGCCTCAACCCACGATTCGCAAATCGACCTGTCGAACGAAGGAGAGGTGATCTACCGTGACCGAGGATATTTCGGTACCAAAACAAAAGGTTTCAACACCACCATGCAACGGGGTGTTCGTGGGCATCCGATCGGTATCCGCGATGTTCTCAAAAACGCTCGAATCTCTCGAATCCTATCTCCCGGGGAACGCCCATATGCCATCATCAAGAATGTGTTCCATTCTGCTCATACCAGAGTCACAACCGTTCTCAGGGTGTATACCAAAATGCTGTTCTCGGCCTTCTGCTTTAACCGGTTTCAACTCGCAACCCTCAAAAAACAAGGGGTTCTTGAGCGGATGCTCTCGACAAAAAACTGAAATGTGGCCTGAAAATGCAAGAACCGGATACATAGACCCACTCACATTGGTGCTATTTTGTAAAATTGGGGCAAGCCGAACGCTCGGGAAGCACCCCCTTTCCGCTAGGATCGTACAATAATGGGTTATTCGTTATCCTCTTATGTCTAGTAATCCTTGGTTTACTATAATTGATAAACCTTTTGAACATTTTGTGCAAATTTATTAAATTTGCACATCTGTCGTCGGAGAAATGGTAAAAGTTAGGGACGAAAGATTCCGGCTTTTCCGAAACACTGGTTGCCCCGCCCCGGTTCCCCCGGGACCCTCGATCGTGTTAATGGTTAAGTCAAAAAAATTGAACAATAGTTACCAAATTCTTTTTACTTCAAGAGTTAAATTATAGAATGGTGTTAACTCAATGGGTCTCAACAATATCGATGTGAAGCAGGTCAGGGACTACAAAGCGGAGATCGAGAAGGATCCCGGCGAGGCAAAGTTTACTGCCCGAATCGAAGGCGACTGGCTTTTTCCCGAGGGAGGCCCCCAGTTCCGTTCAACCGTCAACGTAAAAAATGGCACGTATACGATGGAAGCGAGCCACCCCAACTTTACCGGACCCGGAGTTGCCCCCGGCCCGATGGCATTCGGGCTCTTCTGGTTTGCCGCATGTTATTCGAGCACGTTTGTAACAGAAGCAACCATGAGAAATATCCAGCTCACAGCGGTAAAGACCAAGGTCGAGGCTGATCTCGATTACACTGCCCAGTTCGACCTCGGCGCAATCCCGCTTATCAGCGAGTACCGGGTGATCATGACTGTGAAAGGGAATGCAACGGATGCGCAAATACAGGATCTCAAAAAGTATGCCCTTGACCGGTGCATGGGAATGTTCACGATAAAGCATGCCATCGCGCTGAAAGCTGATGTGAAACTCCTGCACTAAAGCGGGGCCGGACAGGAATTTTTCCTTTTATGCCGGAACAGTTTTTCCCGGTACATCCGGTAGAGGTCCGGAAGCTCGCGGAAGAGTGCTACCGGACCGGGCAGTTCTCCTGCTCCGAGGCTATCGTAAAAACCCTCAATGACTCGTTCGGGCTTGGGTACCCGGACTCGATCATTGCGGTTACGTCCGGGTTCCCGATCGGTATCGGGGGAGCCGGCTGTGCCCGTGGGGCAGTCACCGGTGGGGTCATGGCGCTTGGGATGGCATCTGGCCGGTTAAAGCCCCGTGATCCTTCGGTCGACCGCTGCCTCGCCCTTGCCCGGGAGCTGCCCGATCTTTTTTCCGGAGGCACGGGTACACCTCCTGCCGGGTGTTAACGAGGGGTATGGTGCTCAAATCCCCGGAACATCTGCAACAGTGCGTCGCGTTCGCCGGGGGAGTGGCAGAAGAGACCGCGAAGATAATTATCAGGGAGATGAACACGCCGGCGGGCCGTGCGATTACCTGAACCTTACTGAGTAAATGAGGAGAATCATGAGACCGGAAAAAATGAACTATTTCGATTCGGTTATCCCGAATGCATCGGCATCGATCAAGAGCATGAAGGACCAGGGGAAGAAGTTTGTCGGCTTCTACTGCGTCTTTGCCCCGCAGGAGCTTATTGTCGCCGCGGGTGCGGTGCCGGTAACGCTCTGTGCGACCAAGGAAGAGCCCATCGCTGACGGAGAGAAGCATCTCCCCCGGAACTTCTGCCCGCTGATCAAGTCGAGCTACGGGTTTGCCATAACCGAGAAGTGTGCATTCTTCAACAACTCCGAGTTCATCATCGGCGAGACTACCTGCGACGGCAAGAAGAAGATGTTCGAGCTGATGGAGTCCTTCAAGCCGATGGTCGTCCTTGAGGTCCCGCAGAGTGCTAAAGGCGAGACCCAGAAGCAGTTCTGGCGATCTGAAGTCGCCCGGTGCAGAGATGAGGTCGAGAAACGTCTCGGGGTCACCATCACTGATGCGCAGATGAAGGGGGCGATTTCTGAACTCAACGCCCAGCGTGCTCTCATGCGGGAGCTTGCTTCCCTGAACACGGCAAATCCGGCCCTGCTCTCGGGGCTGGACATGCTCAAGGTCACGTGGGCCCGGAACTTTACGTTCGATCGTGCAACGTTCAATGCGAACGTGAAGGAACTTATTGCCGAGCTCAAAGCAATGAAGGCCAAAGGCGAGGGGGCGTTCCCTAAGACCGCGAAGCGGATCATCGTGACCGGCGTCCCGACCGGTATCGGTGCCGAGAAGGTCTTGAAGGTCATCGAAGAGTCGGGTGCTGCGGTTGTATACATCGAGAACTGCTCCGGTATGAAGCAGTATCTGGACGACGTAGCGACCTCCGGCTCACCCCTCGATGCCATCGCTGACAAGTATCTCTCAACACCGTGCTCCTGCATGAGCCCGAACACCGGCCGGCTCGAACTCCTCGCGAACCTCGCAAAGGAGTACCATGCAGATGGTATTGTTGATATCACCTGGGTAGGGTGCCATACCTACAATGTGGAGTCCCGGGTGCTCCGGGAGTACCTCGCGAAGCACGGCGGCGTCCCGCTCCTCCAGATCGAGACCGATTACTCGCAGGGAGATCTCGGCCAGATCCGGACCCGGATCGAGGCGGTCCTCGAGATGATCAGGAAATAATTCATCTCTACTTTTTTTCATTCTCACCAGCGGAATCACCAGCAGAATTTTTTTAGCCAGGCACGAGATCTGTAGTGGTTCTATCCCATGACGCCCCCAACCTTTCCCGCGGGATGCAACACGATCGGCTATGGGAGTTCCCCGATCGACGCCTTCATCGGTCTTATCGCAGGGGCCGGGATCGATACCGCCATCGATGTACGGAGCGTTCCTAACAGCCCTCCAATCCGGGTTTCCGGCGGGAAACTGTCGAACCCCCGCCTGCTCCCCCCGGACGGCCTACGGGAAAATCCGGGCCACGGAGAGATTCCGAGAGGGAACCGACGAGCTGGTAGAACTTGTTTTCGGCCGGCAACAAGATCGGGCTGCTGTCTGGCGGGAAGGAACCGGAGCGGTGCCCCCGGTCCATCCCGATCGCGCCCGCGCTGCAACGAGCAGGTGTGTCGGGGGGCCACCTTCGCCCGTACGGGGATCTGCAGCCGAACGGGGGGGCGTTGGTGGATTCGCTGTTCGACCCATCACAGGTCTGGCTGACCGATGATCCGGGGATCTCCTAGCAGCGATGTACGAGCGGATGGGAAGAGTCCTAAAGATCGGCATAAACGGAATCCTGAGAGAACCGGATGGGGATGTGGATGACCGGTGGACCGGCCGCTCCCATGAAGCTGCATGCACTGGTGAACACGAGTGACCGAATTGAACGACGAGACCCTGAAAGAATTCTACGAACGGGTGAAGAGCACCCTGCTCGCGAATGGTTTTACCCCGGGGTCGTGCCGGCGTATCGATTTCGGGCTGCAGTTCACCGTCTCCCGCGAGGGAAAAATCGGACTGCTCAGGATCTACCGGAACCTGCGGGGAACCATCCGGATCGATCCCTCGCAGCTGAAAGATGCCGACCTCATCCGTGACATCCGGCAGATCCTGGATGCGGGGCCGGCCGCTACCCTTCCAGTAACGGAACCCCCGGCTGTTTCCGGTAAAAAATCGGGCGATCCCTACAACCCCGGATACCCGATCATCGGCACCGACGAATCAGGAAAAGGAGATTATTTCGGTCCGCTCGTGGTCGCGGCGGTGTACATCGATGAACAATCTGCCGCAGAGTTGCGGACAATCGGGGTGCGGGACAGCAAGACGTGTACGAATACGGAGATCCGATTGCTCGCTGAAGAGATCAAGCACCTCTGCGCCGGCAGGTTCGCGATCGTGGAATTTTCTCCGGAGGATTACAACCAACTCTACGAACAATTGCGATCGGAAGGAAAGAACCTGAACACCATGCTCGCATGGGGCCATGCGAAAGCCATCGAAGAGCTGCTGGGAAAGGTTGACTGCCATTTTGCCCTCTGCGACAAGTTCGGGGACGAACGCCTCATCCGCGGGAAACTCCGAAAGAAGGGAAAGACCCTCCGGCTCATCCAGCTGCCCCGGGCCGAGCAGAACATCGCTGTCGCCGCTGCGTCCATCCTTGCACGGGCCAGGTTCCTGGAAAAGATGGAGGCGATGTCGGAGAGATGCGGGATGATGTTTCCGCGTGGCGCTTCGACCGGCGTGCTCGTGGCCGTAAAACAATTCGTTGCCCGGTCCGGGCCCCACGATCTCTTCTTTGTCGCGAAGCTGCATTTCAGGACAACGGAGGATGTACTGGGAGATGGTAGATGATCGATCCCGAACTATTTACCCGGATGGGAACCTGGATCTCTTTTACATGGATCAGGTCGATCGGTCGGATGTACTGATGGGATGCATTGATGTCAAAAGCCCGAGGGTAAAGGAGATTACATTCAAGACCGGAGATTGAACCGGGTATTATCCCTGACCTTGTGCCGATAGACCCGAAGCACGAAAACCGTTGGCAGAGGCTCCGGGCTATCCCGCACGCGGGATCGCAGATTATCAGCTCGAATTTCTTCCGTGGATCGGGCTTCATGCACCTGACGATCGACTGGCAGGATACGCGGGCGTAAAATAGTGGCCGGCACCCTTCTTCCCTTCGCTTCCGGCTTTCTCAGGGAGACCTTCGAATGCTTCGCCTTTCACATCGACATTGAGCTTGGTCCACGTTGTCTCAATCGATCAGGCCGATGAGACGCTTGAGGTTCACCGGGTTTGTGAACCGCGAGAGTGCGCCGGCAAAAATATCGCCGAGCAGTCCTTTCTCATCGTCAAGTCTCCGGAGTACGTCCACATAATGATCGGTCGGTTTCGTCCCGGACTCGTTCACCAGTGTCTGCCAGTCGCAGCCTTCAGGGAGTTTTACGCCCCGCTCGTCCGCCATCTTGACGAAGAGCAGGGAGGTGATCTGCTCGATATAATCCCCGTAATCGATCCCGTCGTGCCGGAGCGTGTGACAGAATCCCACAGTTTCTGGACGATGTCATTCCTTGTAGTACAAGTGTACTACAGTATCGGAAAACCTGATCCGTTCTTCGTTCTGGTGCATACACCAGTAGCCTGATATGGTACAACATCTGGAGACGGGAAGCGTCCCGCTCCGGATCCGGAAAGAGACAAAGGGGTCCCTGACGAAATTCCGGACGCACTCGCGGGAATCGTATAACGAAGGCATCAACCGGCTCAGGGAGTCCCAGCGAGACCCGCAGATGGTCAGCGAGGAGGCCCTGCAGGCAATCGAAGAAGGTCTTGCCGATATCCGGAACAAGAAGACCCGCGATCTCAATGCGTGCTGCGATGAGAACGGGATTTAAGTGTACACCGTTCAGCTCACGCGAAGGGCAGAGAAAGATCTCCTTGATCTCCCAAAGAAAGATGCCCGGCGAATCCGTGCTGCGTTAAACGAACTTGCCGCAGAACAGAATCCCCAGTCCTGCGTCAAGAAACTGAAAGGTCACGAACAGGTCCCGCTCTTCTCGCTTGGCATCGGAACGTACCGGGCAATCCTGACGATCGAGAACGGTATCTTTGTGATCTTTGTCATCACCATCGATCACCGGGGCCCGGTCTACCGGAATGTCTGACCCCCGGTTACGCGGCGATCGCCTCATTCCGCGGGTGGATCGGTGCGGGAAGATTCCCGTCAAGACCCGGTTGGCTCTTCCCCCTCTGCCCTCATTCGAAAAAATCGGGACGATCTCGAAGTCGTCCTTGCTGATCGAGAGGTTCTCGATTACGTGCGTCCGGATTTTGTCGAGCCATTGCTGCTGCCCTGAGGTCAGCCCGGCCGACATTCGGTCGCGAAGAAGGTAAACAATTCCTCCGCGGTGAGAAGCTGCTCCTCTTAACGGGTGGCGTGTTTTACCCTCGAAAGAATATCGGCAAACGCTTTGTGGCACCGGACTTCGTGCGTTTCCTGGAGGTTCTCTATCGTGAACCGGTAGCGGTTATCGGCCGGTTTTTCTGCATCCCGCTGTTTGACCAAATCCGGGCCCTGTACGTGCCCGGATTCGATCCCAAATCCCCTGCAAAACGCCCCGATCTACGAAGTCCGTGATTTGGGCTTATTTTTTCAATCTGACGATTTTTAGAAGGGTAATAGTGTCCGTTGAAACCCCGGGATTTCAAAATACATATTTTTCTGGCCGGGGCGGAGAAATGCCCACGGAATGCGGTTAAGGGGCTTTTACAGATGTGCTGAATAAAAATTATAGTGGACCTGATTGGTATAATTGGCTTTAAAAATCTCCGGTTTCACAGCGGAGGGTCTGGTTTACGCCGGTAACGGGGAAGGGGAAGAAGAGAAGGATTTGGGGGTGGCTGCGTCACCCGGACGGTCCACGGCCCATCCAGATCTGCCGGAAATTCCGTGTCCCTTCATTCGTTTCAAGCATGCCGGAACTCTCTTCACGAAATCGTTCGCACCTTTTATTCACGCCAGGTCAGCCACGGCTCTGTCACTGCTTCGCTTCCGGCGCCGCGTACGGATTTGGGAACCACTTCCCACACTTCCGGCAATACAGAGTTGGCGAGGTATCGATGGTCCGCCACGAGAGCCCGCAGGAGGGACACTTGACCCTGTGCTCGACAGGGGCTGACATAGCCTTTCGTTTACCCGGCAAAAATATGAGATATTTTTGACGAATGCGAATCGGTCATCTGGAAAAAATCCGGAGCCGCTCCTGTTCAAAGAAAAATTGTTCCCGTGGCCTCTGCTAATGATTGCACGGCTCTTCAGCTTTCGCTCTCTTCCCGGCAGATCAGTGCAGCACCCAGCGCCCCGGCATAGATCCCGTCGCACGGCACGATCACCGGTATCCCGAGCGACTCTTCAAGCCGCTTCACGATGTCGCAGTTCCGGGCGACCCCCCCGGTGAATGCGATGGGTTGCTGTGGCGCGAGCCCGCCGACCATGGATGCGGTCCTGCGGGCGATCGATGCATCGAGCCCCGCGATGATCGACTCCCGGGAGACCCCCTGGTTGATGAGCCCGATCACTTCCGACTCGGCAAAGACCGTGCACATCGAGTTGATCCGGTACGGCTCGGCTCCCCCTGCGTACTCCGCAAGTTCGTCAACGCTTGTACCAAGAGCTGCAGCCATTGCCGAAAGGAACCTCCCGGTCCCGGCAGCACATTTGTCGTTCATGACAAAGTCCTCGACCCTGCCATCGGGCGAGAGCCGGATCCCCTTGGCATCCTGGCCCCCGATGTCGATGACGAACCTGCACCCCGGGACAAGGAGCGCAGCGCCCCGGGCGTGGCAGGCGATCTCGGTCTGGGTGACTGCAGCGTCCATGCACCGCCGGCCGTAACCGGTTGTGGCGAGAGGGGGAAGTTCGGCAGGTCCGGCCCGGGCCATAATCTCCGCAAGAAGTGAATCGGCAGCGAGTTTCGGATTCCACCCGGTGGGAGCGATGCCGGTGACGTACCGCGAACCATCGTACAGCACGACTTTTATCGCGGTCGACCCGATGTCGATGCCTGCCACCCATGTGCCCTGTTCGCAATTCATCAGGAATTCTTCCGTGAGCGGATCAGAAGAAGATGATCCTCTGGTGGTCTGCGAACGAGTTGTCGGCCGGGTAGAAGAGGATCTGACCCAGCTCCGGGATCCCGAGGTCGAGCACCGCAGTAAGCTTCCGGTTCTTGGCGAGGTTCCGCATCTGGAGCGAGGGGGTGAATGCATACATCTGGAGGTTTGCGGTCCCGGCGATTACATCGATAAGTTCCTGCACATTGAAGATCCGGGATTCAGGATCGATCACCTGGGTTCCGGTCAGGGCGTGCACTCCGTCTTCGATAAAAACGACCCGGGTCGTGATCCCTTCGTGTGCGCAGGCGGCCGCAAGCGAGAGGGCCCCGTACGTCCTCTCCGAACCATAGGGGGTTTTGGTGATGAGGATCGTTATAGGCGGCAGCTGGCTTCCCTTCTCCGGGCGGTTGAACGCGGAGGACGGGTTGTCCCGCCGGATCTGGATGTCCCCGGCCGATTCACCGAGGATGGTATGATTCCGCTTGAACTGCTCAACGATCGCATTCATCTCCCGGATCCTGAACGGGCGGATCGCACAGGTAGAGATGACAGCTCCCTGGCCATCGTCCCAGGTGCTGTACCCCCGGGCGGTTGCGCACCTCCCGCACGCGATCATCTGGCACTGGAGTTCCCGTTTTGCCGCACGGTCGTTCAAGTCCTCGAGTCCGGCGCCGATATTCTGAGCGTCCGTTGGGTTCTGGCCGGTATGCCCGAGATGCACCCCGTCCAGGTATGCGTAGAGATCGATGGATGCATGGACCTCCAGTGCAGCGGAGAGGCAGAGCAGCGGGTAGAGCGCAGTCCGGTGCATGTAGGGCGAATCGAGCTGAAGGTACCCTATCGTGCTCGGGGCCGGCTGCTCGTTCTGCCGGGCAAGTTTCACCACATCCTTCCAGAACGATTGCCTCCCGTTCAGGCCGAGGCTGTTGTGATCGATCACCTGATCCGGGTTCTTCATCTTCAGCCGTTCGACCGCGATGCCCCGGAGGTCGAGTTCCTTCCGGTCGCAGATGATCCGGACGCTGGGAAACGAGAGGAAGATCTCCCAGAGCGGCTGGGTGCCGGGATCGATCAGGCTGTACAGGGAATCTCCTGTGAGAAGGAACGTGAATGCGAAGTCATCCTTTTTTGCATGGTGAAGGAGGGATTCGGGATAGAGTCTCATAAAAAAAAACTTGAGGCTCTCCTCAATCCAGGAGAGCCTCTCCTGCGTGATGGTTCCCGTAAACAGGAAAAACTGTGAGGCCATGCGTTCCTTCTCCACTCGCTTCCCGCTCAGATCCCCGATCCGGTGCAATGATCCGGAATCAGGCAGACCTGATGGTTCCGGTGCGGATGCACCGGTCTCTGCTGTACATTCAGAATAAAAATAAATAAACCTGATGAAGGGGTTCCGGTTGTTAATCCCATCCGGTTAATTCACTGCCCGTATTTTCTGGAAAGTACCCCGGAAAGAGGCGAGGGAGAAGGTCGCAAAAATACTCCCGGACTAATCACGGGAGCAGAGACGTGCACTCGCGGGATTTTATCACCGATGCGGGGTTCCCTGGAGTGACGACGATCCGGACCTCCTTTCTGGGTATCGCTATCCGCACTGGCGATAACGGGGAGTGCTTGAGGATACGTGGTTTGCGAAACCGTCTCTCTCCGGAGAAAAAATAAACGGTGGAGAAGCGCTGGATCGGATTCTTTCCCGCAGCTCGACGCAATCGGGAATTGTCCGGAGGTGTTACCGGTTCTGTTCTGCGATCTTCTCGCGGACTTCATCCACGTGCATGACGCTATCGAAGGCAGGTCCTGTGAGGCAGTAGCCCTGCCGGTCGAGGGCATAGACCGGGAACTTTACGAACACCTCAGGAACCGGCTGGGCGGTGAGTTTCTTGAAATTGATCAGGTCCCGCATGTTCAGACCGATCTTGTCGGTGATCTCTTTGAGCTCCTTGATCCATCGTTTCAGGTCGCGCACATCCGCCCCGTCCCACTTGAAGATCTGGTAGATCTTCATGTATGCATCCCGTTCGAGGATGATATGGGTCGAGGTCTTGTCCGACTTGAGATAGAAGTCGAGGAAGGTCCGGACATCCTTTATCTGCTGGACGTTCTCGTAGGCGATCGCCCGGCACTCCTTGTTGAGCTCCTTTGCCTCTTCGGCAGGCAGGTTCCCCTCGAGTTTCCCGATCTCCTTCGAAAGTTTCTTCAGGCTCTCCTCAGCATCCTTGAGTTCAAGGATCATATCCTCAAACTTCTGGTTGAGCTCCACCCCGAAAAAAGCCTCCATGTATTCGGACTGCTTCGTCATTGGTATAGTATAGGTAAGTACATACTATAATCGTTGGCACTGTGATAACATCTATCCATTGGCCCTCCCCATACTCTCTTGCAATGTCACGACCTATCAGAACCGTAAACCAGGATCTCTTCACCCGCGGCGGGATCATCACGGAACGCGATCCCGACTTCTGCATCGTCCGGCTCCGGATGCCCGCCGGCATGATCACACCGGCCCAGATCACCAGGCTCGGGGAGATCGCAGCCCGCCACGGTGTGGAAAATATCCACCTCACCACCCGACAGACCATGGAGTTCCCGCATGTCGATCCCTCGAAGCTCGAACCGCTCCTCGCAGATCTCGAGGAGAACGGGACGCCGCTTGGGGCGGAACGGGAAGAGGTCGTGAACGTGACCGCCTGCCTAGGTACCCGGCACTGCAAGTTCGGGATCATCGACTCCGTAGGTCTTGCTGAAGAGATCGATAAGAAGTTCTTTGGAAAGGAACTGCCGGTGAAAGCCCGGATCGCGATCTCTTCCTGCCCGAACGGATGCGAGAGCGAGCGGCTCAACGAGATCGGTATCACCGGGATACAGAAACCGGTCCGGGACCCGGGCCTCTGCACCGGTTGCGGAACCTGCACACACTACTGCCGGGAGAAAGCAATCGAGGTTCAGGATGGCGTGGTCGTCCTTCATGCCGCAAAATGCATGGAGTGCGGGTTCTGCATCATGCCCTGCCCGTTCCACCTCATCTCCGGAAATCCCCCGGAGTACCGGATCACCGTGGGCGGTCACCGCGGCCGGCACCCCCTCATCGGCAGGTACCTGATAACGGTAAAATCACCGGAAGAAGTGCTCCGGGTCGTGGACAAGATCATCTACTGGATCTACCGACAGGCATCGACCGGGCTCATGCTGCCGGAGCAGCTCGACGAGCTGGACTTCGATGAGTTCCGGCAATCGATCGTCACGATGATCGAGGGGTAATTTTTTTGTTTTTTTAATTTTCCCCCCTCTTCCCCGGCGCAATTCTTATAATCCGGCCCGTCCCGTGCCGCGTGAGGCACGATGGTGGTGCCCCCGGGATTTTTATCCTGAAAACAGTATGGGGCAGGTCCGTATCGAATCGGATCCGCGTCCTTGGGTACGATCTCAGATCGCGGACAATGGCAGTGGTTTTGCTGAGGGGATAAGGAGATATCCTGCACCGGTCTCCTACCCGCTCTGGGCACCGAACTTCCCTGCAGGGTCTCCCGAAAGACTGTACCGGGATCTGATCGAGGAGAAGATCCCACGGGTCGGCGCAGCCTGACCGGCAGTGCCGGTAAGGCCCCCCTTTTTTTGGCTGCCCGGGTACGGGCTCCCGTTCGGACCCGGCTGCGAGAGGCGTCCGGGGCACACGAAAGAACAATGTCGGACCGTGACCAACACGGTACTCAAGATGGCAGAGAAATCGGGTGATCCCCTCATCTACCTCAACAATGCGGCGACGAGCTGGCCGAAACCTCCAGCGGTTCTTGCGGAAGTAGCCCGGTGTCTTGAGTCTCCGGTCTTCGAGGCCGGGCGATCAACTGCCGGGGGAGCGATGGATTACCCGGCTGCTGCACGGGAGGCCCTCGCCGGTTTCTTCCGGGCAGAGGAACCGGATCATTTCATCTTTACCCGGAGCGCTACTGACTCCTTAAACCAGCTCCTCCACGGCTTTGCCCACCGTCAGGCCGGACCCTTTCACGCGATCACCACAGACCTTGAACACAATTCGGTGCTTCGACCCCTTCATCACCTTGAAGGGGAAGGGCGGCTCTCGCTCACCACGGTCTCTTCCGATGGCGGGTACATCACCCTTCCGGCGATCAAAAGCGCTCTCCTGCCTGATACCCGGCTCATCGTTATGACCCACGGGTCCAATGTCCTTGGCACCCTGCAGAATATCCGGCCGATTGCGGAATACTGTGCATCGCATGAGATCTTCCTCATCGTGGACGGTGCCCAGACCGCCGGAGGTGTTCCCATAAACCTCTCGGCTATGCCTGTCGGGGCCTTTCTCTTCACCGGGCACAAGGCGCTCTTTGGTATTGCGGGTATTGGCGGGTTTTATCTCAACGACCCGGAGCTCGTTGACCCGGTGCAGCAGGGCGGGACCGGGTCGGACTCCCGCTCGCTCGCTCATCCTTCGGAGATGCCGCAGAAGTTTGAAGCCGGTACCCCGAACTACCCGGGTATCGCCTCGCTCCTTGGGGGTCTCCGGTACCTTGAAGGCGAGGGCCTTGGCAAGGTCTTTCGGAAGGGCCATGACCTCTCAACGCTCTTCCTCAGCGGGATCTCCTCCGGCGATCTGGGCATCGATCTCTACACCCCCGCTCCGGATCTTCCGGTCGTCTCCTTCAATCTCCGGAACCTGGACAACGATGAGGCAGGTTACATCCTTGCAAAGGCATACAATATCATCGCCCGGACCGGCCTCCACTGCGCCCCGCTCATCCATGACCGGATAGATGGCGGGAAGGGCTGTATCCGGGTGAGTTTCTCGTATCTCAACACACCCGATGAATGCCGGCTCGCTGCAAAAGCTGTCCGGGAGGTGGCGAACGGTGCGGATCGTTAAATCCATCCAGACAAAGCTCTGTGTTGACGGCTCGCTCATGAAGGAGTTTGTCCTTGACGAGCCCCTGTTGCCTGAGTTCCTCCGGTTCCTCGAATCATTCGGTACCGTGAAGCGGTACCCGCACATGAGGCACCCTTACTTCTCCTTTGAGAAGGAGCATTTTATCTCTGTCAAAGGATTCAGCGGGGATCAGAGTGTCGAAGTACGGTACCGGAAAGAGAACGCAGACCTGCTTGCCGATTACTTCCATCTCCTCCTCTTCTATTTCCGTGAAGGCGAAGCCGGGACCTCGAAGATGCTGGAGATTACGGAAACGATCCGGGGAAAGATGAAAACCAGGTTCTCCCCCGAGAAATGATCTCCCGGGGGCAAAAGAGTCTCCGCCGGAAACTTCGTGGGCTGGTGATCCCTTCTCCTCCCCGGAGTACCTTGACCGTTGATAAAAAAAAGGGTGACGGAGTTCTGATCAATAGTTGATCGTCCGCAGTGCGCGGAGCGTGTCGAGCTCCATCCTGCGGTAATATGACTTCGGGTGGCCGCAGGACGGGCATTTCCAGTCTGCCAGGATGTTTTTGAAATCCGTGCCAGCCTTTATCGGCGCCTTTGCCATGATTTTTCCCTCGTAAAGCTCCATCCGGTCCGTGTTGACCAGGATCGTGTTGTTGAACGCCTTGGTCTCACCGACTGCCGGGTCATAGATATGCCCGCACATCATGCATACGTATTTGTCCATGATTTGTATCGCCTCGTCTCCCTTCAAAAATTATTTTTTCATGTAGAGGTGGCCGTAGACCGTCTCGCCTTTCCGCTTGGGGTGGCGTTCGCCAAGGTCGCCGATATAGTCGACAAACTTTGCCTTGGTGCCGTCGACTTCAAGCTCGACCTCCCCGACCGGCTTGTAGCCGGGCAACATGACATTGATCGTGCCAAAGACATAGATCTCGCCCTTGACCAGCTGGCCGCCGATACGGCGGTTGGCATCTCCCTTCAGGATGATCTTGCCCCCCTCCATATGGGTGCCGAGGTGGATGTCGACATCGCCGCCGATGATCATCTCACCGCCGGTCATGAAGGTCGCTACATCGGAGCCGGCATTGCCCTTTACGCGCAGGACGCCGCCGGACATGCCTCTCCAGTCGCCACGGTATGCAGCGCCGAGGTAGTTACCGGCATTCCCGTTGATGATGAACTCGCCGCCGGCCATCGCAAGGCCGCAGAACGAGTGGACGTCACCGTTTACGGTAAGTTTGCCGCCCTTCATCCAGGCGCCGGTGTACATGTCGCAGGCAGAGTTGATGACCATCTCGCCGGCGGTCATCTTTGCTCCGAGGTACTTTATCTTGGTGCAGTCGCCGTTGACGACGATCTTCGTCTCTGCGGCAGTGGCTCCGGATTCACCGGTGATGGTGAAGTACTCCCCCATCGTTGGCATTTCCTTCCCATGGTACCCGGTGATCCCTGCGATCTGGTCGAGGGTCTTTCCGGCAAATGTATCGGGGGTGACCTGCTCGCATTCCAGGTAGAGTTCCGGGACTTTCTTTAAAGTCAGTGTAACAGTGTTCATCTCTTGTCACCTCACTCCTGATGCATCCACGCTGATGATGTGCTGGTGCGGTGCGTAGCTCTCGGGAACCGGGTAGTTGGCCTCGTTGACGCTGTAGTACCGGAGGAACTTCTCGCGGACATCATGCATGACCTGCTTGTTCTCCTTGACTTTCGCATCGACCCAGAAGGTCTGCTTGTGGCCCATGTCGACAACCTTGCCTTCTTCGACGCAGATCTTTCCGTCCTTGAAGAGGTAGGCGACGTTTGCGAACGCCTTCTCGATGGAGGGTCCGTCTGACGGGAATTTGTCGGGGTTGATGTTGTAGATGGCGATGTCTGCGTTCATGCCGACTTTCAGGCCACCGTAATCCTTCGAGAGGCCGAGGCACTTTGCCGGGCCGGCCCGGGTCATTGCAGCGAGCTCGTAGAGCGTGATCTCGCGGTCGATCTCCTGGAGCGTTGTGGCGCTGATAACCTTGTCTGCCTTCTTGAAGGAGTTGAGCCGTTCGTCCCTGACCTTCTTGGACATCAGCCAGGAGTAGACACGCGGGTAGCGGGTGAACGGGCCGGCGTTGGGGTGATCGGTGGTGATGAAGCAGCGCATCGGGTCCTTTGCATAGAGGGCGATCTCGAGACCGACTGCCCACTGGCTTGCGAAGACAGCATTGTTCGGGTCGTAGATGAACGGGACGATACCGGCTGCGGTCTCCAGTTCGACGTCAACGTTGAACCACTTGAGGTGGTTGAGGCCGTGGAGGTGGTGCTCGAACGGGCCGTCGGCCGTCATCGTAGTGGTCTCGTCGAGGGTGACGTTACCGGTATCGATGGTGAGGTTCTTCTGCTTGTTGACGTAGTCCATGACCTCCTTGGCACCCGACTCGAAGTCGCCCCAGTTGGTTCCCTTGTAGGAGTGGAACTGGATGTGGGTGGAGTGGAGGACCTGCTCGCGGCCAAAGTTGTTGGTTGCCTTGATATTCTCGGCAAGTTTGAGCGAGTCGATGGTGGTCTTGTAGTTGCCGGGGTTGCCGAGATCGTTCTGGTGGAGGTGCATCGAGTGCGGGAGACCGAGGAACTCGTTGGCCTTGATCAGGCCCGTGATGATCTCCGCGGGAGTGATATCGAAGTAGGGGACCGGGTCGTGGATGGTGAGACAGTTCAGTCCCCAGGCCCATGCTTCCGTGCCGCCGGGGTTGACGCACTTGACACCGTATCCCTTGGTCTGCCTGAGAACCCACGCGATGTACGCCGCGGTGTTCTCGATCTCCTGATTCTTCAGGTATTCGAGGATAAACCAGTTGTTGCCGAAGACCGGAAGCGCTGCCTCATCGATGATAGGGGTGTCGTGGATCTCTTCGTGGACATGCCGTGCGTAGAGCGGGGGCATCGCGGCTTCCATGGCAAAGGTGAAACCAAGCCGGGCATACTCGTACCCGGTCTTGAATACGGTCGGGATCGACTTGCCACCTTCGATACGGGTCATGCCCGGCTTCTTGTGGGAGTCGAAGTGTTTGTCCTCGGGCCTGTACCAGCGGCCCGCGTTGACCTTGGGCCCTGCCACATGGGCGTGGACCTCAAGCGCACCTGCCATCACGGTCTTGTCTTTTGCGTCGATGACCTTTGCTCCGGATCCGACCTTGTCGACAATCTTCCCGTCATTGACGGCGATATCCTTCTTGTCTCCCTTGATCCCCTGGACCGGGTCGAAGACATGGCCGTTCCTGATGATATATTCAGACATTTACGTACCTCCCCCGGCGATGAGTTCGTCAACACGCTTGCTGATCTTTGTCAGGAGTTCCTCATCGGTGAGTACACCCTCGGGTGGCTCGACCACCTTGCGGGTCTCGATGGGGACGTTGTCCATACGATAGGCACAGCCCCCGACTTCGACACCGACAAGTGCTACGGGGATGTGGAGATCGGAGATCTCGGTCGTGCAGTTGATGTGCGGATCGATCGTTACGGTTGGTTTCCGCGAGCTGCTGATCATCGCATCGACCGGGAAGTGTGCGCCGGGATCGGTTGCGATATAGAAGCATGCCTCGACCTCGCTCCGGTTGAGCAGGTCGACAGAGGTCGTCTCACCGGTCTGGTGGCGTGCCTGGTCTCTCCGCGAGAGGTCGACTGCGTACGGGAACCCGTACTGCCAGCCGAGCACCTGGCCGGAACCGGTCACGTTCCAGTGACCCCGCATTGCCATGATCGCGAATTTCGTGTAGTCGTTCATGTCGCGGGTCAGGTTGATGGCGATATCGATGTTGTGGTTCCTGCCCATCGAGTGGGTAAGACCCATGCCAAAGAAGATGACGCCGAACCGGGCCTGCTTGAGGTCCTCAACGATCTCGTAGATCTTCTCTCTCGGGACTCCACCGACAGTGTCCGGGAGCGCTTCGCCGCGGGCCGCGGTCCTGAAGGCGTTCAGGAGTTCGTAGTCGAAGCCCTGCTGGACCTGGATGAACTCATCTGCGCACTTGGCAGTGTCCGTGTACCGGCAGTCAACGCAGTAAATCTTCCTCCCCTTGTGGCCCTTGACGGTGAAAAATCCGCGGGGGAAGATCGAGTACCGGGACATGTGCCGGGGGTGGGCGTGAGCCGGGTTGCATCCCCAGAAGATGACGCGGTCGGCACGGTTCTTGACCTCACCGAGCGTACAGCTCGGGACACCGACATCCTCGATGGCGATGAGCGAGGAACCGTGGCAGACAGTCGCACAGTTGTCGACGATCGCGCCGGTCTTTTCTGCGATCTCGTGGCCGATGGACATAGCCTGGCAGCTGGTGGATGCCCAGCCGTACATCAGGGTCTTTCTCGACTTGACGAGCATCTTTGCGGTCCAGTCGATCGCCTCGTCGTACGAGACCTCTTTGAACGTGCCGTCAGCCTGCCGCATCCGCGGCCGGGTCACCCGTCCGGGTTCCCGCTGGTGGTTGAACTTCTCAGCCCCGATGGCGCAGGCATTCTTGACGCCGAGGATCGTCTTGTTGTCGTCAGATACCGTGATGACGATATCATCGCAGAGGGTACCGCAGAATGGGCAGATAACATCAGTTACTTCTTTTGGCATCGCTTCACTTCCTTATGAGTCCGCAGGCGTCCTGCAGTACTTCCACAGCGCCCATAATGCGTTCGTTTGCGGCGATCTCGACGTCGACCGGGAATCCCTTGAAGCAGGGTTCCCCGGTGGAGAAGGTGTAGGCCGGGACGATCCGGTTTGCCCAGGGTCCCATCGGGATGTGGGCGAGGCCCGGGACAAGGTCTTCGCGGGTCTCGACAGCTTTTACAATAACGCTGCCGACCGAGCTCGTGACCTTCACGTTGGTGTTCTTCCAGACCCCGAGGTTCTTCATGTCCTCAGGGTGCATGTGAATAATCGTGCAGGCGTCAAAATATTTCTTCGACGTCTTGCCTGCTTCCATGCCTACACCTTGCTGGATGGTCCGGCATGTAATCATGTTGAGGGTAATTTTGTCTGCCATAATGTACCTCAGGATTAGGAGTGGACGATTCCGGATCTGCCGACCGGCGATCTCATCTCGGGCCCGGCAAGGCTGATCACATCGTAGGGACAGGCTTCGACACAAACACCGCAACCTGCACAGAGTTCAGCCTTGAAATCGAGGCTGACCGATACTCCGTCCCGAACCTGGTAGATCTTATCCTTTGATACAGGATCGATCGTGAAGAGTTCGAGAGCATTGACCGGACAGGCAACTACGCAGTTGCCGCAACCGGTACACCGTTCCAGATTAATATGAACCGCAAAGGCCATGCACATCACCAATATACTTGGTTAATTCTTAGAGTTGTTGAGTTCTGTAATTAAGTTTTATGAATTTGCAGAAGAGTAAATTGAAAATAATTGATGGCAGATTAATTTTTCTGTAGGAAGTTAACTCATCTCCCGCTTTTTAGAATATAATTGACATCGGGGTTGAAAAAACCCAGGGTTCCATCCATCGCATTTCATAAAATAACATTAATTGTTAACATCCTCAAATCTTCTGACTCGGGCCCTGTCATTTTCCTAAAACGCGCGACCGTGGCTTCGCCGCGTATCCACGATCGTATCCCTGGTAATTCCAAAAGCGTACCAGGGAATATCTGTTTTAATATCCACATTCCTGAAAAAAAACCGGAGAGGAGAATCGAGAAGAAGATGGAATTATGGTGGGATTTTTGCGCCCCTCCCCAGCTGCTGGTGCGATGAAAAATTTACCGGTTGTTGAAGATTTTAAACCGGTAAAAAGTGCGAACCCAACACCCTGTAAAGGGCACGAGAGTTCTCATACCTGAATCCTTTTTGTAAATGAAACGGGTCTGACTTTTGTCCCGAAGATCCGGGCCGGCAGAGGTGGCTCTTCTTGTGTGTTTTACCGGAACCGGCTGTCCGACCGGGTACCCTCTGCATTTTTTGCAACCTCTTCGAACCACCCCAGTCTCGCATCCGGGTAGGAGTCGAAGAGCGGGATGTACGGCTTGATATCGAGGATCGGGGTGCCGTTGAGCAGATCGACATCTTCAACAACGAGAGATCTTCCGTCGCGTTCAACGAGCCGGACGATCGAGAGGCCGATGGCGTTGGGTCGTTTTGGTGCCCGGGTCGCAAAGACCCCGCGGGGTCGTGGATCGAGGAACGGCTTCACGGTGAGGGCAGGACCGGTGCACCGGTGGAAAAAATAGATGAGGATAATCCGGGAGAACCCTTCGATATCGGATAAGCCCTCGCAGAATTTTTCACGGATCTCAATTGTCCCGCGAACACCCCGGGCCCCAGCCGGCTGGATCGGCATCCCCTCGATCTCATTCCATGGCGAATGGATAAGTCCGATCGGTTCATAGGTAATGGCGCTGGGTTCGATCTCCGGGTCTGACATAAAGGTAGATCTTTACTTCGAAAGGATAGTGTCTTTCGCTCCGGTAACAAGACCCCGGAACCGGCCGGGTCTGATCCCCGATATAGGTTGTAATCCCGGTCTTTTCCGGTGATCAGGCTGCACTGCCAGAGATTCCACCTGGGGGAACTTGTTGCGGCTCATCATCGTCCGCGACCTTTACCGAGGAGCAGATCCCCATCAGCCCCGTGCAGAGGATAAGCCCGAGAAGAGCGGCGAGGGTGATCTCACGCTCCGATATCAGGCCTGCAATCCTGAGCCCGACAAAACCGGCAAGCACCAAACCGTGCTGGATGGAAAACTGCCGGATCCTCCCATCCCGTGTATCGCAGGGCCGGATGGTTCCGGAGAGACGAAGTGTGCTGAATGGGTAGAGGGGTGTGATCCCCTTCCGCGTACAGAGATCTTCTGCGAGGTGGAGGCACAGGCCAAGGAGAATCCCGGCGAGGAGGAGAGGTGCGGACGCGAACTGCGGGGAAGCTCCCAAAAAGAGAACGATACCGTACTGGATTCCTGCAATGATCAGGAACATGAACAGGATTCCGGGAACGGAATGGGTGAGACGCTTGTCGCACTGCGGAGCATCGATCCCGGGGATTAACCGGTAGGAGCTGCAGATCACCGGCACGCAGATGAGGCGTGCGAACCGGGTTATCATCCAGGCCGGGGTGAGAGCCGTGATCCGTTTCGGTGCCTTCATCTGGATATCCGGGAGGATTACCCCGATGCAGGTCCCTGCTGCGAGCAGGATAAGGAGGAAGAGATCCCAAGGAACGATCGCAAGCCCGGCGATGAGCGAACAGATCAGGGAGAGAGTGATGTGGTGCCGGGTGATCATTGCCTGTTTCCCTCACGGTAATGCTGTGAGTTCGTGCCGGTTTTTGTGCCCGGGAATCCCCCGGGCAGAGTGTTGCCGGTTGAGGCTTTTTATCCGGGACGGCAGCCCGGTCCGATCATAGCGTATTGACGTTTGTGTGCATGTGTCCGGTTGGGGTTCATCCAAGGGACAGGGATCATGTTGGTGCAGGACATAATAATAGTTTTCGTTTAACTTTGTTTAAATGTCAATATAAATTATATCCGACCCCCTCCTCTGAAGACCGGGAAGTTTGGCGCCGTTTTTTTCAAGGAAACACCCCCGGGAACCCCCGGTGTTCCTGCAGAACGGTCCGAAACAAAGGGATTTAGGAGGAGAGAAAAAGGGGGTTTTCTCAGTCAACAGCGATCATCACTTCGCTCGACTTGATCACCGCGTAAGCTGGCTTCCCGATCGCAAGGCCGAGCGATACGACAGATCTCTTCGTGATGATCGAGGTGATCTCCTGGCCGCAGGGAAGTTCGATGGTAACTAGGACTTACGCGTTTGAAGGCAGATTCGAGCAAGAAATCTTCATCACAGCACTACAAAAATAATCAGATTAGAACGCCGTGGAAGCGATAAAGAGAGAAGAAGCGGATCGATGAATCGAGCGTTTCGACTCGTACCAGCTGGAACCTGTATTCAATCGATGGGTTTCGAGGCGAAGAAATGCCAGCAACGAGAGCAGAATATGTCCTCGTTGAACAACCTCTTTTGGGACCCTGGCATCTCTCGATGCCACAACCTTGCTTGATGCCACGGTGATCCTCTTCGATATTCCATCCAAGTTCCTTGAACGTTTTTCTGTCGGTTTCCGATGCATCGAGAATATCGGTAGCCCAATGTTCGGGTTCCTTATCAGAGTGAACGATCCTAAATAGCTTGATGAAACCGTATTGTCTCAGATGAACAACTCTTCCTTCGGGAGGAATCTCAATCTCAGAAACTGAACGGTTGTACGTATTATCAGGATCAACCAACCGGTTGGATTTGAGACGGGTACACCAATGCCACTTCAGCGTGCGGATCAATTTCAGGTTGGCGATACTCGAATACCACGAATCAAAGATGACACATCCCGGCTGAAACTTTCTTTCTTTGGCTGCTCGTAGCATATCCCGGAAATGATCATTTTTGTTTTTCCCGTCTTTGTCTGGACAATAGATCCGGAAATCTACCGAAACTATCGCAGAACCATCAGTCCAAATGGTTGAGATTAGGTTGATTCCCTGAACTACCCGATGATGCTTCCCACTCCAGTGCCGGGTCACCAGTTCAATCTGATGGGAATACGGTTTGTCGAGGGTACTATCATCGATTACCAATACTCCTTCGTTAGCCCGGAGCAACCGTTGCGCTTCCTCATACAGCGCCCCCGTGTGGTGAGGCTGGCTGCCTCTCTAACAAACGCTTGACGGAAGCGTGAGCTATTGATACTGGTTCAGCGGGAAAACACCGGGATGCCTCTGTACACGAGCAAACCTGATACGTCGATATCAGAAAGTTTACAAAATTGCCGCTCGTGCATTTCGGAGGATTCACTCTCGTTCGATCTCCATCCCGGGTTTGTCTAACCCATGGATGGGCGCTACTAACTCTTAGATCTTTCGGCCCAAACCAAGGGCGTAAGTCCTAATCTTATTCAGATGAACTTTAAAATGTCCTATCCCGAAATCATTTGACATCAGATGTAAATACCGATTTGAGCAACTTATCGAATGGGGATATCCAGAGGATCATTCAGCAATGTGTCAATGATAAACCCGTTGTTGAGATTGCCCGGTATTTCCAGATTACCCGTCAACGAGTGTATCAGTTCATCAACCCGTTCAGAGAATCGGGGGAATATCCGGTACTCAGGCAATCTGGAAGAAAGCCCCACGCCATCGATGATCGAGCAGAAGAGTTGATCCTCGCAACCTATCAATCCAACAACATTGGTCCAATCCATCTGGAGAAGAAGATTGAGGAAACACACGGGATCCATATCCCGCATAATCGAATCTATCGGGTATTGTTGAACCACGGTCTGGTGGAGATCAACATGAAAAAACGGCAACAGCGGAAATATGTTCGGTATGAACATACTCATTCCATGTCGATGGGGCAGGGAGACTGGAAAGAGTTCGAACTTAAAGGATCGAAGAAATGGCTGATCGCATTCATGGATGATTCATCCCGCCTCATCACCTGCTACGGGGTATTCGATTCTCCAACTACCGAGAACACTCTCACGGTGCTGAATCAGGGATTCCAGATGTAAGGTACGCCCCGCGAGATCCTCACTGACAACAGTACACAATTCGTTTCAGCTCGGAACCGTGAACAGGCCCATCATAAATTCGGAGAGTTCCTTGTTCATCACAACATAAAACCCATCCCAACCAGGATAAAACACCCTCAAACGAACGGCAAAATTGAACGGTTCTTCGGAGAAGTCGAACGAAGGATCGCGAAGTTCGGTTCTGTCGATAAAATTCTTCACTGGCACAATGTCATCAAACCTCACATGAGTGAGTCTCGATTTCGATGAGCCTTATAACGCATTCTGGTACCGTCTACCCCAGGAGAGGATTCTGAACTATGCGCAGAAGTGGTTATATGTGTAAAATCAATTCGGGATATCACACCCCTTCGTTGGGGCAAAAAAATTCAAAAAGAAATTTATTCTCCTTTGTCTTTCAACAGTTCATACCCGGAAAGGACCGGCGCGATCGGCTTGTCGACTCCTCTGCCAGTTCGTCCCCCATCGGGACAAGCGAATCCTCATCCGACCTTTGTTTTGCGATCCCCAGGAACCATTCGGGTATAATACGGACGGAGCAGGAAGGAGAGAAGAAGGATCCCGGTGGACAATGTGAAACCTCCAATGCCGATGTACATGGGAAGATCTGTGGACAGGTGAGCCATAGCATATCCTGGTGCCTCTCTTTTAAAAATATTGAATTTTAGTTCAGGGCCTTTCGGGGAGAACGTGGATGGATGATGCCTTGACACCGAGGCAGACTAAAGACCCGACAGCAAGGCCGAGTTCTTCGCAGGATCTCCGGGTGATCATCGCGGTCATCATAAATCCACAGTCCACGGTCATACGGATAAACGGGCCGAACGGTGCAATCCGGGTAATGGTCCCGGAAAACCGGTTCCGGACACTAGATTGTGCGGGCACCCCTCCCTGCAGAGAGGAAACGGTCACCTCCTCGGGGCGGATATAGATCCCGACATGTCGCCCGGGCTGAATCGGGGTGATCGCCTCGATGCGTGATCTTCCTGCTGAAATTATTGCATGTCCCCGATCGTTTTTTTCAACTATGCCGTGCAGGATCGTATCGATACCGACAAAATGCGCAATTTCCGCCCCCCGGGGCTGGTAAAAAATCTCGTGAAGATCGCCCACCTGGGCAATCTTTCCGTTCATGATGACCCCGATCCGGGTTGCAAGCCGCTGCCCCTGTACCATGTCGTGGGTGGAGAGGATGATCGTGGTTTTGAACTCCCGGTTGAACCGGATTATAAGGTCTTCGATGAGTTCCGAAGTTACCGGGTCGAGATTTGCCGTTGGCTCATCGAGGAGGAGGACTTCCGGTTCGGTTACCATCGCCCGGGCAAGGACTACCCGTTGGATCTCCCCCCCCGAGAGCGTCACCGCCCGGCGCCCGGAGAAGCCCGCAAGTCCCACAAGATTGAGCGCAGCCTCGACGCGCCTCTCGATCTCCGGCCCATCGACGCCCCGGAACACCAGGCCGAATGCGACATTTTTTGCAACGGTCGTATTGAGTACCGCCGGTTTCTGGAAGACGAGCGCCATCCTTCTCCGGAGGGCAAGGCGCCCGGAATGCGAGGTTGCGGAGTCCGCCCCGTCAAAAAAAATTGTTCCGGCAGTCGGTACATCCAGCAGGTCAATGATCCGGATGAGCGAGGTCTTTCCGCTCCCGCTTGGCCCGATAAGGGTGAAGATCTCTCCGTCCCGGATTTCAAGATTGATCCCGTCGAGGATCTTCTCACCCCTGATCTCCCGCGAGACTCCTGCGATCCGGATCACGTTCGCGGGCCTCCGAGAGCAACCTGCGATTCAAACGGGAGCCCGGCCGTGATCAGGTTCAGGACCAGAACGACAACAAGTGCGATCCCAAGGAGGATGATCCCAAGCGCAATTGAGAACGAGAAATCGCCGATATCGGTCTTGAGGGCGATGGCGGTAGTCAGCACCCGTGTCTCCCCCCGGATATTGCCGCCGATCATCATGGCAACTCCCACCTCTGATATGGCGCGGCCGAATGCGAGGACGATCGCGCTGAGGATCGCAGAGCGCGCTTCCTTCACGATCTGGTGGATCCCCTGGAGGGTTGTGGCGCCGAGCGAGATCAGGGCATCTCTGATGCTCCTGTCTACCCCGCTGAGCGCTGATAGGGTGAGCCCGGTGGTTATGGGGATGATCAGGACCGTCTGCCCGAGGATCATTCCTGATGGTGTCCAGAGGAGGTGGAGGAAACCAAATGACCCGGCCGAGGATATAAGGAGATAGAGGAGAAGACCGACGACGACGGTGGGGACGGAATAAAGCGTCTGGATTCCGATGATGATTCCGCGTTTCCCGCAAAATTCGTGGAAGTGGATGAGCCCTCCGAGCGGGATGGAGATTAGGGCAGCGAGTATTGTGGCGGAGAGGGAAATATAGACCGAGAGGATGGCGATCTGGAGAACTTCGGGATTCAGGGTCACGATGAGGTTAACTGCCTTTATTATCCCGGATACGATATCGATCATTGCAGCCCCTCATGGACGCGCCGTTCGTTGGAAATACTGAGGTACATCACCAGAATACTCCGGAAAAGGTTAATTCCTATAATCGATGTCAGTTTATTTTAATTAATATCAGATGTGACTTTAAACTATCCTCTTCCGCTCTATCCGGATTCGGTGAGATGGATTACGGTCCGACGCCTTCAAAAGAAAGCCTGATACCGCCGTTCAAACCCGAATACCGCTGAAGTTCTCCCTGTCCGAGCTGGCAGGCTCTTTGGGCGACTTTGGCACGATCATCCCCCTCATCCTCGTAGTTGCGCTCGTTTCGGATGTCAATGCCCGGTATGTTCTTCTCTTCTTCGGGATCTGGTTTATTGCAACAGGCCTCTATTACCGGCTGCCGATCCCGCTTGAGCCGATGAAGGCGATAGCGGTGATCGTCATTGCGGGCGGGATCGCGAGCGGCGAGATTGCTGCTGCCGGGCTGATGCTCGGCGTGATCTTCCTGGTGCTCGGTTACGGCCAGTTTTTTGAGATTCTTGACAGGTGGGTGCCGCAGAGTGTCGTGCGGGGGATCCAGCTCGGCCTCGCCCTGATTCTGCTCAGATCGTCGGCAAATTTCGTTATCAGGGACCCGGTCTTCTTTGGGATCGGGATTGCGATTATCGTCGCCTTCTCTCTCCTCATCCGCTACTGGTCGATCCCGGATCTCTCTTCGATCTGCGTGATAGGTGCAGGTTTCATCAGCGGTCTTCTTCTCTCTGGCCTCCCCCCGCTCAGTTTTATTTCAGCCCCCCGGCTGGTGATCCCACTTCCCGGCGACTTCGGTTCAGCGTTCTCAACACTCGTCCTCCCCCAGCTCGTCCTCACCATCGCGAATGCGATCCTCGCAACCTCACTCCTCACAAAAGATCTCTTCGCCCGGGACGTGCAGCCCAGGAAGCTCTCGACCACCATCGGCCTCATGAACCTGACATCGGTCCCGTCTGGCGGTTTTCCCATGTGCCACGGTGCCGGAGGTCTTGCCGGGCAGTACCGGTACGGTGCGAGGACCGGGGGAGCGAACATCTATGCCGGTGCGATTTTTATTATCCTCGCCCTCTTCTTTACTTCCCCGCAAGTTCTCTCGATCATCGCAGTCGGGGCTCTCGGGGCCCTGCTCGTCTTTGTCGGCATTGAGATGGCCCGGCACAGCCTCAGGACTGACTCGCTGGGCATTACGATCCTCATCGGGATCCTTGCGGTCGCGAGTTCCATGACGCTTGCCTTCATCATTGGTATGATCGCTTCTTACCTTCTGGGCTGGCTCGGCAGGAAACCCTTCGGGGAAAAGTGCAAAAATCCTGTAATGGTGGACCGCACCGATCGACACCGGTAATACCTGGTGATTGTATACATCCAGGAAATGAACATCACGTGGCCGGAGCCTGTGGCAAAAGGGAGATCTCTTCCGGCTGTTATCAGAAGCTGAAGTTGTATCCCGCTTTGAGAAGACCCAGGGATAAAAAAAAGTTTTGGAAGAATCAGGTTATCTTTCTCGTTGCAGCGGTGGTCGATGCAGCTGCGGTTACTGCTGCTGTCGCATTTGCAGCCGGTGCCGGGGGAGTAAGCTCAGTTGCCGGCGTGGAGTAGTCCCCTATCCATCCTGCTGTCGTATCCGGCTGGCTCACGGACATCGGGTTGAAGAGTGCCTTCCCATACTTGTCTGAGCCATAAGATCCGATATCGGCCTGGGTCTGCGGGGATGTCAGGAAGTTGATGAACGTGTTCGCCATCTTGATCTTCTCGGCAGGCTGCTTGTCATTGTACACGGTCATGACGCTGTAGATGTTGAGGAGGCTCTTGCCGTTTGTGATAACCGGCACGATGGCCAGGTTGTTCTTGTACGAGTGGAATGTACCTTCGTCCGTCAGGGTGTATGCGCCTTTCTCGTCTGCCATCCGGAGGGTCTCTCCCATCCCCTCCCCGGCTTCGATGTACCAGGTACCGGACTTTTCCACCTTGGTTGTGTAATTGTAGCCGGCACCCTTCCAGACATTTATCTCTGCGGTCTGGGTCCCGGAGCCATCGCCACGGGAGACGAAGTAAACGTTTGCCGTTTTGTTGGTGCCTTTCAGGAGAATTGTTGTAAATGCCTTCTCTGGGGTCATCTTCGCGATCCCAGCCGGGTCATCTGCCGGTCCGACGATCTCAAATGAATTCCACGCAAACGATCGCCGGTTGATCCCATTGCCACTGTTCACGAACGCGAGTTCCTGTGCGGGAGAGTGGACAAGGAGGAGATCAGCGTCACCGCGTCTCGCGAGTTCGATTGCCTTTCCGGTTCCCTGTGAGGTGATCAGGAGTTTTACCTTGTTCTGGGCTTCGAACTTGGGCTGGAGATAGTTCAGGAGCCCGGTATCGTACAGGCTGGTCGTTGTCGCGATGACCAGTTTCTGCTGTTCGGCCGGGGTTGTGGCCGAAGGCGCTGCGGTTATTGCAGGTGTCGTGGATGCAGGGTTTGTTCCTGTACATCCTGAGAAGCCAACAAGCACAACCAGCAGTGTCAGAGCGACTGCTGCCAATCCGAGATGCATTTTCTTAACCATAGAATGATCACACTAGTCTCACAGGAAGGAATCATGAAGGTTTCTTTTTGATTTTATTAAATGTATAATTGTTCATCAATTGATAAACAATTGGTATTTGAAGTATTCAGGCAGCCTTCTTCTCGGGAGAGACAGGAGAACGGACGGGGAAATCACCGGGGATGTACTTTCGGGATCCCAGTGGGATTTCCTACCGGGATCGTTTGACCATTTCAGAAAAGATCGTCGGCCCGATGATCTCCTCGATCTCCCGTGGGTACTTCTCTTCCATCAGCGCGATCATCTTCCGGCTTCCTCCGGCCGTCGTGAGGATCCCTACCCGTTCTGCGCGGGTGACAAGTTCTTCCTGCTCCATCATGGCAAAATAGGGTAAGATATAGTAATGCGGGACCTGGAGGAATTCTGCAAGTCTCCGTGTTGTCGGGAATTTTATCGTTATTGCCTTCCGGGTGAACGTGACGGATACTGATTGTTCCTGCAGCTGAATGCGTATTGCAGCATGGAAAAGCCCATCGACCGAGAGTACAACCATGATTGTTTCATCCAGTGTATACGACCCGGCCTTGCATAAATATACGTGAGCTCTGCTCCAAACCGGGTCAACGGGAACCGGAGCAGAGCTTATGAGGACGATGTGCGGTTTGGAGACCGTCACGGGGGGTTAGGCAACGGATGAATCTCAGCCCTTGAGCAATCGGGAAGAAAAGGGGTCAGTTTGAATATATCGTGGCAACGATAAACGGAAGACCGGGAAAACAGTATTCCGGAAATTGACCCTTATGCCCCTTCTCGGGCATTATAACTATTAGTGTATTCTTAATAAAATGATTTTGTTAATGAGTTTATTTTTACCCGGCATCAGACTATTTCCATTTTGTTGCTTGAATAAAAAAACATCCCTATGGCCAGAACTTAAATTTGCGTCAGATTAAAAAAAAACTTGAAATTTTCCGAATTTTCCGAAAGCCACGTGGAAACCAAATCATTAAATGTGTTTAACAAAGTCTTTTTATTTTCTTAAAAAAAAGTTACTTTCATGGGAATTTGTACGGATATCATGCACGATTTCGCGCTGCAGGAAATAAAGCGGATCTATTCGAGTTACGATGGCTGGAAGATCATTCCCCGCAAGCAGGGCAACAGCTATGATGCGATTGTAATAATCGAGCGGCTGAACAGAGGCACAAGGGAGATCGTCAAGCTTCTTGTCACCTTTAAAAAAGAAGTAACCCTCGACCTGATCGAAGAAATCACCCGCCCGGAAAAGATCACTGATGGCAGCGTCCCCCGCCGTTTTTATGCGGTTATGGTTCCCGGCAATGCGGATACGTCTTCCCTGCCAAAAGATCTCACCATCTATTTCATGAAATCCTTTACCTTCAACGGGAAAGAACTCGTCTGGGTAAAAAAGCCGGTCCGGAAGTCCGAAGAGAATTCCTGATCCTCTGATCTCCACCCAATTTTTTACGAATCTTCCGAAATTTTCATAATTGTCGGAAAAACCGCATGCATCAAATTCCGGGTTGCTTATCCGGTTATGGGAAACTCTTTTTTTTAGAAATCAAAAAACCCCCAAAAAATATGAGGTTATTGTTTGCCGCTGATCTTCTCGTAATATCCCATCGGTCCGCAGCCCCCGCACTTTCCATCCCCGAAGAGATAATCCGGGATCGAGTCCCCGCAGCACGGGCAGGTTACCGGCTTCCACTTCCGTTTGCCGGAGACGGTTACCCGGACGCGCTCGCTGGTGAGAATACCCCGCCCGGCCCGGAATATCTCCTGCTGGAGCATCTCATCCATCGTTGCCTTTACGTACTCCGGGCTGTTTGCGTACCAGATATCGATGAACGGATAGTTTTTCAATTTTTTGAGATCCACAAAAACCCGCACCGCCTCGGCCGTGGCCTCCTTTGTTGCCGCATTGATCGTTATCGCAAATTTACCGATGGGAATGACCCGGAGCCGGTTGTTGCCTGTCGTACAATGTGCAATTACCTGGAGGGCATCCGGGGCGCACTTCGGTGTCTCGCAGACCCCGTAAAGTTTCTCATAAGGACTGACACCGAGGAGTTCGAGCGCATAGTCCACCATGAATGCTCCGATCAGGATCCCCGGGGCCGGGGAGGTGTGAAACGCTACACACTGCCTGATGTAATTCTTCATCCTCTCTTCGAGATCTGCGGCCTCCATCCTTGCGTCGAGTCCACCGGTGGAATGCCTGGTATGTCCGGGCTGCATGAAAAATACTTGAACAGCATCTGATAAACAGTTTTTTTAAGTTAACCATGAGTTCTTAACGTTTGCCTGCATCCACTCGCTTCTTCTCCTCTTCCTCTCCCGAGAGGTCACCTCCCTGTCGCGAAGGATACCTGCATGCTGCACGGGTATCGGCGGGATCACGCTTCTCTCCATCGCCGGTTCCCGCCGCAAGGGCAGAAAGTGAGACAATGGATGCCGGGAGCCGGACTCCGAACATATCCCTGGTGACAGGATCCTGTATCTTCCCTGTGTAGAAGTCCAAGGTGTCCTCCAATAAGTTCGGGCCCAGGCCCCCCGGGCTCCAGGCCTCGTGCCGTACCGTGAACGAAGACTGCTACGCCATGCAGAAGTTGGCCCGGGTCGCGTTCAGTACAAACAATGTCCACAACTGCGCGCGCATCTGCCCCGGTCCCTCGGTCCCCCTTCACTGCCGGACGCTCCCGAACGCGAAGCTCCTCAAGAAGTACCTCAAAGGCGCAGCGGAGATGAAGCTCGGAGTCGCGGTCAAGGGATGCAACGCGATGGGGTTCTACGAACTTGCAAAGCGCCCGCACCCCCCTCCCGATAACATCATCCTCATCGGTGTCAACTGCCAAAGGTTCGGTCAGCCCGGTCCTCACCCGCAGGATGATCCCCGGGAAGTTCGGCGTTGACCCGAACACGGTCCACAAGGAAGAGATCGATTGAGGGCCGGTTTATCATCGATTACGGGGGAGGCCACAGAACCATCTCGGTCGATGAGCCCGGAGAGCACGGATACGGCCGCAGGACCAACTGCCGCAGGTGCAGGATGAAGGTCCCGGGCCGGACCGATCTCGCGTGCGGAAACGGGGGTGTCATCGGTGAGAAGGCTGGCACGGCAACCTCCGTCGGGGACTGCTCCGAGAAGGGCGCGCTCCTGATGAACGGCGCTGTCAAGGCTGGTATCATTGCCACTGAGCCCCATCCCGGGAGCTCCATCGAGACGCCGGGCACGTGGCATGGCCATGGTCGAGGAGAGCGTGCCCGGCTGCACAACACCGGCAGCGGCATGTACCGGAACGTCTTCAACCTGCTTGGGAAGTAATCACCCCAAATTTTTTCCTCTCTTTTTTGAGACTAAAAAAAATGTCTCCTTGGCCTTCTTTTAAAAGAACGAGCCTGCATTTTTCCTGGGGACTGTATTTTGTCTTTCCGGGGTAATCCCGAAAAAACCTCATATCTGGTCGCTCGCGACCCAAAAGCCGAACCTCTGTCCGGTCACTGGGCAATTCCATCTGGCCGGAGATCGATAATTGTCCGGTCGGCACCCAGGAGCCGGATCTTCCCGGTCTCCCCGGTCCCGTATCCCCCGATCTTCCCAAGGATGTGCCGGAATTCCGGTGAGTTTACCCGCGGAAGAAGCGTGGCAATCCGCGGATCGGTGAGCATATCGTGATGGAACGCGAGCTCGAGATGCTCGTGCGCGACCGGAACGAAACGGAGTCCGCACGCCCGTGCGATGCCGGAGGAGCTCATCCCGGCGTCGGCAAACCCGTTCCTGACCGCAGCCGCGACCGCCTGCGGTCCGGATACTTCGTGGTGATACCCGTTGATCGTTGCCGGTTCGATCCCCCGTTCGGACAGGAGCGAATCGAAAACCATCCGCATCGAGGTATCCTTCCGGGTGTTGATCCAGCGGACCTTCGGAAGATCCTCAATCGTGATCCCGTCCTGCGATACGATGCCCTGCTCCACATCCGCGATATGGATGAGAACGAGGCCGGTCGCAGGCAGGTGCTGCATCAGGAACCGGCATTCCGACATGACCGGTAATGCAGGGAGGCTTAAGGACGCAGCGTGACAGGATCGCCGCTTCAGGGCCATGAGTGCGCCGATGTTTCCGGTCGTGCTTGCGTGGATGAAGAGGCCGCGGTCGTGGACAAGGTTTGCGAGTTCCTCCAGTGCCGGGTCGAGCGTCCCGCTCAGGATCAGGGTTCGGTCGATGCTTCCGGGATCGGTGGTCAGGAATACGTCGATCTCCTCTCCGGCCTCGAACCCTTCAGCCAAGGGTGGGACGTGGACATAGGCGTTTGCCTTGACCGTCGCCATCTGGACCCCTGCGCCCCGCGCATGCGGTGTTCCCCAGCAGGTCTCTCTGATCCTCCCGACAAAGACCGGGACAAACTCATCGAACCCGAGATCGGAGGTGACTGCCTGGGCCAGCCGTACCTTCACGGTATGCCGGTGAGGCGGGGCAAGACCCCAGGACTCGAGGAGCGGGGCGGCAAACTCCCGGAGCATTGACTGCGCTGCGAGCGGGAAGCCGGGGAGCCCGAGGACCGGCTTATTATCGATCTTCCCAAGCATCACCGGTTTCCCGGGCTTTACGGCGACCCCGTGGAAGATGAGCTCCCCCAGAGACCGGATGACGCCCTCGGTAAAGTCCCGGGTTCCCGCAGAAGAACCTGCTGAGATGATGACCATATCGTTCTCCCGGACCGCCCGTTCCAGGCTCTCGGCAATGAGATCCGGATCGTCCGGCACTATGGGGTACCGGGTACACCGGCTTCCCATGGCCGAGAGGAAGACCTGTGCCATGATCGTGTTGCTCTCGACGACCTGCCCGGGCCCGGGCCGTACTCCGAGAGGAACGAGTTCGGTCCCGGTCGGGATGATCCCGACATCCGCGGCCCTTGCGTCGATACTGGTCACCCCGTACGTTGCGAGGGCACCGATATCGAAGGCACGGATCTCGTGGCCCCGGGGCAGCACGAGCCTGCCTTCCCGGATGTCTTCCCCGGCCGGGCGGACATGCTGCCAGGGCGCAGCAGATTTCCGGATCTGGAACCGGTCGCCGACCTCCCACGTATCTTCGATCATGACCACGGCATCGAACTCCGGTGGGACGATGTTGCCGGTATTGACCCGGGAAAGATGCTCGAGCGTGACGGGTTTACGGTCGGTTGCACCGATTGTGTCCCGGCTCCGGACAGCAATGCCGTCCATTGCCGAGATATTGACTTCCGGGACGGAATATTTCGCATATACCGGGACGGCCACGACCCGGCCGAGCGACTGTGTTACCGGCACTTTTTCCGTCATGGCGGGAGGGGGAAACGAGGTTGTAAGGAGATGCCTCGCCTCTTCGAGGGAGATGAGCTTGAGGTACCGCTTTACCATATGACCACGTCCTCCGGATAGGTTCCTGCCACACTGTCGCGTCCGTCCTTCGTGGGGTCCTCTTTTAGCGCATTCATTTTACCTGCGAATTTTGTAAAAGTACTATAGTTTATTCCGGTGTTCCTCAATAAACGATTCGTTTGGAAGAGCCGGGGTAAGGCCCCGGATCCCCCGACCTCCTGAACGGTTTTCCGCCGCAAAGAGATGCATGGGGCGTACCGGAAATCCAAAAATGGTCGCGAATCCTTCCGGGAGAAATGGCCTCTCATCGCGAGCCCGAGCGGGAAAAAGAGCAAAAAAGGGAGACCCTTTAGGCCAGCGTGACTGTCTCCTCTCCCCACGGCCGCAAGGTAGATCGGCCCTTGCGTCTCCGTGTCCAGGCCGGCCAGTTTCGCGATCAGTTCGTCGTGGAACATGTCCGTGGGAAAGACCTGGTACCAGCGACCGGCCGATGCCATGATGAGACTCTGGCAACTGTGCCCGGCCTCGATGAGCACGCTCCGGTACCCGCGGTTCCCGAGCGCCCAGACCGACCGGTAGGGGACCGCCACCCAGAGGAAGGTGACGGCGGCCCGGGTCATGAGTTTGAAGTTCATGCTGGCGGTGCTCATCTCAAGGATAAGGCCGGAATCGATTCGCTCGGCAACAATGCTGCCCGATTTCGGCAGGTACCGGTAGAGTCCCGTCTCAAGCCCCTCCAGTCGCCGCGGTAGGCACAGCCGACATGGTTCTTGGCGTCGCCGTCGACGATCAGCTCGCCGCCTTCCATCTGGATCCCGCAGAACGAGTCCACGTTCCCCGTGATGTGGATCTTGCCGCCCTTCATCCAGCCGCCGACGTACATGTCAGCATTGCCGTTGACGGTGACCGACCCTGCGGTCATCTTCGAGCCGATGTACTTCACCCGGGTGCAGTCGCCGGCGATAACGATATCGGTTTCCGCTGCGGTCGCTCCGGATTGTCCACTGACCGCGAAGAAGTCGCCGAGCGTGACATGGATCTTGCCCTCGTGTGCAGGGAGGGCAGCGATCTGTGTGGAAGTCTTTCCCACGAATGCATCGGGTGTGATGCTGTAGCCTTCGAGCATGAGCCCGGGGACCTTTGTGGGTTTTAACGTGACAACTGCCATGAATTAAGCCTCCACGTCTACGTTGATCACGAACGGGTGGGGCGCGAGGTAGTCCTTCACCGCGTAGTTCTGGAGCTGGACTGTGTAGTTCTTGGTGAAACTCTGGGTGATGTTGCGCATGACCTGCGGATTCTCGGGCATGTTGACATTGACCCAGACCGTCTGCTTGTGGCCGTGGCCGACGACTTCGCCGTCTTTCACCACGATCTCGCCGGACTTGATGAAGCAGGCGGCCCGCTGGAACGCAGACTCGATCTTCTCTGCATCGGATGGCATGCTCGCGTAGTTGAGATCGAAGATTCCGACATCGGCAATCATGCCGGGTGCCAGGCCGCCGTAGGTACGGGAAAGGCCGAGGCACTTGGCAGGGCCGGACCGGGTCATCTGGGCGATCTCGAAGAGCGTGAGCTCCCTCTCCAGGCTGTGGAGGTGGGTTGCGGCGATGACTTTGTCCTTGTGCTTGAACGAATCGAGAACTGCCTCCCGGGCTTTCTTCGACATCAGCCACTTGATGATCCGGGGGTACCGGGTGAACGGTCCCGCATTCGGGTGATCGGTGGTGAGGAAGGTCCGGTCCATATCCTTTGCGAAGAGTGCGAGTTCGAGGCCGATCGCCCACTGGATGTCGCAGACCCTGATGTTCGGATCATAGACGTAGGGGACGACACCGGCTGCGATCTCCATCTCGACATCCACGTTAGCCCACTTGAGGTGGTTGAGGCCGTGGAGGTGGTGTTCGAACGGGCCATCAGCGGTCATGGTCGTGGTCTCGTCGAGGGTGACGTTCCCGGTATCGATGGTGATCGCCGTGTTCTTGTTCACGTAGTCCATGACTTCCTTTGCACCGGACTCGAAGTTCCCCCAGTTCTCTCCCTTGTACGAGTGGAACTGGAGATGGGTCGAGTGCAGAACCTGTTCGCGGCCGAACTTGTTCTTCGGCTTGACGCCCTCGGCGATCTTGAGGGACTCGATGGTACCCGTGTAGTTACTGGGATTGTCGAGATCGTTCTGGTGGACGTGCATCGAGTGCGGCAGGCCAAGGTACTCGTTGGCCTTTAAGAGACCGGTGATGATCTCTCTGGGGGTGATCTCGAAGTACGGTACCACGTCATCGAGGTTCAGGCAGTTGAGGCCCCAGCCCCAGGCAGCGGTGCCGCCGGGGTTGACGACCTTGACGCCATAGCCTTTTGTTGCCCGGAGGAGCCAGGCGATGTAGGCCGCCGTGTTCTCGACCTCGCCTGCCTTGAGGTACTCCATCACGAACCAGTTGTTGCCTAAGACCGGGAGAGCCGCTTCATCGATGATGGGGGTATCGTGGATCTCCTCGTGGACGTGGGGGGAGTGGATCGGGGGCATCGCGGCTTCCATGACGAAGCCGTAGCCCATCCGGGCGTAGTCGTACCCGGTCTTGAAGGTGCTCGGGATCGAGAACCCCGCCTCCATCCGGTACCCGTTCTTCGCCATCGCGCTCCGGGAGACACCGGAGAGGAGTTTGTCCTCGGGCCGCATCAGCCGGCCCACGTTGACCTTGGGGCCCGCTACATGGGCGTGGACATCAACGCCGCCGGCCATCACGACCCTGCCTTTCGTATCGATGACCTTTGCCGAAGAGCTGACCTTCTCAACAATCTTTCCGTCTTTGATGGCGACATCGCCGACATCGCCATCGATCTTCCGGGTCGGGTCAATGATAAACCCGCCCTTGACAATAAGTTCTCCGTTTGCCATCTAGCTCACCGCCGGGTTGGTGTTGTGCGGATATCTCCGGTGCTCTTTTGCCGCCGGCCAGATCGGCTGGCAGTTCGAGAGCTCGCACATGCGTTCGTAGACGCGGTCGAAGAGTTCCTCATCGCTTGGTACGCCCGGCAGGCCCTTGAGCACGGCCTTGAACTGGATCGGCACGTTGTCCATCCGGTAGACAACGCCAGGCTCATCGACTCCCGCGATCCTGACCGGGATGTGGAGGTCGGCTATCTCGCTTGCCATGCAGAAGTTCGGGTCTATGGTGATGAACGGGTGTTTCTTGAGGTGCTGCACCACCTGGATGGGGAAGTGTGCACCGGCATCGGTCCCGACGTTGACAAAGCAGTCCACTTCGTCCCGCATTGCAAGGTCGATCGAGATTGTCTCGCCGGGGTTCATGTGGGCGTGGGTTCCTTTCGAGAGGTCGATGCAGTACGGGAAACCGAACTGCCATGACCAAACTTGGCCAGGTCCGGCGATGTTATAGTGGCCCCGCATGGCCATGATCGAGCACTTGGTGTGGTTGTTGAGATCCCGGGTCAGGCTGATCGCGTGGTCGATGTTGTGGTTCCGGCCATCGGTGTGGGTGCAGCCCATGCCGAAGAAGATCATGCAGAACTGGGCCTTCTTCATAATTTCGACAGATTCCCTGATCTTTTCCCGGGGAATTCCTGCAACGACTTCGGGAATATCGTACCCCCGGAGCACGGTCCGGAAAGCGTCAAAGAGCTCGTAGTCGTGGCCCTGATCGAGCATGAGGTGGTTGTCGGCGAGTTTCGCGGTGTCGGTCTCGCGGGGGTCGACACAGAGAGCGGTCCGCTGCATCTGACCCTTCTGGGTGAAATAACCGCGGGGGAAGATCGAGTACCTGGAGGTGTGACGGGGGTGGGCGTGCATCGGGTTGCATCCCCAGAAGACCACGACATCGGCACGGTTCTTGGCTTTTCCGAGCGTGCAGCTTGGGTACCCGTTGTCGAAGATCGCAAGGAACGAGGGACTGTGACAGATGGTTGCGCAGTTGTCGAGCACCGCTCCGGACTTCTCGGAGATCCGCGCAACAGCGCTCATGCCTTCGCAGTTTGTGGAACCGAAACCATAGATCAGGGGCTTCTTTGCTGCAAGCATGGTCTTTGCCATCCAGTCGATCGCCTCGTCGTACGGGATCTCCTTCATGGAACCATCCGGCTGGCGCATCCGCGGGAGTTTCGGCCGGGTCGGGTCGTTTGCATGGAGGAAGAGGTTGCTCCCGATGATGCAGGCATTGTGGACTTCGAGAATTTTTGTTTCATCGTCCGATACGATGACTTCGATATCATCGCAGGACGATCCGCAGTAGGGGCATCCTACGCCGGTGATAAGTTTGGGCATCTTTGCACGAGTTCGAGGGCGGTCTTGAGCATCTCGTTCATTGCCGGTTCGAGGGTGACCGGGAATCCGCTGTACTGCGGTGTGCCGGTGGACTGGGTCCGCGGCGGGACGATCTGGTTGGCCCAGACACCCTGCCGGATGTGGACGAGGCCGGGGGAGCAGTACTGGGTCGGCTCGATCGCTTTCACGATAACGCTGCCGCATTCGCTCGTCACCCGGACATTGGTGTTCTTCCAGATGCCGAGCCTCTTCATATCTTCCGGGTTCATCTCGCAGGTGGAGCAGGCCTCGAAGTAGTCGGGGTTGGTCTTGCCCTTCTCCATCGCGGCACCTTCCTCGATCGAACGCTGGGGGATCATATTTACTAGGACTTACGCCCTTGGTTTTGACCGAAAGATCTAAGAGTTAGTAGCGCCCATCCAAGGGTTAGACAAACCCGGGATGGAGATCGAACGAGAGTGAATCCTCCGAAATGCACGAGCGGCAATTTTGTAAACTTTTTGATATCGACGTATCAGGTTTGCTCGTGTACAGAGGCATCCTGGTGTTTTCCCGCTGAACCAGTATCAATAGCTCACGCTTCCGTCAAGCGTTTGTTAGAGAGGCAGCCAGCCTCACCACACGGGGGCGCTGTATGAGGAAGCGCAACGGTTGCTCCGGGCTAACGAAGGAGTATTGGTAATCGATGATAGTACCCTCGACAAACCGTATTCCCATCAGATTGAACTGGTGACCCGGCACTGGAGTGGGAAGCATCATCGGATAGTTCAGGGAATCAACCTAATCTCAACCATTTGGACTGATGGTTCTGCGATAGTTTCGGTAGATTTCCGGATCTATTGTCCAGACAAAGACGGGAAAAACAAAAAGGATCATTTCCGGGATATGCTACGAGCAGCCGAAGAAAGAAAGTTTCAGCCGGGATGTGTCATCTTTGATTCGTGGTATTCGAGTATCGCCAACCTGAAATTGATCCGCACGCTGAAGTGGCATTGGTGTACCCGTCTCAAATCCAACCGGTTGGTTGATCCTGATAATACGTACAACCGTTCAGTTTCTGAGATTGAGATTCCTCCCGAAGGAAGAGTTGTTCATCTGAGACAATACGGTTTCATCAAGCTATTTAGGATCGTTCACTCTGATAAGGAACCCGAACATTGGGCTACCGATATTCTCGATGCATCGGAAACCGACAGAAAAACGTTCAAGGAACTTGGATGGAATATCGAAGAGGATCACCGTGGCATCAAGCAAGGTTGTGGCATCGAGAGATGCCAGGGTCCCAAAAGAGGTTGTTCAACGAGGACATATTCTGCTCTCGTTGCTGGCATTTCTTCGCCTCGAAACCCATCGATTGAATACAGGTTCCAGCTGGTACGAGTCGAAACGCTCGATTCATCGATCCGCTTCTTCTCTCTTTATCGCTTCCACGGCGTTCTAATCTGATTATTTTTGTAGTGCTGTGATGAATATCTCTTGTTCGAATCTGCCTTCAAACGCGTAAGTCCTAGATCTTTCAGGGTCCATGTAGCCTACGATTACCGGGACACGGAACGGATCCACATCAGCCTCCCGGAGATCATCGTCCGGATCGTCCCCGGCCCCGAACAGCTGCGGAACACCGCCTCCCCCCTCGCAAGCACCAGCGGGCCGGGAACCACCGATGTGCCGGTCACAAGTTCCGTCAGCGTCAGGGAACAGGCGGTCAGTCTCCGGCAACACTTGGCAGCGGATACCGGCAGCCAGACATCGCTGGGGGGCAGGGGCGAAATGAACGCGAGTTCCCTCCGGGATCAGCAGGGCCGGATGCAGGAAGAATTCACCGACAGGCTGAACCTGGATCCACTCTTCAGCCGGGTCAACGAGAGCCTTGTTGCCCAGGGATTTGCCCTGAGATCCCTGGGTGCGAGGCCGGCAACGAATACTTCTGGGACATTCTCCGCCGTGTACCAGATGGGGACAGACCGGCAGGTCGTCCTCGGCGGATCGATGGATGCAGGAATCGTCCCCCGGATGAGCGGCAGATCGGACGCGGGGATCAATACCACGCCGGCCCTCGATTCCAGCTCCCGTCTCGTGGCCTACCAGCAGGAACTTGCGGCAACCGGATACCAGCTCAAGGAGACAACATTCGATGCTACGCTGTCCGTCACCTCGGTTAATATGAGCTTTTCAAACCCCAAAGGAGGGAACGCTCATCTCAACGGGACCGACAGTTTGGGGAACGTGACCGTGAGCATGGCGATGGCGGGTGATACCCCCCCTATCCCGACCATGGCAGTTGCGGCAGTCGCGTGGCTCATCTCAACCTGCCTGATCCTTGCATGGTACTCTGCCCGGAGAAAGTCAGTTGTTCCCGCCGCCCCGCGTGGACCGGCGACAACCTATCCCGTCCCTTCAGCTGACGCCCTCCGGCTTCTTGCATCCGCCCAGGAAGCGTACTCCAGGAACCGGTACCCGGAAGCCTACGGGCTTGCCGGCCGGGCGCTCCGGCTCTTCATATCAGCCCGGTACGGTGCGGGAGAGGAGATGACCGTGACAGAAGTGATCTCCCTCTTCCGAGAGATCTCCCCGTATGATCCCGGCCCGGTCGAGGAGATCCTCGCCCGGTGCATGGATGTGGAATTTGCCCGGGGGGAACCGGTTGAGGGGGAATTTCCCCGGTTTATGGATCTGATTTGGGGAATGATCGGGGAAGATTAGCAGCGGGGAGTCCAATCTTTGCGGTCTTTCATCCGGCCCCGGACCATGAGTTCCTGCCCTTTATTCACGCCAGAAGCCAGGAATGTTGTAATATAACGATGGTGCATGCAGGAAGGCGACCTGCTGGCCGAGGTCCTGCCAGCGCCAGGAGAGAATTCGGTTATTCCCAAAAAGGCCCGTCAGCGGAGAGGATGCACCGTAGACCGGATCCGGTACGGGAGAGAGGGACCACCGGGTCCTGGCGGGATCGTACCCGCGGAGATAGCGATAGAGCCCTTTGCGATCGTACGAGTGCTTCACGATATAATTGTGGAGGAGTGCGTACCGGTTGTACTCCCTCTCGGCCGCCAGCTTGCAGCTGCGACTTTCGGCCGTGCAGTTTCCCAATCCCGGCCGCAGGCCTGCGATCCTGCTGTCGATCAGCTTCCGGGCACCGAGGATATACGCTGTCTCGGATGCGCTTGTGTACCCCTTCGTGCCGGTGCCCACCCGGATCGCGAGTGGGGTGCTGTTCGCAATCGTTAGGTTACTGTTCCGGTTATCCAGATCGTATTTTTCTGCAATGGCAAGGCGTGAAGGAACCTCGCCTACCAGGACCGGCCCCGTAGTCTCGATGAACATGTACCCGGTATTCCGGAACGCGAAGCTGCTGTTCCTCACCCCGATTGCCATATGGTGCTCGGGGATGAAGAGGAAGAGTACGATATCGTACCCTTCACGCGAGAGGAGCCCTGCGAGGAGGAGGCTCTTGTCATCGCAATCTCCTGTCCCGTCGACGAATGTCTGGACCGGGAACCGCGGCGGGTTGTCCGGGTCAAGCCCCCCTCCGTGTCGTAGGGGAAACTCTGGACAAAATTCGTCGTCAGTTCAAGGTATTCATCGTCCGTAAGGCTGTATCGCGAACGGATGCTGGAGAGATCGCAGAGGAGCCCCGTATAGAAGGGGTCCTGGTGGGCGTCATCGATAAAGGCCTGGTAGTATCCTGGTGCCAGCAGCTCGATCGGACTTCCGTGCGGGGCAACGATATACGTGACCCCGTTCCGGGCCCCTTCATAGATGGCCACAGACGCGTTGGCCCGGACGGTCACGTTCGTTTGGGAAAAGGGGAAGGTATACGCCCGCTCGATCGTTCCGGGACTATTGTTTGGCGCGATGAACGGGTTTTCCACGTCCCCGGGGAGTGTTCCGAGGGACTCGCGGGGTGCGATCTCCGGGAAGCCTACGGACTGATCTCCCGGTGAGAGGTGTGCGGACCCGGCCGAATCCTGCGGGATAGAGGATGCGAAAGCCGAGAAGAGGATGAAAAGGGTGACCAGCGCGAAAGAGAGACCACCGATTCGGATCCTCTGGGATCTCTTCCTCGCATGGGTCTGCACACACGGTTCACCGGATGGGAACGAGTCCATCTGCTAGTACAATCGGTCGGCCGAGAACAAAATTGTTCTCCCCGGTGTTTTTGAGGAAGAGCGCGAGTACGCACCTGAGAGGAGATCGCCGATTCAAAACCTGCCCGGCCGCAAAGCCACCGAAGATTTCCAGCTGCCCAAAAGAACAACTTCTCTTCCTGGCCGGTCTCTCTCGAAGTCTCGGGTACGAGACCTTTCGTAGCGGGGGGCTTTGGGGCCGGGTCGAGTGGGTCCCGAACAGCCCCGCTCCGAAAAAAAAAACAATGTATAAACCAGAATACGGAGAAATACCTAATTCAGGCAGATTTGCCCGCGTTCTTTTGCGAGATGGCGGCCCTCCATGCCGGAAGGTGAATACGATGCAGCTTGACTCCTGCAGGAAAACCTATAACCACGAGACCCAGCGTGCAGTCCCCCTCGATGCAACCCTTGCCCGGATAGAGCCGAAGCTCCCTGCTGCAGGAATCACCCGGGTAGCGGAGATCACGAACCTCGACCGGATCGGCATCCCGGTCTTCTCCTGCATCCGCCCCACTGCAGAGAACGGTGCCATAACCGTGTACAACGGGAAGGGGGCAACCATCGAAGAGTCACGGATCTCTGCCATCATGGAGGGGATCGAGCGGTACTCCTCCGAAATCCATGACCGGAAGATCCGGGTCGCGATGTTCGAGGAACTCAACGGCCGCGAGCCGGTCATCGACCCGAAAGACCTCATCCTTCCCGAAGGGGCCGAGACGGGCCGGCTCTCTTCGTGGTATGTGGGCTACGATATCGCACATGATCAACCCGTCTGGGTACCGGCGTACGCTGTCTTCCACCCGGTCCCGCCCCGGTATCGCGGGCTCTTCCGGACCAGTACCAACGGGCTTGCTTCGGGTAATACCCGGGAAGAAGCGATCTTTCACGCGCTGTCCGAAGTGATCGAGCGGGACGCATGGTCGCTCGTCGAGGCATCGCGGAAGACCGGCCCCTGCATCGAGAATATCGACGACCCTGAGCTCCAGGCCATGCTGAAGAAGTTCGCTGATGCACAGGTCGAAGTCAAAGTCCGAGATATCACAAGCGATATCGGTATCCCGACGATTGCGGCTGTATCTGACGATCTCCTCTTAAAAGATCCCTCGCTTCTCACCATTGGTATCGGGACCCATACCAGCGCCCGTATCGCGGTCATGCGTGCCCTTACCGAGGTTGCCCAGAGCCGGCTCACCCAGATCCACGGGGCCCGGGAGGACACGACCCTTGCCGACCTCCGGAAGCGGATGGGATACGACCGGACAAAACGGATCAATGGCTACTGGTACCGGGATAACGGGACTATCGATTATTCGGCAATCGTGTCCTCGGACAACGATGATTTCCTGACCGACATACGGAATATACTAAAAGCCCTCCGGAAGATGGGGATGGACCGGGTCATTGTTGTCGACCTGACCCGGGAAGAGATCGGGATCCCGGTCGTCCGGGTCATCGTTCCCGGCCTCGAAGTATTCGCCATGGATCCGGAACGGCGGGGCGAGCGGGTGAACCATGCACAGGATCATCATCTTTCTCGGGCCAAGCCTTGACTGTCACGAGGCAGAGAAGAGCCTCGCCGCAGAGTACCGGCCTCCGGCGAAGCGGGGCGATATAACCAAAGCGGCAGACGAGGGCGCTGATATCATCGGTCTCATCGACGGGGTCTTCCATCAGGACAACGCCGTTGCCCACCGGGAGATCCTCTACGCGGTGAAGATGGGGGTAAAAGTCATCGGGGCATCGAGCATGGGTGCTCTCCGGGCTGCTGAGATGGACACGCTCGGGATGATTGGCATTGGCGAGATTTACCGCATGTACCGGGACGGGGTTCTTGAATCGGACGATGAGGTCGCCCTTGTCTTTGACCCGGTAAGCGGATACTCCCTCTCCGAGCCGCTAATCAATATCCGGTGCACCCTCCGGAATGCCCGGGAAGCAGGGATCATCGATGCAGACACCCACGATGCCCTGCTCGCCGCGGCCCGCTCCATTTTCTACCCGGGCCGGATGTACTCGAAGATCGTCTCGTCCGCACCGGACTCAGTGGATGCGGGGACCCGTGAGCGTTTCCTCGCGTGGGTAGAGACCCATGCCTGCGATCAGAAGCGGAAGGACGCGATTGCAGCGCTGGGGTATATCGCGAAGGTTGCGGCAGAGCAGTAACCGTCCGGTTTTTGTGTATTCCCTCGCTCATCATTGGATTTGCAGAGGGCGACCCTCTTTCTCCACGATCGGGAAGGAGGCAAGCCGCCCTCCTGTTCTTTTTTGGGATCTTCACCAGTATACGGAGGATTTCTGCCATCCTGTCTCCGCACGGGCGACACCAGAGCGGGGAGTCTCACCTTGTCAACGTCCAGTTCCATGCTTTGGGTGTGATCCAGTTCACCTCAAAAAAATATCAGGGGAAACCGGAATTTTTCCGGCCTCCGGTGAATATTTCCCCGGATCAGGTCTTGCAAAAAAAGATATTCTATTCGACCTTCGCCCAGACGTACGCGAACCGTTGGAATGCAGTGATATGGCCGAAAACCCCGAAGAGAACAAGCAGCCAGCCGAGCCACGAGAGCCCGGAGAAAGTTATCGGGAGAACAAGGCCGATGATTCCGATCACGAGGATGAGCACGAGCCGGTCCGCTCTCCCGAGCAGACCCCCGTAATACCTTCCGATGCCTACCGCCTGAGCCTGGGTCCCGAGATAGGACGCCATCAGGACGCCGGTAAGCGCAAAGACCCCGATCTGCCAGGGGACGAGGCCACCGGCAAAGATACCGGTGATGATGAAGATATCCGCGTACCGGTCAACCGCGTGATCGAGGAAATCCCCCCGAAGGCTCTGGAGCTTCATCTCGCGTGCGACGGCGCCGTCCATGGCGTCAAAGAAAGCGTTCGCCGCAACCGCGATGATCCCGAACGGTTCCATCCTGAGATAGAAGAAGAGACCGGCAACCGCCGATGCCACGAGCGCAGCGATCGTCAGGACATTGGGTGTTAACCTGCCCCGGATCGCGACCGCGACCAGGGGATCGAAGTATGCTTTCACGTGGTGCCGGTACTGGTCGAGCGTCATGGTGTCCCCTCAAGGTATGCAGAAAAATCGAGCCTGCCAAAACCCGCCGGGATCCTGCCGGCAGCAAACCCTTCGATCAGCCCGGCACATTCCCCCGGGCTTTTTTCCGTGGTATCGAGCTCGAAGATGCGATCGGGTTCGAAGGCTTCAACCGTCTCGACCAGGCAGACATCCAGGGCTTCGGCTTCAGCGTTCTCACGGATCTTCTCTTCCCGGTATTTCCGCATGGCAAGCCGGTCTGAAAGGACGTCAGGCCGGCAGCGGAGCACGACAATCCGGTCACAGGGAAGCAGGTGGGCAAAGTGCCCCTCGACAAACCCGTTGACAGGGACGAACTCCGCGGCCCACCGGCCCACATCAATGATCCGGGCATCCCGGCGCTCGTCTTCGCCGGTTACGTACGGTCCGACCGTATCGGTGAGGTGGACGACCACCTGCCCCCTTTTCGCAAGGATGTTCCCGAGGACGGACTTCCCGGTACCCGGTGTCCCGGTAATGCCGTACATCATAGGGCGTTTATCTCCCCGATGAACATCTCGTTCTCCCAGTCCTCGCCAACACTGACCCGGATATAGTGATCGGGGAGACCGGTGAAACTCCGGCACGAGCGGACGATAACGCCCCTCCGTGCGAGTCTCTCGACAACCGCATCCCCGGGAAGCGGGGAGACGTCGACCATCACGAAATTCGCATCCGACGGGTGAACCGGGTACTTCACCTCGTCCCTGAATCGCTTCCGCCACTGCTTCACCTTCCCGATGTACCGTTCTGCATGCTCCCGGTCGAGAAGGGCCCCGGCTGCTGCAGCGGCGGAGACGGAATTGACCGTGAACGGCGTTGCGGCCCGCTGGTAATAGGGAACGAGCCATTCAGGGGCGAACGCGTACCCGACGCGGAAGCCGGCAAGGGAATGCACTTTTGAGAGGGTTCTGCCGATAACCAGGTTCCCGTGATCTTTTAGGAGCGGGAGGTAATCGAAGTCCGAAAACTCGACATAGGCATTGTCGAGGAAGAGAATGCCATCTATCCCTTCAAGGATCTCCTGGACCACCTCGACCGAGGTCGCATTGCCTGTCGGGTTGTTCGGTGTGCAGAGGATCACCATCTTCGCACCTTCCCCGGCAGAGATGATCTCCTCCGCCTTCACGGAGAAGTCCCTCTCCCGGGGGACCGTAAGGACATTTGCCTCCTGTGCCCGGGCCGCGAGGCTGTAAAACGAGAACGTCGGGGTCGTGACAACGACCGCCTCATTCGGGCTGACGATGGTCCGGATAAGGGTCTCGATAACGCCATCCATGCCGACCCCGGCCACAAAATGATAATCCCCGTAATATGCCCGCAGGCCCTGGACCAGTACCGAAGTCTTCTCGTCCGGGTACCGGTTCGCACGATGGATCGCTCTTTTAGCCGCCCCTGTCGCCAGAGGAGAAGGAGGCTCAGGGTTCTCGTTGCTCGCAAGCCGGGCTACGCGCTCTATCCCGTACTCGCTGGCTATATCTTCCGCTTTCCGTGCGAATGCATAGCCGCCTTCCTTATAAACCGGCCTGACCAAGTGCTCCATCGACTACCCTGACCACGCGGTCAATCTCTGCATCGGTGATGACAAGCGGTGGAACAAGCCGCAGGTTCCCGTCGGCAGCGCAGTTCACGAGAACTCCTTCTTTTGCACAGGCCTTCTGAACCTCCGCACATCTGTCGCCGATGCTGATGCCGATCATCAGCCCCCGGAACCGGGGGTTGTACTTCGCAAGGCCCCGGCTGAACCTCTCGCCCTTTCCTTTGACCTGCGGGAGAACGTTTGCGATAACATCGATCGTGGCAAGAGCCGCGGCACAGGCGAGCGGACCCCCGGCAAACGTGCTGCCATGCTCGCTCTTCCTGAACTCGAGGCCCTCGCGGGCAACGAGCGCACCCATGGGGAAACCGCTTGCGATCCCTTTTGCGAGGGTCACGATGTCGGGTCTGGCCTTCGTGTGCTGGGCGGCGAGCCACTTTCCCGTACGCCCCATTCCGGTCTGGACCTCATCGACAATCATGAGCGTACCGGTCTCGTCACAAACCTCGCGGATGCCTTCGATGAAACTGTCCGGCGGGATGATGACCCCTGCCTCTCCCTGGATCGGCTCGACAAGGACCCCTGCCGTCTCGGTATCCACGCACTTTCTCAGTGCCTCCAGGTCGCCGTATTCGGCAAATGTGCACTTCATCCCGAGCGGCTCGAAGGGTTCACGGATCGCCGGCTTGTGCGTGACCGCGAGCGAGCCGACCGTCCGACCGTGGAAACCGTGAATGAACGAGACGAACTTCTTCCTTCCGGTCCTGACCCGGGCAAGTTTAAGGGCTGCATCGGTCGCCTCCGCTCCCGAATTCGAGAAGAAAGCCTTGTGAAGGCCTGTGATCTCCACGAGTCTCTTTGCAAGTTCTCCTTGGTGCGGGACGTAGTAGAGGTTCGAGCAGTGGATGAGCGAGTGGGCCTGTTCGCAGATCGCTTTCACGACTGCCGGGTGGCAGTGGCCGGTGCTGCAGACGGCGATCCCTGCTACGCAGTCGATGTACTCGTGCCCCTCGGCATCCCAGACCCTGGAGCCTTCCCCTCTGACGATAGCCATATCCCGTCCGAATGCAGGCATGAAGTAGCGCTCTTCGAGCGCTTTGAGCTGGCTGGTGGTTTCCATTCCAATCACGGTCTTTTTAATTATCCGGTATCTGCTGTACTCTCGTGTAGTTGTAGCGGAGATTTTTATTCGTTCTTATTCATATTCGATGGTTGCGGGGGGTTTTGAAGTTATGTCATAGACGACACGGGCGACGCTTGGGATATCTGCGGTAATTCTCGATCCGATCCTCACGAGGTGGTCGAACGGGATCTCGACCGGGTCTGCGGTCATCCCGTCCCGGGAGTTCACAGCTCTCACGGCAACGATCCAGCCGTGGATCCGGTTGTCCCCCTTGACCCCGGTGCCGAGGCCGATGAGCGCGGCAAAGCACTGCCAGGGGCGGTACATCTCTACGAGTTCATCCTCGACGATCCAGTTCGCTTCCCGGATCACGGCAACCTTCTCCCGGGTTATCTCGCCAAGTACCCTGACTGCGAGCCCCGGGCCGGGGAACGGCATCCGGTGCTGGATCTCCTTAGGCATCCCGAGCGCCCCGGCGACGTCGCGGACCTCATCCTTGTACAGATCGCGGATGGGCTCAATAACTTTCGTAAATTCCATATGGGGCGGCATGCCGCCGACATTGTGGTGGCTCTTGATCCCGCCCTCGCTCTCTATCCTGTCCGGGTAGATCGTTCCCTGCAGGAGGCACTTCGCTCCCACTATCCGGGCCTCGCGCTCGAAGACACGGATAAACCGCTCACCAATGGCTTTCCGTTTTGCCTCCGGGTCGGTATGGCCTTTGAGAGCGTCAAGGAACTCGTCGCCCCCATCGATGATCTGGAGCTGGGTACCCTCAAACAGCGTCCTGATCCGATCGGTCTCTCCCTTCCGCATCAGGCCGGTATCGATGTAGATCGGGATGAGCCGGTCACCGATAGCCCTGGCTGCAAGTACAGCACAGACTGAACTGTCCACCCCTCCCGAGAGAGCCATGACGACTTTGTTCTCACCGGCTTCAGACTTGATCTCGGTGATTGCCTTCGCGATAAATTTTTCCGCATTGACCATGGTATCTCCTTCCCTGAATTATTCGTTGAACTCCCGGAACTCTCTCCGGATTTCCTCTTTTTTTGTTCTGGTGATAAACTGGTGATGAATTGTCGGGTTTATTTTGTCCGCTTGTTCATCCTGCATGCCTCGACAAAGCCGAGGTAAGGCGGTGACGGGTTGGTCGGTCTCGACTTGAACTCCGGGTGGAACTGGGTGGCAAAGAAGAACGGGTGGCCGGGCAGCTCCAGGCACTCCATCCGGTTCTTGTTGGTCGCAGAGAAGACGAGCCCCGCAGACTCGAGATCGGGGATGTACTTCGGGTTGACTTCGAACCGGTGCCGGTGGCGCTCGACTATGCTCTCCTTCCCGTAGAGGTTCCGGGCGGAGGTACCGTCACGGATGTCGGCAACGTAATCGCCAAGCCGCATCGTCCCGCCGAGATGGGTGAGGCCTTCCTGTTCGGGGAGGATGGCGATGACATGCGTCCCCTCCCCGAACTCCTCGCTGGTAGCATCGGCGATACCCGCTTTGTTCCGGGCGTACTCGATCGTCGCCAGCTGGAAACCGAGGCAGAGTCCAAGGAAGGGGATCTTCTTCTCCCGGGCGAGCTTAATCGCCTCGATCTTCCCCTCGATACCCCGCTTGCCGAAGCCCCCGGGGATGAGGATCCCGTCATAATCCGCGAGCTGGCTCCGCTCGTACCGCTCCGCATCGAGCCAGGCGATCTTGACCTCGGTCGAGAGAGCACGCCCGGCATGCTTGAGCGCTTCCTTGATGCTGATGTACACATCCTCGATCCCGTACTTGGTGACGATGGCAACAGTGATCCGGTTTGTGTACTCCTTGGTCACGACCCGGTACCATGCGGTATCGATCTCCTTCTTCCCGAGGCCAAGGTGGGCAGTGAGGACATCCGCAAGCCCCTCCTTCTCCATCTCCATCGGGACCTCGTAGATGTCGGGAACGGTTGCCGCGGAGATGACTGCGTTCTGGGGGAGATCGCAGAATGCCGAGATCTTCCTCTTGGTGTTGGCGCTGATCGGATGCTCACTCCGACCCACGATGATGTCAGCATGCAGCCCGAGCTCCCGGAGGGCCTTGACCGAGTGCTGGGTCGGTTTGGTCTTGAGATCGCCCATCGTGTCCTCGGGGATGAGGGTGACGTGGATCAGGACATAGTCGTGCGGAGGGAGTTCGCCCCGCATCTGCCGGATGGCTTCGAGGAACGGCATGCTCTCGATATCGCCGACTGTCCCTCCGACCTCGACAAGGCAGACATCCGCTGTTGTCCCGTTGGGGAAGGGCTCTTCGGCTGCGTTCTTTATGCACCACTTGATCCGGTCAGTGATGTGGGGGATGATCTGGACCGTCTCCCCAAGGAAATCACCGCGGCGTTCCTTCTCGATGACCGAACGGTAGACCTTGCCGGTGGTGATGTTATGGGGGGAAGTGAGTTCGATGTCGAGGAAGCGCTCGTAGTTGCCAAGGTCAAGATCCACTTCCCCGCCGTCCTTTAAGACGAAGACTTCACCGTGCTGGGCCGGGTTCATGGTCCCTGCATCGATGTTCAGGTAAGGGTCGATCTTGACCGCGGTCACCCAGTATCCCCGGTTCTTCAGGATGCGGCCGACCGACGCCGCTGTGATCCCTTTGCCGAGCCCGCTCATCACTCCGCCGGTAATAATGATGTACTTCAAGAAGATCCCCCGAATGTTTTATATTTTGCTCATAATCCCTATTAGTGTTATCTGCACTGACGGAGAAGCAAAGAAGGGAAGGGTTTATCGGCCTCGGTTTTTTGGATGTATTGTTGATGGGTTCGAATAATGTTGCAGTCAAAGGAATCTTCATGTGCCCGGAGACTAACATTTCTTAATATGAAATTCCGGAACATTCTTGGGTTACTCGCGATATTTGTCGTTCTCTTCTGTGCGGTCCAGCCGGTCCTCGCAGACGATAATACGACAACGGATGTCGCAACATCATTTTTTGACCATGGAGTACAGGCACTTGTCTCCAAAGATTATACCGGTGCAATTGCCCTCTTCGATCGGGCACTTGCATCGAACACCACGATGATCAGGATGTCGGATGCTGCCCTGTACCTGTACCAGAACAAAGCATACGCCCTGATCCAGCTCGAAAGGTATCCGGATGCGCTCGCAACGACCAATGAAGGTCTGGCGGCGTACGGAGAAGATCCGATACTCTGGAACAACAAAGGGTATGTCCTTTACAACACGGGTCAGTACCAGCAGGCTCTCGATGCCTACAACACCGCACTCCGGTTCAAGCAGAACTACACCATGGCCCTGATCAACAAGGGTGATACCCTCCAGAAGCTCGGCCGGTTCCCTGATGCGATCGATGCATATAATGCGGCGCTTGCAGAGGCACCCGGGAGTCCAGCGGCAACAGCCGGTATTGAAAGAGCTCAAAACGTTGCCGCATCCACGGTCTCGCCGGAGCTCATTGTTGCGATCCTCGCGGTTGTCGTATTCATTGGAGGGGGAGTCTACTTCCTGAAGTTCAGAAAACCGGCTGCTCCGAAGAGCGCGGCAAAAAAAGCGAAGGGAAAAAATAAGTAATTTTTTTTATTTTATTTCATAGCCGTCACCGCAAATGCGGCTGAAGTCCTTGATAGGATTATCCGCTCGTCACTCCCGGTGAAAACTTCCGCCTCTTCAAACGCGACACGCCGGCCTTTTTTGAGAAGCCTTCCTTCCGCAGAGATCACTCCTTCGCGAGCACCCCTGATGAAACTGGTCGATTCGGAAATGGTTGCGCTCCCCTCAGTCTCATCAAGCCCGGGATAAGTGGCAAGAGCTACTGCCTCATCAGCGAGCGCGACGAGCATTCCTCCCTGGAGCCAGCCGGCACCGTTGAGCATGGCGGGACGGACCTGCATCTTCAGGATCGCTTTGCCCGGTTCAAGGCTCACGACTTCGATACCCATCAGGGAGAAGAAGGGATTTGCAGAGGGATCTTTTGCGGTTATTTTGTCGAGATAGGACATGGTTGTCTGCTTGAGTGGTTGGAGGGGAGGGGGATTAACGTTTGGGGGGGTAGTTTCGCACCGCACTCATGATCGATAGGGTAAACAATTTGCTGTAAGATCAAAAAGGCCCTCATCTTTAATTATGCGAGGATAACGAATAACCCATTTATTTTACGATCGTACCGGAAAGGGGTGCTTCCCGAGCGTTCGGCTTACCCCAATTTTACAAAATAGCACCAATGTGAGTGGGTCTATGTATCCGGTTCTTGCATTTTCAGGCCACATTTCAGTTTTTTGTCGAGAGCATCCACTCAAGAACCCCTTGTTTTTTGAGGGTTGCGAGTTGAAACCGGTTAAAGCAGAAGGCCGAGAACAGCATTTTGGTATGCACCCTGAGAACGGTTGTGACCCTGGTATGAGCAGAATGACAACCACGCTCTTCGAGACCGGGGGGTGGGTGGGAGGGGATCAGCCTTCCGGAAGGGTGACACTTATCCCGAACGGGAAAGTCATCACGCAGCAGGTCCACAATTACACAAAGGATCACAGTTTCATCTGGGACGAGCTGACCATTCCGATCTCGTACGACAGTGACTGGAAGCAGGCACGTGAAATTATCCTTGAGATTATCCGCAGGGAAGCGGCTGAGAATACAAAACAGGCCGAGACTGAGATCGACCGTCTTGGAGAGAAATACTATTTTCCCGGGAAAAACCTGGAGCCCTCGGTTTATATCACGCCCACGGATAACGGGATTACATTTTCGATCCGTTATGTCACGCCGGTGATGGACCGGCGGATCAATCGGAACCGGATGTACTCGCTCATCCTTGCATGGTTCCAGGAGATCTCCGGGATCACGATCTCATAGAGACAGCAACGGCCACGGTCATCCACCCGCCCCCCCTCCGAAAATACCTTTCGAAAGCGCGGATATGCGTGGCAAAACCGAGGAGAGCGGCCATGACGCCATAGGCGGGGTTGGGATCAAGCCTTGGAGAGGTCTCCGGCGTGCTGGTCAGGGCCGTTATGAACGAGAGAAGGGAGATGATAATGAGATCCTCGCAGAAGATCGCCTCGGTCGGGGGTGAGATCGTTGGGATCCGGTCTGCGCCGGATTGGCACCGGCCATGAAAGGTCCCGGGCTCCGGGAGATACGAGGCCGGGGGGCCTGGACATCACCCTGGGCGGGATGTGCGGACGATCCGGAAGCCGTGGCCCGGCCTGCGCTCCAGAACCTCGGGGCAGCGGAGATCGCGTACGGTGCGGCGGTCTCGCCGGGCGCAAACGTCCCTTGTTGCATGGCTCGACCGGCCCGGCCTGCGCTCGGGCACTGCGGGGGATACCGGTACCCGCTCCCTCCGTTCGGGATATGGGGGTCCCTTCCATTCAGAGCCGGAAGATGGATTGCAGGAGAAGAACATTCCCCGGTCCCTCTTTTTTCCTTCCCCCTCCTTTATCTCCCCCCGCCAATCACTCACCATGGACGACCCTGAAACCAAGGAGATGCTCAAAGACCTCATCTGGCTCAATGCCGTCATCGCAACCGAACTCATCCAGGTCACCGAAAATACATCGGCGATCGTGCGGAAATCCCCGCCTCCAGCGAGCTGTCTCACCAAACATAACGAACTCCGGAGAATCGCCCTCGCAATCGCTGAGAGATACCGGGAAGGCACGATGCTCAGCCAGAACCTCCTCAAACACCAGTAACGTTATTTTAGCAACCCGGCTCAACAATTAGGTGAGAGTGTAAATTCAGGGCTGAATCGTGGGGGTAATTTTCAACCGATCTTCGCCTGACTATCCGGCAACACGAGGGGGTCCGACCAAATCTCACATCGCCGTCGCAAAAAGAGCCGGAAGCTCCCGCTCAAAATCCCTCATGATGGGGGCATCTCAGGCATTGCCGGATTAACGAGATGCAACCCCAAAATCCGAACCCATAATTGTTTGGTAAACCAGAAAAATAAGCCGGAAAATCCCGCATTATGAAGACGACCCCCGAACCGCACTACAGCCTCGTGATACCAGCCTACAACGAAGAGAACCGGATAATTCCGCTCTTCGATGCCATCACTTCATTCGATGGCGAGCTGATCGTGGTCTGCGACGGGAACGACCGGACCGCCGAAGTGGTCGAAGCAATCGCATCCCGGAGGAGAGAACTCCTGATACGCTCTCTCCGGTTCGAACGCCGGCTCGGGAAAGGGGGAGGGGTTTTTGCCGGTCTTACTGCAGCCCGTGCACCGTTTGTCGGGTATTTTGATGCCGACGGTTCGACGAGTATCGGCGAGATGGTCCGGCTTTTCACAGAACTTGCCCGGCATGACAGCGCCATAGGTTCGCGGTGGGTCCCGGGCTCGAAACTCCGTATGAAGCAGGGGTTCATGCGGAGACTGGAGAGCCGGGGCTTCAACCTCCTGATCAGGATCCTCTTCGGTCTGCAGTTCAACGACACCCAGTGCGGGGCAAAAGTCTTCCGGAAGTCCGCTATCGATGCAGTTCTCCCTCATATGCAGTCACGGGGGTTCGAGTTCGATGTCGAACTCCTCTGGAGAATGAGAGAGAAGGGGTTCGATATCGTCGAGGTCCCGATCGAGTGGCAGAACAAGGGCGACTCCCGGGTCGAGCGGCGGGACATGATCCGGATGCTCGCCGGGCTCGTCTCCGTGAGGTTTCAACGACCCTTATGACCACGGCGCCCGGTAACGACAAGAAGGAGGCGTTCCGGCTCTTTGAAGAAGGGAGATACCCGGAATCCCTCCTGCTCTGTAATGCCATCCTTGAAGCAGAGAAAGATCCCTCCATCGAAGTCCTCGCAGCCACCAATCTTTTTTCCCTGGGGAGGCTCGAAGATGCAGAAGTCTTCTTCCGGGACCTTGGATGGAAGATGCCGGACTCTTCCTATGTCCACAGTTATCTCGGGAAAGTCCTCGAAGCCCGGGGAGACGAGGGGGCCATCGCCGAGTACGCGACCGCGGTCCACCTCGACCCTGAGAACCAGGACGCCCTCCGGTCCTATGCCGACTTTCTCCTCTCCGGCAGAGACTACCGGGGTGCACTCCCGGTTCTCCGGAAACTTGTGCAAATCGCACGGCGCCCCGGGGACGTGAAGAAATTAATGCGGGCACAGGTCGAGCTCGGTGAGGCGGGCGAGGCGCTTGCAAGCTACGCAGACTTCGGGGGTGACGAGAGCCGGGGGCACGAGTATATCGATGCTCTCACATGGGCAGGGAAATTCAGCGAGGCCGCCGGGACCGCAGAGGAGATCTGGCGCGAGACAGAGGATCCCCGGGTATTAAGAAAGTACCTTACCGCTCTTGCCCAATATGACATGCCGGCCTCTCTCAAGGCGTACGAGTCCCACCTGCAGGGAGAGGCCGATGAGGAAGTCCTCTTCGATTACATCCTCCTCAAAAAAGCGAGCGGGAAGATCGAGGAGGCACTCCCGCTGATCCGGAAACTCATCCTGCGTTCGCGGACCCGGGATCCCCGGTTCCGGCTGATGGAATGCGACCTCCTTTCCCTCAGGAACGAGCCGGGGGATGGTGAGAAAGCCCTCGCGGCGTACGAGAGCCTGATCCGGGACGAACTTGTTACCAAGAACGATCTCCCGACGCTGCGGCAGATCCTCTCCTGGTACCGGCAGTGCCTCTTCGCAAACGTGCCTCCCGATGAAGCGACCCGGCGGTTTCTCCGGAACGTCTCCGAAGACCCCAACGTTGCAAGCCTGATTGAGACCGGAAGGCTCTACGATCAGGCCGGAAACGAGGCAGAGGCACGGGGATGGTACTACCGGGCCTACCGGGCCGACTTCCTTACCGGCGGGATCGAGTATGCCGGATTCCTCTATAACCACGGAGAAGAGCGTGAATCCGAGAAGGTGATGCTCTACCTCCTCGCAAACGCACGGAAAGTCTCCGATCTGACAAGCGTGGCGGCAGAGATCGTAACCGGGAAGAGAAAGATGTACAGGATGAAGCGGCTGATGGAAGCCCTGCTCGAAAGACTCGAAGAGCGGCGATCGATGCTCGGGTCAGAAGGGCTCGAGCTGGTAACCATCTCCTGCTTTATCGCCGCGACGAACGCACTTGAAGAAGCGGACTTCAGGGCCTGCAAGTATTACTGCCTCGCAGGATTGGATGTTATGCCCGCTCAGACCCGGATGATTAAGCCTGAGGATTATCTTGCGCTGATCCAGCGCTGCAAGGAGAGGACGATCGCTGACCGGCCGATCATGAAGAGAGACGATCCGAAAAGACACGCAACTGCCGGACCACCGCAGAAGGAGATTCACGACCGGCTCGGCCTTTCCGAACAGGAAGAGAAGATCGTTGCCTTCCTCCGCTCGCACCGGAAGGCAACTGAGATGGACCTGCGCAAGCTTCTCGGGACCCGGAGGGTTGTCGGGATCGTGAACCGGATCCGGCAGAAAGCCGCAGGACAAGGAGTGAGACTGTTTGAAAAGAGGGGAGTTGGGGGGGAGGGAGAGGTCTATGAGTATACCGGAACCTGAACTGATGGACCGGGGCCGGCTCGAGAGCATCAACATCATCAACGCCCTGAGGCGCGGGACCGTCCCTGCGGGCGGGCTTGAGCGGATCGCAGTCGGGCTCGATCTTGAAGAGGGGGTGATAGCAAAGCAGCTCGATTACGTGGCGCAGGGAGGGGGGGACCTGAAATTCATCCGGGGGGAGTACGGGAGCGGAAAGACGTTCCTCGTCGCCCGGGCGCTGGAGATCGCCCGATCGAAAGGATTTGTCACGTCGCATATCGTTATCTCCTCCTCAACACCGCTCCACAAGCTCAAAAATATCTACCAGCAGATCTGCACAAACCTCAGGACCGCCGAGGAGGAGCACGCGATCAAGGCCATCATCGACAACTGGCTCTTTGCAATCGAGGAGCGGCTGATCTCGGTGAGCCCGGAGGGGACAGAGGAGGTGGTGCTCGAAGATGCGACCGAACGGGAGATCGAGACAGCCCTCTCCGGCATCAGCGAGCTGAACACCGCGCTTGCCGCTGCCCTGCGGACCTATTACAAGGCAAACAATGCAGGCGAGTTCCCGATCGCCCAGGCGGCGCTCGGCTGGGTTGCTGCCGAACCGAACATAGGCCGCAACTTCAAGCAGCGGGCCGGCCTCCGCGGCGATATCGACGATACGATCGCGTACTCCTTCCTCCGGGGGCTCGTCTTGATCGTTCACGGCGCCGGATACCGGGGGCTTGCGATCGCTGTCGACGAAATGGAGACCGCCCAGGGGTTGCAGCGGGCCCAGCGGGAGAAGGGGTACCATACGCTCGTCCAGATCATCGATGCCATCGACCGGGGCGCGATGCCGGGATGCTATTTCCTGTTTACCGGGACACCTGCCCTCTTCGACAGCTCCCGGGGCATCAGGTCGGTGCCGCCGCTTTACGACCGGATCAGTATCGTGGAGGCGGGTGCCTACCGGAACCCCCGCCAGCCGCAGATTATACTCTCGAAATTCGAGACCGGGAAACTCGAGCTTGTGGCTCTCAAGCTCATCGATGTGTACGCGCAGGCATACAGCGAACCCGACCGGGAGAGGATCTCCCACCGGTTTATCCGGGCGATGATCCGGAAGATCACCACCCGGTTTGGGGGCAGAATCGACATAATCCCGCGAATCTTCTTGAAAGAATTTGTCGATGTCCTCGACAAGTGCGAGCTGTACGAGCAGTACAATCCCGCCGAAGGATATGATTTCGATGCGGATCATCTCAGGGGAGAGCTGAAAAAAGAGGAGGAGGCGGTGATGGTCGTAACGTTCTGACCGTCCCGGAGAAAAAATGTTTAACGGTTTTGAGCGTACATCCTCCGGTATGCGCCGGGTCTGCTCTCTCCTGATCGCTTTGGCACTGGTCCTTCTCATCCTCCCTCCTGCCGGAGCGGCCGTGATGACGATCAGCGCGGCGCCGGATCAGGCACATCTCGGCGACGTCATCACGCTTCACGGCAGGGTGACAGGTGTTAATACCATAGCCGTGTACCTCTTTCTCACCGGACCTGGCCTCGATCCCCGGGGCGTTACGCTTGAGAACCTCAATGTTCCCGCGGGACGCGGCCTCTTCACAACCGCCCCGGTAAACCTGAGCGACGGGAGGTGGTCCTATAGCTGGGACACAGCTATCATCCTTGGGAATCTCGAACTCGGGACATATACCGTCTATGAGGTGCGTTCCCCGCTCGACCGGCTCCGGTCTTCCCAGGAGGACTTTGCAAAGACGGATATCTCATTTCTCCCGGCAGGATCTCCGGTTACCGAATCTCCTTCTGACCCGGTGCTCCCGGTATTGGCGATCGCACTTCTCGGGATGGGTCGAGCATCCCTCAAAATGAGAAGCAGGGATTAGGATCCCCGGAGAGGCCGAGATACTGGGTCTTTTCGGGAGAACGGTTTTTTCTCTTGGGGGAGTTTTTCTCTTTTTGCCTGCAGAAGAGCGGATCTTCCCGGGAGAACTCCGGGTGAAATAGGAAATATCCCCATTTGCAAAAAATATACTTAGCCTTACATATTAATACCTATGGCACTGACCAACAGAAGTTTGTCATCGGGAGAATTCTTGCCGAATCTCTGGACAGGAAGGAGATGGTGGAGGAATACAACGTCGCTTTTGCAAGCACCGGGGATGCAGCAGGAGGTGCCGGCTGGAAGATCCTGAAGAAATATATCGAGGGAAAGGAGAAGTACCAGGATTTTATCCACCGCTTTCCCGATACCCCCAAGACTCAGGACGAAGTCGGGGAGTTCGTCCGGGAAGAGATGAGACTACGGATGGAAAACCGAACCTGGAAAGACGTCCCGGAACCGATCCGCTTTTTTTTTAAAGAGTTTTAACGAGTGAAATTCTCAAAAATGGTGAGATTTTTTTAAAGGCTAGCACTGCCTGCGGACTCTCACGGAATTTGCATGGGCGTGCAGGCCCTCGGCATCAGCGATCGTCTCAACTATATCGCCGATGAGCTCCAGTCCGTCGCGGGAGACCAGCTCAACAGATGCTGTCTTGCAGAAGTGCTGGACATCGAGGCCCGAGTACATCTTCGAAAACCCTGCGGTGGGTAGGCAGTGGTTGGTCCCGATCGCGTAATCCCCGCACGCGACCGCGGAGTATTTCCCGACAAAGATTGCACCCGCGTTCTGGACCCGGGTGACAACGGTCAGCGGATCGGCGACCTGGATGGAGAGGTGCTCGGGCGCCACGATGTCCGATGCCGCGATCGCCTCGTCGATATCATGGACGATGGTATAGCCGGAGTTCTTCAGGGCCTGCTCGATGATCTCTCTCCGCGGCGCCGAGGCGAGCTGCGCTGTGATCTCTCTCCCGACTTTTGCCGGGAGGGTTTTGTCAGTCGTAATAAGGATACAGGCCGCGTTCGGGTCGTGCTCTGCCTGGGCCATAACATCTGCGGCAACCACCCGGGGATCCGCGGTGCTGTCGGCAATAATTCCTATCTCGCTTGGGCCAGCCGGGAAATCGATCTCGGCATGTTCCCGGAGCATCATCTTTGCAAGGGTGACATAGATGTTCCCGGGGCCGACAATCTTCTGCACCGGCCGGATTGTCTCGGTCCCCAGTGCCATTGCGGCCACGGCCTGTGCTCCGCCGGCGCTGTAGATCTCGGTGACCCCGGCGATGTCGAGGGCAACGAGCGTCAGGGGCTTGATCGGCGGGGGCGAACAGGCGCAGACTTCCTTGACGCCTGCGACCAGGGCAGGAACAGCGCACATGAGCGCTGAGGAGGGATAGGCTGCACGGCCTCCGGGAACATAGATGCCGACCCGGTTAAGGGCCGTGGTCTTCATGCCGAGGACGATGCCGGGCTCCATCTCCTGGAACCAGAGGTTCTTTGGCTTCTGGAGTTCGTGGAAGCGTTCGATCCTGGCATGGGCTTCAACAAGGGCCTCGATCACCTCGACATCGACCTCATCGTATGCAGCTTCCCGTTCTTCTTCGGAGACCGCAATGTCGGTCAGCTCGACATATTTTTTGGCGAGCTCGCGAAGGGCATCATCCCCTTCCTTCCGGACCCTGTCGATAATCTCCGTGACGGTCATGCGTGCGTCCTCGAGGCTGGTCTTCCGGGCCCCAATCCACGCATCAATCCCGACTTCCTTCCACATAGTGCCATCATCTTCGACGGGAAAGATTGTTAAGGTTTCGACAGGCCGTAAGAAACTCTCGTTCCCGCAAGAAGCGCGATAAAAAGGGACAGGGATTTTTTTTGGTGTCCGGGAGAAACGTGCAAAAATCTGATTCGATGATCCAAAGGAGCGATCCTTCATCTCTCTGAAAGCGGTATTTTCTTAGTCCCATCTCTCTCCGGGAAAGGCCCTGGTTTGTCTCCCCTGTCAGCCTTCGATAATAAGCGGTCATCACGCGATGCTTGCGATTGCTGCCGGGAAAGGCAGAAGGCAATTTTTGGGCTGGAAAGAAGAAGACAGTCAGTTTTTGAAGGTAATATATAAATTAATCAGTTGATTAAAACGCAATGTATTCCATTATATTTTCAATTGGACGCTGGGGGTTGGGATCTCCAGTGGAAACAACAGGGTATGCGATCTTTTAATTCCGGGTTGTTATCTGCTCTCATGGGGAGAGTAGATTGACAGAGTACTCGGTTCCAGCGGCAGGATTATATTATCAAAATTAAATACTGTCTCTAACCCTATCCCTGCCAGGTCAACCGGAGGCCTCCGGGTTACTACACCATCATTCAGAGGAAATTATGTCCAAGATCCTTCAGACTATTTACCGGGGAATATTTGTTCTTATTGCAGTGCTTGCTCTCTGCTCCGGGGGGGGTTGCAGCAGCGCAGATCCAGGCCGCGCTGGGGAGCGTTGTCACGCTCCAGGGATACTCCTCCGCAGGGGATACCGTCTGGATCTTCCTGACCGGCCCGAACCTCTTACCCAATGGCGTTGCCCTCACCAACATCAACCAGCCCGCGGAGATGGGCGGGGGGACAAGAGTTTCGATCGACTCAAACGGTCACTGGGAGTACAAATGGGGTACCGGATCAGCGGGCGGAAGGCTCGATGCCGGTGTGTACACCGTATGGATTGCAGATGGACCAGCGGATCTCTCCCATCTCTCAACCGTGGGGTACAGTACCATCCCGGTCCTCCTTGGCGTCCCATCTGTCACCGCCGGGATCAGCGGAGGATCCGGGGGATCGCGGGCGCCGGTAACCCCCCGGGTTCGATCGAACTCCGCTCGATCCCCGGTGAGGCCTCGGTTGTCATCAACAACGAGTACAAGGGAGTGGCACCGCTTACCGTGAGCGGGCTTGACCCGGGCACCTATAACGTCACCCTGTCGCGGTTCGGGTACAGGCCGATCTCTGCACCGGTTAAGGTGGAGCCGGGGAGCGTCTCGCATGTGAATATCACACTCTCCACCCTCACCGGTGCGCTGTCGGTCAATTCATCCCTTTCAGGATCAGAGATCACCGTTGACGGGGCACGTACCGGTATCTCACCGATGACGTTCGCCAGCCTCCAGCAGGGAAATCATACCCTGAACGTTACCAAAGACGGGTATATCCCGCAGATCCTTTCGGTCCAGGTGGCAGCGGACCAGACCACCCGCATCGATCTTACGCTCGCCCCCCTCAGCAGGGTTGGCGGAGAGGTCCGGGCTCCAGGCATGCTCCCGGCAACCCTTGGTGCCGAAATTGTTGTGACACTCCTCTTGGTAATCGGCAGGTCAAGAAAATAATACGATACATCCAGAAGCCTGAAGGATCCTTAAATTTTTCCTTCTCCCCTTTTTTAACAATCTCCTGCGGGAAGATCCCGGACGTTTTTTCCGGAACCAACAGAGTCGTCGATCGGGCACGGGACCAGAGGGAAACAATTCCGCTGCCATGCCACCCTGGCGTTCCGGAGCGTAATCATAACTTTCCTCTCATGTCTTTTGCCCGGGAGAGCCATGATCTTTTCAGTGAATCGGCAACCGCTGAGGGACTGGCAGATCTGATCGTGATGAGATCTCCCCGTGATCGATACTGGCGGATCCGGTCGCAAAGCCGGTCTGCCTCCTCCCGGTAGTGCGGGGTGTGTGGGTCACAATCTCCTGCCGGAGAGGTTCCGGGTCGGGGGATTCGAGGCCGTACCCCGGTTCGCCAGGGAAGATGAGCCGGGGATCGTTGATGCGCCCCATCGCTAACGTGAGCCGCCGCTTCATCCCTTTTGAGAGACCTCCGGTCTGTCATCGCTCCGGTCCCCGTGGCTGAAGAGTTGGGGGAGTTCTTGCGCCCGGCTCTCGCGATCTGCTCTCCTGAAGATCTTCACGTCCCCCCAGGTGATGCCGGTCAGGATCCGGATCGTACTGGCCCTTGCGGCACCGTTCGGACCGGGGACCCGAAGGTCTCACCTTCCCTGACCGGGAACGCGATGTCGTTAAGGGCGACAAGGTCGCCGGATGGTTGGGGGGGCGAGAGATCGATCGCGTTCATGAGGTGAGGAGGATCGCGACTGGTGCTAAGGAGTGCAGATATTTTTTGTGCGTCCGGGTTTTGCCGGATATGTGCCCGGAGATATTCCGGTCGCAAAACCGCATACGGTTAAAAAAAGAAAAAAATTCCGGATAGGCCGGAGAGGATCCTCAGAGGATCTTCTTGCCGGCATCCGCGCCGGGCTTGATATTGTAAACATCCGTGACCTTCAGGACTACCGCGCCCTTCGGGTTGAGGTTGGGCTTCATGGATTTCACCCACGCGACATCGTCATCGAAGATAGACCCGGAGGTGTGGATGGTGACGGTCCCCTTCAGCTGGAAACCCCCCCTCTCTCCCCACCAGCTCAGGGCGACCTTCGGGTTTGCCTTCATATTCAGAAGGGTCTTGTTGAAGAACTGGTCCGAGATGAGGATCGTCTCATCGTCGAGCACCTTGAACGCCCCGATCGGGACCGCATTGGGATTGCCGTCATTCGATGCGGTCGCGAAGAAGGCGGTTTTGGTCCCTGCCAGGGATTCCTTGATTTCGGGTGTGAGTTTTGGCATTCTGTTCAGCCTCAGTCCATGAGTACGCGGGTAATGGGTAATAAGAATTTGGAAATGCGGTACCGGACCTGGCAGAAAACCGATGACCCGGTCTCTCCAGAAACTCATCCCCGATGGGGCCGCATATTGCCATCAGGAGAGGAGAGAGAAGCGGGGCCCGCATTTTCCCGGGATCACGGTCTCGTATTCTGGGATGAGTGAGCGGGTTTGCCGGCCTTTGCCTTCTCCACCTCGAGCTTTGCCCGGGCGATGATCTCATCGAAGGATTTCTGGAGCTGCGCTTGTGCTTCCTCAAAAGTCCTTCCTATGCACTTTCTCCCTTCATCGGTCGTTACGAGATCGTGGGCGACATTCATCAGCGCATCGATCGATGCGCTCACCGACTTTGTCGCTTCGGACAATCTCCTGTCGATAGCGTCAGGGGTCCCGGTTGCCGGGAAGGTCTCCTCGATCCATATCCCCTTCTCGAAGTGTCCGTTGGTTTCGGTCATACCGGGAAGGTGGTGCGTCTTTGTTGAAAGGGTTTCTCCGCGGGAGGGGGAAATTTTTATCCGTAACACTGAAAGCTCCGGCTTACAGGTCCCGAAACTTTTCATCCCTTCGGCATATTTTCGGCAGATCCCTGCCTCAACCTCCAGACGTCATTATGAAGATCCAACCAACTTGAGGTTATGTTCTCGTAATAAGTTACCCTCACTTCAGAGCCTCCCATCAATACCAGACTTTTGTCCGGTATGAGGAGACTGGAATGATCTGACCGGCCGGGCCACGGTGCATCTTCACCCTGGAGTACCCACGTCTTCCCCATGTCCATCGAGGACCAGGTATCATTCCAATCCTGGTAATTCTGATTCCCCCCCATCAAAACTATGCTGCTGTCTGGAGTGACGAGGCACATCTGCCCAACTCGACCAGTCCAGGGAGAGAGATCCGACTGGAGAGTCCAAGTCTTCCCCGCGTCAGTGGACCACCATGTATCGTTCCGCATAATCCATGACTGATCGTCCGCCCCACCGATCACCATTATACTCCCATCCTGCATGAGAAGACCGGAGTGACCAGACCGGCCGGGCCAGGGAGCATTGCCGGTCTGGAGTGTCCATGTCTTACCCATGTCAGCTGAACTCCAGACATCTTTTTGAGAGATTTCCGAGCCATTCAACCCGCCAGACAAAATTATACTGCCATCCGGCGTGAGAAGACTGGAGTGGCCGTTTCGAGGTGTCCATTCGGCCGACGGAGTCTGCTGCACCCACGTCTTGCCGTTATCGGGTGAACGCCAGACATCATTCCGGGGACCTTCCAGATCCAAACTCCCCATCGAAACTATACTGCCATCCGGCATGATGACGCTCGAGAAGGCTAGGCGGGGTGTCCAAGGAGCATGATCGATCTGAAGATGCCAACCGCGATCCCCCTCATCAGAGCTCGCATAGATCATTGCGCTCACAAGAATAAGAGCGGTGAGAATGAGGATGATTCCAAGCACAATTTTAATGGATCTCAGTCTGGTTTTGCGACTATCCCCTTCCTTTGACATTGGTGTCACAAATCTTCAATTAACCAGGAAGGATTTGAATTTATTGTTAACGGGAAATTTTTTCCCCGTTATAAAAATTTCATTGGGAGAGATGAAAATTTGCCTTGCTGGTCTTTTTCAAAGCAAAACTCCTTCCCGGAGAGGCACTCCCGAGTTGTTCCCCGGCCCCCTTGAGGCAAACTCTGTATGAAGTTTCGGGACCTCCAGTTGAGGGCCGAATCTCCTTGTGGCTCATAAGAGGGATCTCTCCTCATCAGTTGCGGGGCAAATCCGAATAATCAGGACCATGGGAAAAATAATCCACTTATCTCAGAAGTTGAAAACCAGCTGACGGGTTTTGAATCGGATTATCGATCCCGACCTCTAGTAGAGCTAGACACTTAAAATTGAGGGTAGAGCCGTTTTAGTTTGATCCTTGCACTTCCAGAAACAATAGCCAGAAACTGGTCGACTGGCAGTTTACTTCTGAAAGTGCAAGGATCAAACTAAAACGGCTCTACCCTCAATTTTAAGTGTCTAGCTCTACTAGCATGGTAGGGGGACTTCTCGGAATTTAAGGGAGGTAATGATATACAACGAATAAATGCAATTCGAAGATCAGACCACGAATTAGACATATCGTTGAGGATAACGAATAACCCATTTATTTTACGATCGTACCGGAAAGGGGTGCTTCCCGAGCGTTCGGTTTGCCCCAATTTTACAAAATAGCACCAATGTGAGTGGGTCTATGTATCCGGTTCTTGCATTTTCAGGCCACATTTCAGTTTTTTGTCGAGAGCATCCGCTCAAGAACCCCTTGTTTTTTGAGGGTTGCGAGTTGAAACCGGTTAAAGCAGAAGGCCGAGAACAGCATTTTGGTATGCACCCTGAGAACGGTTGTGACTCTGGTATGAGCAGAATGGAACACATTCTTGATGACGGCATATGGGCGTTCCCCGGGAGATAGGATTCGAGAGATTCGAGCGTTTTTGAGAACATCGCGGATACCGATCGGATGCCCACGAACACCCCGTTGCATGGTGGTGTTGAAACCTTTTGTTTTGGTACCGAAATATCCTCGGTCACGGTAGATCACCTCTCCTTCGTTCGACAGGTCGATTTGCGAATCGTGGGTTGAGGCAGTTGTAACCTCGAGAGCCCGGATCAGTCCGAAGTCACAATCCTCTTTGGTATGGAGTTTGTATCCAAAATAAGATTTCTTGCCCTTTATCGCCCATGTTCCATCCCGGCTTCTTCGAGTTTTTGCAGCATCACCCCGGGGTGTATTCGTTGAAGCATGACCGGGCTCTGAGGTGATGAAAGTCGCATCCTGAATGGTGCCTTTTTTGATTTTCAGACATTGTGCATCGAGTTGTCGCTGGAGCTCATCCCAAATAGCCTTATCCTTTCCGGTCTTTGCCAACCGCTCCCGGAAATACCAGACGGTGGTCTGATCCGGGACCTTGTTAGGATACCCGAGGAATTTCATAAATGATATGCGATCATTGGCCTGACGCTCAAGTTCGGGATCGGACAGGCTGTACATTGACTGGAGTACCAGCATCTTAACCATGAGAACGATATCAATATTCAGTCGACCGCCCTCTTCGGTCTGGTTTCGATACAGACCTCCCACTACCGTCAGAAACCTCTCCCAATTGATTAATGTCGAAAATCCGTCAAGCCGATCCCCGAGTCGTTTGATACTCTCATACCGCTTCTCGAACGCAAAATCAACCAGATTTTCCATACTCGTCATTGATCGTACTAAGATAAAGTACTACCGGCTACAGGGGGAATTTTTCAGAATTCTCACTGATATGCGGGATTCCCCCGGAATCCAGAGCCAAGGATGCCCCTGTGTACGTGCGCTGGTAGTAATTTTTGCGTCCAACATTGTCAACCTGTGCGAGTGCCCAGTTAACATTGTCATTTGAAGTTGCATATCTCAGGCTCCATGGGGCTCCCCCGATGTAGGTGATATGGGGGTGGTCCGCGCTATCGAACCTGAGCGAAGCGGAGTAACCGGTATCGCCGGTGGCATTGGCATCCCTGTCAACCAGCGCCAACTTCCAGTTATTTGAGGTCAGATCCCGGGTTGCATAATAGAGGTCGCCCAACACCTGGCCATTATTGTACGCGATATGGGGTATCCCCGACCGATCGAATGCCAAGCTGGACCACTCCCCGGCATCCCCAAGGGATCCCCACTTAACGATGGCATCTAGCGCGGCCCACCACTCCGGCCTGGGAGAACCAAATGTTCCCCGGGTAATGAGGGTGTTTGTCCATGCCCCCCTGCTTTTATTTGCAAACATCAGGTTCCCGAAGAAGATCCCATCACCATAGCTGATTGCCGGGTTTCCGTCAGGGCCGACAGCGATGGATGTCGTAAATGTGCCTGCCGATGGACCGATTGTTTCGGTCTGCCAGTTCCCTCTTTCAAGCCATGCATGCTTGATACTGTGGGTCGTATTATGGAGATATGCGATATGCGGAGCACCGCTCTCATCAAAGGCAAGAGACGAGTACGTAGAATGCAAGACCGAATCGTCCACCGTGGATATCTGCCAGGCCCCCTGTGATTCCCCTGCCATCACAGGGCAGACAATGAGCAGGAGAAGCGAGAGGCCAATAATGATGATTCCTGCACATGCTGGAAGGCGGGCATCCCCTAAGGTTTTTTCAACAATCGGTTTCATATAGTATTATATAAATGTTTGTTTACATATATTAACATTTTTCGTTGAGTAAAAAATTTTTTCACCAATGCTGCGTTTGAAATAAAGTACGAAAGGTGGGCTTTGTAAAAGTACTCACCATCAAAATCACTGTTTTAACCAAAGAATAGCCTATGCCTGCGTTTTTTGTAAGGTCCGGCGGGTTTTTGGGGTTCAGATGACAGAGCAAAGCCGCATTGGCTTCGATCCGAGTTGCCAGATCTGAATAGTCAGGGGTGGTTGAAATTTTATTATTGCATAGTTATCATCGTTTGTGGCGTATGAGGTGACACCAGCAACAAATATTTCGATATTTTGTCAAATCGCCGAAGATCTCTTTTTCCTCGGCTGTCTGCATATTAAATGCTTGTGCTCCCCTGGCTCAATCTACGTTGTTTCCGTTTGGCTCCCACCCTCAACAGTAAGTGTTCATTTCCCGTAGCTGGTGATTCAACTGCCGTCGTCTTTCTGTTCGACATTCACCCATTTGTAGCTCCAGCCAATAGGTCCAGACCACGGAAATCCGATACTGACGGTCTCCACCGAGTCGTCTTTTATATATCTCTGAGGATCGTGGTCATACTGTTTGCTGTTTTTTCCTCGAACAGAACCAGCGGATAAATACTTAGGGTAAAGTACTATTTTTCTCCCGCAAATCCTTCTTGGATTCAGGGGCTAAAACAGTACATCGCCCTTGATCAGTACGATCTCATCATTGTGCGGCCGGCCTCCAACCTCCTGGTTATCCCGGTAAAGATCATTGAAAAGCGGCCGGAATTTTTCCCGGTCAATGAGGCATCTCGCCCAGCTTCTTCCCAAGACCGAGCGGGTATCAGCGAAGATTCGGGTTGCCAAGATGTACCCGGTATTTTTTACTATCGATGAGTGAAAAAAAATTTCAGTTATAGTAAATTATAATTTGTCGGATTCTGAACGATCAATAGAAGGAAATGACGCGGCACCTTCTCTATGCTCTAAAGAAGTTCTTAATAAGGGCTGAAACGTGTGTGGTAAATTGAAATATATCAAAAAGAACGAACTCCAGATTCAGCAGGAGCAGGCGATCAAACACATGCCAGATGGACGAGAGGACAGGATCGTTGAAAGTATTGAATTACCTAAGGGCAAAACGGTTGCCACAGATTCTTCCGGCAACAATGTTACTGTGGACGAGACAGCTTTTTTTAACCGATGGGTTCCTCTGTTACCTTCCGGAGCAATGGCAAGCCCGGTACTGGATGGAGATCTTCCGGAACAAATACCCCCCCCTGAAAACCGGGATGGTGCGCTAGCGCAGATAGGAAGAGTGCTTTCCAGCAGGATCTCCCGGGATATCCTGGCCCTGCTGCAGGTGAAAGAGTCGATGCCTTTGTCCCAAATCGCAAAAGCGATCGGTGTGAATCTGCATACTGCAAAATACCACTTACAGCCCCTGCTCGCTACCGATCTCATAGAGATCGATAACACAGTTAATGACTCAATGAAGAAGAGTGTCAAAAAGCGGGAGATGAAATGGTACCGTCTCAAGCAGAAAATAATCCTTATCGCATTCTGTCAGAAGAGGGAGATGAATGTCCCCCAGAAGATCTTTTTTCAAAGAATTATGTAATGGACCACGCTCTTCGGGGGGGTATCTTTGCTTATGCATTCCTGGGTCTTTTGAAGGCGTCTCGGGCTGCCCATCCGCCGAATAATGGGTGGGCGCCGGTTCCGGTTGCAGCGAAGAGCTTGGAAACTGCCATGAGTAACGGTATGTGGGGATGGGGGTGCGTCCTCGCCTTGGTCTTTTGTGGAACAGGGTGTCTTTTACTCTTGGGATGCAGAAAAAAACTGACCGCCCGGATTATTTCGGACTCGGCCCCAATTCCGGCGGTTCTTTGGTTCAGAATTAAGGCGGGGAGTTCAGGGAGGGATTCGAACGGTCATCAGAGAGTCACTCACCCCGACTTCTGATTCTGGTATCTTTTGTCCTCATTGCGATCAGCCTCTTTGGCCTCCTTTACCTGGTTACTAATCCAACGCCGATACGGATTGGTTTCCTCATGCGCCTGGAAGGGGAGACCGGAAAGGAGATTGCCGGGACCGCGTTATGGGCTCGAGAGACAATAAACGATCAGGGCGGGATCGAAGGATGAGAGGTAGAACTTGTTTTCTGGGATCTTGATAGTGGAGATCTCCAGTCCATGGCACGGGAACTGCTCGACGATTGGGACGTGAAGTACGTCATTGGTCCGGAGACGAGCGATGAGGTCTACGCAATCGCCCCGGAATACGTCCACCGGAAGAAAGCCCTGATCACCCCCTTCGGCAACGGCAGGAGACATCACCCGCGATTTTCAGGAGAGCCGGTACATCTGGAGAACGAGTGGGAACGATATTGACCAGATGGAGATCATCGTCTCGGAGATCTGGAACCGTAGTGGGAGCCGGGTGGCACTAATCTGCCAGAACACCTCATACGGGAGGGCATTTCAGGAATGGACCGGCGTATTTGCCAAAAAATATGACATGGATCTCGTCGCAATCAGAACCTTCGAACCGGATTCGACGCAGGATATCGAGAGGGTTGCGGAGGAAATCTCCGCAAAAAGACCCGAATATGTTGTTGCTGTTACCTGTTCAGCTGATGCAATCCGGATCAAACAATCTTTCGATCGCACCAAAAACCCGCCAAAGCTCTTCTTTTCGGAATGCGTATCCGGTAAAACCCTCCTAAATAATCTCGGAGACTCTGCTGAAGGAATAACAGGGGTTATTTCAGCCCCGGATCCGGCATCGGGCTTCAACAGGAGGTATTATGCGCGATTCAAAAAAGATCCCTCGGAAATCTCTCATACCGTCTATGATGCCTCCCTCCTCGCGATTTATGGAGCTGTCAGAAACATCGATAACCCCTTCGAAGATGCCGCAGATTCGATAACCCTGATCACGAAAGGAGAGGGAGAGGTGATACCATGGCCTCCGGAGTCAGATTCGGAAGATCCGCGATGGCAAAAGACCGCGACTTTTCGGAGCGCAGGGAGAATTCCATGATCATTAGGACTTACGCGTTTGAAGGCAGATTCGAGCAAGAAATCTTCATCACAGCACTACAAAAATAATCAGATTAGAACGCCGTGGAAGCGATAAAGAGAGAAGAAGCGGATCGATGAATCGAGCGTTTCGACTCGTACCAGCTGGAACCTGTATTCAATCGATGGGTTTCGAGGCGAAGAAATGCCAGCAACGAGAGCAGAATATGTCCTCGTTGAACAACCTCTTTTGGGACCCTGGCATCTCTCGATGCCACAACCTTGCTTGATGCCACGGTGATCCTCTTCGATATTTCATCCAAGTTCCTTGAACGTTTTTCTGTCGGTTTCCGATGCATCGAGAATATCGGTAGCCCAATGTTCGGGTTCCTTATCAGAGTGAACGATCCTAAATAGCTTGATGAAACCGTATTGTCTCAGATGAACAACTCTTCCTTCGGGAGGAATCTCAATCTCAGAAACTGAACGGTTGTACGTATTATCAGGATCAACCAACCGGTTGGATTTGAGACGGGTACACCAATGCCACTTCAGCGTGCGGATCAATTTCAGGTTGGCGATACACGAATACCACGAATCAAAGATGACACATCCCGGCTGAAACTTTCTTTCTTCGGCTGCTCGTAGCATATCCCGGAAATGATCATTTTTGTTTTTCCCGTCTTTGTCTGGACAATAGATCCGGAAATCTACCGAAACTATCGCAGAACCATCAGTCCAAATGGTTGAGATTAGGTTGATTCCCTGAACTACCCGATGATGCTTCCCACTCCAGTGCCGGGTCACCAGTTCAATCTGATGGGAATACGGTTTGTCGAGGGTACTATCATCGATTACCAATACTCCTTCGTTAGCCCGGAGCAACCGTTGCGCTTCCTCATACAGCGCCCCCGTGTGGTGAGGCTGGCTGCCTCTCTAACAAACGCTTGACGGAAGCGTGAGCTATTGATACTGGTTCAGCGGGAAAACACCGGGATACCTCTGTACACGAGCAAACCTGATACGTCGATATCAGAAAGTTTACAAAATTGCCGTTCGTGCATTTCGGAGGATTCACTCTCGTTCGATCTCCATCTCGGGTTTGTCTAACCCTTGGATGGGCGCTACTAACTCTTAGATCTTTCGGTCAAAACCAAGGGCGTAAGTCCTATTAATGTCTCGGCAATTACCTTGTGATATTTTCGTGGTACTTTCCTGAGTACAGCACGGATGAAGTGTACGTGACACATCTGCCATGACGAGCCCGGAAACATCGTTTCCGCAGCAGTCTGGATGCCGGGATGACCATCAGAGATCCCTTCCCAGGTTAATTCGTGTTCTGCATCTGCAATGCTGAAAGTAAAGATCTCACGGTATCCATCCGTCCTTACCCCGGCTACAACAAAAAGAGCTTTGTTGACATACCGGACTTTCGTCTCTCACCTTGAAATACGAAGCATCAACGAGCAAGAATGGAACGGGGGAGTCAATTAGTCTCACCATAAAATCATGGACTCTTTCATCGAGTTCCTGAGCTACCTTCGACACGTACGATGCAGAGATCTGGCTGATGCCCAGATGGGAGATTACCGTTTCAACATTTCGCGTCGATACACCCTTAAAGATATGATTCAATGATCGCATTCACGAGAGCTTTCTCAGTCCGGGAGTACTACCGCTCGAAGACTTTTGTCTCAAACGGGCTCTCTCTCAACTGAGGTTTCTGGAGAAGGAGTTCTCCGAATCTCGTCTTCAGTGACCGTTGACGATACCCGTTCCGATGTGCTTTCCTCGCGCTCGACCTCGCATACCGCGGTACACCGGCTTGCCGGGCTATTTCTTCTTTCATCACATCGTTCAGAAACCAGGTGATGAGTTGCTGCATCCCCTACTCGTTTTTTCACTTTTACAGCACTTCGGGTAAACTACCGGTGCGCCCCCCTCGGTTCATGTACGTTTCTCCAAAGCATATGTATTCTTTATTTTAACGATGGCAACCAAAAAATGAGACGGTTTTACAAGAGTAAAAATGTATAGGTAAAAAGGTTAGTTACCGCCTCAACAGCGATCGCAGACGTACTCGATCGCGATCGCCGTCCGCCGCATATCGCCACGGATAAGCTTCTTCCCGCCCCGCAGGAAAAATTTTTTGCACTTCGAGCAGTACTTCGGTCGTAGGGTATCCCAGAGTTTCATGGGTATCTCGAGCACAAACTCAGATCTTACCCAGTCTTCAGGAGGTTTCTCCGCGTTCTGTTCATAGACTGCGACAAACTCCATGATCTGGTGGGGGGGCACGCCAAGGTCAACGAACTTCTTGAAGACGAAATAGTTGAAGATGAGCCAGGAGAGATCGGACCGGTCGAGGATACCTTCGTATTCCCCGAACGATTCATCGAAATCTTCGAGCGAACAGCCGCACAGCGGGCATTTCCCTCCCACGAGCTCATCGAGAAACACTTCTTCCTGGCATCCCGGACAGGTCGTGTGCGGGGATTGCATGCGTGATGTCATTGTTTCTCCATAAAAGGTGCCGGATAATTCCCAAGAGGGTAGTCGTCTTTCGTCGCAGGATTCCGAAATCAGGTTGATTGTAGTATTGTGCGGATGGGCACTTATAGGTATCACCAGTGCCACGTGTACCATAAAAGTGTATCCAGCCGGGAGCAGGCCCCCGCACCGCACCCCTTCGCTTACTCTGCGGATTCCCCGGCCCCTTCGGCCTCGCCTTCCATGACAAGCGAGCCGAAGATCACCCTCTCGAGTACCTGGGCAACGTATTTTATATGCATCGCTTTTTCGATATCCTCGTTCCGATGGATATCTGCCCACAATTCGAGCCGGATAAGGGAAAACCGGAAATGATCCAGAGTCTCTTCATCGAGATTCATTGCTTCCCGGTAGATGGGCTCGACGAGGTCCGGGAAAGAAAGCGGATTCTCCAGACAGACGACGATCCCCTTGTAGATAGGAAGATCCTTCTCTTTGCCGGTAAGAATCCGCAGGTAATCCATCTTAACCCTCGACTGCTTTGATCAACTCTTCCATGAGGAGGTCTACGCTCTTCCAGGTCTGGCTCTCCCCACGGCGGATGATAAACGGCCTGCCCTCGTCCCCTGCTTTGCGCATCTCAATATCAAGCGGGATCGCGCCGAGGAAGGGGACCGAGAGTTCTTCTGCTACCTTCTTTCCGCCACCCTTGCCAAAGAGCTCAATCTCTACGCCGCAGTGCGGGCAGATCATGCCACTCATGTTCTCGACAACCCCGATGACCGGTAGTCCGAGTTTCTCGATAAACTTTGCGGATTTCCGTGCATCGAGCGTTGCGACGTCCTGCGGGGTGGTAACAATGACCGCCCCCCGGACATTCGGCGCAATCTGTGCGATGGTCAGGGCTTCATCTCCGGTGCCCGGAGGAAGGTCAACAACGAGATAGTCGAGCGGTCCCCAGTTTACATCGGCAAGGAACTGCTGGATTGCGGCCATTTTCATGGGACCACGCCAGATGATGGGCGTGCTCGTGTCGGGGATCAAAAATGCCATGGAGATGACGGAGAGTGATCCGGTGACGCGGACCGGCTCGATCTTCTTGCCCGTCATGCCCAGCTTGTGATCCTCGATACCCAGCATCTTGGGGACATTCGGGCCGTGCATATCGAGATCGAGAAGACCCACCTTAAAACCGTGGGCTGAGAGGGCATATGCAAGGTTGACCGATACCGTGGACTTTCCAACCCCGCCTTTCCCGCTCAGGACCATGATGACATGTTTGACATCGATATTTGCTTTCGGGGGGAGCCCTGCCTGCCCGGTCTTTGCGGATGCGCAGCTTGAGCACTCGTTCTTGCACTCCTCTTCCGGAGCCTGCTTTTGGGTATTTTTCTTTGCCATAGGATACCTCACAGAACTGGTCTTGTTCTCAATCAGTTATGTCCCAAAGGCCATAAAGATGTGGAGTTGTACCCAATCCTTTCATTCAAAAATCCCCTCCCGGCATCAGCAGGAATTTTTATCCTCTCATGGACTTATGCGGGGTAATGAAACCGCTCGTTCTCTCACGGGACTCTCTGGAGCTCCCCGGGGAGAGGCACCTGCGATGGCGGGAACCTTTCCCCGTGCCTGATTCTTCAGAGTTGAACCTTAATCAGTGGCAGTAATGGTGTTTTGAGAAATCCCGCTGCTCGTTCACTCCATGGATCATCTGGAACCTTCCGCCATGGCCGGTACTACCCCCGTTATTTCCCTCGAGGGAATCGTATCTGCCCCTTTCATGCAGTCCAGGAGAAGAACCGATTATAAATCATTAAGCTATACCGGCCCTTCTCCACCCCAAGAGAGACGATACGGTACCCGTTCAGGGCCTACTGTCTCGGGGACCATGCCCGACCTCGCCCCCGGTTCGGACAAGCAAATTCGTTGCTGCGATGAACGGGCATATGTTCCAATCCGGGGAGACCATCGCACCCTGCTCGCGCTAAAACGGAGGAACGGTTCCACCATCTTTATGACCAATGTCTGGCATCAACAACACTATGCGGTGAATTGCATGGAAGTACTTAATGTAAAACTCCCGGTCCAGGTCCTGCCGAGTGACTACAGTTGCGATGGCGGGGATATCTCTCCGTGGATTGGCATCGATGGCGTCAACACCGGGACAACCAAATCCCTCGCCATTATCATGAATGATCCGGATTTACCGGGCGGTGGCGGTTTCGTGCACTGGATCGCGTGGAATATCGCACTTGTCAAGATGATTCCGGAGAAAATATCCAAGACTCCCGAAGTATCATATCCGCTCAGACTGGTCCAGGGAAAAAACAGCTTCGGGAGGATAGGATACAGCGGACCCTGCCCGCCGCGAGGAGAAACCCACCGGTACTTTTTCAAGGTATACGGGCTTGATAGCGAACTCGCCCTCCCGTCCGGAGCGTCAAAAAACCAGCTGGTTAAAGCAATGGAGGGCCGTGTCGTTCAATACGGCGAGACTTATGTAACGTACGGGCGCTGACAAGCGTGTATCTTTTTTAGCCTTCCCCGGCAGTAGGGGATTCGTCACCATTATCACTATCCAGCGCAGAATTGACGTGAAGTATGCAACGATCTTCATCGGGATATATACCGGACAAGGAACTCATATCTTCCATCCGGCATTCCATTGAGAAGCATGAGTCGCTCCTTTCGCCGTATGCAACCCGGAGTGCCGATGCCATGCGGAGGTACAACCGCAAGCCGGACGACATCCGCGCCCCTACTCCCGTGATGCGGACCGGATTATCCATACCCGGGCATACACCCGGTATATCGACAAGACACAGGTTTTCTATCTCGTAGAAAATGACCATATTACCCACCGGGTGATCCATGTTCAGCTGGTCTCGAAGATCGCAAGAACCATCGGACGCTCGCTCCGGCTCAACGAGGATCTGATCGAGGCAATAGCCCTGGGCCATGACATCGGGCATATCCCCTATGGACATTTTGGCGAGAGACGTCTCTCAGACCTATGCAGTAAGTATGCAATCGGCCCATTCTATCATAATGTCCAGAGCGTACGGTCCCTTGACCGGATTGAGGATTGCGATTTAACGATGCAGGTCCTTGACGGGATTCTCTGCCATAATGGCGAATCCGATGACATCAGGATCTCCCCGCAACCCTACCGGAACTGGGAAGAGTTTGATCGGAAGGTCGGGGATAGTTCCCGGGGGATCCGGATTCAGCCCCCCATGACCCTTGAGGGATGCGTGGTCAAGTTCGCCGAAACGATCGCCTTTATCGGACGAGATCTGCAGGATGCCCACGAAGTCGGCTTGATCGATACGGGAACCCCGCTCCCCAAAGAATGCGCAGAGGTTCTTGGCGATACCAACAGTGAGATCATCGATACACTGATCTACGATCTGCTGGAGAACAGCGATACTGTGGATGAACAATACCTTTCCTACAGCGATCGGGTGTAGAAAAAGCCCTGATTCAGCTGCGCAATTTCTCACGGATTCATATCTACGAGAACCGGAAACTCACCTCAGAACAGGATAAAATCCGGCAGATGTTTGCAACACTTTTTGCGCGATATCTGGAAGATATCCAGCGCAAAAATACCAGAACGAAAATTTTTACGGATTTTATCAGCTCCGGATGGACAAGCCGGAACTACCTCGAAACGGCAAAACCCGCAGAGCTCGTCAGGGATTTTATCGCAGAAATGACCGACCGGTATTTTGCAAAACGGTATGAGGAATGTGTCATCCCGCGAAAGATCGAAGGAAAATTCAGCTGATTTCCCCGGATCGATTATTATGGCGGACTTAGAGTTCTCGGGTGACAGATCGCCTATCCGGTCTCAGTCATATTTTCCTTTCGGTTTGTCCCAGCCGGTGAATCCGCAATAGATGCATCCGATGCCCTCGCACTGGGGGCACTTTGTTTTTGGAGCAGTTACAAGAACGGTTCCGGTCTTATTACAGTAAAGGCAACCTTCGCCATCGCAATGGGAGCAGGTTGCAGGCTCGTAGCTCTTTTCCGGGTCTGTCATATCCGCACCTTCATTCATCATCCTCATCGAGATACCGGGAAAGCGCGTCCAGTAATTCGGCTGCTGACGGATATCGCTCTGCCGGGTCTTTCTCCAGGCACTTCAGGATGATCTTTTCAACCGCGGAGGCGTCCGGATTGTACTCGGAGGGGGGGATCGGCTTTTCGCGGAGGATCGCGTTGCCGACCTCGACAATACTCTCGCCGCCGAACGGGATCGAACCGGTAACCAGCTCATAGAAGACAACCCCGATCTGGTAGACATCGGTCCGTTCATCGGTCCTCCCGTAGTCTGAGGGAGATACCTGCTCAGGGGCTGCATACGATAAGGAGAATCCGGCAATACTGGATTTTTTTACATCCGAGGCAAGAACCTTGCTCATTCCCCAGTCAGTCACTTTGGGTACCAGTGCTTCAGTGAGGAGGATATTGTGCGGCTTGATATCCCGGTGGATGAATCCATGGCTGTGCGCATAACTGAGAGCATCGGTTATCCCTTTTATTATATGTACAGTTTTCCAGACCGGGATGGGTTTTTCCAGCGCTTCGAGGGAGCCCGGGACAAATTCCATCTCAACGTAGGGAACCGGGAGGATATTCACCGCCGAGACTTCGACAATATTGGGATGCCGGAGGGTTTCCCATGCCTTGATCTCGTTTAAGAAAGACCGGCCGGTCATCTCATCGAAACTGATTGGGATCTTTACGGCAACCTTCCGGCCATCTGTCTTTCGCAGGGCAGAGAAAACCCAGGCAATACCTCCGCGGCCGACGTAGGCGATTTCCGTGTACTTGTTCTCCAGTTCCTTTGGGAAGTAATTCTTTTGTTCGGCGGCAGATGTGTATGCCCCGGTGGGTTCAGTGTCCGGCAGGGTTGTTACCGCGGCTGGAGATGGGGGCAGTGTTTCCGGCCTTGGGACCGTGACCGGAGGTACCGTAAGAGAGTCCAACAGGGAATCTTCTGATCGGGGTGATGAGAGGAATGTATCGGCAGGAATCTCCGCAGGCTTGACCTTCCTCTCACCTGAAAACCGTTGCCGGACAAGATAGCGGGCTGCACCGGCAACCGCAAGGAGAGCGATCGCCAGGGCAATGGTACCCCATGGGATACCGGTCCCAAAAGGGACCGGTTGGTACGGCGTCCGGGTAGCAATCGTTACTACCGGAGGGGTTGTCGTAGGGAGACGGGTCGGGGGGGGAAGGGTTGTCCGATAGGTCGTCCCGGTCGTTCCGCTGACGGGTGTTATCGCGCTATAGTACTCTTTTGGATCCATCAGGGGGAATGAGTCCATGATTGCCTGGCCCTGATCGTTTTGTCCTTTCCTGGCCCCGCCCAGAAGGATCATATACGATGTATCACCGATACCGTCCCCATTCTTGTCCTTCCCCCGGTAATCGCTCCAGTAATTACCCATCCGGCTCTGTTCTTTCTTCCCCAGATAGGTATAGCTCAGCCTTGCGGATGAGTCCCAGACCGTGGTCTGGCTTTTGGAGATAACGTTCTGGGTACTCTCAAAATTATTCCGGAAAACCTGGTTTGCCGAAGAAAACTCATCGATTGCGATCCCAACCGAGTTCTTTGAAAGCGTGTTATCATCAATTAGGTTATCATGCGAATTTTCCAGAGTGATCCCAAACCGGGAACTCTCCGTGATGGTATTTCCGGCAATGGTATTCCCTGCGGCACCGATGAGAAGTATTCCCTGTGCATCCGCCGTAAGGGTATTACCCCCGATCGTGTTACCGCTCGAAACGATCCGGATCCCACTCAGGAGGGCGCGGTTTTTAATGACAAAGCCATGAACCGCACAATTGTCGGCAAGGATTTCGACGGTGTTTCCCGCTTGGGGATCGATAACCGGTCCTCCGGTTCCGCTGTCCAGCCCGATGAGGGAGACCTTTTTATCAAGCCTGACATTTTCGGCGTACGTCCCGCTCTCAACAGCGATTGTATCGCCGGGGGAAGAACTGTCAATCGCGGCCTGGATCGTCGGAAAATCTGCTCCATTCTGGCCGACGCTGTGCTCTGCGGCTGCAACGGAGGAACCACTCACCGCACACAGGGCGATGATCAACAGCAGGGCAATACGGGGGGGGGCAGGCATAGGGATCGGAGAAGGTATCAGCTTGTCAGGATCTGGTTTTTATTCTGTTCTTATCGGGGAAAGGCTTCGGACGTGCATGAACTTACGTCTTAGGACTTCAATGCCCGTGTGGGATGATGATGAGGAGTCTCAATCCCGATACACCCTTCGAGAATTCGAGAAGATCCCCGTCATGGACAGGTGCCTTTACCTCTTTTGTGAGGCGCTTATTGTTCAGCTGCGTCCCACCCGTACTGTCGCAGTCCTCGATATACCATGCGTCCTTTTCATGGATGAAGCGACCATGGGGTTTCGACACGCGCGTTACGGCCGAATAGGCTTCTGACAGAACGATATCGGAATCCGGGTTAAATGCACTCCGGTTCTCCGGATCATTCCGTCCGATATTTACTATCGGATTTTTGAGAGGGAAGACTTTCCCGTCCTCTGGTCCGCCAAGAACAATTGCAGACGGAATATTTCCAAGGACCTCTTTTGAAAGTGCCTTCTTGACATCGTCCAGGCGGTTCGATATATCACCACCGGTCATCTGGACGCGGGTGTTGGAAAAGAGGCCGAGGTTCCGGATAATCGCCTCAAGGCCGCCGGGAACAAGGGAATATTCCCAGACGGGGTGAATGCCTTTCGATGTTGGCGCGCCAAGCCCCGCCTCTTTCTTGATAACCCCGATACTCAGCAGTTTATCGAGATGTTTTTTCGTATTTTCATAGCTCGTCTCAATCTCATTGGAGATTGCCCGGGCATCCCGGGGCCGCTTCTCGAGAAATTTCATTATCCTGAGCCGTGCGCTGCTCGAAAGAACATCAAGATATTCCGAAAGTTCCTCTAAAGAATCGGAATCTTCATGAATAACAATCGTCGGTGACTTGTCCTCAGTATCCATGACGCCCTCCAGATCTATCCGGTTTTTAAAATCCATAACCCTATGGTACCGGACACACTAAAGGTACTGACAGCGCGGTTTATAATCTTCCTCATAAACCAGACCTTTGGAGTTACCCGATTGAACCCACGAGTTCAACGATTACACTCCCCCTATTTGAGGTATTTATCATATCTTCGGATTCACTAGTGATTCAAGGCGATACACAACCGTTCGGCGTGTCGCCGGTCGACAAGGGATGAGTGGTGATGGATACCGGAAAGATCGTAATTGGCATCGCGCTGGTAATGTTTTCTGCAGCACTGATTGTACACCCTGCGAGCGCAGACGGATGCAGCGTTCAGTGCGGAGGGGGCGCGACGGTCTCGCCTTCAGGTATTGGAATCGTGCCAGGAACGATGCTTCCGTCATCTATATCCACATGGGCCGGGGTATACCAGAGGCCCGGCCGTGCCCAGGATGAACGGGGGTAGCCTGATATCAGACTTACGTACACGGTAAAACGGAAATCGAATCATTCCCGGACTTAAAGTCGCAAAAGGATAGAAGCTCCCTGATAGATCCTCACCAAATGCGAAATCTGCCAGGAGTTATCAGGAAATCACCCCATGGTAAAGACCGAACGAAAATGCACCTCGTCTCCTCCAGAGATTCATTGACAAACCCGGTTCTTTAACAAACAAACGTAACTCCCGAAGGGAATCAAGCAGAAACCTGATGAGATTGCCCGGGCGTCCATCGGGACGCTCGGCTCGTCCAGATGAGAAAAGCCGGATTATTTAATCGGCCTTTTTTGGAGTTATTAAAAAACCTCCTTTTGCCGGGAGAGTGGGGGAGAGAAAGAAAATCCACGAACAGGACAATTTTTATCTTTCGTAGGACTTACGCGTTTGAAGGCAGATTCGAGCAAGAAATATTCATCACAGCACTACAAAAATAATCAGATTAGAACGCCGTGGAAGCGATAAAGAGAGAAGAAGCGGATCGATGAATCGAGCGTTTCGACTCGTACCAGCTGGAACCTGTATTCAATCGATGGGTTTCGAGGCGAAGAAATGCCAGCAACGAGAGCAGAATATGTCCTCGTTGAACAACCTCTTTTGGGACCCTGGCATCTCTCGATGCCACAACCTTGCTTGATGCCACGGTGATCCTCTTCGATATTCCATCCAAGTTCCTTGAACGTTTTTCTGTCGGTTTCCGATGCATCGAGAATATCGGTAGCCCAATGTTCGGGTTCCTTATCAGAGTGAACGATCCTAAATAGCTTGATGAAACCGTATTGTCTCAGATGAACAACTCTTCCTTCGGGAGGAATCTCAATCTCAGAAACTGAACGGTTGTACGTATTATCAGGATCAACCAACCGGTTGGATTTGAGACGGGTACACCAATGCCACTTCAGCGTGCGGATCAATTTCAGGTTGGCGATACTCGAATACCACGAATCAAAGATGACACATCCCGGCTGAAACTTTCTTTCTTCGGCTGCTCGTAGCATATCCCGGAAATGATCATTTTTGTTTTTCCCGTCTTTGTCTGGACAATAGATCCGGAAATCTACCGAAACTATCGCAGAACCATCAGTCCAAATGGTTGAGATTAGGTTGATTCCCTGAACTATCCGATGATGCTTCCCACTCCAGTGCCGGGTCACCAGTTCAATCTGATGGGAATACGGTTTGTCGAGGGTACTATCATCGATTACCAATACTCCTTCGTTAGCCCGGAGCAACCGTTGCGCTTCCTCATACAGCGCCCCCGTGTGGTGAGGCTGGCTGCCTCTCTAACAAACGCTTGACGGAAGCGTGAGCTATTGATGCTGGTTCAGCGGGAAAACACCAGGATGCCTCTGTACACGAGCAAACCTGATACGTCGATATCAAAAAGTTTACAAAATTGCCGCTCGTGCATTTCGGAGGATTCACTCTCGTTCGATCTCCATCCCGGGTTTGTCTAACCCTTGGATGGGCGCTACTAACTCTTAGATCTTTCGGTCAAAACCAAGGGTGTAAGTCCTATTCGATTAAAAAGAAAAACCGGATCGTATTCACAGATCCAAATCGTCCGGGAACGTTTCACCCTCAACCAACGTTACTTCCCATTTCTCTTGTGAAGGTATGTTACGCCGACAATTCCCAATGCGCCTATGACGTGGATTACCGAGACCGGTGAATTCTGGGATACCGGGGGATATGATGTGGGTACGGTAACTGCGACTTTACGCGTAGTCTTTGACGTGTTTATCGGATAGGTCGGAGCAGTCGAAACCGGTACCGTGGTTGTTACAGAAGGTGAAGCAGAGGGCGTCGAGAGCCGGAGATTGTCGATATATCCCTGCGAATAGATGTTCATCCGCCCATACACACCGACCGCTCCCATGTATATCCGGTTCAGACTATGGAGGTTCTCCCAGGTATTCATGTAATAGTTCCAGATCACCTTCCCGCTCATCTTTTCGATTACCCGCATCTCCAGCGTCTTGGAGCCGTCATCGTAGTTCATAACGACATGATATGTCTTGTTAACCTCGAACCTGACAGTCGGCCCGGCATAGGCGTCCGGCCCCAGTTCTGACGGGAGGTGCACGCTGTTGATATCCATAGCCTTGTTACCGTTGGTGATGAGGTGGAGCCACATGATCTGCCCGTACTTCGCATTAGTGTACTGCGTTACGACGTTCGGGCCTTTTCCTATATCCATCTCAGAATTCGAAAAGCCGAGGCCGAAATATGCCTCTTTGTCAAATTTGGTGAAGAGGAGATCGTACTCCAGCATGAAGGGGCCGCTCTCAAAGTCAACTACCTTGTAAGAATATGCCCCCGAACTCTTCTCGACAGAGAAGTGATAGACGGCAAGGGAGGGGTCCCAGTAGTAATTTGAGGGGCTGTTCGTCGTCCACTTGGGATCTGAATCAAAGGAGGTCTGGTAAACAACCGTCCGCTCACCGGATTGGGCCATGATCGGCGGTACCATAAGCAGGAAGCCTGCCAGAATAAGTGTAACAAACAGGATCTTTTTCAGATGCATGAGGTGCTCCATGTTTATCTTCAATCCCGTCCTGTTGGGGAAGACCCGGAGGGGGAAAATGGTTTTAGCGTATGCGCGATTGTACCATTCAACCGGAAACGACGGAAGGATGCGGGAAAGTGCTGTAATTATTATGCTGTCCGGCCTTTCTTATAAATATCGAATCATACACTTCTGCGGCCATATGTTCCAGGTATGACAGCCTAAGTGGCAGTCACCGGATTATGTGAAACAGGCACTAGATTTATCTTGAAAATAACGCAATACTAGAAGGGCACAAGCATACGTGCGCGATAATAGTCTAGCGGTAGGACAGGAGCTTCCCAAGCTTCTAACCCGGGTTCGATCCCCGGTTATCGCATGGATTTATGGATACGGAACCTGAGCGTTCAGCAATGCGGATCATCGCGGAGAACCGCCGTGGGGTCCTGCGTGATATTGCAACGGTTGTTGCAGACCACGAAGCAAATATCGTGATGATCAACCAGGAAGTGTTCGATTCCGGACCATTCTGCGGGATGGCAGAACTCTATTTTGAGTACGATAATGACGATCCCTCCGACCGGGATACGCTTATTGAGGATATGGTGCGGATCCCCTCGGTCAAACGGGTAACAACCCATCAGCCGTTCGGGGATATCTTCGGGAAGCGGGTGATCATCATTGGCGGTGGAGCTCAGGTTGCCCAGGTTGCGCTCGGGGCGGTAAACGAAGCGGACCGGCATAATATCCGGGGGGAGCGGATATCCATCGATACTATCCCGCTTGTCGGGGAACGGACCCTCGCCCACGCAGTCGATGCAGTTGCCCGGCTGCCGCGAGCCTCGATCCTTGTTCTTGCCGGATCGATCATGGGGGGCGACATCTCCCGCGCAGTGGATCGTGTGCGGGAAGCGGGTATCCCTGTCATTGCCCTGAAAATGGCAGGAACGGTTCCTGAACACGCTGATCTGGTGGTTACCGATCCCATCCAGGCAGGAGTCTTTGCAGTCATGCAGGTGAGCAGCAAAGCGGTCTTCGATATCAACCGGGTCAAAGGGCGGGAATTTTAAATGGATACCTTTGAGCGGGCGGTCTCTGTTCTCAGCCATGACGGGCTCATTGTATATCCCACGGACACCATCTATGGTCTCGGCGCTGACGCGCTCTCAGAAGAAGCTATCTACAAGGTCTACGAAGTGAAGAAGCGCCCGCTTGGAATGCCGGTATCGATAGCGGTTTCCGATTTCGAGATGCTTGATGCGGTCGGAAGACTTGAGCCGTGGATGTCGGGATTTATCGAGACTTTCCTTCCGGGCCCGGTTACCGTTGTCGTACAGGTACGGAAATGCGTACCGGAGATTCTCACCGGAGGCACCAGTCTCATAGGGGTCAGGATACCCGCAAACGATCTGGCACTGCGGATCATCGAGGGTTTCGATGCCCCCATCACCGCAACGAGTGCAAACGTTCATGGAGGGAATGACCCGAAGACCAGGGAGGAGGTATCCGTACCGTACGAGTATTTTGTTGACGGAGGCAGGCTCCCCGGAACACCAAGTACCGTCGTGGACCTTGTTGCAAAAACAATTATCCGCAGGGGGGCGCTCGCGGATACCATAGACGCATTTCTCAAAAACCTGTGAGCTCTCCCATGGACCAGGTACGTCTCCGCGATTTTGTTGAGGATGAAGACGGGTTGCTGTACGCGGTCTCGACCTATGATAACTCCGATACCATCGGGTGCGTCCTCCGCTATGTGCCCGAAGACGATGGCGAAAGAGTCAATCCGGAAGGCAGGCGATACACAAAATACGATTTTGATGATGCGTACGCCTTCATCGCCCGGAACAGACCGCAGTATGCCGGCCTCCTCCACCGGATTCCTTACCGGGATGCAAAAAAGATCCTGAAACCCGAAAGGGAACTCACCCGCATCGCCCGGGACCACCCCCGGGTCCGGAGACTGATCGATCTCTTCGGGCTCCCCGCCGGATCGGTCGGATGCACCGGCTCGCTCCTCTGCCAGCTCGATAACGAGACTTCCGATATTGATATGGTTATATACGGGAAGGAATGGTTCAGAGCGCAGAGGTGGGTAAGAGATGGGATTCTCGAAGGAAAAATCGAGGGGCTCTCACCGGATATGTGGCGCAAAATTTATAATAAGCGCAGGCCGGAGATCCCGTACGATCACTTTGTCCTTCACGAGTTGCGGAAATGGAATCGCGGCCAGATCGAAGGTACCTATTTCGATATCCTGTACACGCGATCGTACGAGGATCTCGGGACCGCCCCTTCGGGAAAAGGAACCGTGATCGGGAAGCTGACTATCGAAGCCAGGGTCACGAACGCTTCTCTTGCATTCGATAACCCCGCAGTCTATGAAGTTGAACACCCGGTCGTGAGCCGGGTCCTCTCCTTCACTCATACGTACAGCGGCCAGGCATTCAAAGGCGAGATTATCGAGGCCCGGGGGATATGCGAGCGGCACGGGAACGAAGCCTGGCTCATTGTCGGGACTACGCGCGAAGCCCGCGGCGAGTACATAATCTCAAAAACGCTGCTGGGAAAGTGAGTGCCCCCGATGGTATGCGCTTGTTTCAACCGATAACTCATCCTTCAAGGGCCCGTCCTCTCACTTAATTCTTTACCCCGTGGCATAAGCGCAGGAAGGATGCGACCAGCCGGTATCGGCCGCGAAAACAGACCGGAGGTTCTGCAAGGTGACGTTTGCCTGCGAGAAAAAGATGAATTGAGTTACAGCAGTTCGCTGAGCCGGTGTCCACCGCTGCTCTCACATTTTTCCCTGTATTTACAGCGGTTGCACGGCGCGTTGAGGGGGTGCTTTGGCATCCCCCCCTCATGAATCGATCTGATCTTGTGGAGGGTGGCAATTACCTGTCGTCGGTCCCGGGGCTGGACCTCGTGAAACCGGGATACACCATCAGGAATATATTCGAGAAACCCTCCCGCAACCACCTTTCCCGTCATCTCTTCGAGACAGAAGGAGATTGCAGCTATCCGGAGCCGGTCGGCTGAAGGGACCCCAAACGGCATAGCCCCGGAAGGCCGGACAATCGAAAATGCCCCATCTGCGTCGATCCGGTCGATCATCCCGGCAATTCCCAGTCTATCGGAAATAACGCGGGCATCATACTGGACAGCGGGTTTCCAAGAGCTCTTATTACAGGCTGCGAGGCTCATTTCAAGAAGTTCCCTCAGGGAGATATCGATCCCGGGTCGCACTGCAAGGACCTCGTTCCAGATGAGATCCGAATCGAGCGGTTTTCCGAGATGGTACGAGACCTGCTTACAGATTGCGTACCGGTCCGATTCCTGGATGGGATCGTCTCGTTCGTAATAGTACCGGACCGGGCAGGCATGGACCCGCCCCAGATCCGAGATAGTATAATGCTCCCGTTGTGCCGACAGGATAACTCCTCCTCCTCCCGGTTGGGGAACCAATCGGATTATACTTACGGGAAGGGCAGGAAAAACCCGGCTGGAGAACTGACCAATATATTCATACCAGAAAGGCCTATCTTCTCCTCATGACAAATCAGGAAATTGCGGTCAATATTCCCCAGACCCTCGATCCCGTATACAGTAATATGATCCAGATTGCCTACAAGGAAGACGAGTTCACCTTCCTCTTTCTTCACCAGCTCCCACAGGTCAACCAGGCGCGGGCAAAAGCGATCGTCTCCATAACCCCCACCCATGCAAAGAACCTGCTCGCGGTGCTGACCAAGACCATGAACGATTATGAGCAAAAGTTCGGGCAGGTCTCGGCACCCAAGGAACAACAGGGCAAAGAGAATGTCACCACCCTCAGCGGCTATTCATAATTCATGGCTCCTTTTCTTCACTACTTTTAATAGGATTGAGGTTGGATATTGTGAGGTATTGCGCCGCCGTGGCTTAGCGGCATAGCGGCTGATTCGTAATCAGCAGGTCGGGGGTTCAATTCCCCCCGGCGGCTCTTTATCTGGTACATTTCTTCCCAGCCGAACACTTTTGCATTTGTCTCTGACTCCCCCAGAAGATCGGCCTTCCGGTTCGCAGGAGTGAACTATTATTCTGAAATCTCTGGTTGTCCTTGCAGATTCAAACCTCCCTTCCGTACCGGTTCCCTTGTCTCATTCCATTAACCCAGGCGCGATCGTCCGTCAAACCTTTGTTCCCGCGGCTACCGGAAAAAAGCGAGGGGCCCCGGTCAGATGCCGGACATCTCCCCCGCCCTAGAAAGTGACAGGTACCCCTCCGACCCTTTACCCGCACACAGAAAACGGAGGAGGCGCCTCCTCTCCCGCTTTGGAGTGGCACCTCCCTCCCTCCCTCCTGGGGATCGTCAACAGGCTCTCCGCGATCGAGGAGATGGCGGGGTTGGATATCCAGTGTTCGGATAAAACCGGGACGACCCCCGAGAACGCGATCCATGTTGCCGATGTGAAAGCATTTTTGGGGATTACCGAAAACCTGGGTTTTGGAAAGGGGACAATTCCCGATTTATCAACCATGCAATATCGCATGATACTCCGGTTTTTCCTGTAGGCCGGCAAAAGAGCAGGGGGGCATCAACGGGGCGGGCTGGTTCATTGCGATCCTCGGGATTATCTCTCATCTAGTCGTCTTTTTCATTTCAGCTCCTATCCTCCCGATAGTTCATATTTATTAATTCGAAAATACTTGTTTTGTGCATGTACACCCGGGAGGCATCTGCCCTAGATCTGTTCACGAATTCTGTCAGGATCATGGGCGACGCCACACTCTGTGGGGTGATGGAGTTTGACCAGAGACTTGACCCTATTCTGCTGGAAAGTGCGGTAAGAGCATGTATTATGGCCCATCCGATTCTGCATAGCAGGCTCGTCCGGGGCAACGGCCCGGCGTTCTGGGAGATGTGGCCGGTCTCTCTTCCTCCCCTTGAAGTGACAGATTGCACTGAAGCCAATCATCCGCAGATCATCGGACCGGTTGATCCGTACCAGCCGGTTCAGTGCCGGGTACGGCTGCTCCGAAGATCGTCCGGTGACGTTATCGTGGTCAATCTCGCTCACGCGGCGGCTGACGGATATGGCCTTCAGATATTTATGTCCCAACTTCTGCAGGAGTACGATAAGCCCGGCAGCGTTCTTCCCGCCCACGGAGGGATCCCGGAACGTGATACCCTCTGGACCAGTAAGTTGTCTGGCGATGAAAAGCCCGCATCCGCCCTCATGAAAGTTATCAACCCCCTGTGGCCTGATCCTCTCGGTAAGTCAAAACAACGCTCCTCGTTTCACCGGAAACGTGTCAGCCCCCGGCTGCTGGAGAGAATTCGTGCCCGGGCCGGGAAATCAGGGGGCAGTATCAATGATGTAGTCATGGCAGCGTACTTCCTCACGATGAGCGATCTTACGGGTCACCCGGGGCCGATTGATATCTTCTTCCCGGTAAATCTCCGGAAGCACCTTAACGATGGAACCCGGGTCATGAGTAACCAGGCCGTAAATGTCTGCTTTGCTTTAACGCGAAGAAACGGGGATGGCATGGAAGAGGTTTTTTCCCGGGTCATTGAGAGTACCCGGGGGCTCAAGGCGGGACAAATTGGCATTTTGGAACAGGTTGAGATGGATGCGGCCTGCGATCCGGAGGGGAGGAGGATCCAGGCGATGGTGGATCAGATGGTCGCCCTGCAAAAGACCGGTCTTGCAGACATCTTCATCTCGAATCCCGGTCCGTTTACCCTCCCGGAGATCGAGGGACTTGAAGATGCCTACATCTGTTACCCCGGGGGTACATGCCCTGCACCTGTTTTGTCACCAGCACGTTCAGAGGGCAGATGACGATCACCATGGGGTACCAGGACAGTGAGCGGGCGCGTACCACAACAAAGAAAGCGATGGATCTGTTTATGCTCCATCTCCTGTCACTCACAGGTCCCGTGTAAAAGACGGAGATCCTGCACACCCGTTCATAAGCGGTATCTTACCGACAAAAAGGGATCATGAACCCCAAAAAAATTCTCCCCTTACTTGAGAACGCAGATCGCTTCCGGTGCCTTGATGAGAAGGGCAAGGCTTTCGGTGACGAAGAAATCCAGTGAATCCCCGGAGGGACCGTTGCAACCGACAGTCATGTCCTGGCCGATGACAAGAGAGGCGTACTGCTGGCCGGATGCGAGAAGAACACCGCCTTTCTTGAGAGCCGGTGCCTTTACAACTCCATCCGTAACAATACCGCGGAGGTGATCGAGCTCGGTGCCGTCACCCTGGGGGAAGCGGCGGTACAGGAGATTATACTGGGCCGGGGCGAGTGCCATGCAGTAGGGGCCGTGGAACCCTGCATCGTCAAGCTTTGTCACTGCGTCGATAATCTGGTCGGCTGCGGTCCCGATCTTCTCCCACTTGGTAAGGGTCTGCGAGCTCGAACATTCGGAACTCATGAGCCCGGGAATGCCCGGGAGCCCTGAGAATATGATCTTCTCTTCCAGGGCTGCACAACGTATCGCCGCACAGGCAACTGCCCCGGTATCGAGCGTGACGTGATCGCGTTCGAATGCAGCCAGGTCACGCTTGCCGAGCCTGAATGACTGCTCGATCCTGGTAACCGGAACAAAATTGCTTCCGGCCACACCCTCTCCCATCTCCACGTCGCCGACAGGGATGACTTTCAGGCCGAAACCAAACGGGCCTTCGATTGTGAGCAGGCGCCGGCCGGCAAGCTGGCTCTTTGCTGCTCCGATCATGGTGTTATCGATTACCGCCCAGGTTTCCGGTGCAATAGGGGCTTCGTTACGCCCAAAGAATGAACTCTCCATTTTGGACTCCTCCTATGATTTTAGTGCTCCAATGGTAGTTCCGGTCTTCTCTGCCGGGGTTACCGGTGCTGGTGAAGACTGGCCCGTGACCTTTGCGGCCATCGCGTCGACTTCTGCTGTGCCTTTGCCGAGGAAATTATCCTCGTCCCCGGTCAGGATCTGGATCAGCCGGGCAAATTCGCCCACATGTATCCGCTCCTCGTTCGCAATATCAATCAGAACCGCTTTGGCGAGCGGATTGTCGGTGGCCTCTGCGTGTGCCATATATGTATGGGTGGCCTCCTCCTCGGCGGCAAGGTCCAGGCGCAGGGCCCTGACAAGTTCGCTATCGGTCAGTTTTCTATCGGGAATTTTTCCGCTGAACGGATTGACAAATTCTGGCATTGTATACTCCACCCCTCTTAAAAGGGGATCACTTATATCGGGCGACTACCCGGCTGGAGAGGTGCGTCTGGTCTCTCCGGACAACTGCCAGGCGTACCTGGCGGGAAGGGATGAATCTTATCTCCGGTCTACATGTAGAACATGCATGCCCGCATCTTCCTCTATTATAGGTAGTATATCAATATTATCCAGCGAACAGCTCAAGCAGTCGATCACCCGGGATCCTTTCAATTTTCTAAAAAAATACCGGTGAGATCCCATCCTCCCGCCTCTGTTCTGCCGGATAGAGGATACACCTTTTTTTTTATCGAGAAGATTGAAGCAGGAATAACGTCCTCTTCGATATAGGATTGCGGGTCCCATCTCTTTATGTTCACGCTGTATTTTAAAATTGGGTAGTCCTGTCATCGGATTTTGGCTTCCCGGATTATTTCCCTGATATTCCGGGCGGCCTTTTCGATATCCTGTCTTCCGACAACGGCCGATATTACGGCGACTCCGTCAGCACCGGCTGATAGTACCTCGCGCACATTAGTCTCGTCGATCCCGCCGATCGCGATAACAGGAGCTCGCGTTTCCTGACGAATCCTTCTGATAAGAGCAAGTCCATGACCAGTACCGGCGTTGTTTTTGGAGGTTGTCGCAAAGACCGGGCTGACGGCAACATAATCCGCACCCTCTGCAAAAGCAGATCGTGCCTCCTCAACCGATCCCACCGATACTCCTATAATGAAGTTGCGGGGGGCAAGCTGCCGGGCGGTATCGACCCGGAGATCCCCCTGGCCGAGATGGACACCATCGGCTCCACAGGCAAGGGCAATATCGAGCCGGTCATTGACCATGAACAACGCCCCGGATGCTTTTGTCAATGCAGAGATGCTTCTGCCGGTTCTCAGGAGCTTACGGCCGCTCATCCTTTTATCGCGAAGCTGGATGACATCAGCTCCGCCGGTGAGAGCCATCCGGGCAATCTCCTCGTGCGCCCGTCCCCCAGCTACCGTTTCATCCGTTACTACGTAAAGATCGAGATTCATGAAGCCCGGATTATTTCGTAGAGATCTTCGCGCATCTCGAGAGCGTCTCGGGGGAAAGGGATGCCAGTTCATCGAATAACCCGGTCTTGAAGGATAAGGGACCCCACGTCCCGTTCAACGCTGCGGCACGCTCTCCGGCAATTCCAAATGCCGCAAACGCCGCCGCTGCAGCCTGCAACGGGTCGTCGGCTACTGCAGTAAATACACCGATCACTGATGCCGCCATACAGCCGGTACCGGAGATACTTCCCATCATCGGGTGACCATTGCCGACAAGGATCACCTTCTTTCCATCGGTTATAATGTCAGTCGAACCGCTGATGGCCACGGTCATTGATCGGTCCTTTGCAAAGTCGCGTGCGATGCTGATGGGATCACCGGTGAGACCGTGGGTATCGACTCCCCTCACTTCTGCCTCCGCACCGGCAAGGATACCAATCTCCCCGGCGTTCCCCTTGATTACCTGTATCTCCAGCTCGTCGAGCAGGCGCAGGGCACTCCTCGTCCTGAGTCGGGTCGCTCCCGCTCCCACCGGGTCGAGAATGACCGGAATCCCGCGATCGTTTGCCATCTTTCCGGCAAGGATCATGGACTCCACCTGTGAAGGGTTGAGGGTTCCGATATTGAGCACAAGCGAATTTGCGATACCTGCCATCTCTTCGACCTCTTCGCGTGCATCCGCCATTACCGGCGCCCCACCGGCGCACAGGGTGATGTTGGCACAGTCGTTTACCGTGACATAATTCGTTATATGGTAGACAAGCGGGCGTCTCTCTCGCACCTGAGAAAATATGTCAGTGTAGATCTTTCGGTTCATTGCAACCCCTTCATGGATCCTGGGAGGACCCGGATGCGGCCCGGGCATATTTTTCAGAAGAGTAGAATGTTTTATTATAAAAAGTTGCATACGCTGCCGGTGGTTCCCGCTCCAGCACTGCATCTGGTCACGGGCTGCAAGGAAAATGGGAGGGATGATAGTGCGAAATATTTTCACCGGGCAAATTCTTCAAGGGTTGCAATGAGGAGGTCAATCTCATGAGCGGTATTGTAGAGACCGATACTTGCCCGGACGGTACCTTCGGGAAGTCCGAGCGCTTCCATCAGTGGCTGGCAACAGTGATGGCCGGATCGCACCATGATATCTGCCGATTCGTCAAGCTGCTGGGCAACTTCATGCGGGTGCAAACCTTCAACGGTAAAGGAAACAACACCCACACGATGGGACGGGGAATCCGTGGCATAGACCCTGACCCCGTGAATTTTCTTCAACCCGTCAATAAGCCGGGTCGTGAGGTTTCTTTCGTGCCGGTGGATCTCCGCCATTCCGAGGCTTTGGAGGTAATCGACCGCATTCCCAAGCCCGATTCCCCCGGCGATATTGGGAGTTCCCGCTTCATATTTCTGGTACCCTCCCGAGGGAACAAAACCGGAAGAGGTAACAGTTTCGACCATTCCCCCGCCAAGGACCATCGGCTCGAGACAGGGCTCTTTCATCCAGAGGACACCGGTCCCGGTGGGGCCGAGCATCTTGTGGCCGGAGAAGGCAAGGAAATCACAGCCAAGTGCGTTGACGTCGATTGGTATATGTGGGATGGTCTGGGCCGCATCGAGAAGAAGCAATACCCCGTGATCGTGGCAGAGTTTTGCGATCTTCTCTATGGGGAGTATGGTTCCCAGGACGTTTGAGGCATGAGTGATGGCAACAAGCCGTGTATTTTCCGTTATTGCAGCCTCGAACTGTTCCGGCTCGATCCGGAAATCTTTCCCAAGCCCTATGATATCGAGTCCGACACCATACCTCCCGAGGTTTCTCCAGGGAAGAAGGTTTGAGTGGTGCTCGATAACCGTGGTGATCACCCGGTCGCCGGCCTTCCAGCCGAGGCCCTGCGCAACCATGTTGATCGCTTCAGTCGTGTTTTTCGTGAAGACCGTTACCCCTCCCTTGCCGTTGATAAATTCTGCGACTTTCTCGTGGGCGTGCCAGTACCGCTGGGAGGTAAGCTGAGTGAGCCGGTGCACTCCACGCCCGACATTCGCCCGGTAGCAATGCTCGAGCTCAACCATCGACCCGATAACCAGTTCGGGTGAGAAACTCGTTGCCGCATTGTCAAGGTATACGATATCTCCCAGAATCGGGAAATCTTTCCTGACTGTATCCACATCATACCCCGGTTTTTTCCCGGTATTTTGTCCAGATTCATGCCTCTGTCCTTTCGTACTCCTCATCACCGGTCTTTCGATTTTCATGGTTCTTTCCTCCCGTTTTCGGCGTTCCTTTTCCTGAAGGGGGAGCAGCATGTGATCCCTGTCGAACATTATTCCCCTGTCTCTGCAGAGTTCACGCATCTTGGGTGGGAGTGCCCGCCACCTCCAGAGCCCCCAGGAACAATAGGCATCGGGATATCCTTTCTTCTCCGCCCACGATTCAATAAATCTATCCCACCGATTCGCATACTCCGGATGCATCGATCTGAGCTCTTCGTACTCGCTTTCGAGCATCGCAGGGCAGAGGAAACATCCGATCCGTTCGAGTCCTTTCTCGTAAAGGACATTTATCGGGGATTTCTGCCACCAGAGATAGAGGAATACTTCCAGCGCCCGCCAGTTACGTATCGGGGAGATATTGAGCTGGAGGGGGTTTGCCGGGTTCTGGCTTGTCTCGTCAAGGCCGGCCCGGTTCCAGGATTCATACCAACGGTTCCCCTGCACGGTAACAGATGGACCGACATCGGCAAGGTACAGTTTGAGCGGGTGAAGTTTGAGGAGCTTGCAGCACCAGCGGTTGTCCTTTCCTGGGGGGCCTGCTTTCATCGCGGCATTCCAGAAGTCGCCGGCCCGCCGGATTATCTCGACCCCTTCAGATTCGACAAACGCAATCGTCTCGGGCAACTCGATGCCGGTATCGATAAAAAACGCCTTTGTTACCCCGGCTTTCCGGGCAAGTCTCAGGACCGCCGTGCTGTCCTTTCCTCCAGAGAACGAGACATTGATCGTGGGCCTGTCTCTCATATGCCGTTTTATTGTCCTGACCGCATTACGCTCCAGGTTTTTGAGGTGATACCGGTTTCGTTCTATTGCCACGTCCCAGCCGGGATCATCAAAGGTCATCGGGATAACCGGTGCGATCTCCTTGATTCGGATCTGTCGCTCCCGCACAATGCCTGTGCCATACCGGTTCCGATATTTCACAATGACTGTTCCGTCAGGAACCGGTGTTTTGAGGGGGAACTTTTTCCCCCCGATCCGTACCTTTTCCCCATCAGCACCAATAACTTCGTTGAGGTCGACTATCCCGCTCTTCACATTGTTGACAAAAAAGGGAAGGGCTTCTGAAGATATGTCAAACGAATAGCTTCGGGATCTCGGATCGAAGGAGAGGAGGCCCAGCCGTATCCCATTCATTATAGCCATATCAGCACGGTCGGCACCACCGGTCTTGTTGAGGAGGAGGATCTTCGCGAGCGGGACCGGACCGAAACGATCCTGTACCAGCCGGTGGATCAGTGCCATATCCCATGCAAGTGCCGGACGGACATCGTACGGCTGGAGAAGTTCTACCCTCTTCCCTTCCGCTCCGCATGCGCAGCTCTTGGCTATAAGCGGGACATTGCAGGTTTCACACCAGTAGAGGATCTTTTTTACCGGCGGCTCGTGCATCACACTCATTGATTAGGCTTTTTTGAAGATAAGAGGAACGATCGTGGAGAGTGTCACGGACAAGCCGACAAAAACTGAAAGGGGTGGTAAAAGCAGGGACACAAGGATTAATCGTCGCCGCAGCAGGAACTCTTCTTGCACCCGCATTCGCCGCTCTCCATATCCTTCCCGCGAAGTGCAGCCCCGATCATTGCCCATGCACAACCGACTCCGCTCCTGACTTCGATCGCCTTGACCGGACAGTTACCGGCGCATGCACTGCACTCCATGCATGCCGGTGCGTTGATCAGCACCGCGTTTCTCTCGCCTTCGGCAAATACCCGGTGGGGGCAGACCTGCGTGCAGCGCCGGCAGTTTATGCACCGGTCCGGGTAATACCGAAGGGAATTTTCCTGGTACGAGTCAAACATCAGATAACCCCCATGAGCCGGGTTACACCCAGCGCCGCGGCGATGATAATTCCCGCGATCGCCATGAACACCATGGAGGGAACATAGCGGAAGATCTCCTTTTTGACGCCGGTTCTTGAAGTGAACGTCGAACACCCGGTAAAGTTGAGGGAGAGATACCCGGTAACTGCGGGGATAAGCAGGAGTGGCAGAAGAGCGCTCAAAATTATTGCCCACTGTGGTAAGGCTCTGTTCTTGGCAAAGTCCAGCGCAAAGGGGATCGCAATGATGAGACCAAGGAGGATGCCTTTTGTGCTGAAGTCTTTTGTCGGGAGGAAGGGGAACAGTGCCGGAAAGATTACGGTGCCGCCAAGAACTGCGGCGAGGGCTGCCAGCGACCCTGCAGGCCCGGCGATGAGGTAGAGAGCGATCATTGCAACAATGGTCGGCACGGCAACGTGGACAACCTCGACGGGTGTGAGGATGACCCGGTCCACGATCGGGAACTCGACTCTGCGCATCTCTGGAGTTGCCGAGTGGGTTTGAAGATATTTGGGAAGATCCCGGGCCCGGACCGGGCCATATTCTACCCGGAAACCGGAACGCTTCTGGACCTCATGGGCCGCGATGCCCGGAGCACCGAGCTGCGGGAGTACCAGCTCCCGATGACGCACTGCAGACGCGAGCCCGGTGACCTCTATCCTCCGGACCAGTTCCTCAGTCCCAAACGTCCCTTTCCCTGCTGCACACCAGACATTGACTCCTTTCGTATCCAGCACAAGGATGAGACAATCGATGCCTGCTAGAGAGGCCCGGACCGCATCGAAACTGAGCGTGTAATTCGCAGTGACAATAACCGGGGAGTCAGAGGTAGGGGCCCCGAGACGATAGAGACCGGGAACAACAAGGTGCCCCATCCGGTTCACCCCCCATCGCGCGAGGAAGTGATCGAGATTTTCCGCAAACGTTATCGTTCCCGATGCAGGAAGAATCTTGACAGGATGCGACTCAGTCTGGCACCCACAGGAGGGGTCACTCCGTACCGGTGCACAGGAACCGCACGAACAGGGTTTTGCAGGCTTTTTGGCATGAGGCATACGTGACTCCTAACCCGATTCGTGGAGAAGCGGCCAGAGAATTTCCTTTACCATACCGCTTAAGCTCCCGGCTTTCATCAGGGCGAGGCAGCAGACCTCCCCATCCCGCTCCCAGCTGATCAGAGCAAGCTTGTCGCCGCTCTGGATCCCCGCTTTCTCCCGTACATCTTTGGGGAGGACCATCTGACCCCGTTCATCGACGCTCAATACCGCTTCAACTTTGCACCCTGACGCGGGTGTGCACCCGCATCCATCCGGTCCAGCCGGGTTGCAGTAATCGTCCGGTCGCTTTCTCATAAGCAGAACAAATTTTGGTTCTTGCAGATATTTATTTTTTCAGAAAAATCAGAAAATTTTGATTTTATAGCGAATATATGTTTTTTGGACGATGGAGACCGGCATTCGGGGACACGAAGGTATATAGGAACCAGACGCTGATCCAGAATCAGGTGAATGCACCATGGCAAGACTTACAGCGGAGATGAAAGAAGCCTTCTCGAAGATGAAAGTATTCCCGGTAGCTACTGCTTCCCGGGACGGGGTTCCGAATGTCATCCCGATTGGGATCTGCGAGCTCGTAAACGATGATACCATCTGGATCACGGACAACTTTATGAACAAATCGATCTCGAATCTGAGGGTCAACCCTCAGATCGCGCTCTACATCTGGGGCCCGGAGATCAAGGGGTGCTGCCAGATAAAGGGGGTAGTATCGATCAAGACCAGCGGAAAAGAGTTTGACGAGATGAAGGCAAAGATCAATGTGAAGAACCCCGCACTCCCGGCACGATCACTCATTATCGTAAAGATTACCGGGATCTTTGAATGCCAGCCCGGGCCAAAAGCCGGGATGCAGATTCTCTGATCCTTTCCTCTCTCTTTCGGACAGATATCTGTCGCTCCCTCGGGTTCTTTCAAGATCTCCGATGGCTCTGGCCTTGGGGAACAAACAATCTTCAATTGCCCCTTCCAAGTCCAGAAGAAGGGCGACAAAAAAGGAACAACCGGATCGTTAGTGTTACAAACATTTCTACCGCGCCTGGCAGGCAGGTGTCAACACCTTTTATCCCGGAAACGGTGAGGGGTGAGTATCGCGTCCACCACTTCCACTTCTGTTCGCACCCGGCTGCATCGCCAGAGGACATGCGCCTTTACCGTCATCTGATCGCCGGTTGATGCTCTCATTCCCATAGAGATCAGATGCCTCGTTTTTTTCGTTACGGGAGTGGACGAGGAAAAAAATCAAAGGGGCAGATCCATCAGTGTCAAAGCCATCTCCGCCTCGATCTTTCGGATCTTCTCCAGTTTTGCTGCTGTTGAGGGACCGGAGGGCACGGCTTTGCACCCCGATGCGTATGACGTCGATTCCGGGAATGTGCCGATCCTGCGGGCAATCCCGATAATCTCTTCCTTGTCAAACCCGATAAGGGGCCGGTAGATCGGGATCTTCGCTGCATCGGTGAGCACCATGAGATTGTCGAGGGTCTGGCTTGCGACCTGACCTATGGATTCGCCGGTCACGACCCCTTTTGCCCCGTGTTTTTGGGCGAAGACGGTTGCGACCCGGTACATCCTCCGTTTGCAGAAGATGCAGGTATATTTCTCGAAATGCTTTCTGATCAATTCCTCTTTCGCTGATGCGAGATAAGAATCATGGATTACTGTAAGCTCTATCCCTGGCTGGTACTGGGCAAGTACTTCGATGACCCTCTTCGCCCGGGCAATCGTCGTTTCGTCAAGGAACGTTTCGAGGGCAATGAAGATCGGCATGATCCGGCACCCCCGTTTCATCATCATCCAGGCAGCAACCGGCGAATAGATACCGCCGGAGACGAGCGCCATGAGCGTGCCTTCCACGCCAAGGGGAAGACCTCCGACGGCTTTTGTCACGGTATCGTAGAGATACGCTTCGTTTGTCCGGATCTCGATGAAGATCTCCTTTTCCGGCCTCGCGAGGTTCACCTTCAGGTGCGGGAATTCGCTCCGTATCAGGTTATCGTACTCGATGGCCTTGTCAGCGGAGGAGAAGGCATGTCTGCCCACCCGTTTGATCCGGATGGCAAACGTCTTTGCCCCAGGAATACCGTGATTCCAGCAGTACTCCGGGAGATACGATCCGAGTTCATCGATCTTCACGTGTTCGACTTCTGAAAAAGAGACGACCCCGAAGACCTTTTTCAGGGCCTCGGAGTTCACATTGCCATCCAGCCAGATCCTCCCGCGCTCGTTTTTCACGTAGACCCCCGGCATCACGGTGGTAATATTTGCGATGAGGACGTTCTCCCAGCGCCTGCGGACAGGATCGGATTTGAAAAATATTTCAGAGTAACGGACGAGCCATTGTTTTTTCATGCGATTGTTTCACCAGATTATTTCTTCTCTCTCGAGGTCTTTCGGACGCGATCGGCCTCATCTGCATCCTCAATCCCGAGGAGATAGGTCCCGTGGCAGGGTTTTGTGTACGGGAAAACCAGTTTCGCACCGTCGATGCCGATCGCAATCGGGGGCAGGCCGATGATATATTCGTCAAAGAGCTTGTAGCCGGGATCGACATACCATACTTCTGTGAAGTTCTGCTCCACGTACTCCCGGCACTCCCTGAACGAAGCGCCGAGAGGAAGGATCATCTCGTACTTCAGGTTCTCGATGCAGCCCATCCAAACACCCCGTTTATCTTCATCTTCAGCTGCATCGGGTTGTGAACCGCCTTCTCCACAATCTTCTCGCAGGGGAACGTGATCGTCTCCGCAAGAACCTCCGGTGCCCGGCCGAATACTACCAGAACAAGTCTCGTACCCGGCAGGAGGTAACGCATCGTTCCCGCGTACTGGATGGAGGCATCGTTGTGCGCAAAAACCTCACAGAGATCGCAGATCCCCTTCTTTTCAACCACTTCTCCAATGCATCTCTCGAGGACTATCATTTGCGGCAGGTAGCGCTTCTCGGGGTCGGATACCTTGAGCAGGTTGAGAACCGACGGGTTGCCGGTTGCAAGGACTTCGGTCCCCTGCTTCTGGAGTCTGTGGGCCATGTACAGTGCGATGGCCATCTGCACGGGAACTTCCGGGCACCCGAGCAGGAGGGTCGCGCTCTTTGGTTCCGCACTCCCAGGCATAGGATCGTTTTTCTCATTGGTTTTGTAACGGGTTTCAGGTTGACTGTCGGGCATAGGTTCTCTCCTCATCCACTTCCAGATCTTCCGCTGCAACCGTGACGGCCGGCGCACGTATGTTTCACGTCCACTTCCCGGATCGGGTGGTTGCAGTACTGGCGGCGAAATCGCATTCAACTCCCTCGTACGGGCAGATGGTCATCGAGAGATCTGCGAGCGGATGGCCTTTGCACGGATCTCGAACTCCTTATACCATCCGAACGGGGCCCTCAGGACTTCAATCAATTCCTTTCCGAGAGATTCCTCAAGTCCTTTGAGGATCGAGAGTGCGACCTGCGGGGATCCAAGCGAACTCGTGAGGTGAGCATATGGATAGATCATGACCTTCCTGACTTTGAGTTTCCCGAGGCGTTCGAGCACGTCTTTCGTAGCGCTCGCTATCACGTGTTCGGGATTCTTTTCATCAAGCTTCTCGATGCAGGAGAAGAGGACGACGCATTCCTCCATCCGGTCCTCCGTATGGTCGGTCACTTCGGCCATCTTCGTCTTCCGGGTGGCATGGTACCACATCGAGTCCGCATGGATGGAGAGGATCCTCACGGATTCCCTCTCCCGACGAGTGTGCTGATCGAATCACTTGTGAGGAGCCCGATGACACGATTCTTATCATCGACAACTGTGAGGGCAGAGATGGAATGCTCCTCCAGCTTCTTTGCCGCTGTCTCGATCAGCTCATCCGGTGTGGTTGTTACGACCTTCCGGGACATGATCTCGTCCAGCCAGAGGAAGTTGGAGGCAACCGCCTTTGCGATATCCCACGAGGTCACAATTCCAACAAGCTGATTGTTTGCCGAGAGGACCGGCAGGTGGTTCACACCGGAGTGAGTCATGCGCCGGGCGGTGACCGCAACCGTTGTGCCTTCTTCGATGACTTCACCATCCCGGATCATAACGTCGCCGACAACCGTATGAGAAAGGAATTTTCCCATCAGGTAGTTGAGCTGGCCGGATTCCAGGAGAAAGGCGTCGTGCCCGTAGTTCGAGCGGATCTCACAGTAGTGGACTTCGCATTCGTTCGCGGTCAGGGCCGAGACGATCTCCTGCGACTGGTAGGGCTGGTAGAGCCAGTCCGAAGAGACGGAGATGACAAGGAAGCCGGCCTTCACCCCAGAGAGCCCGTCTTTCAGTGAACCATCCTTCGTCAGGTCGAAGTAGTCGCACGCTTTCGTGATATACAGATACGAGTTGGCATCGAATCGCTTCGTGAACGTATCGCCCTGGTGGTTGAGATAGCTCTCTATCTTGAACTCAGTCGAGAGATCGAACCTTCGCTTGTCCCCGCTCTGCAACGACCTGCCGAACTTCTCGTGCATCGACTCGTTCGAGAGGTAGGTGATATGCCCGACCATCCTCGCGAGAGCAATCCCGTGGCTTGGGGGTGTCTTCCCATAATAGTCACCACTGTTCCAGTAGGGGTCGGAGATGATCGCCTTCCTGCCCACTTCATTGAAGGCGATCTGCTGGGGGTCGAGTAGCCGGTCGCGGCGATGATGATCGCCTTCTTCTTCCTGTCCGGGTACGAGACCGTCCACTGGAGTGCCTGCATCCCGCCCATCGACCCTCCGATGACGGTATAGAACTGGCGGATCCCAAGGTGATCTACAAGGAGTTTCTGGGCATGGACCATGTCCCGGATCGTGATGACCGGAAACGTAGCGCCATAACGCTCCCCGGTCTCTGGGTTTATCGATGATGGGCCGGTGGATCCTTTGCACCCACCGATCACGTTCGAGCAGATGATAAAGTACCGATCAGTATCGAATGCTTTCCCCGGCCCCACGACAGCCTCCTACCATCAGGGCAGGTCCTCCCCTTCGTGAAAACCTGCGACATGCGCGTCGCCTGAGAGGGCGTGGCAGATAAACAGGGCATTGCTCTTATCGTTGTTCAGCTTCCCATAGGTTTCGTACGCGAGGGTGAACGATGAAAGGATCTCCCCACTCTCAAGGGTCAGCGGGAAGGGGTGGTGAAAAAAACGGGTCCTGACGGTCCCGACTGAGGCTTTGATAATCGGGATGCACCCCTCAGTTCCCCCGGCCCGCTCTGCCATCCTGCTATCGTATTCACGGTGCTTTGGGGAAGGTGTAATGGAAGAGCTCGTACGTGCCGCCTACAGGTTGTCCCCCGAGACGATCTCGTCACCCGGGCTCGTGATGTTGAGGAGCGCGTACGTGATCGCTGCCTGGCCCGAGGCCGTGGCGATATTGTCGATCTCGGGCTTATCAAGGAGATTATCGTAACCGGAAACCATGTCGAAATCGATATGATTCTGACAAGCAAAGCATGCCCGCTTGTCGACCACCTCTCGGACCAGGTAAAGCGTAAAGTGCTCGGGGTCTGCGGGATCGAGAAGGTTGACGTGAAGGTTCTTGACGAACCCTGGAACTGGGACCGGTTCGTGAAACAAAGGGGAACTCTCAAAGAGATCTAATTTTTCCCGATTCGCTTTTGCACTGGCTCAGTCAAACCTGCATTTTTTCATGAGGATAACGAATAACCCATTTATTTTACGATCGTACCGGAAAGGGGTGCTTCCCGAGCGTTCGGTTTGCCCCAATTTTACAAAATAGCACCAATGTGAGTGGGTCTATGTATCCGGTTCTTGCATTTTCAGGCCACATTTCAGTTTTTTGTCGAGAGCATCCGCTCAAGAACCCCTTGTTTTTTGAGGGTTGCGAGTTGAAACCGGTTAAAGCAGAAGGCCGAGAACAGCATTTTGGTATGCACCCTGAGAACGGTTGTGACTTTGGTATGAGCAGAATGGAACACATTCTTGATGATGGCATATGGGCGTTCCCCGGGAGATAGGATTCGAGAGATTCGAGCGTTTTTGAGAACATCGCGGATACCGATCGGATGCCCACGAACACCCCGTTGCATGGTGGTGTTGAAACCTTTTGTTTTGGTACCGAAATATCCTCGGTCACGGTAGATCACCTCTCCTTCGTTCGACAGGTCGATTTGCGAATCGTGGGTTGAGGCAGTTGTAACCTCGAGAGCCCGGATCAGTCCGAAGTCACAATCCTCTTTGGTATGGAGTTTGTATCCAAAATAAGATTTCTTGCCCTTTATCGCCCATGTTCCATCCCGGCTTCTTCGAGTTTTTGCAGCATCACCCCGGGGTGTATTCGTTGAAGCATGACCGGGCTCTGAGGTGATGAAAGTCGCATCCTGAATGGTGCCTTTTTTGATTTTCAGACATTGTGCATCGAGTTGTCGCTGGAGCTCATCCCAAATAGCCTTATCCTTTCCGGTCTTTGCCAACCGCTCCCGGAAATACCAGACGGTGGTCTGATCCGGGACCTTGTTAGGATACCCGAGGAATTTCATAAATGATATGCGATCATTGGCCTGACGCTCAAGTTCGGGATCGGACAGGCTGTACATTGACTGGAGTACCAGCATCTTAACCATGAGAACGATATCAATATTCAGTCGACCGCCCTCTTCGGTCTGGTTTCGATACAGACCTCCCACTACCGTCAGAAACCTCTCCCAATTGATTAATGTCGAAAATCCGTCAAGCCGATCCCCGAGTCGTTTGATACTCTCATACCGCTTCTCGAACGCAAAATCAACCAGATTTTCCATACTCGTCATTGATCGTACTAAGATAAAGTACTACCGGCTACAGGGGGGTTCAGAATTCTCTCATACCTTTTCTTGTCGCATCGTCCGGTAAAATCCAAATCGTCCGGTACTATTTCAATGCCATGGATTGCGGTGAAATTCACGACTGTTACTAAATATATCAGCAGAATCTTCGAAGAGATTTGGGCACATCATGGACCCGGTCAATCTTTCGCAAAAACCGACCAGGAAGTCTTTATGGATCTCTATGCGCTCAGACACGGCACGGAACTCTTAAAAAAAGAATTTGCTGGCTCTGGAGAAAGCATATTTTTCTGATGTAAAATAGCGACCAAAAGATCTAAGGTGCTTCCTAACCTTGTTATGCTCATACCGCGGAGGGAGGCAAAAGTAAAACCAGCAAACCGGCATATCAGGTTTGTTGAATCATCCTCAGGGTTGATCCGGGATTCCCGTATTCCTCTCTTCTCATCGGAGTTCTCTAAAAGAACATACACTCAGCACCAGTTGCTCGTCCTTCTTTTGTTGAAGGAGTACCTGTCAGAAGATTACCGGGATATTGTCGAATTGACCGAAATCATGGACTCTCTGAGAGTGAAGATCAACCTCAAAGAAATTCCGCATTCCACTACGAATCTACAAGTTCTGTCAACGGATCCACCCATCGACTTTCACCCGGTTACTCAACCGGCTGATAAAAACGTTCTATGACCGGGGTGAATGAATTCCCTGTACCGCCATCGATTCATCCGGATTCACCAGCACGTACGCCAGCTATCCTGAAAGAACCGGAAAAACCAAAAAACGGTTCCTAAAAACTTCGCTCTCTCTCGATACCGTTCCGCAGATTATCACCGGTCTTAAGATCTCTTCAGCATCCGGTCCATGGTATCCCTCACGCTAAAAACTCCAAAAAGCAATGCCACCGACTCAAGCAATCTGACCTCTCTGTCCTGGACAAAGGTTATGACTCCGAAGAGATCCATGAATTAATCCACGATACCCCCCAATCCTCATCGCTTATCCCAGTCAGAAACAGGAGACGTAAACGAATCTCCGGGTATTATCGAAGACGACTCGCTCACGCATTCGCTGAGGAGATGTGTCATTTAGAGATAGATGGTTGAAACGGTATTCTCCGTCATGAAAAGGAAGTTCGGGGAATCTCTCAAAGCCCGGAAATTCGGGCTCTAGATCAAGGAGATCAAAATCGAAGTGATCCACCATAATCTCTCAAGGTTGATCTCAACGTTATCGATTCTCATTCATGCTCGAGGAATTCTACAGAGCCAATAATTGGATAATGTGAAAATTTGTTTTCGGAATTGCATTGAAGCAACGATAGTCGATTATCCACTCCTGCTCCATTAACCCGGGACCTGAGTCCCTCAAGCGAAATACTTAACAATTGTGAATTCATATCTTGTTATGGTGATCCACTATGAGGGATCGTTTTTGTTGTAACCGCAAACAAAACTGAAAACACGATAGGAAAGATCGGGCACCTGCCACCTTTGACAAAGCTCGTGTATAAAGTGCTGGAAACCGGTGGTCAGCTGACCCAGAAGGATCTCATCCGCGAGACTTCCCTGCCGTCACGGAAGGTCAGGTACGCGTTGAACAGGTTAAAGGACGAGCAGTTCCTCATCGAGCGTCACTACTTTATTGACGCCCGGCAGAGTCTGTACGGGTTGATCACCCGGAAACCCGAGGTGATCGCTGTATGATGCGGCCACCCACGTGCGAGCCCGGAATTTTAGCGGCAAGATTTTCCCCAATACTTGCATTTACCTTATTTCGCAGATAACTGCTACGTGCGGGTAGTATCCGGATTTAACGTTCAATAGATCTCATATACCAGCTTTCGACAATCCTACCATCGTACTTCGTGAAGATTCCGGATATTGATCGGAAACCCCCGATCAAAAAGAATTAGTGGGATACCAGCACGATAATTGTTCGAAACAGGTAAAAAAGGCCGGTGTGGCAGAGCGGTTAAATGCCTCCGCCTGCAAAGCGGATGCCTGGGGGTTCGACTCCCTCCGCCGGCGTAATTCCCGGAAGGATGTGACTATGCAGCTTTACAGTACGTTGTCAAGAACGGTGGAATCGTTGGAGACCTTAAGTCCTGACAGGGTTTCGCTGTTTGTCTGCGGGCCAACCGTGTATGACTTCTCGCATATCGGCCACGCACGGACCTATGTGGTCTTCGATGTACTGGCAAAGTACCTCCGTTGGACCGGAAAAGAGGTGTTTTACCTCCAGAATATCACCGATGTTGACGATAAGATCATCAACCGTGCAAAAGAGGAGGGTGTGTCGCAGTCATATCTTGCACGCAAATTTGAAACCGAATATTTACGGGACATGCATGCCCTGGGAATCGATGCGGTCAGCTACTATGCCCGGGCGACAACGCACATGCCGGAGATCATCGCCCAGATCGAGCGTCTCTTTGCCCGGGGAGTAGCATATGTCACGGAGACCGGCGTCTATTTCAACCTCGATACCTTCGACCACAATGGGGAACTCTCCCGACAGGACACGGCAAACCGCATCAGCCGGGTCTCCTGCTCGACAAAACACAACCCCGAAGACTTCGCGCTCTGGAAACTGGGGGAGTTCGGCGAATATACTTGGGACTCCCCATGGGGCAGGGGCCGTCCCGGGTGGCACATCGAGGACACGGCGATCTCGGAGAAGTATTTCGGGCAGCAGTACGATATGCATGGCGGCGGACTGGACCTGATCTTTCCCCACCACGAGGCCGAGATAGCCCAGATGGAGTCCCTTGAAGGGAAGCACCCGATGGTTAAATACTGGGTCCATACCGGTTTTTTGACGGTGAATGGCGAGAAGATGTCGAAGTCACTGGGGAACTTCATCACCATAAGGGACGCGCTCAAGACCTGGAATAAGGACGTACTGCGCTATTTCATCCTGCTCTCCCACTACCGGTCCCCTCTACAGGCAACGAATGAGGGTCTGGTGAACGCCCAGCGTGGGTTCGAACATATCCGTGCGGTGGCAAAGAAGGATGCCGGCGTAAATACAGTGGGGAGGAAGGCATTTATCGATGCCATGGAGTCGGATCTCAATACCCCTGCAGCTCTCGCGGCTGTACAGGGACTCGCAGCGAGTGGGGATCTCGAGGCACTAAAAGAGTTCGGGGAGATCCTTGGCATTAACTTCCTCCGAAAGACCAGTGCACCGATAAGTATCCTCCAGGATATCAGGGGAGAGTTGCGGGCAAGAAAACAGTTTGAGCTTGCGGATATGATCCGCGAGCGGATGGTTAGTGCCGGGATAACGATCACTGACCCGCCACTCTGATCTGCTCCGGTGGAAATACAAAAATTTTGTGATCCTTCCCCTCATATCTGGGTCGGGAATGTCCCGCCAAGTGCGGACAAACGCTATGTGGGTAATTTTAATAAAGGGGGATAGGTGAAGGATGTTATCGGAACGGGAACTGGATCGCTACAAGCGCCAGATTATGTTCTTTGGGGACGAAAGACAGGAAAAACTGAAAAAAGCAAACATATTCATTGTCGGTGCAGGTGGCCTTGGCTCCCCGGTCTCGATCTATCTTGCGGTTGCCGGGATTGGCACCATCACCCTTGTCGATAAGGACATCGTAGATCAGACAAACCTGAACCGGCAGACCCTTCACAATGACCGGGATATCGGGCGGAAAAAGACCGAATCCGCAGAAGAGAAACTGCATGCACTCAACCCGGATATACGGGTGAAAGTGATCGATATTACCATCGGCCAATTCAATGCATCATGGCTTGTAGGAAAGGCAGGCGGGATCGTTGACGCGATGGACAATTTCCCCACACGATACCTCCTCAACGACATCGCGATCAAAAAGAACATCCCTCTCTTCCACGGGGCCATCCGCGGGTTCTACGGGCAGGCTACAACGATTATCCCCGGAAAAATCCCGTGCCTTCTTGCCTGTATCTTTCCTAAAGCCCCGCCAAAGGAGGTTTTCCCGGTGGTCGGGGTCACCCCGGGGTTTATTGGCATGGTGCAGGTAAACGAGGTGCTGAAATATCTCCTCGGCACCGGGGAACTCCTGGCGGGTCGGCTCCTGATCTGGGACGGACTGGTGTCCCGTGTCGAAAAAATCCCTGTAGAGCGAAATCCGCACTGTGAAGTCTGTTCTTCCCAGAAAAAATATACGGGGAAAAAACGTGAAACGAGGAATTAAAAAATGTCGGTAAAAATCCGGTTTTTTGCCCGGTTCAGGGAACTGCTTGGCACCGAAGTCACCGCAGAGGCGGTTCCGGGAACCCACCTTGCAAGCCTGATCCAAGACACCGCACGAAAGAACAAGGAAGGGTAATGTTGCGATATTCGATGAGGATGATGCATTCAGGGAGTTTGTTATCGTTATGCAAAACGCAAGAAAGGTAGACTCCGCAGACGCCGGGAAAATACTGGTCTCTGATGGCGATGATATAGCCGTTTTCCCACCCGTTGCCGGGGGCGAGCGGGAAGAAGTACCCTTACCAGTAATCCAACAATAGAGCGGAGCAGTGTGCATCTTTCCCTGAACTACCCGATGATGCTTCCCACTCCAGTGCCGGGTCACCAGTTCAATCTGATGGGAATACGGTTTGTCGAGGGTACTATCATCGATTACCAATACTCCTTCGTTAGCCCGGAGCAACCGTTGCGCTTCCTCATACAGCGCCCCCGTGTGGTGAGGCTGGCTGCCTCTCTAACAAACGCTTGACGGAAGCGTGAGCTATTGATACTGGTTCAGCGGGAAAACACCGGGATGCCTCTGTACACGAGCAAACCTGATACGTCGATATCAGAAAGTTTACAAAATTGCCTCTCGTGCATTTCGGAGGATTCACTCTCGTTCGATCTCCATCCCGGGTTTGTCTAACCCTTGGATGGGCGCTACTAACTCTTAGATCTTTCGATCCAAACCAAGGGCGTAAGTCCTATGTACAGTCCCAAAAGTATTTCTCGTTGCTCTTTGTTCGTAAGAACGTGAATGTTTCATCAACCAACCAGCCAAAAATTCTGATACCAAAACCGAGGATAGCCTCTTTGAGGTAATCTTCTCCAGAATGCGAGATTCGGCGATTCCAACTTCTCGAAATCCAGACTGCCATGAGGTCAATCATTTGTACCATGAGATAAGATCGTCCAGAGACGCGAACTCGAATCGGAACCTACTATAGGCGTCAAACCATCTCTCGATTTTCCCATTGGTCTGGGGATGTTTGACCCTTGTGGGGATAGGTCGGATACCCATTGATTCGAGGTATTGTCTGAATTCACTATCCCAACTTCCATCCTGATTAATGCGATGGGCACCGTATTCACTGCCTCGATCCATAATCAGTTCGCGAAAGTGGGCAAATCTGGTTGTACTCCCGAATTGCCTTATCGACAACCGTAATTTGTATTCGCAGTATTAATGGTAGCAAATTCCCGGACCGGATCTTTCGTGACAAGTCATCCAGAATCGCAGAGATCTTGAGTTCGCTAATGGGATCTTCATGCCAGTCGATATGGCCGGCCGACATGCTGTGGTTACGCTCGTACCGGACCCACTTCCGCTGTTTTCGTTTGGATCGTTCTGCTTTGGCAAGTCCCCGGTCCACCAGATACCGATGTATCCGGTTATGAGAAATACTTACGGTAGAGTCTTTCCAGATTAGCATCTCTAACATCCTCGCTCCATACCAAAAGCGTTCAAACGCATTTTCAATCACGCCGGATTCCTCTGCAGTTATCAGCTTCTTCGGCCGACCCAGGGCCTCCCCGATAACAGAAATAATGCCTGTTTCACGATATTGCTTCCCGAGTTGATCCTCGTTACGCGCTGGATCTTTGCAATCATCCCAGTGGATTCTTGCCTCTCTTTCTGGCGGATTATCCAACGGATCTTCTTCCTGGTCAACTTCATCGTTGACTTTGTCTTCGGTTCAACGTCTCATAGAGGAAATACTTTCAGGACAGTAAAGCCCCTCACTTCCCCGAACCCCTTATAAACCCTGTGGTTAAATAGATACACATCAACGACTTTGCATCGTTGAAGATCCGTGCATCCACGTCATAAATATGTTTATGCACCCGTGCCCGTATGCGCGCAGCACTTCCGGGCCGTCATAACATAGGATACAACATCATACCATACGGAGGGAATAAGTTTTTATGAACATGGTACCAGATACAAGCGTTCTCATCGACGGACGCATCACCTCAATGATAAAAACCGGTGAATATAAGGATGTCACAATAATTATCCCCGAAGCGGTCGTGGCAGAGCTCGAGGCCCAGGCAAATAACGGGCGGGAAATCGGGTTCTCCGGCCTCTCCGAGCTCCAGCAGCTCTCCCGGATGGCCGAAGAGAAGACAATCACCATCAAATTCTCCGGTGTACGGCCGACCCTCGAACAGGTCAAGCTCGCAAGCGGTGGCGAGATCGACTCCATGATCCGCCAGATCGCCATCGAGAACCAGGCCCGGTTCGTAACAAGCGACATGGTGCAGGCAGAAGTCGCCCGGGCAAAAGGGCTCGACGTCGTGTACCTCAAACCTCAGGTCACCGACTTCGTCCCACTCGGCATCGACCAGTTCTTCGACGAACACACGCTCGCGGTCTATCTCAAGGAGCGTGTCGCCCCGGTAGCCAAGAAAGGCACCATCAGCGAGATGAAACTCGTAAAGATCCGGGAGCAGCCGGTCTCCGAGTACGAACTCCGAAACCTTGCGCAGGAGATCCTCGAACGGGCCAAGCGAGACCCCGATGGATTCATCGAAGTCGAGAAGCGGGGTATTACCGTTGTCCAGATCGGATCCATGCGCATCGCGATCGCGCGCAGGCCATTCTCGGACGGCATGGAGATCACCGCGGTCCGGCCCATCGTTGACGTCACCCTCAATGACTTCGCAAACTCCGACGTCATCCGGGCTAGACTCCTCGGCGACAAGCGGGGGATCATCATCGCCGGCGCCCCGGGCTCCGGCAAAACAACGCTTGCCCAGGGAATCGCAACTTTCCTCTCGGACTCAAGCTTCATCGTCAAGACCATGGAGGCTCCCCGCGAGCTCCAGGTCCCGGACAATATCACCCAGTATACCAATCTCGACGGAAGCATGGCCAACACCGCCGAGATTCTCCTCCTCGTCCGGCCGGACTTCGTCATCTTCGATGAACTCCGGAAACTCGAGGACTTCACGGTCTTTGGCGACATGCGGCTCGCCGGCATCGGCATGGTCGGGGTCATCCACGCAAACGGCGTGCGTGACGCAGTCCAGCGGTTCGCGGACCGGATCGACTTCTCGGTCATCTCGCAGGTCATCAACACCATCGTCTTTGTACGGGAGGGTGTCATCACCAAGATCTACGACCTTGACTTCACGGTCAAGGTTCCGGAGGGGATGGCAGGCGAGATGCACCTCCGGCCCGTTACCTCCGTGACCGACAACGCGACAGGTGAGCTCGTCCTCGATATCTTCCGGTACGATGGCGAGACCATCGTCATGCCAGTCATCCCCGGCGCAGTCCCGGTCGCCGCCGCAGCCCCGGCAGCAAAGCCTGCTCCTCCTCCCATCGCAGTGCAGAACGTCGGGCAGCCGGTAGCGGCTTCCCAGCCTTTCCGTTCCCCGGTAGCAACACAGGAGACAGCAGCCCCGAAGAAGGAGAGCGATGAGCGGCCCGGCTGGAAACTCATGGAGAAGGAGATCCAGCGCGAGATCGGGCGGTACTCCGAGGGGTTCATCGATGTCCAGATGATCAGCGACACGAAGGCAGTCGTGTACATTGACGACAAGGATGTCCCGGCCGCAATCGGCAAGGGAGGCAAGAACATCTCGGCCATTGTCAACAAGATCGGGATAGGCATCGATATCAAGCCCAGATCCGAGTTTGACCGGCAGCAGGCCCAGTCCCGCCCCTCCGAAGAGGAGATCAACCTTGGCGGAGGCATCAGGATCCAGACCGACAAGAAGCAGCTTACCATCGTCGCCCCCGACCAGTCGGGGAAGATCGTGGACGTCTTTGCGGGCAAGGAGTACCTCTTCACGGCGACCGTGAACGAGCAGGGCGAGATCTCCCTCTCGAAGAATTCGAGCATAGCGCAGGAGATGATGCGCCGTTACCAGAATAACGAGAACATCAAGCTGAGGCCGGTGTAATTTATCGGGGTGAACAAGATTGGTAGAATTCGATCTGGCAAAATTTGAGGAGGAAGCGCACGAACGATGGAACCACGTCTTTGATTCCAACCCATCGGATCGGGAGAAGTTCTATCTTACGGTCGCTTACCCGTATCCGAGCGGTGCAATGCACGTCGGCCATGGAAGGACCTACATCGTCCCGGATGTCCTCGCCCGGTTCTGGCGGATGCGGGGAAAACAGGTTCTCTTCCCGATGGCCTTCCACGTCACCGGTGCCCCGGTCGTCGGGATCTCGAAACGGATCGCCCGCGGCGATGAGAAGACCATCCGGCTTTATCGCGACCTTTACCGTGTACCCCAGAATGTGCTCGACAGCTTTACGGACCCGCTGACCATCGTCCGGCACTTTGCAGCCGAATACCAGCGGGTCATGACCTCCTGCGGCCTCTCGATTGACTGGCGACGGCGGTTCATCACCGTGGACCCGACCTACAGCAAGTTCATCGAGTGGCAGTGGAAGCACCTCTACGAAGCCGACCACGTTATCAAAGGCGCCCACCCGGTCCGGTACTGCACGGTCGATGAGAACCCCGTCGGGGACCACGATCTCCTTGAAGGCGATAAGGCAGAAGTGGTCAAGTTCACGCTGGTCATGTTCCACCACGGAGACGCGTTCATCCCGACCGCGACCCTCCGGCCCGAGACCATCCATGGGGTTACGAATCTCTGGGCAAACCCCTGCGTCACGTACGTCAAAGCACTTGTTGACGGCAAGGCATGGATCGTGAGCCGCGATGCGGCAGAGAAACTCTCTCTCCAGGACCACACGGTCGAGATCAGGGAAGAGATCAAGGGCTCGGATCTTATCGACAAGAAGGTCACCCACCCGCTCTGCGGCGAGGTCCCGATCCTTCCCGCAGACTTTGTCGACCCCGACATGGCAAGCGGTGTGGTCATGAGCGTTCCCGCCCACGCACCCTTCGACTATATCGCCCTCCGCGACCTGCAGGAGCAGGGGAATTACTGCCAGATCAGACCGATCCCGCTCATCAAGGTCGAAGGCTATGGCGAGATCCCGGCAAAAGAAGCAGTCGAGAAGGCCGGCATCAAGAGCCAGATGGACAGCAGGATGGATTGCCTGACTCAGGAGATCTACTCTGCCGAGTTCTCGAAAGGCAAACTCTTCGAAAAATATGGCGGGAAGCCGGTCCGGGTCGCCCGGGACGAGGTCGCAGCCATGATGATTGAAAAGTACGACTCGAAAGTCATGTACGAGTTCGATCTCCGGCCGGTTATCTGCAGGTGCGGCAACAAGGTCAAGGTCAAGATCCTCCACGACCAGTGGTTCTTAAAATACTCCGATCAGGAGTGGAAACAGCAGGTCAAGGTCCAGCTCAAGGATATGTCCCTTGTCCCGGCCGAGGTCAGGGCCGAATTCGACCGGACCGTTGACTGGCTCAAGGACTGGGCATGCACCCGTCGGGTCGGCCTCGGCACCCGGTTCCCGTGGGACACGACCCAGCTGATCGAGCCCCTCTCCGACTCGACAATTTACATGGCGTACTACACCATCGCCCACAGGATCCGGGAGATGGATTCCAGACACCTCACCCCCGAGGTCTTCGACTACATCTTCCTCGGGAAGAAGTCCCCGGACCTCCCCGAGAAGAAGAAACTCGATGCGATGCGGGAAGAGTTCCTGTACTGGTACCCGTATAATTTCCGGTTCTCGGCCAAGGATCTCATCAGCAACCACCTCACCTTCCAGATCTTCCACCACGTGACCATCTTCCCGAAGGACAAGCTCCCGCTCGGCATGGTCGTCTTCGGGATGGGGCTCCTGAACGGCGCGAAGATGTCTTCGTCGAAAGGGAACGTCTTCCTCCTCGAGGAAGCGGTCGAGGAGTTCGGGGCGGACACGGTCAGGATGTTCCTGATGGGAAGCGCCGAGCCGTGGCAGGACTTTGACTGGCGGAACGAGCTCGTTATCTCGACAAAGAAGCAGATCGAACGGTTCTACAATACCGTCATGGAGATCAAGGATGCAGGTGGCGAGCCGCACGATATCGACCGTTGGCTCATCAGCAGGCTCCAGTCGCATATCGCCAGGACCACCGAAGCTATCGAGAACTTCCAGACCCGGCAGGCATTGCAGGAGGCCTACTTCGGCATCGAGACCGATCTCAAGTGGTACCGGCGTAGGCTCCCGGGGAACAGCGACGGAAGCCGCGAGCTCCACACCCTCTGCTCGGTCTGGACCCGGCTCCTCTCCCCGTTCATCCCGTTCACCGGAGAGCACCTCTGGAAAGAGCTCGCCGGGGAAGGCCTTGTCTCGTTCGCTCCCTGGCCGGTTGCGGACGACAGATACGTGAACCCGAAGATCGAGCTTGCCGAGGAACTCCTTTGCCGGACGGTCGAGGACATCGAGTCGATCCGGAAGCTGATCCAGATAACCCCGAAGTCGATCACGATCTCGCTTGCCCCTGAATGGAAGTGGGAAGTCTTCTCGCTCATCGCGAAGTCCGAGGACAGGAACACTGCGATCAAGGAGATCATGAAGCATGACTCGATGAAGAAGCGGGGAAGGGAAGCAACCGACGCGGCAAAGCAGTGCACAACCCTCATCCACCGGCTCCCGCCGCAGGTTGTAGGACCGCTTTCCCGCGAGCCGGTCAACGAGCGTGCAGTCTTTGAGAATGCGCAGGCATTCCTCGAACAGGAGTTCGGCGTGCCGGTTCACATCACCGATGCCGAGTCAAGCTGCCACATGAAAGCAGGAACTGCGCTGCCGTTCAAGCCAGCGATCATCATCGAATAATTTTATATCCTCTTTTTCCCTCTTCACCCAATTTCTTTCATCTTCCCTCATCAGCTATTTTTACCATCGGCCCGGAGAGGTTAGAGATCGGACTAAGATGCGAAAGGATGAACAATGCCGGTGTTCGTGAGAAACCGAGGATGGGTGAACAGAATAAAGAGATCAGGCTTTTCCTCTGGACGGGAACACTTCCGCACCTGCTTCCGGATCAGGATCCGGTTCCCGGGGTAAAAAAATTTCCCCTTCGGGGCCATCTTCGGCTTCTGCATCGCCGGAGATATGATACCCGTAGTTCGGGCAGATCACCATCTTCTGCCGTTGTACCTCTTCGATGAAAGCGGCGGAGAGGATGGCGGTCGGTAACGCGAATATCGCAATTCCCGTAACCACCACGATTGCCGCCACAATATTTCCCATCGTGGTAACCGGGTAGACATCCCCGTATCAGACTGTTGCAAGCGTGACGATTCCCCACCACATCGCACGGGGAATGCTCAGAAACTTGTCTGGCTGGACATCCCGCTCCGCATAATACATGATACTGCTTGCCATGACAAGAACAACCAGGAGGATGGTTAGCGAGAGGAGCAGTTCTTCCCGCGACTTGTACAGCACCCGTTGGAACGTTCTCATGGCATCTGAGTACCTGCCGAGTTTCAGGAGCCGGATGAGCCGGAGGAAGCGGAGATCGAGAGGTATGACGAAGGGTATGTAGAACGGGAGGAAGGCGAAGAGATCGATGAGTGCCATCGGGGAGACTGCGTACCGGAGCCGGCCGGTGACCGGGTGGCTGTACCGGGGATTCAGGGTGCAGATCCGGAGGATATATTCGACCGTGAAAATGGAGATGGATACGATATCAATGATCAGAAAAAAAGAGAAGTACTGGGCCCGGATTGGCTCGACCGTCTCGATGATAACGGCAAAGACGTTTACCAGGGTAATTACCGTCATGAATAGCCGGAAGTACGCCGCTGCCAGATTGTCTTCGGCGGTCCCTTCCATGATCTCATACAGGACCTGTTTGGGAGGAGCTGCCTGCGGGACTGGTTCAACGGTCATGGATAATTCGTTTTCCCTTGTACTTTTATACAGATGTCGGATGTTTATCGGCTTTCTCTCACATTCCGGTGATTACCCAACCCTTTGCTCCGGCTCCGCGGGAAGGAACTGGCTGTCTGCTTCAATAATCGGCTAGGAATGCAACCGTTAATTTAAAAAAAAAACGAGATATATGAAATCTTTTCTCTGCCAGTATTTTTATCCGCACCACCGGGGAATAGCGGATCGCACCCTATCAGGATTACTCCGGAGTCTTTGCCCGCTTGACCCGCTCTTTTGTGGAGAAACCGGTTACCGCATCAAGGAATTTCCGGAACCGCTTGTTGGAATCGAGGATAACTTCATCCTTCGCCGTGATATCTGATTCGGTATCGATGATAACACTCTTCCCATCGGCGCTGATCGTTACATCGAGACGCTTGATTGCACCAAAGGCGATCCGGTACGTCTTCCCGATCATCGTGGGTGCGATCCCGAAACCGGTTTTCAGTTCAAGGGGGATCCGGTCGGCAAGGTCTTTTGTCATTCCGCGCTTGATGGGATATTCCTGCATAATACTTTTTTAGTAGTGCGTGTATGTTAAGTTAATGACGGCAGAGCCACCACGCGATCTCAAGATAGTTTCCAAGCCGATACCGACCGACGGGACCGCGGTCCTTACCGGCTTTCCCGGCAGCGGGCTTGTGGGAACTATCGCACTCCAGTATATGGTCGACCAGATGGAGTTCGAACTTATAGGAACGATGACCTCCAAATACTTCCCTCCCCTTGCGATGATGAACAAGGGTGTCATCAACGAGCCTGTCCGCATTTACCAGAGGGACCGGATCGTTGCTGTTGTTGCCGATATCCCGATCCACCCGATGATCTGTTATGAGATCTCCAATGGGATGCTCGATTGGCTGGAGCCTTCCCACCCAAAGGAGATCCTGACCATTGCCGGGATTATCACCAACGAAGCGGAGAAACGGGTATTTGGTGTAGCGACGACAAATGATGCGCTCACCCGGATTGCAGACCAGACGATGATCCTCCCGATAGGGAGCATCTCGGGGATCGCGTCCAGCCTCCTAACCGAATGCAAGATCAGAAACATCCCTGCATTCGGCCTCCTCGGGGAGACGGTGAACGCCCCGGACCCGCGTGCAGCTGCCTCCACTATCGCGGTTCTCAACAAGCTGTATGAACTGAACCTCGATGTCCAGCCCCTCATCGAACAGGCGGTTGAGATTGAGCAGAGCATGGGCAAGATCGCTGAGGAAGTCCAGCAATCGGCAGAGACGTCGCCGAGGAAAGACCTTCCAATGTACGGGTGATTATGATGAGGTGCCCAGCATTAACCGGGATCTCCCCGGAAGTGATCAAGGATATCAAGAGCGGGAGGCCAAGGACCATCGAGCTCCAGAGTGCCCATAATCTTGTGACCGTTGCAGAGATCGAGCCGGGGCCCGATGCCCATATCTTCCTGACCTCAGTCGATCTTGCTGACCTGGGATCCGGGGATTCGGGGATCTGTGCTTCGGTCCTCTCTACCTCAATCTCCATGAAGCGGATCGTGGAGTTTTCCCATGGATCGTATTTCGAGGAACGCGAGCGGATGTCGGCCCGGGTGCAGCTGAAATTTTGTGCATCCTCTGCGATCAAGGAAGTATACAACGAGAGACCGACCCACCCGACCTACGTGGAGGTTGTCAAGACGTCGTGTTTCCACGCCGGATAAAGGCAAATATTTTTTTTCGCCTTAAAAAAGCAAAAAAATTATCTTATCCCTAGGACGATAAGTCCCATTCCAAGAACACCGAGGATCACAACCGGATCCACCGGGGACTGGGTGGGTGTGCTAGCCGGCCAGGGCGTTACCATCTTCGTTGTTGTCCGCTTGAACGTCGTGACTGTGGAGCGGATGAGCGTTGGGGCGGTGGTTGCTGTTTCCATTGTTGCCGCAGTCAGCCTGGCATACCCGTCGGTTGTTCTCCCTGCGGTAACGGTAAAAGTTCCCGACCAGTCATTGTAGCCGGATCTCTGGTACCGAATCGTATAGGTGCCGGGAGTGATGTTGTAACTCGTTACCGGTGTCTTCCCTTGGAAGTTCCCATTCAGGTAGGCTGCCGCAGCGGAGGGGTTTGTGGAGAAAGAGACGGTACCGTTGACGGGGGTAACGGGATTGATAGTAAAGGAGGGGCCATCAGCATAGTGTGTCCCGTCATAATATACCCGCGTTGTCCATGTCCCGGGAGTCTGACCGTTGAGGTTAAAGGTCCCGGTTACCTGGGTAGATGTTCTGCCTGTAACACTTCCGACAATATCGTTGTAGCCGGACCGGACAAGACACATGCTGGATGCCGAGGTGGAGAAACCTGTCCCGACGAGGGTAACCGAAACTGAGGTATTAACAGTACCCGATGTTGGGCTTATCGAACTGACCGTCGCCGCGGTTGCATCAGTCACCGAAAACCCGCTTGTCAGTGTCGCTGTTCCACTATCGCTGTTGAGAACCATTACATTCCAGGATCCTGGTGTGACACCGTTCAGAGGAAACGAAGTCGTCATCTGGGTGGCGGAAACAAAATTCGTATCAGACCCGGGGATATTCGATTGTCCGGGGATCGTCAGTCGCGCCGGGTATGAATCCGGTTCCGGTGATCGTGACGCCAGTAATGTACCCGTTATTGTAGCCGGTATTGGGAGAAACGGTTGAGATCGTAGGCTTCGACACTGCCTGAGAAAGGGCTTCAGAAACAGTACTTGTGGAATTATCAGCAACGACTACGTTCCGACTCATATCCAGGTACCCGGAATACTGAAGTAAAATCGTATGAGAACCACTTCTGACCGATTCCACAACAGCAGGCGTTGTTAATCCGGTACCTAAACCATCCAGCAGGATTGCAGCTTCCGGTGGCGTTGAACTTACGGATATATTTCCTTCTGCGGATACTGCCAAAGGGAGGATCGCAAGTACAAACAGTATGCAAATAAGAAGATTTTTTTTTACTCATTATATGACACCCCGGTTGATTAATTGGACATGAAGAACTGGTAACCGGTACAAGATATATTTTATTAAAGTTGTTCTGGGAGTATTACCCCTGTTTCCCTATGAAGCCGAGATTAATCATCCCGGTCAGTGAATGCAGGCTTCTTTGGATACGCCGAATCCTGGGAGATCCCGTTCATGACGGTGTACCGGTAATCATCGGGGCAAAAATATCAGCAACGGGATTTTGCCTCCGGGGGGCAGAGGGGACCCCGCCAAATTCTTTCCGGTCATCAGGGGGTAAGGAGGGGCCTCATATTTTTTTGGAACAAGGGGGGGTGAGGTCTCCTCTTTTTTTAGGAGTGGGTATGGGCACTTGTCCCAAGAAGAGGGGTTACAACCCGCTCCACATGGGAAAGTAAGTAAAACGCTGAAAAACCGGATTATTCTACCGCTGAAATTTCAATAATCCCAGAAAAATCTCAAGCTCATGAATCAGATTAATTACCCCGGAACGCGAATGTTAATGGCGTCAGTTGGGCTTGTGGCTTAGCTCGGACATAGCGCCGGGCTTCTAACCCGGATGTCGGGGGTTCGAATCCCCCCAAGCCCGTCCCTTTTCCTGCAATTTTCCAAGAGGACCGTTCCGGCCTCACGTGGGGATTCCATCGGATTGTCAACAGGGAGCCGGCCAAAATAACCGTGATTATTTACCGGATTCAGATACCCCCTGAGTAAATGGATAAGAAGAATCTCTGCACGCTCGCGGGTATCGCTGCCTGGTACGTGATCGGGCTCACCATCGCGGTAATGCTCTTCAACGCTCTATTCTGACGCATTCAATTCATTCGATGCGGGCATCTTCCACATCATGGCTCTAGACCATCCGCCCGGGTCTCCTGCCGTACGGGGATTTCGTCGACAACAAGCCCCCCCTCCTCTTTTTCGCGCTTGGACTCCTCGACAGTATTCTGCCGGCGGGTTCCTACGACATGATCCTCATAGCCGGCCTGAACATCTGCTCTGGCTTGCTGTGGGGTTCAAACAGTCCGCGATCATCGCAGTCATACCCTTCCTGTACCTGATGTCGGCGGATGGGGATCACCGGTATCACCGCTTCCTTGCCCCGCTCTTTTTTGTCCTTGCCGCGATGTTCGGCGCTCTCTGGCTCTGGTACGGACCAGCCGTTCGGGTTCTCGCTCATCGTCCGCCGTACCTCCACTCCTGGATCCTGATGCTCCCGTTCATGGCCCTCCTCACGTGTCGTGAATTTGCACGCCGGAAATCTTCAGACAGGCCGGCCGCTAAAGATGGTTCCTGAAACAATGCACTCAAAAGCGGTGAGGCATGACGGGCCGGCTGTGGCCATCGATCTATTTCTCGTCAGCGAACTCCCGGCATGCAAGAAGGGCGAGGAACGGCATGAGGAGGATCCAGTAGTGCAGGTACTGGCGTATCAGGAGGGTGCTGAACAGGACGAGCACCATGATGCCAAGGGCTTTTTCCCGGGGGGTTTCGGACCCCTCTCCGGGCAGCACTCGCGAGCGCAAAGAGGAGGACCGGGAGGATCATGGCGACGGAAAAGATCAGGTTTGCCACAAACGCAAGAGGGGTTTTGGGGACGTAGGTGGAGAACGTATTCACGTTGCCGGTGATATAACTCGGCGCTACGAGGAACGTGTAGTAGACCGCGCTGTTTCCCGTGGCGATGCCGTACACAAGGTAAAGCGCTCCGAACATCCCTGCCGTAATCAGGATGACCGGAAGCAGGAGACGGTAGTAGCGCCGGTCAGGCTGTGACCACATCATATAGAGGAGAGGAATGAACACGAAGGGGGCATATTGTTTGAACCCGCACGCAAGCGCGAGGAAGACACGCAGGCCCCGGCAAAAGCGCTCCGGCGCGCCATGATGAACGCAAGGAGGATGATGAGGACGCAAAACTGCTCGCTGAAGAGAAAGTAACCTTCGGTAAAGACAGAGATGACCAGGAAGAGGAGTCCTGCCGTGTAGCCGCCAATCGATCCGTAATCTTCCCTCCCGATCTCCCAGATGAGGAATGCGCAGGCAATATTGATGATGGTCATCAGGAGGACATCGATCGATCCTGCCGGAGAGACGATGTCCATCAGGCTGACCGTGAAGAAGAGGAGCGGGGGTTTTGGATCGATGTAGCTGGCATAGCAGGAACTCCCTTCGATGATCATCCGCGCCATCTCGTGGAAACGCCCGGCATCCAGATCGGTCCATGCCCCGGTATGGTATTCGAGGGAATACATGATTGCGGCAATGATGCCGGAGACGAGGCAATACGAGAGGATCCCGAGAAGTGTCCGGTGTGATCCGGCTCTGATATTTTTAAGTACAACAAAAACGGCCTCCCCTGCCTTGTCACGGCAAACGGCAAAGGGCGGGTCATGCAACCCGAAATGCCGGAATATGCTGACTAGCCCCGGCCCGTGAGTCGTTTCTTCCGGGACAGGAACTCTTCTAGATGTTTGCTGGGGAGGGGATATTAAACCTTGCGAACCGGGGCGAACGACCGTTCGGCTTCCGGTACTTTCATTCCGGTAGCGCAATCATCAGAAAAAAGAATTAAAGTTCGCCTTTTTCACCTGTCATCCGATCCTCCATGGGTTTCTGAAGGATCTGCACATCGACAATGTTGTGCTGCCTCTGTGCGAGTTTCTTTGCCTTGAAGATGTTCTTCCCGTCTTTCCCAATCGCAATACCGCGGTCTTCATCCCGGACCTCGACCTGAACAATCTTCTCTTCGGGTTCGCCTTCGAACAGGATCGAGGTGACCTGTGCGGGGAGGAAACAGTTCTTGATGAACTGTTCGGGGTTGCTGTTGTACTCAACGACTTCGATTTTCTTGCCCATCACTTCCGACGCTTTCTTGATGGAGGCGCCCTTCTTGCCGATCGCCAGTCCCATGTCACCGGGGTTGATTACGAAGATAAGACGTTCGTTCCGGTCATCGATGACACAGTCGCGGCTCCCTGCGCCGGTAAGGCTTTCGAACTGAGAGATGAGGCGCATGCAGTCTTCGGTCAGCTTGACTTCTACCATATCATGCCCTCTTCAGGGAGAGAATATCTGACTCGCCCGGGGAGACGATTGCAAGGGTGCTGACCATGAATGGCTTACCGCATGCCTTGCCGAGCGCAACGCTCGACCCCTCAAAGGTGTGAATGAAAAGGTCTTTCTTGCCGTCGAGTTTTGCCTTGAACGCTGCGGGGCAGTTTGCTGCAACGACAACCATCTGGGCTTTGCCTTCGATGACGGTCTTTTCCGTGTTGTTCTGGCCGAGAATTACATTTCCTGTCTTGATGGCTCTTCTGAGTGAAGCATTAAAATCCATATATGATTCCTCGTAAGTTTTCCTGAAGTTTGGGGGGATTAATTCTAGTTGTTTTGCTGTCTGACTGCGATGAGTTTTACATCGCCGGTACCGAGCTGGATCGGCTGGCCGACGATAACGTTCTCGGTTACACCGGAGAGCTCATCGACTTCATTTGCCACGGCGGCATCGAGCAGGTGGTTGACCGTCACTTCAAACGCCGCACGCGAGAGAACGCTCTCCTTCTCGCCCGCAATACCGTGGCGGCCGATCTGCTTGACTTCGCCTTCCATGCACATCATATCGGAGACGAGCATGAGGTGGCGGACGTCCACGAGGATACCCTGCTCGTTGAGCGTGGAGACCGCTTCGTGGATAATCGCATTCCGCGCGGCTTCGATGCCGAGCACGGACGCGATCTCACTGATGTTGTTGGTGCGGGTTCTTGTGGTGTCAACGCCAGCTACATCAAATACGTCTCTAAGGTTGGATCCTTCAGTATAAAGTATATACTCCCCACCCTCCTTCCTGACGACGACCCGGATGATGTCATCGATACCCTGCACGATGACGTTCCTGACGTGCTCTGCAAGCTGGAAGAGGTTCTGGTAACTCTCCTTATCCTTCGGGGTGAAGATGAGGGTTGCACGGGGTTCATCGATATCGCTCTCGAAGTCCCGGTAATGCCTCTTGTCCTTGATCTTCTTTGGGGCATTCTCCATGATCTCCATCGTGGCGATCTTGCGCTTCTCGCAGACCTTCACGTTCAGGTGAACCTGCACCTGCATGTTCTCCATATCGGTGGTGATATCCCCGAACTCGTGGAGGGGGGCGGCCTCGATCTGCCAGCTGACTTCCCGGGCCCGGTCACGGTCGACACCGTAGTCGGATTCAAGGTACACGGTCATGGTAGGCGTGCTCGGCTCCTTCCTTGCGTCCATGATCTCGATGAGCCGGGGGAGACCGAGAGTAACGTTGATCTCCGCGACACCCGCGTAGTGGAACGTACGCATCGTCATCTGGGTACCGGGTTCGCCGATCGACTGGGCTGCGATGATCCCTACCGCTTCGCAGGCCTCGATCCTCGTGCTCGCGTACTCCGCGATCACGCGTTCAAGGATCTGCTTGAACTGCGCATCCGTGAGCTCCTTCTCGTCAAGGAATTTCCGGAGCTGATCCTTGGTCTTCTGGGGGAGATCTGCGGCTTCGACTTTCTTCTCGTACTTTTCTGCGAGCGGCATCTTACACCTCCTCTTTCAGGATGCTTTCGACAATACCCTTGACATCGACCGGGTCGCCGAATGCACTCTTGGTCGGGTCGGTACCGTCTTCACCATACTCGAACTGGATAATCTTGCCGCCGGTTGAACGGACAGTCCCGTCGTATGCCACCTTGAGATCCTGCAGCGCGTTTATCATCCTGCGCTGGAGGTACCCGCTCTGTGAGGTACGGACTGCAGTGTCCACGAGACCTTCACGGCCACCGATTGCGTGGAAGAAGAACTCGGTCGGATTGAGCCCGCCTTTGTAGCTGTGCTGGATGAAGCCGTGGGCATCCGAGCCCCGGTCCCCCTTCTTGAAGTGCGGGAGGGTGCGGTCGTCGTACCCCCGGATGATACGCTCACCCCGAACGGACTGCTGGCCGATACAACCTGCCATCTGCGTCAGGTTAAGCATCGAACCCCGGGCCCCGGAGACTGCCATCAGGACCGCGCTGTTCCCAAGACCGAGGTGGCGGCCTGCGATCTGACCGGTCAGGTCACGGGCTTTCCCGAGCACCTGCATGATCTGCATCTCGAGTGTTTCCTCCACAGTTCGACCGGGCATCGGTTCGAGCTGCCCGTCCTCGTAGATCTTGATACGGCGTTCGACATCGAGAGCCGCATTTTTGAGCACCTCGTCGATCTGCCCGTATTCGGTCTTGGAGAGGTCTTCGTCATCGATACCGAATGAGAAGCCATCGAGCATGATGCCGCGGATAGAGAGCTTGGTCATGTCGTCGATGAACTCTGCCGCCCGGCGCATGCCGTAGTGGCGGATGATCCGGTTGACGATCTGACCGTCGAATGCACCGATTGCCTTCTTATCAATGGTTCCCATTTCGAGGTTCCCATCGATAATCCGGACGTACGCGTCACGGTCGCAGAGTTCCTTCTTGCAGGTATCGCAGTTCTGGCAGGAACTTGCGTGGAAGACGGTTGTCAGCTGCGCGGGCAGGATCTGCGAAAATACCTGCTTGTTGCTCCAGTAGTCGATACCGTCCTCAACCTTGCCCGGAGGGGGCAGGCGTTCAATATCGGTGTGCTTGAGGAGATAGAGTGCATCTTCCTTCGTGAACCACCGGACGTCATGGGTGAGCATGAACATACCCGAGACGTGGTCGTGGATACCACCGATGATCGGGCCGCCGAAACGGGGCGAGAGGATGTTCTCCTGCACGGAGATGAGGATGGTTGCTTCGGCCCGCGCCTCTTCGGTCTGCGGTACGTGCATGTTCATCTCATCGCCATCGAAGTCGGCGTTGTAAGGAGGACAGACTGCGGGGTTGAGCCGGAAGGTCCTCCCTTCCATGACCTTGACCCGGTGCGCCATAATACTCATCCGGTGGAGCGAGGGCTGACGGTTGAAGAGAACGACATCCCCGTCACGGAGCTGTCTCTCGACCGTCCAGCCGGGCTCGATCATATCGGCAACGGTCTCGAGGTTCCCTTCCGCGAGCCGGAGCCTGCGGTTGTCGGGACGGATCGCGTAATTGGCTCCGCACGGCGCGTTGACATCGGGGCGGTTGGGGCCGATCCGGGCAATACCCTTGAGCTCCTCAAGGTTTGCCGTGGTGACGCGGACCGGGATCGTCATCTCGTTTGCTACAGCGCGGGGGACACCCACCTGGGCAACCGAGAGGTTGGGGTCGGGTGAGATAACGGTACGGGAGGAGAAGTTGACGCGTTTACCCGATAGTGATCCACGGAACCGTCCGTCCTTACCCTTGAGCCGCTGGGACAGGGTCTTGAGCGGCCTGCCGCTGCGGTGGCGTGCGGGCGGGCAGCCTGCGACTTCGTTGTCCATGTAGGTGGTAACGTGGTACTGGAGGAGTTCCCAGAGATCCTCAATGATCAGCTGAGGTGCTCCTGCATCCTGGTTCTCCTTGAACCGCTGATTGATACGGATGATATCCACGAGTTTGTGGGTAAGGTCGTCCTCGGACCGCTGGCCGTTCTCCAGAATAATGGACGGGCGCATCGTGACCGGGGGCACCGGGAGAACCGTCAGGATCGTCCATTCGGGCCGGGCGACATCGGGGTTGATACCGAGAGGGATCAGGTCCTCGTTTGGGATCTTCTCCATCCGCGACCGGATGTCGGCTGGAGTGAGCTTGTGCTCGACCTTCTTCCCATCTTCGACAACGACCTCCGAAAATGTGGTGGGCTTCTCGAAGTTGATCTTGAGCTGCTGCTCGCCGCAGTGAGGGCAGATCCGCTCTTTCTTGACATCCTTTTCCGAGAGGAGATCCCCCGTCTGGTCCTCTTCAGTACCGACGACCTTCTCGATCTCTTCTGGACTTAAGAGGACGCGGCCGCATGACCGGCAGGTGACACGGAGAAGCTTCCTGATAAGCCGGGTGTATCCGACGTTGATAACAGGCTTTGCGAGTTCGATATGCCCGAAATGGCCGGGGCACTCGCTTGCCTTCTGGTCGCAGGTCTTGCACCTGAGACCGGGGTCGATGACACCGAGGTTCAAATCCATCAGGCCCTGAGGGTAGGGGAACCCGTCGTCATCATACGTGTCCGCCCAGATGATCTTCCTGACGCTCATCTCGCGGATCTCTTTGGGGGATAATAAACCAAATCCAATTTGTCCGATTCGTTTGGGTGATGGCATCTCACACCACGTCCTGCAGTTTCAGCCTGGGTGCAATCCCCATACTCTTCATCTCATCCAGCAGGAGCTTGAACGCGTAACTCATCTCGACCGAGTAGATATCGGTCTCGTTCCCGCAGGTGAGGCAGCGTGTCATGTTGCGCTTCCGGTCGAGCATGGCGACCATGCCGCAGTGTGCGCAGACATATTCCTGTACTTTGTCCGACTCATCGAGCAGGCGTTCCTTGAGAGCCATGGCGGCGCCGTGGCCGATCATGACATCACGCTCCATCTCACCGAACCTGAGACCTCCTTCACGGGCTCTTCCTTCTGTCGGCTGCCGGGTAAGAACCTGGACCGGCCCGCGGGACCGGGCGTGCATCTTCGACGATACCATGTGGTACAGTTTCTGGTAATAGATCACGCCGATGTAGATATCGGCCTTGAACTGCTTGCCGGTGATACCGTCATACATGACTTCACGGCCATTGTGGGAGAAGCCAAGCGCCTTGAGGGAGGCCCGGATGTCGGCCTCGCTTTCGCCACCGAAGGCGGTAGCGTTTATACGCCGCCCTTCGAGCGAACCGACTTTACCGCCTATCATCTCGAGCATGTGACCGACCGTCATACGGGACGGGATTGCATGGGGGTTGATGACGAGATCGGGCATGAGCCCGGCCTCGGTGAAGGGCATGTTCTCTTGGGGGGTGATAAGCCCGACGACGCCTTTCTGTCCGTGGCGGGATGCAAACTTGTCGCCGACTTCCGGGATACGGAGGTCCCGGGTGCGGACCTTGACGAGACGGGAGCTGTTCTCCCCCTCGGTGATGATGACCGTGTCAACGATACCGTGCTCGTTGCTGCGCATGGTAACCGAGGTGTCGCGCCGCTTTTCAACAGCGATAAGTTCCCCGGAGGGTTCTTCGAGGAACCTGGGGGGAGAGGTCTTTCCGATGAGAACATCTTTCTCAGCGACAACGGTCTCGGGGTTTATTACACCGTCTTCGTCGAGGTTCTTGTAGGATTCTGCACCGTGGGCACCGGCAACTTCTTCTTCAGGGACTTCGATCCGGTCAATCTGCCCGCCGGGGTAACGCCTCTCCTCACCCTCATAGGTCCGGAAGAAATGGGAACGCCCAAGACCGCGCTCGATTGCCGACTTGTTGAAGATGAGCGCATCTTCGATATTGAAGCCTTCGTACGAAAGGATGGCGACAACGAAATTCTGGCCTGCAGGACGGTCGTCAGATCCGATCAGTTCAGAGGTCTGGGTGTGGGTGAGCGGTTTCTGGACGTAGTGGAGCAGGTGGCCACGGGTGTCCGGGCGCAGCTTCATGTTTGCAGCGCCAAATCCCAGCGCCTGCTTGACCATTCCTGCCCCCATCGTTACACGCGGACTTGCATTGTGTTCAGGGAACGGAACGTGCGCCGCACCGATACCGAGGATCAGTGAGGGGTCGATCTCCATGTGGGTGTGTTCTGGGGTGACTTTTGAAAAGTCCATCGCGATGAGGAGGTCTTCTTCCTCCTCCGCATCGATGAACTCGATCATGCCCCGCTGGACAAAGTACTGGAAATCGATCTCTTTCCTGGAGAGCCGGGTGAGATCCTCTTCTGTCACGAGCGGTTCGCCATTCTTGAGGAGAATGAGCGGCCGGCGTGCCCGGCCCCGGTCGGAGAGGATGACAACGTCGCCGTTGTACTCCTTGTGGGAGACGTTCACTTCGTACGAGATCGCGCCCTGGCGCCGCATGGCGCGGAGGTGGGCGACGAGTGCCTTTGCATCATCGATAAGACCGACGAGTGCGCCGTCAACGAAAACCCGGGACTTCTTCACTGGGACTCACCCCGGATATTCTCGACACCAAGGTTGTGGAGGATCTTCATGATTTCGTGTTCATCGGTGACGCCCTTCGAGATCTCGACCATCTGGGCAAAATTCTTCACGAGACCGCAGTTCGGACCTTCTGGGGTCTCACTCGGGCAGATCCGGCCCCACTGGGTCGGATGCAGGTCACGGGCCTCGAAATGGGGCTGTGAACGGGAGAGCGGGGAGATCACGCGGCGCAGGTGAGAGAGGACGGCCATGTGGTCGACACGGTCGAGGAGCTGTGAGACACCGGTCCTTCCGCCGACCCAGTTACCGGTCGCAAGCGGGTGGAGAAGGCGTTCGGTGAGAACATCGGCACGTACTGCGGTCGCGATCGAGAGATCGCGATGACGCATGCTTGCCCGCTCGAGCTGGTACTTGATATCACGGGTGAGCCGGTTTAAGGATATACGGAACAGGTCCTCCATTAAGTCTCCGGCAAGTTTGAGCCGCTTGTTGGAGTAGTGGTCTTTATCATCGATCCTGCGCTTGTTCAGGACAAGATCGAAACAGGACTCTGCCATCCGGCCAAGGAAGTGGGCCTTTGCAAGCCTCACCGAGATGACCGCTTCAAGGTATCCTTCGTCGCCTTCTTTGAGATTTTGCGGCATTGCATAGTTCAGGTGGGGCAGGAGGTAGTTGTCCAGCACGAACTCCGCACGCTTGCGTTGGTAATCCTTCGTCTGGTTTGGTGCCAGTTTCTTACCCACATACATGACCCCGCCATCGACCGAGTCGCACTCGCTCTCTTCGAGGTTCTGCATCATGAAGGTCAGGATGTCTTCATCGATCGAGACTGCGCTGACGACTTCCTGATCATTTGTCAGGCCAAGTGCACGCATCAGGTCGACGAACTTGAGATGCCCGGCAACGGACGGGAACGAGACTTCGAGCAGATTCTTCTTGTTCCGCTCGACAACGACAAGTGCGCGGTATCCGCGGAACTGTGAGAAGACCTTCGCCACGTAGATGCGCTCATTGTACCGTTCGGTGAACTCGGTCATGATCTTGTTGGACGCGAGATCCTCTAAGGTCATGAGCACGCGCTCGGTTCCGTTGACAATGAAGTACCCCCCGGCATCGAATGCGTCTTCTCCGTGGGAGACCCTCTGGGCATCGTCCATGCCATACAGGTTGCATGCGGACGACCCGATCATGATCGGGAGCTGGCCGATGGTGGTGACTATTGGTTCCTGGCGAGCTTCGCCATGTACCAGCGTAAGGCCGAGCTGGATAGGTGCGGCGTAGGTAAGGTTCCGCAGGCGTGCTTCGCTGGGATACAGTTCACCCTGCGATCCGTCAGCTTCACGGACAAGCGGCCTTTTCACCTCGATATTGCCAAGTTCTACCCAGACCGGGTCATTGTTCTTTCCCCGGTTTTCGATATCGGTCTCGATAACACGCTGTTCGTTGACCACTTTCTGGAGATTATACTTTAAGAAATAGTTGAAGGAGTCAAGCTGGTGGCGCGCAACATGCTCCCGTGAAAAATATGCCCTCGATAAAATACTTCTGTCTATCAGACTGACCAACCCCGATTATTTCTTCGGTCTCTTGATCACGAGACGGTACGCCTCGGCCCTGCCCGCGGTATGACTCGTCCGGATAATTCGTATAACATCATCAGCGCTTGCGCCGATCGACTTGACCGCAGGATCGTCATGGTAAACTTTTGGTAATTGATCCGTTGAGATGTTGTAGCGCGTGAGGAGCTCGGTTACCTCCTCATCGCTCATTATTTTATGGTCTGGCACCATCACGTGCTCCAACACATTCAGTTTGGTGCTCAATGAAAAACCCCCTTGTACATGAATAGATTTCCTCTCAGATGCATCACCGCAAAAAACCCACGATCGCTCGTGGCAACGGGCCCGGAGGGATTTGAACCCCCGACCACCTGGTTAAAAGCCAGGCGCTCTACCGAACTGAGCTACGAACCCTGTGTACATATTCGGACTGTACAGCATTATAACAATGTTAAAAACGTATTTAAATCTTCCCTCAATACTGATCAGAGGAACTATTTCCGCGTTTTAGGGTAGTCGGGCAAATTTTCCTGCGATCACGGCAAGCCGCTCTTCTTCGCTTCGGATCTTCTCTTTAAAGTATTGTATCGCTTCTGCATCCTTTAGCCAAAGAGTGTGCTCTAGAAAGCATTTACTCGGCATGAATTCTTCAGTACCGCAAGAAGGTTTTTATCGACTTCAACGCCTTATGTAAGCGAGGAGTATTCATCACTGGTATCCTGGGCCACTCCCGCATCTTTTCGCATCCTCGGCACCTTTCTGCACATCAGCCAGACGCTCGAAGATATGCCCGATGGATTCGAGCAGGAGTGCAAGATTGACCGGTTTCGATACGAAATCCTCAATATTATCGGGTTAGCCTGCGCCTCGTCTGCCGTGATCTTCTCTGCGGAGAAGATAAGGATCAGGATATCACGGGCCGATGGGTTGGCCATGATTCGACATTTCCCCGAGAGCAATCGTCAGAATAACTGATGGCTTTTTTTGGAAATTCAGGTGCGAAAATTATCCAGGGGAGATCTTACCCCAAGTTCCTCCTCAATCTGCTGGAGCCGGTTCTCCTGGATCTTGATATTTGTCTCCATGCTCCTGATAGCGCGCCCAGTTTCGTCCCTTACCCGGATCTTCGCGTCATTGATGTTATACGTTCTCTCAAGAATCTTCATCAGGCGCCGGTTAACGTCGATGCTTTTACCGAGGCGTGCGTATTCGGTGACGATGTCGGTATCGAATCTCGATTGCCGGGCCCTATCCATCTCGGATCTGATCGACTGGTGGCGGGTGAGGACATGCTCGATCGCGTTGTACAATTCCTGGTGAGTGATGGGTTTTAAGACGTAATCTTCGATATAGATCCCGTATTCTTCTGCTTCCACGGGGGTCAGTTGTTTTGCAGTAAGCATGAGAACAGGTATATCCTTGGTCTGCGGATTTGCCTTGATCTTTTCAAGGGTTTCCCAGCCGTCCACCGGTTCCATCATAATATCAAGGAGGATAAGATCCGGCGTCACTGTTGTAAGAATCCCGAGGCATTCCTCGCCCCCGTATGCCGCAACAGACCGGTAACCGCCCCTCTCGAGCATGGTTACAAATACATCAACGATGAACGGGCTGTCATCGACTACTAAAATGGTATACATTACCTCGACACTCCGCATGCATCTGATTCCTGCACACTTAGGATCCGCGCTATCCTTTATGATCGCTGCGATAAGAAAATCTTCTCCGGTTACCAGGATAAGAATAGATGATTCCGGGGCTCTGATGGTAACCAGCTCCTGGGAATTCATACGAATACTATTCCCGATGGGTTCTGCAGAGGCAGGGGTCCTTGCCAAAAGAGCACCAAATCCGGGCTCGTTAATCTCACGATCAAAATATGTGCCGGAGAGCAATCTTAAAAAAATCCGTCACCCGCGATAACTGACAAAACCACTCATTCTTGCGTTCCCGAAACGACAAGATAAATAAGAGATCTGATCTAATAGTATGAGAGCGGGGCCATAGGGTAGCCTGGCCATCCTAGGAGACTGGGGGTCTTCTGACCTGAGTTCAAATCTCAGTGGCCCCATAAGCGTTGTTTTTAAGGCTGTTTTTATGAAGATCACGGAAACCTGTACAGAATGTCTACTTTCAAGGGTCCGGCTTGAAAGCTCCCTGTGCGGAGCTGATCTGAAAACCACTAACGAGGCGATCTCTGCATGCAGTGAACTTCTGGGGAAGATCCGTAACAATCCCCTGAGTCACCCGCAGATTGCCAGTGCCATCCACCGGACGGCATATGTAATTCTGGGAACCACCGATCCGTTTGCGGATCTCAAGAAGAAAGGAAACCTGCAGGCTCTCCAAGTCTGTAATAAAGTTCGCCCGGATCTCACCACATTTTACGATCACGCCCTTGCATCCATCATAGGTAACACCTTCGATTACGGGGTCAAGGGCCATACTGTGGAAGAAGATTTTTTTTTATTCTTTACCCGAGAGTTCAAGCGGGGTCTTGTCATCGATGATACGGATGCGATCTCCCACCGGTGTTCCCGGGTTGTCTACCTGAGCGACAATTGCGGAGAGATGGTCCTCGATAAATTATTCATAAAGTACCTCAAGGCCCACGGATCCCACGTCACCCTTGCGGTCAAAGAGAAACCTGCACTCAATGATGCAACTCTTGAAGATGCATACGAACTTGGCCTCGATCGGATAGTCGACACGCTCACGACGAATGGAGGGGGGGCAGAGATTGGTATCTGTCTGGAATACATCCCCGATGACCTCAGGGTGGCACTGGACAAATGTACCATTATCATCGCAAAAGGGATGGCAAATTACGAGTCTCTCTCGGAGATGCAGAACCTTCCTCCGGTCGCATACCTGCTCGCCGCAAAATGCCGGCCCGTTGCAGAAGAGATCGGGGTCCCTGTCGGTTCGAAAGTTGCGATGCTCAAAAAATAGTCCTCTCTGATCTTGCGGCAACCGGTTTTATGCGCTTTTTGCAATCTTCGTTAAGCACTTTTACGCGGTTCTCATTGCTGCAATACGCCTGGTAGGAGAAAACCCTGCGGGGAATACCTCAAAAACCGGCTGTTTTGATGGGAGATGCAGGATCCTGCTCATGTGATATCCCGAATTGATTTTACACATATAACCATTTCTGCGCATATTTCAGAATTCTCTCCTGGGGTAGACGGTACCAGAATGCGTTATAAGGCTCATCGAAATCGAGACTCACTCATGTGAGGTTTGATGACATTGTGCCAGTGAAGAATTTTATCGACAGAACCGAACTTCGCGATCCTTCGTTCGACTTCTCTGAAGAACCGTTCAATTTTGCCGTTCGTTTGAGGGTGTTTTATCCTGGTTGGGATGTGTTTTATGTTGTGATGAACAAGGAACTCTCTGAATTTATGATGGGCCTGTTCACGGTTCCGAGCTGAAACGAATTGTGTACTGTTGTCAGTGAGGATCTCGCGGGGCGTACCGTACATCTGGAATCCCTGATTCAGCACCGTGAGAGTGTTCTCGGTAGTTGGAGAATCGAATACCCCGTAGCAGGTGATGAGGCGGGATGAATCATCCATGAATGCGATCAGCCATTTCTTCGATCCTTTAAGTTCGAACTCTTTCCAGTCTCCCTGCCCCATCGACATGGAATGAGTATGTTCATACCGAACATATTTCCGCTGTTGCCGTTTTTTCATGTTGATCTCCACCAGACCGTGGTTCAACAATACCCGATAGATTCGATTATGCGGGATATGGATCCCGTGTGTTTCCTCAATTTTCTTCTCCAGATGGATTGGACCAATGTTGTTGGATTGATAGGTTGCGAGGATCAACTCTTCTGCTCGATCATCGATGGCGTGGGGCTTTCTTCCAGATTGCCTGAGTACCGGATATTCCCCCGATTCTCTGAACGGGTTGATGAACTGATACACTCGTTGACGGGTAATCTGGAAATACCGGGCAATCTCAACAACGGGTTTATCATTGACGCATTGCTGAATGATCCTCTGGATATCCCCATTCGATAAGTTGCTCAAATCGGTATTTACATCTGATGTCAAATGATTTCGGGATAGGACACACCATAATTCTTCACCATAATTTTATATTCTTGCGGGCTCACAGCATCCGCCTTGTATGGGGACAATCATCGATGATCCCCGGCTGCGCGAGCGGCGGTCTGTTTTTACCGACCGGCACGATGCCGGAAGACAGCTGGGTGACCTGGTCCGGACATTACCGGGAGTGCGGGATCCCCTCGTGTTTGCGATCCCGGCCAGGGGGGTACCGGTGGGGGTCGAGGTCGCCTGGGCTCTCGGCGCCCCGCTCGCCCTTGCCGTGGTGCGGAAGATCCAAGTTCCCGGGAAGACAGAAGCCGGGCTCGGCGCGGTGACTTGGGATGGGCGCGTGCTCATCAACACAGACCTCCAAAGAGCTCTGGGCCTGACGGAAGAAGTGATCGGGATTGCTACGGAGAAGGCCCGGGAAAATGTCCAGGACAGGATAACCCGGTTCCGGGCCGGGACGAAACTTCCGGATCCTGCGGGGAAGACCTGCATCCTGACAGATGACGGCCTTGCCTCCGGGTTTACGATGCTTGCTGCGCTTGAGAGCCTCCGGAATCGTCACCATGTGAAGATCCTTGTTGCTGTCCCGACCGCATCGGCCGGTTCCGCGGAGATCGTTTCCCGGGAGGTCGACAAGCTGATCTGCCTGAATATCCGGACCGGGCCGTGTTTTGCAGTCGCGGAGGCATACAAGCGCTGGTACGAGCTGAGCGACGGGCAGGTTATCGCCGAACTCTCGTACGCCCGCCCGGGAGCAAAGCCCCGGGATCCTCCCCCGCCGTCCCGCGCTGGTCCATGACCTTGCCTTTGCGGATCCTTCGGATGCCGGGGTCTGGCGGTTTCCGGGATATCCGGTAGCCCTTCAAGGATATTTTTGCATTGGCCTGCAGATCGTCCCGGTGGTCACGGTAACGGTTGTACGTGTGGGGACCGGCCAGGTGAAATGAAGCGGAGGAGGTTTTCTCCGATATTGTACTCGTACTGCAAGGGATGGGACATGCAGGTTACTGAGATGACCTCCAGGTTCTTTGCATTCAGGGAAGAGTACCGGCAGGCCCGGTCTTTTGGCGTAAACCTCAGCCCGGAGATCATACGGGGATGGCCGTCAGCTCCATCGAACCGGAGATCCATGCGGACTACCCGGATCTCCGGTCCTTGTGAAAATCTTTAGGATAATGGAGGAAAGTACTATTGTTCATGGACAGAATCTCCACACCAAGCTCAAGCAGGGACTAAAATTTTTCGCAAAGCCCGGACATTGGTTCCGGGTGGCGGGAGGTTCTCCCCGAATAAGGGTAAGGCCGGCGGGAAAATTTTCCCCTTGTTCTCTCACATCTTCCTGAAAAATTACCGGGACCTCATCCTTTTCCGGCAAGAGCTTCTCGGACGCTCTCCTTTGCCTCCTCGGGGATATCGAGGCTGTTCAATGCCTTAATCAGGAGCAGCTTTGCCATCTGCTGGCCATGCGGGGTTGCAAGGAAGGTGTCGATGGATACCTGCCCTTCGGGGGACTCCAGGTAATTCCGGATCATCTTCTGGCCCTGGGGCGATGCGAGGAAGTGGGCGGCGATCCCTTCGAGACCGTGGAGATTTGTCATGCGTGATTCCCGGTTCCGTGTATTGTATGCGGGATTTGATAAAGTCCTCGGTAATAACCGGGAATTTTATTCCCCTGCCAGACGTCAAGCTCTTCCGGTGTATCCGGAACTAAAAGCATATCTCCTGCCGCTTCCGTACTCTATTCCAGCATACCCGCAAATCAGCAGAGCGACACCATTGGCAGAAATTTATCCGCAGAAAATTTTTCGGAAACACTCCTGAAATTCTAAAAAATTCCCGGAACTTTCCCGCAAACGTTTCCACTTGAACAAAGGGCCGCACGTTCCTGCCGCTGATTTTCCGGCCGGCCATCCCTGCACTCTTCCCATGAACCCGATACCCATCCATCGCATCATCCGTTCGAAGAGAAAGACGATCTCGCTCGTGATCACGTCGGATGCAAAACTGATCGTCCGTGCCCCGCTCCGGGCCTCCGGGGATTATATCGAAAAACTGGTCCGTGAAAAGAGCGGGTGGATCTCGCGCAAGATAACCGAGCTTGCAAAAAAGCCGGTCTCTTCCCCGAAAAAATTTACCGAGGGCGAAGAATTCCTGTTTCTCGGTAACTGCTATCCGCTCTGCATCCGTGAAGTCCGGTCATGCCAGGTCGAGCTCCGGGAAAAACTGTACGTGCCGGCACGGAGTGCCCCTTCCCTTGCGACACTCGTCTCTGCATGGTACCGGGCAGAGGCAAAGAAATTTTTTTCGGGGCGGTGTGATGCGCTCGCAAAGGTTACCGGGTGCACACCAAAAACTCTCCGGTTATCCTCGGCACAGAAGCGGTGGGGCTCATGCAGTATCTCCGGGACGGTGAGCCTGAACTGGCGCCTGATCCTTGCTCCTCCGGAGATCATCGATTACGTCATCCTCCACGAACTTATCCACCTGCGCCATCCCAATCATTCGAAAAAATTCTGGGATGCGGTTGGATCGTTCATGCCCGACTACCCGGGAAGGAGGGACTGGCTGAAGTTTCACGAAAAGACCCTTGCTCTCTCTCTCGATCGGGAGACCAGCCGCACCTAGTGGAGATAGACACTTAAAATTGATGGTAGAGTCGTTTTAGTTTAATCCTTGCACTTTCAGAAGTAAACTGCCAGTCGACCAGTTTCTGGTTATTGTTTCTGGAAGTTTCCCACTTTTTTGTTTCGTGGATAAGCAATTCCAGATTATCAATCTTCGATCAAGACATTGACGGGATAACGCACTTAATTCAATTTCAGCGATGTTGAGCCAGCTCCCATGTATGGGGGTGTTATGGATCTCCAGGCATTTGACAAGAATCGAAGCTTCCTCCGGAGGAAACGCCTCATAAAATGCTCCAATCGTGTGGGTGTTCAGGTTATCGCAGATAAGAATTATTTTTCTGGCGTTTGGGTAATCAATCTCAAGTAACTCTCTAACTTCGTGAGCCCAATCCACTTTTTTTCTGTGCTTGCGGGGATTAACTCTCCTCCCTCCTTTCAGGGGTTTTAGTGAAGAGGAATATTGAGGCAGTTCCATTTCGTGTATACTCATAATCATATCGAACGGGATACCGGGGAGTCGCTGGCAACGAATCCCGGGAGTCTCCGAGTAACTGGACCGATTTTTCATCCATACAAATCAGAGGAACTTCCGGATCATAAGGTCGGTGATAGAGTTCCAGGATATCCTCCATGTGAGCAACAAATTCAGCGTTTTGTTGCGGCGGAATAACCCAGCATTGCCGCAGGTGAGGTTTTAACTCGTTTTTTTAAGACGCGGCCGATCGTTTTTCCTGAAATCGTCTCGACAATTTTTAACTCAACCATTTTGTCTGCGAGGAGGTCAAGGGTCCAATTGGCATATCCTTCCGGCGGTTGACTGCATGCTATCGTGATAAGCCGGGCTTCTTTTGCTCCATCCAGTTTTCGAGGAATGGGTGGTGATTCCTGGGCTTTTCTCCCGACTGCGCGAGTTAGTCCTTCTTCGAAATACTTCTTGCATATATTGAAAACTGTTTGACTATGGCAGTGTAACAGAACGGCTATCTCTTCATCGGTCTTGCCGGATTTATTTTTATCTGCATGCAACAGGACATACGCGTGTCGGATTCGATACGCCGGGCCTTTCCCACGCTTGACAATTCCTGTCAGGTGTTTCCTTTCTTGTTGCGTTAATTCAACGACATACCGCTTCTTCATTGAAACTTTATAGTACGTACTTAAATAAAAGTAATTTCCAATAAAATCTATATATTCAATTGTCGGTAACTACTAGAATGAGAGTTCCGAATACAAATTATTACGCGATCCGGACCTCGAATCCATGGTGATCCTGCTCATCAACCTTGATTACGGGCAGAAGAGGGGGGCCAAATATCGGGGACGCTCGCGAAAGGTAATAGTTTCATGGTTTTCCCGACCGGATCTGGTTCCCTCAGGCGGGTACCTGGTCGTCCCCAAGCGACTCCCGGCTTCGCATCTGGTACAGTAATATCGGGTCCATCTCCTTGTACGTATCCGGACCGGTCCGCATGATGACACTTGTCGCGCCACTGTTGACGATCATCTTGGAGCAGAGGAAGCAGGGCCAGATCTGGGTCAGTTCCCCGGTCCCGACATCGAATCCCGAGAGATAAAGGGTGCAGCCCCGCGCCTGTTTCCCGGCCTGGATCAGCGCATTCATCTCTGCGTGAACGCTCCGGCACCGCTCGTAATTGGAGCCCGAAGGGATATTGTGCTCTTTTCTCCAGCACCGGTTCAGCTCGGTGCAGTCCGTCTGCTTACGCGGCGCACCCGTGTATCCTGTCGAAACGATCGTATTGAATTCATCGACGATGATAGCCCCGAAATTTCTCCGGAGGCAGGTGCCCTGGTGTGCACATCGCGTAGCGAGGTCAAGGAAATAGTGATGCCTGTTGGTCCGCATGTGCATAAGTATAGCATTGGGCCGGTATAAACGTGGCGTACAGCACGGTGATCAGTCAATGCGACACCGCACCGTTCCTGGGGAAACCTCGTCATGAGCGAGCCGGATATAGCATCGAACTGAGGCGTCTGCGTCAAAAGAATCCGGCACTGCTCTTCAGGAGCCCCGGCTCAATAATTGCCCGATCAGCAGGGAGAGAAGGATCACCTGGAGCAGAAGGAATACCGGCACCAGGTGAAATTTTCCTTTCCGGGTCTTGTGCCGGAAGACCCGCATGGCACCATACGCCCCGAAGGGTCCGAGCAGGGCGAAGAGCAAGAGCGTTGCCTCCGGCGTTCTCCATGAGCTCCGTCCCGCTGTTCTCTTGTCATGCGCAAAGAAGAGGAATGCGATCGCGTTGAGCCCGAGCCAGATGCAGGTGAGGATCGGGATTTCTTCCGGAAGGGGGATCATGGCAGATGGTGGTGGGTATCCAGTACCGTTTAGCGCGGCAGGGTGTATGTGTTGCGGCCGGCCTTTTGCAGGAGTAAATAAGTATCGGGGTGCGGGAATTCATGCCCGGCAATTTCCGATGGGCAATAATGCCGGGCTCATAATGTTGTAGGAGGAAAATTTGGAGGTCTCGTAAATTTTGGGATGATCCGGATTTGGCGGGTGTGTACTTGTATCCAGGATAAAACCAGCTACGGTTGGCCTCATGACATGCAAAGGCATTACCGTGAACCGTTGGTCTGCACCCCCTTCCCAAAGTAGTAACCCGGTCTGTGAGGGTTTCCCGAACAGAGAAAAAAGATCCGAACAAAAAATTCAGGGTTTTGCCCCGGTCCGGGTTAACTTCTTCTCCGGCTTGATGGGGCCCGGTTTGTTCGTATGGGGTGGCAGCTCGTCGCCGTGCGGGAGGGGAGGCTTGTGCATCGTCGTATGGGGCGGCTGGGGATTGAGCTCCTCAATGGTATGCCGCAGGGGATGCTTTGGCTGATGGGGATGCTCGTGGTTCTCGGTGTGGTGGAGTTTGTCCTCGTCATGCCGGTCCATGTCCATGCTTCCTTCAACCCCGAGATGCGTTCTCGAATGGGTGATGTGCCGGTGCGGGGCCGGTTTCTGTTGGTGTCTCGGTGTCATAATTCGGTGTAATCCCTGTTTTCGTTGATAAACTGTTCGGCCGGTACCGCTCCTTTTTTTTTAAAAAAAATTTCTGGGATGAACGTTTGCAATACCCTGCCCCTCCGGGGGATTCGGAGAAAATCCTCTCCCGTACGGTTCCCGTATTCCGGAAAACCGGATACTGCAAAAAGGTTCCAGGGTGATCATCAGATCCAGAATTATACCGGGAAATCTTACCCCGGATCTTCCCGACGCGAAAACCCGGCCGTATGGCCTTTTGAAAAAAGTTATGAGAAGATGGAGAAATCGTTCTTGATCCCGATCGTCTCGATAATCGGCTTGAGGTTTTCCTCGGATATCCCGAACTTCTCCACGTACATCTGGAGGATCTTCTGTTCGGCACCGGCAAGGACACCGTCTGCCATGGCAAGATCGAAGAGGATCGAGAGGGCCATCCTCTCCACTTCCTGTAAAGGAATGTTCCAAATCCCTATTCCTTCTGGCGCCAATGAACGTGAAATCAGCGTTGGGGGCACTCCTCCCGGTTCTATAAAAGACAGCGTTTGCATGGACGAAAAACTGGTTCAGTTGCTCGGGGACACAAGAGAACCTTTGCCGACGATTCCCGGATACCCTGCCCTGAACGATTTTGAATAGTCAGGAAACTAAACGGTCGGAGATAATCAGGAACCTGGCACAGAAACCGGTCCACTGGCAGTCCCCCCTCGGAAGTTGCCCGCATTAAACTAAAACAACTTTACCTTTAGTTTTAGGTGTCTCGCTCTACGAGCAGTCTGCATGAAAATTTCCTACCGGGAAAATTCACAAGATGACACAGTCAGGACCGTTTACGACTCATTTCAAGAATCTCTGTCAGCGAGACAAACGACTTTGGGATATAAGAAAGTGCGCGGCTGAAGGGCAAAACGCTGCTGCGTGGAATTTTCCGGTCAATAGATGCAAAAACAATTTCCCGAAAGGATTTGTTTATAACAAAATGAAGTTAAACAATTAAACTCGGCACGATATTATGAACTCAGTAATCCTCATTATTGTTGCACTCTGTGTCTTTGCTCTCGGATACCGGTTCTATGGTCTTTGGATAGCGAACAAGGTGCTGAAACTTAATTCCAAGAGAAAAACACCCGCGGAAACCATGCGGGATGATCATGATTACCAGCCAACGAACAAATACGTTCTTTTCGGCCACCACTTCTCTGCAATTGCCGCAGCCGGGCCCCTCCTTGGCCCGGTACTGGCAGCCCAGTTTGGATTTTTCCCTGGATTCCTTTGGATCCTGGTCGGAGCCGTTCTTGCCGGAGGGGTGCATGATATGGTTGTGCTTTTTGCATCTGTCCGCCACAAGGGCCAGAGCCTTTCCGTGATCGCGCATGATTTATTGGGAGAACGAGCCGGCATAATCGCCTCAATTGCAATTCTCTTTATTTTAAGTCTGACTCTTGCCGGACTTTCCGTTGCGGTTGTCAATGCGATGGCAAAAAGCCCGTGGAGTACGTACACGGTGCTTGCGACAATTCCGATTGCCCTCCTTATGGGAATTTACATGAACACCATCAGGCCCGGCGACTATAAGGGTGCCACGGTGATCGGCCTGTTTTTACTTGCCGTGGTAATTTTGACCGGGCCATTTGTTACCCAGACGCCCATTATCGCCAATCTCCTTACACTGGATGATACGACATTGAAGATCCTGATCCCGGTATATGCCCTTGCTGCGGCCACACTCCCGTGCTGGCTCCTGCTTAACCCCCGGGGATATCTCTCAACTTTCCTGAAAATTGGCCTGATAGCGGTTCTTGCGCTGGGAATATTTATCATCCAGCCGGAGATCCAGATGCCGGCCATTACTGAATTTGTCAACGGGAATGGCCCGATTATCCCAGGACCGGTAATTCCGTTTCTGTTTATAACGATAGCCTGTGGGGCTCTTTCCGGATTTCATGCAACGATCGGGACCGGGACAACTCCGAAACTTTTAGCCGATGAAAAAGATATCTTGTTTGTGGGGTACGGCGCAATGCTCTTTGAAGGGTTCGTTGCGATCATGGCACTCATTGCGGCCTGCGTCCTTGTGCCTGCCGATTTCTTCGCAATCAACGTCACACCGGCCATATACCAAACGATGGGGTTGGTCCCGGTCCATCTTCCGGAACTGGAAACTCTCGTTGCGGAAAACCTTGTGGGGCGAACCGGGGGGGCAGTCTCTCTTGCCGTGGGAATGGCAACAATTTTTTCCGCGGTTCCGTTCTTCAAAGGGCTGATGCATTACTGGTACCATTTTGTAATCATGTTCGAGGCTGTCTTCATTCTCACCGCGGTCGACGCCGGAACCCGGGTCGGGAGATACCTTGTGCAGGAGTTGTTGGGAAAAGTGGTGCCGAAATTCAATGACTATTCTTGGAAACCGGGCATATATCTCTGCAGCATCTTATTCACCCTTTCTTGGGGAATTCTTCTTTATTCCGGAGAGATCCGGACACTCTGGCCGGTATTCGGGATGTCAAACCAGATGCTTGCAGCGACCGCGCTCATACTGGGAACGACCCTGCTCATAAGGATGGGAAGGCTGAAGTACGCATGGGTTACTGCGGTTCCCGGGCTTTTTATGATCCCGATTACGATATATGCCGGACTCATCAACCTCAACAACTACCTGAACATGAAGACTCTGACCGGGAATCTCCTGGCAACCATTTCAGTTGTCTTGATGACCCTGATCTGCATTATTCTTGCAGAGGCCTTCCTTAAGTGGTATCGCCTGATTTACGGAAAAGACCAAGACCAGATCATGGATCCGGATATCCTCCCGGGTTTTTCTGCAGAAGAGATTTAGCGTGCCCACCGCGGGAGAATAGATACTTTTTTTTGGTGATTCCTTCATAAAGACCACCACGATAAACTCAGGTGGTTGGAAGGATGAACCTTATAGATCTCCAACAATACGCTATATCAGAAGAAAAATCGGAAGAAGACCTTCAGACGCAAGGCTTGTCCATATTGTGGGAATACCAGGATCGGCGGGTCAGGCGCGGTAAGTACAAGGGTTACGGTTGCCGGAAAGCGGGGGGTCCCAGACAAGAAAGTATCCTTGAAGGATAAAAGCGTTCCCTTGGTCCGTGTATCAATCGCAATCCCAATGCTGATGGGTCACGGCAGTGCCCCAGGTGAGTCCGGTGACCGAGATCTACCGGTACGCGGTTGTGCTCAACCAGTCGCAGAAATATTTCGAGCTGAAAGTGTACGAGGGGTGGCCTTACGGGTTGGAGGTCCAGAATAGGGTCGCAAACGACAGCGATATCGGAAAGGATGCATTCAACGAGATGACGACCTTCTTCAACCGGACCCTGAAAGGAACGGAGAATAAACCAGATTTTTTCCGGCAGCCGGAGCGATCTCTTCGTTCCCGAAAACGCATCCGGCACCCAATTCCGGAGAGATTTCTGAATTTCCGGATATCACACCGGATTTCCGGGCACCTGCTTTGGGGTTTCCGGGAAAGGTGTTATACTTGTACGGAGATTCGCCTATCCAGTACAAACCAGTCCGGCCGGAGTCCGACAGATTCCAGAGATCCGCAAAGAAAGTTTAGCACTGGTCGTTTCAGGGAAACCGATCCGTTCCGCACGGATTTTTAAAAACGCGAGAAAAATTAAAGAAAAATTGGTTCAGTAATTAGAACCGGGGCTTTCTGTGCTTGGGCAGACAGTCACGGCAGTATACTGGCCTTCCCTCAGTGGGCTTGAACGGAACTTCACATTCCTTTCCACAGTCAGAGCAGGTCACTTTTGTCATTTCGCGGGGGCCGAAATCTCTCGGGCCTCTGTTGCCACCAAAATTATTTGATCCATACATGGTTTTTACTCAAACAGTTATTAACAACTGTGTTACAATACATGACGCGCTAGCTTATAAAACAACCCCTCAGCGCAACCCAGCGATCGGCTCGACAGATTTTCGACATTAATCGATGGGGAGAGGTTTCGGAAGGTTGGGGGAGATCTTTACCGAAGCTAGACCGAAGGGAGGTCTACCAAATATTGCGCCCCCTTCCGGTGCGATCGTAAAAAAGATGGGTTATTCGTTATCCTCTGTAGATTGGCCTCATCTCAATTCTTACCCTGATACGTGTTAACAGGCACTATGCAGAAAAATTTTATCATTATGCTTTTCTATTAAGATTGCTGATTACTTATGGCAGGGACCGTAGGTCTTATCCAAGACGAAGCCATGCTCGGTCCGGGCAATCTGCCGTATGTATACATGATTGTTCATGGATCGTATCGCTCTTGACAGAATTTGTTCGTAAGAGTGTGACGCAACCATCATGGTTTATCATTGGCAACAGCCCGGCTAATGTCAATAAATTCGAATTAGATTTTCTGCTGGACGGATACTTATGATGAAAGTAAAACCACTCTATCTCCCGGCTCCTTACCAGGAAGCTGCACACTATGGTCGATTAATACTCCGTGATGGTACAACCGCCAACCTGCGCGTATCTCTCCCTCAGGATCGCGATGCGATGGTTGATTTTATCAAGGGATTGTCACTTGAATCGCGATTGATGCGTTTCTTTTCTCATTCCAAACCCGGCATGGAGGTCATCGATCCGCTCTGCGATTCATCGAATCCCGATGAAGCGATGACGCTTATCGTTTCCAGGACAATCGAAGGAGAAGATACGATCATTGGCACCGCTTCGTACTTTGCAGTCGATAAAAAAACTGCGGAGTTCGCAGTCGTGGTCGATGACAAGTTCCAGAAGCGGGGGATAGGATCGCTGCTCCTCGAGCGACTCTCGCTGCTTGCGATATCCAGGGGCTTTGTCAACTTCACTGCGGTGACGCATGTAAAGAACAAGCCGATGCTCGAGGTATTCCATAACTCCGGTTTTGAGATGACAAAGGAATGGGAGGCCGGCTATATCACACTCAAGATGACGGTGCTTCCCGGGCAGGAGAGCGTCCAGCGGTCAGAACTTCGCGATCTGATGTTCACCACCGCATCGCTCCGCCCGTTCTTCAAGCCGGAATCGGTTGCTGTCGTGGGTGCGTCCCGGAACCCAGCGAGTATCGGGTACCGGATCATGGAGGCGCTTGTCAGCAATCGGTTCCAGGGCCCAATTTACCCGGTCAACCCGAAAGCCAAAGTTGTCTCTTCGATAAAATGCTGCCCTACAGTGGATGCTATCCCGGAACCCGTGGATTTGGCAGTCATTGCTGTGCCAAAGGAGCTGGTACTGACCGTTGTGGATGATTGTGCCCGCAGGGGAGTGAGGGCGCTCGTGGTAATATCTGCAGGCTTTTCTGAAGTAGGAGCTGAAGGCAAACGCCTCCAGGACTCTCTGGTACAGAAGGCACGGGGCTATGGGATGCGCCTCATCGGCCCGAACTGTCTTGGGATCCTCAACACAGATCCACTGGTACGGCTCAACGCATCGTTCTCACCAGTATTCCCCCCGGAGGGAAAGATCGCCATGGCCTCCCAGAGCGGGGCCCTTGGCCTTGCGATTCTGGCGCTTGCAAAACGACGGGACCTTGGCCTCTCCATGTTTGTCTCGATTGGCAACAAAGCTGATATCTCGGGCAATGATCTCCTCCAGTACTGGGAAGAGGATCCCGGGACTGACGTTGTACTGCTGTATCTCGAAGCATTCAAGAATCCCCGGAGGTTTGCACGGATCGCCCGCAGGTTCAGCAGGAAGAAGCCAATTATCTGCATCAAGGGTGGCCGAAGCGATGCCGGTATGCGGGCAGCAGGTTCTCACACTGCAGCACTTGCCGGAAGCGACGTGCCGGTGGAGGCGCTCTTCAGCCAGACAGGGGTCATCCGATCTGAGAGCCTGGAGGAGATGTTCGATATTGCTGCAGCGATGGCCTGCCAGCCGCGGCTCCGGAATAACCGGATTGGGATTGTCACCAATGCAGGGGGCCCGGGGATCCTCTGTGCAGATGCCTGCGAGACGAATGGCTTAGTCGTTGAGAGCCTGCCAGAAGATATTCAGAAGAACCTCGCCGCTTTTCTGCCATCAGCTGCCGGCGTAAGCAATCCCGTAGATATGATTGCATCGGCACCCCCTGAGCATTACCGGAAGACCATCGAAATGATGCTCTCATCAGACAGCATTGATGGTCTCATCGTCATCTATATCCCTGTTGGTCTCGCAGAGGACGAAGACATCCTCAAGGCAATATCTGATGGCGTGAGCGATGTCAGGTCAAAGGGTATCAAGGATAAGCCGGTTATCGCAGTCCCGATGATCTGGGACCGCGAGATCCTCCCCCTGAAGACAAAAGGGGAGACTATCCCCACGTGTACGTTCCCGGAATCGGCAGCAAAAGTCTTCAGCAGGATGTACGAATACTCCTGCTGGCGCAATGTTGTCCCTGGCAATATCCTTGACTTTGAGGATGTCAGCTCACAGAGAGCACGGGAGATATGTCAGCGTGCCATCAAGCAGCGCGGAAAAGGCTGGCTATCAGCAAGCGAAGTGATGGCCGTTCTCAAGTGCTTCGGCCTCCCCGTTCCTGAAGGGGGGGTGGCGACAACACCCGATGAAGCTGCAAGCATCGCAAATTCCATTGGTTATCCTGTTGTCATCAAACTTGACTCAACCGAGGTCGTCCATAAAACCGATGTCGGCGGGGTATTCCTCAACATCGACCGTGAAGAGGGCGTGCGCAAGGCATTTGCCACGATGCAGGACAATTTTGTCAGGATTGGGAAACCCGATGCAATGGCCGGTGTCCTCGTCCAGCCAATGGTGAAGGGAGGCATCGAGGTCATGATCGGGGTTACCGAGGATCCAATCTTCGGTCCGCTCATCGCATTCGGGCTTGGAGGAATACATGTCGATATCATGAAGGATGTCGTCTTCAGGGTAACACCGCTGACCGATCATGACGCATCGACAATGATCCGTGAAATACGGGGGTTCAAACTCCTTGAAGGATTTAGGAGTTATCCGCCCGCAGATATCAAATCGCTTGAGGAGATCCTGCTTCGGATTTCCCTCATGATCGAAGAGATACCCGAGATAAAAGAGCTTGATCTCAATCCCATAAGCGCAATGGCACCCGGACAGGGATGTGTCATTCTCGATGCAAGGATTCGGGTTGAACCATTCTCGGAAGAACAGCCGATACGGTACAAGGCAGTCCCGACAGGGGAGTAAATTGCTTCATGTTTCCTCTGAGGCAGTCCATTCCGGTATCCCCGGCCATGGGACTGCCCTGAGGTCCTCACAAACCCCTTTCCAGAAATATGAGAGCTGTGGAAATCGAGAACCTTTGGCAGAAGTAAAACATTGTGAAGCAGCCGATGATGCTACTTGGGATTCACCCGGTTCTGTCCTCAGGATTTGACCTGTCGTTGTAATTTTTCTGATGGCTACAGCAAAGATCTGTATGGGTTGGCCGTTTTTACGTAATCTGCCACCGGTCGCCGGGTTGGATCTGCTATTCCTCCCTGCAGAATTGCTTTGATAACTGGTTTGTCTCCCTGAGAGGGTATTACCGCCACCTCGAGTAACTGATGAGGCACGCCAGATAGAGTAAACAATTTGCTGTAAAATCAAAAAGGCCCTGATCTCTAATCATACAACATAAGGAGACCAGAGCAATAAAAATGAATGACTTAATCCAAGATTATCTTGGCGATAAGAATGAGGGCCTGAAACCCCTTGTGACATTTTTTCTCAACCTCGTCATGCAGTATGAATCAGAACAGCAGGCTGGAGCCAAACGATATGAACGAACGAAGGATCGAGTTGCTCGAAGAAATGGTAGTAAGCCGAGAACTTTGCTAACGAAACTGGGAACGTTAACCCTAACCAAACCAGAATTTCGGGAGAAATCATTTGAGCCAGCAGTATTTGTAAAATATAGTCGGGTGGAACAAGCACTCATCAATGCAATCCTGAAATCGTATATATAAAATCCGATGCCGAATACATTTCCTGAAGTTTTCCCAGAAGTAGAGATCGTTTCGGCCTGACGGAAAAATTTTGTTTAGCCTTTGCTTCCCTTCAGGGCCCGGTTGAAGAAGGGCACCATCTCGCTTAAATGCATCTTCCGATATCCTGAGGCTGCCCCTCGTACCCCTTCAGATCGAAATATTTCCGCGACTGGTTGAGCCTAACCGCGTATCGGTAGATATCGGCCACGGGCTCTCCTGGTCGGCACTGCCGTGGGAGCAAAGAGGGCATCGAGATGATTGACCGGCTGTGACTCGTTTGCAAATCCGGGATTGCAAGGAAAACCGTACCACGCGACACCCGCCTTAAGATCCTTCCTCTGCGAGAAGGAAGAGCATCGTGTACCCTCCTCCCCAGAAGCCGGTGAGCCCCGTGCTTTTAAGGGTTTACATCAGGGCCGGCCTTTCAGGAACGCAAGCCAAGATGAGATCCGCGAGCCTGTGACTTCATCGGATGGCGATTTGCTGAATGTCTCCCTGGGGTGCAATGACCACGTAGTCACGGGCTGCAAACCGATCTGCCAGCGTTAGGTACCCAGGTTCGAGCCCATTGAACGAATGGATAAGCACGATTCCCGGATACGGCCCGGCTTCTTCTGGCGCAGTCACGTAGGCGGGATACTAGCCTTCCACGCCCGGAATATTTACCATGGCCCCCTCTCTTCCCCCGGTGTTACCGGGGCGCAGCCTGCCCGCCGAGAGAATAGAGGTGTTTATCAGCAGCAGTACCGCTCTCCACAAGCCCATCTCTCGCATGCAAATCACCCCTCTTAGGGAAATTCTCCCGGATTATTCCGGGAAGGATTCCTCTTGGAACCGATACGGGCAGGCCGCTATTTGGATTTTTCTCCAACCCGGATTCTTTCCCGGGAAAGATGGGGTTTTCATTAACCGTTTTTCCCGGCAGCCATCTTCTTTTACCCCTGGTATTGCCGCCGGATCTAATTGACAGGAATTAAATAGGAAAAATTAAAATCTCACTGTCATCGAACTATGCGATATCCCCCCATAGCATTCTCCGGCAGACTGATTACGGTAACTCTCCCCGATCGCAGAATCGTGACGTTCCCTGTTGATCTTTCCCCTTCAGCCCAAAACCGTGGGAAGCAGCCATGAACATTCTCGTTGCAGACGCAGGCGCAGCTGATGCCCGGGATCGGCAGGGCCTCTTCTCCCTCTTTGCCGACGACTCCTTCAACCTCGTCCGCACGGGTTCACTTGGCGAAGCCGAAAAAATTCTCGCCCGCGACCCGCTCGATATTGTCCTGCTTGATCTTGACCTTGAGGACAGCAGAGGGATCGCTACCCTCCGTTCCCTCCGGCTGCGTGCCCCGGAGATCCCGGTCATAATCCTGAGCTCGTCAGAGCAGGAACTCATTGCCCAGCAGGCCCTCAAGGAAGGGGCACAGGATTACCTCATCCGCGAAGAGATCAACAGCCGGTACCTCTTCCGGACGCTCCGGTATGCCATCGAGCGGCACCAGATCGAAGCAAAAGTCCACCGCTCCTGCGATCAGCTGGAGATGATCGTTGCCGACCGGACTGCCCAGTTCGAAGCGATGAACGAGCAGCTCAAGAAAGAGAACGAGGTCCGGAAGAAACGGGAACGGGAACTCCGCAGGTCCAACCGGCTCCTCCGGGTCATGATGGAGTGCAGCCAGGCGCTTGATCACGCAAAGGACGAGCGCGAGCTCTTAACCTGGATCTGCGAGGTTATGGTGTTTACCGGGGGGTATCCTTTCGTCTGGATCGGGTTTGTCGATCCTGAGCAAAAAAATCTGCTCAAGGTTGTTGCCGATGCCGGGTTCGAGGCCGGCACCCTCGAATCCACAGGGATCGTTCGCAAGGATATTGAACAGGGGACCGGCCCGGGGGCAATCGCGGTCCGGACAAAGAAGCTCTCGGTCATTCACAATATCCGTAAAGATCACCGGTTCTCGGGGATTGCTGCCGAAGCAAAGAAGATGGGGTATGGATCAGCTATGGGCCTGCCGATCCTCCGGGAAGAGGACCTGACCCCGGGCGGGGCGCTTGTCCTGCTCTCCCGGTCCGCGACCGCATTCGATCTTGACGAGAAGAAGATCTTCTCCCAGCTTGCGGATGATATCTCCTTTGGTATCCGTGCCATGTGCACCCGCGAGGCCCACGAAGTTGCGGAAGAAGCCCTCCACGATTCGGAGATGTTTTACCGGACGCTCATCAACACGCTGCCGGTGGGCATCTCGGTCGTTGACACGGACGAGCGGCTGGCTTTCCTCTCGAAGAAGAGCAGCGAGATGCTCAACCTCCCCTCACCCGGCGACGGACTTGGGGCACTGTTCGAGAAATGGGTTACCGCGGGATCCCGGAAGGTTCTCTCCCAGTACCATAAGAGCATCCTCCAGGGAAAGGGGGCGGGCACGCCTGCAGAATGCAACCTGATGCGGTTCGATGGCTCGACGTTCTGGGCCGAGCTCCGGTCAGCAGCGCTCCGGAATGCCGCTGAGGAGATCATCGGGACGCTTGTCGTCACGCAGGATGTCACCGAGCGAAGGCAGGCCGAGGAGAAACTTCTCCGGGCGTACGGCGAGCTGGAGAACCGGGTCCGGGAACGGACTGCCGACCTCTCTTCGGCAAACCTCACACTCCAGAAAGAGGCCAGCCGCCGCGAGCAGCTCATGGCCGTCCTGCGCGACTCCGAACAGTCGCTCAGGAACAAACAACGGCTACTCGATGGGGCGGAGAAACTCGCCCATATCGGCAGCTGGGAATGGGACCTGGCAACAAATTCGAGCCGGTGGTCGGACGAATATTTTCGCATCCTCGGGTATGAGCCGCATTCGGTGATGCCGGGCCAGAAGATCTTCATCTCCGCGGTCCATCCAGATGACCGGGCACGCGCGAGCGAAGACGAGAAGGCCGCACTCGAAAGCCAGAAGGAGTACGATTCGGTATTCCGGATTATACGGCCTGACGGCACGATCCGGTTTGTCCATGCGCGGGGGGAAGTCCTGCGCGATGAGAAGAGATCTCCTGTAGGCATGCGGGGCTCAGCACAGGATATCACCGAGCGAAAACTAGCCGAGGCGGAACTCGCCCGGCTCGTGACCGTTGTCGCCCAGTCCGATGACGCAATCGTCGGCATAACTGCCGAGGGGACGATCTTCAGCTGGAACGCGGGCGCAAAAACCATCTTCGGCTATTCCGCAGAGGAAGCGCAGGGCCAGAATGTCGCGACGTTTGTCTCGCCGAAGCGGAATACCCGGATCCGTCACAACCTCGATCGTATTCTTGTGGGCGAGGCGCACCGCCATTTCGAGTCCCTCTGCCGGAAAAAAGACGGTTCCCACTTCTACGCCTCACTGACCATATCACTGGTCCGGGATGAGAATGGCGCGACGCTCGGTCTGATCTTCGTTGCCCGGAACATTACCGAGCGGAAACGGATCCGGGATGCCCTGAGTGAATCGGAGCAGAAGTACCGTTCCCTCTTTGAGTCGATGGCCCAGGCGGTCTTCATCATCGATCCCCGGGGAAATCTTCTCGAGTTCAACCCGGCCGCGGAACGGCTGCTTGCGTTTGCCGGAAAACCGGTGAAGGGGAGCGCCCTGTTAGGTCCGGGGATTACGGTCCTCCGCGAGAACGGTACCGCGTCCCCGGACAACGTCCTTCCTTGGATGCGGGCCTTTACTGCGGGAACGGAGGTGCGGGAGGTTATCGGCATCACCAGTCCGGAGGACGGGAAGCGACACTGGATGATTGTCTACGCGACGCCGAATTACCGGGCAGGTGAGCACTCCCCCCATCAGGTCTCGGTCGCCTTCAACGATCTTACCGATATCAAACCTGACGGCCGGGAACCAGCAGCTCCGGGTTCGCGGCCCGGCCGGAAAGTCCGGTCCCGGCCGGCCATCACGCAGCTTGACCGGTGACGGTGCGCACCCCGCGTACACTTTCGCTCCCCGCATGGCCTGATCGCTAGTGTTCCTGAGTCCCAAGGGATCCGGTACCATGCAGATCGAGCTGCGCAGGGGGGTAACCATCCATCCCGGTACATTTACTGCTGTGATAGCCCCCGAGAAAGCGATCCTTGCTGCCCTCAACAGCAACCGCGATCTCCAGCGCTTCCTCTTCCTCTTTGTCTCCGGCAACTACTCCCGACTCCTCTCCGGCATCAGCCGGACTTCCGGAAACTTTGATATCCGCAGGCCGTTTACCGCAGACCAGCTCCTTGCCGTGCTGAACGAGGCTGCACACCTTGCATCTTGTTAATGTTCGGGTAGATTTTTGAGGCTTCGTCTTCCCCGCTTCGTAGGGATCGCTCATGGCCGGATGCGCCCGGTTACAAAATCCGGTCCCTCTTCCGCGCAATCCCGAAAGCTGCTCCGCAAAAAAATTACCGCAGGTTTTCCGGGAAAACGTTTTTCGCGCTGGCGGATGGAGAGAGAATACTGTCCTATCCTGAAATCATTTGACATCAGATGTAAATACCGATTTGAGCAACTTATCGAATGGGGATATCCAGAGGATCATTCAGCAATGCGTCAATGATAAACCCGTTGTTGAGATTGCCCGGTATTTCCAGATTACCCGTCAACGAGTGTATCAGTTCATCAACCCGTTCAGAGAATCGGGGGAATATCCGGTACTCAGGCAATCTGGAAGAAAGCCCCACGCCATCGATGATCGAGCAGAAGAGTTGATCCTCGCAACCTATCAATCCAACAACATTGGTCCAATCCATCTGGAGAAGAAGATTGAGGAAACACACGGAATCCATATCCCGCATAATCGAATCTATCGGGTATTGTTGAACCACGGTCTGGTGGAGATCAACATGAAAAAACGGCAACAGCGGAAATATGTTCGGTATGAACATACTCATTCCATGTCGATGGGGCAGGGAGACTGGAAAGAGTTCGAACTTAAAGGATCGAAGAAATGGCTGATCGCATTCATGGATGATTCATCCCGCCTCATCACCTGCTACGGGGTATTCGATTCTCCAACTACCGAGAACACTCTCACGGTGCTGAATCAGGGATTCCAGATGTACGGTACGCCCCGCGAGATCCTCACTGACAACAGTACACAATTCGTTTCAGCTCGGAACCGTGAATAGGCCCATCATAAATTCGGAGAGTTCCTTGTTCATCACAACATAAAACACATCCCAACCAGGATAAAACACCCTCAAACGAACGGCAAAATTGAACGGTTCTTCGGAGAAGTCGAACGAAGGATCGCGAAGTTCGGTTCTGTCGATAAAATTCTTCACTGGCACAATGTCATCAAACCTCACATGAGTGAGTCTCGATTTCGATGAGCCTTATAACGCATTCGGGTACTGTCTACCCCAGGAGAGGATTCTGAACTATGCGCAGAAATGGTTATATGTGTAAAATCAATTCGGGATATCACAAACGTCTTGCTGTGTTGCACAAATGATTATGAGCGCGGGGCTTAGATTTATCCGGTATCCGGTTCTTATAAAAAATAATGGCAAAGAACAAGCGCTGGGGTAAACCGCATGAGGACAACCGGGAATGGCCAAAATATAACGAACATTTAGTCCAGCGAGGTGAATTTTACCTTTCATTGGAATTTATAGCCGTGTGGGATACCGAATTATCCCGAATGAATGCTCACAAAAGAGGAAGACACTATCTCTATCCCGCCCCGTTTATTCAATGGGTTGCAGCAATTCATGTTCTCTTCTCTATGCCGTACCGTCAGATGGAGGGATTTCTTCGAAAATTATCCCCATTCGTTCAGCAGGATCTTGCTGCCGATTACACGACTTTATTCCGTCGAATCCGTTTGTTCGAATTGCCGGTGTCCGACACGATCGGACAAACCGGTAAGGATGTTGTTGTCGCGATAGATAGCACGGGGATTAAAGTTACCAACCGGGGTGAGTGGATGGGGGAAAAGTGGAGAGTTCATCGTGGTTGGATCGAGGTTGGATCAAGGTTCATGTTGCCATTGATCGGAAATCCCGTAATATCCTGGCGATGGAAGTTACTAACGAGACCATTCCGGACGAGAAGTGTTGTATTCCTCTTATCGATTCTGCACAAAACTCTCTCCAGTCTGGTACTGTCCGGAAGGTACTCGGAGACGGAGCGTACGATCATATTTCGATTTTTAACGACCTTGAAAAGCGGCACATTTCTTCGGCGATCAAGATTCGATCGAATGCTTCGAGAAGATCGAAGGGTTCCTCCTATCGGGCTCAATGTGCCCGGGAGTTCCTTGATGCGGGATACGAGGAATGGGCTCAAAGACACAACTATGGTTCGAGATGGGCGGTCGAAGGCGTTTTCTCTTCAATGAAACGGATTTTTTGGGAATCGGTCAAAGCTACCAGCATCAATGGAATGTTTCATGAGTTCCCGCTGAAATTCAGTCTTTACAATATCCTCATCAATTGTTAATACACCCAGATTTCTAAACCGGGGAATTTAGTACGGATTTGTGCAACACAGCATGTCGTCTCACCACGATTTTCGCGTCATCAGGAAATGAGCCGGATTAAATGCCGGTTTTATCCCACTCACCCTGAAAACCGTCGAGAAGACCTATTTTGGGAAACTCAGGGTATCCGAGAGCGCACCATGGCGTGCCAGGACATCCCGGAGCGGCTTTGAAGCGTTCATCTTCGACTTTATCTCAGATGAAATGGTGATCCCGTACTGGGAGGAGATCTGATCATCAGGACAGGCAACGAGTTCACCGGAGAGGGCCTGATCAAAGATCTGTTTGATAATATGATTCTGGACAAAGGTCAATTCCGCCATCATCTGTTGGCCGGGAATCTTTGCTGCCGCAAACGTGAAACGGAGAGTATCCTCAAAGGGGGTGCGGAAAACCCTCTACCGAGAGTTTAAGGCGACACTCGATCTCGAACTTCTCGTTCTCCACTCTCTTTATCGAGGAATGTTAAAGACTCATCATAAGGATGCGCTCTGCAGGGATCAGGTGGATATGGTGATCCCTCTCAAGCATGGCAATGCTGGTTTTTGGCATGATTTTGACCGCACAGAGAACTTCATCACCTAGTGATAAAGGGCTGGTGCTCAAAAAACGATTGGGCAATCTGAGATCCATCACTCCGTTCCCAAACAACGGTTATGACAGAATTTCGGTCTTACCTGGGTTTTTTAGGGAGTGGCGGGGATCCCGGCATTGAACTTATTCTCTGGGGAGGAGTCCCCTCTCCTGCAATCGCTCCTCCTCGTTTCTCGCGCTGATGAAGACAATGCCGGGCTCGCTTCCGGAAGTCCGGATCAGGTACATGACATCGAACCGCACCAATTCGCTCCCGTCTTCTCGGTAAAGACCCCATTCCGCATGAACCATGGTGTGCAGCTCATCTGCCGGAATTTCCGCGTGGGAGAGTATCCAGGCAGAGCGCATCCCGATCGACCGGTAGAAGGACGCTGCCTGCAGGAGAATTATCCTGAAACGGTGATCATTTGAGATAGAGGAGACCATTGCAGGCGAAGAGAGCAGAAAGTGCGAGGCATATGCCCACGCCATGGCATCGGTGTCCGGAGCCGAAAAAGCCTGTTCGTATTCCCTGAGAAGGTCGGCGAGTGAGTCCACAAATGTACATGAATTTGTTGCATGAGTAATCAAAGGAGAGCATCCATAACCGGGAGTCTTTTGAAAACTCCGGGGGGATACTTAGGGACCTGATACAAAACCAGACCCGGTAACCATTTAATCTTCCGTACCTATGGTACTTTATGGGAAAATGGCATGGGGGTCTTATAGTTGTCCTCGTTCTTTTCATCGGTTCTGCCGGATGTCTGGATGCATTTTTTGAGAGACCGATTCCCCCGATGACGCCGACACTAACCCCGCTCCCCTCAACCCCAGCTGCAAAGGAAAGCACGACTGCCACATTCTCCCCCGCCGATATGGCACTCCAGCTCTCTGATCTCCCCGATGATTATTTCATCCGTGACCGGTCTGCGACATCGTATGACCAACAGACTGCACTCAACCGCGATCTCGGATGGAGGCAGGGATATTTTGTCTCATTCTACCGCATGAACATCGACCGGGTCGATATAACCGGAATCACCCAGACCCTCGGGATCTATGCCCCTGAGAACATGAATAAAGTGTACTCCCAGGCAAAGAGTGAGCTCTTAACGATTGGTAACGCAACCGAACTGTACGAGATCCCCTTCCCCGTTCTTGGTGACCGGTCCATTGCAATCCGGAAAAAAGGGGCTGAGAATCGCCATGATGTCGTGACCTATTCCGTGATCTTTACGAGAAAGAATGTGTTTGAAATGATCTCGATGACAGGTACCACCACCGATTCAGAGACGCTGATAGATGTTGCACAACGGGCCGTGGCTGTTATCCGTTGAGAAGGAACGCAGGGTATCTTTAACAGGTTACGACCAAACCAGGAAGCAGAGTCAGCAACACCATGACCTTTGATTGTCGGCAATGCGGGAGATGCTGCATGTACCTGGGTGATTATATCGCAATAGAGGAGCAGCTCGACCGGTTTACCTTTGCCTGCGAGTCCATCTCGACCGGTACCCCGTTTATCGCTGAAGTCGATGAAGACAAGCGGGAGATCTTCCTGGATTTTACCTTCCCAAAGAGACATCCGACGGCCTGCCGGTTCCTCCGTCCGGACGGTGATCTTCTCCGCTGCACCATCCACCGGGACAGCCCGGCCCAGTGCAAGTTTTACCGTTGTGTTGTAATGAAAATTTACGACCGTTCCGAAAACCGGATCGGGACCGTTACCGGGACCTTTTCATTGCATTCGGAGGATGCGAACCTGCGTAAAGTCTGGGAGAGGGCTGAACGCACCATTTCCGATAATGATCCGGATGCTGAATCCCGGTTCCGGTCGTTCCTCGAGGAAGACGGGTACCTGGTCCGATAGCCCTTATTCCTAGTCCGAGGGCAGACCGTTTTCTGTTCTTGAGAAAGATAAGGACTCTCTTATCTCTTGCCGTAACTGAAGTCCGGGAACGAATACACACGAGAGAACGACTCCGCAGACACTGGTCTTACAGGTAACTTCAAATCCGCGGAAAAAGACCAGAAGAAAGAACGCCCAGGTCGGAATTCGAATCCGAGTCGATTGCGTGACAGGCAATCATGATAGGCCACTACACTACCTGGGCATATGAGTAAACAGTTATCCCGCCTCCCAGATTCGAACCGGGGACATCGCGGTAGCCGCGCAGTTACCGATAGCGGTAAACCATTCTACAGCCGCGCACTCTACCAGGCTGAGTTAAGGCGGGGCACTGCTCTATAATGTTGGGGTAGTTTGGTATTAAACATATCGGAGAAGTTTCCAGAATCCCCGGTCTATAAGGGTCAGTTCCGGGACAATTTCTTGCGATCCGGGATTTCTTTAAATAATCCGCACTCCAATACAGGAGATGGATGACTCGCAAGGATTTTGTGGGGGATCGTCTTCTTTGTCGATAACTCCGCACACGAGAGAGTAACTGTTTTTGACACAACACTCCGGGATGGGGAACAAACCCCGGGAGTAGCCCTCAGATTCGAGCAGAAACTTGAGATCGCTCGCCAGCTCTCCGATATCGGCGTCCATGTAATCGAGGCAGGCTTTCCTGCATCTTCGAAAGCCGAGAGAGAGATGGTAACAGCAATCAAAAAACTCGGACTGGAAGCGAAGATCTGCGGGCTCGCCCGTTCCGTAAAAGCCGACATCGATGCCTGTCTTGATTGTGATGTGGACATGGTCCACGTCTTTATCCCCACATCGGATATCCAGCGGGAGAACACGATCAACAAGAGCCGGGAGGAGGTTCTCGCGATAACGGCAGATATCATCGGGTACATCCGGGAGCACTCAGACCAATGCATATTCTCCGCTATGGACGCAACCCGGACAGACTGGGATTATCTTATCGAGGTCTTCCGGGCAGCGGCGGATGCCGGGGCAACGATCATCAATGTTCCTGATACGGTAGGCGTCATCTCGCCCTCGGCAATGAAGATGCTGATAGCCCGGATCAACCGGGACGTGGACTGCCCCATCGACGTCCACTGCCACAATGACCTCGGGCTTGCGGTCGCAAACACGATCGCGGCGGTCGAGGCAGGTGCCTCGCAGGTGCAGGTTACGATCAATGGGATTGGCGAACGCGCGGGGAATGCAGATCTCGCACAGACCGTCATGATCCTGGAGTCGATGTACCGGATAAAAACCGGAATCAGGAAGGAGCGACTGGTCGAGACCTCGCGCCTCATCTCCCGGTTCACCGGCATCGCCATACCGCCCATTCAGCCTGTTGTTGGGGAGAACGTCTTCTCCCACGAGAGCGGCATCCACTCCTACGGGGTCATGAAATGTTCGGAGACATTCGAACCGGGTATCATGACCCCTGAGATGGTTGGCCACCGGAGGCGGCTGACGCTCGGGAAGCATGTCGGCCGCCATGCGGTACGCCAGATACTCGCCGATGTCCATATTGTACCGACCGATCCCCAGATCGACGTCATTGTTGAGAAGGTCAAAGCAGTTGCCAACAAGGGGAAACGGGTTACCGATACAGACCTCTACGAGATCGCGGAGAGCGTGATGGGAATAGAACTGAACCACAAGGCTTTCGCACTCGAAGATATCGCCATCATGACCGGCAACCATGTCATCCCTACGGCAAGCGTCAGGGCAAAAGTGAAGGGAACGGACCATGTCTTCTCTGCAACCGGCAACGGGCCGGTCGATGCAGCACTCAAGGCAATCCTCGGTACCGCCCCCTCCCGGATACAACTAAAGGAGTTTAACATTCAAGCAATTTCCGGGGGATCGGATGCGATCTGCCACGTGACGATTGCAGTCGAGGACGATCATGGGAAGATATTCGATGCCAGCGGGAGCGGGGACGACATTGTTCTTGCCTCGGTCGAAGCGATGGTCAACGCGGTCAATCTGGTCGACAGGGCCTGATCACTCACTCCATTTTCAGTTCGCTGTTCCTGATGGTCACCAGCAGATCGAGAGCGGTTCCGTATCCGTACAGCGCTGCCCGGGTCGAGAGCTTTTCGATAATCTCATCCGTAGATGCAAGATAACGACGGGTAAACCTGCCGTTTCTTCCTGCTGAATCGAGAAGGTTGTCGATGCGATCGCAGAGCTTGACGAGCGTGGCTTCGGGAGGGGCATTGAGGATACGGTCGATGCTGTCCGAGAGCCGCGCCCCTTTACCCCGGATGGTATTTTTCTTGGTCAGTGCATCTAAAATAGCACCCATCTCGACCTTCTCATCAGGTATAAGGGACAGGGAGAAGAGGAGAGAATCAGTTTTCATGATCCATTCGGGAGTGCAGTCCTCATACACATCGTGGAGCCATGCCGACATGATTGCGATATGGGAACCGCCAAACATACCGGTAAGGGCGGCTACTTTTGCCGGGTGGCTGATAAACGGGGTCTGACGGTCTCTCCGGAACTGCCCTTTATGAGCCCGGGTGGCATGATCTGCAACTACTTTGATGGCGAGAAGACGGCGGGCAGGATCCTGCCTGACAAAGTCCGGAGGCTCACCCATAGTTAGAAAATCCGCAGGGATCATTGAAGTGCCTTTCGCGGTTTTTAACACGCTGAGGCGCCTGAACTGATGCCGTTTAAAAAAAATTATGCAGCCTGCGGGGCGCTCTTGCCCTCGAGGGCCGCTTTGATCTGGGCCTGAAGCTGCTCGAACTTGCCCTGAAGCATCTGTTCCTGGCGCTCAAGGGATTTGATCCTGAGTTCCAGAGTCTCGACCTTCTCAGTGAGTTTTGTGTTTACGACAGTTTTTTTCTTCTGCATCATGACCGTGCCGACGCTCATGTACATTACCGCGTCTTCAGCAGAGTCGCTGATCTCTTCCTGGGCACGCTTCGCCTCGCGGACTGCCATCTCGTACTGGGCTTTCTGCGAGAGGACGGTCTGGAGCTGTTGCTGGATCTGCTGGAGCATGCCGAGCTGGGTCTGCACTTTGGGTGAGATATTGTTCATAATCTGGTCTCTCCTTTACGTTGAACAGTAATCTGGATCTGGGACTCTCGGGTGCAGAACTGCACCACCCCAATCTTCAGGTAGTGTTGATCGCACGATGACATAAAAGATAGCGTGGAACCTGCAGACAATACGAGATAAAAATCTGAATCTCTGCCGGTCATCAGCAACCATTGCCCGGAAGATCGGGCAAAACGCGTGATGCTCAGAAAATCTCCAGCAGAAGAACAGGCAACCCATCCCTCCAGAGAGCAGCCAGGGGGACCGGCGGGATAAGGATCCGGCAAAGTCTTAACGGATGTTTTACGTCCGGGATGACATAGACTCTCCCATAATCTGGTGCATCTCCTCAGCGACATTCACCAACCGGAGGCCCATATTCAGCGCAGCGCGCAAAGCAGCGGTATCCTGCGCCTCAACTTTGAGGATAAGGACGTTTCCGCATTCTACATGGCATGTTGTCGTGGACCGGGAATTTACCTCCTCGGAGAGCTCGGGCTCGACAGCCTTGAGAATCTTTTCGGCATTGTCAGACCGGAACCGGAAGACTGCTTCTGCATGCGGCATGGAATGTATAATGGAATCTATGCACAAAAAATGATAATAAATATTGGGGAACCGGTCTTACCGGTTACAGGAAAAGGCCCGGTTACCGGGACTTGAGTTCCTTGATAGCGGCGCCGCGCTCTTTGAAGAGGATCCGGTGTCCACAGTAGGGGCACCGGACGTTGACGTCGATCTCAACCTTCTGTTTGCACCGTGCGCACTTGTATGAACTTGCCATTCGGGATCCTGTGCCCTACTTGCGGCCTTCTGCAATTGTCCGGTCAATTGCCCGCTGGACAATCTTCATAGCGGGGGTCTGCGGCTGGTAGGTACCGCCCGCGAACTTGTAACCGCACTTCCGGCATCCCCAGATACCGGTGCCCAGGCGGGAAACCGATTCCATATCGCACTTGGGGCAGCGGTGGAGCTTTCCGGAGATTGCTTCGATCTCGGCGACTCGCTTGCGCACGAATCTTCCGTACCTGCAGCCGAAACGACCGGCACTGCCGGTGACTTTTCCCTTTGCCTTGTGAGTTGACAATTTTGCCATGTTAAAATCCTCTCGCAATCTGTCTTCTCTAATTTGTTCTTACGGCTAATATACTTGATTGAGGATCTTGACCTGCCCATCCCCTTTTGAGAGCTTGTTAATGAGGTCATAAAACTCGACCTGGATGCCGGCCGGGATCCGTACGACACAGACCCATGAGCCGTCTTTTAACCACTCGTCCTTTTCCATGATCGATCCGGCCGCAATGTCCCCGTAGGCTTTTGCCGCAAAATCGGGTGGGATCTTTATTGCGAGCCGAAGTTCCTCGAACCGGATAGGGAGGAGAGGACGCAGGGCCTTGACAACCTCTTTGACCTGTTCATCGAGATGCTTGAAAGGGTCGATATTGACCCGGGCCTCTTCCATTGCCATCTCGATACGGTGAACCGGGTGGGGATGCCCGGTCTGCGGATTGACCGCATTCCGCGAGATGAAGGTCACCACCTGCCGGCGCCTCTCCTCGACCATATGCTTCCGCTGATCGGCAGTGAGGTGGATCTCACCTCTCTCAATGATCTTCCGGGCCACCGTGGTAAAATCGGTGGTATGGAAGACCTTCATCAGGGATTCATCGGATGCCCGGGTCGCTTTCGAGGCATTGCCAAAGACATTGAGCGCGGCTACGACATCCTCGATATCCACGGGCTGGCCCTGCCGCACAAGGGCAGCCTGATCGGGGTCAACGAGGATCTCGAACTTCTCCCCGAAACTCTCGAGCCGTGCTACCACTGCGTTATCGAGCAGTATCATGAAGGATCACTGCTTGAATTGTCCGACGTAGGTTGCGACTTCTTCGCGGCTCATCTTGCGGAAGACCGGGTCCTCCTTTGCAATGACACCTATCTCGACCGTGTCCACATCGAACTTGCCCTCTGTTGCCGAGTGGAGCGCCTTGAGACCGAGGAGGATTGCATCCTTCATCATCGTTTCTGGGTTGTACTCCTCCTCAAAGACCTTCATAGCTGCCGGGCGCCCGATACCGATACCGGTTGCCTTGTACTCAAGAAGCGTACCGGAGGGGTCGGTCTCAAAGAGCCTGCATTCGCCATCGCTCACACCTGCAATGAGGAGCGCTGTGCCGTACGGGCGGATACCCCCGTACTGGGTGAGGGTCTGCATGTGATCGCAGAGTTTCTTTGCCAGTGCCTCGACCTCGATCTTCTCGTCATACGAGACACGGTTGATCTGGCACTCGACCCGGGCCCGGTCGACAAGGGCCCGGGCATCGCCAACAAGCCCTGATGATGCCACCCCGATGTGGTCGTCGATCTTGAAGATCTTCTCTATAGATGAGGCTTCAAGGAGCTTCGAGCTGACGCGCTTATCAACAATAAGGACAATCCCGTCTTTTGCCTTGATACCAACCGCGGTTGTCCCGCGCTTTACGGCTTCCCGGGCATATTCCACCTGGTACAGCCTTCCGTCAGGCGAAAAAACGGTAATCGCCCGATCATATCCCATCTGATATTGTGGTTGCATTAGGATTCCTCCAGATCTTCGCTTGTCAAGAACAATCGGTTTGTGTTTTTAAATCCCTTTTCAATTAGATTAACCTTCTTTCCCTCACAGTGCACTGCCATAAATTTTTTGCCTGCAATAGAAATTTCCGGTGTCTCCACACCTTCCGTGCCTCCTCCCTCACCCGATCTTCCCAGACTCCCGCCACCGGAACCTTCAGCCCCTGCCACCTTCTTCACCGGTTCCCGGGAACGGATCCGTTGCCGGAGGCTGGCCATTGTTCCCGAGAAGGCAACGGGTCGCAGGGTAATCCGTACATCCCTGCACGAGGTAATGGTAGAAATGGCAAGCGCAAGATCCCCTTCGGCACCTCTCCGACACCGGATAATGACGTGTCCTTTTTCTGCGGCAACAACTGCCTGCGCCACAACCGCTGCTTCGGCATCACCCCAGAGCGAGGTGACCGCATCCGATATCGCATAATAGAGATCCTTCTGTTCGGGAATCACATCGTCCGGCTCAATCCGGGCAAGCAGGTACCGCTTCTTCTCCCGCAGAGTGGGTGGACGGGGGCTCACCGGATCACCTTCACAGCCACATTCCGTGGATCAGTTACTCTTCCGATACTGTCAAGTGCCGCTTCCACATCCGGCTCATCCATCCCCACGAGCGAGCAGAGACCGGTAATCTCCCGAACCGACCGCATCTCAAGGATAGACCGGGCGTGGGACGATAGGGTGACCGGAAACCCGAACCGCCCGGCAAACATCAGGATGTCCCGGTACCGATGGATCGCCCGCTGGCGTCCGATCCCCCGCCCGGATATGATGGGGGAGAGGTCGAGATCGAGCACGACACCGTTATCCGCCGCCATCTTTGCGGTCACGTGATCGAACGCTTTCTTGTCAGCGGTATGGATTCCCGTCAGGCAGTGAAGACCTTTGATCCCGATGACCGCCCGGTTGAACCCGTTATCCCCGGCAAGGACCGATATGACCCTGCCTTTGTCCCGGGCCCGCTTGACCTGGTTGATAACCTCCCGGGCCGTGCGGTCCCGGAGAAGAGTGCCGCCGATGATCTCCACCCCGGCGTATTCTCCAGAAGGGGCATCGATGGCAACTATGCTGTCGAAACCAAGTTCACCGGCTTCAAGCGCAAGCCGCCGCACTGACGAGTCGCCAAGCGGATACGGGCAGACACAGGCATCGGTTATCTTCATGAGCTAAGCGTTTGCGTAAAAAAAGAATAAGATTATTTGCCCTGGTTCGCATGAGAGCGAATGCTCGGGCGGGTCTTCTCCGTACCCTTGCCGCGGTATAACATGCCCCGGCCCTTCAAGCCGGCAGAGGTCTTGCCGCGCTCCGCACGACCGCGGTGTACCGGGTCTGCCATCCATGCAAGGTTCTTGTCTGCACGGATCGAGGGGTGGTGACCGTCGACGAGGATAACTTCATAGTATTTCAGTTTCCCGTCCTGCCCTACCCAGTAGGAGTTGAGAACTTCCATGTTCGGGAACTTCTTCGAGGCGCGCTCCTCTGCGATCCTCTGGATGCTCTTTCCTGCGGTGAGCTTATTCTTACCCATCCGGGCTGAACGGCGTGCGCGGACGTATCGGGATGCCCGGCGGCCCCCCCGGCGGACCTGGACACGTGCAATGGCAATGCCCTGCTTTGCCTTGTAGCCGAGCGAGCGTGCGCGGTCGATACGGGTCGGGCGCTCGATGCGCACGACACTGCCTTCACGGCGCCATTCCTGCATCCGGTTCCAGAGGAGTTCCTTGACCCCGCTCTCTGCCGGTACTTTCCATGCCTCCCTGACGAAGGCGTACATTGACTTTACCATGGTACTCTCCTAAGGTTCGGCCCAAAGAGGGCTACATTCCTTCTCACACGGGACGGATCCCGCATTCCTATATACTACGACCGGGAGGGTATTAAAAGTACGCCGGATTTCCGGGGGATACAAATGATCGTGATATCGGAACTTTCCCCTGGATCTTCTCCATGAAATTATGAGGCAGTCTGGTTTTTGGGGTCAGCACCCCTTCTTCTTTTCCAGGACCCGGATCCCCTCGATCCGGGTTACCGGATACTGCCCATCCTTATCTTTCTCCGCCGACTTCACCATGTCCCAGATCGTGAGGAGAGCAACCGCTACCCCGGTCAGCGCCTCCATCTCGATCCCGGTCTTGCCGGTCATCTTCACCCGGACCGTCGCCTCGATGAAATCCCCACGTTCGACAAAATCCACAGAAACCGAACTGATGGGAATGGGATGGCACATCGGGATCAGGTCTGACGTATTCTTGACCGCCATGGTAGCAGCAACCCGGGCGGTGGCAAGGACATTCCCCTTTACGACCGTGCCCTCGCGGATAGCGGCAAGGGTCTCGGGCCGAAGAGAGATCTTACCGGAAGCGGTCGCCTCGCGGGCCACATCGCCTTTCCCGCTGATATCCACCATCTGCGCCTTCTCATCCTGTATGTGCGAAAATTCCACCATCATTCACCTTTTCCGAACAATATTTTCGGTATACGATCCAGGATGTCGGAAGCGAGCATCCCCCCACCCCGCTCAGCCGCGATCGCCTCGCCGGCCTTTCCGTTCACGTAGGCAGCTATGCATGCCGCCTCAAAGGAGGGCAGCTGGCAGAGGAGAGCTCCGCAGATCCCGGCAAGGAGATCGCCGGTCCCCCCGACCGTCATCGCAGGGTGGCCGGTCCTGTTGAACCGGACACGGTCCCCGTCAGTGATCACATCGATGTGCCCCTTTAAAAGTACCGTGCCTCTGATGCCGGCAGCTTTTGCAGCCCGCCCTCTCCCGACCGTGTCGTCGGGAGGGTTCATCCCCGTGATTCGCGCAAATTCCCCGGCATGGGGTGTATAGATCGTCTCATCCTTTCCTGAGGGTAGGGGGAGGTGGAGGGCATCCGCGTCGAAGACTGCCTTCCGGCAATACGGGGCAACCTCCAGGACCACCTCGTGGCTCCCGGTCCCAAGCCCGTTCCCGCAGACCACCACATCAGCACGCCCGGCAAGGGTGATGAGACATTCGAGATGCTCCATTCCGATCCGCTTCCCATCGAGCCGTTCGTAGATGAGGTCCGGGACAGGTTCGAAGACCGGCGACGCTATCCGCACAATATCCGCCCCTGCACGCAGCGCACCAAGACCGGCAAGGTAAGGCGCCCCCTGGTACGGCCCGCCCCCGATGACAAGAACTTCGCCCCCGACACCCTTGTGGGCTTTTTTTTTCCGTGCCGGAAGAAGCGTCAGCTCACCCGGTCCCGTAAAACACTCCGCTTCTGCGGGGATGCCGATCTCGATGACGGTCGTAGATCCCGGATCGTTTCCAGCCTTGGTCCGATGGAAAGCGGCGATCCGATCGGCACGCATTGCCGGGGTCGGGAGATCGGCAGCGAGGATCTTTGCGCGGGATGCATTCGCCATCGCCACGCAGGTTTTGAGCGGCTCGGTGAGGTTCCCCGATGCACCGATTCCAAGGAGGGCATCAATGATGAGATCCGCTTTTTCAAAGACAGGGCGGAGCGCTTCGAGATCGTCCCGGCACGCAAACGGGTGGAGCGAGACCCGGCAGTGACCGAGCGCGGCGAGCTGGTGCCCGCATGAAGGCGTTCTCTCCCCCAGGTCAAGATAGCAGAGATCGGTCTCTGCACGGTGCTGGAGGTGCCGGGCTGCGACCATCCCGTCCCCACCGTTGTTCCCCTTCCCGGAGAGGACGAGAACCCGGCCCGGGTTCATGGAAAGGGCACTCTCCGCAAGGGCATGCCCGGCGCTTTCCATCAGCTGGAGCTCCGTAACGCCAAGAGCGATCGCGTTTGCATCCACCACCCGCATCCTGGCGGCTGATATTATTCCCGTTTCAGAGAACCCGTCGGTCTGGTCAGGTCGCATGAGTGAGCACATTTCATCTGTATGAACATTCCTAAATAATAGGCAATGGGTTTTTCCGATGATGTCGATGCTGCCGCGGAGCAGATCCGGGCGGCTGAAGAGATAACCATCATCTCCCACATAGATGCTGATGGCATCTCCTGCGAGGCTATCCTCTCGCAGGCGATATCCCGGCAGGAGATCAAGGTCAAATCTGTTTTTGTCCGGCAGCTTGAGCCTCTCACGATGCCGCAGGTCCCATCCGATTCTTCCCTCAAGGTCTTCATGGATCTCGGGGCCGGGCAACAGAACCTCTTCGAGGAGCACTGCCTCACCGAGAGGGAGGTCTTAATCATCGACCACCACGTCAGCCAGCAGGTAAAACGGCAGTATACGCAGGTCAACTGCCTGCCCTACGGGATCGACCGGATGAGTGCTGCCGGTGTCGCCTACCTTGTCGCAAAACGGATGGACAGCGCGAACACCGATCTTGCGAAGCTTGCGATTATCGGTAATGTCGGCGATATGATGGCCCGGGAGAAATGCGGTCTTGTAGGCATGGTCCGCACCACTATTGTTGAAGATGGCATTGCGCACGGGAATGTCGAGGTCAGGAAGCGCGACCTGAACTGCTACGGCACCGCGACCCGCCCGCTTCACCTGTCGCTCGCATACAACGACGACCCGTTTGTCAAGGGGATCAGCAACAATCCTGAAGGTGCACGCCAGTTCCTCAAACGGCTCGGGATCCGGCAGCAGACCGAGAAGGGGCGCTGGTACGTCTGGGAGGAGATCTCCCTGGAAGAGAAACGGACGATCATCTCCGCGCTTGCCGAACAACTCATCGCAAACGGTGAGAAGACCGACCGGCTCTTTGCCGAGAGCTATGCGTTTCCCGATGAGCAGCCCCGAACCCCCCTCCGTAATGCCCAGGAATACGCAACCCTGCTCAATGCCTGCGGCCGGTGGTCGAAACCGCAGGTCGGCGGCGCGATCCTCCGGGGCGATCGCGGGACGGCGTACCGGGACGCGGAGCACATGCTCAACAACCACCGGGCCATTATCCGGAACCTCCTCCAGTTCATTCTCGATACCGGAGTGAAGGAACTGGAGAACCTCCAGTGGCTCCATGTGGGGGGGCGCTACCCGGATACGATCGTGGGTATCGGGGCAGGCATGGCTCTCTCGAAACTGAACAACAAAAAACCCATCCTGATCATGTGTGAGGTGCCGGAGGACACCGGTCTCACAAAAGTCTCGATGCGGACAACCGAGCGGGTCGTTGAGCGGGGCATCGATCTCCAGCAGGCGCTCAGCGATGCCTCGGCAGAGTACGGTGGCGGTGGCGGCGGGCATAAGATCGCGGCGGGCGCGTATATCCCCAAAATAGCAGAAGAGGAGTTTGTGATTCGTGTCAACAGGATACTCGGAGAACAGTTCGATAAGGCGTGTCCAGCTCATCGCTGATTACCAGTTCGGTGGAGCGGTCGGGACCGGGCTTTTTCCAGAAGAGTGCGGGTTCATCTATTCGACTACGGGACGCATCCGGCAGGTTCTGCTGGGAGGGGGCCGGCTCGCAACCGTCCGTGCATCAGATGGCAGGCTGACGCTTGGCATTGAAGGAGCAAAGCGCCTCCAGGCGCTCCTTCCGGCACCCGGGTACCGGGTTGTTATCCGGGAGGATGTTGCCGGGTTCGTGGCACAGGGGAAGAATGCGTTTGCAAAACACGTTGTCGGCGCAGATCCCGTTATCCGCGCGGGCGATGACGTCCTGGTAGTCGCCGGGGAAGATCGGCTTATCGCCTGCGGAGCAGCGGTCGTTTCCGGTGCGGAGATGCTGACATTTAATTACGGAGTAGCGGTAAAAGTACGGCAGGGTAGTGAGAAAGATGCTTCCGGGAAATATCAATCCACGCCAGATGAAGGCGATGATGAAGAAACTCGGCATGAATGTCGAGCAGATTGAGGATGTCCAGTGTATTGTCATAAAGACGCCGAAGGGGAACTGGATCTTTGACTCGGCCGAGGTCTCTGCGATGACCATGCAGGGAGCGACCACGTACCAGGTTGCCGGGACACCGAGGTTCGAGCCGGCCGCTGTCGAGATCCCAAAGGAAGACATTACCATGGTTGCATCCCAGGCAAATGTCACTGAGGAGAGAGCAAAAGCAGCCCTCATCGCGACGAACGGCGACATCGCAGAAGCGATCCTGCAGCTCGCCCGATGATCGGACCGGGCGATCGCCTTCTTCTTGTTGGGGAGGGACGGGAATTTTTTGTAAAAGCCGGACCGGGCAGACTCTCGACAGATAAGGGACAGCTGGAACTTGGATCCCTGGTCGGCCTTTCCGGGGGCGACATTGTCGAGACCCACAATGGTTCAAAGTTTATGGTCAGGATCCCCCGGCCCACCGATTTCTTCACGTACGGCAAGCGATCGGGTGCGCCGATGCTCCCAAAGGACATCGGCCTTGTCATTGCCTATACCGGCATGAACCACAAGGACGAGGTACTTGATGCCGGGACCGGCAGCGGGATCGCAGCAATCTATTTCGGCGGGGTTGCAAAGTCTGTAAAAACCTATGAGCTGAGGCCTGAGTTCTTGACGCTTGCGAAGAAGAACATCGCCGACGCGAAACTCGCAAACGTCGAAGCGATAGCCGCGGATTTCCTTGCCGCAGAGGGACTCTACGATGTCATCCACCTCGACCTCCAGATCCAGCCGGAGCACGTAAAACACGCGTACTCGCTCCTGCGATCGGGCGGGTATCTCGCGGTCTACACACCATTCCTCGAACAGATGGCAATCGTTCTCGATGCTGCGGAAGGACGCTTTCCCGAGATCCACACCCACGAGCTGATCGAGCGGGAGATGACCCGTTCCAAAAGGGGAACCCGGCCTTCAACCAGCGTCTGTCACTCGGGTTACGTGACGATTGCGAGAAGATAGATCCCAGCTCTCTCCGTTATACCTTATTTTACGAATGTTCCCAATCCAAATTCCCTTTAAAAAATTGTGACACCTCCCCGAATGCATCGATCTTCCATCCGGTATTAGGCATGGTAAGAGGAATCTCGTACCTCCCCAAAAAGGTGCGGGTGTTCCGGTTGGGAAGGGAAGGGCGTGCAAGATCGTAGCAGGCAACATCAACAACCTTGCCAACCGTGAAATTTCCGATAGGTGATGGATTGCCTTGAGAGGCCGGAGGTCCTTTGTCCCCCGGTTACCATGCCGTTTCAGCCGGGGTCTCGGCGGGCGCACCCCCGTTAAGCGAACTCATCTCGGAGAGGACCTGATCGGCAAAGCAGTCCCGGACTGCTCCCCAGTAACGTTTATGGTAGTGACAAAGGGCGTCGTCACCGCCTCGATGATCCGTTCCCGCTCGCTCATGAGGCTATGATGCATGTCTATAATGATCTCTCCGCAGGCTTCCGGTTTGAGAAAACATCCCCAAAAAAACTTCTGGTTCACGGGAATGAAGTTCCTGCAAACCCAATATTATATACGGCGTCGATTCTCCACTTGTGGGATCGAGAGAGCGCGGCCAGACAGAATTCCGGCTGATCGAGTACAGGAAATACTGGAAATCCCAGCAAAGGACTTGGAGGTGAGGAGGCGGATCCTTTCCGGTTCAGGTTCGAGGAGTCCGGAGATCTGTTCTTTTAAAAACAACGAGTCAACCCGTTGCTGCAGATAAAAGGAGAGAGCCTAAAAAGGGAGAGGAATTACCCTTCCACAATCTCGTGCCCGTTCTTGTCCCCGCGTCCGATCCCCTTGTAGACGAACCCCTGCGCGATAAACAGGTCAGGGTCTGCCATGTTCCGGCCATCGATGATAATCGGGTGTTCTCTACCGGATAATCTCCGGATCCGGGCGGGATCAAGGTTCCGGTATTGCTGGTGGCCGGCAAAGATGATGACAGCATCGGTATCTTTCACCGACGTTTCGATATCGGCGCTAATCTGGAGACCTGAATAATCGCAGACATACGCATCGTGCACGGCAACCTGACACCCTTGAGCAAGCAACAGGTCCCGGAACGGTTCCGACGGCGTGTTGCGGGTATCGTCGGAGTTTGAGAGAAATGCCCAGCCGAGGATTGCGATCTTCGCCCCGCGGGGGGAGAGACCGATACGTCTCATCGCGTCCATCGTGAGCCGGAACATATGCTTCGGCATGAAGTCGTTGATGTGCCGGGCCAGAACGTAAAGCGAGGGTTCGTTCTCCGGGTAATCGAGTCTCTCCTTCCCGAGAACCTGTACACCCCGCTCGAGATGGTAGGTGTCCTTGGTCAGGCAGTGTCCGCCGACACCTGCACCCGGCCAGAGCAGCGCCCGGGTGATCCCCTCGCCCTTGAGGCTGTCGATCCCGGTCCGGACGTCGTACACATTGATCCCCATCGCTTCGCAGTAGAGCGCAAGCTCATTGATCGCTGCAATCTGGAGATCGCGGAAGGTATTCTCCGCAGTCTTCGTCACCTCAGCAGCGGTAGCCGACATGGGGATGACTTTTCCGAATGTGAGCACGGGGGAGTAGAGTTCAGTTGCCCGCTCTGTGCTGGGCCCGTCGATTCCTCCCACTATCCGGTCGTGTTCCCTTATGTTCCGGAGGAGCCGGCCAACCATAACCCGTTCCGGGGCATGGGCGAGGGCAAAGTCGATCCCTGCTTTCAGGCCGGAATCTGTTTCGAGGATAGCACGGGCCATGCCGGTCGTTGTGCCGGGGGTAATCGTTGATTCAAGCACGACAAGAGTCCCGGGTCTCATATGCTTTCCGACCTGGTGAAGACCTTCCTGCAACGCGGAAAAATCCGGGAGGAGATCTTCTTTCGAGAGGAAGGGGGTCTGGATAGAGAGCGTAACCGCATCGACCTCCGCGATCTTCGAGAAATCCGGGGTGCATTCGAATTTCTTTTCGGCTACAACCCTCTTCAGCAGTTCTTCAAGACCCGGTTCTTCCCCTTTGAGCGGGCACTCCCCCCGGTTCAGCATCGCGATCTTGTAGCCGGACGATGAGGAGTCACGCTGGAACCCGTATACCTGATCAAAAACGAGGGAGTCTGCAAAGAGTGCCGCTGCAGGGATACCGACATATCCCATCCCGATCACCCCGATCTTCTTTATCGGCCCGCGTCTGGCGATAAGTTCTCCAAGCGTCATGGGTCCACCATTCAAGAGAGACCCGCCATGATCTCTTCGCAGATACGCAGGTTCTGGATCGCCTGGTCCGGGGTAATCGGGAACGGGCGGTTGTTCGCAACGCAATCGATGAAGGTACTGAGCTCACGCTTCAGCGGTTCGAGCTTGTTTACCATTACCTTCTCGATGATGTTTTCCTGCACGTAGCGCTCGTCCTCGACCTGGTATCGTCCCGGCTTCCGGTAGATCGTCACTTCCTGGGTCATGAAGTCCCCCTCGATCGTAAAATCCTCTCCCTCGACGTACACGAGCCGGATCTTCTTGGACGATTTCCTGCTCGCCGAGAGGGCAATCGGCACCTTCCCGCTCCGCATCAGCACGCTGCAGATGTCGGCGCTTCCCGAGCTCCGGATATCCTGCGGATTTTCAAAAAACGTAGTCAGCAGGATGTCGATGTCATGGATCATCAGGTCTTCGACAACCGTGCTTCCGGTAACCCTTGCCGATGTGGGGTTGTGCCGCTTCATCTCAACATACAGGGGTTTGTCAACAATTTTTTTGAGCTCCTCTACGATCGGGTTGAACCGCTCGATGTGCCCGACCCCGATTGTTATCCCTTTCGGGGCGCTCTTCATCAGCTGGAGAGCTTCCTGAGAGGTGGCGCAGATCGGTTTTTCGATCAGGACCGAGGTCCCGCTCGCAAAGACTCTTCCGACAACATCCGCATGGAACTGCGTCGGGACGCAAACGCTCACCGCATCGGAGTTTTCCAGGAGTTCGGCTATCGTTTCATACGCAGTCGCACCGTGGCGCTTCGCTATCGCCTGAGCAGCTACGGTGTTGACATCATAGATGCCAAGGGAGGTCACGCTCTTTAACTCGGAATAGACCCGGACATGGTTCCTTCCCATTGCTCCGATGCCGATGACACCGACACGCATCATTTCACCTTGTTGATGGTCTCGCAGATATATGCCAGTTCCTTGCTGTCGAGGAGGGGGTGGACCGGCAGGCTGAGCACCGATGATGAGAGGGCGGTCGCGTTCGGGCAGGGATCAGGATCGTTTGCGAGCGCGTACACCGGCTGGCGCTGGATCGGGATCGGATAGTGGATCGCAGATCCGATACCTTTTGCTTTCAGGTATTCGATGAAGTCCGCTCGTGAGAGGGGGAACTCTTCGGTGAGGCGGACGACGTACTGGTGGTATACGTGATTGACGCCCTCTGAAACCCTGGGGATCTCCAGTCCTCTGACCTTCAGGTTTGCATCATAGAATGCCGCATTCTTCCGGCGCCGCAGGTTGAACTTCTCCAGTTTCTTTAACTGGACGAGCCCGATGGCTGCTGCCATATCGGTCATCCGGTAGTTGTATCCGATCCGGGTGTGGAGGTACTTCTCGCTCTGCCCGTGATTGGTGATAAGCCGGAGGCGTTCGTTGTATGCCTTCTCGCTCGTGGTTACCATGCCACCTTCGCCGGTGATCATATTCTTGGTCGCATAGAAGGAGAAACAACCAAAGTGGCCGAATCCGCCGACACGCTGCCCCTTGTACTGGGCCCCGTGAGCCTGGGCTGCGTCCTCGATAAGCTTCAGGTTGTGAGCCTCGCAGATCTTCCGGACAGCCTCAACATCAAACGGCTGGCCGAAGAGGTGAACGCCGATAACCGCTTTTGTCTTCGGGGTTACCCGCTCCTCCATCTGTTGGGGGTGGATGTTGAAGCTCGTCGGATCGACATCGACAAACACCGGGCGGGCGCCGCAGATGGAGACTGCCGATGCGGTTGCGATGAAGGAGAAGGCCGGTACCAGGACTTCGTCGCCATATCCGATATCTGCTGCAAGAAGCGCTGCGTGGAGTGCGGCAGTGCCATTATTGATGGCGACCGCGTGCGTGGTCCCGCAGTAATCGGCAAATCTCCTCTCAAAATCTACGACTTTTTCCCCGGATGCAAGCATACCGGATTCAAGAACCTCGGTGACTGCCGCTATCTCATCCTGGCCAAGCGCGGGTCGCGCAACGGGAATATGGTCCACTCGTTCTCCCCTTTTGTAAAGCCTGATAATACGGGTAAAACGTTCGTACCGATCTGATAATATCATTCCTGTAGTTGCTTCCGGAGTCCCGAAAAAACCAGTACCTGCCGGATCGTGAACAGGTGCGTTTGAAAGATAGGTAGTTAGTCAAGTACTTCCAATGGATAGTAACACCGGGAGGGGTGGGAATGCACCATATCATATCCATTGGGGATTTTGACCGGAACGAGATCGACCGCCTGCTGGACCACGCGCGTCAGATCGACGCCAAAAAATACGATAAAAATGCCTTATACGGCAAAATCCTTGCTGTCCTCTTCTTCGAACCCAGTACCCGGACCCGGATGTCCTTCGAATCCGCAATCGCGCGCCTCGGGGGCACATCGGTCTCTGTGGGGAGCGTCGAGGCGTGCTCCATGGCAAAGGGGGAGACTCTTGCCGACACGGTCCGTGTCGTGAGCGGGTATGCAGACGCAATCGTCATCCGGCACCCCCGGGAAGGGGCAGCCCGGCTCGCGGCCGAGTTTGCAACCGTTCCAGTGATCAATGCCGGGGACGGGGCGGGGCAGCACCCGTCCCAGACCCTTCTCGACCTCTATACGATCAGCCAGTCCATGCCTATCGACGGTATCGACATCGCGCTTGTAGGCGATCTCCGGTACGGGCGGACCGCCCACTCTCTCGCCTCAGCCCTCTCCCTGTATAATGCCCGGCTCCACGCCATCTCCCCCCCCGGACTGGAACTGCCCTCTGCGCTCTCCGCAGATCTCAAGGATAAGGGGATGGAAATTGTCGAGCACGACACGATTGACGATGTTATAAGTGCCCTCGATGTTCTCTACGTTACCCGGATCCAGCGGGAACGGTTCCCGGACTCTGCCTCGTACTTCAACGTCACTTCGAGCTACCGGATCACGCCCGAACTTCTCGCTGACGCAAAGAAGAACCTCATCGTCCTCCACCCCCTCCCCCGCGTCGATGAGATCGACCCCCGCCTTGACGAATCCCCTCATGCGCGCTATTTCGAACAGTCGAAGAACGGGGTCCCCGTGCGCATGGCAATGCTGATGAAGGTGATGCAGTGAACCGGCAGGAAGATGCAGAGAACGAGGGCCTGCTCGTCCGCAGGATCCGGAACGGGACGGTGATCGATCACATCGACTGCGGGGAAGCGCTCAACGTGGTCAAGATCCTGGGGATCACCGGGACAACGCAGGAAGCCCTCTCCATTGCAACCAATGTCCAGAGCAAGGAGTTGGGGCGCAAGGACATTGTCAAGCTCACAAACCGGGAACTATCAAAAGAGGAGGTCGACCGGATAGCCCTCATCTCACCCAGTGCGACCATTAATATCATCCGGAACTTCACGGTCTGCGAGAAGAAAGGCGTGGAGATCCCAGGAGAGATCGTGGGTATCGTGAAGTGCCCTAACCCCGGTTGCATCTCGAACACGAATGAACCGATTGAGAGCAAGTTCGAAGTCCTGCCAAAAGGCCTCAGGTGCCATTACTGCGACTGGATGATAACCCGGGATATCACGAGCCATATCCTCTGAACGGGTTTCTTACTCCCTCAGGAGACGTCAGATCTGGTTTAATTTTTCATTCTTTGATCTTTCGTTCCTGTTTCATCAGGTGACCGTGGATATCGATCTCGCCCCGGTAGATACGGGTGCTTGAGATCCAGCGCCCGTCTTCGGCAAGGACGCAGCTGATCTGGTGGATATCCACCTTCTTCCTTCCCTTTTCGCGACGGAGCTTGTTGATCTCGACTGCCACAGGGAGCGTCTCCTCGGAGACGATGATTGCGTCAAAATCGGCATCGATGGCCGAGCCATACCGGTCGCTGAGCGGTTCAACGATCCATGGGGGGGAATACTGTTTGTTCGCTATGTACCGTTCGAGATCCGCCTCCCGCTCCGCAAAGGGCCGGATCGGGTGGATCTTGCAGCTGGCAAACGAGTCTGTCGTGAGGCCGATGACTACATGCCCCCAGGGTCCGGCGATCTCAAACGACCGGTCCAGCAGCCTTTTGTGACCGTTGTGAAGGGGATCAAAGGTGCCCCCTACCATAACCTTCATGCCTTTTGGTTCTTAATTTCCTATGTTATTATGCGTATGGATGCTTCCGTCACCGGAGTGCCGCTGTTTGTGGCCGGCAATGCGACCGTTATCGGCGATGTCACGATCGGGAAAGAGGTGGGGATCTGGTTCGGGGCAGTGATTCGCGCCGACAAGGAGAGGATCGTTATTGGTGACCGGTCGAACATCCAGGACAACTGCGTCGTGCATACGAGCAAGGGGTTCCCCGTCGCTTTAGGCACTGACGTATCGATCGGGCACGGTGCCATACTTCACGGCTGCACGATTGCTGACAAGGTCCTTGTCGGGATGGGCGCAACCGTGCTGAACGGTGCAAAGCTTGGATCCGGAACCGTAATCGGGGCCGGTGCGGTTGTCACGGAAGGCGCGGATATCCCTGCAAACTCGGTAGTCGTCGGCATTCCGGGGAAGATCATCAAACAGTCCACGGAAGAACAACGAGAGCATATCCTGAAGAATGCTGCCTCTTACATTGAACTCGCAGAGGAGTACGCAGGGCTATGAGCAATGTCGTTGTCATCGGGGCCGGGATAACCGGCATCCAGACCGCACTTGATATTGCAGGTCACGGGATCCACGTCGATCTCATCGAACGTGAGCCAAGTATCGGCGGCCATATGGCCCAGCTCGACAAGACGTTTCCCACAAATGACTGCTCGATGTGCATCCTCTCCCCGAAGATGGTGGATGTTGCCCGCCACCCGGCTATCTCCATCCATCCATGCGCCGAGGTTGAGTCAGTTGAGGGTGAAGTCGGCCGATTCCAGGTACGGGTGAGAAAGTCCCCGCGCTATATCGATGAGGAGACCTGCACCGGGTGCGGAGACTGCATCCAGATCTGCCCGGTCGAGGTTTATAACCGGTTCGATGCGGGAATTGGTGTCCGGAAGGCGATCTACAAGCCGCACGCCCAGGCAGTTCCCGATGTCGTGGTCAAGGATAACAACCATTGCATCGAATGCGGCCTCTGCTATGACACCTGTGGCCCGGGGGCAATCAGGCGCGAGGATGAGGGAAGGGAGCTGATCCTTGACGCGGCAAGCGTCGTCATCACTACTGGATACACGGTGTTCGATGCACGCGGAAAGCCCCAGCTGGGTCACCTCATCTATCCGGATGTGGTGACCAGCCTCGAACTGGAGCGGATGATCAATGCAAGCGGCCCCACCGGCGGCAAGATAAAACGACTGAGTGACGGCGAGGTCCCAAAGAGTGTCGTCTTTATCCAGTGCGTCGGGTCACGCGATATGACCATAGACCGTCAGTACTGCTCCTGCGTCTGCTGCATGCAAGCGATCAAGAACGCGATGCTGATCAAGGAAAAATCACCCGAAACGGAGATCTTCATCTTCTACATGGATCTCCGGGCCTATGGTAAGGGATACGAGGAATATTACGAGCGTGCTGTCGGGAAAGGGATCAGATTCCTCCGGGGAATGCCCTCCGATGTCATTGCCGACCGTAAGGGGATGACGATCCAGATCGAGAATACCGAAAACGGGGAGGTCCTGCTCCTCCACCCGGAGCTTGTCGTGCTCTCGGTAGGTCTTGGTCCGGCAGAGGAAATGCCTGCACTCGCCCGGAAACTCGGGTTCACTCTCGAAGATAACGGATTTGCAAAACCGGTGAACGATGCCGTGGATACCGTTGCAACCATCCGCCCGGGAATCTACCTTGCCGGTACGGTGACGGCGCCCCGTGATATTCCCGACTGTGTTGCTTCCGGTGGATCTGCTGCGATGCGGGCATATATCGATGCAATGAGGGTGCTATCCGCATGAAGGTGGAGACAACACTCTGGTGGGATGCCCGAGGAAACTGCATCCGGTATATCGATCAGACCCTCCTCCCGAATGAGTATAAAATTGGAGAGTGCCGGGACATTGAACGGTGGGCAACAGCTATCCGGAGGCTCGAAGTCCGGGGAGCGCCGGCTCTCGGCGTTGCGGGGGGGTACGGGGTAGCTCTCGCCTCGGTGCTCGCAGATGAGGAGAGCTTCTCCCGGTTCATGGACAAAGTCAGGCGCGACGGGGAGTATCTCAGGGCAACGCGCCCCACGGCTATCAACCTTGGATGGGGAATTGACCGGGTGCTTGGCCGGATGGCTGTTGAAGCGAGTATCCCGGCTGCACGATTGGCGGCAATTGCAGAAGCAGAGGAGATTGCCCGCGAAGATACGGAATGCTGCCACGCGATCGGCGATTTCGGGGCATCCCTCCTCCCGGACAACTGTACCGTAATGACGCACTGTAATGCCGGCGCACTGGCGTGTTCCTCGTGGGGAACGGCACTCGGGGTAATCCGGTCGGCAGTGAAGAGGGGGAAAGAGGTTAAGGTTATCGCCTGCGAGACCCGGCCGCTCCTCCAGGGTGCCCGGCTGACCGCATGGGAACTTGACCGGGATGGTATCGATGTCACCGTGATCACGGATTCCATGGCTGCCCATGTTCTGCGCACCCGGAAGATCGATGCAGTCATTGTCGGCGCTGACCGGATTACCCGGGATGCGGTCTTCAACAAGATCGGCACGTATGGACATGCAATATCCGCAAAACATCACGGGATTCCGTTCTATGTGGCGGCACCAAGGTCCACGTTTGATCCTGTGAACGGGGAGAAAGACGTAATTATTGAAGAACGGAAGCGGGACGAAGTGACCACACTAGGGCAGAGGATCTTTGTGCCACCAGGAGCCGGTGTCCTGAATTTTGGCTTCGATGCAACACCCATTGACCTGGTGACTGCGGTGGTGACCGAATGCGGGGTGTTCCGTCCACCAATTGATATTAAGGCACTTTTATCACGGCCGGCCGTAAAATGATTATCCCGGTATGACCTGAATGACTATCGATTATACCCCACTCAGCTCGCTCATCTTTCTCATTGGTGAGGCCACGATAATTCTCATAGCGAGTGCGGTTGTGGTCGCCTTCATTCTGGTAATTATCTCCCTCTACTCCATCAGGACAGGGAAGCTGTACATCCCCCAGACGCTCAGGGCCGGGATCGTCCTTATGGAAGGGCTCATGAAGGCAATATTCAGGCTCGTCGGTCTTGAAGACCGGGAGATGCTTGCGTTCTTTATCAAACTCCACAATACTATGAACAAGGCCGCCTTCGAGAAGATACCGGTAGCGGAACGGGCGCTCTTCATGCCCCAGTGCCTCCGGTCATCGCAGTGCCCCGCCCACCTCTCTCAGGAAGGGCTGAAGTGTACATCCTGCGGAAGGTGCACTGTCGGGCAGGCCCAGAAGATGCTCGGCAGGATGGGCTACCGGATCTTCATTGTGCCCGGCTCATCGTTCATCAAAAGAATGGTCCAGAAATACCGGCCCAAGGCCCTGATCGGCATCGGATGCCTCAGCGAGGTGAAAGAAGGGATCGACATGGCCGACAAGATGGGGCTTGTCGTCATGGGTGTCGTGACAATAAGGGAGGGGTGCGTTGAGACGATTGTTGAATGGTCCGAAGTATATGAAGTGGCTCTTCTCGGGCTTGACCCAGCCTCAATTCCCGAGGACCTTCATATTCCTGCCAACTAGTCTCCCGCTTTTTATCTTGCCGTGCACGATGATCGTGTCGTCGCTGGTCACATCGCCCACGGAAACACCCCTGCGCAGGATTACTTTCCCCCTGGCCTGTATGGAGTGAACGACCGCATGATCGAGAATGGTGACGTCACCATGGGCAACGATGGGACCCTTAACCTTTGAATTGCTCCCGATGATCGCATTCCAGCAGTTGAGATCCAGGGCAACGCTGGAACGCGGGCCCAGTTCAAGGGTTCCGGTCACGAGAAGTTTTCCCCAGAAATGCGTATGGGCCGGAACAACAAAGTTCCCGTCAATCCTGACGTTCCCTTCGAAATACGATCCCTTTGGTGCGAAAAATGTATCACCTTTCTGGATTACGGTTGGCGTCGGCATTGAACTCTCAGGAAAGGTGAGGTACGATCAGATGATAAACTTTGTTACCAGAAGATTTCCTTGCAGATTTTATTTTGAGGAAACCAAAACGCGGGAGACGGGAAGCGGTTAGAGGAAGAGGGCGGAGACTGTGAAGATCGGAAGGGAGGCAAAAAACCCGATTTTAAGGAGGGTTGCAGCCCCGGATTTTTTTATGCAATCCGCAGTAGTACAGGCTGCACCACGGAATGCAGCAATGATAATAATCCCATCCACAATCGAGATTCCCACGAGATAGACCGGTCCCCACCAGAGGAAAGGAATGAGACTGATGGCAACCGCAAAAGCCGCGCAGGAGTAGGCAAGTTTTGCAGTGACCGGAATTCCGGCCCGGATAGGGAAGGTATCCGCACCGCCGTTCCGGTCGCCTTCGATATCTTCGGCTGCCTTGAAAAGTTCCCGGGCGAGCATGGCAGAGAAGGTTATCGCCGCTACGGGGATGACATGAAGGAGACTGCCGGGGCCATTGAGTGAACCCCCAAAGATGAACATGCTTCCCGAGAGGTACGAGACAGCAACATTACCAAGGAGGGGCAGGCGCTTGAGCCGTGCAGCATAAGCGTAGAGCAGGGCTGAGTTGATGATCGCGATAGCGATGCAGAGCGGGGTCGTGAAGAGGCACAGGCCGATCCCTGCAAGGAAGAGGAGGATTGCATAGGAATGTGCGGTCGTCCTGCTGATGGCACCCGATGGGATAGGGCGGTCTGGGCGATTGACCGCATCGATCTCTGCATCGAAAAAATCGTTTATGGCATTGCCTGCTGCGGTGATAAGCGCAACAATGGCAAGAAGGATCCAGGCTTGCGGTATCAGGGTGCCGGTTGCAATGAGGTACCCGATAATTGCAGCTATTCCGGCGAAAAGAGAGTTTGCCGGCCGGGTGATCCGGAAGAGAGCTGCGGGATTCATTCTTGATCTCTCATCTGTCAGCCTGAGTAATAAAGTGCACGAAAACCAGGACCGGGTGAATTTTTACGGGCGAGGGGGGATTTGAACCCCCGGCGTTCAGCTTAGGAGGCTGACGCTATGTCCGGGCTAAGCCACTCGCCCTGCCTATATGAATTGAAGACGAAACTGGATAAGTATTTGGTTTTCTTGGTCCCTCACGCGCTCCCAGAACGGGGTTCCGGCATCGGTTTTTTGGGGCTACCGGAGAAGGTATAAGCCATCAGACACCATTTTTCACCGGAATTTATGGATTTGACCGAGATAACGGAAGGCAGGACGACGTTTTTTGTCCCTGCGCAGGATACTGCCGCCCAGTTCCCCCCGGGATCTGCTCCGATTTTCTTCAACCGGCGGATGGAACTGAACCGTGACGCAACCGTTCTCCTCCTCTCGGTTCTCGAGCCATCGGAATATCTTGACGCTATGGGTGCCACCGGTGTCCGGGGCCTCCGGATCGCAAATGAATGCGGGATCCCCGCAACGATCAACGATCGCGAACCCGAGGCGATCGAACTTATCCGGACCAATGTCGCCCGGTCGGGATTGCCGGTCGAGATCGTCCAGGGAGACGCGAGCGCACTCCTGTCCGAGCGGGCATTCGATGCTGTGGATCTCGATCCCTTCGGGACACCGGCCCCGTTTATCGATGCCGGTATCCGGGGATGCCGGAGATTCCTCTCCGTAACAGCAACCGATACTGCACCCCTTTGCGGGGCGCACCTCCGGGCCGGTAAAAGGCGGTATTTCGCACATCCTATGAATACAGAGTACCACAGCGAGGTCGGTCTCCGTATCCTGCTCGGTTTCGTTGTCAGGGAGACGGTGAAATATGATCGGGGGATCGAACCACTCTTCTGTTTTGCCCGGGAACATTTCGACCGGCTTCACCTGAGGATCCTCCGGGGAGCTGAAGCGGCCGACAGGACCCTCGAGAGGATTGGTTTCATCCACCAGTGCAGAAAATGTCCTTACCGGTCAGAAGAGAAAGGGATGGTGCCGACCGATCACGTATGCCCTGACTGCAGCGAGCCGCTCCAGCCGGTGGGCCCCCTCTGGCTGGGAAAGATCCAGAAGAACGAGATCCTCGACCAGATGCTCGCGCAGATGGACGGGATGAACCTTGGGACGGGAAAGCAGCTGGAAAAACTTATTCCCCTGTGCCGGGATGAGCTGCCAACCTCCAGCTATTATGACTATCACTGCCTTGCAAAATGTTACGGCTGTTCGCCACCGGAGATCCTGACGCTTCTCCATCGGATCCATGAGGCCGGGTATCTTGCCACCCGGACGCATTTTTCCGGGTATGGGATCAAGACGGAAGCTCCGGTTGATATACTCAGGGAGGTAATCCTGCGGAAATAAGGGGGGATCACTCATCATCCTTTGAAAGGATTTCCTGCTACGCACTTCTTTGACGGCCGGAACGGGCCGTGAGGAATGAGGATCACAAAACCATACCCCTTCTGTCGGATCCTCCCTCCATTGTGGATCGAGAAGATCTCACGGATTCGGGTGAGGCTGTACCCGAAGTTCTTTCCTCTCCCGGAACATGTGAGGCCGGGATGCTCCAGCAATTCCGGGATCGTTGTCTTTGTAAGTAATACTCAGGTTGTCGTTTTCCTGCCGGCAGGAAGACCGGATCTCCGTTGCCCTCTCGCCATGACGGAAGCGTATCGTTCATGAGCAGGTAAAAACCTTGGCAAGAATTGGATCCGCAAAAGATCGCGATCTCCTCGCACGCCGGGTTCGCCTCACGGTTATTGCAGTTCCGGGACCGCCTTCCGGATCCTACGCATGGCTACGCCAGAAAGAAGGATTGCATGAAGAATATCTTGTTTTTTATGAGGAAAAGGGGCATTTCCACGAGAAGTAAAAGTCACTCTCTCTAATGTTCAACGATGATGGTCAGCAGATCGCTGTCGATAAGTTTGTGAGTAAGGCCGACACGCTGGCCGGGATGTTTGACCGACTTTCCCCAGACTCGCGCATACCGGAACTTCTGAACAAATTCCCGGTGCAGTTTGTTACAGACATCTTCAACCGTGCTTCCCTTTCGTATAATCAGGGGCTCTTCAAGATCGGCCTCGCCACCGTGGGGTTTGAGATAGAGCCGGATAAAACCGAGGCAGTCATAGAGTGCATCCTTGAGCTCCTCGAGATGGTAGCCCGCCGCAGCCGAGATCATTATCGGCTGGCTTCCGAAGCGTTCCGCAATATCGTGCTCGATCTCAAGATAGCGTTCCTTATCCACGAGATCGACTTTATTGACAGCGATAAAGGCAGGGATATAGACACGGTTGCCCTGCACTGCATCGATGAGGTCATCCTGCGTCGCATTCCCGCGGATGAGGATGTCGGCGTTCATCATCTTGCTCTCGGCAAGAATCGAGCGCACCTCTTCGATATCCAGATCGAGCGTCCCGACTGCGTTGAGCCGGACACCTCCCATCGATGACTTCTTGATGGTGATATCAGGCTTCGGTACATTGACCCGGATGCCGGCGTCGTACAGTTCCTTCAGGAGCACGTCGAAGTGCCGCTCATTGAAGACATCGACAAGAATAATGATGATATCCGCGCCACGGACGACGGCGATCACTTCCTTGCCACGGCCTTTACCCATTGCCGCTCCAGCAATCAGGCCGGGGATATCGAGGAGCTGGATCTTCGCACCCTTGTGCTCCAGTGCGCCGGGAACAACGGTGAGAGTAGTGAAAGCGTATGCCGCAACGGCACTCGCGGTGCCGGTCAGCTTATTGAGAAGTGTACTCTTACCGGTCGAAGGGAAACCAACGAGAACTGCTGTGGCGTCCCCGGATTTCTTGACGGAATAGCCCTCACCGCCACCGCCCGCTTTCATTGCGCGGTTGACAGCCTCATCGCGGAGACGCGCTATTTTTGCCTTCACTCTGCCGATGTGCTTTGACGTAGCCTTGTTATACGGAGTTTTGACGAGCTCATCTTCGAGCTCTTTTATCTGATCTTCAAGACTACTCATTCTTATATTAATCGCCGCACGACCGAGATATAGTTATTTACCCTGACGGACTCTGCGGTGGGCAGGAGGGGATATTGATTCAACGCAGGGGGATCCACTACTGCCCCAAAGTATGCCAATATGCGAGATTCAGTACGCAAAACCATTTATGAACAACGAAGACCGCAGGGGACGTAAATGCGAGCCCGGCACCTTCTTCTCCCCGGGGCTGCAGAGCTATCCCTGCCCCGGATGCCTGAAGTGAACCCCTCTACGATTCGTGCGGAACCCGATCTCTACCGGGATGCTCAGCCGGGTTCACCGGGGCAGCAATCGCTATCGGCGAACTGCTCGTTATCCCGGCAATTGTCAAAAGGGTCTGTCTCAATCTGGATGAAGATCAAGGCCGAGGAGGTACCTCGCGTATTGCCGGAGGGTGAGTGCACTTATTCCAGGGATTTTGTGAGACCGCGGTTAAAAACCCGGAGAGATCGATGGTCTCTTTCAGCACCGGGGGTGGATCATAAACCTGAAAATTCCCCGCATGGCAGGTGGCAGGCTTTGTTTACCCGTTGTCTCATGGTTGGGAAGAGAGGATGCAAGGGAAGAGGGCAGCTCTTCTCCCCGAGATCGTTAGCAATCTCCGGGATCCTTGACACTACGGAATGGCAAATGCCGGCCATCACGAAGGTATCGTGATCGTTGAAGGAGGGAGAGTTCCCCATCGTCAGGAACCTTACTCAAGCTCCTTTCCGGATTAAATCCTGCACCGGGACAACCCGTAAAAAACTATAAGTAAACACATCGCCCATTTTATTAGGCAACTCTTGCTGCTATAGTGTAGTCCGGCCAATCATGCGAGCCTCTCACGCTCGCGACTGGGGTTCGAATCCCCATAGCAGCATCCGGGTGGACGGCTTCACCCAGCACTCCTTTTTCTGGATTATGAAGGATTTTTTTCGAGATCTGATCCTTTTGATCTCCTGCATCCACTTCGTAAGATAGTGGATCCGTGCGAATCCTGCCATGATCTCCCCGGCCCGGGCCGTACACCCGGCAGTCACTTTCATCCATCCTGAAATGTTCCGGGTATTATAAAAAATTGGGGCTGAAAATATCCGGTGGGTCTCGGATTTTTGCGTTCGGGAGGAAAAAAGCAATTTTATCAGGGACGGAGGGCGCCGCCGATCGCCCCTCCGATGAACGAGAGGATGGGGAAGTAGAAGAGGGCGAGCACCAGGAAGAGGACACCGGTGAACGGGGGGAACGCGGGGACAGCCTTGGAGAGGAGGGAGGTACTCAGCTCGAAATCGATGCCCACAACAACAGCACCGATAAGCCCGGCAACGACACCGGCCTTCGCCCCGTTGATGTGCCCCTTCCCGATGATCAGGCCCGCCGCAACACCTCCGATGACCGGACTGATGAAGGGGATCAGTCTCAGGATATTGATCGTAACGAGTGAGAGAAGAAGCATCACCACAACACCGCCAACAATGGCAGTCCCGAACCGTATATCGTTCTTATCCATACCAAGCACATCAGCCGGGAGAATAAAAAGGTTAGCGGTTTGTATTCCGGCCCTCTGCCCGTTCCGGGGGCGAACGACGTCAGCATAAGCAAAACACCGCACGAAAAATGTTGATGCTTCAAGAAGCAACCCGGAGTGACAGTGAGGATGAGATCAAAACGAGATATGCCGATTCCGGCGTTCGAACCCCGCGAAACAGAGGGTGAGGAATCTTTTGACGATCATTGTGACCCTCTTCTTTTTTGATCACAATTTTTATCGCTCTCTCTTTGTAGTCAGCTTCGAAGATCCCGAACGTTTCTGAAATCGGGAAGCCTCTTAAAGTGCGGTCATATCTCTTGCGGGTCATACGTTTGAGATCGTCGCCTTCGGAGATCACCTTTCCCATTCCGTTCCTCCGTTTCCTGATCGAGGGATGTACATAAATTTGCGCGATTTCCCCTTCCGGGAAAAATTTCGGGCCTGTGCCTCCGTTCTGCCCGTATTTTCGTCGATTTATGAGGGAAACATTAATTATTGTAACCCGGCATATCCCTATTGGAGATTTATGAGCAGGGAGAAGATTAGAGTCCCGGGAAAAGCCTATGAGGAGCTGACCTCGCTCCAGCGTGAGATTCATTTCACGCTCGATCACAACGATACGGTAAAGAAGGCGGAAGACCGCGGATACATGGTTGCCGCAAACTGGATCCGGCAGAACGAAAATGCCTATAAGGTCGGTTTCTCATGGGGTTTTGAACCCATGAAGGACGAACCGCAGAGCCTCATCCGCGATCTCCCCCAGAGGGAGGTTCCCCAAGTCCGGAGGACGATCACGCACCCCCCCATGCAGACCATGGAACGGGTTGATCCCCCCGAACGCAGATCTCCATCGCGATCCAAGCAGCGATCATCGGGTTCCAGTGACAATGGTATTTTTTCCGGTATCAAAAAGTGGCTCGGGAAATACTTCTGATATAGTTCATCTCTTTTATTTTCCCATACAATATCTCGGTGTGTTCCTGTCAGATGAGAGAATCCGGCATTTTCTCCCTGAAGGAAGGGGCACTCGGAAACCTTGTTTCTGGGAAAAAGTTCCTGATTCGCAACAATAAGGGTAGAATCAAAATAGCTCCAACGAACAAGTACTCTCATTATCATTTGCTGGAGTGAATTAGGTTGGCTCGGGAACTTTCGGAGAAAGATATTGCACTACTGAAAAAACTCGCCCCGGAATGCGGAGATCTCTCCTGCTCGGGTTCGGGTCATATGTTCCACTCGATCCTCCCCCCGGTCTCGAACCACTTCTCGGAGGACCCGAGAGATTTTATCCGGAGGATCAGTTCCCTCTCAACGGAAGAGCTCACCTATGTCATAGCTCTGATCCAGACGGGCGAGGAGAGTCTCGGGTGCCTTCCGGTAGAAGACGTAGAAGCTCTCGTCCATTACGTTCACGACAAAATTTCCCCCGAGACTGCTCAGTTGATCCTTGCGGCGTATGAATCGGGCGACGGGTGCGGGGTATAGGAACACCCGCATTTTTATGGATTCGCGAGATAACCGTGCTACGGCAGAAACATCCTGTCATTCAGCGGTAAAAACCCCATCGGTCAGGAAACGCCGGGAAACTGCAGAGGTTCTGGGAAGATCCGGCAACCCGGCCGCGATTCCTGCCCTCTTAACAACGCTCAGTGATCCTTCCCTGGAAGTCCGCAAGGCCGCGATCCTCGCCCTCGGTCGAATCCGGGATTCCGACGCGGTTCCCGGACTTGTCTGCAGCTTGGAAGATCCCGATCCCCGCGTCCGGGTAGTGGCAATTTCAGCGCTCGGAATGATAAAGGACCGTTCGATCTCTCCTGCACTCATCCATTGTCTCAATGACCGGGACATGACGGTGAGAATGGGGGCGATCGAAGTCCTGGGCAGACTGGGCGTGACATGCGCCCTCAGCCCCTTGGAGAGACTCCTTCTCGATCCATCTTCGGATATCCGGGTGGCAGCCGGTAGGGCGATCGAGAGAATTCGTAAATAACTCACCCGGCAAATCCCGCACAACCTTTTTTTGCCAGTCTTCAACAAGTACGATTGCAGGAACGGGATCGCTAAAAATGGCAGAAAAATTTTCTCTGATGGGGCATGTTACGAGCTTCTTCCCGCTCGTGCCGTAGTCGCCTTCCTTGCGGTCCTGATCATCGGGATAGTATTTGTGCAACCCGCGACCGGTGCATAATCCATCTCTCCTCGCTGAACGAGGAGAGGGCAGGAACAAGGCCTGAACGTGAGGATTCATATAAAAAAATACCTCAACTGAACCAATTCCGGAGGAATCCGGCATTATCAGGGCCGGGGATCTTGTGAAGGCATTTGGCGATCTTAAAGCGGCTGATGGGATACAATTCTCCGTAAAGAGGGGGGAGAAATCTCCGGATTTCTCGGGCCGAAGGGTGGTGGCAGGGCTTCTGCCATCTTATCGGATGATTCAGAGCGCGAGAGAGACCAGATGCACATTTTCCTGCACGAAGTCTTTTTGCTCGCATTCTCAAAGATCGCCATCTTACGGGGTACGTACCATTTTCAGGACATACAGGACTTCGTCTTCAACAATCTGCTCACGAACAATCTCCGAAGAAAAACCCTGCCGAGAAAAGAGAACTTCCACTTCATGAAGCCCAGTGAGTGAAGATATCAGGATCAGAATTCTCCCTTTCCGGGCGAGAACATCTCCCACGGTTTGTGCAAATCTCTCTATCAGATCCCGGCCATCAGGCCCGCCATCGAGAGCGTACTCCAGCCAGTCGTCGATCCGCTCTTCCGGGCTTGTGGGCAGATAGGGGGGATTGAAGATAACAAGATCGAACGATCCGCAGATCCCGGCGAGAAGATCCGTGCGGATGATCTCAGCCCCACGCCTTCTCGCAGCCACAACTGCATGGGGGTTTATATCAGTTGCAACAACCTGACCAGCACGGGAAAGTTCTGCGGCGATCAAGCCCGAGCCCGTACCGGTTTCCAGGACCTGATCCCCGGTACTCACCTCGGCGAGTGCTGCCTCGAGCAGAAGATAGGTGTCTGCTTCGGGCCAGTAGACCTGGGCGGGATCGTAATTCATCCCTGAAAAATACGACCCACCGGGTAAAAAGGGATCGCACGAGAGCAGGAGAGGTCACTTTATAAAATTCCTGTCACGAAAGGTATCCTTATAGGTCCCGGGTTACCCATAATAATAAAGATCAGAGGAGTTTCCCATGAATACGACCCGTTCGCAGCTCTGCTTTCTTATCGTGCTTGCGCTGGTAATAATGCCTGTATCCGGAGAGGGCAATATCACGAGTACCCCGGTCATCCCGACCACGACAATCACAAACATCACGGTCACGACCGTTCCCCCGACCCCCGCCAATACCTCCGGAACGATTGCCCCGCAAACACCAACAACCCTGCCGGCGGCAACCCTGCCAAACGCGACAACGGTAACGACCGAGGCGACGCAACCACTGACCGGGGATCTCTTTGTTGTATCTTCCCCGGCAGGGGCCAACCTCCTGATCGATGGCATCTATCGTGGCAGCACACCGGTTAACCTGACGGGACTCGCGGCAGGAAGTCACCTCCTGCGCCTCACCCTGAGCGGATACTACGATTATGAGACGAGCATCTATGTGATCCCGGGGGAGACTATCCCTGCTTATGGAACGCTCCCCCCCTTGGGAAATACCAACCCGCAGCAGGCTGTCCAGGATACCCCGGCCACGGTGCCACAGACCCCGATCACGACTGTCGTGATTGTCCAACCCACGCCAACCTCAACTCCTGCACCAACACCGGCCGGGATCCTCGGAAACCCCACACTGCTCGCAGCGATAATCGGGGTCATTACCGCGTCGCTCGGAGCGGCAGCGGCTTTCCTGACCCATATCGGGAAGTTCAGGAAGGGTTAGGGCCTAAAAGCAAACTTTTTTCCGGGCGGGTCTTCGATTGCGATTACCGCACTTCACGTTTGCATTCGGTACGAAATCTGCCAGAGGTGTGGGGGCTCCTGATACTTTCGAACCCGATACCATATATGAGAGTTAACCGGATTCAATCCAGCAGCAATTTAAAAAAATGCCTCCCAGATCTTGGAGAAGAGCAAGAACTGCATGCGAACACTCGTTGAAGATGCACGGAATGGTTCGATCACGCCCCGGATGCGGCAGGCATGCAGCGCGGGAAGCGATCTGTCGGTATTGGCAGGGATCTCCGGACAAAGGTCAATGTAAATCTTGGGACATCGACCGGAAAAGTGAGCGTTGACGACGAGATTGAGAAGGCACGAATTGCAGAGACCTTCGGAGATGACACCATCAGCGACCTTTCGATGGGAGGTGACATCACGGCTATCCGGAGATCTATCCTTTCCCATACTACCCTTCCGCTCACCACGGTCCCGGTTTACCAGACTGTGGCCGAGCACGGTTTCAGGGACATGACTTCCAGCGATATCCTTGATACCCTCCGTTTGCAGGTAAAAGAGGGGATCAGCTCCTGTGTCGTACATTGCGTCAGCGGGGAGATGCTGAAACGGTATAAAAAGAAGAAGCGGGTTCTCGAGCTCGTTTCAAAAGGGGGTTCGATAACAAGCGCGTTCATGCTCCCCAACAAGTGTGAAAATCCCTTCATCGAAAACTTCGACGAAGTGCTCTCCATCTGCAAGAAAAATGACAGTGTCCTCTCGCTCGGAAACACTGCGCGGAGCGGGTGTATTCACGACGCGAGGGATTCCATGCAGAGGGAGGAGATCCGCAACAATGCCCACCTTGCGGCAGAGGCCCACGACGCGGGAGTTCAGGTTATTATCGAGGGTTGCGGCGGTCATATCCGAGGCGATCGGATTGGACGGTATGTCAGGGATCAACGAAAAATTTCCCCCTTCCCGCTCTTTGTCGCCGGGCTTCTTCCCACAGATATCGGCGCAGGGTACGACCACATAGCCGGAGCGGTAGGTGGCAGCATGGCAAGTGCAGCCGGGGCAGACTACCTCTGTTTTATCACTCCTGCAGAACATCTTGGGCTTCCGGGGCCGGATGCGGTCAAGGAGGGGCTCATGGCATTCAGGATTGCAGCACATATCGGCGACACCGCAAAATACGGAAAGGATGGGCCGGATAGAGAAGTGGCCGGGCTCCGGGCATCGCTCGACCGTGAAGGTCAGATCCGCTGTGCCTTGGATCCTGCACGGGCCCGGGAACTTACCGATGGGGAGGGCGAATGCACGTTAAGATTATGCGGGAATTTTAAATCGTCCCGTCCTCTCATCGGATGATGGAATCACTGAAGATTCCACGCCCTGCGTTCTCCCCATGCCGCTGGTGGTTTATCGTTACCCGCAAAGGTGAGGTATTCGCATAGCAGTACACGCACAGATGCATGCAGGTTGAGTACTGCCCGATATCCTTGGCGACGATGCAATTGCAGGCATTCTTCTGCCCCGGATCCTTGAGCCACCGGGACGGACTGGCGGATGGTAAAGGGCCGGTCAGGGTCTGCTGCCCCGCTCTACCGGGCTGCAGGAGATCCATCAGAATCGGATCCTTTCCGAACTCTTTTCTTATGAGATCGAAACTTATGCACTGGCCCGGCAGCACACCAAAAGCAGAGAGATCCCGGGGCTCTCCGCACGCAAAGAGGGAAAGACCCCAGCGGCGGTTGAGATCTGCAAGGCCAGCGCAGAATTCTCTCACTTCCGCATCGGTGAATTCGCGGACCGAGGGAAATCCCCTGGTGCGAAGGTTCCTCCTGACCTTTGCGTACTTTTCGATGTTTACAAAACTGAAGATCATCCGTTCGCAGTATGGGGAGATCCGATCGCCGATGAGTTCGATTCGTTCCAGAAGAGACCTGACGGTAATTGCATCCGAGAGAATGAGCGGATCAAACCGCCAGAGAAGCTTCCCCTTCCCAATTCGTTCGGACAACCGGATGAAGGTCTCTATCCGGTCTGCAACCGGAGGGAGATTCGGTTCCAGCCCATCCCGATCATAATCGTTGAGTGTATAAAGGAAGTAATACCCGTAGCCTCCACTCTCGATAGTGTTCAGGTTCTGGATAAAGGGTTCGGGGTTCTTCGACCAGAAGACAAAAAGCCGGGTTTTTTGGAAGGAGACATAAACGGGTTTGCCCCAGAACGGGCTCTTCCAGGTAACGTACCCGCTCCGGAGCCGGGAGATGAACCAGTCGCCATAGAACGCAGGGATATCCGTTGAACGGCTGGCAGAAACAATGAGCGGTGCAATGGCATCGACCGTTTGGGTCCCGCCATCCGGCAACCCGGGATCTCCAATCTCCAGCGGGAGACGTTCCCAGCCTCTCCATCGCATTCCCTCTTTCCCCCACCGTTTTTACGTCTCCCGGTAGAGCGGAAAACCGTCACTCAAAATTTGCTATGGTTGCGTAATCTTCGAGATACAATTCTTCCGGTCGGCTTTTTAAGATCTCCTCCGGAAGAGCTCCGATAACCCGGTCAACCCAACCCCGTTCGAGCATGCTTCCCACCGATCCCCGGAGGCAGTTCCTGACAGTCTTGCGGCGGTGGGAGAAGAGCGCCCGGACAACATCCGCGTAGAATTTGCGGTTGTTGACACCAAAGATCGGGTCCCGGGGGACGATCTTCACGACCATCGAGTTGACCTCAGGCTGGGGAGAGAAAGATGAAGGCGGGAGCCGGAAGCAATTCTGGACGGTCGCGTACGTCTGGACCATTATGGAGAGACGACCGCAGTCCTTTGTCCCGGCCGGGGCGACCATCCTCTCTGCAAACTCGGCCTGGTACATCAAAACTGCGGCCTCAAAGCCGATATCCAGAAGGCGGAACGTGATCTTTGAAGAGGCGGAATACGGAAGGTTTGCGACCACAAGCTCAAAATCCGGCAGATCACATCTCGTGGCATCTCCATGGATCACTTCGAGCCTGCCCTCCGCAATCTCGGAGGAGAAATGGTCAACCAGATCTTCGCAAAGACTGCCATCGAGCTCGACAGCATGGACAGAGGCCCCGCGATCAAGAAGGGCGGCCGTAAGTGCTCCATCTCCCGGCCCTACTTCCAGCACATGCCGGCCCTGCACCTCAACAATACCGGAGATCCGGTCGATCGCATTCCGGTCAATGAGGAAGTGCTGGTCGTGGCGTGCTTTCATTTCGTGGTAAATACGTGGTATTTAACTTCCGGATCCTGGAGCTCTTCGAGAATCCGGGCAATGACCATCTTATCCGGGTGGGGAATTGACTTGATCCTTGTGGAGATATCCACGAAGTTCGCAAACGGTCTCTTATCCCGCTCTTCGAGGATCTCCCACATCAGTTTCTTTCCGATACCCGGGAGCAGGTGAAGCATGTGAAGTTTTGGCGTGATGGAAATTGCCTTGTTAAAGAATGTGACAAAATCCGCTTCGCGATCCTTCACAACTTTCTCGATGATGAACGGAAGTTCGCCTCTTGCGGTGTGCGTAAGTTCATTGTACCCGATGCGGCGCTTAACCCGCTCGATCTTCAGTCGTTCGGAATCTCCGATATAGACTTTTTCATGAAGGTCGATAATCACATTCGGCTTGGGGACAAGCTCGAGGAGCTTGAACTGTTCAATACCCATTGCCTGAATGATCGGCTCCCGCTTGAAAGGAGGGCGGGGGTCATCAGGGTGCCCCTTCATGAGCACATCCAGTACTATCGCATTCTCCTCTTTTTTCTCCACCTTCATGGAATCACACCTCAGAAGTGTGTCATTACCAATTCGATAATGCTATCGAGTTCCTCAGAAAAGAGCGTGAACCGTTCCTTCGCAAAGATCGCCCGCACTTCATCGCGGGTCTTTGGCATGATATTGGCGATGCGGTAGGCGATCTCAGGCTTCATCTTCTCCATTTTGATGAGCTCGGCAACCAGTGCACGGGCCTTTTCCGGAGTGGTTTTTGCAAGCTGGTTGGCATGCTCCATACTGCGCCGGAACTCATAGGACATCTCCTTTTCCGCTGCGATCCGTTCGGACTCGACCCCTTGCAGGGTTTCCCGCAGCCCGGGGAGCGTGACCTTCTCTTCGCTAATGATACCCTTGACTTTCATGCCAAATACCAGATGAGTGAATTTACTTTTGTGCTTTTAGATGTTGTGGTCTTGAGATGATGATCTTGTCTGCATCACCATCGCGGATTGTGAGCATCCAGGCCCGGCCACGCTGCCCGATGACCGTGCCCGTCTTCCCGTGAAAGCGGCGGTGGGGCATGCCTTTCTGGATGCTCGGCTCGACTACAACATGGACGCGGTCGCCGATCTCAAAACGCTGGATAACGGAGGTTACTGGCGGAAGCCCGCGCTTTCTTAAGTCTTTCTTGAATTTATACCGTGTCTTCTTTCGTGGACCATTGTGATGTGCCATGGTTATTCTCCCTCCTTTGCTCCTTCCACCTGCGTGACGTCGAGGCTGGTGACATGAGCCTTTCTTTCCAGGATCTCGGCGAGACTGGGACGTGTCCTGCCACCATCCCCTGATACGAGTTCCTTGATGTAGAGACCAGCTTCTCCGAGGACTTCGACAACAAATTTGCCGTCCTGTACACCCAGGGATTCGATATCGAGGACGGTTCGCTCCCGGATCTTGTCTGATCTCCGGTGAGCGACCCGTTCGGGCGTGCGCTGATGTATTGTGACGCCCTGCAAGGTTTTAACGGCCTTTGCGAACTCGTCCGCAGATAAATCGCCGTCAACCTCGACCAGGATCCTGTATTTTTTATGCGCTTTGTTTGATTTAAGGGTTTCCACCTCCGGACGGTCGCTCCAGCGTTTTATCGCAACGGAAACCCGTCCTTCGGCAGTCCTGTTGATCGCGGCTTCGAGTTCTGCGAGATCCAGGGATCTCTTTTTTGGTTCGACAACTTCGAGGATGAAGGGCCGTCCCGTCCCGACCATCCGGGCATCGATATCCTCCCGCCCCGCACCATGGAGGATCACGCCCTTTGCATCGAACGCTCCAATTACCGGTCTGCCGATCAGCTCCTCGACCGAGTCGAGGTACTGGGCACCGGTGAAGTTGCACTTCTTGCACCCCGCACCCTTGCAGGCACGGCAGTCCCAGTGCGTCTGCGGGATCCCCCGCTCGAATTTCTGGTACCTGCCATAGAAGAAAACCGAGTTTATCAGGACTTCAACGTTCCCATTTGCAATGTCGAGAATGCAGACGATCTCGGGTGTCTTGAAATTAACAACCTTTCCGGTCCGGGCCGAGACTGCCTTCCCGACCTCCCGGTTCACTTCGGATTTGAACGGTTCCGGTTCGGAGAGGGAGAGATCGCTCCAGACCATCTCCTCGTTCTCCGCGATGAGCGGTGGTACACGACACCCTATGAGGAAGGTGGAAAACTTTATACCCTCAACCGCTTCTCCCACTTTTTCTGCCCATTCGGGCACCGTCTCAAAGAAATCCGCACAGACCCAGCAGTCGCCTGAAGGCCTTTTGTAAGGTTTGTTCTCTGTCAGGGCTGAGGCGATCCGGAGACCACAGCCCCGTTCGTCATTTGTCAGACCGTGCGATCGTTTCCCAAAGAACCGCCCGAGGCAGTGGTCGCAGGTCTCCCCATACCTGAGAATCGCGGTCACCTGTTCGTTTATTTCCATGATGATACCCTCCGGTCAAGTTCGTTGTGCAATACCGTTATCGTGTGATCTGCATGGAGACACCTCGGGCCGACTGAGTACCGGGCGCAGTCTCGGAGAAGGCCTTCCTCCGGCTCCGTAAAATTCTGGTGATCCGAGAGGAGGAACGCATCGGGAAGGGGAGCTTCGGTCCGGATGTCCTTCCCGTCCTCATCGAGCACCGCAAACGTGTGCTCGGTCATGAGGCGTTCAAGCCCGCCTTTCCGGACCATGATGCCCGGTGCAGCTTCGCGGAACTCACTCCCGCAGGGGATATCGAGCGCTTTTTTGATGAGCGAACCGGCACTCCGCTCGTCCGGAGAGAGCGACCGGACTCCATTCCCGGAGAATCGCACGGTCTTTGGGCCCGAGGGCTCTCCGCAGAGGAGCAGGTAGCAGTCCACGTCCCTGCGGAGATCGTGCGAGAGGAAGAACGATGCGTTCACGCACCGGCAGAGCACATCCATGCGTCCCCCCCCTCCCGGGAGATCGTTGATCGAGAAGGATCCGTCCGTCCGGGCGATATGCCCGATGATGGCAAAGGCCGTCATCACCGCAGTCCGGAGAAGCGCTTCATTAAGCGCTGCATGTCGAATTTCCCGCCGCCACCACGCATCGTCTTTAACGTGCGCTGCATCATCTTGAAATATTTCAGGAGCTCGCGGACTTCATCCGGGGTGGACCCCGCCCCGTGCGCGATCCGCTGCATCCGGGAACTGTTGATCAGCGCCGGGTCATCGAGCTCCTTGGGGCTCATCGAATCCATGAGGATCCGGTACCGGACCATCTTTGTGCTGGTGACATCGTACACCCCTTCGGGCAGCTCCATGTTTCCCATAGGGAGCATGCTCATGATCTGTTTCAAGGGCCCCATCTTGTTGAGGGCTTCGAGCTGCTTGTACATATTGCGGAGGGTGAACTTGCCCTTCAACATCGCGTTGACATCGACGTCCTCTGCAATTGAGGCCTGTTCGACTCTCTCCGCAAGGGCTTTTAAGTCCCCCATACCGAGCAGCCGGGAGATGAACCCGTCCGGGTTGAACCGTTCGAGATCCTCGATCGTCTCCCCGCTGCCGATGAAGACGATCCCGCTCTTGGTCTCCGCGACCGCTGACATGGCGCCACCGCCTTTTGCAGTTCCGTCCATCTTGGTGATGATGACCCCATCGATCCCGATCGCTTCGTGGAACCGCCGGGCCTGCTCGCTTGCCGCCTGACCGAGCGCTGCGTCGATAACGAGCCACCGGTGGGTCGCCTTCGTGATCTCGTTGAGATCGATGATCTCCTGGATGAGATCCCCTTCGAGCGCGTGGCGGCCCTGCGTGTCGACAATGATGAGTTCGTCATCCTTGAGGGTGACAAGCCCGTCCTTTACAATCTGCCGGGCATCGGTTGCCTCGGGATTGCCGAAGATGGGGACATTGATCTTCTGGCAGAGCGTGGCGAGCTGGTCGTATGCCCCCGGGCGGAACGTATCGGCGCAGATTACTCCAACTTTGAGACCCTTCTTCTGGAAGTACCGGGCCATCTTGGCGGTTGTCGTAGTCTTACCGCTGCCCTGCAGGCCGGCCATCAGGATTGTCTGGGGCTCGAGTTTGACTTCGGTCGATGCCCAGACGAGCCTGACGAGCTCCTGGTACACGATGCGAAGGACGTGCTCCCGGACATTGGTGCCTTTGGGAAGTTCCTCCTCGAGTGACCGGGTACGGATGGCCTTTGAGAGCGCCATAACGAGTTTGACATTGACATCGGACGAGATGAGCGCCCGCTGGAGATCCTTGATCAGCTCATCGACAGCAGCCCTGTCCACGACCGTCTTGCCGGCCAGCTTCTTGAGCGCATCCTTGAGCGATGTGGAGAGATTGTCAAGCATCCTTAAGATCCTCCCAGCAGTTCGTCAACGACTTGGGTGGGATCGAAGGGCAGGATATCATCGTATGCCTGGCCGACGCCAAGGAACATAAGTGGTTTTCCGATGGTGTAGGCAATAGATATGGCTGCACCGCCCCGCGAGTCCATATCCGCTTTTGTAAGGACAACAGCGTCCGTCCCCACGGCCCGGTCGAACTCCGCAGCCCGGGTGACGGCATCGTTCCCTGCAACCGCCTCATCGACGTACACAATCAGGTCGGGTTTCATTACGCGCCGGATCTTGTCGAGCTGGTTCATCAGGTTCGATTTGTTATGGAATCTTCCAGCAGTATCGGCAAGCACGACATCGATCTTATGTGACAGCGCGTACTGAACGGTGTCAAAGAGCACGGCCGACGGATCTGCACCTTCCTGGTGCTGGATGATCTTAATGTCGAGACGTCCGGCATGCACGCCGATCTGCTCTATCGCCCCCGCACGGAACGTATCGCCCGCGCCGATCACGATCGTAAACCCCTGTTCTTTCAGGTATGCCCCGATCTTTGCAACCGTCGTGGTCTTGCCGGTTCCGTTGACTCCGGTGAAGAGGATCTTTACCGGGCGCCCGTGGCTTCTGATATACGCGGAGAGATCGAACCCTTTGCCAAGGACTTCGAGAAGGGCATCTTTCAGGGCACCAAGAACGAGGGCATCCACGGATTCGCCAATCTTCCGGTGCTTCCCGACAAGCCCGGTCCGGACATGGGCAATTATGGCATCGGTGACGGGGAGCGCCACATCACTTTCGAGGAGGGTCATCTCCAGTTCAGCGAGCGCATCAACAATATTTTTTTCGGAGACGACAAGCTCCCGCTCGGTGATCAGGACCTTCATCTTCTCGACAAAAGTCGGGCCGGCTGCCGGGGCTCCTTTTTGGACTCGGGCGTTCGTCCCTGATCCCGGCGCAGGCGTATATGCTGCCTGATCCGGGGCAGCCGTTTGTGTTTCCGCAGCCGCAATACTGCCGCTCAACCGGTTTCTTGCGGCCAGCAACTTCTCTTTGAGCCCACCGAACATGGACGTAGTAACCTCTTTTATTCCGAATCCTGGCCTTCGGGCACACCCTGCTGGCATCCCGAATCGAGTCTTCTTGTTATCTCGTTCATCTGGGAACGGAGCTTGTCGAGCGTCTCGGAGACTTTTTTCTGGGATGCTTCCATCTCGATAATACGGTCTTTTAAGTATTCGATCGAATCCTTGTTGGTTCGCTCGACTACGACTTCCGCGCCAATGCTGAGGAGAATCTTCTCCGGGTCGAGAACCTTTACGCGGACGCTTGCCCCGCCTCCGATACCGAGAAGAACGGTCCCCTCTTCGGTCATCATCGCTTCAAGCGTCTCAATGGCGGCAAGCGCCTCCATTCTTCCGTTCTCCAGCAGTTCCAGCTGGCCGACAAAAACTTCTGCCTGCTGTCCGTACTCTTTCAGGTAGTGCTGGAGGGTCATCACTTCGCGCTGATCAATCTGCTGCATCGTCGTTGCCATATTCGTCCGCCACCCTCAGGTCTCCATAAAATGGATAACGCTTACTCCTGTTATGTATGTCCCTCATCGGTTTAAATACATCATTATGGGTGCCTGCCCGGCCCTCACTTCGGTGAAACACAAACGAACACAGAGTGTCTTATCATCCTTCTGGATTCGAGGAGCGGCGTCTCCCGGTTATTGCGACAGGCAGAAACCATCGGGAAAAGATCCTATTATCTCTCTTTTTTTTCACCGGAATCTTCTGTCGGGTCATCACAAATCTGCCTTTGCCCCTCTCTCCGGATACTACAGACGGGACAGATCCCAAGAAAGATGACTACTCTACCAACCGCAAGGATAAGGGGATCGATCTGAAGTATGAGGAGGCTGGGACCAGATGCCCTGTACCGGGGACCGGGAAGGATCGTTTTGATTCAGCTCAAGCCCGCCGGTCCACGGGCCTTCGTCTCTGGTAGTCACCGGTTCTTCCTCTTCCACAATCGGGAATGCATTGATGAGAATTCTGAAAAATTCCCCCTGTAGCCGGTAGTACTTTATCTTAGTACGATCAATGACGAGTATGGAAAATCTGGTTGATTTTGCGTTCGAGAAGCGGTATGAGAGTATCAAACGACTCGGGGATCGGCTTGACGGATTTTCGACATTAATCAATTGGGAGAGGTTTCTGATGGTAGTGGGAGGTCTGTATCGAAACCAGACCGAAGAGGGCGGTCGACCGAATATTGATATCGTTCTCATGGTTAAGATGCTGGTACTCCAGTCGATGTACAGCCTGTCCGATCCCGAACTTGAGCGTCAGGCCAATGATCGCATATCATTTATGAAATTCCTCGGGTATCCTAACAAGGTCCCGGATCAGACCACCGTCTGGTATTTCCGGGAGCGGTTGGCAAAGACCGGAAAGGATAAGGCTATTTGGGATGAGCTCCAGCGACAACTCGATGCACAATGTCTGAAAATCAAAAAAGGCACCATTCAGGATGCGACTTTCATCACCTCAGAGCCCGGTCATGCTTCAACGAATACACCCCGGGGTGATGCTGCAAAAACTCGAAGAAGCCGGGATGGAACATGGGCGATAAAGGGCAAGAAATCTTATTTTGGATACAAACTCCATACCAAAGAGGATTGTGACTTCGGACTGATCCGGGCTCTCGAGGTTACAACTGCCTCAACCCACGATTCGCAAATCGACCTGTCGAACGAAGGAGAGGTGATCTACCGTGACCGAGGATATTTCGGTACCAAAACAAAAGGTTTCAACACCACCATGCAACGGGGTGTTCGTGGGCATCCGATCGGTATCCGCGATGTTCTCAAAAACGCTCGAATCTCTCGAATCCTATCTCCCGGGGAACGCCCATATGCCGTCATCAAGAATGTGTTCCATTCTGCTCATACCAGAGTCACAACCGTTCTCAGGGTGTATACCAAAATGCTGTTCTCGGCCTTCTGCTTTAACTGGTTTCAACTAGCAACCCTCAAAAAACGAGGGGTTCTTGAGCGGATGCTCTCGACAAAAAACTGAAATGTGGCCTGAAAATGCAAGAACCGGATACATAGACCCACTCACATTGGTGCTATTTTGTAAAATTGGGGCAAGCCGAACGCTCGGGAAGCACCCCTTTCCGGTACGATCGTAAAATAAATGGGTTATTCGTTATCCTCGTTTATAGGACTTACGCGTTTGAAGGCAGATTCGAGCAAGAAATATTCATCACAGCACTACAAAAATAATCAGATTAGAACGCCGTGGAAGCGATAAAGAGAGAAGAAGCGGATCGATGAATCGAGCGTTTCGACTCGTACCAGCTGGAACCTGTATTCAATCGATGGGTTTCGAGGCGAAGAAATGCCAGCAACGAGAGCAGAATATGTCCTCGTTGAACAACCTCTTTTGGGACCCTGGCATCTCTCGATGCCACAACCTTGCTTGATGCCACGGTGATCCTCTTCGATATTTCATCCAAGTTCCTTGAACGTTTTTCTGTCGGTTTCCGATGCATCGAGAATATCGGTAGCCCAATGTTCGGGTTCCTTATCAGAGTGAACGATCCTAAATAGCTTGATGAAACCGTATTGTCTCAGATGAACAACTCTTCCTTCGGGAGGAATCTCAATCTCAGAAACTGAACGGTTGTACGTATTATCAGGATCAACCAACCGGTTGGATTTGAGACGGGTACACCAATGCCACTTCAGCGTGCGGATCAATTTCAGGTTGGCGATACTCGAATACCACGAATCAAAGATGACACATCCCGGCTGAAACTTTCTTTCTTCGGCTGCTCGTAGCATATCCCGGAAATGATCATTTTTGTTTTTCCCGTCTTTGTCTGGACAATAGATCCGGAAATCTACCGAAACTATCGCAGAACCATCAGTCCAAATGGTTGAGATTAGGTTGATTCCCTGAACTACCCGATGATGCTTCCCACTCCAGTGCCGGGTCACCAGTTCAATCTGATGGGAATACGGTTTGTCGAGGGTACTATCATCGATTACCAATACTCCTTCGTTAGCCCGGAGCAACCGTTGCGCTTCCTCATGCAGCGCCCCCGTGTGGTGAGGCTGGCTGCCTCTCTAACAAACGCTTGACGGAAGCGTGAGCTATTGATACTGGTTCAGCGGGAAAACACCGGGATGCCTCTGTACACGAGCAAACCTGATACGTCGATATCAAAAAGTTTACAAAATTGCCGCTCGTGCATTTCGGAGGATTCACTCTCGTTCGATCTCCATCCCGGGTTTGTCTAACCCTTGGATGGGCGCTACTAACTCTTAGATCTTTCGGTCAAAACCAAGGGCGTAAATCCTATATCCTATAAATAATTTACCTGACCCTGTTAACAGGTAAGTTCACGATAGTGAACGAAATGATTGCCATGATGGCGGAGTGGCTACGCGGCTGACTGCAGATCAGCGGAACCCGGTTCGATTCCGGGTCATGGCTCTTGCATAACCTGGGGCGAATGAAGTTTTTTCTTAATTATCGTGACAATTTCATCTACCGTGGAGTTTTATGGAACGGGGACTTACTGCAGAAACAAAAGCAATCCTGATAAGTATCGGGAATGCAGCTATCGATCCATCCCTTCTTCCCGAGGATCTGAAAACAACGGCGACCGCTGGTCCGGGTGCAGGGGGCCCTTCATTTTTTATCTACTCGGGTGGACACCGGGTCCGGCTTTCCTTGAACCCTGATTCGTCGCTTAAAGTCATTCCCTGGAAGGATGGGGTCGCGGTCACAAAAGAGGGAAACATAATCGCATTCGGTACTCTCGAACGTCCGCTCTGCCACTGTCCGCAGCAGGCGTATATAACGGTCAGCGAGCGCTGCATTTACAATTGTAAATTTTGCCCCGTCCCGCTCGTTAACGGGCATGCGAAGACTATAGACGAGATTATTGGAATGGTTGATGCGGCCCGCACCGCAGGAGAGATTACCGCGATATCGTTGACGAGCGGGGTTGCGGAATCCCCTGAAAAGGAGGTTGAATACATGGTGATGGTTGTTGCAGAGCTCTCAAAACGCTACGAACTTCCCATAGGGGTCTCAGTATATCCGACGGCCAGATCATCTCTCGATCTCTTTGCAGCCGGAGCCTATGAGGTCAAGTACAACGTAGAAACAATGAATCCGGCAATCTTTGCGACGGTCTGCCCGGGCCTCTCGCTCGATGGAATCCTCTCTACTCTGGAGGCTGCGGTGACGATTTTTGGAAGGAATCACGTTTCATCGAACTTCATCATAGGACTCGGGGAAACCGATGAATGCGTGGAACTGGGCATTGAGCGGCTTGCAGAAATGGGAGTGATTACCAACCTCCGCCCGATATCTGCACATCCGCTCAGGAAGGGAGATATCATGGTCAAGCGCTCATCATCGTACCGGATTCTCCGGCTGACCCGGAAAAACAAGGAAATTCTTGAACGGCATGGGCTCTCGGCCCTCAAGGCAAAGACGATGTGCCTTCCCTGTACAGGGTGCGACCTTGTTCCACAAAGGGATCTCTGAATTGCAACAGCAAAATTTTCCCGTACCGAAGCGTATATCCGAAGATGAAAACCGGTACGGTATGAACCCGGGAAAGAAAGCGATAACCTCACCAAATGACCCGCTCAAAAATTTCTTCGTCCGCCGTCCGTCACGGGCCGACAGTTTCACCAAGTCGGTCCTACGGGAGATGACCCGGCCCGCGCTGAAGCACAACGCGATCATCGACGAGATCTACGGGCCCATTCTCTACGATGGCAAGGAGCCACGTCCCCATTGGTACCCTCGACGGGATGGCCTCCCGGACGATAACCATCGGGTCGTTCTCGGAGACCCACAGCGTCACCGGGGGCGTGTCGGGTATGCCCTTGCCGGTGAGGAGCTGACGGGGCGGATCCGAAAGATCCACGATTTTTTCACGGTCGGCGCACCTGTACCGCTCCAGAAGGCATCTGCGGAGGCGCTTGCGCTGCCGGAATCCTACTACCGCGTGCTTGATACAGAACACGACCGCAAGAGGCAGATCCTCTCTCCCGGGCCCCGCAAAGCCGGGCTCTCCTGCTCGCTTCCCGAAGGAGCGTAGTATATCTTCATGGACATCACCGGCTTTGGCATGAATGTTTGGGAGTTCGCCCGGTATCTGGTCGAGGAGGTCGGGGTTGCTGCGGTCCTGAAAAGTTCGTTCCCTCACCAAGGTGGCGAGACAAAACTCCGGTTCACCTTCACCAAGAAGGACGAGACGCTCGTCGAGGCGTCCAACCGGCTGGAGAGGAACGAACGTTAAGGGGGATGGAGAGAGAAAATTACCGGTCTTCCGCCAGGATTTATCGTTTTTCTGCCCTGGGTTCTCATTCTCCTGTAATTTGGCGGTTACCGGGATCTCTTTCAGCTGGTATCAATAACGTCTCAATATTTAAGCCTGATTCAGCCAAAACTTACAGAGAGCTCCTGCCGATCCCCGCCGGACTGGACCGTTCGTCGCGGGAAATGGCTTTATCGCACAGTTCGATAAGAAAAAGTCAGCCTGCGATCATCGAAACGATAAACATGGATTTCCTCACCGTAATCTCTGCAATTCTCCTTCTCTTCCTGATCATAGGGATCGGGTACGTCCTGCGGAGACACGGTTCTCTCAACAGTTCCAGGGTCCACGGGCTCTCCCATATCCTCGTCAACATCGCCCTCCCCGCGCTTACGATCAGCAGCATGCAGATCCCGTATACCGAAGCTTCGGCAGGAATCGCGGACAGCACCCTCACCCTCGCATTCGGGTACTACATCGGAGCGTTCTTCCTGGGCCTCGTCATCTGCCATTTCCTCCCTTCAACCAAAGCGGAGAAGGGGGTATTCCGGTTCATGCTCGTCTTTCCGAATGTTGGATTCATGGGGATCCCGGTCTCGGCGGCAATACTTGGACATGACGCCCTCTTCTACGTCATCCTCTTCAACCTCCCCTTCAACCTGCTGGTCTTTACTATGGGCGTCTCCCTTCTCGCCCACGGCCGACCCGGGAAACTCGATCCAAAACTTCTCCTTACTCCGGGGCTTGTCGCATCCATCATCGGCCTCGCCTTCTTTCTTCTGGGGTACGACATCCCGTTCCCGGCCGATGCCGCCCTGCGCTGGATCGGCGAGGCCACAACCCCGCTTGCCATGATTATCGTTGGCGCCATGCTCGCGACCCTCCCGGTCTCGCGGCTTGCTGGGGACTGGCGGATCGCGCTCATCTCTGGCCTGAGGCTTCTTCTCCTCCCGATCCTTGCCTTTCTCATTCTCACCCCGTTTATCCACGACAAGCTCCTGCTGGGTACCGTCGTTCTCCTTATCGCGATGCCGGTGGCGGTAAATACGGTGCTGCTCTCCGAGGAGTATAAAGTGGACGCGACCCTGGCATCCCAGGGGGTCTTCCTCTCGACCGTCCTCTGCCTCGCGACCATCCCCCTGCTCGAACTCTTCCTCTTTGCTTAAACGATCCTATGAAGGGTGGTACATCCTTTGCCGGAAGCAGAAGTTACCGGAGAACGGCTTACGCTATGAAAGATAAGCCGGATCAGAACCTTTCGGCCCCGTTATCCAAACAGAAAGTCGCCGTGTGCGCTGACGGCCCGTACTTCGTCACCGGTTCAGTCCCTCGTGCCAGAGCTGAAAATTACGCACGATACAGGTGGCTATCCCATCGGCTGGAAGGAGGAAGAGCGAGGCATGCCGAAGGGGTTACCGGGTCAACCGGGCTCTGCTTTAAAAAAAATCCCTTGTTTTTGTATCCCCAACTTTACCTCGGGAACATACGTCTTGAGCAGCAGCGAGAGGCTCACCACCGTTACCGAACTCAGTGCCATCGCAAAGGCACCAAACTCAGGACGGAACGTAATCCCGAACGGGAGATACAGGATACCGGCAGCGACCGGTATCAGGGCCGCATTGTAGGCAAACGCCCAGAAGATATTTCCCCGGATCCGGCCCATGACCTTCTTCGAGAGCTGGATTGCGGCGACCGAATCGAGAAGGTCGTCCCGGATCAGGACAATATCCCCGCTCTCGATTGCAACATCCGTCCCTCCGCCAATTGCGATCCCTACATCCGATTGTGCAAGTGCAGGTGCATCGTTGATCCCGTCGCCCACAAACGCGACAATCTCTCCCTGCTCCTGGAGTCTTTTTACTTCCTCTGCCTTATCCAGCGGCAGGTCTCGGCAATGACCGTCTCGATCCCTATCTATCGGGCAATGGCTTCCGCGGTGCGCCGGTTGTCACCGGTGATCATGACAATTTTCTTCCCCATGGTTTTCAGGGCAGCCACTGCAGCCTTCGACGTCTCCTTAAGGGGATCGGCGATGGCGAGAATTCCCGCCACCTGCCCGCCGGCAGTGATGAGGACTGCTGTTTTGCCATCCCCTTCAAATCGGACCAGCGCCTCTTCTGCGTTCCCGGGCACCACATCAGGATGCCCAGCTCCGCCCCGCGCTCGACCCCTACCGTGACCGCAGTCGGCGTGGCAAGCCCGAGGGCGCACGGGCAGGCTATGACAAGGACGGAGATAAGCGCCGTGAGCGCAAAGCGCAGTCCCACTCCAAGGATGAAATACCACACAATGAATGCGAGTGCTGCGATCCCAAGGACCGTGGGAATAAAGTACGTGACCGCGAGGTCGGCGATCCGCTGGACCTGCGGCTTTGACCCCTGGACCTCCTCGACGAGCTGGATGATCTGGGCAAGGACCGTCTCCCTCCCGACCTCCTTTGCCTTTACGGAGAGGACACCATCCTGGTTGATCGTCCCGGCCACGACATTGCTCCCGCGCCCCTTCCGGACCGGCACCGGTTCCCCGGTTATCATCGACTCGTCGACGTAACTTGCACCGGCCACGACATCGCCGTCGACGGGGATCTTCCCCCCGGGCTTTACTATCACAATATCATCCACGATGACGTCCTCGATCGGGTGCTCTTCTTCGATGCCGTCCCGGACTACGGTCGCTCTCTTCGGCATCAGCCCGGAGAACTTCGTGATGGCATCTGATGTCCTTCTCTTGGCCCGGGCTTCGAGATATCGCCCGAGCATGAGGAACGCAGCGAGCATGATCGCCGTATCGTAGAACATGAACTCGGTGGTCAGGATCATCCCGAACGTTCCGAGGACGCTTGCGACAAACGACATCCCGGTACCCATCGCATACATAACGTCCATGTTCAGCGTCCGGTTACTGAGCGCCATGCGGGCGGCCCGGAAGATAGGGGAGGCGACGTAGACAAAAACCGGCGTGGCGATGACGAGCATGATGTACGCGAGGGTCTGCGTCGTTATCGGAAGGGGCACCCGCATCGCCGCCATCAGGGGGGTACTGACCGCAAAACCCACCATGAACCGGAGGAATTTGTCGTGGAGATCGCGATCCCGCACCCGTTTTTCAGTCTCCCCACTCACTTCCCCGGCGATCCCGAGGTACTGGTAACCCGCGCCCTCTATCGTTTTTTTCATCTCATCGATGGTTGTGAGGGATGGGTTATAGATGACGGAAGCCTTCTCGGTGGCAAGGTTTACGGATGCGGACACAACCCCGCGGAGTTCCTTAAGTGAGGCCTCGATGGTCTTGATGCACGTCGCGCACATTATGCCACCCACCTTTACCGTCACTTCGTGATTGACAACCTCATACCCCGCGTCGCAAAGAGCCCGTTCGAGATCGGTAAGTTTGACCTTCGCAGGATCATACTCCACCCAACAGGAATCGGTGCCGAAATTTACCTGCGCACCGGTCACATCCTTGAGCTTTGCCAAGGCTTCCTCGATATTGAGAGCGCAGGTGGCAGAGCTCATCCCGGAAATTTTCAGCTCGGCTCTCTTCTTCTCCGCGTCCATCATGGGTGACTTCCTCTGCTGACCGGGTTGTCGTGATATATATTTAGATTCTCGGAGGTTATGCAGATCCGGTCAGCCCGGGTTTCAGGAAAAATCCCGGCAATATCTCTAGAAGAACTTCCGTCCCTCCGGAAAAGCGCGATCAGACCTGATCTGTTATATCGTACTAGGTGAACTGAGAGATCAGAGGAGGCATGAAATGGCAGTCGATCCGATTTGTAAGATGACCGTTGATGAAAAGACCGCAAAATACACCAGCGAATACAAGGGGAAGAAGTATTACCTCTGTGCTCCGGGCTGCAAGAAGAGGTTTGATGCTGACCCGGCTACATATGCCTAATTCCCTGCTGACAAAAACCTGAACAAAACATCTCTCCGGGACCTCCCGGATCTAATTCTTACCCATCCCGCATCCGTGCGGGTGCTCGCCCGGCACCCACCGGTCGCCATCCTTCCGGAGCTCCTTCTTCCAGATCGGGACCCCGGCCTTGATCGTCTCGATGATATAACGCGATCCTTCGTACGCTTCCTTCCGGTGACCGGCGCCGACGATGATGATCAGGATGTTCTCACCGATCGCAAGCCTGCCGATCCGGTGGATGATGTCAACCGAGAGGAGACCAAATTTTGCCTTCGCATCTGAGGCTATCTGTTCGAGTTCTCTTAAGGCGACCTCTTCATAGGACTCGAGTTCCATCTCACAGATGTCGTCATCCCGGACGATACCATCGAAGAGAACGATTGCCCCCATGCCGCGCTGTTTGGCATCATTGATGAGGTTCCCGATATCCACATCTTCCTTCTGGATGGCGATCATTGCTGCCCCCGCCTCTCTTCAGCCGCCGGCAACCGGGGGGAATACTGCTACTTCATCGCCATCGGTGACGAGAATTTTTTCGGCATCAGCAGTGTCGACGCGTTTTGTGTTCCGCATCAGGATGACAAACTCGCGGAAAGCACCCTGCTCATCAAAGATGGCATCGTATCCTTCCTTGTTCTCTCCCGCAACATCTTTGACAAGACCGGAGAGGGTCATCCCAGGAGCCGGCGTTGCCAGTACATCGGTTCCGAGCAGTTCCCGGAACCGTGCAAAAAAACGGATCTTTACGCTCATCGTTCTTTCCTTCTCTGTTTCTGCTTCTTTATCAGAATATTCGAAATCGTTCATCCAACCTGTTTTAGTTCAACCGCAGTTCTCTTCCCCTGGGTTTTCCGGTACCGCAGGCTGCGCAGCAGGAATTGGCTTCAACACAGATCTCCTCTGACCGGGACTCCAGCCCGTCCCAGATGAAGAGCCGGCCGGTAAGAAGGTTTCCCCGTCCAAGGAGATATTTCAGAACCTCGGTTGCCTGGATCATGCCGATGCACCCGGGCGTGACCCCGACCACCGGGAAGACCTCTTTTGGCGGCGCTTTTGGAAAGATACAGGCAAGACAAGGGCTCTTCCCGGGGAGGATGGTCGTTGCCTGGCCATAGAACCCGCGGATAGCGCCGTGAAAAAGAGGAATTTTTTTCCGGAGGGCAACGTCGTTCAGGAGATACCGTGTGGTGAAATTGTCCATCGCATCGACAATGCCATCCGCGGTCCCGATCATCTGGTCCGCGTTCGTCTCGTCAATTTTCTCATCTCTTGCGGTGACGACGATATCCGGGTTGATCTCTCGGAGTTTCTCCTCAGCGGATGCCGTCTTCTTCTTCCCGACATCCCGATCAAAATGAAGGATCTGCCGGTTGAGGTTGGACTGGTCGACCACGTCCATGTCGACGATGGTTATGTGCCCAACCCCGGCGACCCCAAGATAGATCGAGACCGGGGAACCAAGGCCCCCGGCACCCGCGATGAAGATATGGGCCTTTTTGAGTTTTTCCTGCCCTTCATCGCCAAACAGCATCATCTGGCGCTTGTACCGCTCCCGTTCCCGTTCCGTTATCATCGGTCACAGTTCTCCGATATGAGTTTTAAACGGATGCGCTCAGTGCTGGCACTCCACGTCATTGTCGTGATCGTGGATGTGCAGGTTTTTCTCCTCCCATTCGGGAAGGCTGTGTCGTCTCCGGTAGTCATTGATCGCCTTGTGGATTCCCCCCTCGGCAAGGACCGAGCAGTGCATCTTTATGGGGGGCAGGCCTTCGAGCGCCTCCGCAACCGCCTTGTTCGAGACCTCCCAGGCCTCTTCGAGCGTTTTTCCCCGGACAAGCTCGGTAGCCATGCTGCTCGATGCGATCGCTGCCCCGCACCCGAAAGTCTTGAACTTTGCATCTACGACGATGTTGTTCTTGATCTTCAGGGTGATCTTCATAATATCGCCGCAGGAGGGGTTTCCGACTTCACCGATACCATCGGCGTCCTCTATCTCCCCGACATTCCTGGGGTTCTTGAAATGATCCATCACTTTGTCGCTATACATCGCACCTCCGATCCTTCTCGGTTTTCTGATGCAGCGGAGACATCTCCCTCAACTTTGATACAACCTTCGGGAGCACGTCCAGGATCACATCCACATCACCGGGCTTGTTCGCGTCGCCGAGCGTGAGCCGGAGCGAGCCGTGGGAGATCTCAACCGGCAGGCCGGTCGCGAGGAGGACGTGGGAGGGTTCGAGCGATCCGGAGGTACAGGCGCTTCCCGTTGAGGCACAGATCCCCACGTCATCGAGCCAGATGAGTATCGACTCTCCTTCGATAAACTCGAAACTGATATTGATATTTCCCGGGAGGCGCTTCTCCGGGTGGCCGTTGATCCGTGCATAAGGGATCTTCTCAAGAATTCCGGTAACGAGACGATCCCGCATCGCGGCGACCCGGGCGCTGTGCCCGGGGATGTCAGCGGTCGCGAGTTCGATCGCTCTCCCAAGCCCGACGATACCCGGAATATTCTCGGTCCCCGCCCTGCGCCTTTTCTCCTGCCCGCCACCGTGGAGGAGGTTCTCGATACGAACACCTTTTTTGATGTAGAGAGCCCCGATGCCTTTGGGGCCATAGAATTTGTGGGCAGAGAGGGAGAGGAGATCGATGTTCTGGGCTTTCACGTCAATGGGGACGCTCCCGATCGCCTGGACCGCATCGGTGTGGAAATAGACATTGTGCTTCCGGGCGATGGCACCGAGTTCGGCTATAGGTTCGATGGTCCCAATCTCGTTATTCGCGTACATTATGGTGACAAGGATCGTCCTGTCCGTGATCGCCTTCTCGAGATCCTCCGGGCTGACCATCCCGTTCCGGTCAACCGGGAGATAGGTAACCTCGAACCCCTCCTTTTCGAGGAACTGGCAGGAGTGGAGAACCGCGTGGTGCTCGATCTTCGAGGTTATGATATGGTTCCCCCGCTTGCGGTTGGCCAAGGCAACCCCTTTGATCGCCCAGTTGTCAGATTCCGTACCGCCACCGGTGAAGTAGATCTCGTCCTGCTCGGCACCGAGTGCCGTTGCGACTTGGATCCGTGATCGCTCGATCGCCTCCTTCGTCACCCTGGCGATGCTGTAGACCGATGAAGGGTTACCGAAATGCTCGGTGAAATACGGGAGCATTGCGGATACTACGTCGGGACGGGTGAACGTGGTCGCTGCGTGATCCATATAGATGATGCGTCTCTCTGCCATTCTCCACCTTCTACCTGAATATGTGCACGGATCTCGGGATTATTCTTTCCCCTTTGGTGTTCCCGGAACATCAATGAAAGTGTCCCCCGGGAAAAACGATACGCGATCCAGATTCATAAGGAAGATCCCCCGGGGGCGAATGGGAAGGTTTTTCTTGTTCTGCACCCCATTCACAATTGTTAATTGCAATAAGTTATATTGCAACTGGGATAACTTAAAGGTTGTGATACGATGGAAGCACCCTGCCAGAAAATAGTTTGGGATGTCCTGCCCGCGATCCGCGCGGCAATTGCCGCGGAACTCGTAAAGGCCGGTGTTTCGCAGGTGGATGCCTCAAGGATGCTCGAGATCGCTCCCTCTGCCGTCTCGCAATACCTCTCCGGGAAGAGGGGATACCGGATCGAGTTCGAGAACGATGTGAAGGCATCGATAGAGAAATTCGCCTGCGATCTCCGGGAAGGGCGTGATGTAAACCTCGTGAAACGCACCTGCGATATCTGCCTCCAGCTTCGCGAAGGCGACGAGAACCAGTGCAGGGCTGAATCCCGGCGGCGTGGATCCTAAGGATCCCCGGATCGTCTTCAGTCTATCCAATTTGTTCTACCATGAATACCGAGATGTTTTACCATGAATACCGAGAAGAAAATTCAGGCCGTTAAAGATAACATCGCCACCCGGGGATCGATGATCGTCGCGTTCTCTGGGGGGGTCGACAGCGCCCTCCTCGCCCTCCTCGCCCGGGAGACCCTGGGCGACAGGAGCCGGTGCGTCCTGCTTGACAGCCAGGTTGTGCCGAGATCCGAAGTCAGCGATGCGAGGGTGCTCGCAGAGAGATACAATCTCGATCTGGAGATCCTCCCGGTCTCAGTGATGGAGGACGAGCGGTTTATCAGGAACCCGGCCGAACGCTGCTACTTTTGCAGAAAGAATTCAGCGGTCGTCCTCAAAGGAAAGAAGGACGAACTTGGCTTTGCCTGTATCGCAGATGGTCTCAACACCTCCGACATGGGAGAGCACCGCCCGGGGATCGTCGCAAGCACGGAAGAAGGCATCATCCACCCATTCATCGAAGCGGGGATCACAAAAGACGATATCCGGGCGATCGCCCGGGAGCGAGGCTATTCGTTCTGGAACAAGCCCTCTGCTGCCTGTCTCTCCTCGCGCATCCCGTACGGGGAAGCGATAACATCCGGAAAACTCCGGATGATTGAGGCGGCCGAGGCCTTCCTTGCCGGGAAAGGCTTCTCCCAGTTCCGGGTCCGGATGCACGGGGATATCGCACGGATCGATGTCACGGGCGACGAGATCCCAAAAATAATGAAGATGCGCATGGAACTAGTAAAGGAATTAAAACTGCTTGGTTTCCGGTATGGCGTGCTCGATCTCGAAGGATACCGGAGCGGGAGTATGGATGAGGTGCTTGACCGGGAAGAACCGCCCGGCCATAACTGAGGTATCAGGTTATGGCGGATATGTTCAAACTCCTGCTCTGCATCAGGATTGACGGTGAAAAATTTGAGAAGGCCACTCACGAGGTCATCGAGGAGGTACCCTTCGCTCTCTTCATCAACGGGAGGCACGCCATGACCGCGATGCTCAGCCCGGTTGCGCTGGAAGACTTCGTCACCGGGTACCTCTTCACCGAGCAGATCGTAAAAGATGTCGATGAGATCGAGTCGATCCGGATCGAGAAGAACCGGCTGAGCGTGATAACGAAGAACCTCTTCAAAGTTCTCGGCCCCAAAAAGACGATCCTCTCCGGCTGCGGCGGGAGTGCATCGTATATCGATGCTGAGAAACTCCCGAAGATCAGATCCGACTTCACTATCAACACCGGTGCAATCGGGAGTCTCCTGAAGTCCGTCCTGAACTCGGAACTGCACCGCACAACAGGCGGGATCCATATCGTCGCGCTCGCGGACAAAGAGAAGATAATTGCTGTTTCCGAGGATATCGGGAGGCACAACGCTCTCGACCGGATCATCGGCAGCGGCATCCGGAGCGGGGTCGATCTTTCGAAGACTTTTGTCATCGTCTCCGGGCGGATCTCTTCCGAGATGGTCAGGAAATGCCTGATCGCAAACATCCCGGTCATCGTCTCCCGGGGCGCGACCACGACCCTTGCGGTCGAGATCGCTGAGAAGGCCGGGCTCACGGTGGTCGGGTTTGTCCGTGCGGGACGGATGAACGTGTACTCCCACCCATACCGGATAGAAGGAGCAGAAAACGGTCTGAACAGTCTCGAGCCCTGATAACCTTTTAGCGTTTGAGGGAGGGCAGGAGCTGGCAGACCTGGCAGAGCTCACCGGAGCAGGGGTCGCCGCATTGTCTGCAGTGCCGAATCGGTCCTGCAATTTCCGTTCTCCCGAGATGTTCCCGGATCTTTTTCCGGCTTGTGACCAGATTCTTGAGGGTGCCGGGATACTGGCATTCGAAATCTGACAGCATCCCCCTTACCTCTGCCCGGAGTGCGAACCGGGTGTACGGGCACTCAGGGAGATCATTCCAGTACCCCAGGATGATGAGATAGGCAGCAATCTCTTTTTCTGAGATATCCCGGAGAGGCTTTATCCGGGAGATGAAATATCCCGACTCCTCCCCACTCTCCCGAATGAGCCGGATGAGATCTCCCCGCAGGGTATTCATCAGCACCGACTGCGCCTCGTCGTCGAGGTTGTGGCCGGTCGCGAGCCGGGTAGCACCCGCCCGCCCTGCGGAAATAGCAAGCGCTTTTTTCCTGAGGATACCGCAGACCGTGCAGGCCTGCTGCTCGCGCCCTTTGAGGAAGGCGTCAAGGGTTCCTCCGAAGAGATCGGAAAACGAGATCGTGTGGTGCTCGATCCCAATCTCCCGGGTGAGAGCCTCCGCCGCACCAATGGTCTCCTCACGATAACCTGCGATCCCTTCATCAACCGTAATTGCAACGATGCTGACATTGTCCCACAGGGGAAGGAGCGAATGTAAAAGAAGGAGAAGGGCGGTGCTGTCCTTGCCCCCGCTCAGGCCAACCGCAATGCGATCGCCATTCTGGATCATGCCGTATTCCCGTATGGCCGAGAGCACCCGGGCCTCAATATCTTCCGAAAGGTGCTTTCCGCACAGGTGCCGGTTCGGTTCCCGGAGGCAGATCACCGCATCTTCCCCACAGAGGGAACATCCGGGGCGATCGGTCCTGTTGCCTGCCACCCTTATCCCCCGTGAGAGACCCTGATGATCTTCAATTCAGCATCTTCCCCGACAAGGTAATCCTCGGGGAGAAGCTTCCCGTTACACGTGACAAGGACCTCGTTTGGCCGGATCCCAAGACCGAGAAGCACCTGCCCTACGGTGGCGCCCTCAGCATCGACAACCTCATTGCTTTTATCCGGGAGTGTGACTCGCATAAATCTTTCAGGAGAGTCGGTGTATGCGGTCTTAAATATCCCGTTTGGAGTATCTCCCGACCACCATCTCACCTGACGTCTCCTGATTTGCAGTGCGGGGCTGGTCCATTTTCGGAAACAGCGACGGATTGATAAAAAGGAATGGCGAACAGGATAAGAGGGATGTGCTGAATGCAGGATAATGCAGCTCTCCGGGAGGAGATTTTCCGGCTGAAGGAAGAACGGCGCGCGATCATCCTCGTGCATAATTACCAGCTCCCCGAGGTGCAGGATATTGCCGACCTGACCGGGGACTCGCTCGAACTCTCCCGGGCCGCGGCCACGATGAAGGGCGATACGATTGTCTTCTGCGGGGTCGACTTCATGGCCGAGACCGCCGCCATCCTCTCCCCGCACAAGACCGTCCTCCTTCCGGCAATCGATGCCTGCTGCCCGATGGCAGACATGATAACTGCGGATGAACTCCGTCTCGTAAAATCCCGCAGCCCCGGGGCAGCGGTCGTCTGCTATGTAAACACTACCGCCGAAGTCAAAGCCGAGAGCGATATCTGCTGCACGTCGTCGAATGCGGTCAATGTCGTGAATGCTCTCGGGGAAGATACCATCCTCTTCGTTCCCGACCGCAACCTCGCTGCGTACGCCGCACGGTTCACGAAGAAGAAGATCCTCCCCGGGGGGGGGGTCTGCATCGTCCACGACCAGATTACCCCGGACCACGTCCGGGAAGCCCGGCTGGCCCATCCCGAAGCGGAACTCCTCGTCCACCCGGAATGCCGGCCGGAGGTGATCGAGTTTGCGGACCATGTCGCAAGCACCTCCGGCATCATCAGGCGGGTCGGGGAATCCCCAAAAGAGGAGTTCATCATCGGGACAGAAGTCGGGATTTTGCACCGACTCGCAAAAGAGTTTTCGGAGAAGCGGTGCTATCCGCTCTCCTCATCGGCGGTATGCAGGAACATGAAGAAGACCGATCTTGTGAAAGTCAGGGATGCACTCCTGACCATGTCCCCCAGCATCACCGTTCCCGAAGGAGTCGCTGCCCGCGCCCGGAGAGCCATCGAAAGAATGCTCGCTCTGACCTGACCGGTCAGCGGCGCTTTTTTCCGAGGGACTTTCTTCGGAAGGGTTCTTTTCCGGGGGTTTCTTCTCTGGGGGCTTTCCGCATAGCCATCAGCTTGTTGTACGTCTCTTCCCCGACACACTCCTTTGCATACTTGCACCACTGAACGCAGGAGACGATATCGTTGAAGACCTCAAACCCGCACCTGCTGCATTTCACCGAGATGTCGTTTGAGAAGACCTCAATCTCCTCACCGCACTGCGGGCACCTCTTTATCGCGAGGGTGGGGGTTTTCAGGTTAAACGAACCGGGACAGTGATCGAGCATGAAAGAATGTTCACGGTCATCCTTTATTGAAGTGAGGGCGGGCCATCGTGCAAGCGCTGGACCGAATAACCGACCGGGCCGCGATCCGATTTACCAGAGAGACCCTGAGATCGGCTCGGACGCCTTTACCCTGATGAACCAGCGGAGGAGGGGGATACACGGGGAGATTATCGAACCGGTCACCCTGATGCAGGAACCTACCTATCGTACCAGTTCCGAGGGCTCTTGGGGGGGCATGCTTCGATGCAGGCCCGGCACGAGCGGCAATCCGCTACCGGTTGATCGCGGGCAGGCCCCAGCTCGATCGCATGGTCGGTCAGGGCCGCCCCAAGGGCCGGGCACTTCCCGAACCTGGGGGGAGATAAGGAGGGTAGTGTTCCCTATCCACCTGAGACCAGTATCCTGCGCAGAGTGCTTGAGAGCGATGCTTCCCATAACCCTCCCGTCACGGATGATAACGGAGTTTACTGCGGCAGCATCCGAACCACCTCCCTGTAGACGACGGAGAAGATGATCGGAGACCCGTGTTAGATTCCCCTCGACTCGCGGACCCGGGGGATCTACTGGTGCGATTCAAACCGTCCCCCACCCATACAAACATGTAATATCGCACGCCTCGTAAGTACCCGGCAGACATGGAGAGCAGGCTTATCACCGCAGTAAAAAACCTCGCCGCGAAGAGAGCGGTCTTCCGGCTCTCCGAGCTCCTGCCCAGGCTCGACGACTCGTATCTCGACCTTTCGCAGGAGGAGGTTCTTGCAGACATACAGCCGCACCTCACCTCCCTCCGGCTGAAAGCAGTAAGATCAGAAGATGACTACATCTTCTCACCCACCGGCCAGTCCCCGGTGATCGCACCCGGCGAGCCCGAAACCGGGCCGCAGGCAGCATTTTTCGCCGGGCGGAGGATCCCTGCGCTCATCGAGCGAAGCATCGAGGAATATATCACCAGAAAGGCGTCGAAGAACTGGGACGATCCCGAGACCCTCGCACGGCTCAAGAAGGCCATCGTCGCCCAGAAAGACGATTACTGGCGTCCGGCCTACCAGCGGCGCCTCAGGTACGCAAAAGGCTACAGTGTGCTTGGTTATCTCGCGTACCATTTCCCGGTCTATTTCATGCAGGCTGAGCATCTGCTTGCGATGCTTGCCCGCGAGGGGCTCCTGAAACCGTCTGCGAATATTCTCGATGTCGGGACAGGCCCGGGGGTTGTCCCACTCGCGATAGCCGACTTCTATTCCCGGCTGGATAACCGGAAAGCGACCGTTTACTCGCTCGAACGTTCGGAGGAGCACATCGAGGCATTCCTGTTCCTCCGGAAGCAGTGCACAACAAAAGGCGCGAAGGTGAGTGTCAAGGCACCGATCGCCATGGACATCACGAGCCCGGATCTCGCAAAAGTTCCCGGGAAGATCGATCTCATGATCTTCTCGAACGTGCTCAACGAGCTTCCGGGCGATTCTCCGGATGCCGGGGCGGGGATTGTTGCAGCGCTCGCCGGGAGGCTCGCACCGGACGGGACGGTGCTTATTACCGAGCCTGCCGATGAGGAGAACGCGATGCGGATGCGATCGCTTACCGTTGCACTCCTCGGGCACGGATTTACGATCTATGGGCCCTGTGCGTTCCTCTGGGGAACGCGCTGCGAAGCCCCACGGTGCTGGAGTTTTACGAGTGCCCGGCCTATCCTGCCCACGCATATCATGGAGGTAATGCGGCAGGACCCGGAGGGGTTCCGGTACGTCAATACCGATATCAAGTACTCGTACGCGATTTTGCGGAAGGACGGGCTGACCCGGCAGGAGTGCAGGCCGCCTGCTGATGCAAAGTTCCTGCGATTATCCAAGATCAGCCAGCACGTCGGCAAGCGGATCAATGTGGCGGCGGCGAAGATGTCGGGAGAACTCGGGAATCCCAGATCGCACGTGATCAAGCTCTGCGACGGGACGGCGAAGGCACCCATCTACGCGGTGATGCCGGGGTATCATCGCACCGATGAGAACGAGCTGATCGTCAAAGCCCCGTACGGATCGCTCCTCGAACTGAGAGGCGTTCTCGTCCGGTTCAACAAGGCACACAATGCGTATAACCTGCTGGTGAGCAGGAATACGATTGTAACTGGGCTGGAAGATACCGAAGTCTGATGAGGGAGATATTTACGGACCCGATCCCGGGTTGAGAAAATGATCCGAGGTCCGATGAATTCTGATTTTCTTGTTCGGAGAATGGGAGCCCGGGGCCATTGCTGTTTTTAGTATTTTTCGGGCGTACATTCTCATCAGAAGAGCGACCGGCTTGAGAGTTTGCGATGAAAATCCGGAGTATTTCAGGAGCCAGCCCCTGAGAGAAGAATTTTCTTCTCGGTTTACCCAATGACTGAGATATATTACTCAACGGAACAATTATTCCGGAAAGGTGTCCGACTTGACTCTCTCAGAAGGTTGCGTTCTCTGCCATCAGGGCGCAAAAATGGTGCTCTTTGTGACGGGACGCTGTCACCGGAGGTGCTGGTATTGTCCCTTATCTTCGGAACGGAAAGGGACCGATACCGTATGGGCAAACGATCGCCCGGTGGACATCGATAAGGAGATCATCGAAGAGGCAGAGAAGATGAGCGCGCTTGGTACGGGAATCACCGGGGGAGAGCCGCTTCTCTGCCTTGAGAATGTAGCCAGGTACTGCAGGCTGCTCAAGGATCATTTCGGCCCGGAGCACCATATCCATCTCTATACGGCAAAGGCACCGTCGGAAACTGAACTTGCCGCAATGAGAGGCGTCGTTGACGAGATCCGGCTCCACCCGCCTCATGAAAACTGGCCTTTTATTCTGGATTCCGATTTTATTGCGTCGGCAAAACGGGCAAAAGAGATGGGCTTTTCCATCGGGATTGAGGTCCCGTCACTTCCCGGCCTGGAGAATCTCATACCGGCACTGCCGTACCTCGATTTCCTCAACATCAACGAGCTCGAATGGGGAGAGACCAATGCGTATGCCATGCGGGAGAGGGGCTACGAGCTCGCCGACGCGTTGCACAATGCGATCGATGGTGCCCGAGCATGGGCGGATGAACTCTGCCGGCACGAGAAGGTTCACTGGTGCTCATCAGGGTTCAAGGACTCCGTACAGCTGCGCGAACGGCTGAAGCGAATCGCGGAGAACACCGCCCGTCCGTTCGATGAAATTACTCCTGACGGGACGATTGTGTACGGGGTGCTTGAACCTTCAGAAGAACAGATGAGTGCATCCATGGAGTTCTGCGAACGGAAGTTGGAACACGGAAGTTTTGAGAGCTGCGGGGAGAGGATCGAGATGGCGTGGTGGCTCCTGACAGAATATGCAGATGAGCTCTTCGGGACAAAAACCGTTGTCGAACGGTACCCCGACAAGGGCACGATTGTTGAGGTGACGCCGGTTTGAATCTCCGCAATCTCGTCGAGCCGCTGTACGAGCGCTATCTCCGGATGCAGGTCCGGCACGTCCCGAACCATATCGCGATCATCCAGGACGGAAACCGGCGCTATGCCAGGAGGCTCGGGGTCGAGACCGCACAAGGCCACCGGGCCGGCGCTGACAGGACCGAGGAGATGCTTGACTGGGCATACGATCTCGGGATCAGCCACATTACCCTGTACACCTTCTCTACCGAGAACTTCTCACGAAAAAGAGACGAGGTCGATCATCTCTTTGCTCTCTTCAGGGAGAAATTTCTCCGGGTGGTTGAAGACGAACGGGTCAGACGATACAGGATCCGCGTGCAGATGGTAGGCGATCGGGCCCTCCTTCCTGATGGTCTCAGGGCTGCGGTCGACTCTGCTGAAGAGGCGACAAAAAACAACGCTGGGTTCCATCTGAACATCGCCCTCGCGTACGGGGGGCGGAACGAGATCGTCCTTGCAGCCCGGGAGATTCTTGAAGCCGTCGCTCAGGGGCAGGTAAGACCGGGGGATATCGATATCCGGATGGTGGAGGAGCACCTCCACGGCGGCAAGGGCATCCCACCGGTCGATCTCATCATCAGGACCGGGAATGAATGGAGGACCTCCAATTTCCTGCCATGGCTTGCAAACGGCCACGAATCTGCGGTCTACTTCTGTGCCCCGTACTGGCCCCTCTTCCGGAAGATCGACCTCCTCCGCGCTATCCGTACGTACGAACAGCGGATGACCGCAAAAAACGGTTGATCGCCCTGATCTAAAAAAAACAGATCGCGTACTATATTTCCCTGCACGAGAAGAACATCAACTGATACCGCATGGTAAAAAAAGGGAACGAAGACGGGTGGCGGGAGGCAACGGTTCTCCTCCGGGCTGATATCCTCGATGAGATTGAACGGCAGGGCAGGGATCTTGCGGAAGAATGCAATCTTGCCCTTGCCAAGACAGCAGATCCCCATCCGGTGATTATTGCACAAACTTCCGTGCCTCCGGTAACCAGGACGCTTCCCGGCAGACCATCGGAACCTGCCACTTTCTCCACAACGCCGGTCCTGAACGCCGAAGATCCGCGGATCGCAAAGGCCTTGAAATCTGGGGAGATTTCCTGGCAGAGACCGCAGGAGGCTCCTCAATCCGCCAGGGCTTCACAGGTCTAGCCTGAGGCATCTTCCCTGGCCCCTGCAAAACCCGCGACGCCAAAACAGGCCGGAAAACAGCGGGAAGAAGCCACGCCTTCCCGAAGAAAGATGGAAGGCCCGATCAAGAAATTTGTCTCCTCCATGGTAATCCGCAATGCAGACCCCGCTGCCGTTATCATGAAAGATGCGATGTACGCCGCTTTCGAATGATGGTGCCGGGATAAGAAATTCATCCCGGTCCCTGGAAAAATAACGAACGGTTGGAGGCCGAAACGGCTCACTTTCCAAACCGCCGGATTCGCGACTGGTAATCCCTGAGGATCCGGAGGAAATCGATCTTCCGCAGGTACTTCCAGTTCACATCCGAGAAGAAAAGTTCGGAATAGACCGACTGCCAGATGAGGAAGTCAGTGAGGTGATCCCCGCCGCTCTTGATCACCACGTCAGGCGCATACTTGAACGTCAGGTACGACTCAAGCAGTCTCTCATCGATTTCAGAAGGACGGACCCCGGTCTCCGCCATCCTCCGGATGCAGGAGGTGATCTCCGCCCTCCCGCTCTTCCCGACCGCAACAACCACATCCATGCCCTGACCGGAGATCTCTTCTTTGTCCCCGATATGAAGGATCAGGTGGGAGATGGAGCCGATCTTATCGATCTTCTTCCGATACCGGGTTATATCGTCAGGCCGGGTTGTCCCGATATGGAAGGTGACGCCCCGGATCCCATGAGAATTTACCGGCCGGGGCTTTCTGACCCGCTCCGAGATCTCTAAACACCACCTGACGATAAGGAAGAGATTTTCCGGTGCCTCAGCCATATCCTGCCCGCTGATCATGAAACACACATGCCAGGGCAGTTCGGTGATCTGTCGCATGAGCAGGCGCTCGTAGAGCCAGTAAATCATCGCTTTTATATAATTGCCCCTGCAACTTAAAATTCCTTGAGGCCCGGATACCAAGGCCGGTCAATCGGTAACCCAATTAAGAGGTAAGGTACAAAGATAAGAGAAGAATACCATGCAATCATCCCTGCGGGAAGACTACCTGGAAGCGATCCAGGTCTTTTCTGAAAAAAACCGGCATGCGCCAACCATAGCAGATCTGGGGACGATACTTGGAAAGGGCTCCCCGGAGGTAGAGGCCGATATCAACGAACTCGTCGCCCGGGGGGAGGTTGCGATCGCGGCAGATAATGAGGTTACCCTGACTGCACGGGGAAGAACAATCAGTGCCTCGGTATTAAAAAAACACGAGACCCTCCAGTGTTTCCTCTTGGAGATGCTCGGCATGGATGCCCTGGCGGCATCCAGCGAAGCGTGTACCCTTGAGCATACAGTTTCCGATGAGACGATCGACCTCCTGGGAGAGTACCTGAAAAAGCCACGACGGGTGGGACGGGATATTCCCCGGCGGGGATGTGAAGGCCCCGGATGCCCCTCCTCCTGCTCCCCGTACTCGCTCCTCGATTTCAATGAAGGCGATGAAGTGGTCGTCCGCTGTATTCTCGGGCAGTCCTGTGCCAAACGGCTCCTCGATCTCGGGGTGGTCCCGGGAGAACAGGTGAAGATTCGGAGAAAACTGGGGAACCAGTCACTTGTCCTTCTGGTCAAAGGGTGCGATGTAGCCCTGAGCCCCGAGATTGCGGCAGCAGTTTCCGTGGAACGGTCTTTATGAAGATAGCACTTCTCGGGAATCCCGGGGTCGGAAAATCCCTCATTTTTAATCAGCTCACCGGCCTCGGCGTGGAAGTCAACCGGTACCCTGGGTCATCGGTCGCGCTTGAGACCGGCAACGTCTGTTTCAGGAAAGACCGGATCGAGGTAGTCGATCTCCCGGGCATCTACTCGCTCGACGGGAATTCAGAGGAAGAGACGCTGGTCCGCAGTTTCCTCGAAGAAGGCGGTGCAGATGCAATAATCGGAGTGCTCGACGCATCGAAATTGGAAAGGAACCTCTATCTCTTTACCCAGGTTGCGGAGTTTTCTCCGCGGATGATTGTTGTCGTCAACATGGCCGATCTTGCCGAACGGGAAGGTCTTGTACTGGATACCTCAGCCCTTACCCGTCGTCTCGGAGTGCCCGTCCTTCTTACTGCAGCCTCGGAGGGAAGAAATATCGATCGTATCCTTCCCCTTGCCCTGAGCTCGGCTATGGTACCGGATCTCAGCGTACCCTACGATCATCACATCGAGGCCGCTCTCCGGAGCCTTGAGAAGACGCTCGGGACGACCCGACCCAAGAACTTGCTGGCACTCCAGGGTACGGGAGATGACCCCCTTCTCCTCGGAGCTGCAGAAGGCATCGCGAGGGAGATCGAGCAGCGCCACATGATGTCGGTCCGCCAGATCATCGCTACCAACCGGCACAATTTTTCCCGGGAGATCGCAGAAACCGTTATCAGCAACCGGGATGGGAAGAAGTCATTCGATCTCGACAGTGTCTTGACCCGGGTCTTCCCGGGGGTGCCGATACTGTGTGCGATCCTCTTTCTCCTGCTCCTCTCGGTATTTGTCATCGGGTCATCTATGGAGGAGATGATCGTCCAGGCATTCGCGAGCGGGATCATCGACCCGTTCAATGTGGCAGGGTTCTCGCCGTTTATCCAGAAAATCGGATTCTCTGTGCTGGTTGCCATCGAGGCGGGTCTTGGGATAGCGTTCCCGTTTGTCTTCACCTTCTATATCGGCCTCTCCCTTCTCGAAGACACCGGATACATGACCCGGGCGGCATTCCTTGCGGACCGGGCAATGCACCGTCTCGGGCTGCACGGGGAGGCAATTATCCCGATGGTCATCGGTTTTGGCTGCACGGTACCCGCAGTGATGAGCCTGCGGATCCTCAAGACCCGGCGGGAACAGACCATCGCCGCCTTCCTGATTACCATGGTCCCCTGTTCGGCCCGGACCGTTGTCATCGCAGGTATCGTGGCAGCGTTTGTCGGGCTTGCCTGGGCCTTCTCGATCTACCTCCTCATCCTCGTCCTGATCGTGCTCACGGCGGTAATACTCAGCCGGATTACGCCGGGCGAGCAATTCGGCATGATCGTGGAGATGGCTCCGCTCCGGCGGCCTCAGGGGAGGCTGGTTCTCAAGAAATCCTGGCTCAGGATCAAGGAGTTCCTCTTCATCGCCATGCCGCTCCTCATAATCACCAGCATCGGCCTTGGTCTCTTCCAGTACTTCGGCCTGATTGATGCCTTCCAGGAGCTGGTTGCTCCGGTAACCGTCACGCTGCTGGGCCTCCCGGGTTATGCCTCGACCGCAATCTTATTCGGTATCTTCAGGAAGGAACTTGCATTCGAGACGCTTGCAGTCCTTGCCGGCACAGCAAACCTCGGATCGGTAATGAGTTCGGTCCAGCTCTATACATTTGCGATTGTCAGTGTCCTCTTTGTCCCGTGCATATCCACCATTGCCGTCCTGTACAAACAGCTCGGGGCAAGAATCGCCATCCTTACATCAGTTTACTCTGTAATTCTGGGCCTTTTAATAGGAGCAATTATAAACCTTCTCATTAAATGATCTCACGATAGATGTATTGGTATAAGACGGGAATTGCTCATATTGAAGCCGCAAGCGGTGGTCTTGAGGATGGGACAAATATCCTCGTTCCTGCCCCTGCCATGGGCGATCCCGATCAAGGGGTCTGTCCCCTGAGAAAACCGTCAACCGGGAAATATGCACCTCTTCACTCGGCAGACGAAGGTGCGGCAGATCTCCTCGAATCTTTCAGGATCGCCGGGACCGACGACTGGTTTAGGGGGGTTATCGACGCGCCAACCAGGAGTTCCACCCCGGGGATAGCCGATATCTCCGTATCGAGCCCGACCGTTCTCCCCAGGATCGGCAGAAAATTCTCCAACAGGGTTCAGACCAGCTTCGAAGGGGTTTTTTCCGAGGGGGAGATGTCCCTTTCCCCCCCATCGGTCAGGTTCTGCGTGAACTCCATCTCCACGCTTCTTGGGTACCACAGGCTCGAAGTCCTGTACCAGTTCCTTTCATCCTCACCGCAAAGCTCAAGAAAATTGACGGGATCGGATACTCTCTTATCAACCGGGAATCATCTGATGAGAAGACGCCTTCCCTCCTCAGGCAGGTGCTGGCCGGGATGAGCGAGGTGAAAACCGGGGAGAATGCAAACTCCTTCCGCAGCTCCGGCATACGGGGTGGAGCAATGAGTGGCAGAAGTACAAGGTCTCCCGGGGTCAGGTTACTATCCTTCCTTCTAGCGGAGGGATCACCCGATCGCTGCTCATCGCCGATGCATCGGAACAATGAGCAGGCGGGACGGGTTTTCTGCACCAAGGGAAGGGAGAGATCATGAGATCAACGAGTGTGGATCTGTATGCGAATTTATACGCGAGAAAGGGAGTTTTCCAGCGATGCTGACCTTTGTCGGGCTCGGGCTCTTTGATAAGACGGATGTCTCTGTAAAAGGTCTCGACCGGATCCGGAACGCGGATTACGTCTATCTCGAATGCTATACCTCGCGGCTTATGGGAACCCCGGTCCCCGAACTCGAGGAGTATTACGGGAAGAAACTTGGACTTCTGTACCGTGAGGATGTGGAACAGCACCCCGACGAAGTCCTGGACCGGGCGATCAATCATGACGTAGTCTTCCTGTGCGCTGGCGATCCGATGGTCTCCACAACGCATGCTGACCTGCGGATGCGGGCTGCGGAACGGGGGATCGGGGCCGCAATTGTTCATGCCGCTTCTATCGTGAGCGCCGTCTGCGGGCTCTCGGGGCTCCAGAACTACCGGTTCGGTAAGTCCTGTTCGGTCCCGTTCCCGCAGAAGAACTGGTCCCCCACGACACCGGTCGATGTCATCGCCCAGAACCTGACACTCCGCCTCCATACCCTCGTCTATCTCGATATCCAGAACGAGCGGTATATGACGGTTTCGGAAGCCGTTGCCCTTATCGAAGAGATGGCTGCAGAGAAAAACGTGGATATTCCCCTGTATCTCGGCATCGCCCGGGCGGGATCTGATAACCCGGTCGTCCGGGCGGGAAGAGCTGAAGAGCTGAAAGCACAGGATTTCGGGCCCCCCCTGCATATCCTGGTCATTCCCGCGGATCTCCACGAGATGGAACGCGAGTACCTGGAGGTGTTTGCCGGGTTATGAGGATCATTGAATGCCAGCAACTCCTTGCATCGGGCCTCGCTGCGACCCGGTCTGCACCGGAGGAGGGATCAATTCTCGGCGAACTTGCACGGAAGGTTTACGGGATGGCTGCTGCCTATGAGAGCGATGGCCTCACCTTCTGCGCATCGGGTGATCCAATCAACGGTCACGCCGCATTTTTTTATGGCTTTGGCTGGCTTCACTTCGGGTATACTTTCGGGGTTCTCACATCCTGCGGGGAGGCTGGCTGCCCCTTCTCGGGGGCCGCTGAAATTCTTTCGGCGGAATACCGGGAGCGGCTCCGGGAGAAAACAACCCGCTACTGCCGTCTTCTCGACTTGGCGCGATCTTCCGTCACCAGGGGGGCGGATCCTGCAACAACGGCATCTGCATTCTCGGACCGTATCCTGTGCATCGTGGGATCGTATGCCCACCAGGGAAAAACTTTCCTTGATGCCGGAAAAGACGAAGATGCCCTTGCCTGTTTCAGTTACGGGCACGGCTGGCTTGACGCAGCGGTCACCTCAGGCCTCTTTTGTATTGTTTCAGAGCGCGACATTTTTACGGTCTGATCTTTTTTTGGGGGAGGACCTGGCCCTCAAAATGAGTAATAAAGGTTTATAGTATGCCCAATAACGTTTAGGAAGAGCGAAGATCTCGCATAAGTGTACGGCCTTGAGGAAAGATAATGGAACGATCTCAGTGGAAATGGCTCTATATATCGATCGGGTTCTCCCTCGCGGTCCTCATCGTTATCCTCTACTTGACCATCAATGAAAAGACCATCCAGTGCATAAAAGAGATCAATATCGTTTTCCTCTTCCTCGCATTCTTAACCCATCTCCTGACTATGTGTTTCTGGGCCATGCGGATCAAGAAGATGAGCTTCTCCCTCGGGTACAAAATACCGTTCCTTTACAGCCTCAACCTCGTCTTTGCAAACCTCCTTGCATCTGCCATAACACCGGCCCAGGCAGGGGGCGAGCCGGTCCGGGTCCATGAACTGTACCGGGCAGATGTTCCTATCGGGGATGCGACGGCGGTCGTCATCATGGAGCGGGTTCTCGACGGCATTGCGCTCGCAGGGTTTGCGGCCTTTGCCATGATCGTACTTACCGACCAATGGAAGATGCTCGGGACCGCCTCGGAATTTATAGTCTTTGTAATCTGGTTCTTTATCGCCGACAGTCTTCTCCTCTTCTACTTCTCGGTACGGCGGCCGGATATTATCAAGCGGGTTGTCAACAAGATCACCCGCTTCTGCCTGAAGAAATGGGACCGGAGCAGGATCGACGAGTTCATCGAGCGGGCTGACAAGGAGATCGATAATTTCCACGATGCGGTCGGGCGGTTCATCCGGACCGGCAAGACCGGACTGCTGTGGGGCTTCCTCTTCACCCTACTCTACTGGGTTTCGGAGATCATGACTGCTTCGCTCATCCTTGTCGGGCTCGGGCAGCCCCCCCTCATCCTCGAATCATTCGTCATCCAGCTCATCCTTGCGATCCTGATGACGATGCCCCTGACCCCGGGGAGCTCGGGGATCGCCGAAGTGGGTGCGACTACGATGTACGCCCTCTTTATCCCCGCATCAGTTGTGGGCATATTCGTGGTTATCTGGAGGATCGTCCTCTATTACTTCAATATAGCCCTCGGCATCCTCTCAAGCATCATCATTGTCCGCAGGGAAGCGGAGATGCGTAAGTAGTCTCCCCTCTTCCTCGGGCCCCGAAAAGCCGTCTCACTCAACAGATGTAAAGAACCGGGAGGTACTCCCCCGCCCCTCCACGCACGATCTTTTCCTGGACCCTGATGCGAAGTTTGCGATAACATTCGGGTCGCTCCCTATCGGGAGGATGATAGACAGCGTGTACCAGGCCGATCTTGTCCTACAGGATGAGACCCGGGAGGATTGCCCCTGCCTCCCTGCAGGCGTGCCGCTCTTTGTCGATAAAAGCGCACCCAAACCTTCAGCAGCCGGACGAGAGTCTCCCTCCGGGGGTGGGCCGGGCAACATTCCTCCGGAAATAGCATACCGTCGGGAAAAAGGAAAAGAAAAACCGTTATTTCCGGCGGCGTTCGAGTTCGTGCATGACATCGGCGAGATCGATACCTGCCCCCCGGAGCGCAACCAGAAGGTGGAAGAGCAGGTCAGCTGTCTCTTCAACGGTACGCTCCTGCACCCCGTTTTTCACGGCAAGGATAAATTCCGTTGACTCTTCCCCGACCTTTTCAAGGACCTTATCGATACCTTTCTCGTCGTCCAGGAGCCGGCTCGTGTAGGACCTGGGATCCGGCGATTCGGCACGCTCTCCGATAATATCCCAGATCTCGGCAATCACCCGGGGGTCGATTGGCCCAGTCATAGATTCTCCTCCTTCAGGAGGACCTCTCCCACATCGATGCCGAAGAACCGCTTGCAGAGGATGCGCGCCTTCTCGATATTGCATCCTGCTTTTCCGATTGCAATCCCGAGATCACTCCTCTGCTTCACCCGTACATTCACCGGGCCGTTCTCCGGTCCCCGCTCGATGGTGACGATCTCGGCTGGCTTGAAGATGTTGACAATAAAAGCATCAGAAGAATCGGCATACTCTACCATCTCGATCCTTTTCCCCAGTACAGTCTGGAGCCTTCTGATATTCTCCCCTTTCTTCCCTATTGCAAGGCCCATGTCCCCCTGCTGGATCACGTAGATGACCCGGTCGAAACGGTCATCGATGACGCAGTCGAGTGCAGTGGATTTGGTAAGAATTCTCAGCTCCTCAATATACCTTCGCTCTTTAAAACCGATATTGCGCTCCATATCAAAATCAATCCTATGGTATCCGCTGTTTCTGGGATATTCGAAATTTACGGCCGGTTGCGGGCCAGGGTATTTAATAATGCAGTGCTCGTGTTGCCTGCAGGTTTTGATGAATACTCAGGTGATTCTTGGGTAAAAAAGTTGTGAAAGGGATCCTGAAGATCCCTGATCCCTTCCTGCTGTTTTCAACCGTAGGTGTAAGTGATCTCAACCTCCGCAGTTACGGTGATATCATCCGGCTGGACGGGTGTTGGTGCAACTTCCCGCGCCCCCAATGCTAACGTTGCGTAATTATGAACGACCGGCATATACCCCCTGCTGATAACGAGATCTGAGGTTCCCGTAATATTTACGGCAAGTGCCCCTGCAACGGTATCCGCGTCGGCACGTGCCTTCGCAACTGCCTTCTTCAGTGCCTGGCTCCGGAGGAGTTGTGACTGGGCATCGGAGAGCATGAACTCGATCGAGCTGATCTGGTTGATCCCGCTCGAGACCGCGATATCGATCACCGTACCGGACTGGCTGACATCGGTCAGGGTAACCTGCAGGGTGTTGGTTACTTCATAGGTCTGCATCTTCGATGCCAGGGGGCTCGTGGAGTCCTGGGGCTTCGGGTAGATGGTGTAACCTGTTGTCTTCATGGAGTCCTTTGGGATTCCCGCAGCTCCAAGGGCCGTGATGACCTGGTTCATCCGGGCAGCATTCTCCGTCTGGGAGGTCTTGACATCGGCATTCTCGGTCCTTACGGCGAACGAGATCTGGACCCGGTCAGGGGTACCCATGACCGATCCGCTTCCGGAGGCATGGATTACGTTCAAGTGTGGTGTCGTCTCCTGGGCGGATGCAATCCCGCCAAACGCCATGACCGCACAGAGTGCGAGGGCGACTGTTAAGAGCAATAGTCTCTTCCGCATAGTTAACGCATGAATCTTACCCTCCGGAATCATTAAAGATTGCTTTAACTACGAAATAACCTGTAGTTATCCGATCTCTCCCCCCATCGTCTTTTCCCCCCGGGAGGGGGTCTTTTCCTCCGGAAGAATCCTGTATTCCCCAAACTACAATACGATCGAGCGAGAACAGCACAGACCATTGATCATGGGAACGACAATCGTAGAGAAGATATTTTCCAGGAGATCCGGGCTGGCGAAGTGGTCATGGCCCCCCTTGACGGGGCGATGATCCACGACATCACCGGACCTCTCGCCGTCCGGAAGTTCTACGAGATGGGTGGGAAGAAGGTCTTCGACCCTGAACGGGTCATCCTGCTCTTCGACCACCAGATCCCTGCAGACTCCATCGAAGCTGCAGAGAACCACATCTGCCTGCGAAAATTTGCGGCCGAGCAGAAGATCCACAATTATGATATAAACGAAGGGGTCTGCCACCAGGTTGTTCTCGAAAAGGGCCGGGCTGCACCCGGTGAGATCATTGTCGGCGCTGACTCCCATACCTGCATGTACGGGGCGGTCGGGGCGTTTGCGACCGGCATCGGCTCGACCGACATGGGTTTTGCCCTGAAATCCGGGGCACTTTACTTCAAGGTTCCGGAGACGATCCAGGCAACCGTCACCGGGAAATTCCAGAGGCGGGTAGGAGCAAAGGATCTCATCCTCTCAATCGCTGCTGATATCGGTGCTGACGGCGCGACCTACAAAGCGATCGAGTTCACCGGGAAGACCATCTCGAACCTCGATATGCCGGGCAGGATGACCTGCTGCAACATGGCGATCGAGATGGGCGCAAAAGCCGGAATCGTCGCTCCCGACAAGAGGACGTGGGAGTACATGAAAGGCCGGCGGAAGATGAAGCCCTTCGATCTCGAGAGCGACCCGGATGCGAAGTCTGCAGAGAAGAGATCGTACGATGTCTCGGGGCTGGAGCCGCAGGTCGCAGTCCCGCACAATGTCGATACCGGTCTTGCGGTAAGCAAGCTCACCGGCACACATATCGACCAGGTCTTCATCGGTTCGTGTACCAATGGAAGATTTGAGGATCTCAAAGAGGCCGCCGAGGTGCTCGGCAGGAAGAAGTTCAGCCCGAAGGTCCGTACAATCATCATCCCGGCTTCGCGCGATGAATACATGAAAACCCTCAGGGCCGGGCTCATCGAGAAGTTCGTGAAGGCCGGGGCACTGGTTGAGGCACCGTGCTGCGGGCCCTGCATGGGCGGGGCATTCGGCCTGATCGCCCCCGGCGAGGTCTCTCTCTCGACATCAAACCGGAACTTCAAGGGGAGACAGGGAAGCACGGAGGGCAAGGTGTACCTCTCCTCGCCGGCCACTGCGGCGGCCAGCGCGATCAGAGGCGTGATCACCGATCCCCGGGAGGTGTGAGATGAGAGTCTGGAAGTTTGGCGACGATATCGATACCGATGCGATCATCCCGGGCCGGTTCCTTACTACCTATGATCCAAAGGAACTCGCGAAACACGCATTCGAAGGAACCCGCAACGAGTTTTTAAGAGAAGCACGGGACGGGGACATCATCGTTGGAGGGCGCAACTTCGGCTGCGGTTCGTCCCGGGAGCACGCCCCGCTTGCGCTTCTCGGTGCGGGGGTAAAAGTTGTTGTGGTCAGATCTTTTGCCCGGATCTTTTTCCGGAATGCGATCAATGTCGGTGTCCTGCCGGTGGTCTGTAAAGATGCGGAGAAGATCGCCGATGGTGTGGAGGTCAGGGTCAACCTCAAGGCGGGATATATCGAGTCCGGTGGGCGACAATTCACGATCGAACCGGCGCCGGAGTTCATGCAGGGCATAATCGATGCCGGCTGGCTTGTTGCCTACGCAAAGAATCTGAAGGAGGTGCCGGTATGTACAAGATCGCAACTATAGGCGGGGACGGGATCGGCCCGGAGATCGTGGATGTGGGAAAGAAGGTGCTGGAAGCAGCGGGCGAAAAGTTCAGCTTCGAGATCGAATGGACGGATTTCGATATCGGTGCCGACCGCTACCTTGCAACCGGAGAACTCCTGACCGAAGACGATCTCACGGATCTCAAAGAGTTCAAGGCGCTCTACTTCGGCGCAATCGGGGACGAGCGGGTAAAGCCGGGGATCCTCGAGAAGGGTATCCTCCTTGCCCTCCGGTTCCATTTCGACCAGTACGTGAACCTCCGGCCTATCCGGCTCTTAGACGGGGTCGAGACCCCCCTTGCGGGAAAAGGCCCGGCAGAGATCGACTTTGTTGTGGTCCGCGAGAACACCGAGGACTTCTACGTCGGTATCGGCTCCCGGCTCCAAAAACACCAGAAGATCGATCTCACGGTCGGGCGCGACCTCTACAACGTGAAGTTCGGCCTCGATGTTGAGAGCGATGCGGAGGAGATCGCGTACCAGATAGGGGTCATAACCCGCGAGGGCTCGCGCCGGGTCCAGACGTACGCGTTCGATCTCGCAAAGCGGAGGGAGAGGATACTCACTTCTGTCGATAAGGCAAACGTTCTCTCGGACGTGTACGGGCTCTGGCGCGAAGTCTTTACCGAGACCGCGAAGAGATACCCGGATGTCAAGACCGAGTTCAACTACGTAGATGCCATCACGATGTGGTTTGTCAAGAACCCGGAGTGGTTCGATGTCGTGGTCACGCCCAACATGTTCGGCGACATTATTACCGATCTCGGGGCGATGATCCAGGGTGGCCTAGGGCTTGCACCCGGCGGCAACATCAACCCCGGGGGCACCTCAATGTTCGAGCCGATCCATGGCTCCGCCCCGAAGTACAGGGGCATGGATGTCGCAAACCCGATTGCAACCATCTGGGCCGGGTCACTCCTTCTCGATCATATCGGGGAAGATGAGGCTGCAACTGCGGTTGTCAGCGCTATCGAGAAGAGTATCAGAGACGGGGTTGTGACAAAAGACATGGGCGGATCGGCAGGGACGGCAAAGGCCGGAGCCTATATTGCCGAGTGCGTGAAGAAGGGGAAGTAAACCGCTGGCCGGAAGATCTCTTCCCCGATTTTTTCTGTTAAAAAAAAATTGCTGCCTTCATTACAAATTTGAGTGGTTTCCCGTACCCGGTTTTCGCGCTTGGGGACCTGCGGCCATTTCGTAAAGAGATCTTATTCAGATCTCAGGAATCAATGTTTTCGAGAAATTATTTTTGGGAAAAAATCGGTAATACTTGGGGGTTCGCCAAAATTTCCGGGATGCATGCGTAGAACCCGGCTGTTAGCTGAATGAAACGGTGCAATCATGAGAATATAACATCAAAATTGCCTGACGCATGTACTCGCATGCAAGCTACTCTGAGAGCGCACTCAGCGCGGAAGTTTCCAGGGGCCGGTGGCCCGTTCCACAATGTTGGACGAATACGCGGGTTCGTCATGACCGGCATTGTGAAAGTGCTTCTGTTCCGGAAAAAATTTCGAACTGGTGCACGGCCGGATCTTCTGGTCCATAACCGGATGCAAAACAATCCGGAAGACGATCCGAGAACCTGCGGGAACAATTTCGTTATTGTGCGGTACAATCCGGGACCGGGTTGCAGAGGGTGTTTCGCATGAAGGGCCGACCACTCCGGAGCACGCTTGACGAGGCACTGGCCATCGCACAGCTCAGGGGAATAGTCCAGCGGACGATGAACGGACCCGAGCGACTGTACGACTTTGCGATTGTCGGGACGATCCCGCTTGCCTTCGTCCGGCTCCGGTTTGCAAACCGTCTTCTTATTGATCTCGCGATGATCGCACGGCTGTACCGGGAAGAGATCCGCCGGCTCAGGATGGTCTCCCGCGATCAGGGGAACTCGCTCGAACTCTGGCTCCGCTCTCGGTACGGGACATGGCTGTTCTTCCGTGTCGACACCGGAAGCATCTCGGAGATTGACCGGACAGGAACGATACTCTCCATGCACCCACTCCCGGCTTAGTGGGCTCCGATACACCCTCATTTCCCCAGGTACCACAGTAATTGGCAAAAAAGCGACAGTGATTCGTGATTTTCCGACAGTATGTCCCCCATCCTCCGATGGCAGTAAATCAGTCGCAATCTGCAGTTGAAATCCTGCCAGAAGTCGGGGTCGGATGTGGTTTTGGACCATCCCCGGGACATTGATCCGGATCCGGTCAATAGGAGCCCGGAACGGGCCAGATTTTTCAGAACTATGAGCCTGTACGACAGCAGTTTGCAGAAACGCGACAGTATGTCCTGCCGGATCGTGCCTCCCAACGACGTGTCCTGGATGACAGTAAATGGCAGCGATTTCACGGCCGGTATAGGGGGGTAAAATGATTTAGGGTTCTTACTCCACTGATTTGCGAGGGGGACCTCTCTCTCCCCCGGAGGGGGACGCGGCCCAGGGGCCAGGTCCCCTTGAGCTGGGCCTAAAAAAATATTTGTCCGAATTCACGAGCTACGGGTATGCTCCACGGGGCGAACTCCGATGTATCATGAGCGCCCGTGACCCGGATCGCAATGCACAAAAAAAATTCCGGAGATTTTTCCCGAAATATAAAAAATTTAAAGACGTGGGCTTTCGCTGCCGGATAGTTACGTTCGTTTCCCGGATCGCAATTCGGCCGGTCTCTTCTTCCATTGATCGATATTCTTGCAATCGTGGTTGAAGGGGAGGCGACGCGCTCCCCGGTAATAGTTGTTGCAGTACTCGTAACAGGGACGGGAGGTAGACCCGTTCACCGCAGACCGGACATCTCGCATAGACCGGATACTGTTTTTTCCGGAAAAGTTTCCTGAAGTGCCCGGTAATTTTTTTCGGGGAAACTCAATCGGAATTTCCATCCTTCCCGAATATCCCTTTCAGGAACCCCAGTCCGGAATTTCCGGGAGGTGCAGCCTCTTTTCGCCGGGTCTCCGAGACCTTCATAAGTACCTCCGCCTCTGCCGCCCCGTCCTCTACCTGCATCCGCTCGGTGATGTCAACCATAGAGCCGACGATCGCGGTAACCTTCCCGGACTTCACGACCGGGATCTCGTTGACCTCGAACCAGATCCTCTTCCCGTTCACCCCGGCCATCTCCAGCCGGTACTGGGGTTCGCATTTGCCGATGGTGACCGCCCGGAGCGTACGTTCGAGCGCAGCCGCATTGACCGGGTTGTCCGGATCCATTGCTCCACCGTACAGGCAAACGGGGGCCGGAAGAGCTTGGTCATCTGCGTTGCGATCACATCGGAGTACCGTTCCGAAGTTACCGGCATGAAGACACCGCCCACCAGATCCTCTCTCTCCTTCCCCACTGTCTCGCAGTACGCCTTGTTTACGTACTGGAGGCGTCCTTCCGGACTGAATCTGACGATAAGGTCCTGCTGGGACTCAACGAGATCCCGGTATCGTTCATCTGTGCAAACCGTGCTTGATGCACCCCTTGGCAGATTCCGGATGATTTGGCATTATAAGAAAAGATGCCGCCGGAACACTCTAGAAAGATCTGTTCCGGATCTATTAATCCCGAGCGGTCTGGGATTTAAATGGGATCATCCCGCGGCCGGTATCTGTTGCTGGTCCTGCGCCAGCCTGCGCATCTTCATGAACTGGGCCGTGTGATCCGGTATCTTTGCAATGGCTGCATTCCGGTCCCGCCCGTACAGGACACCGCGGAGCGCCCTCAGGGAGATCGTGAAGATACCCTTCTGGAAGATCTCGATGTTTAAGGCTTTGCCGGAAGCGGAGACCTGTGCAAGGCCGCAGGTATTTCCGAGGTAATAGTTCCAGTTCCTTGTTACGTCCTCGACCTGTACAAAGACCTTTCCCGTGACTGCCGCAGCAAGGCTCCGTGTGCGGATTGCGTATCTCGCTCCCTGAATGTGGACTTCGATCACTTCGTGGGGAATCCCTTCGCTGTCGAGCGCACTGGCGCCGGACTTCTGGAAATATCCTGCTTTTTCCATCATACACGACCACCTTCTGTCGTACAACGGAGTCAGCAGGAGAGTTATATAACGCGGGGGCGTGCGCAGGGTGAAAGTGAAGGAGATGGCCGCGGGACCTGCCCGTCTCCCGGCTCAGAAGAGTTTCTGAGGGTGGTTCTTCTTCCTATCCCTGCACTCGTTGAGCAGGTCCTCAATGAAGGAGAGCGATCCGCTGATCCCCGCGATCGTATGGGGAGCGAGCTGTACCCTCCCCCGTATCGGAGGGATCAGGCCGTAAAATCCACGGCCACGGCTTACGGATTGCTCAAACGATGACCCGAGTACGAGATCGGGGCGGTAGGTATCGATGAGGCTTTTCACGCGGTTCATGCCGGGTGCATGCACGACAGGAAATCCCGTTCCGGCTGGAGACACTACCGCGTCAGGTTCATTCCGCGTACCGATGCAGAGGATCTCTGCATCGAGATAGTTCTTCAGGGTGCGGGCCGCAAAGAGCGCGTAAGAACAACCGCTGAAGATTGCGACCGTCGGGGGATCCGATCTCCGGAGGAACTTATCGCAGGCAGCCATTACCCGCTCCTCCTCGCCTTCAGCTTCTCTGATGACCGGATCGATATCTGAGTCCTCAAACTTCCGTCCGATAATCTCAAATGTCCGTACGATTTCATCGAACCCGAGTGTCCCGCCAAGATACTCTCCGACCCCGCTTCTGAAGTCGCCATTTGTCCCGATGGTATGCAGAGCCGCATCGCTCACATTGTCTGCCCTGTCTGCACAGAAGACGGTTCCCACCGGAACCGCTGCCATGGCAAGAAGCCGCCGGATCTCCCGGACGTTTCCCCGGTAAAACGGATCGAAGAGACAGGCACCATCGATGTTGATCCCGGGGGTCTCCGGGTTGACGGAGGGGGTCAGGCACTCAAGGGCCTTCCGGTACCCGGCCTCGGCATCCCCGGAGAAACCGGGGCTGTCAACGAGAAGGACATCTTGGGATGCCAGCATCGACGGGATATCTTCCCCGAGAAGAGCGGGAATGCAGGTGGTTATGATCGCAATCCGGTTGGAGGTCCCTTCGAGTCCGTCAATGACCTCACGGATCCGTTCGTCGGAGCCGAAGATCACCTCATTCTCGAGAATAAACGTCCCTTCGAGGGGCGCATGGAGGAAGGTTGTTGGGTAATAGTAGCAGCCGCTTGAACCGTGAATCACGACCGTGATGCCTTCGAACCCCGCGAGACACGCTGCAGCGCCCGTCATCGCACAGGGCCAGATTGGTTTGTCGCACTCAGGCATGAATAGTACACCTCCACCGGTGGAGGAGACGCCGCACTCCCGCACTCCCTACAGGGGGAGAGATCGGCAGCGGGACCCTGATCCCTCCGGCTCCCGGTTTCAGCGCGAGGCGCCGGACAAGTTCTCCGGCAACGAGAAGGGCTTCCGGGCTTCCGGGGCTGCTCTCCATGAGGATCTCCGAGCCTGCAATATCCTGGAACCCTGCGAGGATCTCCCGCTGGATCTCCTCCTCCCGGTCTATGGCACCCTCACCGGGAACCCCGCACCCGTCTGCAACGCTCTGCAGGAACCCGATCGTCCCTTCAAGGCCGGCCGGGTAAGAGATGACGTAAGGAGTCCCGAACCGCTCTTTGAGGAAGTCACCGACCGGGCGGAGTTCCTCATCCCGGAGGATGTTCAGCCGGGCCATTCCAAGGCGGGAGAGATCCTGAAGCGTACAGTTCCGGATACATCGGACATTGACCCGGAGATCCAGCCCGTCAAGCAACCGGCAGACCTCGGCATAATTCTCCTCAACCTCGAATTCGAGATTTTTTTCACCGATAATATTGACGCAGGGACCCATTGCGCGGGAGGCAGCCGAATCGGCACGGCGGGACGGGACAGTGGCTGCGATCGCACAGAGAGCCCTGTTCATGCCGTCCTGGAACGTTCCCCCGAGAAAACCTGCGGTGGGAACGCGGATGATCGGTACCCCGTAGTCCCGTCCGCAGACCTCCTGGACATCATCTCCTATCGTATCGACAATGCAGGTGGTAAGGACAAACACCGCTGCCGGGTCCTGCCGAGCAACGGAGGTGAGCACCCCTGCCAGCGCTTCCTCACCGCCAAAGATGATCTCCGTCTCGGCAAGACCGGTCGAGATGATCTCCGGCAGGATCAGCTCGCCGTTGTCGAGGCCTGTTGTATGCAGAAGGGAAAAGTTGTGGTGGGCACAGCCCTTCGGGCCGTGCACGACCGTTACCGCATCCCGCACATGCGTTGTTGCGGAGAGGGCCCCGGTGAGAGTACAGCCGCCGTGCCTACATGAATTCGATTGCAAGGGCCTCAAGTTCATCGTACTCGATCGGGGTCGGGACCGTAAGATGGGTATTCTCCATGACGCGCTGTGCGAGCGACCGGTAGCAGTCGGCCTGCGAGGATCCGAACTCGTACTCGATCACGGTCTTCCGGTTGAGCTCCGCCATCTGGACGGTCCGGCTCCGGGGGATGAACTGCACCATCTCGCTGTTCACCCTTCGCGCAAACTCGGCAACGAGTTCCTCTTCCCGGCTCTGGCCTTTCGCATTGCAGATAACGCCGGCAAGCCGGCACCTGCTCTTCGGCCGTATGGAGAGGCGCTGGATGGCCTTGCAGATATTGTTCGCTGCATAGAGCGACATGAGCTCTCCCGAGGTCACGAGATAGATCTCCTCTGCGTACCCTTCCCGCATCGGCATCGCAAACCCGCCACATACGACGTCGCCGAGGACATCGTAGACGATCACATCCCCTTCGAGAGCGCCGTGCTTCTGGAGGATCTGGAAGGTCGCGATGATCCCGCGTCCCGCACACCCGACCCCCGGTTCAGGCCCGCCGGCCTCGACGCACCGCACACCGTTGAATCCGGTAAAAACAATATCCGCACGCGAGATCTTCGCTTCGCCCTGATTTCGGAGGAGATCCATCACGGTCGGGATGAGCTTCCCGTGCATCAGCATCCGGGTACTGTCGCGTTTGGGATCGCACCCGATCTGGAGTATATCAAGTCCCCTGGCCGAGAGAGCTGCAGAGAGGTTTGCCGATGTCGTGGATTTTCCGATCCCTCCCTTGCCGTACAGGGCGATCTGTTTCATCATCATACCTTGGGTGCCCAATTTATATTAGGTCTCCTGAAGTTAAGGAAAGTAAAATTGCGTTCTTCCGGATCCGGAGAAGAATACTAATCGGGCCGACGGAGCAGGGCCATGATCAGCATGATGACCGGTATGACTTCGAGCCTCCCGAGCCACATCACCCCGATGAGGATCCCTTTCGAGACATCCGGCATATCCGGAGAGACAAAACCCGTATTGAGACCCACGGTCGAGAAGGCCGAGACCACACTGAAGACAACCTTGGTCATCGAGAAGGAGGTGTTGCTGAACTGGAAGATGCAGAGCGTGGCAATGAAGATGGTAAGAACCGAGAGAATTACGACGAGCATGTTCTTTGCGGCTTCGAGTTCTGCGGTCGCTTTCGGGATAACCCGGCCTTCAATTTTGAAGGGGATGAGGACTTTTCCCGTGACGTAAAGCCGCTGGAACCACCAGTACAGGGCCCGGAACGAGAGGGCAACACGGCTGAGTTTGATCCCGCCGGCCGTGCTCCACGAAGCCCCCCCGATAAACGCAAGCATAGCGAGGAAAAGGATCGTTACGCTCGCCCAATTGCCGAGATTGGTTGTCTGGAATCCGGTCGTGGTGAGGGTGGAGACCGCCGTGAAGACTCCCTGCTGGAGAGCAGGCAGCACATCGAGATTTGCAAAAAAGAACAAGTCGTAGCTGAGAACCGCGATGCCGATCGCGAGGAAGAGGAAGAAAAGCCGGATCTGTTCATCGCCAAAGAGACTCAGTTTCTTGTTGTCGATGATAAGGAAGTACAATTTGAAGGGGAGGGCGCCGGCTATCATGATGGGGATGAGAAGAAGTTCCAGCAGGAAGTTGTGGTAGAACGGTATCCCCCCCTGGTGGATGACAAAACCCCCGGTAGAGATTGCTGAAAGCCCGAGATTGACCGATTCCCAGAGCGGGAGCCCGGTAAAGAGGATCAGCCCGATTGCCATGAAGGTGAGCAATCCATAGATCTTCCAGAGAGCGCGGCCGGTGGCGATGGCCCCCGGCATCAGGGACTCTTCCCGGCTCTCGGTCCGGAACATTTTGGACCGGGAGAGTCCGGTACTGCTCCCCAGCGTTATCGCAAAAGCAATTATCCCGATCCCGCCGATCCATTGCATGAAGGTCCGCCAGAAGAGAAGCGTGTGCGGGGCGGTATCCACCGACGGGATCAGGGTAAATGCGGTCCCTGTCCACCCGGCCATTCCTTCGAAGAGTGCATCGGTCATCCCCATATGCAGGCCGAGCATGAACGGGAAGCTGCTCACAACTGCACAGGTGAGCCAGAAGAGTGCGACGGAACACATCGCGGTCGAGAGCCGGCTTCCCCGCTCGCTTCGCGGAATATTTTCAAGAAGGGTACCGAGGACAAAGAGGGAGACCGGCACGGTCGCCATCGGGATGAACATATCCCACTCACCGGAGATGAGGGAGACGAGGAGCGGGATGCAGGTGACCGGTGCGGTTAAGGTGAATATGTCGCCGAGATCGGCGATGATGGTGAAGAGGTGCTCGCGCCGGTACATGGGTAAAGGGTTACCGCTCGTCCTCTATTAGTGTTTGCCAGAATGCAAACGATCTTGTAAATTCGTGCAGCAGAAAAAAGGGGGATAAGGTCTCCTCAGGATATTTTTTTTTAGGTTCAGGTGATGTTGATCGACTTGTGCCTTGCGAGGATATCATCGGCGAGCCGCTCGATCGCCTGCAGAGCCACCTCATCCGGGGCCCCCCTCACGGTTACCGGTTCAAGTACCTCGACCTTGACATGATCGAGCATCTTTACAAGCGTCTCCGCGGTCTTACCCCCCCAGCCATAGGAACCGATGACGGCAGCGAACTTTACCTTTGGTTTGAGGAGGTTGGTCAGGTAGGTGGCGTACAGGGCCGAAGGATGCGGGCCAAATAAGACGGTAGGGGTTGCAACCACGATGGTGGCGCAATCGACAAGCGCAATCGCAAGTTCACCGATGTCGGTCTTCGTGAGGTTGAACGGCCTCACGGTGATCCCCCGCTCGACGAGTGCGTTCGTGAGGTGTTCAACCATCCGGGCCGTGCTCCCGTGCATGGAGACGTAGGGTATTACAACTTCGTTCCTGACGGAGTTGGAGACCCAGTCTGCATAGGCATCGAGCATAAGTGCCGGCCTCCGGTGAACTGGCCCGTGGCTGGGGGCGATCATGTCGAGAGGAAGCGCACCGACTCTCTCCAGGTATCCCTTGATGCTGGACCGGAATGGCATCATTATCTCTGCGTAATACCGCTTCGCAGACCGGTAAACTTCCGCCTCTTCCCCGACAAAGAGATCGCTCTGCGCAAGATGGGCGCCGAAGAGATCGCAGGGGAAGAGGATCTTATCCTCGCGGAGATAGGTGAGCTGAGTCTCAGGCCAGTGTGTCCAGGGCGTGATCAGGAATTCAAGGGTCCGATCGCCAAGAGAGAGAGTCTCGCGATCCTTGATGCTCTTCACCCGCTCGAGGGGGATGTGGAGGAGATCGGAGAGGAAATCCCTGCATTTTTCATTGGTCACGACCGTGGCATCCGGGAAGAGTTCGAGGACCATCGGGAGGGATCCCGAGTGATCCTGTTCGGCGTGGTTGATGATGATGTAGTCAATCCGGGTGATGCCGAGCTTGACGAGGTTCGAGATGAGTTCAAACTCCTTGGTCGGATCGACAGTATAGATAAGGGCGGTCTTCTCGCTGCCCTGGATAAGGTACGAATTGTAGCTCGTCCCGTTCGGGAGGGGGATCAATTCATCGAACATTCTCCGGTCAAAATCGACTGCACCGACCCACGAGACTCCGGACTTTAATTCCTGTGTCACCATCTTTAGCACTCCTTTTTGAGGAAAATTACGGATAAATCGTACCAGAATCGCAGGATGAGTTAAAATAAGTATTCAAAAATTATCGGGCGTAAGTACCCGCTGCATGGGTTGGTTCCCGCTCCGAATGTCTGCCTTCTTCTCCGGATTCTTTCAACCGGAAACGGTCGGAGAAGTACCGGAACGACCGGTTCTTCATCTCCGCGGTCAGAAGGGAGAAGTACTTGAGGATCTCGAACATGAAATCGATCCTCGAGTCAAACTTTCCGGGTATGAGCCGGTTAAAATCCTCCTTGCTCAGGCCGTTGGTTGAAGGAAGTACGGGGGCCCCGAGGGCTTCGAGGGCCGCATCCGGCAGCCCCGCATAATACCAGCTCTCGATCTCTTTGATGACGATAACGGCACTCCCCCCGTCAATGTTGGGGAACCGGTAATACAGGATCTGCTTCTTGTCCCGGACGGAATGTTCCTCATCGATATCCGCAACGAAGAGGTAATCGTTGCCCATCTGGACAACACTTTTCAGGAAATTGTTCACCTTGACCCGCTTGATGCAGGCATACGGGAGGATCTCCACGGAATCATAGCGTGAGACAAAGAGAGGTTTAATGATCCTCCCGAAAAACCGCACATCGTCTTCCCCTTCGACCAGGATAAAGAGCCGTTTTTTCATTTCAGAGGCCCAGGAGGTTCTGTATATAGATCTCTTCAATACCGATCTCGTTCTCAAGGAATGTCCGGACCTCTTCCTTATCCTCAGGTAGGCTTATGATGGAGAACCCTTCGCTGTCCCGGGAGATGAGGAGGATGTCTGAGAGGCAGGTATGTTTTACCACTTCGGGACATGGGTCGAGAGGGATCACCTGTTTCTTGCCGGAAGCCTCCTTCATCATTGCCATCAGGCGCCCGATAAGGAACGGGTGGATGTGGCTCACCGGTTCCTCGATAATGATGAAGGATTTCTCCTCGAAGTAGAGTGCGATAATAAGGGCGAAGATCGTGATCGTGCCATCGGAGAGGGATGACGCGGGGAGTGACTGCTCCTTTGCGTACCGTTACCGCAGGGTAAGGATAAACGAGACGTCCATGAACTTCTGGACCGAAAAGTCTTCGACAAACGGAAGGATATCCCGGGGGAGGTTTGCGAATTTCCTCTTCTTTTCAGGATCCTCAGTGATCATCTTCATCGCGAGGGCGAGATTGCTCCCGTCCTCCTCGAGCTCGCGTTTCCCGGTAATGACGGCACCCTTCTTGGGCAGCTTCGGATCGATGTCATACACGGCGATCCGCTCGAAAAACTTCTCCAGGTGCGGGAGCGGATATGCGTACGGTGTCTCGAGAAGCAGGGTCCTCTCCGGCAGGTGTTTCCCCCGGAAAAAGAGCGGTATGACCTCCCGTTCGGTGAGGGGGCATCCATCCGGGAGACTGACCGCATAGTTCACCTCCCCGTTTACCGAGGTGACAGCGATCTCCCCGCGCCCGATCGTCTCTCTCTCTTCTGCCGTCTCCTTGCATGCCGATAGAGTGCAGCCGATGACGAGCCGGTCTTGGGTGATCGTAAACCCGTCACCGATTGCATCGAACCTCATGGCGAACTCGTACGAGGAGTCGCATGCTTCCATGCAGAGGGGTGGTCCATCGGCCCGGGGCCGGTCCAGGATCTCCGCGGTGGGATCCGGCTGGTAGACAACCCTGATGCTCAGTTTCCGGGAAGCTGACAAAAAGAAGGTATTGGTCGGGAGAACCGAAAGACCGGAGATACACTCTCAGCCCTCTTCCCTGCCAGACCTGGATTATGCTCCCGGGTAACCTGCAAGAAGAGAGATTCCGATCGAGACTATGAGCACGAGAATCTTCTTCCCGCCGGTCTTCCGGTCAAAATAGTCCCCTCAATCTTATACATCCCCTACAGGGAGGGATAAATGGTCATTGGCAGGTGCCGATCAGAGAGAGGGGAGATCAGCGGGTTAGTCCGGAAAAGATCGTGTACGCTCCGGTAACTGTGATCAGCAGTCGGCAAACGTTGCGGGATTGCCCCAGAAAACGCTCAGCACCAGCCGCGCGAAGTTTGAAGAATCCGCACGCGATTGCGCAATCCTGCCCGTTACCGCGAGCCTGAGGACAACGGGACTCCCGCCGTTTTGCCAAAGTTAACAAAACTGCACGCTAATCCCGGGGTAATTTTGACTCGTCCCGGAACCTGAGAATAAACCGCGTTCCTCCGCTCCTGTCGATCTCGATCTTTGCCTGAAGCTGGTGCCGGGAAAGGAAGCTGACCAGTTTCAAACCAAGGGTCTTCGTGGACGTGATATCGAGATCATCCGGAATCCCGATGCCGTTATCCTCTATCGTTAGGGCATACGCATCCCCCTCTTTCGCGAGACGGACTGCAATCGTGCTGGTGGCCCCCCTGACCTTCTCGCAGTCGAACGACGGTGGGAATGCGTACTTGAGCGAGTTGGTGATAAGCTCGTTGATGATCAGGCCGCAGGGTGTAGCCCGGGCGATGTCGAGAAGCGTTCCGTCTGCTTCAACGATGGTCTTTACCGGTCCCCCCGCGGGGTACAGGACCGCAATCTGGTCGACAAGGCTCCTGAGATAGACCCCCATATCCACGTCGGCATAGGTATTTGTCTTGTACAGGGTCTCATGGATGAGCGCCATGCTCCGTGCCCGGTTCTGGAGATCATTCCGGAGCATGACACCGGCCGGCGACTCCTCGTACGAACCATCGAGACTCAATAGAGAGATAAAGGCGGTCAGGTTGTTCTTTACCCGGTGGTGAATCTCGGATAACAGGATATCTTTCTCTTTCAGGGCCTGTTTCAGCCCGCGTTCGTGCCTGTTGAGAGCTTCAACAGTACTCTGGAGTTCTTCGTGGGTGGCCGAGATCTCCTCGTAGGCCGCGTTAAGATCCTCGTTCTTCCTGACAAGCGCAGCCTCCATCTGTATTCGTCCGGTAATATCCTGCCCCACTGCAAGAGGTCCGGTAAAGTTTCCCTGTGCATCCCGAATCCCCCGGTTCCTCCAGGATACCCAGACACGGTTACCGTTCTTGAGGACATTCTCGTTGATGTTCAGCTCGTAATCATCGGGAGCACGGATAACCCCATCCATCATCTTCCACAAATCTCTCCCGGTGTAGGACTCCACCGGGGGGATAAGGATCGTGACACTCTGCCCGAGAATCTCTTCTGAAGTATAGCCGAAGAATTTTTCAGCATACTCATTAAAGTACGTAATCTTTCCTTCACGGTCCATTTTGACGATGAAACTGTTGGCTTTCTCCAAGAGTTCACGGTACCTGGCCTCGCTTTCGGCAAGGGCATCCTGCGCCTGCTTCATCTCCTCTATATCGGTACAGGTACCGATCCACTTCGCAATCGCTCCCCCCTTGCCATACACCGGCACCCCATGGACCAGCCAGCGGCGGTACGAGCCGTCGGCAGCCCGGAGGCGGGCTTCGAGCGAATAGGTCCCATTCCTGTGAAGGGCATTCTGCCACGCGTCCCATGCCCGCTGCCGGTCATCCGGATGGAACGGGATGCTCCAACCATGTCCGTAACTCTCATCGAGCGTGAGCCCCGTGTAATCCATCCAGTTCTGGTTGAAATAGATGTTCCAGCCATCGGGGCGGGTAGCCCAGACGATATGGGGCATCGCCTCGGCAATCTCGCGGAACTCTTTCTCACTTGCCTTCAGGGCCTCTTCGGCACGTTTGCGGTCGGTAACATCCTGGCCGAAGACCGCAATCCCGTCTTCCATGGGATAGGAACGTAACTCAAACTCTTTCCCAGATGCAATTGCACTGCTGTTGGTATACGTAAGCATCTGCCGGGATGCCATAGCCCCCCGGTAAAACGTTTCCAGCGGTGTCCCGGTAATCGCCGGGAAGACCTCCCAGAGTACCTTTCCCATGACATCGCCCGGGTTTTTTTCCCCGTAACCGGCAGCTTTCTGGTTGATATACGAGATGTGCCAATCTTTATCGAAGGCAATGAAGCTGTCGCTGATGGATTCAAGGATCATTTCCGTCCTGCGGGACGCTACACGTACGGCATTTTCGGCGCGTTTTTGCTCAGTGATATCGCGACTGAAGGATACGACGCCGGTCACTCTTCCGGACCTGTCAAAGACCGGGTAATAGGTGTGCTGAAAGACTATCCCGTCCCATTCGTCCTCGAACTGGGTTGATGTGCGTGATTGTACGATCTTCTCAAATATCTCCCTGCGGCCCTTTGCCAGTTCAGAGTTCAGCCACTCCTCAAAACTCCGGCCAACAACCTCTTCTTCGCTCTTCCCGAGCTGTTTGAACGCTATTGGATTCCCCAGGAGGATGGTGCCGTGCAGGTCAAGCAGCCAGATCGATTCGGTGGATGCCGACAGGATTGCGCGGGTCGTTTCACCGGTGCTGAAGAGATCGCTGATCTCATCCTGGAGTGGGATGCCATCTTTCGATGCCCGCTGATGTACCGCAAGGAACGCAACAAAGGCAACGCAGGCACCGAGGTACTGAGCGATTCTTCCTGCCCATCCGAGCAGGCTCCCCACCGATGGTTGGATTAAGTGCGCGGCAAGGCCGATTGCAATCAGGGCAAGGCTCAACCCGAACCAGAAGAAAAATGCATCTCTCTTCTGGATATACACGGAAAAGAACAGCAGGGAGGTCAGCGCGTACAAGACGGTTGCATTGCTGAGGATGACCTGCCGCACATCGGTCGGACCGTGGCCTTGGATTAAAAACGGGGGAACGAGCCCCTGGACCGTGACGAGACTAAAGAGTATGACAGAAGCAACAATTCCGCCGTAAAGAAAGAGCGGGACGGACGCACTGTGCCGTCTGCTTTCCCGTTGTGGGCCGGTAAGAACGAGAATTACCGCGGCAAGAGAGAAGATCGATCCGATGCACACCGAGCTATTGTGAAGTGTCGCGGTGATATTCGCTCCGGAAGGAAGATTGTTGAGCCAGCCGGCAGCGATCGATCCGAGGCCGAAGATGAGCATGCCGGCCCCGAGAAGGAGCACGTTTTCCGACCCATTAGTCCGGTAACTTTGGTACGCGATAGAGGCGATAAAGAGCGGGATCAGTCCGAGGAAGACCGTGTTCAGGATTGCAAGCAAAAACGGCGGTTCGAATACGGTGCGCTCGTTGAGGTAGAAGAGGATGACGATGAGAGCAATCATACCCGGAATGATGAGCAGACTTACAGATTTGCGGCGGTCAGGATCCATTGCTCGGTTCTCCGGTGAGAATTCTTTGTCCTTGGACCGGTCTATTCCCTTGGGACTATAATAAAAGTATGGATCTTGTTCCGGAATCGATATCCCGGGAATGATTGACGGCCCCCCTCTTTTACCCTCCCGATATCCTGCTGAGTTTTCCTGTACCTGTCCGGGGTGGTGAAGAGTTCCGGCAGTTCCGGGTAACTGTGTGCCATGGCTGAAAATTTCCCCCGCGCTTCCCCGCTTGGGCCCCCCAGAAAAACAGAAAACACGGGGGAACAATTTACTTACGTTTCGGCAGATAAAATGGTGGGTATTTTCTGCAGTTCTCAATCGGTTTTACTTTAGGTCTGCTCACTTTCCCTTCCGGTAAAAACGGAGCGAATCGATCCAGCTGAAGGCCCCGCGGGAGGGCCGCTCGGGAAAGACTCCCTCTGCCACCGATTTAACTTCCTCGACCTAATAGAATGCTGTCGGGTGGAACTGCTTGATGATCCCAATCACGTGCGGGAGATCCTGTCGTTTTATGATGGTGAAGATCATCTTCACCGAGCCGGTTGCCCCTTCCCCATCCACGCTCGTCACCCCGTAATCGTGGGATCGCAGGAACGCGAGGAGTTCTCCCGGATCTTCCCGGGTGATGGCGCGGACGCTCGTGAGGCCAAGGGATATCTTCTCTTCGATCAGCATCCCGACAAATGTCCCGGATGCAAAGCCGGCCCCGTACGCGAGATACGCAACAAAGTTGGTCAGGTTGTTCATCAGCTACCCGATGGCAAGGAGCCAGATGATGACCTCGAAAAAACCGATCATCGGCGCGATGTATCTTATCCCCTTCGATATGAAGATGACCCGGATGGTCCCAAGGGTCACATCGCAGATGCGGGCGCAGAAGATCAGACACGGCAGGACGATGTAGGCAAAGATTACTGGAGATAAGAGCATGTCCACCATTGCAACTAATGTCCCCTCAAATCTGGTTAATATTTTGCGGTACCGGACTGTGTAACGCGCTGATAAACGTGATCCGGACTTCGCCGAAAGGGCCGGTCAGAACAAGAGGCTGCCCATCCAATGGCGGGAGGGGGCCGTGTTCGGACCTTATCATGTTCTCACGGATCCCGCGGGGAATGCCCGGGTATATCAGACATTTCTTGCCTGTCGGATCGGTCGTTCACGTTCGCGAGGCCAGGAAGTCCCTCACCGCTTCTTCCCGGGCCGGCTGGGCAATGGGGGAAGAGGCCCCCCTCTCTCCGAGCGTGGGGAGGGTTTCCTGGTAAAATACCCCGAGGGCAATCTTTGCGTCACTGTTATAATCCCACTCCCTTCCTTTTACGCACGCCGATTCGAAGTCTCCCGTTTCGGTCTCAGGGAGATCGTACACCCGGGGGGTATAGTAATCCGTGGCGGGAAAGAAGATCGCACAGATCTGGAGCGTGTCGATGAATGCAAATCCCTTGTGACCAACCCCCCCCAATACCAGTTTTTTCAGCTGGTCCATCTTCTTCGTATATCCCCGCGCAACATACGTTGCCCCGCTCGCGAGCATAAGCTCGACCGGGTTGAACGGGTACTCGATCGTGCCCTTCGGTGTCGATTTTCCCCTGAACCCAAGGGGTGATGTCGGGGTGTACTGCCCAGTCGTGAGACCGTAGACCCGGTTGTTGTGGACGATCATGGTGATATCGATATTCCGTTTTGCCGCGAAGATCAGGTGGTCGAGCCCCTCAGCGTACGAGTCCCCGTCGCCCGAGCAGCAGATGACCGTCAGATCCGGGTTCGCAAGCTTGATCGCCGTTGCCGCAGGGATCGCCCTACCGTGAAGAGAGGAGAAGGTATTGATGTTCAGATAGTCGGACATCTTCCCGTGGCAGCCGATCCCGGTCACGAGGACGACCTCATCAAGGGACTTCCCCTCCTTCTCCATCGTTTCGAGGACGCCCTTGAGGGCAAACTGGATCGAGAAGTTGCCGCATCCCGGGCACCACGTGTTCTGCGTCTCAGTTATGAGCTGGCGTCCGGTCATGCTATGGCCTCCTGTACTTTTTCCAGGAGATCGTCCTGGGTGAAGGGACGGCCGTCGAACCGGAGGATCTTCTTCTCCGCAGCGATCCCGTGCAGCAACGCAAGGGATGCGAGCTGGGCGGTCGCGTTCTCCTCAACGACAATGAGATGGTCTGCGCCTTCGAGTGATCTCTTCAGCTGGTCCGCGGGGAAGGGGGTGAGGACCACCGGCCGGACCACCCGGAGCCCGAGCCGGGCTCCGACCTCGTCGCAGGCGCCTTTTGTCGATCCCCAGCAGAGGAGTGCGGTGCCGGATTCCGGATCCCCGGAGACAACGACCGTTGCATAGCCTTCCATCTCCCGGGCAAGCATCTCTCCTTTCCGGAGCCGTTTCCCTGCCATCATCTCCACGATCTCCGCCTCCTCCGTAGTGTTACCGCTCTCATCGTGGGCATAGCTGTCGACCTTGATTACCGCGCCCTGCCGGCCGGGAAATGCAAGGGGCGAGACTCCCGAGGGGGTATCGGTATACCGCCCGTATGTCCCGGCTCCGTCCCACATCGGAGAAGTCTCGCAGGGGACTTCCGGAACGGCAGAAGTATCGACGCTGTATGTCCCCTCCGAGAGCGTCTTGTCGGGAAGGATGAAGGCGGGGAGCTGGAACTTCCAGGCCATGTTCATCGCCACCGCAGACCAGTACAGCGCTTCCTGCGCATCGCTGGGGGCGACAATGAACCGGGGGAACTCGCCCTGCCCGGCGCTCCGGACAAAATCCAGTTCCGACTGCCCGGTGTAGGTGGGAAGCCCAGTAGAGGGCCCGGTCCGCTGGGAGACTACGAAAACAACCGGCAGTTCGGCCATGCCGGCAAAGGAGAGCCCTTCGGTCATCAGGCAGAACCCCCCTCCCGACGTGCCGACCGCAACACGTTTCCCGGCATAGGTAAACCCGAGCGCCATGATGACGACGCCGATCTCGTTCTCAGGGTGCACGACCATGAGCCCGAACCGGTCTTCCTGTTCGGCAAGGAAATGGAGGAGGCTCGATGACGGCGTCATGGGGTACGAGAGATATGTTTCGAGCCCGCCCCTGACCAGCCCGAGGCCGATCGCTTCGTTCCCGGTCAGCAGGGCCACCGGCCGGTTATCGCCCCGCCCGATCGCCCGGATCTGCACCTGAACGTCGTACCCCTTCCGGGCGACACGCAGGTTCAGGTCCGGTGCCTTTGGCATATGGACCCGGAATACCTCTTCGACCTTACTCCATTCGATCCCGGCCGCCTTTGCAAACGCCCCGATCATCGCGGAATTCCCCATGATCTCCGGGGCCTTCTCTTCCGAAAGGATTGCCTTGACCGAAATCCCGTTACCGGGTAACTTCATCTGGTCGGCGTTGAAGATGATCACGGTCTCGTGCGAGTATTTCTCCCGATGACGATCGATCGTCTCCTTATTGAGCGCGAGCACGAAATCTGCCCGGTTCCGGTGACCCGCAATGTACTGGTCCGATCCACGGACGATCGCAAAGTTATGCCCCCCACGGATAAGCGACGGGTAGTCGAAGTACAGATATATCCGGTAGCCCATGCGGTTGAGCAGCTGGGCAACCATCGCTCCGGCGTTATTGATGCCGTCACCGGCCTTTCCTCCTATCAGCACGGAAATCTCATCCATCCTCTTCCCTCCGATCTCATTGGTTTATAATAGTGCCACATATTTCCGGTAACGTTAAATAGGTTGGCATGCTTCAGGAAGCCGTCTCGCAGAGGAAGGCTTTGCAGGCTCACCTTCTCTCCTGGCATTTCAGGGAAAAAGACGCCGGGAAGAGATGGGGCCATATCGGAAGAGGGATCTCCCAGAAAAACGAGTGGTAAAGGGGAGAGTTTACTTTTTGAGAGCCCGGAGCCGGGTTGCCTCCTCCCCGTCTTCAACCCGGAGGAGGAACGTCCCATGGCAGGGTTTTGTGTAAGGGAAGACCACGAAGTTCCCCTCGAGCCCTATCGCTATGGGCGGCAGGCCGATGACATGAACATCGAAGACCTTGAACCCCGGCGGGACATCGATAAACTCCCTGAAATGCTCTCTGATGTAGTCACGTGACTCCTTGAACGTGGCATCCCGCAGGAGGATCTCGTAGTTCATCGACTCTACGCAGCCCATGGTGCAGCCTCCTCGATCGCTTTCCTGAGCGGCATGGGGTTATGCACGGCTTTTGCAGCTATGGTCGTGCAGGGGAAATCGATCTGCTTCATCAGCTCATCGTAGTGCTCCCCGTACACAAGCGCATAGAGCTTCGCTCTGGAGATCGCGCCCATCGTTGCAGCATAGCTCACGCCCGCATCGTTGTGGATGAAGACAAAACAGCGGTCGAAGTCGCGCTGCTTATCCGAGATCATCGCAACCGCCCGGTCGAGGTCCATGACCTCGCCGAGATAGTGCCGCTCGGGGTCTGCAGTGAGAAGGAGGGTGTTTGCCGCCTTGTTGCCGGCAACGATCGGTGCAATCCCCGCTCTCTCGAGCCGGTGGATCAGGTACAGCGCGATGCTCGTCTGCACGGGGACCTGGGGGCACCCGAGCACGAGGAGCGCGGTCCGGGGGGGGTTCTCTGAGGTAATGGTTATCGCGTCCACGGTTTTTCCGTCCCTGGGGTTTTATAAAATCCGGTACTTCTCATTATCGGTTGCAGGCAATAACTTTGCCCTGCGCTGCCTGCGATACCGTCCCGCTCTTTACGATCCGGCACTTCGGAAACCCGAAAGATCCGCGATCCGGTGAGGATGGGTGTAAACCGTGAACCGGGCGCCCCGGGAGAAGGAGACGAGGGTGATCCCCGCCGCCTCTGCAGTCGCAATCCCCTTATCCGTCGTTGCGGCCCGGGATATGATGATCGGGATGCCAGCGTTCGCGCACTTCCTCACCATGCCCGAGGGCTGCCGCCCGGTGCAGCCGAGCGCGCACCGGGAGAGTTCGATCCCGTTCAGGGCCGCATAACCAACCACCTTGTCGATGGTATTGTGCCTCCCGAGATCACTGCTCTTTACAAGGCATCTCCCCTCGCAGACCAGCATCGAGCAGTGGACCCCCCCGGTCCTCCTCCCGATCTCGGTCTCGATCTCCCGGGTCGTGGAGATAACCTCCTCCCGGGTTATCCGGATACCGGACGCCCAGAGATCAGCCGACCGGAGTCCGGGCGACAATGGATCCGGTGACGGGACACCCGGCAGGGCACCAGTGGGGGATACCGGGCGATCCCTGTCCCTGCTCACGCAGGTCGTCCCGCCGGAGGAGCCGGTCACTCTCCTGCCCGCTCCGGTCTCGCAGCCCAGATCGGAAGTGACCAGGATCCGGTCGCCATCGAGCCTGACCGTGTCGACATTCCGGGCGAGGCCTTCGGTGATAACGAAACCCGCCCCGTGTTCGCGGAGCATCTCCCGGCTTGCGATCATCTCCGTGACGGGCTTGTTATTGAGGACGAGCTCGAACCGGTCCTCAACAGCAACAGCATCCTCAATCTCTGCCGCTTCGGGATCATTGACCTGAATGCCCCGGTGGTGATCAAGCATCGCCCGTTGTCTCCCGGCGGACCCATTCGAGATAGGGGAGGTACCCTGCAAGGACCGGCAGAGCGATGATCTCCGGTACGAGATACGGGTGGTCCGCCTTGATCGCAACAATAAGTTCATCCTTCCGGTCCTGCGTTGTCTTCAGGACCAGCAGGTGCTCTTCCTCATCGCGGACCTCCCCGTTCCACCGGTAACAGGACCTGACTGAAACCGTATTCACGCAGGCGGCAAGCCGCTCTTCAACCAGCATCCGCACAAGCCCGGGGGACTCTTTCGGGGGGACGGTGCAGAAGATGACGATGACATCCGTGACAGCGCTCATGTTCCTATGCACTCCATAGTGCTGAAGAGTATACCTTTTACCAATATGAGCGTGGCGAAAAAATGCAACACCAGATCCCAGGTATAAACCGGTGTCTGACCCGCGACCGTTCCGCTGCCATCGTTTGACCGGCCGGTGGCAGCTGAGAGCTGAGAGAACCCGGTGCTTGGGATGAGCGGTAATTTCTATAGAGTACAAGACCAAAATATACTACCAATGTACGCAAGCCGAATGAAAAATCTCCTGCCGTATCTTTTTGCACGGATTGACGAGATGAAAGCGGAGCAGCAGAAAAAAGGCGTCGATATCATCGACCTCGGGGTCGGAGACCCTGACCTCCCCACCCCCCCACATATCGTCGACGCGCTCTGCAAGGCTGCGAAGGATCCGGCCAACCACCACTACCCCTCCTACCTGGGGATGCCTGCGTACCGGAGCGCGGTTGCCGACTGGTACAAGACCCGGTTCGGGGTCTCTCTCGATGCCGGAAAGGAGGTTGTCACGCTGATGGGCTCGAAGGATGGGATCGCCCACGTCGGCGAGGCATTCGTCAACCCGGGCGATTACGTCCTCTCCCCGAGCCCGGGCTATCCGGTCTACCGGACCGGAACCCTCTTTGCGGAAGGGCGGGTCCACGAGATGCCGCTCACACGAGAGAACGGCTTTGTCCCGGTGCTTGCGGACATCCCGAAGAAGATTGCGAAAGCGGCGAAGCTCATCTACATCAATTACCCGAACAACCCGACCGCTGCCATTGCCCCGGCAGGGTTCTACAGCGAGGTCGTGGACTTCGCCCGGGAGAACGATCTCGTCGTCGTCTCCGATAATGCGTACTCGGAGATCGCGTACGACGGGTACCGTGCCCCCTCCTTCCTTGAGACCAGAGGGGCGATGGAAGTCGGTATCGAGATGCACTCGTTCTCGAAGACCTACAACATGACCGGCTGGCGGATCGGGATGGCGGTTGGCAACGCGGAGATCCTCGCCGGACTCGGCCGGGTCAAGACCAACGTGGACTCCGGGGTCTTCAACGCGGTGCAGTACGCCGCAATAGCCGCGCTCAGCGGACCGCAGGACTGCGTGAATCAGGCATGCGAGATCTACCAGGAGCGCAGGGACGTCCTCGTAGCCGGGCTCCGCAGCCTCGGCTTTGCTGTCCCGGCCCCGAAGGCGACCTTCTACGTCTGGGTCCCGGTCAATGACTGCATGGCCTTTGCGGCAAAACTCTTAAACGAGGCAGGCATTGTCGCAACCCCGGGGGTGGGGTTCGGGTCGAGCGGCGAGGGCTATGTCCGGTTCGCCATCACCCGCCCGGTTGGACGGATACGCGAGGCGATCGAGCGCATGAGGAGACTCTCCCCATGAGGCTCCCCGCCCACCTCACGGTCAGGAGCGGTCACCTCCACATCGAGGGGCACGACTGCGTCGGGCTCGCTTCGCAGTACGGCACCCCGCTCTACGTGACGAGCGAGGACCGGGTCTGCGGATGGTTCCGGAGCTACGAGGAGGCGCTTGGCAGCCGCTATCCCAGAGTACGGGTCCTCTTCGCTGCAAAAGCGAACGGGAATCTCGCCGTGATGCGTGCCCTCGCAAAACTCGGGGCGGGGGCGGACGTCTTCTCTTCCGGAGAACTCCAGCTTGCGCTCGAAGCCGGCATGCAGCCGGGCAGGCTCCTCTTCAATGGCAGTTCCAAAACCCCAAAAGATCTGCGGCTTGCAGTGGAAGAGGGGGTGAAGATATCCGTCGACTCGCTCGACGAACTCCACCAGCTCGAGGCGGCGGCACGGGCAGCCGGGAAGACCGCGGAGATCGCGTTCCGGGTCAACCCCGCGCTCGAAGTACCGACCCACCCGAAGATCGCCACCGGCCTCGCGACCAGCAAGTTCGGTATCCCGCACGGTGAGATTCCCGCTGCGTACCGGGAAGCTCTCGCATGCACAAACATAAAACCGGTCGGGATCCACTGCCACATCGGCTCCCAGATCCTTGACACAGAACCCTTTGCCCGGGCAGCCGAAGTGATGGTGCGGATCGCAAAGGAACTCACGAACATGGGTGTGAAACTGGAGTTTATCGATCTTGGCGGCGGGCTTGGCATCCCGTACCACCACGATTCCGACCCGGCCCTCACCCCCGAGGACTACGCGGCGAAAGTTGTTCCGATTTTCAGAGCCGGCGTCGAGGCCTGCGGGATTGCGCCCGAGCTCTGGGTCGAACCCGGCCGGTCGCTGGTCGCAGATTCGACCGTGCTCCTGACCCGGGTCAACTCCACGAAATCGGCGCACAGGAGGTTTGCGAATGTCGATGCAGGCTTCAACCTCCTCATCCGGCCAGCGATGTATGATGCCTACCATGAGGTCATCGCCGCGAACAAGGCGGATGCTCCGCTGGACATTGAATACACCGTAACCGGGCCGATCTGCGAGACCGGGGATATCCTTGCACCGGAACGCAGGCTCCCCGAGCTTACGGCCGGGGACATTATCGCGGTCCTCGACGCAGGGGCGTACGGGTTTGCCATGTCGTCCCAGTACAACAGCCGGCCCCGCTGCCCCGAGGTGCTCGTCACCGGATCGAGGGCCGCTCTGATGCGGAGAGGGGAGACGATTGCCGATCTTACCGCCACCATGCAGTGCCCCCCCTGGCAGTAGGAGGGATGTGTGCTCTTCCACCACGCGCTCGTCGACGATCTCATACCCCGTGAAGAGTTCGAACGGCGCGTAGATGCGAAGATCGAGGAGTGCGGCGACCTTGTTGACGAACCGACCGCAGCGATGCTCGTGGTCGGGGAACTCGGCCGCCAGCACGTCAAGATCAAGGGGCTTTCGGCCAGGTCAAGCCTCTTCTCGTTTTTCGGGAAAGTCGTCGACAAGACCGAGCCGAAGGAGTTCGACCGGGCGGACGGCGAGAAGGGCTGGGTCGCCACCCTGCTTCTTAGTGACGAGACCGGGACTACCCGGGTCGTGCTCTGGGACGAGAAGGCCGGGGCAGCGATCGAGATCGCGATTGGCGATGTGCTGGAGATCATCGGGCGGCACCCGGGCAAGAGCACGAAGGAGATCTACGCACTTGCTCTCCGGAAGACGAGCTGCGAGATCAGCTGCCCCCAGCCCGCCAGCGGGCTTCCGGGTGAGAACCTCTCCATGGAACCTGTGGACCTCGATGCGGTGCTTATCGGTGCCGGCGAGGCCAGGATCTTCAGCAAGAGAGACGGGTCGACCGGGGAGATGATTGAGGCTGTAATCGGGGATGCACAGGGGACCGCACGGCTTGTCGTATGGGCCCCGGAGCTTATCCGGGAGATCCCGCCCGGGACGTCCATCCGGGTCAACGGTGCAAAGCCCGACCACCGCAGCGAGGGGCGGGCGTACAGTATCGATGACAACTGCTCGGTCAGGGTCACCGAGAAGGAGATCGCGGTCCCCTTCACCCCGCTCACATCGGTCGCTGACCAGGGCATCTTCTCAGTGAAGGGAAAGGCGAGGGACGTGAAGGAGGCGCGGTCGTTTGTGACCCGGAGCGGGACCTCTTCCTGGGTCAGGAACATCGTGATAACTGATGGGCAGGAGAAGCTCCGTATCGTTCTCTGGGGCGACCACGCTCTCATACCGGTGGTTCCCGGGGACGATGTAACGGTGTATCACGCAACGGCAAAGCCGGGCCGGTTTGGGGGGATCGAGCTCGGCGCGGGCAGGGGCACCATCTTCTCCGTGCCCCGGGAAGAGGCACACCCGGTCACGTTCACCGGTACCATCATCGCAGGTCAGGGGTGCATCTTCATCGACAACGGGAAGGAGCGGTATATTATTGACGGGGAGTACCCGCACGGGTGCGAGATGCGGGTTACCGGGGTTCTCTCCGGCAGCCGGATAACTCCCGGCCATGTCGAACCGGTTGTTCTCCGGCCGGAGGATGTAGCGGAACATCTCCGCAGGTTCCGGGAACTGGATCGGGAATGATCGGCCTGACACTTTCACAGAGCGCACTCTAACGGGTTATATGTGAGCGTTTATGATGTTGTTATGCCATAGGAGTGTATAAGAAATGGCTGAAGGACCATTAGAGATTGAAGATTTACCGGGCGTAGGCCCGAGCACTGCAGACAAGCTCCGCGAAGCCGGATACCTGTCGGTGGAGAGCATTGCAACCGCATCGCCCGCAGAACTCTCCGAGGTCTCGGAGATCTCCGAGTCTGTCGCGAAGAAGATCATCAAGGCAGCACGTGAGGTCGCGGATGTTGGGGGGTTTAAGACCGGCAAAGACATCTTCGAGCAGCGGAAAGATGTGCGGAAACTCTCATTCCGGGTCCCCGAGCTCGATGCCCTGCTCGGCGGCGGGATGGAGAGCCAGGCCATCACCGAGATGTACGGAGAGTTCGGTTCGGGTAAGAGCCAGATCGTCCACCAGATGGCGGTCAATGTCCAGCTCCCTGTTGATGAGGGGGGGCTTGACGGTAGTGCCATCTACATCGATACCGAGAATACCTTCCGCCCCGAGCGTATCGAGCAGATGGTAAACGGTCTGGGCATCGATGACCTCGATCCCCAGGATTTCTTAAACAATATCCATATCGCCCGGGCCCACACCTCCGATCACCAGATGCTCCTGATAGACAACTCCCGCGAGCTCGCAAACGAGCTCAAGACAAGCGACAAGCCGGTCAAGCTCTTCATCATCGACTCCCTGACCGCCCACTTCCGGGCCGAGTATGCAGGACGCGGGACGCTCGCCGCACGCCAGCAGAAACTGAACCGGCACATGCACGAACTCTTCAAGCTCATCGACGAGCACAATGCGATCGGGCTCGTGACCAACCAGGTCATGTCCAACCCGGCAGTCTTCTTCGGAGACCCGACAAAGCCCATCGGTGGCAACATCGTCGGACACACCGCGACCTTCCGGCTCTACCTCCGGAAGAGCAAGGCCGGCAAGCGTATCGCCCGGCTCGTGGACAGCCCGAACCTGCCGGAGGGCGAGGCACCGTTCATTGTGGAAGAGGGTGGTCTCAAGCCGTGCTGAAAGCCCTCCTCACGGACATCGACGGAACGCTGACGGATCGGACGCGGAGGCTGAATACCGCATCCATAGAGGCGATCCGGTCTCTGGTCGATGGGGGGGTGCAGGTGGTGCTTGCGAGCGGGAACGCCTCCTGCTTCATGGAATCACTCTGCAGGATGATCGGGACACAGGGGTCATTCATTGCAGAGAACGGGGGAGTCTTCCGGGTCGGGTATACCGACCCCCTCCGGATCAAGGGAGACCAGGCAGTGTGCCGGAAAGCCCTCGAGATATTGCAGGCCCATTACCGGGAAGTGGGGGTTGAACTTACCCTCCTCAGCCCCGGCTACCGGTTTGCGGACCTCGCATTCGCCCGGACCGTGCCTGCCGGTGAGGTAAACGAGATCCTCCGGGATCACCCGGTCCAGGTTATCGATACCGGATATGCGATCCACCTCCAATCCCTTGGGATCAACAAGGGGACCGCCATGGTCGCACTCGCCCGGGAGATGGACCTTCCATCATCTGATTTTGCCGCGATCGGCGATTCAGTCAATGATATCCAGATGCTCAAAAATGCCGGAATGGCGTTAACCGTAGCAAATGCCCATCCGGATACAAAAGCAGTAGCACACTACGTTGCAGAAAAAGATTATGGGGATGGATTTGTCGAAGCGGTCGAGAGATACTTTCCTTATTTTCTCGCGAGATAGCGATCGACGACGATATAGTCCTTGATGTCCTTTACGGATTCGAACGGGATGACGAGGAGCTTGTCATCTTCGAGATTGTAGCTCGAGGTGTCGAATGTCTGGTCCGGGTGAACGATCATCTCGATGACCTGGCCGGAGTCAAAATCCACCCTAATATTTTTGAGCATGCCGATGAGCTTTCCGTCATTGCTCATGATCTTTTTTCGGGAGAGGCTGCGGGCAAATACACGAGTCATGAAAAAATTATAACGCGTATAAATATTTAAAGTGTTCTAAAAAGGTGCGAAAAGAATGTATTTTTCCGAAAATATACCCGTTTGGGGCGGTTTTTCGGGCCTGGATTCACTTGAACATCTCTGCAGCCATGCGGATATCAGAACCGCGGATGGTCTTCCGTCCCGCGTGATCCGACATCTTCTTGGCCTCTTTGGCGAGAAATGCCCCGTATTCTTCCATCAGTTCGGTCAAGGTCTCGGTTGCATCGGCGCTGACACGTTCGCCACCGGATTTCTTGATGATGCGCTCGACAGCGGCCTGCGATAACTCGGTCACAATAATCCTCACATAAAATTTGCCTTGGACTATCTAAAGATATTCTCCATCAAAGCAGGATGAGCAGGACTCCCGGACGCGGGGAAGGGTAAGAAATCTGAACAAAGCCGGAAAATGCGGGGTAAAATGGGAGGGGAGGACCCGGAGGATGTCAGACTGGGTAAGGATCCCGACCAGTCTCCCGTTCTCGACAACGATCAGGCCGTGGGTCATGATCTCCGAGACTTTCGTGGTTCGTGAGCGATCCTCTTCAAGGGCGTTTGCAAGATCGCTCAGCGTAAAGATCCCTGCAAGATACCCATCATCAATGACCGGTGCGCCGTGGATATGGTTGTGGTTAAAGAGATGGAGGGCATCAAAGATCGTATCAGAGCTTTTCAGCGTCATGAGCGGGGTGCTCATGTAGGAGCTGATCGGACGCTTGGGAAGGGAGATCATCTCCGAGATTGCAATGAGAAGGGACTGCTTTGCCTCGTCCTTCCCGAAAATCTCCCCGCGGAGGAGGAGCTTGTTGACCGGTGTCGGTCCGATCGTGATCTTGTCGCCAATCTCAAAAAGTTCTGCACTCCCGACAAGTTTGATGATAGCGTGACAGATATCCGGGTGGCAGAGCGTGGTAAAATCGATCTCCTGGACATTTGCACCCTTGACGACTTCCCCGTCCCGGCTGATCCGGACATCGTAATCCCCTTCCGATGAGTTGAGATTGAGTTCCTTGTAGGCGAGGGCTGTCGGGATGTACCCCCTTTTGGGCCGGGAACACTGTCGACCAGCCCGACCGCTTTTAACGATTGCATCTGGTTGCGCACGGTCCCCGGGTTACGCTGGATCATCTCTGCTATCTCTTCTCCTTTGATCGAATGTGACTGGCTGTGGTAGAGGGTAATCAAAGTGATGAGAATATCCTTCTGGATCAGGGAGAGGTCCATAACGATAAACCGTATGACCTTCCATAAATATATGGTAGGCGAACTGTGGAATTTGAGAAGATGCCGACGGTGCCAACAGCAGACGAGATCCTTGACCGGAGCTTCCGCCGTGCGGCAAAGAAGATGAAAGAGAAGGACAATAAGGAGCGCGCCAATGTTGAGTTCGTGCGTGCGGTCGGGGCAGCGGTCCACGACCGGCTGGTCTCTATCATACGGGGCTTTCCCGAATTTGACGAGATCCCCCCGTTTTACCGGGAGCTTGCCGATATCCTGTACGGGATCGATACCATCAAGCAGTCCCTGGGAGCGGTAGGATGGGCGGCAAAGCATACCAAGATGGTTGGGAACCAGCTCGCTTTCCAGACCCGGAAGGCAGAGGACACAACCATCGTGCGGAAGCGGACGGTCGCCAGGCTCGCCTCCATGGTCCACCAGATCGAGAAGGATCTCCTCTTCTTGAACGAAGTCCGCAATACCCTGCGGAAGCTGCCCAATGTGGAAGATACCTATACCATCGTCATCGCGGGGTACCCGAATGTCGGGAAGTCCTCGTTCATCCGGCGGGTCTCCTCTGCCGAGCCCCAGGTGGCATCGTACCCGTTCACGACCAAGGGGATCATCGTGGGGCACCGGGAAGCAGGAAGGGAACGAGTCCAGTTCGTGGATACACCCGGCATTCTCGACCGCCCGGCGGAGGAGAGGAACCAGATCGAGCGTCAGGCGCTCGCAGCGATGATGAACGCTGCGGACCTCATCCTCTTCATCCTCGACCCGTCAGAGCACTGCGGCTTTCCCCTGGATCTCCAGCTCCGGCTGCTCGATGAGGTGAAAGGCATGGTCGATGTACCGCTTATCATTGTGGCAAATAAGTCCGATCTCTCTGTTGCCTCCGGCTATCATACCATGTCCACGCAGAACGGGGAAGGGATCAGTGAGGTGCTTGCTGAAATCCTCTCGCACAAGCCGGAGAGGGTGGAGCCGAAGCGGGTCGTGGATATCCGTTCCCCCCTCCCGCAGCCCGCAGAAGAGCCGTCAGGCAATGAGTTTACCGGCACGGGTGAGGAAACCCGGCGAAGGGCAAGACCAAAGCGGGTCAGGAAGCCCCGGACGCCGGTAGCCCGGGAAGAATTCTAAAAATACTTTTCTGGCCGGGTAGCTCCGGAACATTTCCGGTCTGAATCCACGGTACCTTTTGCTCCTCGTTCCCTCTCGGTGCAGAGTTCGGGAACACCCCTCCTTGAAAAAAGATCAGATGAAGCCGAGAAGGGCCCATCCCGCGAGGAACCCAAGGATGGTCCCGCCGTTAAGTGGTGGGAGGCCTGCCTGTGGCTTCCCCGTCTTTACAAAGTGGAGGAGGACCGCAAGGCCGGCAAGCGAGCCGATGACTGCGCCAAGGGCAGGCAGGTTGAGAGAGCCGAGAAGCCGGGGGCCTCCGGAGATGAAGACGTTTGCCGATACCACCAGTATGGAGGGCATGATCATGTCACCCATGCCGATGATGAACGCCGCCCGCTCTCCCCCGGCGCCGAGATTCCCGATCCCTTCCCGGATGAACGAGTAGTCGCGCCGCTTCGGCACAACGAAGAGGATGGGTGTCTTCAAGTCGATGACCCCCTCGGCAAGGGTGATCATGTGCCTGGTCTTGTACACCGAGATCGCATCGTAGACCGCGAGCAGGATGAGGAGGATGAGGACCGGCAGGATCTCGAGCGATACCCCGAAGATCGAGGCTACCCCGGCGCCGATCAGGACCCCAAGGACGTCGATAACATACCATTCCGGGTACTTGTAGAGAAGGAGGGTCGCGATGACGGCAAGGACGATGATGGCGATGGGTGAGATGACGGGGTCGGAGGTCAGCATCGGAACGAAGGCTGCGAAGATATACCCGAAGGTCAGGAAGATCGATATGCCGATGACGAGTGCTATCACCTTCCGGAGATCGAATTTTATCAGGATAAGCAGAAAGGCTGTGAATACGAGCAGGATCGCGATGAAGATGAAGGGGTTTGCGATCGACCCGGGGTCCTGGAACGCCACGAGCCCGGCTGCCTGCACCGGCAGCGCGATCAGAAGCGCACCGAATTCGACCGCAAGGAGGAGGAGCGGCATCGCGAGGAAGGGGATGATACGTTTTATGTCCATTGTCTCTAGTCTCTCTGGATATCGTTAGATTAATATCTGTGCCTTTCATCAACTAAAAGCATGGAGTTCCGTGAATATGCTGTCGATATCCTGCTTACCACCATCCTTCTCATCTCCACCCTCTTCCTTGCACTCCGGTTCTGGCAGGACCGCCTGATCGCGATCGCGACGGCCGCAATGATCCTCTCGCTTTGGGGCCTCCTCCTCTCGCTCCACATGAGGATGCTGGCGCTGGAACAGGACGCGGTGGCCCGGGAACGGACCCTCCGGGCAAGCCTTGAGGAGATCTCCTCTAGGACGGTCCGGAAGCACGATATGGCTCTTACGCATCTCGACGAACTGATCGCAGAGTTTTCACGGCGGGCCTACCGCTGATTTTTGGAGTCTTGCCATGGGTGTTGCACTTCGGGATATTGTCGCTGAATACAAGACGCCGGTCAGCTGGGGATCCCTCTCGGGCATCGCCGCCGTGGATGCGAACAACGCCCTGTATCAGTTCCTGACGATCATCCTGCAGCCGGACGGGACACCCCTGATGGACGGGAGAGGCCGGGTGACCTCCCACCTCTCCGGTATCCTCTTCCGGGTCTCGAACTTCATGGAAAAAGGGATCAGGCCGGTCTTTGTTTTCGACGGGAAGCCGGCCGTCCTCAAGCAAGCTACAGTTGACGAACGCCGGAAGATCCGGGACACCGCCGGGGTGAAATGGCAGGAGGCGGTTGACCGGGAGGATGAGGCGGAGGCGTACAAACAGGCCCGGTCCGCTACCCGGGTCGACACCACCATCATCGAGTCCTCAAAGGAACTGCTCCGGCTCATGGGCCTTCCCACAGTGCAGGCCCCCGGTGAGGGGGAGGCGCAGGCAAGCCACATGGTTGCAAAGGGGGATGCCCGGTACGTGGTCTCGCAGGATTACGACACCCTCCTCTTCGGTGCGCCCAACCTTGTCCGGAACCTGACGGTCAGCGGCAAGCGAAAGATCCGGGGCAGGCAGATCACGGTGAACCCGGAGAGGATCCTTCTTGAAGATCTCCTTGCCGGGCAGAAGCTCACCCGGGAGCAGCTGATCGAGATCGGGATCCTCATCGGCACGGACTTCAACCCGGGGGTCGAGGGCGTGGGAGCAAAGACCGGCCTGAAGATCGTCCAGCGCGGGGGGTTTGCGGCGAAGCTTAAGGAGAAGATACCTGAATTTGATCCTGCACCGGTCAAGGAGATCTTCCTCCACCCTGAGGTTACTGACGGGTACACGCTCGAATGGAACCCCCCGGATATTCCGGGCATCAAGGAGATGCTCTGCGAGGGGTACGCTTTCTCGGAGGAGCGTGTCGAGAAGGCGATGGAGACCTTCTGCGTAAAGGCCGGCCAGAAGACGCTCGAGAGCTGGTTCTGAAAGGAACGTACTACAGGGATAAATTTTACCATTGTTAAAATCTCCGGTGACTTTTCGGTCTCCCTCCTGAATGAGGGTACAAGGTTACCGGATTTGATCACTCGACCATGATCGTCTTTACGCTGATCTCTCCCGTATCCCGTCAGGGAAGAGTCGAGCCGGGAACGGTCCTCTCCGGTCTTATCGCGCCCAGACTGGTCCAGGAGAGCCAATAACAACCGGCAGTTCAAGGAGAAAAAAGTAATTCTTCTGGTTTTTTCAGTTTTATCAGACATTCGCAGTGATAATTTTTACCATCTCCTGAACCGTCCCCGGATCAAATACCTGTGTCATCACGAGCCCGACGACTGCAACAAACAAGGCCCGGAAAAAGTCTTCAACCGCCCGGCTCTGGCCCCGCTCACCAGGATACCCTGTCACTTTCACGCTCCGTAAGCCGGATCCTCAATACCGTCTCTTTGCAGATACTCCTGGGGTGACCGAATGCGAAAGTTACAGCTCAATGAAGTTATCCTGCGGTGGAAGAAGACCACCCGGGCCCTGAAGCTCCCCGAACAGGAGTACGGCAGGTACATTACGGATATTCTGGAGAGGCGGACAGATGCGGAGCTGGTCCACTTCTCCGATACGGTGGAGGCCGCCACTTTCTTCTGCCTGCTTGAACTGGTAAAAGAGATGGAGGGGGTCAGGGACGGGTGTGAACTCCCCCTTCCTTCCCGGAATCCGCGATGGGAAGAGGATCGGGGAACCGGGCACCTGCAGGCAGCGTTCCGTGCCTAAATCGGGGGAGGAACTCCCGCCCGGGACCCGCAAGCGGAAGAGCAGCGGCAGAATGCGACAGGCAGCCCGGCCAACTTCCCGCAGGCCGCCGGGATTGCGAAAAAAAGAGCGCGGAATGGTGAACTCATGAACGGGGCCGGTCAGCCCTCTCTCCCAGGCGATTATATCACATAACCAACACCGGAACAAAAAGGATAATGAAGAGGGGCATAATGGACTTTTTCAGCACTCATCGATCATCTTTCTGAGCAGTCTCATGGTCTCGATCTTGTGCTCGAGATGCTGGATCATCCCCTCCTTCATCATGATCTTCCCGTCAAGCATCCGCTTCAGGAGGATCTTTTTCTGGTCATCAGCGAGCCATTCCCACATCTTCAGCAGAGCCATATCATGGGGCGATGGTGTCATGCCCATACCGGGCCTTCCGTCTCCTTCCATCATGGTATCATCTCGGTAAGGTGCTGTTCGGATGACCCGAACGGATCTCCGCTTTCAACGTCCCGCTATTTATTGATATGTACGAATATTCCGGACCGGAGGGACCGGTCGGGAACAACCTGAGAGAAACGTATAACTGATGATCGTCACTCTCACAGAACGATGCAGGTGAGCGTTCGGGCTGAGTGGGACCGGTTAAAGACCGTTGCCCTCCACCGGCCGGGGATGGAGATCTTCTTTGGGCTGCTTGTGCTCTATGCTTCGCTCTACGAGCGTCCGTTCTCCCGGGAAGGTGCCGTGGCCGAACACCGCAGGCTCGAAGAGATTCTCCGGGATGAGTTCCATGTCCGGGCCATCTCCGTGCGCGAGACGATCACCGCTGCCGCTGATACAAGCCCTGCGTTCCGGGACCGGCTCGTGCAGCAGTCCCGGGAAGATATCGCGTTCACCGGTAATGGGGTGGAACGGGGGCTTGCCGCCCTCGAATTTGAGAAAACACTCCGTGCCCACGATCCGGGACACTTTTTTGATATCCTGATGACCAATCCGGCGATATATGTGGGGGGAGGCCCCGGCGGGAGAGAGATCGATCGTGCGATCACCGCACGACAGCCGCTCTCGAACCTGTACTTCCTGCGCGATCAGCAGGCATCTGGCCGTTCTACACCGCGCTGGAAGCGGCAAAATACCGGGCGGAACGGGGGTGGGTGATAAGAAGACGACAGCGGTGGCGGGTTTCGCCGGCTCGTCCCTTTCCCCTATCCCCGGATGCTTGTCGAGGCCGGCACCATACGCTAGCTCGTTGATGCAGGGATCATTGTTATTGCCGGTGGCGGGGAGGAATTCCGGTTGTCCGCACGACAACGGGGGCGATCCGGGGGGTCGAGGCGGTCATCGAAAGGACCAGTCCACCGCTCTCCTCGCCTCGGCCACGGGTGCTGACATCCTCCTTATTCTGGACCGATGTTAAGAAGATCTCCCTGCATTACGGTACAAAGAACCAGGTGGATCTCGATCGAGTGACCCTCAGCCAGCTCAGCCGGTACATGCATGACGGCCCTTTTGCGCCGGGGAGCATGAGGCCGAAAGTCGAGGCAGCGATTGCGTTTATCCGGTCCGGGGGCTTGCGGGTCATCGTTACTCGGCCGGATCTCGGGTTTGCGGCAATCGAGGGAGAAACCGGAACAGAGATCGTCCCGGATCCGGGTTCCCCGGGGTGAGAGATCCTGAATTCCCTGGTGGCCCGGAGATGCAGGACCAAAAATGCGGGAAGAACCAGGGAATGCTCCCGGTTCCCGTCCTTTTTTTGTTAATGGCCCGGCTTCTTGTACACCTTCTCCGGGTCGAAGACTCTCGATCCGACAACTTCGCCGTCAAGGGTCCGGTAGAAGCAGGAGATGTACCCGGTGTGGCAGGCAGCGCCGGTCTGTTCGACTTCGTAGAGGAGGCAGTCCTCATCACAATCGGTAAGGATCCGTACCACCCTCTGGAAGTGACCGCTCTCCTCCCCTTTCTTCCAGAGTTTCTTCCTGCTCCTGCTGTAATAGTGGGCAAAACCGGTCTTTCGGGTGAGCCGGACTGCCTCTTCATTCGCGTACGCCATCATCAGGAGATCCAGGGACTTTGCATCCTGGACAATGACCGGGATCAAACCATCGACAAATTTCAGGTTCAGCATATTATGTACCCCGAATGAAGAGAGTGGTGATCGCAAGGAGGAGGTCCCCAAAGACGATCGCGGTGACAAGGCCTGCGGTTATCGGGACGATGAACGGGACCGCGTAGGAGATCCAGACGGTCCCGGCCTTTTTGTACATCGCCAGTTCGTGCGTATGGTCCTCGGGATGTTCGCGGAGATCCTTGGTATAGACCCGGCCCACCCCAATAACCATCCTGCGGAGCGAATCGGAAAAGCCGATGAACTTCCGGCTGATCGTGCCCTTGTTCTCCTCGAAATCCTCCATGACAAACCCCCACGACTCCTGGATCCTGTCTCCTCTGACCGGGAACCCGGAGAACAGGTACATCAGCGGGGCCCGGTTCCCCTTCACGATATTGATGATGAAGAGGGCAACCGGAGCAACGAGGTTGAGGATCAGGGCATTGATCAGTACCGAGAACGGGAGGAACCCAAGCGGGGGCATATACAGGAGGGGCGTGATGGGAAAGACCGGGACGCAGAACGCGAGGAGGATGAGCGCCCATGCGTCTGCCCCGCCAAAGAGGTGCATCTTCCCGAAGATGGAGAATACCCCGCAGAAGACTGAGGAGAAAAGGATAACAAACGCCGCTGTTCCCCATCCCCCGGAAAAGAGCATAATTACCGAGGTTATGGCAAAGATGATGATGATGATGATGATTAAGACAAAGTACCATCTGCCCAGGGTATCGGCAATGGTTGCCTCCCGCGGTCTCCGTCCTGGTTTTGTTCTCCCTTCCGGTTTTTTTGTGTACTCGATATAGGTGACATAGCCGAAGAGGCCGGCAAACATAGCATACCACGGGAGTATCGCGAGATTGAACTTCGAAAGGATGATCCATGCAAGATCAGGGAGGATAAGGACGATGGCGAGCCACGCGAAGTTGAAACGGTCGGTCACTTCGCGGCAATCGAGGTAGTTGACGTAGAGGAAAGTGGCAACGAGGGCAAGAAACCCTGCGATAAGACTGGGGTTCGAGGTCTTCTCGTACAGAAACCACGCAGTAGCGGGGATCCCGACAATGAGCATGGGGTACCAGGTCCGGAACGGAACCCTGCGGTCTTTGACATCGAGAGAGGATGCATAGATCAGGGTGGCAAGGACCGCTACCGCCGAGATCACCATCGGGTATAAGATCTCCATGAATCCAATAGTTTTTTCTGGACGCCCTTAAGTAAGTGGCTGTAAAGAACCCGGCTAAAAAAAGTTGGACTCCGGACATTTTAATGTCCGGAGAGAATACTGTCCTATCCCGAAATCATTTGACATCAGATGTAAATACCGATTTGAGCAACTTATCGAATGGGGCTATCCAGAGGATCATTCAGCAATGTGTCAATGATAAACCCGTTGTTGAGATTGCCCGGTATTTCCAGATTACCCGTCAACGAGTGTATCAGTTCATCAACCCGTTCAGAGAATCGGGGGAATATCCGGTACTCAGGCAATCTGGAAGAAAGCCCCAAGCCATCGATGATCGAGCAGAAGAGTTGATCCTCGCAACCTATCAATCCAACAACATTGGTCCAATCCATCTGGAGAAGAAGAGTGAGGAAACACACGGGATCCATATCCCGCATAATCGAATCTATCGGGTATTGTTGAACCACGGTCTGGTGGAGATCAACATGAAAAAACGGCAACAGCGGAAATATGTTCGGTATGAACATACTCATTCCATGTCGATGGGGCAGGGAGACTGGAAAGAGTTCGAACTTAAAGGATCGAAGAAATGGCTGATCGCATTCATGGATGATTCATCCCGCCTCATCACCTGCTACGGGGTATTCGATTCTCCAACTACCGAGAACACTCTCACGGTGCTGAATCAGGGATTCCAGATGTACGGTACGCCCCGCAAGATCCTCACTGACAACAGTACACAATTCGTTTCAGCTCGGAACCGTGAACAGGCCCATCATAAATTCGGAGAGTTCCTTGTTCATCACAACATAAAACCCATCCCAACCAGGATAAAACACCCTCAAACGAACGGCAAAATTGAACGGTTCTTCGGAGAAGTCGAACGAAGGATCGCGAAGTTCGGTTCTGTCGATAAAATTCTTCACTGGCACAATGTCATCAAACCTCACATGAGTGAGTCTCGATTTCGATGAGCCTTATAACGCATTCTGGTACCGTCTACCCCAGGAGAGGATTCTGAAATATGCGCAGAAATGGTTATATGTGTAAAATCAATTCGGGATATCACAAAAAAAGTATTTTACAAATACGAACCGGAACTGGATTTTGTGATGTTTCAGCGGTGTGACGTCTGAAAGACGAGGAAGACGGCTCGCAGGACGAGATGGACTCGATCCTGAAGGGGATCAAAAAACCCGAAAAAAGAGCCGAGCCGGAGAGGATGTCCGACTCTGCCAATGAACAGGAGGGATCATCCCTCCCGGTGGCGAATCCGGAGCAGCCTCATCAGTCGGGAGATCTCTGCGAGCTTATCAAAAAACTCGGCCAGACCAGTAAGCGAAAGAGATTCCGCAGCGTACAGGTGGTCCTCGCTGGTACAGATGAACCTCCCCCCCCTGTATCACACGAAATCCCGGTTTCTGCCGATTTTGACGATCTTCTCGAGGAAATAACCGTTGCTCCGGAAGGTGCGGGGGACGGGGGGATGGCATTAGTTGAACTGCCCGCGATCCGAAACGAGCCTCAGATCGAGTCTGGCAACCCCGATGCCACCAGGATTGTTGGAATCCCCAACGAGGATCCCAAGGCTGCAATCCGCAAAAACGGGTTATTCGAAAAAGCTGCGGTCCAGCCGGATCCAGTCCCTGATGACGATGGGAGTGGGAGGATCATCCCGAAAGACCAGATATCCGATCTCTCCGGTCTGATCCCTCAGGGGGCGACGTCCAAGTTCGATGAGATCCAGCTTCCCGGGAGGGTGAAGGCGTTCGGGACGATGGGTCCTGAATCCCTTCATCAGGACCTGGATGAGATTTTCCGGCGGGAGTTCCCGACTGCCGGGTTCAAGGATCTCGAGATGGAGGACGGGGTTGGTGAGACGAAAGAGAAAACCCTTGCCGCACCCTGGCGGTTCAGCCTCTCCTCGTTTTTCAGGGTAGTCCATCAGGAGACTGAGGAATATTCCCCCGCAGAACACGGCCCCCTTCTCGATCTCTCGTTCGATCCCAAACCCGGCCTCGAAGAGAGGGAGCTGTATCCTGTCAACGAGCCCTATGCGTACGTTCGGATAACCTACGATCACTCCTCCCACGAATACACGTACCATCTCCTCGAACCGATCCTCACCGACCCCGAAAAAGATCTGTTAAAAGAGGTCAAGGAACGACTTTTCGAAACGCTCGATATCAATACCAGGGATCTCTCCAGAGAAGAGGCAGAGCAGAAACTCCGGAACGCGGCCGACGAGATTATGCGTGATTTCGGGATCCGCCTCACCCCCTCCCAGCGCGAGAGGGTCCTCTATACACTGCATAAGGATTTTTTGGGAAACGGGCTGATCGATGCGATCATGCAGGACAAATATATCGAGGATATCTCCTGCGACGGGGTCAACACCCCGATATTTGCCTTCCATGCCAGTTATGAATCGATGAAGACGACGCTTTCCTACTGGAATGCGGAAGAGCTCGATTCGTTTGTCACAAAACTCGCCCAGCGGGCAGGAAAATACATCTCGATTGCTGAACCCATCCTCGATGCAACCATGCAGGATGGCTCCCGTATCCAGATGACCCTGGGCAAGGAGGTGACAGCTCACGGTTCAACCTTCACCATCCGTAAGTTCAAGAATGAACCGATCACCCCCACCAACCTTATCGAATGGCGTACGTTTGCCCCGTTATCGATCGCATACATCTGGCTCTGTGTCGAGAACGGGAGATCCGTGATCTTCGCTGGAGGAACGGCTTCCGGAAAGACGACAGCGCTGAATGCCATCTCACTCTTCATACCCCCGATGGCAAAGGTGGTCTCGCTCGAAGACACCCGTGAGCTGAAGCTCCCGCACCCGAACTGGATCCCCAGTATTACCCGGGATTCTTTCGATACCGCCGGAAGAGGGGAGATCGCCATGAACGACCTCCTCCGGGCGGCGATGCGGCAGAGGCCGGAATATATCATCGTAGGTGAGGTTCGTGGTAAGGAGTGCCAGACGCTCTTCCAGGCGATGAGCACCGGCCATGTCACGTACTCAACAACCCACGCCGATTCGGTTGCAAGTGTTGTCCACCGTATCGAGAACCCCCCATGGACGTCCCGCGGAATATGCTCTCCGCTCTCGATTTCATCTGCATCCAGGTCCAGGCAAGGGTCGGGGGCAAACGGATCCGGAGGAACAAGCAGATCGTCGAGATTCTCGATATCGACCCACGGACGAACGAACACATTACCGACGAGGTCTTCGGGTGGCGTTCAGCAACGGATGAGATCAATTATTCCGGCAAATCCTACCTCCTTGAAGGGATCATGGAGGCAAAGGAGGATCGATGCGAGTCTCCCGTATGCGATACATTACATCACCTCCATGTCTACTGCCGGGATCACTCCTGAGGAGATCTTCCGCCTTCTGGGGGATAGCCCCGTTTACGGGAAGAGTTCGGTGGAGGCCCGGTACATTGCGCGGGAGATCGATCTCTTTGGAAGGGACCTGATCGATGCCCTCCGGCTGGTCTCGGCAAGCACCCCGAGCAGGCGGATGAAGGAGTTCCTTCAGGGTGCGATGGCCAGTATCTCCAGCGGGGGGAACCTCACGGAATACTTCCGGTCGAAGGCCTCCCAGTACGCAATCGAGAACCGGCAGGCCCAGAAGTTATTCCTGGATACCCTTGGTTTCATCGCTGAATCCTATGTAACGGCAATGGTTGCAGGAACGCTCTTTTTCATTATCCTCCAGTCGATCATGTCGGTCCTTTCCGGGGCTAACCGGCCCATCTTCCTCTGTGCGATCGTGTACATCCTGATCCCGCTGGGGAGTGTCATCTTTATCATCCTGATCCGTTCCATGACCCCGGAGGCCTGAAGATGGCTTTTTGGGAACGGTTCCGCGGGATACTCAACCGGGGGGACCCGAGAGCCCGGGGCTCTTAAAGCCTCCCGGGATGACCGGGGCCGAGGAGGAGGCTTTCGAGATCACCCGTAAACTGGAACGGGAGCGCCAGATCCGAGAGGGGATCGGCCGGTTCCTAAAACATCCGGTACTGGTCCTCACAGAAAGGCCTGCCCATATCCTGATCGTCTGTATACCCCTCTCGCTGATCGTTTTCGTCGGGGGGTTCGTTGCCATGATAAGATCGTACGGGATCCAGGTCCTCTTCAATTCAACCGTGGTTGATGATTTTGCGGTTTTTGCGGTCCTGATATCCATTGTCCTGGTTGCAATCCTCGAACTGCAGGAGAACCGGCGGGTCAAACACCTGGAGAATGCCCTCCCCAACTTCTTCCGCGATCTCGCCGGCATGAACGCTTCCGGCCTGACGCTTCCTCATGCGGTCCATCTTGTTGCCGGTGCAGAATACGGGACACTCACCCCGCACATCAGGAGACTGGATAATGAGATATCATGGGGCGTTGGTTTTGGAGAGGCGATCTACCGATTCGGTAGAGGTCTTGGAACTCCGCTTGCGGACCGGAGCGTGGATCTCATTGCAAAAGCAAGCAAGGCCGGCGGGGATATCAGCCTCGTCCTCCGTGCTGCAGCCGATGCCACCTTCGAGGTCGTGAGCCTTGGATCCGAACGAGAGAAGAACATGATCATTTACGTCGTCATCGTTCTCGTATCGTTTGGAGTCTTCCTCTTCGTTATCGCGATTCTCGTATCCACATTCCTGATATCCATGGCCACTGCCGGGGCTGCGGCCTCGGCATCGGGTGCCCAGGGTTTTATGGGAGAGATCGATATCAACACCTATAAACGGTTATTTACCCACGTCGCACTGCTCCAGGGGCTCTTCTCCGGTCTCGTTGCCGGCCAGATGGGTGATGCCCGGTTCATTGCAGGGCTGAAGTACTCGGCGTTGATGCTCCTCACCGCATGAGTGGCATTCAGGTTCTTCATTTAAAAGAGCCGGTCAAAACAGAACAAAAACAGAATTTATGAAGAGATCAAAACCTGAAATCTTCTCAGGAGATATTTTCAATATTATACCCTTTCAACGAGAGGAGTTCCTTGACTCTTTCGCGGTGGTTGCCCTGAAGTTCTATGGAGTTTCCCTTAACGGTTCCGCCACAGGCAAGTTTGCTTTTCATAAATTTTGAGAGATCTTCAAGATCGATATCAGTCGGATCGAGCCCTTCGATGACGGTAACCTCTTTTCCGTACCGCCGTTTGTTCACCTTAACATTGATCCGCTGCTGTTCTTTTGCAACTTCCTCACAAATACATAATTCCTTTGGAAGTCCACACGTCGGGCAAATCCCACCAATCATTACATGTATTTTTACGGTTCTGTTTATTTATTACTTGGCATGGAATGGGAAGATTTCACGTTTTTTCTCAAATTTCAGCGAATTTTAAAATACGCTGGATCGTTTTTCCCCGGAATTTGCAGAGATTATTTTTATGATGAGCAGAAGAGAACCTGTTTTTAGTATCTGCGCATATCAGTACACGAATATGTCCGTTCTGGTCCTTGGTACTGCCTCTCATGTAGGAAAGAGCACTACGGTTGCAGCCATCTGTCGCTGCCTGGTCCGGAGAGGAATCTGTGTTGCGCCGTTCAAATCCCAGAATATGAGCCTCAACTCCTATGTGACGCCGGAGGGGGGGGAGATGGGGATTGCCCAGGCAATGCAGGCGAGGGCTGCAAAGATCCCTCCCCATACCGATATGAATCCGGTCCTCCTGAAGCCTAAGGGGGAGAGTACCTCCCAGATTGTCCTCTGCGGCAGGCCCTACAAGGACGTTCACATTACCGGATATTACCAGGAGACGCCGGAACTCCTCGCCCGGGCCCTTCAGTCATATCAGAGACTCGTCTCCCGCTATGGCCACGTGGTTTCCGAAGGGGCCGGGGGTGCTGCCGAGATCAACCTCTACGACCGTGATATTGCCAATACCGGGCTCGCCCGTTCCCTGAAAGTACCGGTGATTCTGGTTGCTGATATCGAACGGGGCGGGGTGTTTGGACAGCTCGTTGGTACGATATCCCTCCTGCCGGAAGACATCCGCCCTCTGGTAAAAGGGATCATTATCAATAAGTTTCGGGGCGATCCCTCGATCTTTCTTCCGGGAATCCGGCAAATTGAAGAGCTTACCGGGGTGCCGGTCCTTGGGGTACTGCCCCACTTCTCCCTTCCTCTCCCCAGTGAGGATTCGCTCTCAATCGGCGATAAAAGAACCCGTCTGGAGGGAGTAAGGATCGCAGTCATTCGCCTTCCCCGGATATCCAATTTTACCGATTTTGAACTGCTCGAACAGTACGCCTCCGTGGAATATGTCCCGCCTGGACAACCGTTAGGGGAGTACGATTGCATCATCATCCCCGGGACAAAGAACACGATCGAGGATCTGGCAGCAGTACAGGAGACCGGGACCGGCCGGATGATCTGCGAGGCCTATGCCCGGGGAATTCCGGTTATCGGCATCTGCGGCGGGTACCAGATGCTGGGAAAACGCCTGATCGATGACGGCTTTGAGTCGGTCGCCGGCGTTTACAGGGGTCTTGGATTACTCGATGGCGTCACCCGGTTCGTTTCCTATGAAAAGAGAACCACCCAGGTGACCCGGAACGCATCTCCGGTAGAACCCATCCTTTCGGGAATGGGCGAAGTCTCCGGCTACGAAATTCACATGGGGGTAACTGATCCGGGGAAGGACCGGGAAGCCCTGTGGGGGGATGGGCAGGTGACGGATGACGGCCTTGTTTTCGGCACGTATATGCATGGCATCTTCCTCAACCCTTCTGCGGTAAATGCCCTTCTCTTGTATCTTTACGGGAAAAAAGGGCGGAATTTTGAACCGATTCCGATGACCGTATCCGATCCCTACGAAGAGCTGGCCGATCTCTTCGAACAACACATCGATATGGACGCCATCGAGAGGCTCGTGAGTTCGTAGGGTATATCCCCCACCATCCATCAGGGTAAGTGATCTTTCGCGCTCTTAACCGATAATACTGGTAATGCTGTGGAAGCCCTCGCCCTGACGATCGGCGCATCGTACCGACTCCACCCGGGCGAGATCCACCCTCTCCGTCACCCTGCATCTTGAACAGTAGGCAAGGGAGGGGGATTTTACCCATTTTCCCTGCACGGAGAACTCCCGGCAATGGATGCAGAGAGCGCAGTGATCGACTGGTTCCTTCTTCTCCGGCCTGCACTGCACTCTCCCTTTTGTCAGAGGCAGGACTCTGATATCTTCGTCGCTCATAGGAATTCCCGGTTTATCTCATATCGTCCTCCGGTATTAAATTTCTGCCGCAAGGGGTGAGATCCAGGAGATCACGGTTCATACCCTCATCAAAAGGATTTTGTTTTGAGAAAAAACATGAAGATAACCTTCCGGTCGTATCCGCACGTGGAAAAAAGAGCACTATGGTTAAAACGATCGAGCGCCTAAACTCCTGCCATGAAGGTGTGTATCATGTGCGGCGGGGAGGGGACCCGTCTCCGGCCGCTCACATTCGAACGGCCGAAGCCCTGCATCCCCATTGTCAACCGACCATCCATCCAGCACCTCGTCTCACACCTGTCGAACCTTGGTTTCCGGGAAGTGGTCCTCACTCTGGGGTATATGGGAGATGCCATCGAGGAGGCACTGGGTGACGGGTCGCTCTTTGGCATAGATATCACCTATGTCCACGAGAGAGTGAAGCTCGGTACTGCGGGCAGCGTCAAAAACGCGCAACAATTTCTTGACGGGCAGGACTTTCTCGTTGTCGGCGGGGACCACATCACCGACCTCAATGTCCTTGAATTCTACCGGACCCATAAAACCGGGGGAGCTGCGGTAACGATAGGCCTCATATCAATCGATGACCCGGGCGAGTACGGGATCGCCGAGATCGATGTCTCGTACGAGATCAAGCGGTTCAAGGAGAAACCGGCTCCGGGGGAGATCTTCTCCAACCTCGCAAGCACCGGGATGTACGTCTGCAGCCCGGAGATCTTCGATCACATCCCCGCCGGGACAAAATATGACTTCGCACGTGATCTCTTTCCCAAGCTGATGGATGAGGGGCATGTCCTGAAAGGCTGGCTTGCCCGGGGCAACTGGACCGATGTCGGCAGCCCGCACTCCCTCCGCCAGGCCGAGCGGTGGAAACTCCAGGATATCTCGTTTACCGATATCATCGGGGATCTCTCCATGGATGGCGCGCAGGTTCAGGGCCCCGTGCGGCTCGGGAACTCGATCACGCTCGGGAAGAATACAAAAGTCATCGGGCCTGTCGCTATCGGTCCCGGCGCAATTATCGGGGACAATGTTCTCATCGGCCCGTACACCAGCATCGGGGACAAGTGCATCATCAGGAACAATGTGAAGATCTTCTCCTCTTCACTTTACAACCGGGTGATTGTCGGCGCGAACAGCACCATCTCCGGAAGCATCATTGACAATGATACGCATATCGGTGAGACGTGCAGTATCGAGAATGATACCGTGATCGGCCCCCGGGTGGTGCTCCGGGATCACGTGATTGTCCATTCGAAGACACGGCTCTGGCCCGAAGTTGTCATTCCGGATGGCACCATCGTTAAGGAACATGTGCTCAATGAGAAATTCGACCTTCGCTGCGAGGGCTCGTAAACTTTTGCATTATTCAATCGATCTCCAATGAGGAGGCCTCCTATTCAAAAATGGAGGTCTCCCCGCAAAAGCGCTTACACCCTCCGGACGAGGCGGTGGGTGATTGCAACCAACGGATGCCGTGCGTAATCGAGGACCTGGATATCGTCCAGTGTCTTTAAGTTCATGGCCTTGGCGGTCCGTTCCATCCCGAGCTCGATATCTTCCCGGATCTCGATGATATATGCATCGAGGGCCGTTATGCCCAGTCGTTTTGCGGCAAGCGCCCGGTGATGGCCGTCGACAAGAATCGTCCGGCCCGGACGCTTGACCACGATGATCGGCTCTGCAAGCCTTTTTTTAATCTCGTATATCCGGCCTTCCAGCTCGTCTTCGTAAATCTTCGATTGGGTTGGGAGAAGGTCAGCGACCGGAATTGTCCCGCGGTCCAGACTCGGATCAACCCCGTAGAGTTTTTTCAGGGTCGTGATAAAATTAAAGACCTTCTCCGGTGAGACGTGCTCGATCTGGGACCGGATGACATCCGAATTTGAGATGATGCCAAGGAGGCAGTTCTTCTCATCGACAACGGGAAGCTTCTGGATCCCGCTCCGGAAGATCACCCGTGCTGCATCGTTGATATCCATATCCGGATCGGCGACGATAAGATTTGATGACATAACCTGTTCAACCGGGGTCGTTGGCTGGACAAAAAGGAGATCCCGGGCCGAAATATATCCCATTACTTCATTCCCGTCGATCACCGGGAAGCCGTCATGGTGGGTCTTCTGTATCTTCTCGATGACGTCCTTGGCTGTGCCATGAAAATCGACACTGACCACGTCGTAGGTCATATAATCCTTGACCTTTTTCTTATCCATCAATACTCCTTCCTTTGCCGAATACTAAAAGTCATCGGTAAAAGAGTGCAAATAAAATATTCCCACTCAATGCAGGATTTCCGGGAGATTTGTCCTCATGAGCCTGAGTTTCAGGGCACCCCGCTCTTACAGGTGGCTTAACCTCCCTCTTTTAGAAGATCGGCGGGAAGCTCCGATACGATGCATCCCTCCCCCACCCGCTCATGGACGCAGTATCCCTCTTTCCCAACCTCGTTCACTCGCGCCTGCAGGATACCCGAGTGCCTGTGGAGAAGGAGGTGTAGTGACAGATCTTCTCTGTTCAGCTCCCATGCGGAATAGTTATTTCGGTTGGGCAACGATCTTATAAGGAGGATTGTATTAGAATGGGCGAAAAAAAGAGAAAGGAAGAAACAAGGAAGAGATGGACCAAGGTACTCGCGGTTTTTGCAGGAGTGCTCTTTGTCGTGCTCATGGTTGTATCATCTCTTGGGACCGGCTGGATCACCGGCCTTGCGGGAATCAAGGATGGGCAGGCCGTGGTAATTGATTACACAATCTATGGAGCCTCCGGTGAACCCGTCGTATCCACCAACTCCCAGCTCTGTCAGGAGGCAGCGGCAAAGGGAGGGGGCATCATCCTGGGGAAACAGATCCAGGTAACTGCGAACATGAGCCAGGGCCAGGGAATTGTACCGGTCCCGTTCTATACCCAGAGTACCGGCTGGTCAAAGGAGTACGCGCTCTTTAACCCGGAATATACTGCAATCTCCTCGGGCATTGTCGGTATGAAACTGCATGATACGAAGAAGATCCTCATCCCTTCGAGTTCATCCATGACACAGGCCTGGAGTTCCGCCCAGCTCACCCGAAAAGGGGTCAATATGACTGAACTCACTATCGGGGACAAGCTTGCGATGGGTGTATCAGATAATCCTTCTCTTCTGGAAAATTCCACGGAACCAACCTATGTGCGGATGGGAGAAGTGATAAAGAAGAATCCGGAGAGTGTTGAACTGAATTTCGGGTACCCGTCCATCGATGTCACCATCGTTTCGATAGGTTCGCAATAATCAGTGACCTTTTTTTTTAAAAAAAAAAATTCCCGGAAAACCATTATCCCGAGACTGGTAGGAATCTGGAGGCAGCAGTTCCAGCCTTCCTCTCTTCTGATTGAAGAAACCTTTCGCGCCAGAACTCTCCGCTGGCGACCTCTGCCCCTTCAAAAGATGAAGGATCATTTTAGACCGGTTCTCCTCCTTTTTACCGGGTGGAGGCAGCAGTCATTTCCCATCAGGGGGTGCTCTGGACCGCAGGCATTCCTGGGCCTCCAGTTGGTTCGTAAAATTAAAAAAAAGCTCCGGCCATCGCGACTGAAACTGTGCGGGCCAGGGATATCCGGAGGAGGACCCAAACCGAAAAAACCGGGCATCCATTGCCGGACAGGACTCAGGCGGGGGGACGAGGCCCTGAAAAATTTTGGAAAGTGTTTTCCTGAATTCTACCGTAAATTACGTTACAATTTTTTTATTCCAACCCTGCAGAAAAACCTACTTAACGTCGAAGATCCTTCCGGTTTTATTGCCGACACCCCGTTTTCCCAAGAGGGAGTCAAGGGGGCCCACCAATTTTTTTTGCAAGGGCCGCAAGTCTCAAAAAAAGACCGGAAGGGGAGTCCGGCCTTCCCGAATGGATGCCACCCTTGGATTTGCTGCCTTCTCGATCAATTAAACGGATCTCAAAGAAAGGGGAGGTCTATCCGCGTACACCGTAAATCCGCTTCACTTTGTGCCCTACTGTTTTCCAGCCCTCTTTGCGCATGAGGGGACCATCGCGAAGCTTGAGGTGGGAGATCGCAAACCGTTTTCCCGAGACAACGTATTTTTCCCCCACAACAAACGGCTGTTCGCCATCGCACTCCATGTACACGGGAATGGTCTTCCTGCCGTCATGAATGGAGATCTTGACAACAACCTGTTCAATTGCCCGGGACCAGAGGGCGGTTATATCAACAGCTTTTGCACGCTCGACCCGCTTCTCGCCGCTCTCGATCGAAGTCACTTCAACGCCGAAAGCATCATCGCCGCATTCAGCGACAAGGTGGTCCCCAACCGTACATTCATCGTCCCCGGCAAGCTCGATAGAGCAGACCTTTGAGGTCCCTTCCCGGGAGACGATAGTTTTGATCATCCGGGAGTCCGGTTCCCGTTCTTTCTGGATCCTCTGGTGGTGGCCGCATACGGTACACCGGACGAGCGTATCGCGGGATTCGGAGATGATCTCGTGTTCGGTCTCATCGCTGCAGTCGGGGCAGTTGACGGTGATAAACATTGATTATGCATGGAGACCCTCACATGATAAAGTACAGGATACCGCATGATCATAACGGAAACCATCCGGTGCCGGGGGCACCCGCTCGTCCTTGGCACCCACCCTACAACGTTTGAGGTGACCATGGAAGATCAGCTCACCGAAACAGGCAACTGTATCATCGGGATTGCCGCTGATACAGGATGTGCGGGCTTATCCCCGGAATTCAAGAGAGCCCTTGCCCGCGATGGTGCCGTTCTCCGGACAACGCTTGGATGCGACGGTATCAGAACCGTGATTGGTTCAAAGGGGTCCTCAAAGATGACGCTCGATCACCCTACCGATCTGGTCTGGCGTCGGAGCCAGTTCGTCTGCGGAAGGACGATCGGCATCCTCTCGGATACTGTTTCGCGAACCCTGCCCAGGAGCCTCATCGCAAAACTTGCAGAGGGCTGCCCGATGGTAGTAACCCTTGAGGTCACTCGTCCCGACTGAGCGTGATGATCCTGAGTTCAGCTTCTGCAAGCAGGCATTCACACTGCCGGACAAGGGCTGCACCCTGTTCGTAGAGCCGGATGCTCTCGTCAAGGCCGGTCTTCCCGTCTTCGATCTTCTCAATAATCTCTCTCAGTTGTTCCACTTTTGTCTCATAGGTCTCTGTCATGATTCCCGGTCCACCTTTTCAACGATAACCTGACTGTTTCCGTCATAAAACCGGATCCGCATCCTGTCATTCTGAAGGAGCTCGCCTGCACCTCGTACCACTCTGCCATCTTTTTCAGCTACACAGTACCCCCGGGCAAGAACGGCGAGGGGACTCCTCCCTTCAAGCGCAGTCTTCATCTCTGCGAGCAGGAGGCGTTCCCTTCCAACCCGGTTCTCCCATGCCCGGGTAAGCCGGTCCGAAAGATCCGCTCCCACCTGTTTCTTCTCGTCCAGTCTTCTTGCAACCCTCTTGGGTCGGAGCCGGTTTTGGAGATCCGCAACCTCTTTTCGGCCTCTTCCCAGTCGTGCCTCAAGCGAGCACCCTAGTTGGATCCGCATCTCATCGAGGCGCAAAAGGAGGACATTTTGGTCCGGAACCGCAAGCTCCGCTGCTGCAGAGGGAGTCGGGGCTCGGATATCTGCGGCAAGATCGCTTAAGGTAACGTCAACCTCGTGACCAATAGCGCTCACGACCGGCACCGGGCTCTCAGCTATCGCCCGGACCACCTCCGGATTATTGAACGGAAACAGGTCCTCAAAACTCCCGCCCCCCCGGGCGACAATGAGGAGATCGACCCGAGAGAAGAGGCGCCGGATTGCCCGGGCAATCTGCCGGTGTGCATCTTCTCCCTGTACGGCGGTCGGCGATATGAGGATCTCTACCGGATATCTCCGTTCCACTACCGTTGCAATGTCATGGATTACCGCGCCGGTTTCGGATGTGACAACCCCGATCCTCTGGGGAAACCGGGGAAGCGGGCGTTTCCGTTCAGTGGCGAACAACCCTTCAGCGGCAAGGTCCTTTCTCCATTGCTCTACGAGCAGGCACTTCTCTCCACGACCTGCTTTCTGCATGGTCCTGATCTGCAGCTGGTAGGACCCGTGGGGGGCGTAGAGCCGGACTGTGCCGGTGACGGTGACCTCCATCCCTTCCGTGGGGGAGAATGAAAGCCTCTCAGCGTCGGACTTCCACAGCACACACCTGATAACGGCAGCATTATGCCCGCTTCCTTTTTCCGAGAGCGAGAAGTACCGGTGACCCCGGGCGTGATGGGTATAGTTTGTCACTTCGCCCTTCACGTAAATATCCTGAAGCCGGGAGTCGTCAAGCAGGTCCTCAATGATTGCAGAGAGCTCTGAAACCCGCAGGGGAGGAGCCATCCCCCCCGCCAAAGGTTCAGGCTGGTTGAACCAGTCCATCAACATCTATTTGCGGGAACGCTCATATGAAATAGTACTACCATGGTCTCCTTCTCTGCTTCGAGCATGTTCTTCCATGAATATACCTGTTCTGAGATCTTCTCGTTCATTTCACGGGCAGGTCTCGATGCGATCGAGTTCTGGCATGAGACCCCGGATTTCTGGCTCCGCGGCCAGCAGGTTGACGAGCTCATACGCTGCAGGAAGGACCATCCCGAAGTCAGGACCGTAACTCTCCATGCCCCCATTCTGGATCTGAACCCGTGTTCATTCAACCCGACATTAGCCGAGGTTTCTGTCGAATACGCTCTCCGCTCAATCCGGATTGCAGAGGAGATCGGAGGAGACCTCGTCACCGTCCATCCCGGCAGGAGGACTGCAAAACGCCCCCCGTCTCCTATGGATCTTCTCCGGTTCGAACACTTCATCTCTGCACTTCAGGGAGCAACAGAGAGAAGTCCAGTCCGGGTTGCGATAGAGAACATGGAACCGGCGATCAATTCGATGCTCTGCAACCCGGAGAGTCTGCGCGAGGTTCTCGATGACGCACCTTGGCTGATGTTCACCCTTGACGTTGCCCATGCACTGACAAAAGACAGCAGGGAGCCGGAACGGTATATCGAACTCTGCCACGACCGGCTTGTCAATGTCCACCTCAGCAGGCTGGGTTCGGGGAGACCCCACTTCCCCTTGGATCGGGACCCGGGAATGGCCGGGGTGATGAAGGCCCTTGCCGACCACGGTTTCTCCGGCACGCTCACCCTTGAGATCGAAGATCTCATCTTTGACCGCGTGCTCGCTGCGGATGAGAAGATCGAAGTCCTTGCGCGTGATTGCGCATTCATGCACGACTGTATGGGGTAGAGCGCTGGTTTTATAAAACACGCTTCCGAATAAGATACAGAAATCTTATTGGAAATACCCGTTATGCAGAAGAATACCCTCAACACAAAACACTCCACAAAAAGCAGATATCCAGTATGTGTTCGTGCGACCGCACGGTGTGAAACAGAATGATCCAGGACGCTCTTGAGATCTCCCTCTTTGTTATCTGTGTCCTCCTCTCCGCATTTTTTTCGAGCTCTGAAGTCGCTCTCATCTCGATCACCAAGGCAAAGGCGAGAACACTTGTCAATGAGGGGAGACCGGGGTCATCTGCGGTGGCAGCACTGAAAGAATCCCCCGAACACCTCCTGATCACGATCCTTATCGGCAATACCGTTGCCAATATCGCAGCAGCATCCATAGCGACTGCAGTTGCCATTCAGACATTCGGGGATTATGGGGTCGGGATCGCCACCGGTTTTGTCACCCTCATCCTCCTTATCTTTGGGGAGATCGCCCCCAAGATCTATGCGGCGAGGGCATCCGAATCGTTTGCCCTGACCATCGCCCCGGTTATTCACTTCCTCTCCCAGATCTTCTCACCGATAATCTGGCTTGTTGAACGGGTCAGCCCTACCTTTGGGATCGGTAAGGAAACAGCCGAGCCTGCGGTTACGGAAGAAGAGATCAAGGAATGGATCGATGTCGGGAAAGAAGACGGGAGTATCGAGCAGGGTGAGAAGGAGATGCTCTACTCCGTCCTTGAGTTTGCTGACACAACCGCCCGCGAGATAATGACCCCGCGGATCGATGTTACTCTCATGGAAGACACTGTTACCTTCGAGGAAGCAATCAGCATCTTCAACGATACCGGCTTTTCCCGCATCCCTGTCTATCACGACCAGATCGATAACATTACCGGCATCCTGAATGTCAAGGAGATCTTCTCGGCAATGGTAACCCGGCGCAAGGAAACTACCATCCGGGACGTCATGTACGACCCGATGTTTGTTCCCGAGACAAAGAAGATCGATGATCTCTTAAAAGAGCTCAATGTCCACCGGGTCCAGATGGCTATCATCATCGATGAGTACAGCAGTTTTGTCGGGATCGTTACCGTTGAGGACATTCTCGAGGAACTTGTCGGAGACATCATGGATGAGCATGACAAGGAAGAGCCGGAAGTCCAGAAACTCGCCGAAGGGGTGTATGTTGTCGATGCACAGATGTGGGTTGAGGATCTCAATGATACCATGGGCCTCACTCTCCCGGTATCCGAATCCTACGAGACGATCGGAGGGCTCATTATTGACCGGCTCGGCCATCTCCCCCAGCATCCGGGTGAGAAGGCAGAGATCGAAGAGGCTCATCTCACGCTTGTAGTCATGCAGATGCATGGCCGGCGGATTATAAAGGTAAAGATTGTCGTCCATCCGGGAAACGGTAAACCACAACCGTAGATCCCGGGATCTCCAATGGGGGAAGATATCATGACCAAGAGAATTGCCGTAGTCGCATCGGGGAGGGGTTCGAATTTCCAGGCCGTGATCGACGCAATCGGAGACGGCCTGATACCCGCCCGATGCGTTGCCCTGATAACAGACAACCCGAAAGCGTTTGCGATCGAGCGTGCAAGAAGAGCCGATATCCCGGTGACCATTGTCGATTATACCTCGTTCCCCTCGCGGGAGGTCTACGAAAAAGCCCTGCTTGAAGTCATGAGGCAGGTGAATGCAGACCTGTTTGTGCTCGCGGGTTATATGCGGATCCTGGGAAAGGATCTCGTCCGTGAATTTGCCGGAGAGATGGTGAACATCCACCCGGCTCTCCTTCCCAGTTTCACCGGTCTCCACGCTCAGCGACAGGCAATCCAGCACGGGGTAAAGATTGCCGGATGCACGGTCCATTTCGTGGACGAACACCTGGACGGAGGGCCGATCATTCTGCAGCTCTGCGTCCCGGTTTTCGAGGGAGACGATGAGGCTTCGCTTGCAGAACGGATTCTCGAGGAGGAGCACCTTGCCCTCCCCGAAGCGGTCCGGCTCTTCTGCGAGGACCGGCTCACCATTGAGGGGCGCATCGTCAGGATTCGCTGACCGTTGCTAATCTACTGTCGTTATTAATCTCCTTGTCAGCGCCGGATCTCAGACCCACTGTACGCTACCGTCAAAAGGCTCGCAACCGCCGAGCCTTTTTTATCTGCCACGCTGATAGTATAGCACAACCGGGAGGCAGTGAGCAACAACCCATGAGAGAGAAGTCCCGCAACCCGGCAACGCGGATGATCGCCCGGGAACGTATTGGCATACTCTTCGAGGAGGCGCGACTGGCTTATGCTGACCATCCCGAACGGAGCAACCGTTATGTGGATCTGGCACGGAAGATCGCGATGCGCCAACGGATACGGATCAATCGTGAATTCCGGCGCCGGTTCTGCCATCATTGTTATACCTATCTCGTGCCGGGGGAGAATATGCGGGTCAGGGTCCACCGCGGGAATGTCGTGGTGACCTGCAGATCCTGCAAAAAACATACACGCTATCGTGTGGTGAGGAAAGAACATGTCAGATCCAAATGACCGATCGATGCAGGACTTAAAACCGACCGTCTGGATCGGTAAACAAGGCTGCACTCCTCCTATGATCGATGAGATCGTAGCCCAGCTCAAGACGCGAAAAGTGATCAAGGTAAAATGGCTTCAGAATACCGAAGTCGACCCGGAAGCGGTAGCAACCCAGGCAAAGGCGATACTGGTCGACGTCCGGGGAAAGACCATGATTCTGAAGGAAAAGAAAAAATCCATGGGAAAGTAACCTTTTTTCCCGCGATAAATTGCCCGTCGGCCCTCGAAATATATAAAAGCCTTATTCGCAAATAAGTAAAGACTGTTATTGGATTTTATTAAATTTCCAACAGTGAGGTATCAGATGACAACAGTGTACGATGTTCCGGCTGACCATATCATCCGCAGGGTCGCTGAGGAGCTCAAGAAGCGGAAAGAGATTACTCCGCCGGCATGGGCTGCTTTTGCAAAGACCGGGGTACATAAAGAGATGCCGCCCGAGGACCCCGACTGGTGGTTCACCCGGGCAGCAGCAGTGCTGAGACGCGTCTATGTCGACGGCCCTCTGGGTGTCGAACGGATGCGAAGCTTCTATGGCGGCAACCAGAACCGCGGCTCAAAGCCGAACAAGTTCCGGAAAGGCAGTGGCTCCGTCCTGCGCAAGGCCCTCCAGCAGTTGGAGGCAGCAGGCCTGATCCTCCACGACAAGACCGGACGGAGAGTCTCCCCGGTCGGGATGGCTTTCCTTGACAACCTTTCGCAGGAAGTCAAGACGAGCCCCCCGGCACCCGTACCAAAGCGCGTAAAGGCAGCAGCCGAGCCCGAACCCAAGAAGGCAGATGCCAAGAAGGGCAAGGCAAAGGCCGCACCTGCCGCAGAGGGTGCAGGGACCAAGACCGAGAAGAAGTCACCAGCCAAGAAGGCTGAAAAGAAGTCAGAATCGAAGTGAGGTGCAGGTATGGGTGATGACGAGCTGAGTGAAATCCGCAAGAGAAGGATGGCGCAACTGCAGCAGCAGGCTGGAGATCAGCAGGGCATGCAGGAAGAGCTCGAACGCCAGCAGCGCCAGAAACAGCAGATTCAGATGATACTCATGCAGATCCTTGAGCCTGATGCACGGGAACGCTTGAATACCATCAAACTGACAAAACCGGAGTTCGCAGCCACCATCGAGCAGCAGTTGATCCAGCTCGCCCAGAGCGGAAGGCTCAAGGCGAAGATCACCGACTCGCAGTTCAAGGAACTGCTGAGACAGATCGCTCCGATAAAACGGGACTACTCGATTACCAGAAAGTGATGAAAGCGGGTGTGCTCTACAGCGGCGGAAAGGACAGTTCCCTTGCAGCAATAATGCTGGGTACGTATTACGAGGTTGAACTCAACACCTTTGTGTTCGACCCATCCCGTCGGATTCCATCTGTGGAGAATGCGGCACAAGCGCTGGGATATTCCTTGAAAGTACGAGTGTTCCGCAAAGGAATGTTGAACGCGATGGCGGATCTGGTGCAATCGTCGGGTTTCCCGAACGATGCGATCAACTGCGTGCACCGGACCGCTGTCGAAACCCTCGCCCGGGAATACAAGACCGTTGGCGACGGGACGCGGTTCAATGACCGGGTCCCGATGCTGACCCGGGCGGAGGTCCAGAGTCTGGGTCACCGGACCGGGTGCGCCTATGTGCGCCCCCTGCTCGGGTATGTCAGGCCTGCGGTCGATCACCTTGTCGACCGGCTCCTTGAGGTAAAATACGGGGAGACCGGGGCCATAAACAACGGTGATTATGAGGCCGAGATCCGGGATGTGATCCGGAAACGCGGGATCGATCCTGCGCCCCTCTTCCCGGCACACCACGACCAGTCCCTGGTTGTAGGGAGAAAGGCATAATATCAGGTGAATCGCAATGAGCAAACTGAGTAAAGGCAGAAAGATACGCCTGGCAAAGGCATGCGACCAGAACCGGCGCGTGCCCCAGTGGGTTATGGTACGGACCAAGCGTGGCGTTGTCGCGCACCCGAAACGGCGAAACTGGCGCAAGAGCACGCTGAAGGTGTAAGCTATATGGCAGAAGTGATGAAAGAACATGTATATGTTATCCCTCTCCGGGAAGCACGCAGGATGCCGCGCTGGAAGCGGGCTAACGGCGCAATCAAAGATATCCGGAATTATCTTGCCAAGCACATGAAGAGCACGGATGTTAAGATCGACCAGGGCATCAATGAAGTTGTCTGGAGCCGGGGCAGCAGCAAGCCTCCATCGAAGGTCAGGGTCCGTGCCATGAAGATGGAGGACGGGCAGGTTCAGGCGGAACTTGCACCGGAATCGTAGATGGACAGGACGATCACGTTTGCAGGCGATCCGAATATCGGGGTTTTTGCCCGGGTAGTCGGGGATATAGCCCTACTCCCTCCGGAGTCTTCGGAGGAGTTCAAAGAGGCGGTGAAGAAGGCGCTGAACGCGAAGATCGTTGAGACGACGATACAGGGAAGCGCCATCATAGGCTCACTTGTTGCCGGTAACAGCCGGGGCGTCATCGTGAGCGGCCTTGCAACTGAGGCAGAGATCGAGATCCTTTCGGAGCACCGCGATGTGCTTCTCTTGAAGGAGACGATGAACGCCGCAGGCAACGTGATCATGGCAAACGATACTTTTGCCGCAGTTCACCCCGAAATGCCGACTGACCTGATGCACGCTCTCGCTGAATTTCTCGGCGTCGAAGTGGTGCCTCTCGTTCTCGGCGGGGTCAAGACGGTCGGTATGGCCGGTGTTGCGACCAATAAGGGTGTCATCGTGCACCCGCGGGCGACCGCACAGCAGATCGCCCGGCTCGAAGAGGTGGCAAAAGTCCCGGTAGGGACCGGCACCATCAACATGGGCAGCGCCCTTCTTGGGACGGGACTTCTGGTCAACGACTCAGGGTATCTCGCCGGCAATGCAACGAGCGGGTTTGAACTGGGCAGGATAGAGGACGTATTTGGATTTCTGGAGTGATTTTGAATGGAGAATCTGAAGTTTGAAGTCAAGGGCACATTCCTGATGGGCGAAGACTGGATGCCGTACACGAAAGTGATCGCAGCACCCAACGAGAGGCAGGCTCAGGAACGCACCTTCGCAGTTATCGGCAGCAAGCACAACCTGAAGCGCAGGTATATCAAGATCGATACCGTCAGCCCGGTGAAGGCTTAAGAAAATTTCTCCTTTTTTCGTTTGAGATACTCTTGCAACTCTCCCCATATCAAGGCTTTATCGGTAGATTATCCGGTCTGCGGCCGAGGGCATCTCCCCGGATGCGTCTCTCTGTACCTTCCGGGTGCCGTAGCGAATTTTTTGGTTTATGGGGAAATCTGTTGCAAAAGACGCTGGTGTTCGCAGCGCTCCAGTCTCTTTCCCCCCCTGCCTTCTCATTTCCCGGTCAGCTCGCCCCCTTTTTTTGGAAACGATAATTTTCCCGGGGAACCGTGATTCGGACCTCTCCTCCCTGTCCGGGGAAGCCCGTCTCTCCAATAATCATGCCGGTGATGGCGGGAATCTCCCCGACATAGAACCGGCCAAAACCGGTATTGCTGGCGCCCCCCTCTCCCTCCCCAACGGTATATTTCTCCCTCTTTTTTAAAGGTCTGCGACAACAATTCCTTCCTCTCCTTCAGAACTTGAGGGGTGCCCCTCTTCCCTGCATTGTGGTGGGCCCCCCCAACCCCCTATTTTGGGATTTTATTGAGGTCCCTCCCGGCGCACCCACCCCCCAAGAGCGGATCGATGTTAGAGGAGGAACCCGGATGTGCTCACTACTTCCGGCCAAGCATTTCCAGTGAAGCCCTGACAAACGCCGGAATGTCGTCCGGTTTCCTGCTGGACACAATGTTTCTGTCCACCACAACTTCCGCATCCACGTATTCCGCACCGGCATTCTTAATGTCCTGAACAAGGGAGAGCCAGCCGGTGAGATGGCGTCCTTTCAGGACCTGAGCCGTGATGAGGATCTGTGCGGCATGACAGATGGCAAAGACCGGCTTTCTGCTCTCAACAAACTCTCTGGCAAACCGGACCGCATCCGGATCAACCCTGAGCTTATCGGGGGAGTAACCCCCCGGGGTGAGAAGGGCGTCGAAATCGCTTACCGAGACGTCCCGGACCGCCCGGTCAATCCTGGCAGTTGCCCCGTCTTCCCCGGTAATTCTGGTATTGGCTCTCAACCCGACCAGAATGAGCTGGGGGCCGGCCTTCTGGAACACCTCGCCCGGTTGTTCGTATTCCCTGTCCTGGAACCTGTCCGTGATAAGTACTGCAATCTTACTCAAATCCAATCACCCCGTTGTGAGCCGGTTGTACGGCCACGACCGGTGACCTGATCTTCGCAGACATATATCAGAGGATAACGAATAACCCATTTATTTTACGATCGTACCGGAAAGGGGTGCTTCCCGAGCGTTCGGCTTGCCCCAATTTTACAAAATAGCACCAATGTGAGTGGGTCTATGTATCCGGTTCTTGCATTTTCAGGCCACATTTCAGTTTTTTGTCGAGAGCATCCGCTCAAGAACTCCTTGTTTTTTGAGGGTTGCGAGTTGAAACCGGTTAAAGCAGAAGGCCGAGAACAGCATTTTGGTATGCACCCTGAGAACGGTTGTGACTTTGGTATGAGCAGAATGGAACACATTCTTGATGATGGCATATGGGCGTTCCCCGGGAGATAGGATTCGAGAGATTCGAGCGTTTTTGAGAACATCGCGGATACCGATCGGATGCCCACGAACACCCCGTTGCATGGTGGTGTTGAAACCTTTTGTTTTGGTACCGAAATATCCTCGGTCACGGTAGATCACCTCTCCTTCGTTCGACAGGTCGATTTGCGAATCGTGGGTTGAGGCAGTTGTAACCTCGAGAGCCCGGATCAGTCCGAAGTCACAATCCTCTTTGGTATGGAGTTTGTATCCAAAATAAGATTTCTTGCCCTTTATCGCCCATGTTCCATCCCGGCTTCTTCGAGTTTTTGCAGCATCACCCCGGGGTGTATTCGTTGAAGCATGACCGGGCTCTGAAGTGATGAAAGTCGCATCCTGAATGGTGCCTTTTTTGATTTTCAGACATTGTGCATCGAGTTGTCGCTGGAGCTCATCCCAAATATCCTTATCCTTTCCGGTCTTTGCCAACCGCTCCCGGAAATACCAGACGGTGGTCTGATCCGGGACCTTGTTAGGATACCCGAGGAATTTCATAAATGATATGCGATCATTGGCCTGACGCTCAAGTTCGGGATCGGACAGGCTGTACATTGACTGGAGTACCAGCATCTTAACCATGAGAACGATATCAATATTCTGTCGACCGCCCTCTTCGGTCTGGTTTCGATACAGACCTCCCACTACCGTCAGAATCCTCTCCCAATTGATTAATGTCGAAAATCCATCAAGCCGATCCCCGAGTCGTTTGATACTCTCATACCGCTTCTCGAGCGCAAAATCAACCAGATTTTCCATACTCGTCATTGATCGTACTAAGATAAAGTACTACCGGCTACAGGGGGGTTCAGAATTCTCAAACAATAAAAAGCCCTAAGCCGGTGCCTATCATATCCGCCAAACCTGCACCGGCGATCCAGTCAGGCAAACTTTGGAACATACCCCTATTCCGGTCAATGGGGGTTAAATTTCACAGGAGACTAGCTAACAACCCGGCTTAGGTTTTTATTTTAGTAATCCGAATAAAAAGTATGAGCGATTTCAGGGACTATTTTCTCCATCAGGAATACCAGAAGATCGTCGGATTAGGCAACAAGTTAGGGGAGATTCGGGACATTATCGACTGGGAGTAATTTAGGCCGATTTTGAGTGATATGTACCGTGATAACAAGGAAACGGGCGGAAGACCACATCATGACAAGATCCTGCTGATCAAGATGATGATACTTGCCGGCTGGTATGGATTGTCAGATTACGAGATTGAGCTGCTTGCAAGCGATCGGTTATCCTCCCATCATTTTCTGGGCTACCCGGACAAAATTCCGGATCGGTCGACGATATGGTTATTCAAGGAGAAACTGACGAGCAAAGGGAAGGTTCCATTTCCTTTGGGAAGAACTCCAGCGGCAGCTGGATGAACATGGGTATTCGATGAAACGCGGTACCATCCAGGATGCATCGATCATCACCGCCGATCCCGGTCATGCACCGGCCGACAAGCCACGCGGAGATGTTGCAAAGACCCGCCGTAGTCGGGATGGTTCGTGGACAAAGAAAGGTAAGAAATCGGAATTCGGGTACAAACTCCACTCGCTTATCGATAAGGAGTGCCAGTTTATCCGAAGGTTCGGTACAACTACGGCATCGGTACATGACAGCCAGATCGATCTCTCGCAAAAAGGTGAAACCATCTACCGCAATAAAGGATATTTCGGATCCATCCCGTTTGCATCAATGGATAAAACCATGAGACGGGCGGTCCGGGGCCATCCGCTCTCTACGAAAGACAAGCGAAGGAACCGGGCTATCAGCAGGGTCCGATCGCTGGTCGAACGACCGTTCGCTGTCATCAAACGTGTGTTCCACTCCGGCCATCTGATGGTCACTACTCATCTTTGGGTTCATGTCAAAATGCTGTTTGTCTGTTTCTCCTATAACCTCTTCAATCTCCTGACAATATGAAATCAACAATCCCAGGGGTAGCTATCAAAAAACAAGAAGATTCCCCCCAGAAAAGAAATGGAGCGGGTTAAATGAGGAGGATGTGGTTGTTTTATATCCCCTTCCACTTTAGTAAAGGTTGTAAGCTATCCTCTCTCATACCTTACTCCCGGTCGAAAACACATCCGCCCCGTTCTCGTTCTGCTCGTAATAATCCACGAGCCTCCGCACCTCGTCCTGCACCTTCTGCCTGTCGATGTTGCCGGTGAAGAGGATCCGGACGTTCTCGATATCGTCTTTTAGGTATGCAGCTTCTGGGTAGAGGATCAGCACGATCTGCCCGTCAGGCCCGAAATGGAATTCCTCGAACTCACCGTTGAAGTAGTGTTCCCGCTGCTCCTTTGTCGGGGCTGCATACTTGTTCTCGTACCGGAAAACTCCCATCGTTGTCCCTGTAACCATTGATGAGGGAGAAAGGAAGATAAACTGCGGTTAAGCAGGGTGAAAATGAAAAACCGGCGGGGAAGGTGATCTGCCCGGTGTCTCTACCGGTATGGGTGATACTGCAGAATTCGGTTGCGAAGAGGAAAACTGAACACTCAGGCCGGCCGGATCTCAACCAGCTTGAGTGCCCGGCCCTTGTCGCAGATATCGGACGCGTTCCCTAAGACCTCAGATACAACATACTTCTCTCCTTCGACAATGCCATCGGGCCTGCAGAGAGGATAACTCCTGCAGTCCGCCCGGTTGCAGGAAGATTCCAGTCTGATCTTGGAGTTGACGATCGCCATCTCGGCGTTGATGAGCGCGGTGATCGGCGCTTCTGTGACTTCGACTGCGGTTGCCCCGTTCAGGTGGACCTCACAATCATGGTGGGTGGTCCGTACCGTGACAATCCTGTATCGCCTGCCTTTCTGGAGATTGTTGCAGGCTTTTTTGACCTTGCAGGCTTCGCAGTCGGCTACCTCGCCCTCGTACACAAATTCGTTGCCCTGCTTGGCGAGGACCGTCCCGACAAGTGTCACCTTGGTCTTTGATTCTGCCATAGTTCCTGTCACTCCTTATACAGCATCTGCACCAGATGCTCTGCAGATTCTTGTGTTATCCCCATGTCAAATATGGTGAAACGTTCCGGACGTATAGTTTTTGCCATGAGGAGTGCTTCTGTTGCAACCGAATCGTCGATCCCAAGATCGGCCGGGGTTGTCGGGGCCCCGATAAGGCGCAGCGATTCGCGGATTCCTCTCCAGTCCCCTCCGTGAAGATACATCGAGATGATGGTCCCTATCCCGCAACTCTCTCCGTGGAGCGCCTTTCCGGGTGCGAGCCGGTCGAGCGCGTGCGAGAACTTGTGCTCCCCGCCGCTTGCCGGGCGCGATGATCCGGCGATACTCATCGCAACCCCGCTCGAAACGAGTGCCTTGATAACAAACCGGGCTGACTGCTCCTGGTGCGGCTTGATGATGTTTGCATTCTGGACAAGTATCTCTGCGGTCATTTTCGAGAGTGCAATGGCGTATTCGCTCATGGGCTCACCCTTGATTCGGTGTGCAAGCTCCCAGTCGAGAATTGCGGTATAATTGGAGATAACATCAGCACACCCTGAAGCAAGAAGACGGTGCGGGGCTGCCGCTATGATACCGGTATCCGCAACAATGCCGATAGGCGGCTGGGCATCGAGGGATGCGTTTCCTTCTGGGGTTGGGACCGATGCCCGGGACGAGGCAATGCCGTCATGGGAAGCCGCGGTCGGGATGCTGATGAACTGCCGGTCGAGGTTGTAGGCTGCGATCTTTGCCGTATCGATAACCCGTCCCCCCCCAACACCAATAAGGAAATCTGCCTCAGCCGCTGCTGCCTCAGCCTCTTTAATGACCGGGATGCTGATATCCTCGGCAAGAAAGGGTGTCACATCGTAGTGCTCAGAGAGGATCTCCCTGACCTTTCCTCCCGCAAGGTTCATTGTTCCCTTCCCGGAGATCAGGAGCGCAGAATGCCCGAACTTCAGGTCATCACAGACAATGGGAAGCTGTCCAAGCACATCGTGACCGATTACTACGTCACGGGGGAGCTGCATCCATCTCGAGGCATCAAAGACCCGGGGTTTGAGAAATTTTATTGCGTCTGCGCTCATTTGAGATCATGAATGATTAGTGATTTCATCTACAAATATTACATCGATCCCATACGGTATGAACAGCCGTATAATACCGTAGAGACGATCACCTACGCACTTATCCTTATTGCGGCGGTTTACCTCATCTATCGCTGGTTCAGGAGCTCCGGATTCGAGCTTGACGGAAAGTTTGTCCTCTCGACGCTCCCCTATCTCGTTTTCGGAGGAGTCCTCCGGGTCGTACAGGACACCCATATGATCAAGTCCGATGCCCAGTTCCTCCTCGTAACGCCCTTCATCTATTTCGTGATCTTCTTCTTCACGTTCGGGATGCTCCTCCTCTCGCGGCATCTCGAAAAATCCGGGTTTATCGACGATTATGCAAAAGTGTACGCAGGCGCTGGCATCTTTGCGATACTCTGTGCCTCTCTCGTTCTGCTCTTGTGGGGGTTGTACCATACCCGTATCGACCTCTTCGTCCTTACGATAATCCCGCTCATGGCACTTGGTGCCACCACTGCAGTCTGGGCGTTTATGCGGTACGCCCTCAAATGGCAGTACGTCAACGATCCGCTCTACGTAGCTCTTCTTTTCGGGCAACTCCTTGACGCGAGTGCAACCAGCTATGGGATCGATTTCCACCCGGGGATCCAGTATATTGAACAGCACGTCGTCGGCTCGAGCCTGATCGAGATGGCCGGCACCGCCTTTGTCATGTTCCCCTTAAAACTTGTAGTGCTCTTTCCCGCCATCTATATCATGCAGCTCTGCCGGAAAGAGGCAAACGCGGTCTTCTGGCACCTCATCCTGCTGGCAATGATCGTTGTCGGGTTTGCACCGGGTGTGAGGGATCTCGTCAGGATGGTCCTGTATGTCTGATTCGATCATCCCGCAAATCCCCTCAATCCCGACCACGGCAGAACCGGTCCCGGGCACTTCCGCATCTTCGTCTTTCAGCAGAGCACTTGCCGTATCAGTTCTCATATTTGCCGTCTCCCTTACGATAGGTTGGATCGGCACAACCCAGAATCCGGAAATAGGCGAGCAGTTGCTGTCCGCCTTTGAAAAAGATGTGGCGGGCCATATTGCCGGAAATAATTCGCTTGAGGTTTTCACCAAGCTCTTTTTTAACAACTTCGAAGCATGTATTCTCCTCTTCCTTGGGGGAGCATCTCTGGGCATCCTGACAATATTTATCCTGAGCCTCAACGGTGTTGTCATCGGATCGATCCTGGAGATCGTTGCGAAAGGGCATTCACCGGCTTTTGTTGCCGCAGCCATCGTGCCGCACGGGGTTTTTGAGATCCCGGCGTTCATCATCTCCTGTGCCCTCGGCATTCTCCTCTCGCAGGCACTTCTCGGGGAATGGTTCGGGAATGCGGATGCCGCAGATATCGGGAAGAGACTCGGTCTTGCCTTTATTGTCTTCGTCATACCGCTCGTGATAACCGCGGCGTATGTCGAGGCTTTTATTACGCCTCTCGTCACACAATTAGTATCGTAGTTATCGAGGTGATGGTTCATGGACGACGACACGGGCGCCCTTCCGGCAAAATCAGACTTTTCTGCATGGTTCAACGATCTCTTGTGGCGGGCGGAGATTATGGACGTCCGTTACCCGGTAAAAGGCCTCTATGTCTGGTACCCGTACGGATTTGCGATCCGCAAGTTCGTGTACCAGCGGCTCCGCGATCTCCTTGACCGGGACCACCAGGAGACGCTTTTTCCCCTGCTTATCCCCGAGCAGGAGTTCATGAAAGAGGCAGAGCACATCAAAGGATTCGAGGATGAGGTCTACTGGGTGACGCACGGGGGAACGACCCCGCTTGACGTAAAGCTTGCTCTTCGCCCCACGAGCGAGACTGCGATCTACCCGATGTACGCGCTCTGGGTACGGTCCCACGCCGATTTACCGATGAAATACTACCAGATCGTGAACACGTTCCGGTACGAGACCAAACAGACCCGCCCACTGATCCGGCTCCGCGAGATCACTTCTTTCATGGAGTCCCACACAGTCCATGCAACCTGGGATGAGGCAGAGGCGCAGGTAGAGTACGAACTGGCCCTCACCCGGGAGTTTTACGACGGGTTCTGTATCCCGATTATCATCTCAAAACGCCCGGACTGGGACAAGTTCCCCGGAGCGGACTATACCATAGCCGTTGATGCCATTATGCCAAACGGAAAGACCCTCCAGATCGGAACCGTTCACCACCTCGGAACGCACTTCTCGAAGACCTTCTCCATCACGTATGAGGACAAGAATGGAGAACAGCAGCTCGCAAACCAGACCTGTTATGGAATTTCCGAACGCTCGATCGCTGCACTCATCAGCCTTCACGGGGATGACAAAGGCCTGATCCTGCCCCCGGCAGCGGCGCCGATCCAAGCGGTCATCATCCCTATCACCATCGGGAAGCGCCACGAAGATGTGATGGCAGCGGCCCAGAAACTGGAAAAAGACCTGACCGCAGCCGGATTCCGGGTGAAACTCGACACGCGCGAGATGAGGCCGGGTGCGAAATACTACTGGTGGGAACTCCGCGGTGTGCCGCTCCGGCTCGAACTGGGCCCAAGAGACCTCGACGCCGGCCAGATCATGGTTGTAACGAGGACGGGGGAGAAGTCCCCGATCGAGCTCGCAACCGCACCCGATGGCGTGAAAACGGTGCTCGGCGATATAACGGAGGCAATCCGGACCCGGGCTGAAGACCATACGAGATCGCACCTCTCGTATGTTGCAACCATGGATGGTCTTAACGCAGCTCTCGACGCGGGGAAGGTAGCAGTTGTTCACTGGTGCCAGGATCGCGGCTGCGGGGATGCTATCGAGGAGAAGACGAATGCGAGCATTCTCGGTACCGATGTGCGTTCCGAGTACATTACCGATACAGAAGGAACCTGCATCGCCTGCGGAAAGAGAGGGAAGGCAACGCTCGTAGGAAGAGCATATTGATCCTTTTCTCTTCATTTTTCCCGCATAACGATCTTCCCATGGAAATAATCCATCGGTAATAGACGCCATCTGATTTCTCTTGCGGGAGAAACGGCGCAAAAAGTAATTATGAAAGACCAATCTGCGCATTACCGCAATTTTTTATCTGACAGAAGCCCTTTTGGGGACCGGCCCGGCGATTTGAAGAGGCTATGAACACGGAAGCATCAGTCACGGCGGGCTCGTTCCGTGATATCCCGGTTGATATTCTCCGTGGCTTTGCGATTGCCCTGATGGTGGGTGCAAACGTCCTCTCCTCTCACCCCCCCGGCCCCCCTTCTGGTTACGGGTATGCGCCTCGCTTGCAGCCCCGGTATTTATCCTTATATCGGGAATGCTGGTTGCCCTGTCAAGAGGCAGGAAAAACTACGATCTCCGGTACTTCCTCGTTCGTGGGGGCGCGGTAATTCTCATTGCAGCCCTGCTCGGAACTCGCATCGTACAGTTCTTTCCGTTTACGGATGCCGATGTCCTCTACCTTATCGGCATTTCGCTCCCGCTCGCGTACCTCTTCCTCTCATGGAATTCCCGGAGACGATGGCTTATCATCGCAGCGATTTTCCGGATCGCCCCCGTCCTTCAGTTTATGTTCGGGTATGCCAAGCTCCCGCTCCAGATTCCGGTTATCGGCCCGATGACCGGAGTACAACCGGATCCGTTTGCCGTGTTTCACCAGTGGTTCATAGATGGTTGGTTCCCCCTGTTTCCCTGGCTGGGGATCTCCTTGCCCGGGGCACAACTGGGAGTGATCCGGTGGGAGGCCGGCAGGGTCAATTCATCTGTCACCCCGAAGATCGCAGATATCGCACTCGGATTTCTGATGGCCGGGCTCACCGTCTGGATGGTATTTCCCGGCAGGATTTATACCCGGTTGGGGTATGTGGAGTTGTTTTACCCCCCGACAATCGCCTTCCTTGTCACGATCACCGGAGTGATTTTGTGCCTCTTTGTAATTGCAGACACTCTTCCGCAGACATGCCGGCTTCTCGATCCGATCCCGGCAATGGGCGAATGCTCACCCGCAATTTACCTCATTCATTCCCTGATAATCGCCTGGCTGATCGCACCGCTGCATCTTTCACTTCCCTTGCCAGGTTTTGGCCTCTGCTATGCTCTTCTTGTTGCGGGAATGATTGCCATATCCTATGAACTCCGCAGAATAAGGTCGGGAAATCCGCAGCGAAGCGTAATTGCGAGGATGCTGATCGGCGGCTGATCTTCGGCAGCTTGAAAAACTTGTCCGAACATCCAGAGATATCCTGTTTCAATTATTCTGGCAAGATTTTCGGGGACCTGTCTTTTTATCGGGCAGAGGAGAATAGTGTACCTATTCATCCGGGGATCCCATCGTGAGTCAGAGTCAGGAAAATCCCGACATTCCCTATATACCCGAAAGATACCGGCTTCAGATCAGAGAGAAAGAGCGCCAGCGGTTGATCAGGAAGGTTGTTCTCGCCCTGTTCCTTATCGGCGCTGTTGCAGTGACTGCCATATTCGTACTCGGATCGATGTACACCGGAGCGGCAAAGAGTTCACCCCCAGCAAGCCTTCCGGGCCCTTCACCACTTGCTCCTGCCCCGCTTGCCGTTTCAGCAACCGGGCGGAGTACCCAACCCCCGCCCCCTATCGCTACCACGAACCCGGAATCTTCCCTGCAGGCACCGGCGGCCACCCTTACAACCACAATGATAACGGCTTCCTGTAACGAACCGGTTATCTCCGCCGGGGTCCTTAAAGCCCAACAGATTCCGGGGATCCTTTTGATCGACCGGGCATCAGAATATCTCCGCGAAGACTATCCGGTATCGGCATACCGGATTGTTTCCGTAGATGTTGCAGATACAACGACGGGGCGGAAACTCTGGCTCTTCTCCATCAAACCTGCCGAAGGCAGATCGAGAGATCCCCCCGCAATCGTTCAGATGGATGCAAATACTGGAGATCTCTACGTTCCGGCACAGGAAGCTGCGAAGATCTCTCCTCTGGGTGCAAAGAGGATTGTCGATGAAGCGTTCACCAGAGTGAAACCCGATCGGATCCGGGTCCGGTTTATTGCTGGTGCCGAAGCTCCGGCCGCATGGAATTTTTCCCTGTACACGGGAGACCACGTCACACTCTCAGGATCACTTGATCCGGAGACGGGGCAGATCACCTCATTTGCGCAGATTCTTGTTTCGGAAGGAAGGCCGGATTTTGCGGTCATCGATATCGCACCCGCACAAAAAATTGCGAACTCCTACATCGCGGAGAAGAACGGCCCGGTATCCATCAACCTGAGCACGGCAGGGTACAGCCCTCTCGGGACTCCCGACTCGCCACGGGCCGGACAATACATGTTCCGCTATAACCGGATCGTGCAGGGGTATCCCTGCGATGTTGACGGCTTTTCGCTGGCTGTTGATTCAGTCTCCGGGGAGGTAACTCAGTACTCCCGCACATGGAATACTCCCGAATTTGCATTTGCTGCATCACCGCAACCGGTTGTGCTCCGGAGGGATGCTACCTACGATCTCCTCAAAAAGGCACAGGATACGTACCCGGGATTATCGACCGGGGTGAAGATACTCTCTGCTGAAATCCGCTGGAAAGATGACCTTCCGACAAGTATCGTCCCGCGGCCGGGAAGCATACCCCTGGCATGGAAAGTTGTATTCGATGACGAACTCATGCGAAAACAATCGGGATATTCCCCGGCTGTCGCATGGATCGATGCCCAGACTGGTGCCATGCTTGCTTTTGTTTACCGGAATTGATAGAATCAATTCGAACCTTCCCTAGAGAAGATATGATCCGAGTGTATAAGATGCCGCATTCATAAGAAACGAACAGAAGATAGACAACTTCGGACTCAACATAAGCAGGCGATTGAGGATTAGCGCCTCTAAGAAGAAAACAAGGGTTTCTCCAATAAGAGGATAATAGGATTCATTTACGAACGGAGGGAGTACAAACCAAAGGTACGGAAGGGTAAGGGCGGTACAAAGGGCACCGATTCCTATTATTCGCACGAGCGGCAGTGTCTTATTCCCGAATACAAACTGGACTAGTAGTTACCGACAATTGAATATATAGATTTTATTGGAAATTGCTTTTATTTAAGTACGTACTATAAAGTTTCAATGAAGAAGCGGTATGTCGTTGAATTAACGCAACAAGAAAGGAAACACCTGACAGGAATTGTCAAGCGTGGGAAAGGCCCGGCGTATCGAATCCGACACGCGTATGTCCTGTTGCATGCAGATAAAAATAAATCCGGCAAGACCGATGAAGAGATAGCCGTTCTGTTACACTGCCATAGTCAAACAGTTTTCAATATATGCAAGAAGTATTTCGAAGAAGGACTAACTCGCGCAGTCGGGAGAAAAGCCCAGGAATCACCACCCATTCCTCGAAAACTGGATGGAGCAAAAGAGGCCCGGCTTATCACGATAGCATGCAGTCAACCACCGGAAGGATATGCCAATTGGACCCTTGACCTCCTCGCAGACAAAATGGTTGAGTTAAAAATTGTCGAGACGATTTCAAGAAAAACGATCGGCCGCGTCTTAAAAAAACGAGTTAAAACCTCACCTGCGGCAATGCTGGGTTATTCCGCCGCAACAAAACGCTGAATTTGTTGCTCACATGGAGGATATCCTGGAACTCTATCACCGACCTTATGATCCGGAAGTTCCTCTGATTTGTATGGATGAAAAATCGGTCCAGTTACTCGGAGACTCCCGGGATTCGTTGCCAGCGACTCCCCGGTATCCCGTTCGATATGATTATGAGTATACACGAAATGGAACTGCCTCAATATTCCTCTTCACTAAAACCCCTGAAAGGAGGGAGGAGAGTTAATCCCCGCAAGCACAGAAAAAAAGTGGATTGGGCTCACGAAGTTAGAGAGTTACTTGAGATTGATTACCCAAACGCCAGAAAAATAATTCTTATCTGCGATAACCTGAACACCCACACGATTGGAGCATTTTATGAGGCGTTTCCTCCGGAGGAAGCTTCGATTCTTGTCAAATGCCTGGAGATCCATAACACCCCCATACATGGGAGCTGGCTCAACATCGCTGAAATTGAATTAAGTGCGTTATCCCGTCAATGTCTTGATCGAAGATTGATAATCTGGAATTGCTTATCCACGAAACAAAAAAGTGGGAAACTTCCAGAAACAATAACCAGAAACTGGTCGACTGGCAGTTTACTTCTGAAAGTGCAAGGATTAAACTAAAACGACTCTACCATCAATTTTAAGTGTCTATCTCCACTAGGGTAATCAAGATTGGGATTTCAATTACACACGTTGTGATAAGCGCGAGGGAAAAATAGGTCTGATATAACATATTAACATGAAAAACCAAAGAAATTCGCAAAGTTGCAATAAAGATTTACAACAGGACTATACAAGATTTTAGATGATGCTTTTGAAATGGATGATATTTCAGATGAATTACTGTTGGAAGGACCCTCAAACTTGAACATACAACTGTACTGCGCGAAATTTATGTTTGAGATATTCAATTCCTCGAGATTAGAGTCGCAAACAAGTTTCTGATGCTCATATTGTTGCATGCACTGGTTGTGGGTTGCGGAAGATACAACTGTTTGGTTACTGCTGCTCGTCAAATATGCTTGGCATTGTTCTCCAAGAACATTGAGTCTTTTCTGACAAGAGAGGTAATCGGGAGTGTAATTATAATAATGAGTTGTTCTACCTATTTTCCGAACAATATTCCACTGATCAGATTGATTACTACATTGAATTCCCGGTGCGGTGGTGATATTCCAAGCAGTAAATAATTGAACCGCTGTAGAACCCTTTAATTCACATAACTCACTATGCTCCGCCCATTACGGATCAGGAGGACTTCGAGTGGAAAGGTCATTTCGGCACCCATACGATGGACAAGTTCCGGTGAGAGCAAATACTTGCGTTGGGGGATTTATATCATCTTTTGTTTTATTACGGAGGAATTTGTAAGTATCAGTTGGATAGAGAAAATGTCCGTAACACTCCATAGAATAATTAATGCTTTCATTGTATTGGAGACCGTTTTGTTCAAAGTAAAGACTAATTGACCTTGTTCGTGGCGTGGGGTTTCCAGAAACTGACCCTATAAGAGAGAGATCCCTAAACAGAGAATTCGACCAGGCTTTGAACTATAACCCTCATATCCCTCCACACAGAATAGAATGCCGCAGTAAAGAGATTTTAGAGGCTGCGGTCATAACAATTGCTCCAATATCTTGTAATTAACCGCGAACTCAGTACTTCTCATGTTTTCTGGTAGTGTCTCTCTATTGCTGTAAAATCAGCAGCACCTATATCCAGAGAGATCATCGCGCTCTTTGCAGATAAATACCGGTTACCGGTAATCCATTCCTCGTTAATATCGATGAGAATCGAACCTGCAAGTCTGAGCAATGAAGCCTCATTAGGGAAGGCCCCGATATTTCTCGTCCTGCGTTTAAGTTCCTTATTGACTCGTTCCAGGAGATGGATAGTCCTGATTTTCTTCCAGAACTCTGGAGGAAAGGCTCGGTAATTTATCAACCCATGGTTGAACCGATGAATCGTGTCAGCAGCCCGAGCGAGTCCACGTTCATTGAGCTGAACAGCGAACTCTTGCAATCGATGGGAATTAATTAGGACTTACGCGTTTGAAGGCAGATTCGAGCAAGAAATCTTCATCACAGCACTACAAAAATAATCAGATTAGAACGCCGTGGAAGCGATAAAGAGAGAAGAAGCGGATCGATGAATCGAGCGTTTCGACTCGTACCAGCTGGAACCTGTATTCAATCGATGGGTTTCGAGGCGAAGAAATGCCAGCAACGAGAGCAGAATATGTCCTCGTTGAACAACCTCTTTTGGGACCCTGGCATCTCTCGATGCCACAACCTTGCTTGATGCCACGGTGATCCTCTTCGATATTCCATCCAAGTTCCTTGAACGTTTTTCTGTCGGTTTCCGATGCATCGAGAATATCGGTAGCCCAATGTTCGGGTTCCTTATCAGAGTGAACGATCCTAAATAGCTTGATGAAACCGTATTGTCTCAGATGAACAACTCTTCCTTCGGGAGGAATCTCAATCTCAGAAACTGAACGGTTGTACGTATTATCAGGATCAACCAACCGGTTGGATTTGAGACGGGTACACCAATGCCACTTCAGCGTGCGGATCAATTTCAGGTTGGCGATACACGAATACCACGAATCAAAGATGACACATCCCGGCTGAAACTTTCTTTCTTCGGCTGCTCGTAGCATATCCCGGAAATGATCATTTTTGTTTTTCCCGTCTTTGTCTGGACAATAGATCCGGAAATCTACCGAAACTATCGCAGAACCATCAGTCCAAATGGTTGAGATTAGGTTGATTCCCTGAACTACCCGATGATGCTTCCCACTCCAGTGCCGGGTCACCAGTTCAATCTGATGGGAATACGGTTTGTCGAGGGTACTATCATCGATTACCAATACTCCTTCGTTAGCCCGGAGCAACCGTTGCGCTTCCTCATACAACGCCCCCGTGTGGTGAGGCTGGCTGCCTCTCTAACAAACGCTTGACGGAAGCGTGAGCTATTGATACTGGTTCAGCGGGAAAACACCGGGATGCCTCTGTACACGAGCAAACCTGATACGTCGATATCAGAAAGTTTACAAAATTGCCGCTCGTGCATTTCGGAGGATTCACTCTCGTTCGATCTCCATCCCGGGTTTGTCTAACCCATGGATGGACGCTACTAACTCTTAGATCTTTCGGTCCAAACCAAGGGCGTGGATGACAGAGATAATTACCGTCACCAGGCGGATGCCCTGAGGTTGTATAAACTACTCAGGAACAATGGCGTGCCTAGTGGAGATAGACACTTAAAATTGATGGTAGAGTCGTTTTAGTTTAATCCTTGCACTTTCAGAAGCAAACTGCCAGTCGACCAGTTTCTGGTTATTGTTTCTGGAAGTTTCCCACTTTTTTGTTTCGTGGATAAGCAATTCCAAATTATCCAATCTTCGATCAAGACATTGACGGGATAACGCGCTTAATTCAATTTCAGCGATGTTGAGCCAGCTCCCATGTATGGGGGTGTTATGGATCTCCAGGCGTTTGACAAGAATCGAAGCTTCCTCCGGAGGAAACGCCTCATAAAATGCTCCAATCGTGTGGGTGTTTAGGTTATCGCAGATAAGAATTATTTTTCTGGCGTTTGGGTAATCAATCTCGAGTAACTCTCTAACTTCGTGAGCCCAATCCACTTTTTTTCTGTGCTTGCGGGGATTAACTCTCCTCCCTCCTTTCAGGGGTTTTAGTGAAGAGGAATATTGAGGCAGTTCCATTTCGTGTATACTCATAATCATATCGAACGGGATACCGGGGAGTCGCTGGCAACGAATCCCGGGAGTCTCCGAGTAACTGGACCGATTTTTCATCCATACAAATCAGAGGAACTTCCGGATCATAAGGTCGGTGATAGAGTTCCAGGATATCCTCCATGTGAGCAACAAATTCAGCGTTTTGTTGCGGCGGAATAACCCAGCATTGCCGCAGGTGAGGTTTTAACTCGTTTTTTTAAGACGCGGCCGATCGTTTTTCCTGAAATCGTCTCGACAATTTTTAACTCAACCATTTTGTCTGCGAGGAGGTCAAGGGTCCAATTGGCATATCCTTCCGGCGGTTGACTGCATGCTATCGTGATAAGCCGGGCTTCTTTTGCTCCATCCAGTTTTCGAGGAATGGGTGGTGATTCCTGGGCTTTTCTCCCGACTGCGCGAGTTAGTCCTTCTTCGAACTTCTTGCATATATTGAAAACTGTTTGACTATGGCAGTGTAACAGAACGGTTATCTCTTCATCGGTCTTGCCGGATTTATTTTTATCTGCATGCAACAGGACATACGCGTGTCGGATTCGATACGCCGGGCCTTTCCCACGCTTGACAATTCCTGTCAGGTGTTTCCTTTCTTGTTGCGTTAATTCAACGACATACCGCTTCTTCATTGAAACTTTATAGTACGTACTTAAATAAAAGTAATTTCCAATAAAATCTATATATTCAATTGTCGGTAACTACTAGTGTATGACATATACCCCCAAAGAGGAAGATAACGATGTTTTCTCCTGTGCTGATGGGCTCTGGGTGATCGGCAATGAAGACCGGGATGCCGTTATCAAAACCGATCCGCCGGCTTATCCCCCGGGGAACCCTATGGCCGATGTCATGGTCTACCATCATATGCCCCAGATCCAGAAGACCCCGTTGTATCACGTGATAAGAGAGAGCCAGACTGATCTGGACGAGATGGTGGAGGACGAGAACATTGTCCCCCCTTATTTTGTCCTTGAACAAAGCGATCTTCTCTGCCGACGCCCTGTTCCCTCCAAAGGCTCTTCCTGCCGATTCATTAAACCCGTTATTAATATTCCCCAGATGAGAAAGGTCGATCACCAGGAAGCAGAAGGGATGCTGACTACCCATTTGACCCATTGTACCAGTCAAAGGTCTTTGGGGACAACATGCTGGAGATCTCTTCAAAACATCTCGATCTTAACGCCTGGATCGCGAAACCGACGCTGGATTACGCTGTTGATCTCTGCAAACTGGAAGAACCGGGAGGAGATGAGGCACCGGAAGCGTACGGAATGTCGCCCGAACCCGAGATACTCCTTGATATCGAAGCCGAAAAGAAGGGGACCGGCAGAAGAGAACACAAAATAACTCCGTCTTTTTCTAGCTAAAGCCGATGGTTTTTCATACTGAAGCCAACAATCCAGTGCAGGAATCCTATGAAGAGCAAGGTATATTTCGCAAGCATACGTGCGCTTTCCGATCACGAGAGCACGACATCAAAGATCCGGCGACTCTTCGATGCGGCTGGCTTTGCATCTCTGTTTGCGCCGCGGGAAAAGACCGCAGTGAAACTGCATTTCGGGGAGCTGGGGAATGACGGGTTCATCAGTCCGGTGTACGTCCGGCAGGTTGTTGAGAAGATCAGGGAATGCGGGGGGTTGCCCTTCCTTACTGATACCAATACCCTCTACCTTGGAAGCAGATCGAATGCAGTCGAACATGCAACGACTGCAATCCTCCACGGGTTTGACTACGCCGTTACCGGAGCCCCGGTGATCATTGCCGATGGCCTTGATGGGAAAAACGTCGCCCGCGTCGCAATTGGCAAAAAGCATTTTGAGAGGGTCGCAATCGCCGGGGATATTCAGGCAGCGGACAGCATGATGGTGCTGAGCCATTTTAAAGGCCATATTGCTTCAGGGTTCGGGGGAGCTTTGAAAAACCTCGGCATGGGGTGTGCTCCGCCGGAGGGAAAACGTGCCCAGCACAATGCACGGCCTTTTACCATTTATGAGAGATGTACGGGCTGTGGAAAGTGTGTCCGGGTATGCCCGATGGATGCGATCGTTGTCATTGAGAGATCCTCAATCGACCGGAACCTCTGCATCGGCTGTTTCGAATGTATGCATGCCTGTCCCGAACAGGCGATAGATATCGATTGGGAGACTGAGATCCCGCAGTTCATGGAGCGGATGGCAGAATATGCCTATGGGGCTGTGAAGGATAAACCCGGGAAAGTGGCGTATATGAACTTCCTGATCCGGATCACCCCGGATTGCGACTGTTTCCCTTTCAGCGACGCCCCTATTGTGCCCGATATCGGTCTTCTTGCATCCGATGACCCGGTGGCGATCGATGCTGCAAGTTTCGATCTTGTCAACCAGCAGATCGGTTTTACCGATTCCCTTCTTTCGTCTCATCATGCAACGGGTGAGGACAAGTTTACCGGAGTACATGTCCATACGGATGGATATCATCAGGTCAGGTATGCTGAAAAAATCGGTATGGGCTACCGGTCATACGAGCTCGTCAAAATCTAAAAATCCCCCTGAGAAACTCTTCTTTTTATAATCGGCAATTTCCCATTTCCGAAAAAATGGGGGAAAACATGGACTCAACAGACCGCGAGCGCCCCTTGGTCGGTACGATGGTGTCATACGGGCGTAGTGACACCTGAGGGGAGCATTGTGATGGTTGGTAGTTCTCTGTTTGGGAAGACGGAATTGTGGGTATCGCATGACAGTGGGATGACGTGGACCCAACAACCGGCGAATATCCCTTGGAGGGGGCGAACGGGCTATTCGTGGGTTGTGGCTCCTGATGGCAGCGTTATAGTAATGGGTGGGCTAACGAGTTATACCATCGCTCAGAATGATGTGAGGCAACTGAATCCTGCAGGTTCGACCGTGAAAAACCCCGTGCATACGTATCAATCACCTGGGAACTATACAGTGAGTTTGCGTGTTGGAAAAGCTGGGGGGATTTCCACGGCAGTACAACGGAACTATATTACGGCAGTATCGACCGTTATCAAATCAAAAGAGACCGTTGGCGGGACCAACGACGATTTTGCTAGTATTAGTGTTCGAACCGCGGACGGCGGCCTTCTCCTTGTTGGGACCACGAAATCCACTATTGCCGAATTCCACGGGTTCCAAGACCTTCTGGTTGCCAAATACGATGCGACAAATACCCAGCAATGGATCCATAGTTATACCATATCTATTTATATTCTCTGTTGGCCTACCTTTGTTTGCGGTATTGTTTCTGTTTTTGCTGGTAGGTTATTGCACGGGATTTACCCGACGCAGTCTAAAGTGTGCGAGGCGTTGTGATTGACATTAAAACATATTAGTATTCTTGTTGTTGGGTTGTTAGTGCTCGCTAGTGCTAACCCGTGTGCGGCACTATTCCCGGCAATCCCGGCAGTCGCAGTGGGCGGCTGTGTCCTAACCAACACGGAACTGATTGTGCTTGTTGTGGCCACAGCTGGGAGTATCGCCGGCTATGTAACACTTGACGTTGATAACCAAGGCGCTGAGGACGTTCTTGATCATTGGAACGAGTTCCAGGATACGATCCCGGACATTTTTCACGACAGTGGTGGTAGCAACCTGCACTTCCACACCCACAAAGCTCATGTCTACAAACCCGACACACCAGGTTTCGATTTCGTAGAACAGCAATACAACACCGCTAAAGCCGCAAAGGACTCCTACGACGACTCAAAACGAAAAGGTATCCCCGTCACGGGTGAGGGGAAGAATGATGAGATCACCGGTCATAAGATGGTAGACGATGGTGCCAAACAGCATTCATCACGTCAGTTGTTTCATAATGATGTTGACAGACGTAATGGTTGTCCCAAACAGATCCGCTACTACAACGAGAAGGGTGAGCGGGATCTGGATATCGATTTCCCTCATTGTCCTGAAGAAAATATTGGGCTTCCGCATGTCCATTTTTGGAAAGATGGTTTCCGTGGGAAGGGTATTGACAAAGGCATTGGTGAGAGCATTCGCAATTGGAAGTGCAAGGACTATGATTTCGAAAACAGTAGGTGGCGGTGATGGGACTTGACAGAAATGATATCTGATATTAACCCACCGGTGCGCTATACATCGTATCATTCTGACAAGACGTTCTCAATTCTAGAAGATGCGCGGGGGCGGATTTCGAGAGGGGGGAGCACATTCTTTGAGTATAATGGATTGGACTGCCGTTTGGGAGGACAGTATCAGCGCCCGGTTAAACCTGGGGTTTTGGAACTTACTGCCTCGCCGATGTGTAAGTATTTGACGCCGATTGGATGCGAGAGGGAACAAGAGGTTTTTGTACAGTTTGATGGTGATAAGTTCGAAGAGTTTATCGAAACGTTTGAGATTGAGGGGAAGACGGTCAAGTGGATTTTAGAGCATCAGAAAAGTTGGAAATACAAATTCTCAGCCAAACATCTCGAAGAGACACTCGCGGGGTTTAGTTTTTGGTTCATCTACCGGGGGTTGCCGTGCACGATCTATCAAAGATGTTTTACAATATGGCCAGCGCGTCGGTTTGATGTGACGCAGTATGCGCCGGTGGTGCCAGGTGCGGAGCATTGGTTTTACGATGCCGCTAGGAAGCAGGATATATTTTCCTTGCAGGATGGTGAGACTACCGCCGTTGGAACAATCGAGTGTGGCATGTTTAAAACCGATGGAGAGTTGTTGGACTGTGTCCAGTTAAACAACAAGACATTACGGGAAATCTTCGATACCGAGTATGATGATGGGGCGGTGTGCTCTGCGGCGTTTGACGGATGAACTACCGCTTGCTGCCATTTATGTGGAGCCCTATGCGCAAGTTGCGCTTGCCCTCGGCCGTGCGGCTGAAAGAGTAGAGGAGTTCAAGATTGTCCAACTCAAGGACTAAAATTAAGCTCTTATCCACGTGCGGGGGTGTGCTTGCTAATATTGTATCATTCTCTATTTTTAAAAAAACTATAATATAATGACACATGCAAACAAAGAGCGCAAGCGCGCTGAGCTCGAGGACGAACATCCTAGTCCCAAAGCCGGGGTCTCTGTCGGCGTATATACGACACCAGATCACCACGGCCATTATTACTAAGCCTACACCGCCGGTGGCCACAACCTTTTTTGCTCTCACATCTCACCCCGTCTGGAGGAGGTTGACAATACCTTTGTTGCTGCCGCTCTTGCTCTCCGATCTCGTATTTCGTTTGCACCGGCCGTCCGGAGTGTAGAGATGAGGTTTTCCCTAATCAAAGGCGCAAAATAACCCAGAACAAGGCAGGTAAAAAATCCAAAAGGCAATGCACTACCGCCCTCCTAACGCCTCACACGAGATGCGGGTCATGGCCGCGATCTGTGCGTTGATACACGACCAACAGGTCGATTTTCACCATGAGATGATCCTCAACACCCGCGTGCCTCATCGCTGATCGGGGACGTATCCGGTGTCATAGCTCCCGCTCCACTCTTCCAACGGCGGCGATGTAGACCGGAAACTCGGTCTCATTATCGATGCCGGTAAGCTGCGAGACCATTGCATCATGGAAAAGATCGAGGGGATGTACGGCGCAGCCAATGACCGATGATGCCATGATTAGGGCCTGGCAGCTGTGACCTGCCTCGATAAAGACGCTCCGGTACCCCCGGTTGCCCAGGGACCAGACAGAGCGATACGGTACTGCCGTCCAGATAAACGTTGCAGCGGCACGGGTCACGACCTTGAAGTTCATAGTCGCAGTGCCCAGCTCAAAGGGGAGATCGGAATCAATCCGCAGCGCGGCGATCGTGTGTGTGAGCGGGCGGTACCGGTAGAGTCCAGTCTCCAACCCTTCAACTTCTCCGGCAACAAAGTACGTCTCCAAAGGGTAACGGCCCCCACTCGAGGGTATATTCCTGACCTGGAGGTGCTCAGAGACTATCTTCTTAAACCCCTGGCAAGACCAGAGGAGAAAGGAGAGCTCTTTGAGAGTTATTGACGAGCGGGCAAAGAACGGGACCGGTTCGTAGCTCTCGATCGCCTCCCTGGCTGGAACGTCAGGGACCTTGAAACGTTTCGGGTTGGGAAGTTTTATGATCCCAGCCCCGCGTCTAAGGGGGATCTCTGCGGGAGGTTCCTTAACTCTCAGTATAAGATCGACTGTTGAGAAATCTGGATACTGGGTCTTTTTTAAAAATTCAGTGCCTGGGTCTGGCATATATCCTCGTGCAGGGCCGGGGTGTGCTGGCCTGCATAGCTGTTGAGTCTATGTTGTGTGATCTCTGGCGTGCGGCTTGATCGAGAAAAAAGGATTATGCCGCCGCCCTGACGTACAGGTTTGCGAAAATCTCCTTTCCCTTGCTCTTTGGATGGCGTTCACCGAGATCGCCGATATAGTGATCCAAGGTGAAGGTTTGCCCATCCACTTCCTTTCTCACTTGATCGACCTTTGTGAATCCCGGTAGGATATGTTGGATCTTTCCCAGTACATAGATATCACCTTTGACCATCTGTCCGCCGACGCGGCCGGTGACGTTACCCTTGATAATGACCGTTCCGCCTTCTGCATGGGTCGAGACATGGATGAACACCTCTTTTTCAATGATAATCGTCCCGCCAAGCATGAACGTCCCGATGTCATTGCCCGCACTGCCCCTGATCCGGATCGTGCCCCCCCTCATTCCTCGCCAATCGCCGCGGTAGGCGCAGCCGACATGGTTCTGTGCATTGCCATCCACTAGGATATCGCCGCCTTCCATCGCGATGCCACAGAAGGAATGGACATCTCCAACGATGTGGATCTTCCCGCCCTTCATCCAGCCACCAGTATACATGTCTGCGTTCCCCTTCACGGTGATCAATCCGGCAGTCATCTTGGTCCCGATGTACTTCACCCGGGAGCAGTCGCCTGCGATCTCGATCTCGGTCTCTGCCGCAGACTCCCCCGGATTCCCAACTATCTCGAAGTATTCCCCGAGCTTGAACGGGATCTTGCCCTCGCGGACTTCCAGGTCTGCGATCTGTGCAGGAGTCTTCTTTGCAAATGCATCAGTCGTGATGCAGGGCGCCTCGAGCATCAGTTCGGGGACCTTCTTTGGTGTTAAGATTACTTTTGCCATGATCGTGCCTCAAGCCTCCACATCGACATCAATGACATACGGGTGCGGGGCAAGGTAGTCCCGAACTGGATAGTTGTTAATCCCAACTGTGTAGTCCCTGGTAAAACACTGGGTGATGTCTCGGACGACCTGCGGGTTCTCCGGCATCTTTACATTGACCCAGACCGTCTTCTTGTGGCCATGGCTGAGGACTGTACCGTCCCTGACCACGATCTCGCCGGACTTGACAAAGAGCGCGGCCCGCTGGAGCGCTTTTTCAATCGCCACTGGATCCGTTGGCATGCTCTTGTAGTTGAGGTCAAAGACCGCGACATCGGCATTCATGCCTGGTGCAAGGCCACCGTACATCTTCGAGAGCCCGAGACACCGGGCGGGTCCAGATCTCGTCATCTGCGCGATCTCGTACAAGGTCAACTCGCGGTCGATGGAATCCAGCGTTGTTGCCTCGATGACCTTGTCCTTATGCCTAAACGTATTGAGCGTTGCATCCCTGGCCTTTCTGCACATCAGCCAGGAGATTACACGAGGATACCGAGTGAACGGCCCTGCGTTGGGGTGATCGGTGGTGATGAACACCCGCTCTGGGTCTTTTGCATAGAGTCCAAGCTCAAGTCCAATAGCCCACTGGGTAGCGCAGACCCTGATGTCCTTGTCGTACACGTAGGGCACGACCCCAGCCGCAGTCTCGAGCTCGACATCGGTGTTGGCCCACTTAATGTGGTTGAGGCTGTGGAGGTGGTGCTCGAACGGACCGTCTGCCGTCATCGTGGTCGTCTCGTCCAGGGTCACACAGCCGAGATCCACGGTGATGTTCTTTGCCTTGTTGACATAGTCCATCACATCCTTTGCCTTAGACTCGAAGTTGCCCCAGTTCTCGCCGCCGTACGCATGGAACTGGATATGTGTCGAGTGCATGACCTGGGTCCGGCCGAACTTATTCTTTGTCTTTATGCCTTCGGCAAGTTTGAGCGAGTCAATAGTAGTGAGGAAATTCCCTGGGTTACCGAGATCGTTCTGGTGGAGGTGGACCGAATGCGGGAGGCCGAGGTATTCGTTTGCCTGAAGGAGACCGGTGATGATCTCAGAAGGCGTGATCTCAAAGTACGGGACTTTATCATCGAGTTTCAGACAGTTTAAGCCCCAGGCCCAGGCAGCGGTGCCACCTGGATTGACAACCTTAACGCCAAAACCTTTGGTGACCCGGATAAGCCAGGCAATGTACGCCGCGGTGTTCTCTACCTCTTTGTTCCGGAGGTATTCCATCACGAACCAGTTGTTCCCAAAGACCGGCAATGCCGCCTCATCGATGATGGGTGTGTCATGGATCTCCTCGTGGACGTGAGGGGAGTGGATCGGGGGCATTGCCGCTTCCATCACAAAACCATAGCCCATCCTGGCATAATCATATCCGGTCTTAAAGACGCTCGGTACCGAAAAACCGGACTCCATCCGGAACTTTTCCTGTGCCATAGGGCTCTTGAAAAGCTTGTCCTCAGGGCGCATCAGCCGACCGACATTGACCTTGGGCCCCGCTACATGCGAGTGGACATCCACGCCACCGGCCATAACGACCTTACCCTTTGCATCGATGACTTTTGCACCGGATCCAACAGTATCTACAATTTTTCCGTCACGAATCGCGACATCGGCAACATCGCCATTGATATTCTGGGTCGGATCGATGACAAACCCATGGGTTATGAGAATCTCTGTCATGTCAGTTCACCGCTGATGACGGGTATTTCCTGTGCGCCTTTGCCGCAAGCCAGACCGGCTCAGTCTGGGTCAGCTCGCACATTCTCTCGTAGACCATATCGAAGAGCTCCTCATCGCTTGGGACACCAGGGAGGCCATCGATTACAGCCTTGAACTGGATCGGGACATTGTCCATTCGGTACACAACACCCGGCTCGTCCACGCCAGCGATCCTGACCGGAATATGGAGATCGGAGATCTCGCTTGCCATGCAGAAGTTGGGATCGATAGTGATGAAAGGGTGCTTTTTCAAATGCTTGACGGCCTCTATTGGGAAGTGGGCGCCCGCGTCGGTCCCAACATTGACAAAGCAGTCGATTTCGTCGCGCATCGCGAGATCGATCGAGCTTGTTTCTCCCGGGTTCATGTGGGCATGAGTTCCCTTGCTTAAGTCAATGCAGTACGGGAACCCAAACTGCCACGACCAGACCTGACCAGGCCCTGCGATATTGTAGTGGCCTCGCATCGCCATGATCGATGCCTTGGTGTGGGTGTTGAGGTCCCGGGTCAGGCTGATTGCGATATCGACGTTGTGGTTCCGGCCATCGGTGTGGGTGCAGCCCATACCGAAAAAGATCATCACAAAGCGCGACTTTTTCATGATCTCAATCGCCTCGACGATCTTCTCCCTCTTTATTCCGGCAACGATATCGGGAATGTCGTGGCCCCGAAGGACGGTCCTGAAGGCATCGAAGAGATCGTAGTCATGCCCCTGGTCAAGCATGAAGTGGACGTCGGCCAGTTTTGCGGTATCTGTCTCTCTGGGATCGACGCAGATGACCTTGCGCTGCATCTGTCCCTTCTGCGTGAAAAAACCGCGGGGGAAGAGTGAGTACCGGGAAGTGTGGCGGGGGTGCGCATGCATGGGATTGCAACCCCAGAAGACCACGCAGTCAGCCCGGTTCTTGGCCTCTCCCAGCGTGCAGCTCGGGTACCCGTTGTCAAAGATCGCAAGGAAACTAGGGCCGTGGCAGATCGAAGCGCAGTTGTCCAAGACTGCCCCGGCCTTTTCCGCAACCCGGCCAACAGCACTCATGCCTTCGCAGTTGGTGGAGCCAAAGCCATAGATGAGCGGTTTTTTTGCCGCAATCAGGGTCTTTGCGGTCCAGTCGATCGCTTCCTTGTACGAGATCTCTTTCATGGAACCATCGGGCTGGCGCATCCGTGGAAGTTTCGGGCGGGTTGGATCGTTTGCATGGAGAAAGATGTTGTTGCCGATAATGCAGGCGTTTCTTACCTCGAGCACGGTCTTGTTGTCATCGGATACAAGGACCTCAAGGTCATCGCAAGATGAGCCGCAGTACGGGCAGCCGACCTGAGTGATCAGTTTTGGCATGATGGCTCACTCCTTTTTCCATAACCCAACAGAACCCTGGACGAGCTCGAGCGCGGTCTTTATTCTCTCTTCAACTGCCGGTTCGATGGTGACCAGAAACCCGCTGTACTGCGGGGTGCCTGTCGATTGGGTCCGCGGGGGCACAACCTGGTTTGCCCAGACACCCTGCCGGATGTGGGCAAGGCCCGGTGGGACAAACTGGGTTGGCACAATTGCTTTTACAATCACCGAGCCACATTCACTCGTTACCCGGACATTGGTGTTCTTCCAGACACCGGCTTTTTTCATGTCCTCAGGATTCATCTCGCAGATCGAGCAGGCGGTGAAGTAGTCAGGATTGGTCTTGCCTTTCTCCATCGCTGCTCCCTCCTCAATGGAGCGCTGCGTAATCATGTTCAGCTGGATTTTTGCCATGGTTTCCCTCGTGTTTCTGTTTGTTACTCTCGTGCTGTCGGATTTTCAGGCCCTGATTGGGGAGCACGCGCCTTTGCCTGATAGAGTGATCACTTTGTACGGGCAGGCCATGACACAGACTCCGCACCCAGCGCAAAGTTCAGTCTTGAAGTCAAGGCTGATCGACCTGCCATCCCTCACTACATAGATCTTTTCCTTAGTCGCGGGATCAACCGCGTGGAGTTCGAGCGCATTGACCGGACACGCGGCCACACAATTACCGCATCCAGTGCATCGCTCCAAGTTGACATGCACAGCAAAAGCCATTCGAATCACACTCGTTGTGTTAATGTGTATAACTGATATAGGATCTTTGGTTTATTGAAATTAATATACCTTATGTATTCAAGATTTGAATTCAGTAAATTTGATTTACAAAAGGATTAACATTTAAAAATGAATCCCCCATCTAATAGTCCAGATAGAGTATAGGGGGGTATGTTCTGTCCCAGACCGCCATTCCATTGGTACCATACCACAGATGCCGGGGTTAAAGGGGATGCAATTCCTCCCCACGCCTAAAGGCGGGGGCTCCCTTGCCCCCTTTAACCCCGGCATCTGTGGCAACCTCCCATCAATATGATTATCCCGGGATATACGCTCCGACGATCGTTCTCAACAGCCCCTATTGTACGCTCCTTTACAACCCCCCCCATCACGATCCTCGGTGCGCCAACCCGCGGGTTCGGCTCCATCATCTCCGCTCCTCGCGGACAACGCGTCAAACTCTAACTCGGCCCAAAAAAAGGGGTTGTGACCGCACGGATCAACATTTTCAGATCTGGGTAAAGGGGTCGTGAAAACCCCCGCCTTTAGGCGTGGGGATGAAACGAACCCCTTTACCCAGATCTATTAGAGATTGGGTAAGGACCCAAACACGACCCGTTTTTCCGCGGGGATGTTACGAGACATGCGTCGTGGAGACCATATACTCACATCACCTTTCCTATCATTTTTGACGCCGGTGGTCTGACGTTCCCCCGGGCCCTGCCGGACGCTTCTCTCACCTATGATGGGGACGTCCCCGGGCAGGTAACGATCACAGTCACCGGCCCCTGTGCAGACATCACCATCACGAACGACCGGTCTCCCGGCGCGATCCGATATACCGGCGTCGTCGAGCGCGGGGAACGACTCATCATCCAGACTCGCAGGGGCAAACTCACTGCAACAGTGACCGATACCGCGGGCCACACTCTCAACGCGATCCGCCACATCCATCCTCAATCGACGCTCTGGCATCTCGTGCCAGGCATCAACAACATCACCCTCACCGGCACAACAGTGGTTCAAGAGACTACATGTGTCGTTGATTGGGACAATCTCTATTCAGGAGCGCTCTAAAAATGGCAGAATCTGCAGCTACGATTCAAATATACGGTCCAGACCACATGTGCATCGCATGGTTGACTAAATACGACATCCTCAAATGGCAATCCAACTGGCACACCCCAGATTCCTGGGAAATGCGAGTCCCCGCCCACGTTGTAAAAGACCTCGAGGATACCGCCATCAACGTCGATCCCTCCACCCCCGAAAAACATTTGTTTGAGCTCGGAGGGTTCGTCAGCTGCGTCGTCGCCGGTGGCGAACGTAAATTCGGGAGCATCTCTATCGTGACCCGCTCCTTCAACCCCGCCGAAGGCGTCGATTTCTGGGCCGTCGGCGGCCCGGGCCTTGAAGCCGCGTTCGGCCGTCGCGCCTGCATGAGCGCGATCACCTCAAACTGGCTCTACAAGGTGGTCCAAATCACAGGGACCGTCGAACATTGTGCCCGCGAACTTGTCAAAAGCGAGCTCACTAACCCCGCAAAACCGGCACGAGCTATCCCGGAGATTCGACTCGAGATCTCTGATGAGTCCAAAACATACAAGCCATCGGCAGGACGCAAAGCCGAAGACTATGTTTTCGAATCAAAACCTCTCGAATCCCTGGACCAAGCACTTGAGCGACTCTCACGATATTCGGACCTTGCTTTCAAACTCCGCTGGACTGGTGCTGACGACCCCGTCAACCCGTGGCAATTTGAGTTTGCTACTCTCCAAGGCGCCGACCGACGCGACGAAGTCATCCTCTCACCCCAAAACGGTTCGGTCCTTGCATATGAGGTCACAGAGGCCTCAACAAACACTGCAAACACTGTATTTGTCGTCGGCCGCTGGCTGGGGGCCGCGTGGACCACCGCTGTTGAAACCCTGGGGATCGCCGATCACGAACACACCGGTTTTGCCCGAACGGAGTGTGCCATCGACGGGTCTGACAGCCTGCTCTCATCCGGCCTACGAGAACGCGGCCGCCGGCATCTCATCGACAATCGAGACAAACAGATTATCAAACTCGGATACAATCGGCATTGTGAGTGCTGCGTCATCGGTAGGGACTTTTTCCTCGGGGATAAAGTCACCTTAGATCTCGACCCGAAAACAATCGTCTCGCGGGTCATCAGCGTCACCGATACTTGGGATTTACGGGGAGGGCATGGAATCGAGCTAGGGGTTGGGCACGAGGCGCCAGATTTGCGGTCGGTGTTTGACCGGTTCCATCGGCAAGATCAAGACCGGGCAAGTACTGAGATTGTCGTCGATACAAAGAAAGCGGCAAAACCCAAGGACACAACCGGGGCGCACTCATGACCGAAACCTCTCGGTTTGACACTAATACCGCATATTCCGCCGCAGACTTCGCAGAAATGTTTGCGTCGGCCTATATTGACGGGGTTGAGGCGGGCATCCTCGAAGAACTGAACCCCAAATGTGATCCGAACAACCAACGGATAGTGCTGGTCCAACCCGGCATCGCTTGGATCCGAGGCAGCTGGTACAAAAATGATGCCCCAAAACCAATCGAAATCCCAGAGATTACCCGTGAGGAGGTTGCAACCGCTCTGAAAATCGGAGACGTAAAACAAATTACGGTCAAATCGGCCGAACGAATCGACCGCATCGTGCTGCGATCAACTTGGCGCGAACAGTTGGGGGGCTGGAAGGCAGAAGCCGTTTTGCTTATTGGTAGTCTAACCCCAATCAATCGGGGGCTACCGCCAGACTTGACCCGCACCAACGAGCAAATCTGGGAAATCCCAATCGCCCGCATCAAATCCATTTTCGGCGACCCCACGCTCTACGTCATCGACGAACGCGAACATCTGGTCAGCGCTGGACTCACCTACACGTTTGGCGCTGGTGCAAGCGCCGTGGACGCGTCCGCGTCCGGATATCTTGTTGTTCCGTTCTCTTGCAAACCGAGAACATGGTCGATCATTGCAGACAAACCTGCGAGCGTTGCTGCCATCGTCGAGTATACTACAATGGACGATTTCGCCAATCAAAACGCGACTTGGTCATCCCTCGGAGATGTCCAGATCGGGCTTAGCGGCGAAAGAGCCAACCGGGGCGTCTTTGACACTGCCAAAACCCCAACCGTTCCGGCAAACTCCGTCATTCATTTCTCATACCGAACAAAGTCGCGTGAGCTCAATTACCCTACACGTACATCGAAAACAATGATAACACCCGCGGATGTCCGCGGTTACGACACCCCATCTTTCATCTCGATCACCATAGGTGTGACCAGGGCGTCCATCCACACGGGGCTGGTGTGATTAATGCCGCCATATGTCAAATCGGTCACAGCCATTTATACCCCGCCAACACCCTCGGGGGACGCGGCGGCATATACCTGGCACTCCAGCATACCCCCTCAACTCCTGCCGCCGATGGCAACCCAGGGAATGTTGCACGCGATCGATCTCACCCTCGTTGGGGGCGGAGGAGGGGGGTGCCAGTCAACCTCTTCAACACCGGGACTGGGGGGGGAAGCGGGCTCGGTGGTCCAAATGTCGCTTGCCCCTGTCATCCCCGCCTCCCAATATTCCCTCAAGGTTGGTCTGGGGGGGAAAGCGGGCCCCGCTCCGCGCTCGGCTCTCGGTGCATGGTGGGTTGGGTCGGACGAACATACCGCCCAGCCTGGCCAACCATCCCTGTTTGCCCCCAACATCAAGGCAACCCCGGGGACGCCGGGATTCACCGGGCAAACGGGAGAACCGGGGTTCATCGTGGGGACAAATCACCAAGAAACGGTGGAGCGCATTGTCGATATCTACCCCGGCCCATCCAACGACCCAACATCAATTAACAAGTTGGATCAGTATGCGTTTGGGGCCGGCGGAGACGGGGAACAAGGATCAACCCCGGCCACCGATGGGAATCATGGCGCTGTGATCATCAAATACGAGATTCCAACGCCAACCATCTCGATCAATTGGTCGCCCGAAGCGCCAATTGCCGGCCCGACGTTCTGGGCTGATGTCTCAATCTCCGCCAGAAACGGGTCAATCGTAGATGCTACGATCTATTGGGGGGATTTTATGGGGTCCGGGTTCGGACAGCTTGAGGATGCCACAATCTCAAACGCCCCAAAAAAATGGGTGGCAACCTCCCATCAATATGATTGTCCCGGGATATACGCTCCGACGATCGTTCTCAACAGCCCCCATTGCTCGCTTCTCTACGAGCTCCCCCCATCACGATCCTCGGTGCGCCAACCCGCGGGTTCGGCTCCATCATCTCCGCTCCTCGCGGACAACGCGTCAAACTGTGAAAAAATGAGTGGTGCGCTGGGGGAGTGCATACGTGAATTAGAGATGGGGTAAGGACCCAAACACGGGTGTTAATTCCATTGCTTGCTCCGTGTATATCGCCGCTGCCTCGGCTGCAATCACATACGATGTGATCTCGTATACAGCAACAACGACCCCCACCACGATCAGCGCAACAATTGCCCAGAACCAGTATGGGTGGGTGTGGTAGAACCACCAGAAATACTCACTCCAACTCATTTTGCTGGTGTCTGCCGGCATCAGGGTCCAGACCATCGGGAACCCTACAACCGCTCCGGTTGTAGGGTTGAGCATCCGCACAACTACACCAACACCCGCCTGCTCCCCCGGAGTCGCAGGGTTGCAGAGAGGCTGAGTTGAGATCTGGAAATGAGCATACGTCATCCCGATGTCGTGCCGGACTGCCGATTCAATCGCATCAAACCAAGCACTTGACATGGTATCCGACGCTGCCGTTGACGTTTCCCCGGCGCGGTTGGATACGACCTCTTTCTTGATCTTGCCAAACGTCTCGTCCGGTATGGCAATCTTGTACTTACCCCAACATACCGGGAGGGGCATTGAAACAAGCCCATATTTTGCCGAATCTTGAGCGATCAGACCCGGGTCAACTGGATCAACGCACCCCAATCCCGATGCCAGCGATTCAAGATCAATGCCATACTCCTCGCGGAGCCAAGTGACCGTCGGGCTCTGCCCTTGCCCTAATTGGTCAAGACCGTGGTCAACACTGTCGTACGCTGCCGCCGGAACGACCGAGATGGATGATATGAGCAGTAGTACTAGGCTCACGGAGAACCACCGGAGTTTTGAGCGGAGTTGGAGCATGTCAGGGCCTCTTTGCATTGACATTGGCGTTTCTCCGCATATAGATTCCCATCTCCAAAAAAAGTCCATCTCCAAAAAGGTGGTTACATCGATATGACACTGCAAAGGTAATTTATGCGAGATGCTGTTGAATATGGGTTATGAGAGTTCGTTTTAGTTGGCCTACCTTTGTTTGCGGTATTGTTTCTGTTTTTGCTGGTAGGGCAGTCTAAAGTGTGCGAGGCGTTGTGATTGACATTAAAACATATTGGTATTCTTGTTGTTGTGTTGTTAGTGCTCGCTAGTGCTAACCCCTGTGCGGCACTATTCCCGGCAATCCCGGCAGTCGCAGTGGGCGGCTGTGTCCTAACCAACACGGAACTGATTGCGCTTGTTGTGGCCACAGCTGGGAGTATAGCCGGCTATGTAACACTTGACGTTGATAATCAGGGCGCTGGGGACGTTCTTGATCATTGGAACGAGTTCCAGGATACGATCCCGGACATTTTTCACGACAGTGGTGGTAGCAACCTGCACTTCCACACACACAAAACTCATGTCTACAAACCCGACACACCAGGTTTCGATTTCGTAGAACAGCAATACAACACCGCTAAAGCCGCAAAGGACTCCTACGATAACTCAAAACGAAAAGGTATCCCCGTCCCGGGGGACCACAAGGAATCTGAAGATTTTCATGAAATGCGGAGAACAGGAAATCCCTATTCATCTGCATGGTTGTTCAACTGCCAGGTGGACAAAGACAGTGGCTGTCCCAAACAGATCCGGTATTACAACGAGAAGGGCGAGAAGGATCTGGATATTGATTTCTATCACCCCCTTGACAAAAAGAGCACCGTTACATTCCCGCATAAGCATATCTGGGGGGGCAACACTCTGCGGGGCGATCACTTCTATGAAGGTATTGATGAGATCATCCGCAATTGGAAGTGCAAGGACTATGATTTCAAGAACAGCAAATGGCGGTGAATGATGGGGCGTGACAGAAATGGTATCTGATATTGGCCCACCGGTCCGGTATACCTCGTATCATTCCGACAAGACGTTCTCGATACTGGATCGGGCGCTGCAAAATGTCAAGAATAAAGATGGTGTTAAGTTTGAGTATAATGGGTTAGAGTATTTGGTGACCTCGCGCTCTTTTGACAAGGATGATAAATGGAAATTATGTTGTCTTGGTCCAATGTATGAGTATTTGATGCCGTGGTCCGAGGGTGACTACGAAAAGCCGGTGGTTGTGGAGTTTGATCGTGATACGTTCGAAGAGTTTATTGAGACGTTTGAGATCGAGGGAAAGACGGTCAAGTGGATATTGGAGCATCAGAAAAGTTGGAAATATAAATTCTCAGCCAAACACTTTGAGGAGATACTCACGGGATTTAGTTTTTGGTTTGTCTACCGTAAGATGCCGTGTGGGATCTATTATGCGGGTGGAGAAAGGGATACTACACACCGTGCGGGTCGATATATCTCGATGTATCCTAGCATTAGTTTTGATGTAACACAATATGCGCCGCTGGTGCCGTTGGCGAAGCATTGGTATGATGTTCAAGGTCGATTCCCCCCCGATGGTGAGCCCCAAACCGTTGAGGCAATAGAAAGCGGCCCGTTTCAAACGGTAGGTGAACTGCTGGATACAGTTCAGTTGAACTACAAGACATTGCGGGAAATTTTCGATACCGAGTATGATGATGGGGCGGTGTGCTGTGGTATGTTTGACGGGTGACGAGCAACCTGCTGCCATTTATAGATCTGGGTAAAGGGGTTCGTTTCATCCCCGTGCCTAAAGGCGGGGGCTCCCTTGCCCCCTTTAACCCCGGCATCTGTGGGGCCCTAGATATTACGGTTTTTGCGCCGGGGGGTTTGGTGGCGTTTTACGGTGTTTTTCCATCGGGGTTCGACCATGGCATGGGCAAAAAACCTCGCCCACAGTTCAGGGTATGTGGTTTTGAGTGCGTCTTCGAGTGCCGTTGCCCCAAATTCGCTTTTGTTGAAGTGGGGCACGGTCCGTGAGAGATATTCGAGCATTGCCGAAGCGATCGGTGCATGGGCTGACACCTGCGGCCGCGTTAGGGCAAACTGGATCGCGTCATCGAAGAGGGTCTCGTCGACGTGTAAACGGGCGAGATCCTTTGTGCGGGTAATCGGGGGGGAGGGGATGCTGGAAAGTACAGCGCCGAGCGTGGAGTAGTCGGTTCCCTTTTTTTGGGAAAAGAGAGTGTTTTTTACTACACTCTCTTCTTGGGGGGTCTCTTCTTCTCTGTCCGTGGGAGTCATAGTGCAAGCACCTCGTCGACAAAGGCGATATATGCCCCCGCGCCGGTCGATTCAGGAGCGTGCTCAAAGATAGTCTTCCCCCCCTTGGGCGCTTCGAAAAGTTTGACGTTGCGGGGAATTTTTGTTGCAAACATGTTCGCGTCGAAATGTGCTTTTGCTTGAGCCGCCACGCGTTTCGATTGTGAGGTGCTCGTGTTGAACATCGTCAATAGCGCGTGAATGTCTGGGGCCTTACCAAACTCCTATTCCTTTACCAAACCTGAACTAACACTGGTTGACTCAAAAGTAAATTTGACCACGAAAATTGGAATGTGGTCTATCGACACATATGCCCATACACCATCTACAGCTCCTGATGAAATCATCCAGCGTCTTATGCCGGGTTCAAGCGCTGAGGTTACTCTGCCACCATCGGGGACCTCACTAAGTCTTGCACATGTTATACTCAAATGTGTGTTCACTGATAGATTGAACTCGTGGGGATATAATTTTTGAGATTATGTCGTGGTGACCGTGTAGTGTGGGGGATCCTCCCGCTATTTACCGATCCCATGTCTCTGTCTCATGTACAGTCCCGAAAGTATTTCCTATATCAGATGTTGAACCGAAGACAAAGTCAACGATGAAGTTGACCAGGAAGAAGATCCGTTTGATAATCCGCCAAGAAAGAGAGGCAAGAATCCTCTGGGATAATTGCAAAGATCCAGTGCATAACGAGGAGACGAGTGGATCAACTCAGGAAGTACTATCGTGAAACCGGCATTGTTCCAGTTATCGGGGAGGCCCTGGGTCGGCCGAAGAAGTCGATAACTGCAGAGGAATCCGGCGTGATTGAAAATGCGTTTGGACGCTTTCGGTATGGAGCGAGGATATTAGAGCTGCTAATCTGGAAAGACTCTACCGTAAGTATTTCTCATAACCGGATACATTGGTATCTGATGGACCGGGGAGATAGTGTAAACAATTTGCTGCAAAAACAAAAATGCCCTAATCTCTAATTGTAGAGTGCCACAATTAATGTCCGTTTTGTTGACAGAGTTTATGTCCGCTTGCTAGACATTTTCTGTTCTTGTTGAAAATATTTTTGTTGTTGTAGACCGAAGCCGGGGTTGCCCAACCCAGGATCTCCTGTTTTCGCCAGTTGTTATACAAAGTATCGAAGTTCCAGAGTTCACGTTGGAAGTGACTCAGTGAACGAAACTCCTTGAAGACGATGAGCTCCTGGTAAAGAGACTTGTGATACAGTTCAATCTTTCCCCGACCGTGAGGATGATACGGTTTTCCGAATATGAGTTTGATGCCGTGCTTTTTGGCTTCAGCTTTGAACAGCTTCGAGACGAACTGTTTTCCATTAGCGAGATAAATTTCTCGCGGGATCCTCCCATTACGAAGTGCCCATAGAGAGCATTGACCGCTGACACCGCATCTTTGTGGAGATAGACTTTGCTTTTCACGCGGTAGTGGGAACAATCATCGGTGAATCCGGTGACATAGACCCTTCCGACACCACGAATTCGGAACTGGAACGTATCCCCCTTCCACATGCTGTCGACATGTCTCCGCTGAAACCGTTTACCCGCAGGTTGTGGTTTGGGCTTGATCCGAATGAGAAGTCCATGCTTCTTGAGTATGCGATGTACTGTTCTCCAGGAACAGGGAAGATCGAACTGGTGCTTGATTCGTCGGGCTCCCCATATGCAGGATATTTCCCTTTGAGCCGAATGATACGCTGTTCCAATGATGCCGAAATTGCCAAACGAGTCCGTTTCCTTGGCCCGGTCTTCTTCGGTTTCAATCCGTTCTCAGGATCATTTCTGTGATTTTGAGCCCATCGCCGTACGGTTCTTTCTGAGATGTCGTACGTCTCTCCTATCTCTTTTGCACTTCGTATCCCCTCTTCATAGAATACGATCGCTTTGGTCCTAATCTCCATCGTCGCTTTCACCTGCAAGCACCTGATCGGTGCTCTTGAAAGCGGACATAAATTATGTCACTATTTTAGGACAGAAACTCTGGCACTCTACAGATAATCAGCATCTACCTGATCGTAAACTCTCTGTCAGATTCCCGGGCTGTCATCGGTACATGGCCCGGAGGATATGGGGAGGTATGCCAATCCGAGCGGGAGTACGGCAAAGATCGCAAGCGCAAGCCGGAAGAATTTCCTGATTCCGGGAAACACCGTGCAGACCGGTGCTTTCTGCGGCGATGAGATGAAAAGGAATGATCCGAGATTTTTATTCGTCTGGTACTCTTAACGGAAGGAAGAATAAAATCCAAAAATGCTTCCGGTGAGATGATGGATCCCCAGGACTATACGCATAACATTTTTTCGCGGTTTCTGACCATTACGGGGAAAACCGGAACCGGCTGACTGGAAGGAGGGGCTGGCACGAAATCCCGGTATAAATCTATAAAAGTTCGTGAATACTTCCCCTTCCGGGAATAAGCCATTCCCCTTTGCCATATAAAGAAGAAATAAATAAGACTTTATCAAATTTTATTGCTCTTTTATTTAAGAGTAAAGCCAATACAATACCGGTGAACTCTTTTGGAACGGCAGCCTGTTAAATCCTGTAACCTGAAATCCGTGGGATACGATGATAATTTTAAAAACCTTGAGATCGAGTTCCACTCAGGAATAATCTACCAGTACCAGTGCGTACCATCCAAGATTTTTACGGATCTTATGGCATCGCAGTCGGTCGGGAGCTTCTTTACGAGCAAGATCCAGAACCGGTACCGATCAAAGCGCCTCGACAAAGCAAGCGTATCCTGATCGGATTTCTTTTTCAATACGGTCTGTAAAAGCGGCCGTTGTAGTTCTGTTAATATCTATTCTGTCCCTCGGAAGAAGAAAGAGAATTAACAAAAGAGGGTTATTCGAAGAGCCGGTAGTTCGGCGCTTCGTCCGTTATGAGAATGTTGTGTGGGTGGCTCTCAGCCATACCGGCACCCGTTATCCGGACAAACTTTGCTTGGATTTGCATATCAGCGACGGTCTTAGAGCCGGTGTATCCCATCGCGGATTTTAAGCCGCCAACGAGATGGTACATAACTTCCCCAACGTGGCCGACATACGGGGTAACCCCTTCGACACCTTCAGGCACAAACTTCGTGCTCCCGATATCCTTCTTCTGGAAGTACCTGTCGCTCGACTGCCCCCCGCTCATGACGCCTATGGACCCCATGCCGCGGTACTGTTTGTAGCGCCTGCCCTTTATGGTGATAACCTTGCCGGGCGCCTCATCGGTGCCGGCAAACATGCTTCCCATCATGACGGTGTCCGCACCAGCCGCGATTGCCTTTGCGACATCGCCGCTGAACCGGACGCCCCCATCGGCGATAACGGGAATACCGGCCGCTGAAGCAATCTCAGCGACCTGTGCGATTGCACTGATCTGGGGAACCCCTACTCCGGCCACGATCCTCGTCGTACAGATTGAGCCGGGCCCAATCCCGACCTTGACCCCGTCAACGTTCGCTTTGGCGAGAGCCTCTGCCGCCTTCGTTGTCGCAATGTTTCCGGCGATGACATCCGCTTTGACGCTCTCCTTGATGTCCTGCACGGCGGCAACGACCTTCAGGTTGTGGCCGTGGGCGCAGTCAACGACCAGCGCATCGACCCCGTTCTGGTCAAGGAGCTCGGCCCGGGCAAAGTCGAACGGACCGACCGCTGCCGCGACACGGAGGTTTCCTTTTGCATCCCGGGTGGCAAGGGGATACTGGCGCTTTTCGAGAATGTCCTGCATGGTGATGAGGCCCACAAGGGATCCCCTTTTGTCGACGACTGGAAGACGTTCGACCTTGTTGGTATACATCATCTCGAGGGCCTTCTCTGCCGTGATATCCTCAGGTGCAACGATAAGGTTCTTCGTCATGATTTTGGTGATCTTCTCTTCACCGCGTGGGGACCCGATTGCCCGGATGTCCCGCCTGCTGACGATGCCGACGATCTTTCCCTTACCGACGACGGGGACCCCGCGGATGTTGTACTGGTGCATGACCCGCTCGGTATCTGCAACTGTTGAATCCTCCTCAACAGAGAGCACATCGCGAACAATAAGTTCCTCGGCCCGCTTGACATACTGGACCTCCTGAAGCTCGCGCTCCGGTGTCATATTCCGGTGGATGACGCCTATTCCACCCTCGCGGGCAAGCGCAATTGCCATCGTGGACTCGGTCACGGTGTCCATCGCGGCCGAGACGAGGGGGATTTTTACCGGTATATTCTTTGAGAATTTCGAATTTACTTCGGTTTCGGAAGGCTCAACCCACGATGCCAATGGTTCGAGGAGGACATCATCAAAGGTGAGGGAGAGGGGGGTTTCCAGTTTTTCGACGAACATGATTTCACCGTATCATGGCAAGTGCTGTTTTCACGAGATCTTCCCGGACGGTCGCTGTCCGGTCGCCACCGCAGACCATCCCGCGGACACCGATGATGTCCGGGTCGATCCGTTTCAGGGCATCGATATCTTCAAACCTGAGGGCCCCGGCGAGGGCAGTGCCGAGACAGAGTTCCCGATTGCCTTCCGTGAACCTGCGAAGCTCACCCTCGTTCATGAAGGCAAAGGTGCTCTGCCGGTCCTTGATGCCGGTGTCGACCATGGCAAAGTCGGCCCCGCAATCAGCGGCGATCGGGGCCATATCGAAAGGCGAGATAGTTCCCATGCGTTCGAAATCGGAGTAGGCGGCGATAACGACAAATTTCTTTGGGAAATCGTCTTTGACTGCCCGGACAACCGCAGCGATGACATCGCGTGCCTTCTCTCTGTCTGCGAAGGCAAGGCCGATCTTGATATAGTCAGCCCCTGCGCATGCAGCACCGTAGGCTGCAAGCGATGCACCACCCGGCTTGTAGTCGAAGTCACCGATGGCTGCACTCACGGGCTTGTCTGACAGGGATTTGATCTCGCGGATTACCCAGGGAAAATTCGCACCGAGGGAGCCTTCCGATGGCTTCTTTACATCGATTATGTCAGCGGCGATGGAGCGTCTCGCTTCATCGATGGAGCTGGGGCTGACCAACAATTGCATAGAATTTAATGATCTTTTGTCCTAATAGTGATTGCGTTCGCCTATGGATCTGGTTCTTGCTATGGATTTCCGGCATAATCTGGTCGTACATGGCAAAATGGGGAACCGTGCGGGCTACAAACCTCTCGACTGGGGCTCTTCCCCGACGGCAGAACCGCTTGGATTTGTCAGGGCAATCGCCCCGAAATTTATTTACATTGCGGATCTGGACAGGATCGAAGGAACCGGCTCCCACGATGCGATCACCCTGCAGTGTGCTGAGGTGGTCGAGTGCTGTTATGTAGACCGGGGTTGCCGCTCACCGGGCGATTACCTCGCAGGCGACAAGATCCGGAATATCGTTGGCACTGAGTCCGGTGGAGAAAACCTCGGGGAATATCACGGTGGATTCCTGAGTATCGACATGAAAGCCGGAAGAGTAATCCCCTCCGGGAAAGTCCCGGTCGAAGTCCTTGCTGCTGCCGGGCAATGGGATTTCGAAGGCTGCATCCTTCTTGATATAACCGGTGTCGGAACTGAGAAGGGTCTTGACCCGGAGTTTCTCGCACGAATGCGGAAGGCGTATGAGGGAAAGTTGTTCCTTGGCGGAGGGGTTGGGACGATTGCCGATCTTGATGCCCTCTCCTCCGCAGGGTTCGATGGCGCGATCATCGCGACAGCACTGCACAAGGGCGTCGTGCCGCTCGAATGGATCCGGAGGGGTACGGTTTGTTAATCACGCTCGAAGGAATTGACGGGAGCGGAAAGAGTACGCTCCATGCATCGCTGAAGGAAATGCTCGTGGATCTTGATCCGGTCATCACCCGGGAACCGGGTGCCACATGGGTCGGGGAATCCGTGCGCAGGGCAATCGCCGAACAGATCGATCCCATTACGGAGGCAACCCTCTTTGTAGCCGACCATGCGGCCCATCTCACCCGGGTCGTCCGGCCTGCCCTTGCGGAGGGGAGACTTGTCATCTCCGACCGGTACAGCGACAGTCGGTACGCCTACCAGTCGGTCACCCTCGAAGGTGTCGTACCTTCGCCCGAAGCCTGGCTTCGCTCGATGCACAACGGCTGGACAATCATGCCTGACAAGACGTTCCTCCTTACCCTGCCTCTCGACACGGCCCTGAGCCGGTTGAAACCCGCCAGCCGGCGGGAGCACTTCGAGAGGCGTGAGACCTTGGAGAAAGTGCAGAATAATTATCTCACCTATGCCTGGAACGAGCCGTCGCGGTTTGTGGTTGTCGACGCGATGCTTTCTGCGGATACTATCGCCACGTTTGTAGCGGATGCAATCCGACATGAATGGGAAGCAGGAAGGAAGCGGAAGAAATAATCCCTCTTCGATTGTATCGGGAAATCCACATTTTTTTATCGTGAGGACCCCAAAGCCAGGTGGCACATTTTTTTTGCGAAACCAGAAAGATCAAAAAAGGAGAAGCGAGTTCCTTTTACTTCGCAATCGTCACGATAACATTGCCGACCGTCAACACATCGACTTTCGCCCCTTCTTCCATATAGGAATACCTTGGCGTGAAGACATTCTCCGGCAGGGGGATATCGGTGCCGTTGAGCTGGATCGTCTTTGGCGGATTTGCGAGCTGTTCCGGTGAGAGCGCCCGTACCGCGTCCATAAACGCTTGTGCATCCTTCCGGAAGGTTTTGCCAACAATCGAGCGGTCAAAGTCGATATCGGTGATGACCCGATCCAGGTGGGCGGCGTCGGTCCGCCAGTGGACATCGGCGTTCAGCGTACGGCCGGTGTCCCCTTCATCGTTGACTGTGTGCGGGGCATAGATGGTGATTTTCCCGAGCGGGGCATTGAGGGCCATGTTGTTGTCGTGCTTGTACTTCCGCACTTCTGCAACGAGCTGGACGAGCCGGTTCCCCTCGGTACGGGCCTTCTCGTCGTCGTACGTGAAACTTACCCACGGCTGTTTGTGTACGCTCTCGTTCCGGAGATATGAGTAGCACTCCTCAGCAAAGTAGGGAGTGAACGGGGCGAGCATCCGGCAGAGCGCATCGAACGCGGTTTCGAGGACGAGGCAGGCGCTCCTCCGCGACTCACCGGACAGGTACAGCCTCCCCTTCACGAGCTCGATATAATTGTCGGCGAGCGCATCCCACGCGAACTCCCGAATTGCCTTGAGCGCGATGTCAAACTGATAGGCTTCCAGTGCCGTGCTGACCTGCTGGATGGTGTCGGAGAGCTGGACAAGGAGCCAGCGGTCGGCGAGGGCCGTGACCGGTGCGTTCTGATCGACGCCCTCCTTCCCAAGCTGCATGAGAGCAAACTTGGTGATGTTCCACATCTTGGTCTGGAACCGGGAGGCTGCGACCACATCGTTCCAGTTGAACATGATGTCCGAGCCGGTGGCCGCTCCCATGGCTCCCCACTGCCGGAGAGCGTCGGCCCCGTACTTGACGAGGATCTCTTCAGGGACGATGATATTGCCCCGGCTCTTGCTCATCTTGAACCCGTCTTCCCCGAGAACCATCCCGTTGACAAGGATCTCATCCCACGGTTTCCCGCAGGTGAGAGCGACCGATCGCAGGATCGAATAGAACGCCCAGGTCCGGATAATGTCGTGGCCCTGCGGCCGGATCTGTGCCGGGAAGAACGGGGGCATCCCGTTCCCGTCCCAGCCGGTCACATTGAGGACGGAGATCGAGGAGTCCATCCACGTATCGAGGACATCCTCTTCCCCGGAAAACTCCGAGCTTCCACACTTCTTGCAAGGATGCTTCGGTTTTACCATGGTCGGGTCTACGGGAAGATCCTTCTCATCGGGAACTACCATCTCGCCGCACTTCTGGCAGAACCAGACCGGAATCGGAGTTGCGAAGATCCGCTGACGGGAGATACACCAGTCCCATTCCATCTGGTCAACCCAGTTCTCCATCCTCCGGAGCATGTGTTCGGGGTACCAGGTGATCTGGTGGGCGGCTTCCTGGATCTCCTCCGGCTTGATCTTCACGAACCACTGTCGCTCGGAGAGGATCTCAATCGGGGTCTTGCAACGCCAGCATGTTCCGACGCGCTGGGCCAGTTTCTCCTGCCGCTTCAGGATGCCGCTTGATTTCATGTCCGCGAGAATTGCAGCCCGGCATGCAGTCGTGTTCAGTCCTTTGTATTTGCCGGCGATCTCGGTCATCCTGCCCGTTCGATCGATCGCCTTCCTGAGTGCGAGGTTGTGCTGTTTCCACCAGTGGACATCCTGCTTGTCGCCAAAGGTACAGATCATAACCGCGCCGGAACCGAACGATGGATCGACTGCCTCGTCTTGGATTATCGGAACCGGGTGGCAGAAGAGCGGGACAGAGAGGGACTTGCCCTTGAGCTTGTGGTACCGATCATCCGCCGGATGTACCGCGACCGCGACACAGGCTGCGAGGAGCTCCGGACGCGTTGTCGCTATCTCGACACCATCGAAATCGAAATAGTTGAGCTGGGTCTCGCGGTCTTCGTAAGAAACTTCTGCAAAGGCGATTGCCGTCTCGCACCGGGTGCAGTAGTTGACCGGGTGCTCGCTCTGGTAGATGTGCCCCGAGGCGAGCATCCTGAGGAAGGAGAGCTGGGTCTTGCCGTAGTACTTCGGCATCATCGTGATGTATTCGTTCGACCAGTCGGTCGAGAACGCCATCTTCCTGAGGGTTACCCGCATTGCTGCAATATTCTTCTCGGTCAGCTCGCGGCACATCTTCCGGAACTCCTCACGGGAGACATCGTTCTTGGTGATATGGTTAAGTTCCTCGACCTTCACTTCGGTCGGGAGACCGTGACAGTCCCACCCCTGGGGGAACATCACGTTGAACCCTTTCATGCGTTTATAGCGGGCAAAAAAATCGATGTAGCACCAGTTTAAGGCGTTCCCGATATGGAAATTGCCGGTCGGGTAGGGCGGCGGGGTGTCGATGACGAATTGGGGTTTTTTGGAGTTCTTATCAAAATAATGATCTTCGTCGCGCCAGGTTCTGCGCCAGCGCTCTTCCACCTCGGAGAAATCATAATTCTTCGGCAGTTGATCAGAGGGTACCATTCCGTAGATATTAGTCTCCTGGATAAAATATACTGATCGCATCAGTGAGTTATCTCCGGTTCCCCTCAGAAGTGTCTTGTATCCTGTTGGAACGTGATAATAACAAGATAAAACTCTTCTTACTTGAGGATCAATAGTACTCCAATGGCGAGACAGAAGGGCCTTGGCTATGCTGCTGCACTTACCGGGGCTGTGATCCTTGTCGGCCCCTATGTTACGGCTGCATGGCTGCTCGGTCTCATCGTAATCCTCTTCTCCCTCCTCCTCTTCCGGTTCTTCCGGACAAAGTACCTGACCTACGCATTCTGTGCGCTTGCAGCACTCTACGGGGTCGGTCTTCTCCCGCTCTTTGTTTTCTCCACGTCCCTTGCAATGCTTGTTCTCGGTGAGCTGGTATTCCAGACCGGGGCAGACGATCTGAATACGTACATTTATTATATCATCTCGACCGCGTGGGCCGGCGTCCTTGTCATGGCCTACCTCAATAAGCTGGAGATCCTCACGGTTATCTTTGGTATCATCGGAGCTGTGCTCCTCAAGATTATCCTGCTCAAGTACGAGGACTCGCTTATGATCGAAGGCATCGGTATCGCGATGACCATGTGGCTGATCCAGGAGCTCAACTACCAGGCCACCATGCAGCTCGTGGTTGCGGCGGTTATCGTCGGGTTTACTTTCGGCTACTTTGCCTACCGGTCGAAGACCGCGGATTTGTCCGGTCTCTTCTCCGCCGCACTCGTAGGTATCATCCTCCTCATTTTCGCAGGTCCCCTCTGGTTCCTGATCATGCTCGCCTTCTTTATCCTGGGCTCTGCGGCGACCAAGTACAAGTATGAGTACAAGAAGCGCATCGGTGTCGAGCAGGGCCAGAGCGGGGCCCGGGGATACCGGAACGTCTTTGCCAACGGGATCGTTGCTGCCGCTGCGGCCGTACTTTTTGGTGTTTTCCAGCACCCGGTCTTTATTGTGATGTATGTCGGCTGTGTTGCCACGGCTGCTGCCGACACCCTTGCGAGCGAGATTGGCGTGACCGGCGGAGTGCCGTATCTGATTACGACCCTGAAAAAAGTCCCCATCGGGACCAATGGCGGTGTCACTCTGACCGGTGAGTCCGTTGCCCTGCTCGGGGGGTTCCTGATCTCGCTGACCGCGCACTTCCTCAATCTTATCAATAATCCGGAGATGGTTGTCATCTGCACAATCGCCGGGTTTGTCGGGACCAACCTTGACAGTCTCGTTGGAGCCACCCTGGAGAACAAGGGATTCCTCGGAAATGCCGGCACGAACCTGCTTGCAACAATCGGTGGCGGGTTGTTTGCCGTCGCCATCTATCTTGTGTTCCTCCACTAAACTGTGCCAGATTTCCTCTGTGGCCGGGTCCAAAGCCTGCACGCCAGCGGTAAGATTCGTTTTCGGAGATCCCGTTTTGTAAATTTCTCACCGGTGGATGTCCGGGTCAAATATGCCCGATGAGCCGACACGGGATAGTATTTCCCGATAAACTACTGCTCAAAACCAGTCTCTGCCGCAAGTGAAAAGCGTAACCTGCAGATAACTATCAACGGCGTCTCATGACTCAATTGAGCAGACCCCTGAAAAAAGGTGAGCGAAAATCTTCTCTTTACCCATCAGTATTTGTACCATCGGCCTTTGCTGTCGTATTCACCGGTTGTCGATGCCTGGGTGATTATGGGAAGGTTCCCGGATATTTTCTTGAAGAAACATGCTTTGTAGCTGTAAAGGATCGGGATGAGAAGGAACAGGCCGACGAAAATGACAACTGCGGTGATCCATACGCCGGTTGTACCGAACATTGTGCTCAGCTCCGTAGGGGTGAACGCCCGGATCTGTGTATAACTCTGGAGCGGGGCGAGTTTGTCGTACAAAAGCCCATTCCAGACGAGGAGCAGACCGAAGCCAATGACTATCGAGAGGAGCGCGTTCAGGATCAGGTACCTCAGCACTTCGCCAAACCGGGCTGCAACAATCCCGATACTGCGCCGGATCGAGTCGAAGATCCGGCCCTCCTCAAATACCGCTGCAGTATCAAAGAAGATGGTCAGGATAAACACCGGAACGGAGATTGCAAATGCCAGAACCTCCATCAACATCGCATCTGGGGGTATTCCCGAGGCAGTGAGAACAACGACACCGGCGATAAAGATGAGCGTGTCGGCAAAAATGATGACAAGGAGCGGAAGAAGGATCCGGAAGTAATAGTGAATCCCTCCGGTGAACATCGTCTTTACGTCGCCCTGCCCGTTTTTCAGCAGGACAAGCATGCCGGCAATAAACAGGAGCAGGATAAGGCCGAATATCACGATAAGCCGGCTTGCAAAAAACGTCCCGTCAAGGTTGAGCAACACCCAGAAAAGGGCTCCCAGAAACCCTGCAACAAGACCGGGTATCCAGAGTACGGGGAAGCGCCCGAGGAGCGCGAACGCTTCCTTCAGTTCGGCAACCGACATCGTTACCGGTTCCTTGGCATGGCAATGATCTCGCGTACCTGCAGGTCAAAGAAATTTGCGGTATGAGAGGGTTTGATTACACAGACGGTATCCGCTCCGGTAGCAGTCCCCCCTACGGCAATGATCTCCTTCTCCACACTTATTGCGCCCTGATCTGCGGCAATCAGTACGCATTCGACAGCAACCTTGAGCCCGGTGGCTACCACCCGGCGAAGTGCCTCTGCAATGGCTTCGGTGCGTGATCCCCCCCCGATTTTTGGGGACCGCGAGAGTGCGCGTTCGAGTCCTGAGAGTGCATGCGTCCCGGTAACGATCTTCACACCCTTTTTGCGCAGCCGGTCCGCCCGCTCCCGTGAAAACTCCCATTCGCCGGGTTTTGTAAACCCGACAACGTGGGTGACGACAATCAGTTCAAGGCCGGATCCATCCATCGCCCTGAAGAATTCTTCCGCAGTCTCTCCCGATGTGCTTGCGACGATAACCGTTGTAAGTCCGAGCTCCTTTGCCCGCGCGGCTGCAAACCGTGCTGCATCGGCAGTGTTGGCCGGGCCCGGCTTGTCAAAATAGCTGATCTTCCTTTCGGTAAACGACATACTTACATTTTAATAAACAGCAATGAAAAACTTTGTCAGATTTACCTCCCCCGGCAGAATCCTGCCGCGTATTTTCCGGGCCCAGCCCGAAAATCGTGGGGATAATTTTTCAACCCCGATGCGATTTACGAGGAATTCCCTATGATCACACTCGCCCTTGCCGGAAAACCCAATTGCGGAAAGTCGACGTTTTTTAAAGCAGCGACGCTTGCAAATGTAGAGATTGCAAATTACCCGTTCACCACCATCAACCCGAACTTTGGGGTGGCATATGTCAGGACTCCCTGCGCATGCAAGGGCCTGAATATAAGCTGTACCCACTGTGTTGACGGTGTCAGGTTCGTCCCGGTGAACCTGATTGACGTTGCAGGTCTCGTTCCCGATGCCCACAAGGGAAAGGGGCTTGGCAACCAGTTCCTTGACCACCTGCGGCAGGCGGATGCGATCCTCCATCTCGTTGATGCAAGCGGTGGTACCGATGCTGAGGGAAACCCGGTCGATATCGGAAGCCACAACCCCATGGAGGATGTCAAATTTCTCGGGTACGAGATGACGATGTGGGTTTACGGCATCCTTGACAAGCACTGGTCCCGAATCAGTCGCCAGTCTCAGGGGAAGGGTTCTGCGATCCAGCAGGGAATTGCAGAAGTATTTGCCGGTCTTGGAATTACCTATGAAGATATCCGCGATGCGGAACTCAAGTTTAAGATTGACTTCATTCATGCGACCATGGAGGATCTCATTCCGCTGTGCGCGGAGATCGTCAGCATTTCGAAACCGATGGTCGTCATCGGTAACAAGTTCGATCTCGCTCCCGAAGAGCTCCGGAAGCGGCTGGCGGAAGCCAAGGTTACTTTCACCAGTGCCGCATCCGAACTCGCGCTCCGGAATGCTGCCGCTGCGCACGTGATCAAGTACCTGCCGGGAGATCCGGAATTCAAGGTTGTCGATGAGCGATCGCTCTCCGCACCCCAGAAGGCAGGCCTCACGAAGATCGCAGGCCTCATGAGAGAGAACAACGGGACCGGTGTGCAGCAGGCGGTCAACCACGCGGTCTTCAACCTGCTCGACATGATCGTTGTCTACCCGGTGGAGGATGAGACCCATTTCTCCAACAAGCAGGGCGATGTGCTGCCCGATGCGTACTTGATGAAGAAGGGCTCCACCCCTCATGATCTTGCGTTCCAGGTCCACACCGAAATCGGTAAAGGATTTCTGTACGCTATCGATGCCCGGTCAAAGATGCGGATCAAGGAGAACCACATCCTGAAAGACGGGGATGTCATTAAGATCGTCAGCGCAGCAAAGTAAGAGCCCCACAGACTGCGGCGGGGTATGGGGGCGGTACGACAATTGTCATCCGGTTGTCTGACAAACCCGCCGCTCCCGCCCCGGATTCCCTTTTAAAACCCGTTTTACGGTCTTTGAGCGGCGGTTTTTCAAAAAACTTTATAAGCAGCAAAAAGAACAGAGGAACTATAGAGAAAGAGAGAAAGGAGGTGTACAGATGAGCGGAGAGATCTTTCAGGCACAAGTCATCAGGAATTTCTTTGATACCATTACCGGTACCGATCGCAACATGACCCGGATATTCATGTGCGTGATGAGCCTTGCAAAACTCCGTATGGAACCTCCGGAGAAGATGGCGGCACTCGTCGACCAGCTGCGGAAGAGCAAGATCCAGAAGGAATTGTCAATCGATATCCTTGATTACATGTGCGATGCGGCAAATTCCCTGGAGATAACATCGGCCAAGACTGCATTCGGGGTTCAGGATATCGGGTCGGTCCAGGACTTCACCGGAATCAGCATGGACAGTCTCTGATCCTGTAACCCTTTTTTGGTCGTATCGACCCTGTTTTCCAATTTTACCTCATTTTTCATGGTGAGTATCTCACTCGGCTGTTTTGAACATCTCCCGTATCCGATCTCGTAAATATCCAGGGATTCAGGGCTTGGATCGTACTGGATTTGAAGACGTGGGGGCGTTCAGAATTCTCCCCCCGGAACCCCCAGATGAGGACCGATTGAACTGGCCGCACGAGAGGTAAATCGGTTTCCTGCTGTCTTTTGCTCATGGATCCTCCGACCCCCAACAGACGATCACGGAAGACCGGTTTTCCCAAACACAGAGATCCATCTGGTGAAAAACCCATTAATGCCGGCAGATACCCGCGCAATAACTTCCTCACCTCTCAAGCCCCTCCTGACAAGGACCTGGCTGGACAGGAGTATCCTATCTGGCACTAAATTGTTACGTGTTTCCAGGTGCCATGCCGGAACATCAGGGTAAGGAAGAACGCCTGGAGGATGATGCCGGTTATTACGGCAAGCCAGATGCCATCGATCCCGAGCCCGAAGAGGTGCGGCAGGATGAGCGCGAGCGGGATCTGGATGAGAACCATCGACAGGAGCGTTGCGTACATCGGCTTCTTTGTGTCGCCAGCACCGTTGAGTGCGAACGAGAGGATCATACTTATTGCCATGATGAGATAGAACGGGACAACCGTGTGGAAGTAGTCCGCACCTACCGCTTCGCTCATCCCGCTCGGGTCGAAGAACCACAGGATCTGTTCTGCGAAGAAGTAGTAGATCAGGGAGACTACAATCATAATCGTGCCATAGAAGACGAGCGCCAGTTTGACCCCCTCCTCCGCGCGTTCCGGTTTTTTTGCCCCCAGGTTCTGCCCGACTATCACTGCGGTAGCAGTAGCGATGGCAAAGCCGGGCATGAGAGCGATGAGCTCAAGCCTGTCCGCAATCCCGTACCCGCAGATTGCCGCAGTGCCATACTCCGCGACGAGCGCCATCATCGCCAGATAGGTTGTACTCCGCAAGCCTGACTGGATTGAGTTGGGGATCGCTACTGCGAGGATCCTCTTGATAAGGTCGATATCACAGCTCCACGTAAGGGGAAGTCCGATATGCGTGGAATACCGGAGCAGGAGAACGAGGCCGATTACCAGCCCGGTCCCCCGGGACAGGATCGTTGCACATGCAGATCCTGCTACCCCGAATGCAGGGATTATCCCCCCATACCCGAAGATGAAGAGGGGGTTTAAGATGATATTGACGATATTGACACCAACCATCAGGAGCATGGGTGTCATGGAATTGCCGCATGACTGGAATGATGTGGTGACAACCCAGAGCTCGATCATGGTAAAGACACCCAGCAGGAGCACGGTGAGATATGCAGCACCATCGGTTGCAACGATATCGTTTGCCCCGAGGGCCAGGAGAAGCGGCTTGGAGAAAAGTATACCAGAGATGGAAAGGATCAGCGAGAATCCAAGACCTATGTAAAGGGAATGCTTTACGATCTGCCCTATCCGATCACGTTCCTGCGCGCCATAATGCCGCGATATAAATGCCGTTGTGGCGGTGACAAGGCCGATTACAAACGTAGCAAGGAGGAAGATTATCGAGGTGCTCATCGCGACGCCGGCAATTGTATCCGGGCCGAGTCTTCCGACAAAGTACAGGTCAACAACCTCAAGCACGCTCTGGAGGAGATTGGCTGCGATCATGGGCAGGGAGATGGTAATAAGACTCCGGACAAGGTGCCCTTCGGTCAGGTAATTAGGATTTTCCACGATCATTCCGGTATTTAATCAAGAGTTTCTCATTTTTAAGCATCGGTTCTGGGCACACGGATTCCCTTTTCCGGCAATAAAAAAATGGATCTTATTCGATGCCGAGGACTTTTTTATACCCGGCGAGGACACGGGCGATAAATTTCTGGTGTTCGTCCAAGGGCAGTTCATCGTCAGGTGAACCAATGAACGCTGCCGTATAGAGGAGAATGAGTGCATTATCCAGTTCGAGAGTCGCCGGATCTTCTGTTTCCTCTTTCGGGAGGTTAATTGCGATATAGTGGCGTTCCGCGTCAGAAAAAGTAACCGAGAGATCCGCGACAACCTGAGAATTATCGAGATCCTGCGCATGTGCTTTGACAATGATGAGTGCCTTTTTCAGCGCACCCTGTCCGCCATCGTCCGTTATGCCGGAGATTGCGTGCGTGCACTCGCGAACCGCGTTTGCATAAAGCCCGAACCTGAAAGCAAGGAAGGCCGATGCCATCTCATGGGCCGTCGCTTCCGGTAGCCGAAAGAAAGCAGGTCTCATCCGTTCAATATAGTCGTTAAGAAACTGTTCCATGGGTCTGACCTCAACCGTTTAATCGAATCTTCCGGAAGTAGGTGGAATTTCCTGATGTTTCAACGTATCCTTCACCGCATTGTTCGATCATAGATCCAGCACTATCAGTTGTTTATATTGCAGTGAAGCACCTATAATCGATCTACCTCTATGGGTGCAGTAATCTTTTCTGACGTTCATGCCGATTCCGCAGCTGTTGAAGCGTTTGCTTCCTGCATCGGAACCTCACTGTTCCGCAATGAGTTCGGGCCGATAGATTCCCTTGTCAACCTTGGAGATCTCGTCCATCGCGGGGACCGGCCGAAAGAGACGCTTGAGAAGATCCATACTCTCTCCAGCAGGTATCGCCTTGTTTCAGTTATGGGGAACCATGATCACGCCTACCTCCATGGGATCGTTGTCAGTGGCAGCGACTCTTCGAGCGCGTACCGGCACGAGCAGCTGAGGGACTCACCTCTCCTCTCCATTTTTGACGGGATGCCGATGGAATACGTCGATGACGGGATGCTCTTTGTTCACGGGGGCCCGCTCGAACTTGGTAACCAGACCCTCCGGTTAAAATGCTGGCAGCGGCTCTCTCATGAGGCCGGCGATTTTTTCACCGGCTACCATTATACCGCGCAGATGGCTTTCGATGCACTGGGCGCCCGGGGACTGACGCATATGTGTTGCGGGCACCAGCACCAGCATATCTGTTGCCAGAAAACGTCGGAAGGAATTATCCAGAAGAACCTGGAATTCCGGAGACTTGAGGGACGACAGGGGAATCATGATTCCTGTATCGAGTATGCGCAGATTTCGCTCAATTTCCCCTCTCTCCTTCGGATCGGGGGATGCCACGGACCCGAACCGGAATTTGCTTACACAGATTTTTCCACGTTCTCATTTATCCGGATTCGCACAAACTAAAAAATCTCTGTATCTTTTAACCGGCCACTTTATCCTTGGCGTGCTCGCCTTGGTTTATGCTGGTCTCGCTGGTTTTATATAAAGTCAGACCGGTATTTTGGCAAAGTTCCCAGAACGTGTATAACCGGTGACCACAAGGTGGTATTATGCCTCGTGCTGGCGAGGGACCTTCCATCCATTGATCCTGAGGTGTATGAGGCGCCGCTCACGCTGAAGCGCGGGAATATGACGTTCTCGGATGTCATTGCCCAGATACTCCAGGACCGCTATGGGCGGCCTGATGGCTTTCCTTCAGATCCAAAGGACCTCGAGGACTTCGTGGAGATCCATCCGGATAATTCCACAACGAACCGGATTTTATCGGGAAACCCGTCAGGAAGCGGTGTCGGGCTATGAAAAAGACGCTTACCGATGATCTCAACCAAGAAGAGATGAACGGGATCATTGAAAATCCTGATGAAATGTTTGACCGTGAAGACGAAAATGTCCCGTACTGATGCCAGTGTTTTCGTCTAACTGTCATCCACCACGATGAGATCCTCAGTCTGAAGTTGCACGTTCTCCCCTCCAATAATCTCTATTTTTTTCCTGAGTTCTTCTGTCTGGGCAGGAATCTTCTCCGCTGTTTTTTCTTTCCACTGGGCAAGCTCTTCCCGTGCCCGCTCCTCTTTTGCAAGCATGGCTAAAAGTTGGGTTTTTTCCCGGCCGAGCGAGTTCATACGGAGGAGAAGGGGGTGCGATCCATACGCGAGTTCCTGAATCTGGTACGCTTCTTCGAGTGCTTTTACCCGGTCACATGCTTCGGCAATCTCCTCCATGAACCGGGGGATGTCAGAAAAGATCGATCGCTCCTCTTTATTCTTGAGCTGAACTTCGTTTGCTTCGATCATCCGGATCGTAATGGGAACCGCTCCAGAGATTGAAGTGGTCAGATAACCGGGATCCGGGATAGCATGATCTGAAAGGAGCTCCATCGTTTTTCGCAGCGCGGAAACTTCCGATGGGTGATGCTGTTTGACCGCCATCTTCTCCGCTTTTCCAAATACGTGCGAGGCGGTCATGGACAGGGACGCATAATGGCGCGTTGCTTCATCCCGCGCTTTTTCGGTTGCTTCGAGACCTGCGCGCATTTCCTCATGCTCTCTCCCTCGCTCATCCCTTGCAAGGTTCGTAAGTTCCTCCTCAATTGTTTTGATCCTCGCCTGGATTTCTTCGATCCGGGTCCTTATTCGATCCTCTTTTCCTGCAGTTTTGCCAAAATCAACCCGGATGTCGTGAAGTCCCTGATAGAGTTCTTTTGCGGCGCTGAGTTGTTCTCTCTCTTTCCGGTACCTCCCCAGAGAACCGGTGATCCCATTGAGTTCCCTTCCGATAGCATCAATCCTGGTCTTCACCTCTTTCATCTCCTCCGGGAATACAATCTGGAGGTACCGTCCCTGGCCTCGGGTGCTGTTGAGACAACCTTTCACGCACTCCACCGCTGTGGAATAAAAATCCTCGACGTCATCAGGATGTTCTTTTGAGAGAGAGACGGTCATTGCCCGGACAAAGAGGGGAAGGGAATTCTTTGCTATGCTTTTGAGTTTTGGATGGAGTGCAGGTTCCTGTTCGGCTCCTGCTATCCCGTTCACGATATGCTGGAGTTGTGCCTGGGCGTTCCGGATTTTCTGCAGAGGCTCCCGGGATTCCGACAAAAGTTTATCCCGCGCTCTGCTCTCCCGTTCTTCTATCCAGCCGGGAAGTGCATCTAACCTGATCGTCACTTTTTCCGGCACTTTTGGCGAGAGGATCTTTTTGATAAATTCGTACATTGTTTCTCCCTTGATCCCAAAACACAACTACAATTCATTACCAGAAAACCCATATCTGCTTTAGTCGTCGCCTGCAATCTGAAGAAGCCTTCCAACCCCGTTTAACTCGTCAATTACCTCGACAACTTCATCGGGAATGAGGCTTTTCCAGGGTTTATTGCAAAGCATCCGCCTTCGGATTTCCGTACCGCTATGAGTTTCCCGTTCGTACATTGCAGGAGACTGCACCGTTACTCCGCTCTCCCGGAAGAGCTGGACTACAAGCGGGTTTGAAGAATAGCAGAGATCGAACGGGGGCGTCATTGATCTGACGTGGGCAACCCAGAGGGCATTTCTCTTGATATCCTCGATAGGGATAACGTAAAACGGGCGGTCAAGGGACGATAGCGCCCGGGTGATCATAAGTACCCTCTCACCAGCGGTGAAGGGGTTATCGATCAGGTGTGAGAACTGGGCACTCCCGATACCGATGACAATCTCGTCGACTCCTTTTGCTATGTGTTCCAGAACCGACTGATGACCGTTATGGTATGGCTGAAACCTCCCGATGTAGAACCCTCGTTTCACAGTTTTGCTCCTTGGTCTGCGATGCGGGGGGCAAATGCCCCGGCCGTAAAACCCGCAACGATATTCACAACCGCAATCGAGCATGACGGGAGCATGCTCGCAAGAGCAGCACGGCCTTCTTCCATGTACCCGTACCCCATGCCTACCGGTACTCCGATAACCGGTTTATCCACCAGCCCAGCTACGACTGCGGGGAGCGTCCCTTCGCGTCCCGCAGAGACAACAAATGCATCTGCCCCATCGATCTCCTTTTCAGCATCGTCGAGAGAAATTTCACCTTTTTTATAGCGCGCGAGAACATTGTGCAGGGAAAAGTTCGGTGGCATAATGGTAATAATACAGATATGGGACTGAGTATAATAAGTTAGTTCATTCCTATGGATTACCTGGTTTATATCGCGATGTTCGGTGCTGCAGCTACGCTTTTCCTCTGGCTGCGCGATGCGCGGGTTTTTTTCCGGACTGGTCTTCCCGGGTACCTCAAGGCAGCATACTGGGGAGTTATCTATAGCGCACTTGCAACGCTTGGGATTTTCTTTGCAAGGTTTGCCCTTGACCTGCTGGGACTTGGCCTTGTTCTTGCAGCCCTGTATCTCCAGGGAAGGATCGTACGGGAAAAGATCTGGGGGGATGAAGGCACCCTCCAGCGCTTCCTCGGGAGCGTTCCGCGGCGAACGGCGAATAAGAGATAACTGAATACTCCAAAATAGATATCAGGGATTTTTTAAATGCTCCAGAAACCGAGAGGAACGCGGGACTTTTTACCGGACGAGATGGAAGCGCGGCGCGCGGTAGAATGGCGCCTGAGGGAGGTTGCGCGGCGGTGGGGGTACCGCGAAGTGTGCACACCTGAGTTTGAAGATCTCGATCTCTTCACGATGCGATCCGGAGACGGAATCATCGAGGAGATGTACGTTTTCGAGGACAAGGGTGGACGCAAGCTGGCTCTCCGCCCGGAGATAACTGCGGCAGTTATCCGGATGTACATCAATGAGGCAAGTGTGGCGCCAAAACCGATACGGTGGTGCTATTTTGCCGACTGTTTCCGGTACGAACGCCCCCAGAAGGGAAGGTATCGCCAGTTCTGGCAGTTCGGTATGGAACTCATCGGGGCTGACACTGCTCTTGCCGATGCGGAGGCAATAACTCTTGCATCGAAGATGCTGGATGCAACCGGTGTTACGTATGATCTCAAGGTTGGACATCTCTCGTTCATGAAGTCCCTCCTGAAAGAGATCGAACCCAGATTCCAGCGCAGGATTATGGCCCATCTCGACAAGAAGGATCTCGAAGGCCTCGCATGCACTCTCGAATCGGTGTCCAAGCCCGGGCTTGGCGAATCATTGCGCGCTCTCGTGGAGTGCCGTGATCTTCAGGATGCATTCGAGATTGCCGGAATCGTTCCGGAAAGGGATCGGATCGAACGGATGGTCGGGATTCTTGATGCATCCGAAGTGAAATATACCCTGAACTTCGGGATAGCGCGCGGACTCGACTACTATACCGGGATGGTTTTTGAGGGGTTTGCCCAGAACCTCGGGGCAGAGAATCAGATCCTCGGGGGCGGGGCATACCGCCTTGCACACCTCTTGGGCGGGGAGGACACGCCATCCTGTGGGTTTGCGATTGGTTTCGATCGGGTGATGGTCTCGCTCGGTGAATCAATCCAGAGGAAAGATACTGTTGTGGGGGTCGTATGCACAGCGGAGGGGAGAAGACGCGCGCTCGAGGTTGCCATGGCATTCCGGCATGCTGGATTGCGGACCGAGATGGATCTCATGGAACGCGGGCTCGGTGCCCAGATCTCCCACGCTTCGAAGACGGCTGCATTTGTGATTGTTATTGGAGCCCGCGAAGCGGAATCCGGACTTGTGACCCTCAAAAATCTCCAGACCGGGGAGCAGAAAACAACGGATCTTGCTTCGGCACTCGTTGAGGTGGAAGCGTATGGTGCTCGCTGACGAGCTTGCAAAACAGCAGCGCAGCATCAGCGTAGCAGAATTTTTTGAGAAGAATAAGCACCTCCTCGGTTTTGACTCCCCCACGCGCGGCGTTATTACCACCATCAAGGAAGCCGTTGACAACGCCCTCGATGCCTGTGAAGAAGCACGAGTCCTCCCCGATATTTTCATCAGCATCAAAAAAACCGCAAATGATATCTTCCGGATAATTGTCGAGGACAACGGGCCGGGAATCGTACCCGCGCAGATACCGTTTGTCTTTGGGAAACTCCTCTACGGTTCCCGGTTCCACCAGATCCGGCAGACGCGCGGCCAGCAGGGGATTGGGATATCAGCTGCTGTCCTCTATGCCCAGCTGACGAGCGGCGTTCCCACAATCGTCATCTCCCGGACCGGGCCCAAGGAGTCTGCCCACCGGTTCGAGATCCAGATCCAGATCGAGACGAACGAACCGGATATTCTCAAGAGTGAAGCGATCGAGTGGGACCGGATTCACGGCACCCGTGTCCAGATCGAATTTAAGAGCACGATGGCGGCCCGGAAGAAGCTGATCGAGTATCTCCGGTATACTTCAATTGTCAATCCTCACGCGCGCTTCCGGGTGGAACTGGACGACGAGGCCTTCACTTTTGAACGGGTGAGTCAGGAAGTGATCGCTTGCCCGGTTGCCATCCAGCCTCATCCCCATGGGATTGAATTCGGCCAGCTCAAGCGGATGGCACAGGGGGGCAGCGAGAGACTTCTGGATTTTCTGGTCAACGGGTTCAGCAGGGTGGGTAAAAAGTCCGCGCAGGAGATCTGCGACCGGGCCGGCCTCGAACCAACAATAAAGACTGACAGTCTCGATACCGACAAGCTCAAGACATTGCTTGCCGCGATGCAGGCTGCTGCTGTTCCAGCCCCCCCCTCCTCCCAGTGTCTCTCCCCCATCGGTGAGGAGCTGATCCGGCGAGGGCTTGACAAGGAGTTCCAGATGGACTTTGTGGCCGCGCGGACCCGAGCAAGTTCTGTCTTTTCGGGCCATTCGTTCATGGTCGAGGCAGCCATCGGTTATGGAGGAAAACTAACAGCGGATGGCAATGCGATCCTTCTCCGTTTTGCCAATCGCGTCCCCCTCATGTACCAGCAGGGTGCCTGCGCGATCACTGACTGCGTCTCGCGGGTGAACTGGAAATCGTATAACATCTCCCAGCAGGGACTTCCGACAGGTCCAATCCTCATTCTTGTCCATGTGGCTTCGACAAATGTTCCCTTCACAAGCGAGAGCAAAGATGCGATTGCGAGTATTCCTGAGATTGAAAAAGAGGTCGTCCTTGCTCTTCAGGATCTCGGGCGCGATCTCAAACTCTTCGTCTCCCACCGGGACAAGAACAAGCTCGCGGAGGACCGGGCCCGCGCGGTCTGCGCGATCATTCCTGAGATTGCTGAGAAGGTAAGCGAGATTGTAGAAAAACCCATTGTTGATACATCGCCGATTGAAGGCAAACTTATGCGCAAACTCATCGTCAAGAAGTCAACCCGGGCCGGGAAGGTCACTATCGAGCTTGCCAACTATAGTGGGTTCGATGGCGAGATCTCCGTGTACGAGATTTCTGCTGACAGTGCATCCGATTCTACTCCCAGGGTCGACTTTGTGAGTGAGATGGACGGCCAGTTCACGAAGGTCTGGAAGATACTTGCCCCTTCCAGGGAGGTATCCCGTATCTCGTATTCCGGAAAAGGCGGTGGGATCCTCGAGATCCGGGGAATAGACGACGCGAAGAAGATGGTGGTGGATCTCGATGTCTAGGGAGGAACTGGAGAAGAAATCATCGGCCACGCTGCTCCGGATCGCGGGCGCGTGGTACGACCAGATGAAGGGCGGGGAGATCCCATCGATCTCGTTGCCGACCCGGACGAAATACAACATCGAGTTCGATGACGCAAGCGAGGTCTGGAAGTACGGCGATAAGGAAAGTTTGCGCACCGCTGCATCGGCTAAGAGTGCCACCCACATCCTCAAAATGGCCTATGTAATCGGGTTCATAAAACAGCAGCTCAGGGAAAATCGATCCTCAACGCTGAGAGAGATGTATTATATCTCCGAGGGCTGGAAGAGAGCGAAGTTCGGTGCGCAGGACGAGAGTAACTTCCTTATCGAAGACCTCGAGATCCTTTCTGACGTGCCGCGCGAGGGGTTCCACCTCCATCCTGAAGAGAATGGGGCTTCCATCTATGGCCCGATGCGGATCCGCGAGGAAACGAGGCGCGGAATGAAGACCATCCACTGCCAGGACGATGTCGGGCAGGCCGGGTATACCATACCAAACAGTATCGAGAACATCGAGTTTGTTGATCACGATGCGAAGTTTGTTATCGCAATAGAGACTGGGGGTATGTACGACCGGTTGATCGAGAACGGTTTTGACGAGGAGCATAATGCTATCCTTGTCCATCTCAAGGGCCAGCCTGCGCGGTCGACGCGGAGGATGCTGAACAAGATTAGTTCAACATGGGACCTTCCCGTTCTCGTATTCACCGATGGCGACCCATGGTCATACCGTATTTACGGGTCTGTTGCATACGGTGCGATCAAGAGCGCTCACATGTCAGAACTACTTGCTACGCCGAGAGCGCAGTTCCTTGGGCTACAGCCCAGCGACATCCGGGACTATAACCTGCCTTCCGATAAGCTGACAGACAAGGATGTCGAGGCGTTGAAATCAGAGCTGACAGATCCCCGATTTGCAACAGACTATTGGAGGAAACAGATAAACCTTCAGATCGAGATGGGTCTTAAGTCAGAACAACAGGCGTTTGCGGCACGAGGGCTGGATTTTGTTACGAAAAAGTATCTGCCGGAGAGACTGGCGGAGATGGGGATCCTCTGAATTTTTTTTCATTCAACCGAATTTCCCTGCGATGCGGTGAGCATATCGCGAAGAGTATCTATAAGGGGAATTTCTGGTTTCCATCCCGTCAGCTTCGTTATCCGTGAATTGTCGCTCTGCTGATAGGGGATGGGAACCTGATCTCGATTGGCCGCAACTTTTACCTCATATTGTCTTCCGGTAACTTCTTCAATCAGGGAAATTATTTTTGAAATCCGATATGCATTTCCGGATCCAAGATTGAAGGCTTTTCCAGCGCAATCGTGGGAAAATTCCGGATGAGTCACCAGTGCCCAGTACCCGCGTACAACATCACGAACGTCAATAAGATCCCGGGAAGACGTAGTCTCTAAAAGTTCCAGAGCCGGTCTTCTTTCCTGTTCAATCTCGGTTATCTGCTTGACAATCCTGCTGCAAACGAATGAATCCGATTGGCCCGGCCCGGCAAGGTTGAACGGACGCGCAATGCACACCCGATAATCGCTTATTTTAGCATACATCAGAGCAAGCGCATCCTGTGCCATTTTACTGATCCCGTATTCGCTGAGCGGTTGTAACGGTGTTGATTCTGTGATGGTCCTTGTCCCTAGATATCCGTAGACTGAAGAAGAACTGACTACAAGGGTGCGACAGTCAGGGTTGGCTGCGTACCCTGCCTCCAGGATATTTTTCGTACCCACAACATTGGCTAAAAGGAGTCCATCGAGTGTTCCCCGTGTGAGGCCTGCAAGGTGGATTATGGCATCGGGGCGAAATCCAGCGACCGTTGTGAAGAGGGTAGTTGGGTCCAGTACATCAGCAACAAGAAAAGAAGCCTTTGGGTTTCCAAAGATTGCCGCAGGTGGAGTTTTACGCAGAAGGCCGGATACTGTTACGCCTTCCTGCAGAGACAGGAACTTAATCATCTGGGTTCCGGTAAATCCGGCAGCACCAGTAACAAGGACTCTCATGGGAGGAAGCGATCCTTGTAGCGTTCGAACTCTTCGATGGAGCGGGCGTAGTCATCCGGTCTGCCGATATCCAGCCAGTAACCGGTATGAGGATAACTATACACTGCCGCTTTTTCTCCTGTAAGGGTATACATGAGCTGGTCAAACCCGAAGGGTTCGCCATCAGGGACGTAATCCAATATTTTTTTCGAAAAGACGTACACGCCCATGCTGACATCGAAGTGGAATGTTGGCTTTTCCTTGAATGCTACGATCTTCTGGTCCGCGCCCTTTTCAAGAACACCGAAGTCTATGTTCACGTCCCGTTGGTATGTGGCAACGGTTGCAACGGCTTTCTTCTTCTTGTGGCTCTCGATAAGGTTTCGGTAATTGATGTCCGTGAGGATATCACCATTCATTACAAGAAACGTGTCATCGAGTTTCTCTAAAAGCCGGAGCGGACCAATTGTCCCGAGCGGGCTATCCTCATGCGAGTAAGAGAGCTCGAGGCCCAGAGACTTGTTGCTGTTCAGGTATGCATGGATCAGTTCGTGAAGGTAGCCGGTGCTGATCGTAACCCTCCCAAAGCCATAGTGTTTGAGCTGGCGAAGGATCACTTCGAGAATAGAATAGTCACCTATTGGCATCAGGGGTTTGGGGAGAACCGTTGTGTACGGCAGCAGCCTCCTGCCTTTCCCTCCCGCGAGAATGATTGCCTGCATTATTGCCTCCTATTATACTGTGTATACCCCGGTCTTGTACGAGGCGAGATGCTCCTTCATCCATTCTATTGTGAGTCCAAGACCCTCCTCGAGTGTGTACGCAGGTTCCCACCCCGTTAGTTCCTTTGCAAGGCAGTTATCGCAGAGCAGCTGCATCACCTCGCTTTTCTCTGGACGAACACGCTTCTTTTCACAGATAATTTTTGCTTTCGGGTTCACACTCTTGATAACGATATCAGCAAGTTCGCCTATCGTGACACCTCGGCCAGTACCCGTATTGACCGTTTTGCCTATTGTTCTGTTACTTTCTGCGAACCTGATGAACCCCCCGACGGTATCGGCGACATACGTGAGATCGCGGACAGGTGTTAGAGATCCTAGTTTGATTTTATTTGAGGTGAGGGCCTGGGTGATTATCGTGGGAATTACGGCCCGGGTGGACTGTCGCGGCCCGAAGGTATTGAAAGGGCGGATGGTTGTTACCGGCAACCCGAACGAACAGTAAAAGGACTCGGCAATCTTATCGGCTCCGATCTTGCTCGCGGAGTAGGGAGACTGCCCTTGGAGCGGGTGTTTCTCGTCAATGGGTGTATACTGTGCTGAACCGTACACTTCGCTTGTCGAGGTAGTAACGATGCGTGTGGTCTCTTCGTCAAGAGACGCCTGCATTACGTTGAGAGTTCCTTTGATATTGGTGTTGATGTAGGATTCCGGAGCAACGTAGGAATAGGGGATGCCAATGAGGGCGGCAAGATGGAATACCACTTCTTTGTCTGCCACGGCCTTTTTTACAAATAAAGCATCGGTGACATCCCCAGCAATGACCTTCAGGTACGGTGTTGCATCTGTATATCGACCCTCAAGCATCCCCCAGTCATTCCGCGCATTGTAATGCACAAATGCAGTGACGTCTGCACCCCTATGTAAAAGTTCATCGACAAGATGGCTGCCGATAAAACCTCCGGCACCGGTTACCAGCACCCGTCTGTCCTGCCATTTCATGATCGCTCTTGTCTATATGTTTTTACGAGTTCCTGATAATCTTTCTCTGCCTGTGCCATCAGGGAATTCCACTGGCCGTTTTTTACAATCATCTCGCGGGCAGCGGACCCTAGGCGAATCCGGAGGGCAGGATCTGCTGCAAGTTTCCTGAGTGCCTCTGCAACAAGTTCTGGTGATCCTGGCTGGATGAGGAGTCCGGTTTTATTGTGTTCAATCCATTCCGGAATCCCGCCAACGCGTGGGGCGATGCAGGGAAGACCGCTTGCCATTGCCTCGAGAACGGAGACGGGTGTTCCATCCGATCGCGCTGTGGTGATGAAGATATCTGCCTCGCGATAATCCTGGGGAACTTCGGTATAGTCCGTTTTTTTCCGGAATGAAACAACTTCGGACAAACCAAGACTCGCTGCGAGATTCCTGACGGACATTTCTTCCGGCCCCTCTCCCTTCAGGGTGAGCCGGAGCCGACCTTCCTCTTTGTACGCGAGGGCAAATCCCCGAACCAGGGTTGCGTTGTCATAGACCAAAAAGAATCCCCGGTTGGAAAAAACCCCGATCGTGTCCTTTGAATTCTTCCTGCTGTCAGGTTCCGGTGCAAACAGGTCCGTGTCAATACCAAAGGGAAAGTACCGGATCTTTGATGATGCGATCCCGAAGTCTCCCAGAATATGGTTCTGAATATCATGGGAAACCGCGTAAACGAGGTCTGCTGACGACAGAACTCTCTTTGTAAAATGCCGAATCATTCTACTCTTCTTTGGCAGGATCAGTACGTCGTCTCCCCATGCGGAGACTAGCTTGGGGCGGAACCGGAGTCCCGGGAGATGGAAGCCGTATTTTGCAATAAAGTGGGCGTGGATAATGTCGGGTTTTATCTTTTTCACAAGCTGCGTGATCTCCAGATGTCGGGGGATGAACGAGAGGTAGAGGTTTTTCCAGCGCGAGGTGAGCACATGTTCGATAACTCCCGGAATCTGGCGGTCCATGGGATCGTAGGTTATGAGGTGGACCATATGACCCTTCTGTGCGAAGTACTCCGCCCACCGCTGGGTATGGATGCTGCGGCCATCCGCAATGAGGAGGAGGATCACCGTCGGTCTCCGAAAAACTTTGACATGGATATTCCTGTACTCAATGTTGTTGATTACTGCCTGGATGATTCTTTATCATTCTGTTCTTATGGCCAGATATTATTTCGGAATCCACTGGATATGCAGTGTTCTGAAAGCGTCATCCCGAAGGATTTTATCCAGCGTAAGGAGGGCAAGAAAATACACAAGAGCCCCGAATAGTACCATTGCTCCTGTCGTGAGGGCACTTTCCTGAACCGGAAGAAAGGTGCAGGCAAGAAGTGTCAGTGTCATAATTATCGTTGAGATGATGATATGTATAACCTGGGCTCTCTCGATAACAATTGGAATTATGCCCATGAGGAAATGTCCCCCGATGATGAGGCAGATCAGAATGTTCATCAGAGATGCTATCGCAGCCCCTGTCATGCCCAGGACAGGTACAAGAATTATGGATAGAATAATATTTGCAGTGGTCCCGGCACCAAGTCCGTATACTGCCATCCGGACGTGATCGGTTGCCATCAGGTAATTGGAATACAATTGATACACTGACTGGAATACCCGGGCCGCGATGATGATGATGAGGGCCGTTGCACCGGCAGCGAACGAGGCTCCATACACATAATACAATAATTGTTTTCCTAAGATAATTCCACCGGCAAGCATCGGAAGGGCAAGGATAAGGGAGTAGGTTGTTGCCCGTGAAAGCGATGCAGCAAGGGTACCCGTTTCCCCGGAAGCATTCCAGCGACTGACTTTGACATAGAGCGTATTACACAACGCGGTACTGACAAAGAGGGCAAATATGGAGAATGTCCAGCAGATCCCAAAGATCCCCGCTTCCGATACGGGCATGAAATGGGCAATGATAAGGATGTTTGCATTGTCGAAGAGGACCGTGCCGGAATTTATTACAAACACCCAGCCTGAAAATGAGAAGAGGCTCTTTACATGCGACCACTCAAATTTTTTCAGATGGTAATCGATATAGTTCAGTTCGAGTAAAAATTCAAGGAGAGTTCCGGCGATCAGACCTCCTACTAATCCAAACACTTCAAATCCGAGAAAAATCGCGACAACCTGAACGACAATACGGGCTGAATTATTCATCAATGTCGCCGCCGCCGCAAGACCCAGCCGGTTGCTCGCGGCAATTGACATTGCTACTGATGTTTGAAGTAGAGCAAGGCCGACTGCAATGATCAGAACCCAGAATAATCCTGATGCATTCAGATCCGCAAACCTGTCACGGAACAGGAGCAGTCCTGCAACAACAAAGATGAAGAGTCCCCCGCGAATAACCAGGCTCGCAGTAAAATACCTGTCCGGGTCTTTTCCTTCGCAAATTCGCTGCGTGGCGGCATAGCCGATACCCATATCGGTGATAACACCTAAAATGTTGAAGTTGGAGAGAAATACAAAATACGCTCCCAGGATGCCGGCTCCAACCCCGTGTGCGTAAAAAATTGTTGCGAGAAAACCGATGAGGGTGATGCCGATGGAGGATACAAAAAACATTGTAGCATGACGCTGGACTTCCCGGTGGTTTTCACTCATTGTTAGTATATGGTTCTGCAGTTATTCTTTAAATAACTGGTAAAATCAGACCATACCTTTTGAAACGATGGAATATACCGGATGAAAACCCCTGGAAATTATAAAATCAGGTCCAGATTTTCGTAATACCCTGTAGTGAATAGTTCAGGGCATCCTTAAAAAATCCTGAGTCTAATGCCCGCTTTCCTGCCCGGAGTGCAATCATCACCCTCCGCCTTTTCATTTTTAAGCGTGTTCCTGCTGCAGAGGAGGGGTAATCTTCGTTGAAATGCATCATTACTGCGGCCTCTTCGGCCAGCATCTGCCTTTTGATATTTCCGCTTGCATTTCCGCCGTGAATTCGGTACTCCCCGAGTTCTTCCTTAATACATCCCCATCGGATCCTTTTTTTTGAGAGGCGAAGCCAGAGTTCATAATCTTCAGCGGTAACCATTTCTGGTTTTTCAGAAAAAATACCAAATTGGCTGAGATATTCCTTTTTCAGCATAACCGCAGAAGTTGCGATAGATGCGTTTCCGTTGTCAAGAAGGAAATGGTAAATGTCATGACCGGGGAGGTTTGGGATTAATGACTCCTTCAAACCAGCCTCTCTCCGTATCCGGAGCCCATGGCATACTATGTCAGTATCGGGTCCGAGGTGGTCACGACAGGTTGCTAACTTGGATGCATACCAGAGATCATCGGAATCCAGAAAAGCAATATACTCCCCGGCCGCCAGATGAATTCCATGATTTCTCGATGCGGCGATTATTCCCTTATTGGAAAATGGGACATACCGGATCCTGGGGTCATTGAAGGCCTCAACAACCTCCCGTGTATTATCTCTGGAGTTGTTATCGATTACTATGGCTTCCCAGTCCTGCATTGTCTGGTTTATGACAGAAATCAATGCATTCTGCAATAATTCCGCCTGGTTGTATGTCGGGATTATCACCGACACTTTTGAAGACTGGTCACTCATAGCGATCCGCGACCGAAAAATATTTTTTGCAGAATATGAGTGTATTATCGATCTCATGATCGAGGCTCCCGGAGAGCCGGAATCCCGTTCTCTTCAGTTTCTCGATTGAATATGCCAAAGGTACACTATCCTTGGTAGTCGTAGGTTCCGGTCTTATGATGGGTGGTATAAAGCCAAATCTTGTGCTGCAGCGCTCCTGAATTAATTTTGCCAGATTGATAATGGACATGGTCTGTTCCCCCCCCAGATTAAAAATTCCATCACCAACCACATCACCCGGTAACCGTAACATATGCGACACTGCCCGTCCTACATCCTGAAGACTGACAAAGTCCCTTTCCTGGACTCCCGGTGTCTTGAGTCGCATCTCTTTTGTTACCATCGCCTGCCGGCAGAGATCGTTTCCGATGAGGGACCAGCGGTCAACCCTTGGACTTATCGGGGCACCGATACTGTTGGAAAGCCTCAGGACAATCCCCTGAAATTTTTCCTTACGGGTGGCGGCAAGCACAAAATCCTCAGCGGTGCGGTGTGAAATTGCATAGGGGTGCACCGGGCGTGGAACAGAACTTTCAGATATGCTTCCTTCGAGAGGAGAACGATAAATATGGGCTGTCGAGAAATAGATAAACCGGGTTACTCCGGAAATTTCAGCTGATCTCACAAGTTTTTGCGTCCCCAGGCCATTGACCAGAAGAGCCTTCCCCGGATCGAGGAGGGATTCTATCTCATTCAGTGCTGCCAGATGGATGACCGTGTCAATATCTTTACAGACACTGCTGATATCGGCATCATTCATCAAATCCAGCCTGAGGCAATGATCTTTTTCAAGCCATACCGGTAATTCCTGGGATGGAGGATCTCTTGAAGTAACAAATACTTCAAGATCCGCATCTCCTACCAGTAACTCAGCAACTCTTCCCCCGACATATCCGAGCCCACCGGTGAGAAGAACCGACTGAGTCATCTGTTGATGAGCTCCCAGTTATAGGGAATGCTTGGATCCTGATGATCTTTCCTTTCAATTTCAGTGGGATCATGGGGAATAGTCGAACAATTTGCAACGATCGCAACTGAAGTTCCTATCCCTTTAAACCCATTCCAGATATGGGGAGGAATCCGGACCAGACAATAATTTTCCGGGCCCACGAATATTTCCTGCAGTTCTCCGCGGGTGGCACTGGAAGGCCGGTCATCGTAGAGGACGAGTTTGATGGTGCCGTAAGGAACCGCATAATTCAGGATCATTTTGGTGTGAAGATGCCAACCTTTGATGACGCCGGGGTAAACGGTTGAGAAATAAATCTCGCCAAAACTGAGAAAATCCGGATCATCCTTTCGCATCATGTGCATTACTTTTCCTCGCTCGTCAACAATCTGGCGAAGGGATCTGATGGTTACACCTTCAATCATGTTTTAGATCTCCATAAATTCGGTAATCTGTTGATCTGTGACGGATTCCACACTTATACCCGACTTTACCGATTTGTACCATTGTGCAGTTTTTTCAATCGATGTTTTGAAGTCCCACCGAGGGTACCAGCCAAGAACTTGGTGTGCTTTATCACAGTTCAGATGCAGGAGACCGGATTCAGGGGGATCGTTTTTCTTGTTCGTGATCCTGATCTCGCCAGAACCCCATACCGAGATCAATTCCCGGGCAACATCTTGGACTGTGTGCATCTCCCGGCCATCGGGCCCGAAGTTATACGATCCACGGTTTTTCTCCGGGGCTTCATATAGCCGTGAAGCCAAGTGAAGATAGCCAGATAAGGGATCCAGAACATGCTGCCATGGTCTTGTGGCATGGGGGTTTCTTAATTCAATAGGACGGTCGTTCTCTAGAGCTCTGATGCAGTCAGGGACGATTCGGTCGGCAGACCAGTCCCCCCCACCGATTACATTTCCTGCCCTAACACTGGCTGCTCCGAATTTCGGCCTCTGGATAAAAAATGATTCCTGGTATGCAGCGAATACCATTTCAGCAGCGGCTTTTGAGGCACTATAGGGATCTTTTCCGCCCAGTTCATCGTTCTCACGATATCCCCAGCACCATTCCTTGTTCTTGTAACATTTGTCCGAGGTTACAGTAACCAGAACTTTCACAGATGCCGTAAGTCTCACCGCTTCAAGAATGTTGACCGTACCCCCGATATTGGCGTCAAATGTCTTTTTGGGATCAGTGTATGACTTCCGGACAATAGGCTGGGCTGCCAGATGGAAGACAAATTCCGGTTGAACCGTTTTCATATACTCGAAGATGCAGGAAAAACCCTGAATATCTCCATCCTTGTGGCGGATACGCTTTTCCAGACCCAATGTCACATAATGGTCATAGTCTCTCTCCGGAGGGAGGGCAAATCCGTACACATCGGCTCCTATGTGGTGGAGCCAGTATGCCAGCCATGAGCCCTTGAACCCGGTATCCCCGGTTATCAGTACCTTTTTCCCGTTGAAGATCTCGTAACTACTCTTCACCAGATCACCCAAGGTGCTTTCTTCTGGTCGTACATCTGGTTGAGGAGCTGGTATTCTCGGGCCGTATCCATCGGCTGCCAGAATCCGTCATGCCGGAATACCATCATCTCCCCATCAGCGACAAGTTTCTTCATGGGTTCCTGTTCAAATACTGCACTTTCGTCCTTGTCAAGATAATTAAAAATCTCCTTACGGCAGACAAAGAACCCGCCCGATATCCGGCCCCCGGTTGTCTGGGGCTTTTCATTGAACTCTGTGACCCGTCCCCCCTCACTACACTGTAATTCGCCGAATCTGCCAGGGGGCCGGACTCCCGTCACCGTAAGAATCTTTCCATGGCGTTTATGGAACTCAAGAAGTTTTCCGATATTGATATCCCCCACACCATCGCCATATGTCAGCATAAAATTGTCCTCACCGGAAAAATATTTTTCAGCTATTTTGATCCGGGCACCTGTCATTGATTTCATTCCGGTTTCCACAAGGGTAACCGTCCAGTTTTCTGAAGATTTTCCATTATGATAGCTTATAGGTATTTTTCCGCTCAAATCAACAGTAAAATCCGTTGTGTGAGAGCGATAATTCATAAAAAAATTTCTTATAATATCTCCTTTATAACCGAGCATGAGGATGAACTCGTTGTGTTCCCAACCGGCATAATATTTCATGATATGCCACAGAATAGGATAACCCCCAATAGGGATCATCGGTTTCGGAATGCTATCTGCAACGTCCCGTATTCGGGTTCCAAATCCTCCACACAGTATTCCCACTTTCATAATAGCCTCTTCATCACCGTCTGCATCATTTGTGATATATTATTCCTACAGTTCAGAAAAATCATTTTCCCCGATTATACTAAACTCTGATATGATATAGGACTTACGCGGTTGAAGGTAGATTCGAACAAGAAATCTTCATCACAGCACTACAAAAATAATCAGATTAGAACGCCGTGGAAGCGATAAAGAGAGAAGAAGCGGATCGATGAATCGAGCGTTTCGACTCGTACCAGCTGGAACCTGTATTCAATCGATGGGTTTCGAGGCGAAGAAATGCCAGCAACGAGAGCAGAATATGTCCTCGTTGAACAACCTCTTTTGGGACCCTGGCATCTCTCGATGCCACAACCTTGCTTGATGCCACGGTGATCCTCTTCGATATTCCATCCAAGTTCCTTGAACGTTTTTCTGTCGGTTTCCGATGCATCGAGAATATCGGTAGCCCAATGTTCGGGTTCCTTATCAGAGTGAACGATCCTAAATAGCTTGATGAAACCGTATTGTCTCAGATGAACAACTCTTCCTTCGGGAGGAATCTCAATCTCAGAAACTGAACGGTTGTACGTATTATCAGGATCAACCAACCGGTTGGATTTGAGACGGGTACACCAATGCCACTTCAGCGTGCGGATCAATTTCAGGTTGGCGATACTCGAATACCACGAATCAAAGATGACACATCCCGGCTGAAACTTTCTTTCTTCGGCTGCTCGTAGCATATCCCGGAAATGATCATTTTTGTTTTTCCCGTCTTTGTCTGGACAATAGATCCGGAAATCTACCGAAACTATCGCAGAACCATCAGTCCAAATGGTTGAGATTAGGTTGATTCCCTGAACTATCCGATGATGCTTCCCACTCCAGTGCCGGGTCACCAGTTCAATCTGATGGGAATACGGTTTGTCGAGGGTACTATCATCGATTACCAATACTCCTTCGTTAGCCCGGAGCAACCGTTGCGCTTCCTCATACAGCGCCCCCGTGTGGTGAGGCTGGCTGCCTCTCTAACAAACGCTTGACGGAAGCGTGAGCTATTGATACTGGTTCAGCGGGAAAACACCAGGATACCTCTGTACACGAGCAAACCTGATACGTCGATATCAGAAAGTTTACAAAATTGCCGCTCGTGCATTTCGGAGGATTCACTCTCGTTCGATCTCCATCCCGGGTTTGTCTAACCCTTGGATGGGCGCTACTAACTCTTAGATCTTTCGGTCCAAACCAAGGGCGTAAGTCCTATGATAATAAATAAAAAGACATCCTGTTTGTTAATTTGTTGCCTCCTCTTGACCCTTGGAAGACTTGTTTGGTATTCTAAAATTTATGCACGTTCACATTCATCCAGTAATTTTGCAAAGAGGTGGTTAGGATTATAATTCTGTTCAAACATTTTTCTACTATTCTGTGAAACACGGGAATAGTGTTCGTAATCCTCAATCAGTTCGCGCAGAAATCTGATCAAATCATCAGGTTTTTCCTTTGTAAACATGAATCCATTGCACCCCTCTGTCACCATCTCCGGAATCGAGCCGGCCGGAGTAGCAAGGATCGGTTTTCCATACGCCATCGCTTCGATTAATGTTAAGGGCATGCCCTCGATATCAGAACAGAGGGTAAAAATATCAATTTCCTTCATTATTTCACGAATGTCTCTAAAGGTCGAAATAAATTTTACCGAAGTAATTACACCAAGGGTTTCAGCCAGTTTTTTCAGTTCCTTGTCTTGGGGCCCAGAACCAACAAGGACAAGACGAACTGATGGATTGCTGTTTTTTATCTGTGTCAGCGAACGGATTAAAAAATCTAGGTTTTTCTCTGGAGATAAACGCGCAATAATTCCGAATGTGACTGCAGGATACTGAGGAACCAGATAGGTCATTTTGGGTAGATCTACGAAGAAAGGAATGACGAAATATTCTTTCTTCAGATTCTCATACACCTCAAGTTCTTTCCCAATTATCGATGATGGTACGAAAATTTTATCAAACCTGTTAATGTCAATTTCTTGCCTTCTGGGTCCGGCAGAAGTCACCCTGCCCTTAGGGGACGAGATTTCAGTATAATAAACCGGGATTGAAACATTTTTCTTCAATTTTGATAGTACTGGGTATATGCTATAATGATATCCGGAGATCCAAGAAAATTTTTCTTTTCTCTGGTCGACTAAAATCCGATAATAAAGGAGCTCTTGGTATACCGGATCGATCAGGGATCTTTCAATGAAATGGAAGATATACTCGTAGAATTGGGAAACTCGCTCCCGGTTGAACCGAGAATAAAAAGGATACAGCACCAGTAAAGGGGTGGCGAGCAGCAATCCAAGAAGAAGGAGAATCGATCTAGGAAATGAGGGTGGTGTTTTGATGACAATTCCTTTCGCCCGGAATGCTGAAATAAAGACGCTGCCTTCTTTTGAAGGGTATGCTGCATAGATGGTAACGGAATATCCCTTTTTCACAAAACGGGAGTATATGCTATCAAGTAGGCGGTCTGATCCACCCGTAATCAAAAGTGCAGTGATGACACCTATGGATTTCTTCACAATACGTGACCTCGGTATCGCTCGCCCACTTTATTCAAGCCTTCCTGTATGCCGCCATCAAATAACTGGAGCACCATTCTGCATTTATAAACCGGCAGAATCGGTTATGGAACATTATGGTACACAAATAAAATATAATTTTCACCCATAAGGGTGAATTCGAAATGTCGAATAATGCAGGCTCGAATGCACCGATGCAGGATATTTTTATCGGGGTTAACACAAATACGTCACTAATTCGGATGAAAAACCGACGGTTCATAATATCCAAATTGTGGCGGGGTAATAATCTATTTTTTATCGTCTTATCAACTTGTTGAGCAAAAAAATAATTCAGACCTGTGAGTTTGGGGATTCCAATGAGAAGGAATCCCCCTGGCTTTAGTATACCCATCATCTTTCGGATCACAATGTCCGGATCATTGAAGTGTTCAATAAAACCTAATGATATAATAAGGTCGTATTTTTGCTCTCCGAAATCGCAAGTCAGAAAATCGCCTTCATACACCCGTGAGTGCGACAGACCGTTCATGGCAAGATTTTTTTCCGTGGTGATGACCGCCGAATGCAGGTATTCACACCCATCCATGAGGTAACCCCGTTCTTTTTCCAGAAAGATCATCCACTTGCCAGGTGCGCATCCAATTTCAAGGGCTTTTTTTTCCGAAAAACCGGGAGGGACATGCTCCTTAATAAAATCCGCTATGTACCTATCATTGGAGAAGTCATAATCGACTGTATGAGGAAGTGTTGTCCCTTCCCAAAAATCATCCCAGTATTGTTTTTCAGTGATGTGATCTTTCATAACCCTCGTGCCAATTTGCGGGTTGATTCGTTAGATCCATATTGAGGCAAATGCCGATATTGGATCTTCGTTCCCGTTGCTCTTCTTTAACCCATTTGGTTAAATGTGAATAAATGCATTTTTACTGCCCTTGGTCGGCATACAATCCATCAAAAAATTTGACAAAAACATTGTGGTCTATTTTAACAACCCGCTACATGAAACATGTTGAATTGTCCCCGGCTGGAATGTTAATGCAAACTATTATTTTATAGAGAATTCTGAAAAATTCCCCCTGTAGCCGGTAGTACTTTATCTTAGTACGATCAATGACGAGTATGGAAAATCTGGTTGATTTTGCGTTCGAGAAGCGGTATGAGAGTATCAAACGACTCGGGGATCGGCTTGACGGATTTTCGACATTAATCAATTGGGAGAGGTTTCTGACGGTAGTGGGAGGTCTGTATCGAAACCAGACCGAAGAGGGCGGTCGACCGAATATTGATATCGTTCTCATGGTTAAGATGCTGGTACTCCAGTCGATGTACAGCCTGTCCGATCCCGAACTTGAGCGTCAGGCCAATGATCGCATATCATTTATGAAATTCCTCGGGTATCCTAACAAGGTCCCGGATCAGACCACCGTCTGGTATTTCCGGGAGCGGTTGGCAAAGACCGGAAAGGATAAGGCTATTTGGGATGAGCTCCAGCGACAACTCGATGCACAATGTCTGAAAATCAAAAAAGGCACCATTCAGGATGCGACTTTCATCACCTCAGAGCCCGGTCATGCTTCAACGAATACACCCCGGGGTGATGCTGCAAAAACTCGAAGAAGCCGGGATGGAACATGGGCGATAAAGGGCAAGAAATCTTATTTTGGATACAAACTCCATACCAAAGAGGATTGTGACTTCGGACTGATCCGGGCTCTCGAGGTTACAACTGCCTCAACCCACGATTCGCAAATCGACCTGTCGAACGAAGGAGAGGTGATCTACCGTGACCGAGGATATTTCGGTACCAAAACAAAAGGTTTCAACACCACCATGCAACGGGGTGTTCGTGGGCATCCGATCGGTATCCGCGATGTTCTCAAAAACGCTCGAATCTCTCGAATCCTATCTCCCGGGGAACGCCCATATGCCATCATCAAGAATGTGTTCCATTCTGCTCATACCAGAGTCACAACCGTTCTCAGGGTGCATACCAAAATGCTGTTCTCGGCCTTCTGCTTTAACCGGTTTCAACTCGCAACCCTCAAGGTTCATGTTGCCATTGATCGGAAATCCCGTAATATCCTGGCGATGGAAGTTACTAACGAGACCATTCCGGACGAGAAGTGTTGTATTCCTCTTATCGATTCTGCACAAAACTCTCTCCAGTCTGGTACTGTCAGGAAGGTACTCGGAGACGGAGCGTACGATCATATTTCGATTTTTAACGACCTTGAAAAGCGGCACATTTCTTCGGCGATCAAGATTCGATCGAATGCTTCGAGAAGATCGAAGGGTTCCTCCTATCGGGCTCAATGTGCCCGGGAGTTCCTTGATGCGGGATACGAGGAATGGGCTCAAAGACACAACTATGGTTCGAGATGGGCGGTCGAAGGCGTTTTCTCTTCAATGAAACGGATTTTTTGGGAATCAGTCAAAGCTACCAGCATCAATGGAATGTTTCATGAGTTCCCACTGAAATTCAGTCTTTACAATATCCTCATCAATTGTTAATACGCCCAGATTTCTAAACCGGGGGATTTAGTACGGATTTGCGCAACACAGCAGCCCGGGCCAGAACACCCGGCATCAATTTACCGCGAAGAAAATGGGGCTCGCTTCTCATTTGCGATGGTAAAAATTTACCGAGCGGGGAATTTTCCCGGTTCGATGTTTTCAACGCTTTTTGTCCCTATGACGAAATCTAAACCAGATCATTACCCTCTGATATCTTCTTTTGCTGAATATGGCACCATTGACATTCGCGCTTAACTTCCGTTCTCTCTTGCCAGTCAACATATGCCCATCTACCCCAATCATGCATGCCCGGCAAACACTTGAATAATGGGAAGATTGATTGTATTTTACGAGGATGGGAGCACATATACCCTGAAGCCTTCACATCAGCAGTTTGCTCATCGGGCGTGTTTTTAGCCACCCACTCCTCCATTTCACCCATAAACGGTCTTATTCAGATTTACCAATTTAATAGTATAAAGTTTAAGGGTAAGCAATTCCGCTTCTTCTCGATAGATTTTCAAAAAACCCGGTTCACAAACTCACCAGTTTCTTCCTGCTCCCCTTCCTCTCCATCTCCAGTAGCGCAACCTTGATCTCCCGATCCGGGGAGAAACCCCCGATCCCGTTCGCCGCAACAATCCGGTGGCACGGGATGATCAGCGGCGTCGGGTTCCGGGCCATAGCCTGCCCGACAACCCGGGGGGAGGTCCGGGCAATGGCCGCAATCTCCCCGTACGTGGCGGTCGCACCGTACGGGACCTCGCGAACTATTTCGTAGATCCGGCTGTACGCCGTACTATCGTGGATGGCGACCGTCTCAAAGGGTGAGAGATCGACCGGCCGGCCGGCACAGTACTGCCGGATCAGGGCCGGGACATCGCCGTCGATTCCGGTGGTCGCAAACCGGACCCGGTGGATTGTATTCCCGCCCCACGCGACCCGGACGAACCAGAGCCCGAACCGGCAGGATCCCTCGACTACTTCCATCCCGTCACTTCCACTTCCCCACGATCTCCCTGAATTTTACCGCATCGCACGCGATCATCTCCTCCTGGATCCATGTGGGGAGTGCGTGCTGGACCCGGTTTTCAAGGAACCGCTTCTCGCCGAGCAGCAGCACGCCCCGGTCCTCTGGAGTCCGGAGGACGCGGCCGAGCGCCTGGAGCGACTTGTTGATCGCGGGGAGCGTGTAGCAGAGGAACTCGCCCTCCTCCCCGAACTTGTGGAGGAAGTACTCGATCATCATCTTCCGGACCCGGTTGAAGGGCGCAAGCGGGAGGCCGACCACCATCGCGCCGTTCAGCATCTCGCCCCGGTAGTCGAGCCCCTCGCTCCACTTCCCTCCGCAGACCGCGAACATGACCCCCGACCGGCCCTGGGACGGGAGCGAGAGGAAGGTCGAGAGCTGTGCACCCGCATCGGCTGCATCCCGGGGCTCGATGAAGATCTCTCTTCCCCGGAGGTGCGGGACGGAAAGGTTCGCGAAGGATTCGAGGATCTGGTAACTCGGGAAGTAGATCGCCCGGTTGCCCCGGAGCGCGGAGAACGCCCTGATGTAGTCCACGACCTTGTTCGTGTTCTCCTTATTCTGCCGCATCGAGTACGCGGTCGTGATGTCGTTCGCTCCGCAGATGAGCCGGTTCTCTCTCGGGAATGTGTTCGGGAGCGAGAGCGTGGTGACGGCGAGGTCGCCAAAGTAGAGTTTCCGGAAACTCTCCACGGGCGAGAGCGTGCCGGATATCAGGAGGGAGCACGCGTGTGCCGAGCAGATCTCCCGGAGCGGGGCGGATGGGTCGATGTTCCGGACCTCGAGCGTGACCCCGAGATCCCCTTTACGGTACACGGTGAGGAACGCCGGGTCCGTCGAGGACTGCGAGAGCCGGAGGAGGAAGGTCGTCAGCCGCTCGATAGCGGTCTCCCGGAACTCCCCGGCCTTCTGGTTCTTCTCCCGGATCGTCTCTGAGAGTCCGAGGAGCTCCTCCACGATCTCGTCCATATCCTTGTAGAGCGAACCCCGGACAATCATCCGGTCAAAGATCTGCGGGTCGAACCAGTCCTCGGCTTCGGGCGAGTTCGCAAGTCCCCGGATGAACTCGGTGAGCCGGGGGAGGACGTGCATGACCGCGTCCGCTCCCTTGTGCCGCTTGCGCATCGTGGTGAGATCGCGGGCTGCCTGGTCGAAATCCCTCTCCTCTAAGGAGACGCTCTCGATGTTCGTGATGACATCGCCGCAGTTGTGGGCCTCGTCGATCAAGAGGAAGACATCGTGTGCCTCTACGCCAAGATTCGCGTACAGCTGCTCGCGGATGTCCCGGTTGAAGAGGTGGTGGTAGTTGAGGATGACGACATCGGTGTTCCGGGCCGCGTGCATCATCAGCTCGTACGGGCAGATCTCGCCGCAGAACTCCGAGAGTTCCCGGGGCCCGACCTGCTGCGCGATGACCCGCTCGGCCTTCGAGCGGAGCGCAGTCGAGGGGACCATCTTGAGGCCGACGGCGTCGCCGGGCACGAACATCTTGCTCTTGATGAAGTACGGGCAGATGAGCGGATGCTCCCGGTCCATCCTCCGGATCTGCTGGATGATGAACGGATCCTTGGACGGGATGAGGGCTCCCTTCTCGGCCCGGTCCCGCATGAGCGAGGTCGAGAATGCCTTGACACCCTCGCACCTGCGGTACACATCTCCTTCACCGCCGAGCGGGCACATGCTCCGCTTGCCCACAAGGTAAACCGCTTTCAGCTCCGGCTTCTTCTTCCGGACGAGTTCGAGCTCGCGGATGAAGGTGGTGAGCTGGCTGACGGTCCGGACCGCGACCACGACTTTTTGTCCCTTCCGCTCGGCGAGGAGCGAGGCGATCACACTCGATTTGCCGGAGCCGGTCGGGGCATCGATCATCGCGATCTCACCCTCGCGTGCGACCCCTGCCGCGACCTCGAGCATGTGGCGCTGGCCGGGCCGGTATTCCGTGTACGGGAAGTAGGTGTCGATGCTCTCCATTGGGACTAAGATTGGCGCTCGATGATATTATGGGCGTCGGAAGGGAAGGTGAAAGTGTCGGGAAATCCGGATACTATTGCATGTATCGTTCTGTCCAGGGACGTGGATTCTGCGGGTTGGATCTCCGAAAAATTTGGCCGACTGAGTATCATGTTCTCCCGTTCAGAAGTGACCGGATGATGGTCAGAAAATTTTGGCGCACGTGGCGAACTTTATCGTCGTACACTTTCAGGATGTGAGAGAAACAGAATCAAGCGATTAATGATCATAAAACTTCTCTGAGAAATGAAATATCACCGCCTGCCCCGGGAAGATGCCCTTCCCCGAGAAGAAGAGATTCCTGTTCTTGGATCTCTTTTCGGATTGCGGGCGTTGCAATCATCATTTACGTCCATTCCCAATTTTTCGCAATTTCGGATCTTAACAACTTCTTTTTCTCCGAGGGACCTGGCTCGTTCAACATCTATTCCATCGGGTTGCAGGGATTTTGCGGTTTTTGGATTGTTCATGATCCGCACAAACAGAACCCCGCCGGGGAATGGGGCAGGATCGAACGGGATCCTCCCGGAGAGGTAACACCCCGTATACCTGCCCCTCCGTGCAGGGCCAGGATCATCAACCACTATATCCCCTTACAACCAATCTGATCCCATGGCAGTCCACCCCATCGAGGAGCGTTACGGCACTGCGGAGATGCGTGCCGTCTGGAGTGAGAAGAACCGGTTCTCGTGCATTGTCGCCGCAGAAGTCGCGCTTGCACATGCCGAGGCATCGCAGGGGATGATCCCGGCAGAAGCAGCGCTGGAGATCGACCGGTGCGCCCAAGAGGCTTCGCTCGAACGGGCGAAGGTGATCGAGGGCGAGATCAGCCACGATATGATGGCCATCGTAAAGGCGATCTCGGAGGTCTGCGGGGATTCAGGGAGGTGGATCCATTACGGTGCGACCAGCAACGACATTCTCGACACCGCGACCGGGCTCCAGCTCCGGCACTCGCTCGATTTGATCGACGAGAAGCTCCGGCGTCTCCTTGGCGTCCTCCTGAAGCGATCGGAAGAGACAAAATCGCTGGTCTGCATCGCACGGACGCATGGTCAGCACGGGGTCCCGACAACGTACGGGCTCCGGTTTGCGATCTGGGCAAGCGAGATCGGGAGGCACATCGAGCGGCTCGAACAGCTCCGGCCCCGGGTCGTCGTCGGGCACCTGACCGGCGCGGTCGGGACGCAGGCAGCGCTCGGCCCGAAGGCGATGGAGGTCCAGGAAGCCATGATGCGAAACCTTGGCATGGGATCGGTGGATGTCTCGAACCAGGTCATCGCCCGGGACCGGTACGCCGAGTACTTCATGTTCCTTGCCAATGTCGCGACCACGCTCGACAAGATCGGGATCGAGATCCGCACGCTCCAGCGGACCGAGATCGGGGAGGTCGAGGAGGCGTTCGGAAAGGACCAGGTCGGGTCATCGACGATGCCGCACAAGCGCAATCCCATCAAGTCCGAGCAGATCTGCGGCCTTGCCCGGATCATCCGGTCCGCGGTCGAACCGGCGCTCGGCAACAACACGCTCTGGGACGAGCGCGACCTGACAAACTCCTCCTGCGAGCGGATCCTCTTCCCCGAGGCATCGATCCTCACCGACCACTGCCTCCGGCTAGTGGCAAACGTGCTTGAGGGGCTGGTCATCAATAAGGCGGCAATCCGGAGGAACCTTCTCTTCCTCCACGGGATCAATATGGCCGAATCGGTCATGATCGAGCTCACGAGAAGGGGGATGAACCGGCAGGAGGCTCACGAGCGGATCCGGATGGCGAGCATGCAGGCGCTTGCAGAGGACCGGTCTCTGGCAGATCTTCTCTCTGGAGACAGGGAGGTCGTGCGGTACTGCTCGAAGACCGACATTCTCGAGCTCCTCTGGCCCGATGCGTACATCGGGACCTCGGTGGAGCAGGTCGACCGGGTCAATCGGAAGCTCTCCGGCTGCAGCCTCTGAATCACCCCCCAGTCTTTCCTTTTTTGCAGGTTGGCAGTCCGGTTGTCTTTCTGGCAATGGACCCTGGAATCATTTTCCGGGAAGACCCGGACTCTCCGGTTTTTCTTCGGAGATCACCCTGCACGTTTCTTTCTCCCGCCCCCAGCATTTTCACTCTCCGGGCCGGGATCTCGCAGGCTTTGGGGAGACTCTTGACTCATACCACCTTCGAGCTTCCGTCAAGGTGTATCTGAAACAGGTATTTGGCAGACTTTGAAGAGTACTTAGGCTTCCCGGGGGATCGTACCTGCGCATCGCAGGAAGGTTTTCCCTGTCCATCCGGCTGATATTTCCATCTGTGGAGGCTACGGTTACGATAAGGGAAGGAGGGCTCGTTTTCAGGAGGGGGGTGAAGGAGGCTTGCGAGAGGGAAGGGTCCGGGATAATTCACAGCAGAGGTCATCTCCCTCCTCCGTCCGCGAGCCGGTGCCGTCTTGCGGACGTGCCGAGGGTATTTGGGAGAAGATGGAGCCGGGAGGAGGGCGAGGGGATCTCCTGCACCCTCTCCCGGGGTTCGCGCTGGATTGCGCTCCTTCGGTCACGCGAGCGCCCGTGCAGGATCCCGTCGCACCCCGATAGAGAAGAGCCTCCGCAGATGCCCCCCGCGGTGCCATGGTGTGATCAGGATGAGAGGTTCTGCCCGGGTTCGCTCCATTCACACAGGGAAGGATGAATCTTTGGCGTTGCCGGTCGGGAAAAACGGGGGAGGTACAAAGAGATTGTGGGGGATTTTGTCGTGAGAGACCAGTTCTTCGAGACGCGATCTCGTATGGATCCGTACCCGGCACAAAAAAGAAAAACCGGTCTTTGGGTTTCCCGGGAAAAATCAGATGTACCGCGCTTTCCTTGACATTTTGCGTGGGGTATAGAGCGGCCGGAAGGGCATATCTTCGGTCTCCTTGTGGACTAAAGCGATCAGCGCCTCTGTGCTGAGGCTCTCCTTGTGCGGCTTGTTCGGCTGCGACCTCTTCCGGATGGTCACGGTGAGGTTTTTGCTTGCGCACTCATCATCACCGACAACGATAACGTAGGGAACCCAGTCCATGCCGGCTTCGCGGACTTTCTTGCCAACGCTCTCCTCGCGATCATCGAGATTGCACCGGATCCTTGCCGCATTGATCGCATCGCAGACCTCTGCCGCGAAAGCCCCGTGGCGCTCGGCGACCGGTACGACCCGGACCTGCACGGGCGAGAGCCATGTCGGCAGCGTCGGGACTGTCTGGGTGGAGATGTTTTCGAGGATCGCACAGATAACGCGCTCGACGCTGCCGGTAGGGGAACAGTGGAGGATCGGTGGGTGGACAAACGTCCCGTCTTCGGTGTGGTACTTGATGTTGAACCGGGCGGAGGACTCGACATCGATCTGGACGGTCGGGTTCTCGATCGGGCGCATCTGCCCGTCAATTGCCGCGAGATCGATCTTTGCGATCCAGTAGTGGACCCGGTCGGAGAGGATCTCAATGAGCATCGGGCAGTCACCATCCTTCACGATCTTCTTGACCCATGCCTCGTGCTGGGCATAGAAGTCCTTCGTGCACCGGAAGGCTGCAACAAGTTTTGTCTCGAAGTCCCGGCCGGTCTGCCATCCCATCGCAAGCTGCTCCTCGAAGCACTTTAACGCCTCCGTCATATCGGTACAGAGCGAGTGCATGTCCGGCATCGTGAACGCCCGGAGGCGTTTCAAACCGATCACCTCCCCCTTCTGCTCGTGCCGGAACGAGTAGGTGGAGAGCTCGTACATCTTCATCGGGAGGTTGTTGGGCGAGATGTGCATGTCGCGCATGATCGAGAACATGCCGAAACAGGCCGCGAACCGGAGCATCATCTCCCGGTTGTTGGACTTGAACCGGTACTGTCGCTCGCCAAACTTTTCGGCGTGCTCGTAGATCGCCTTGTCGCCGAGGTCGTACATAACCGGGGTCTCGACGGGGGTACCCCCGTATTCGAGAACGAGCCTGAGCACGTAGTCCGCAAGGAGATCGCGGATAAGTTTGCCCTTCGGCATCCACCGGAGGCAGCCGACATCGCTCGCCGGCTCGTAGTCGACAAGCTCTTTTGAGCGCATCAGGTCCACGTGGGCGGGCTCCCCGCCGACCGGGACCGCTACCCCGAGCTCTTTCTTGACAAGGCAGCCGAAGGCTGAATCGTCAGTGTAGTCCTTCCAGTCGTGCTGTTCTCCGTCCGGTGTGAGCACGAACCAGTCGTGGGTGACCTCTTTCTTCTCCTTCTTCGGTGCGGATTCGTCACCGGGAAGAATGGTCTTCGAGAGCTCCGAGAGCGGGTGGCCCTTGCAGGAGAGTTTGAAGGATTTGTACCATCCAAAAGGCGCCCGCTTTACGGTGAAACCTTCTGCGGCGAGTTCGGTCTCCAGTGCCTTTAAGACGGTGATCGCCAGTTCCGGTGAAGCCAGATCGCTTGAGAGGTGGGCGTACGGATAGATGACAATATTGTCGACCTTCACCTGGTCGGCGACTTTGTCGATCTCGGATACCGCCTGCCTCACGACATTTTCAGGATCGTCCCCGTCAACTGATTCCACGGCGCAGAAGACCGTGAGGGCTTCGGTCTGTGAGTCAGCAAGGACTGTACTCTCCTCAGCCATCTTGGTCTTCTTCTTTGCCTCGTATTCGATGTAGTCCGAATGTATCAAAAGAAGTCGCATCTATTCATCTCCACATGAATCCGGTCATCCGTATACCATGGGATTTACCACTATTTACCCTCATTGCCTTTTCCGGTCTTTTTAGGATCAGGTTCCCGATCTCCTGGTTGCGTGATAGCGCAATAAGGTAGCATTCTTCTGGCCGAGATACTTTGGATCGCCCTTCTGGTCGTCAAGATCGATGACCCGGTTTGTACCTTACGAAGTGGTTGCCAAGCCGGATATCCACCGAGTTGGGCTGCACGAGTTCTGGATTGTAGGGGTCGATCCGGACAGGGCCCCTTGCGATGCTATCGAGGAGATGTCAGTCAGAAGAATCATCTCCCTCAGGAAAGCGTTTATTCCTCTTTCGGGCTCCCGTCCTTCAAAGACCCCTCGCGGGCGAGCTCCCGGTCGAGGAGGGCCGGGTCCATATGCCACTCACTCCTGCGCAGGATCCCATGAAGCGTGCTCGCCTCCCGGATCGTCAGGTTCGCCCGGCCGAGAACCCTCCGGATAAGGATCATGGTGTTCTCGCGCTTGAACGCCTGGTGGTGGATCGCGTCCAGGTACCGGTCGATGTGCCGGTACAGGTAGTTCATATCGGTCGGCGAGGCGAGCTGGTAGGAGGGAAGCGGGAGGTTTGAGAGCTCGTAACAGAGAACGCCAACCGCATGCGAGAGGTTGAGAATCGGATATTCTTCTGCGGTCGGGATGGTGCAGATCATATCGCTTTTCTTTACCTCTTCGTTGTTGAGCCCCCAGTTCTCCCTTCCAAAGAGGATGGAGATACGTCCGTCAACATCTTTTATCCGTTCCCGCAGCTCTTTTGGCGAATAAAACGGCATCCGCATCGAGTGGCAGACCGATTTGCTGACAAGGCCCGTGGTCGCAATGACGATGTTGCTCCGGGCAAAAACGTCCTCGATTGTACAGACTTCGGCTCCCCTGAGTACATCCTCCCGCGCATGGGAGGCGCGGGCATCGGCCTCGTTCCCCAGTTTGCAGGGATCCACGAGAACGAGGCGCGTGAACCCGAAGTTCTTCATGACCCGGGCTGCAAAACCGACATTCCCCTCGTACAGGGGGGCAACGAGGACGATATCGATCTCGGGCATAAGAACACGTTTACTGGACCGCCTCTACCGTTGCCTTCAGGATGGCTGCGCCCTGGTCGTAGACAGCGTTTCCCACCACAATGGTGTCGGCGTACTCTGCCATCTGTGCCGCTCTCTCCGCGGAGTTGATCCCTCCCCCGTAATAGAGAAGGGACTCATCGAGTACCTCCGAGGCAGCCTTGACGAGAGCAGGATCGCCGAAGATCCCGCTGTATTCGAGATATATTATCGGGAAATGGAAGTAGTGATCTGCGATGGAAGCATATGCAGCGACCTCATCGGCTTTGAGATCGCAGCGGGCTTTGGTAACCCTGCCTACGGAAGAGTCCGGGTTGAGGACGATATAGGCCTCAGGAACGATAAACTCCCAGGGAATTTTTCCGTGCTGCATCTGGACCCAGGCCTTATGCTTCCCGACAAGCCACTGGACATCGGTCGTGTTCATGACACTGGGGACAAAGACATAGTCCACATCCAGGAGGACGGCATCGGGGCCGGCCGGCTCCATTACCAGGGGAAGGCCGTACGTCTTTACCTGCTTCTGCAGTTCGGTGAGATTCTCCCGGGTAACATTGAGTGTCCCCGAGAGCATCAGAGCATCGGTGCCGCTGGTCGCGATCGCCTCGATATCCCCAAATTTTAGCTGTTTGTCGGGATCGAGTTTGGTCACGTGCACCCAGTCTTTCCATCTCATGTTGTTCAGTACATACGCCCTTCTTGCCAATAAACCGGAGACCTTCACGCTGATTATAACAGACCTCCAGCCATTCCCCGGCTCAATGGCCTCAGCAGATTCGCGGCTTTCATCGTTCTTTCAACCTATTCCGCGCTTGAGAAACAATACGGGTCAGGGATCCCGACCGGGTGGTCAAAAACTCACCGATGAGGAAATACCGTATCGGCGCTCGTGTATTTGGCCTCGGGGCAGAAAAGACGATTCCTCCAATTTTGTTCAGGGATAAAAACCTGATTTCGTGGATGCGAATCCTCTTTCCGATCCGTACAACAATCTCCTCCTTACATCTTTTTCCGGGAGATCCTTGGCATTACCCGGATAGAGATCGTCGGGAACGGGATTCCTGGCGAGGGCGCGAGTTGATGGTTCTTCCCCAAACCTCCAGGTTTTCGCATTGACGGGGCTGTATCGCTCAGGATACAATCTGAAGACCGTGACCTTACTTTACCAGGTGCTGACCACATATGAGGTATGCATAACTCCTTGTCAAAGGTGTTCGACCGTCCAGAGAAACCGACCCTGATGGTTTTCCGGTAAAACCATTCGAGGAGGATGATCTCCGGGTCCAATCGAGCACGCACTCAGGAAAAAATATAAAAAAACCGCCATCAGATCCTGAGAATGGCGTTATCCCTCTTTTTCCTGGCGAGCACCTGATACTCCCGGATCTTGTCTGCCGGAATACCGGTCTTTCCAGCAAGCTCCTGAAGGTCTGCTTCGAGGAGCGTGGAGTCGTCGAGGATACCGGCTTCGATAAGTTTTGTTGCCCTCATTTCGGTGAGCCCTTTGAGGCTTAACAGATACTTTTTTGCCCGCTCAATCCGTGGTTTTGATAGTTTCTTCGGTACTGCTCTGTTGAGGGCTGCACAGACAATCCCCCGGTGTTTCTCTACTGTTGCGATGCTCATGCCGGTTCGTTTGCTCATCGCAACCGGCTCCAATTCGCAGAACATCTCCGGAGTGATTATTCCCGAAGCAAGGTATTTTTTCAGGCTGACTGTCGGGATGCCGATCTCCTTTAAGACCTGCCCGTGGTAGGTGACCCGTGCATCGGCGAGGAGCTCCTCGGCTTCCCCTTCGCCAACTCCTGCAGCTCTCAGTTTTGCCAGATCGGCTCTTGCGAGATCCGCCATCTCCAGGATCCCCGCATCTTTCAGGGCCGTGAGGATCTTGCTGTAACTGCGTCCCTTTCGCGGGATCAGGTGCTCCCGCATGAACTTCCTGCATTCGGAGCGCCTCCGCAATCTCTCCAGAACGGATGCAGCTTCGCAAGTGAGTGCCCGCCCTTCTTTTTCGGGTATCCCAAGTTGCAGCGCGAGCGCATCGGGTTCGCTGCGTGCCAGCTCCGCGACGGTGTAGATGTGCCGGGCGTGAAGGCTGCTGATGAGGGAAGCGGTCATCGTGGGGATCTCCTGGAGCGACCCGATATTGGAGTTGATCTGCTGGCAGAGCGGGCAGCCGATATCCCAGGGCCGGGCCCCTTTCCTCACAAGGCGGACGAAATGGAGGTGGTGTCTGTCGCAGACCTCATCGGCCCTGACCGCAAATCCCCACTGGGCCGCGGGAAGCCCGATGTTGAAGCTGCAGACAGGATAGCAGGAGCAACCGATGAACTGGATGTTCCCCCGCATATGCTTGATGGCAAGCGTCCCATTGCAGACCGGGCATCTCCCGAGGTTCAGCTCCTCGGCGGTCCTTCCCCGGATGTCACCCCCGATGACCCCCTCGTTCGGTTCGAGCTGGTCGAACGCCCGGTGGAGCATCTCCCGCGACTCCCGGATAACGTCTTCCCGGGTCCTCACGTTCTCCTTGATCTGCTGCATGTGGGCCTCGATCGTCTGGGTCATGTCCGGCCGTGTTATGGCATCGGCATGGTGCTCCAGCGACTCGGTGACGACCCTCCCGACAAGGGTCGGCCGGAGGGGGTTGCCCTCAACATATTTTCGCGATACGAGCTTTGCGATGACCTCATGCCGGGTGCTCTTTGTCCCAAGGCCCAGCTCTTCCATCATCTGGATGAGTTTGCTCTGCGTGTACCGGGCAGGGGGCTGGGTCTCCTTCTCTTCCAGATCCAGCTGCCGGATCGGGAGCTCTTCACCGGTCTCGAAGTGCGGGAGGATGACCTCCTTGGCCTCGCTGAACGGGTAGACCGCGTGCCACCCGGGTTCGATGAGCTGCCCGCCCGTTGTCGTGTACTCCTCCCCGCCGGCTTTAAAGAGGATCTTCATCGTCTTCCACTGAGCATCGGGTGCGAGCGTTGCAAGGAATCTTCGCAGGACGAGTTCGTACACTTTGAAGGCATCGTCCTCGATCCCTTCCCGGGTGGCGACGCCGGTCGGGTGGATCGGCGGATGGTCGGTCGAGGATTTCTTCCCCCGGGTCGGGACCAGTCGCCGGTTTGCGAGGACCCAGTCCACGTCCTTTCGGAACAGAGAGTTGCGGAGCGTCTTTAAGATCCCGTCGATATCGAGGGACGGGGGGTAGACCGTGTTGTCGGTCCTCGGGTAGGAGATGTACCCGTTCATGTACAGGTCTTCTGCGATCCGCATCGCGTTTGCAGCTGAGAGCCCCAGCCGGGCCGCGGCGACGATGTAGGTCGTGGTATCGAACGGCGAGGGAGCCCGGTCCTGCTTGGCCCCGGTCCTGATCTCGGAGACGACCAGCGGGGGCTTTGTGTGATCCCGGGCGATCTCGGCGAGCGCTTTCTCGTGGAACCGGCCGTTGGTATGCCGGGCCTCGATCGTTTCGCCCCCTTTCTCCGTGGCGAGCGAGAGCTGCCAGTACTTCTCCGGGACGAAGGCCTCGATCTCCTTTTCCCGGTCTACGATCATCGAGAGGGTGGGGCTCTGGACCCTTCCCACCGAGAGGATGTTCTGGCCGCCCCGCCGGGCTGCAAGGGAGATGAACCGGGTGAGGGAAGCGCCCCACATCAGGTCTATGGACTGCCGGGCCTCGCCCGCTGCCGCGAGGGCGAAGTCAAGGTCCGTCGTGTTCAAAAAGGCTTGCCGGAGTTCCTGGGACGTGATCGCCGAGAATCGCGCCCGGTCGATCGCAACCTTCGGGTTGACCGCCCGGACCAGCTCGTATGCCTCCTTCCCGATCAGCTCCCCCTCGGTATCAAAGTCCGTTGCTATGGTGACCCGATCAGCCTGCTTTGCAAGTTTCTGGAGAAGAGAGACTATCCTTGGCTCTGTCGGTCGTTTGATCGTTTTGGCATCGATGAGGCTGCGGGGTGTAGCGTGCTCGCTCCGCCAGTTCTGGTACCCGGGTTCGAAGTCGATCTCGACCACGTGGCCCCGGAGCCCGAAGGTTGTTCTCTCGCCGAAACTGTAGGTCGAGACACCGGCGTCCTTCCGTTCGGTGAGTTTCCTGCCTTCCCCAAGAATCTCTGCGATACGCCGCGCTGATATGTTCTTCTCCGCAACGATCAGGTGCACGGGGGTTACACCCCCCGCTCTTGGAGAACTTCGGCAAGCATCCGGTTCAGCTCAACGGGATCGGCTCTTCCCCGGGTCTTCTTCATGACCTGGCCTACCAGGAAGTTGAGGGCGCCCGCCTTTCCGCTCCGGTAATCTTCGAGGGCCTTTGGGTTCTCGTTGATCGCTTCGGTAATCGCCGAGGCGATCGCTCCGGTCTCGCCCTTTGTCATCCCGAGGTTGAGCCGGGCAACGATGGCGGACGGGGCCTGGGCAGGTTCGCCTTGCATGCGCAGATCGAGCATGACCCGCAGAACCTCGACCCCGCTCTTGTCGGTGATCGTCTTATTCCGGAGGAGCCCTGCGAGTTTGGTTACGCTCTCTGGATCGACGAGATCGAGGCTCATGCCCCGGTAGTTGAGCTCGCCGAGCAGGGTGTCGGCGATCCAGGTGGAGGCCAGCATCGAGAGCCCCCTGGGATCGCATGCAACCACCTCTTCGAAGAAGTTTGCGAGTTTCAGCTCCCCGGTCAGGGTCCGGGCATGGTTGAGCGAGCATCCGTACTGGGCGATGAACCGCTCGCGCCTGGCGTCAGGCAGCTCGGGGAGGATGATATCGTCAACCCATGACCGGACGTGGAGCGGGCGGAGGTCAGGCTCTGGGAAGTACCGGTAGTCGTGCTCCTGCTCCTTCGACCGGGACGCCTGGGTGCTCCCCTGTGCTTCGAGGAAGTGCCGGGTCTCCCGCACCACTCTCTGCCCCCTGCGGATGAGATTCTTCTGCCGGGCGATCTCGAAGGTGAGCGCCTTCTCGACGCCCTTGTACGAGGTGATGTTCTTCACCTCCACGCGCTCGCTGCCCCGGATCGATATATTTGCATCGACACGGAGGGACCCCTCTTTCTCGCTGTCGAAGACGCTGAGATACTCGAGGGTGGCCCGGAGCTTGTTCAAGAACTTCCGGGCCTCCTTGGGCGACCGCATATCCGGCTCGCTGACGATCTCGATGAGGGGAATGCCCGCACGGTTGTAATCAACGAGGGAGTATTTTCCGCGTTCGTTATTGCCCATATGGACGAGCCTCCCGGGATCTTCCTCTACGTGGATCCTTGTCAGGAGGATCTTCCGCTCGCCCCCTTCGTCGCTCTCGATCTCAAGGTACCCGCCTTCCGCGAGCGGCTTGTCGTACTGGGTGATCTGGTACGCCTTGTCGAGATCAGGGTAGAAGTAGTTCTTCCGGGAGAACTCGGCCTCCTCGCGAACCCCGCAGTTGAGGGCTTTTGCGACCCGCATGGCGTACTCGATGGCACGCCGGTTGAGGACCGGCATCGCGCCCGGAAGGCCGAGGCAGACCGGGCAGACGTGGGTGTTAGCTCCGTCGTCCCGGTAGTCGGTCGAGCACCCGCAGAAGAGCTTGCTCTTCGTGTCGAGCTGGCAGTGCACTTCGAGGCCGATGATCACCTGATCTTCCGCCATATCAGTTCACCGCCTGCTCGTATGCGTACGCGACATCGATGACGCGCTCGTCCTCAAACGGCCTGCCCATGATCTGGAGCCCGACCGGCATCCCCTCGGATCTCCCGCACGGCACCGAGATGGCCGGGATACCGGCAAGGTTTGCCGGGACGGTGAGGATGTCGGAGAGGTACATCGGGAGCGGGTCGCTCTTCTCGCCGAGTCTGAACGCGATGGTGGGCATGGTCGGCCCGGCGATGACATCGACCCCGGAGAAGATTTTCGCAAAGTCTTTCTTGACGTTCTCGCGTGCGACCTGTGCCTTCGCGTAATATTTCCCGTAGTACCCTGAGGAGAGGGCAAAGGTCCCGAGCATGATCCTGCGCCGGACCTCAAGCCCAAAGCCGGCCCTGCGCACATCCTGGTATGCATCGTGCCAGGACTTCTTCGTCTCTGCTGCCGGGCCGTACCGGACCCCATCGAACCGTGCGAGGTTGGAGCTCGCCTCGCAGGTACAGGTGACATAGTACGCGGCCAGCGCGTAGTCCATGGAGGGGATCGCGCAGGACTTTGTTGTAGCACCGAGCTCTTCGAGCCGGCCGATCGCGGCTCTCACTACTCTGGTGACGCCCGGGTCTACCCCCGGCCCGAAATACTCTTCCGGAATCCCGATTCGGAGTCCCTTGATCTCTTTACTGGGGGTATGTGCGTAGGGTCTCTCCCGGGAGGTGGAGTCCCGGCGATCGTATCCCGCGATGACCTGCATGAGGGACGAGACATCGCTGACGGTCTTTCCCATGGGACCTATCTGTTCGAGCGAGTTTGCGTACGCGATGAGGCCGTACCGCGAGACCCGGCCGTACGTGGGCTTCAGGCCGACGATCCCGCAGAATGCCGCAGGGCACCGGATCGATCCCCCGGTGTCGGTGCCGAGCGCGAGCGGAACCATTCCCGCGGCGATCGCAGCCGCGCTGCCCCCGCTCGAACCCCCGGGAACGCGCCCGGTATCGGAAGGGTTGAGGGTGGGGCCAAACGCCGAGTTCTCGGTCGTTGTCCCCATCCCGAACTCGTCCATGTTCGTCTTCCCGACAATCGCAGCGCCGGCCTGCTTGAGGAGCCCGACCGCATGAGCATCGTACGGGGGGACGTACCCTTTCAGGATCTTCGACGCGCAGGTCGTTTCGATACCCTGCGTCGAGATGTTGTCCTTTACGGCAACTGCAACTCCTGCAAGTCTCCCGTCGCCATGCGAGGCCCTTGTACAGGTCGTGAGGAAAGCGTTATACCGGTCGTCCGGCTCGAAACGGATCTCGTGATACCCCATCACATCACCCTCGGGGCTTTGATGAAACCGTCTTCCTGTCCTCCTGCATTTCTCAAAACAGCGTCGCGCGGAAGGGACGGTTCCACGATATCGTCCCGCATCACGTTGATGAGATCGGAGGCGACTGCCGGTTCGCCCGAGACCCGGTCGAGAATGTCAAAATACTCTAAGATTACATTGAACTGGTGAGTAAATGCGACCAGTTCTTCCCCGTCTATCCCGATATCGGCGAGCTCACCGATATGCTTTACCTCGTTTTCACTGACCATGTTCCACCCTGCTGATGTGGTCTATGTACCCTTGTACCGACGTTTTATAACCATTGCGGCGTGCAATCTTCTGGAGCTCCTTTGCAATCCCGCTCCCGTACTGCATCGCTCTCTTCTCGTACCATGCGAATTCCCGGGGAATATAATGTTCTGCTACTTCCCGGAGGCAGACTTTCCTGCGGCCTTCTCTCACTTTCTCCCAGCAGGGAATATCGCGTGCAGCGCGCACAACCCGCACATCAAGGTACGGCATGGAGAGGTACGTCCCGTGGAGCGCGGCGATCACCTGATCGCGGGAGGCCTGCTCTTCGAGCCCGGCAAAGTCCCGCCCAAGATCCTCTTCAAGCGTGGCTGTTTCGAGATACCGAAAATACCCTCCGAAGAGCTCGTCAGCTCCCTGCCCGGTAAGGATCCGCCGGTATCCCTGCTCGCCTGCCCATCGGGTGAGGAAGAACTGGGTGAGGGCGATACCGGTATTGACCGGATCTTTCTTCGGGATAGTACCGATGACAACGGGAAGAGCGGCCTCCACTTCGGCCGGCCGGATCGTAACACGTGCACATTCGAGTCCAAGCACCTGGGCAGCCCGCCCCGCCCGGTCGAGGTCGTGGGAATCCTCAAGACCCACCGCCACACATCCCAGGCCGGCAAGGGCAGCGACCAGCGTTGAGTCAACCCCACCGGAGAGGGCAGTAACTCCTTCATCGCTGCGCAGTTTCACTGCTTCAACGATGGCATCCCTAAGGGGGAGGGCAGGGGGCGACGGCAGGATCCTCTTTTCGGGTTCGGCGTCGCAGATGAGGGTCCCTTTTGGACAGTCTCCCGGAATAATGCCAAAATGATCGCGTGCCCTGCACGCTCCCCAGCGGAGAAAGAATTCCCCCCCGAATCCGGAAATACAGTCGCGCCTTCTCTCCAGAATTTCCTCAAGCGCCGGCCGCGAGAGCCTCGTCCCGTCGAGTTCTACCCAGCCGGTCAGTTCAAAAGCCCCACCCTCACTGCATTCCGCGGCGGTCATCCACATTCTGTACCGATCCCGCTCCTAATTTAACCTTTGGCGATGATCTCCGGATATCTCCGGGATCCCTCCGGGGAATCAACCGGCAACCCGGTCTCCCTTTAGGACGAAGTCTTTTTTGAGTTGGAGGTTCAACTATCTGGAGCGCGAGGGTAGGAAAGCCCGGCCAACTCCGGTGGACTTAAGATCCACTCCTGCAGAGGTTCATGCGTTCGAATCGCATCCCTCGCATCCTCTATTCTCTCTTTATTTTTTTTTTAAATATGCACAATAATCCCCTTGGGATCCGGTGCGTAGCAGCGTGCACGTCAAGTCACGTACTGTGACCTGTGCCTTTCCTGTCGTGTCGCTCTCTTGCTACGGGATGCCGGCCGGCTCATCGCATACCGGTTCGCGAGGTACGGTGCGGGTGTCAGCTCTTAAGTCCTACAATTAGCGGATCCCCTCCCTCCTCCCAACCCCCCAGATGAGGTATTTCAATCGGTATTTTCGCATATTTCACCTCAGAGAAAAATTTCGGGAAAAGCGAGGGGCCGGGGTTCCCTCACACACCGTACTGAAGCCGCCAGCCCCCTTTCGTTTTTTTGGCAGGGGGTTACCCCCACCCGGTTATAACATTGTGGTTGGATCCGCTGATTGCTCTGTTCAGACGCAAAGCTCCATCGATTTGCTGATGGGTGAGGGTTTGCACCCCGTCAAAAAGAATGGTCCCCCTCCCCCCTTCGCCACTCCGCGTCGTTTCTCATCAGCAGATTCCCTCCGGAAGTTTTTATTCCGGGTCACTGATGATTGCGGCAACTCTTCCCACCTGCCCGTCTCTCAGCCTCACTTTGATCCCATGCTGGTGGGTGCTCGAATTGGTCAGGATCTCAGCAACGATCCCCCGGCTCTTCTTTTCGGTTTTCTGGTCCTCCTTACGAATAATCTCAACCGTACAGCCCGGCCGGATCGCGGCCCGGTCTTTTCCGTTCCCTGAAGTCATTGCTGAGAAGTACTAGTGTCGTGGGGATGTAAAGCCGGGCTGTTCTGCAACGCTCTGGTACGCAAACGCTCCGGGGTTCATTTGTTAAAAAAAAGCGGATCAGATAAGGGGTTTTGGGAGATCGTAGGATCCCATCCCGGTGACGAGTGTTCCCTTTTCAGTCGTCCAGCCGTGATTCTCCCCGAACAGCAGGACGCTTTGTTTTGTATGGTATTCGTTGGCTTGCGGCTCAAGGATCTTCCAGTTGTTTATGCCGTCAAGCGTTGACGAGAGGGTAACCGTTGCACCGGGTGCAGCCGAATAGTCGGCAAGCACCGGAGTTATGTATTCAGCACAGGTGGGTGACCCGGAGGGGGATGAAGTTTCCTCCGTGCAGGGTACCACCCGGAGGTTCTGGACCGGGCGGAAGATGACACCATTCGTAGCAGGATCCAGGGTCTCGATGCTGTTCTTTGAGGAAATATTCACCCGGAAGGTGACGGTATAGGGATTCCCGGCTGTTGTTCCTGCGGGCGGCCGGATAGAAACCATCGTAATCTTGAGCATCGTCGCTTTCCCGGTAGCAAAAAGGGCCGTCTGCCAGTCTGCCGGAAGTCCCGACACATCCTTTGCGCTGATCCTGCTTACAATCGGTGAATTCCCGGAAGGATCCTCCTGTACCTGGATGAAAAAGGTCACGTTTGTGAGTTCAGAATCGGTTGTCACGCTGAATGAGTATGCATACGACCCGGACAACGAAGAGTGGTATCTCTCCATAAGAAATCCATCATAAGAGATAATTCCGACAAAACCTGCAAGGATGACGATAAACCCGCAAAGGGTAATTTTGATAATTCTGTCCATCCGATGAAACCCCCGTCAGCACTAAAGTCCCTGAAAACAATAATAGAGTTTTCCCGGTGAATCGGGACCGGCTATAGCTGAAGCATTGACTAATCCGGGTTGAATAACTATTCGGTATTAAGACCGGAGAAGACCGGAGGCCGAAGCGAACCCGGAGGACTTTTGGAGTATCGCCATGCCTTTATGGTTTCGGAAGAAAATTACTCTACATGGAGTCCCGGCCCTCTCTCATCCTCTGCAATGTCCAGCTTCCGGAAGGTCGGGTTGTTGACCTGTCAATCCGAAAAGGCGTAGTTGTCCACGCGGGATCCTCCGGAGCCTCGGAGGTGCGGATTGACTGCGCCGGGATGTTTGTCCTGCCGGCAGCAGTCGACATGCACGTGCACATGCGGGGCGGCCTGCAGTCGGGCAAGGAGGACTGGACCACCGGCAGCCGGAGCGCCCTTGGGGGGGGGGTGACCGTCGTTGTCGATCAGCCCAACACCATCCCCCCGATCGATTCTCCCGGTGCCCTCCGGGACCGGGTCCGCGATGCACAGGAACATTCGCTCTGTCATTTTGCCATCAACAGCAGCGTGACTGCCGATATCCCTTTCGATGAGATGGGGAGGGCCGGGGCGATGGCCTTTGGCGAAACCTTCTATGCGCCCTCAAGTTACGGGGAGGCTCTCGGCAGGGATGCACTCTCCCTTGCCCTTGAACGCATCCATGCTGTGGACGGGCTTGCAACCATCCATGCGGAGGAGATATCTACCGGCCCTGACCTCGATCTCGCGCTGCACGACGAACGGCGATCGGTTGACGGGGAAGTGCGGGCGGTAAAGGAGGTGCAGAATCTCAACGGATCGCACTGCCGGTTGCATCTCTGCCACCTCAGCTCGGCGCGATCGATCGACGCCGCCAGCGGTTCGGTTGAGGTGACGCCGCACCACCTCTTCCTCTCGCGGGATCAATTCCGGAAGGATGACCCCCGCGGGAAGGTGAACCCCCCCTTGAGATCGGAGAAGCATCGAAGAGAACTCCTGAGCCGGTGGGATGGGATCGATGTCATCGCATCAGACCATGCCCCGCACACGATTGCCGAGAAGGGAGAGGACTTTTCGGATGCACCCTCGGGAATCCCGGGCGTGGAAACGATGGTCCCCCTTCTTCTGGGAAAGGTACTTGACGGAACTCTGAGTCTCCCGTCCGTTATCGAAAAAACCTCTTCAACACCTGCCCGGCTTCTCGGGATTCCACCCGCCGGGTTTGCGGTTGGAGATCGCGGGGACTTTGCCCTGTACCAGAAAAAAGCTGTACGGATTCGGGCTGATATGCTCCACAGCAAATGCGGCTGGACCTCCTACGAGAATCACCCTGCAGTTTTTCCCGAGATGGTGATCCTGGGGGGAGAGGTTGTTTACCATGAGGGAGAGTTCCCCCGGGGAAAACCTTCGTGGTTCCCGGGAAAGGGATTTGTTCCGGGCTCCTGATTCCGTGCCCCTCATTTTCCGGTTTTTAGGGCGCGGTTCCGGTCTCCCTTCCCCAAGGGATAAATATCCTGACCGCTGATGATGAATGGTGCCGATACATGCGCATCCATAGGTCCCCGGGTGATCGAACTGACATGTGTCCTGAAGTGATCCATGGGACAACCCGGATGCGCGACAGGCATCGCCCGGCAGGGTTAAAACACCGGTGAAGAACGGCAGCACGCCACTGATGATCCAGGTGCGTTAATGCCGGGCGACATTTCCCCAAAAGGGATTTTGCCGGCCCAATTTTACCTGCCTGATTGCCATGTCCTCGCTCTGCGATGCTCTTTCTGAAGACCGTTATGGGACGATCCTTGCCATTGAAGTTTCAGCAGGGGCAAAATCAGATGCGTTCCCCTGTGGTTACAATGAGTGGCGAAAGACGATCGGTTGCCGGGTATCAACACCTCCCGTGGAAGGGCGGGCAAACAAGGCGGTGATTACCCAGATCGCGTCGGTAATCCAGATCCCTGCTTCCCGGGTAACTATCCTCTCAGGATCTACCTCCTCGCAGAAAAAAGTGCATATCAAAGGCACGAAAAAAGAGGATCTTCTGGCAATCCTGGTCCCGCTCTTCGGGAAAGAATGAACGTGGCATCTGACCCGGAAAAACGGGAATATCTCAAAAGAATTTTCCGGCACCTCTGTACCACGACTTGGGAACCTCTCTTCCCCGCTTCAGGTAAAGGTAAGCAACATACTTTTTAAGTAAAAGTGTATTATATAAATATCTTATACCTATGATCAGGCCTTACCAGCATTGCATGATACATGGGGGTGCGTTTACGTGTATTCACCAGATACTACCAAGTACCTTATTCACATTAACCTCGCAGCAGAGGGGGTGGTCGAGAAACCCGACGTAGTTGGTGCCATCTTCGGGCAGACTGAAGGGTTACTCGGCGAAGACCTCGACCTGCGGGATCTTCAGAGGACAGGCCGTGTCGGGCGCATCGACGTCCAGATAACGAGCAAAAAAGGCGAGACAAGGGGGGAGATCCTTATCTCTACATCCCTTGATCGTGCGGAGACCGCGATACTTGCGGCCTCCATCGAGACGATCGACCGGGTCGGCCCGTGCGTGGCGCATGTAACGGTCGAATCGGTTGAGGATATCCGGGTCAGCAAGCGAAAGAAGATCGTAGAGCGTGCAAAAGAGCTCCTTCTTGAACGATTCGATGACGGGACGATCGACAGCGACGAACTGCTCGATGATGTCCGGCAGACGATCCGGGTCGAGAAGATCGGATCCGTTGGCGAAGAACGGATCCCGGCCGGACCCAATGTGCTCGATTCGGATGCCATCATCGTCGTCGAAGGCAGGGCGGATGTTCTGAATCTGCTCCGCTACGGGATCAAGAATGCTGTCGCGGTCGAAGGGACAAACATCCCCAAGACCGTGATCGAACTCTGCGAGAAGAAGACCGCTACGGCATTCTTCGATGGCGACCGTGGCGGGGAACTGATCCTTCGCGAGCTCTTGCAGGTCGCAGACATCGACTCGGTGGCCTTCTCCCCCCGGGGAAAGAGCGTCGAGGATATGACCCGGAAGGAGGTTATAAAGACCCTCCGGAACAAGGTGCCGGTCGAGTACATCCGGGATCAGTACTTCGAGACCTCCTCGGAACTCCCGGCAGATCTCCGCCCCCCCCGGGTAGTTGAAGAACCGGAAGCGCCGGAACGGAAGGGGAGGGGCCATGCCGCTCCCGCGAGGACCCGGGAGAGCAATGCCGGGCCGCTGACGCTCCGCGATCATATCGATGAGGTAAAAGGACACAGCTTGGCCCGTTTCCTGAGTGTCGATCTCGCCATTGTGAAAGAGACCAAAGTCGATGAAGTCGAGAAGGCGATCGAGACGATGGATGAGGCGGTAACCGGCCTTGTTGTCGATCGCCCGGTGGACCAGAAACTTCTCGACCGGCTTGTCTGGAAAGGGTTCTCCTACGTGGCAGCACGGGATTTCAAGGGAATCATCAAACGCCCGTTATCGATACGGATCATGAAAATGGGCACATAAATCCCGCACAAATTTATTTATGCTGTATGCTACCAATTTACTGTCTGGAGTGGTTGTATGCACAAAGAGGAACTGATCAACCTTCACCAGATGCTCTATGACGTAAAAGATTATTTCGAAGAGATCAATCCCGATTTGAAATTCTCACAGTATGGTGCTCTGAAAATAACGCCTTCCCAGCAGCATAAAAGTAAAATGGAGCACAAATATGCGATTTTTGTGCTGGGAAACGAGATCGCAAATGCCATGCGGGAAGTGGATTACTCTTCTTCGTCAAGGATATCGGCAAGAATGAAGGAGCTTGCGGATAAAACCTTAAAAGAGATGGACTGCTCGTAATTTTTCCGCCGTTTATTGTAGAGCGTTTTTACTTTGTTTCTCCCTTCGTTTGGATTTGTCCTATCCCGAAATCATTTGACATCAGATGTAAATACCGATTTGAGCAACTTATCGAATGGGGATATCCAGAGGATCATTCAGCAATGCGTCAATGATAAACCCGTTGTTGAGATTGCCCGGTATTTCCAGATTACCCGTCAACGAGTGTATCAGTTCATCAACCCGTTCAGAGAATCGGGGGAATATCCGGTACTCAGGCAATCTGGAAGAAAGCCCCAAGCCATCGATGATCGAGCAGAAGAGTTGATCCTCGCAACCTATCAATCCAACAACATTGGTCCAATCCATCTGGAGAAGAAGATTGAGGAAACACACGGGATCCATATCCCGCATAATCGAATCTATCGGGTATTGTTGAACCACGGTCTGGTGGAGATCAACATGAAAAAACGGCAACAGCGGAAATATGTTCGGTATGAACATACTCATTCCATGTCGATGGGGCAGGGAGACTGGAAAGAGTTCGAACTTAAAGGATCGAAGAAATGGCTGATCGCATTCATGGATGATTCATCCCGCCTCATCACCTGCTACGGGGTATTCGATTCTCCAACTACCGAGAACACTCTCACGGTGCTGAATCAGGGATTCCAGATGTACGGTACGCCCCGCAAGATCCTCACTGACAACAGTACACAATTCGTTTCAGCTCGGAACCGTGAACAGGCCCATCATAAATTCGGAGAGTTCCTTGTTCATCACAACATAAAACACATCCCAACCAGGATAAAACACCCTCAAACGAACGGCAAAATTGAACGGTTCTTCAGAGAAGTCGAACGAAGGATCGCGAAGTTCGGTTCTGTCGATAAAATTCTTCACTGGCACAATGTCATCAAACCTCACATGAGTGAGTCTCGATTTCGATGAGCCTTATAACGCATTCTGGTACCGTCTACCCCAGGAGAGGATTCTGAAATATGCGCAGAAATGGTTATATGTGTAAAATCAATTCGGGATATCACAGCACAGGAGAATGCCTGAAAAAACCTGCGTTTAAAAAAAAAGCCGGCTGATGAAAGGGATCAGAACGTCCCTTTCGTGCTTCTGACAATCTCCGGATTTTTGTCCATTTCAAGCGCTCTCCCAAGAGCAATCCCGAAAGCCTTGAATGCCGCTTCGCACTGGTGGTGATCGTTCTTCCCGGTGAAGGAGATGTGGGCAGTGATACCGGCCCGGGCACAGACGCTGTAGAAGAAATGCTCGAAGAGATCGGTAGGGATCGTCCCGATGGTCTTGTTCCCAAACGTCCCGTGCCAGACCAGGAAGACCCGGCCCCCGCAGTCGAGGGCAACGGTTGCGATCGACTCATCCATCGGGATTATCGCATGGGAGAACCTGCGGATCCCCCGGCCATCTCCCATGACCTTTCTGAGCGCATCGCCAAGGACGATCCCGATATCCTCGATCGTATGGTGGCAGTCAACGGCGAGATCTCCCGCAGCGGTGCAGATAAGGTCAAAGCCACCGTGTTTTGCCATTGCGGTCATCATGTGATCGAAAAACGGTATCCCGGTCTCGATCAAAAGCTCTCCGGACCCGTCAGGATCCAGGATTATCCGGATCTTCGTCTCTTTTGTCTCCCGTGCAACTTCCACGCTTCTCAAAGGCTCTCCTCCAGTGCTTCCCTAAGTCTGATCTTCCCGCTGTACAAGGCGGAGCCAAGCACCGCCCCGAACGCCCCGGCAGTGCGGAGCCCGGCTACATCTGCCCGGGCAGATACGCCACCGGCAACGACAACCGGGATCCTGACGTGATCGATCAGCCGCTTTACCGGTTCGAACCTGACCCCCTGCTGCAGCCCTTCGACATCAACGTTCGTATAGAGCAGGAAGCCTGCACCGAGCTTCTCGAACCGGGCTGCCCATTCGAGGTAATCCCCAGCGGTCTCCTGCCAGCCGCTGACCGCAAGCTGCCCGCCTTTTGCATCGACCCCTGCCATGATCCGTTCGCCGCCAAACTCATCGGCAAGGCGGCCGATAGATGCCGGATCCTGGGTTGCAAGGGTCGAGATGATGATCCGGGAGACGCCGAGATCGAGCCACCGGGTTGCATCCTCGCTATTCCGTATCCCGCCGCCCAGCTCAATCTCGAAGCCGGTCTTTTTTACGAGGTCCGCGATGAGATCGGCATTCTTCGCGGAACTGCCAAATGCCCCGTCGAGGTTAACAACGTGGAGCGCATCGGCACCGAGATCAAGCCACCGGGTGGCACAGGTAAGGGGATCGCCAAACGAGGTCGCGCTTTCCCGCTTCCCCTGCACGAGCTGGACACATCTGCCTCCAAGAATGTCAACGGCGGGAAAGATGCGCATTATTATTTCTCCTTTACCGGATCATCCGCTGGATCGCCATGACGAGGATGTCCTTTGCTCCGGCACGTTTCAGCGAGTTGATCAGGGAATAGACGCGTTCCTCGCTGACGACCGCGTGGACAGCAACGAGATCCTCGCTCGAGGCAACGTCCATGACGGTCGGTCCCGAGAGGCCGGGCAGGACGCCCCTCACGGTCTCGAGGCACTCGCGTTTAACGTTCATCATCAGGTAACACTGGCCGCGTGCCCGGATCACGCTCTCGAACGCGAGGTGGATCTCGTCGATCTTCTCCCGCTTTTCTTTCAGGGAGTCCTTGTTTGCAATAAGGTACGTCGACGTCACAAGGACCTCATCGATAACCCGGAGCCGGTTTGTCTTGAGGGTAGTTCCGGAGCTGGAGAGATCGATGATCGCGTCCGCTATCCCGAGGTGCGGTGTCGCCTCGCATGCTCCCCCTACCTGTACGATCTCTGCACGGATTCGGTGTTTCGCAAGGAACCTCCGGGCGATGATAGGAAATTCCGTTGCAATCTTCTTACCAGCGAGCTGTTTCACCGTTGTCACCGGGGAATCTTCCCGGACTGCAAGGACCAGCTTGGCTTTGCCGGTCTGGATGTCAAGGAGCTCCTCGACATCCGCCTCCCGCTCGATAACCATATCGTGACCGGTGATCCCGAGATCGGCTGCCCCGATTGCCACATATTCGGGTATATCGATCGGCCGGGCGAAGAGGATTTCCACGTGAGCGTCGAGCGTCGGGCAGATGAGCAGGCGCTCCCCGAACTCGGAGAGGTGGAGCCCGCTCTGCTCGACAAGTTCGAGGACCGGTTCGGCAATCCTTCCCTTATTGGGAATCGCGAGCCGGACAACGCCGGAAAAAGAGGGGGTGCGGGTTTTTGTTCTTTCCTGCGAAGGTTTTTTGTTTGCCATATTCGTATCAGAATGTCTTGAGCTGGCCGGAGATAACCTTCTCGGTTATGCAGGTCACATTTGCGAGCTGATCGTTGACGATCGCCTCGATCTGGGGGTTGATGTCCTTTACGGAGTACCCGTGCTTTGGCAGGACCTGAACGCTTGCGACAAGCGGGAGATCGATCGGTTTTCCGATCTGGGAGAGGAGGCGGACGTACATCTCTTCGATGCCGTTGACTTTTGCGACACAGTCCTGTGCGATCTGGGTCGAGAGGAGGTTATAGATCTTGCCGATATGATTGATCGGGTTCTTCCCGCTCGTTGCTTCCATGCTCATGGGCCGGTTCGGGGTGATAAGCCCGTTGCACCGGTTGCCACGGCCGACAGAACCGTCGTCGCCCATCTCGGCTGAGGTTCCGGCCACGGTGAGGAAGACGCTGTTTGCGCCGAGGTCGTCGGCTGTGTTCACGTGCACGTCAACGTGGCGGTTCGTGTGCTTCTTTGCGATATCAGTGATCTTCTCCTGCAGGAGGTCACGGTAGTGGATGTACTCGGTAATTCCGGAGCAGTGCTTGTCGACCATGGCGCAGGCGATGGTGAGGGTGATATTGTCCCCATCACGGAGGCCCATGATCTTGATATCCTGACCAATGACCGGGTATTTCGGCCGAAGTTTCTCGTCAATGACTTCTGCGACACTCTTGGTGATCGTCTCAATCTCCGAGAAGGGTGCATGGCCGACACCGAACGAGGTGTCGTTGGACCGGGGGGCAGTTCCCTGGCAGGGCCTGAAGACATCCCGGAGGTCTGTTGAGCCGACACCGAGCCGGCAATCGACAATAGCATCCCGGTTGAGGTTGAGGTCGGGGAGGATCTTGTGCAGGTAGGTGTGCGCGGCCTCGACCGCGATAGCATCGGTTGATATAGTGACGCCATCGAACTGCTTGGTTGCACGTCCGTCAAGAAGGATGTACATCGGCCGGACGATCTTTCCGCCGCCATACTTGGGGACGGACTCACCAGCCACGACTTCACCCTGATCGGTGTTGTGGTGGAGGACGACGCCGAACTCATCGAGATATGCCTTGCAAAGGGCCTGGCTGATCGACTCGGCGATCCCATCTGCAATACTGTCCGGGTGGCCGAGGCATTTGCGCTCTACGAGTTCGATCCGCTGCTTTTCGAGGGGTATCTGGTCTAAGGCTTCAATCTGGATATTTCTCTTCATTGGTATCCTCGTGACAGTTGGTAGTAGTACAAGGGGCAGGAGTGAATATAACCATTTCTGAAATCGTATAGTCGGATACTAATTTTATCACCAGGAGTAATTTTAGAGCGGGTTTGCAGGGATTTTGCCGAGGGAGAGGAGGAGGAGCTGCACGTAAATAGTGAGTGAACGGGTATTCGGGTTTAAAAAAAAACAACCGGAACAGCCAATTGTCGGTGCAATCTGAAAACAACGAGAAAAGAGACGAAGGAGATAAGAATTCGGCCGTTCTACCGGCGCAGGAACTTGTGCAGGATAGTCATCTCGCTACCCTTCGGCGCTACCTTTTTCACCGGGGGTTTGGTCGGGACCGGCTTCTCTGCTTCCAGCTCCTCTTCTTCGATGTCGGCCCGGGGGGCGACTCGTTTTTCGTGGTGAGCCTGCGCGGGATGATGCGATGCCGGTGCGGGTGCCGGGATCTTGTTCTGGCCGAGGCGTGTGCCGCAGCCGGGGCAGAAATTCGCTGCATGGGGTAGTTTCTTCCCGCAGTGATGGCAGAACTGCGGGGTTCCGGTCTCCTCCGGTTCCTCCCGCTCGACATGGGTATAGGTCCGTTCAGCCTGCCGCTCGTACGCCGGAACGGCAGGTTTCTCCTGAACAAACGACCTGCGCACCGGTACCCGTTCCGGTTCGGGTTCCGGCTCAGCTACCGCCTCGATCACCTGCCTCCGGACCGGTTCAACCGGTCTTTTCGACTGCTGCATCGGGGACTGCCGGATCGGCTGCATGGCACCCTTCATCGCGACTTTCATTGCAGAGGGTGCCTCGTGCTTCCGGACCGGGGGCTCTCCAGCCACCCGTGAGACCTCAGTCTCCCGGTCATATTCCTGGTTTGCAACCGGTCTTTTCGCCGGCTCGGGCACCTGCCGGATCTGTGCACGCCGTACCGGCTCTTCGACCGGTGGCTGCCGTTCCATTTCCACCCGCTGGCGGGGCACCGTGTAAGGGGTCACCAGCCGCTTCACCGGGGGCTGTTTCTCGTGATCCTTGGACGGCTTCCGTGCCGGGTGAAGCTCCTGATTCTGGACGGCTCGTTCGGGACGGCTCACCGCTGGCTTGACAAATTCCAGTACTTCTTCGGGCTCCGGCTTCTCCTCTTCCGGCTCTTCCACCCGGCGCTTCTGGCCCTTCTTTGGTCTCTTCTCTTCGTTGAGAAGGGCGACCCATTCATCGATCTCAGCCGAACGGTCCATCCCGTTCTGCGCAAAGACGATCTTCATGGTCTTGATCTCGTCATCAGTCGACCTGATGGAGAGGACGAGGACGGGATCGGAATTCTCGGAAAATTCGATGATGCTCCCGACAATGGTATCCCGCTGGATATCCTTTGCCGTGACCTTGAGCTTCTTCTCCTGCGTATCTATCAGGAAGATTCTCTGGTTGGTGAGGTAAGCATGGAAAAAGAACTTCTTCACCGAGATATTGAGTGAACCTATCAGCACCTGTTCCCCGGGCTGCAGGATCTTGGAGAGCCCGCCTTCCTCTTCCTCCTCGCCTTCCGGTTCGTCACCAGAGAGATCCGCCCTGCCGCTGCTGACACCCTTCTTCTCCTCGCGTCTCGTAATTTTATTGCCGCAATAGCCGCATTCTACCGTATTATCGCGAACTTCTATCCCGCAATGAGGGCATTTCATGGATAGGCACTGCTCCAGGGTATCCCGTGTGGATAAGTATAATCTTTTATTGGAAGATGAAAAATTCTCTGATCAGTCTCACGCAGGATCCCCGACGTATTCAGCCGGTTCAGGCCATTGCCTCTTTTTTAAGGGCTTCGGTAATCTGTACCCGTTCTTCGTTGTTCCCGGTTGCGTAGATGTACATCCCTGATTCCCTCCGGTACATGCAGAGCAGCGCGTTGATCCGGCAGTTCAGACCTGCGTGTTCGAGATAGCAGTCTTCCGCGGTGATCCTGCCGAGCGAATCGTTGATAACAGCCCGGAACGAGTCCTGGCAGTCGAACGCTGCATAAATACCCCGGTTTGCAACTGCGATAAGAACTCCCCTTCGCCCCATCTCGTTTGAATCCTCAGCCTTGAACGTCCCGTACCGTTCGTCACCGTGCCCGTTCAGGAACTGGCGGTAGAACGGGTCGTGCCGTTCTTTCAGCTGTCCCAGAAAGAGACCCGCTTTCATGGGAAGGTACTGCGGGTACTTCGCGTTGACCGGGTCCCGGAGGTGAGCGTAGACGGGTTTTTCCAGGAGATCCTGCACCAGCTTGAAAGACCGCGCAAAAAGGTCTTCTTTTGCACTCCCGAAAAAGTTGAGTTTCACCGGTTTGAAATAGAGGATCTTCTCGCCATAGGGCACCGCAACCGAGCCGTCTTTACCCTGGGTGAGAGCGCCGGTCTTTAAAGCCTGGGCTGCCGGATGGGTGGGAACAGTCGAGGTCAGGAGTGCGGGACCCGCGCCGGTTGCCGTTGTTGACGCAGCGGGCTTTGTTCCCCTGGGCAGGAGGGAGCCACCAGGATTTGGTCCGCGCGCGATATCGGCCCAGGCATCGGGGGAATACGTCTTGTCAAGCTGCTTTTTCCAGAGCGGATCCTTGATAGTAGCTATCGAAACTAAGCGGTACTGGGTCCCGACCGGGATGAACTTGGCCCCGCAGTGGGTACATTCGATGATGTAATCCGCGTGCGGGATACCGAAGAGCTGTTTACCGATAACCTTGTTCAGGATCCCGGTCCGGCAGACCGGGCAGATCTTCATCCACGCAAGGTCCAGGGCATCGTTACCCGAAGGGGGAAGGCTCAGGGTCGGAGATGCGATGTGCCAAGTATACGCCGGGAGGAGCTGGATCGCCTTCCTTGGCCGGTGGATCTGCTTGTCGAGGAGCTCTATCTGCTCGGCAATTCCCGCACTGCACAGAACATCAGCAATGACAGGCACGACAGTCTTCCCCGAAACCGGCAGCCGCTCTTCAAGGCAGTGGTCGAGTCCTTTTGCGATATGATCAGGGGCATCCTTCGGGGTCATGAGAGGGAGGGCCTTTTTGAACTCGACGTTTAGGCACTCCATGGTAACGCCGATAAGTTCACCGGTAACATTGATCCCGTTCCGCAGGAACGGCAGGCGGGAGACGCGGCGGCTCACCGTCTCGGTGACGAGCGCAAACATCCCGGGAGGAAGAGGTAAAAACGGGGAATCGGACATGGTTTTTGCTTCATACCGATTGTAACCGGAAGAGGATAAAGCCAAGGGTAACAGGTCACGGGCCAGAGAAAAATTACCGGAAAAAACCTCAGGACAGGTAGGACCTGACCCGGCTCTCCGGTTTACATTGTAAAGTAGCGGGGGATTGCCGATCCGAACCGGGGAGGGATCATCGGGCAGAGCTAGGGGGGGTACATGGCAGCCTGGGCAATAACCCGGACTGACCGGTTCAAGGGTGCAGTCGTCATCGATGGCATTACGGATCATATCAGCAATGACGGAACCCAACGCTATTCCCTACGATGAGCCGGAGAACCTGGGATGGAATTATAAGGCCTTGCCTTAATTCTGAAAAGATCGGCTCGGAACCAGCATAAGGATGAGCGGGATTTTGGAAATCCACGGATCAAAAACCGGAAGGAAAAAAGAGAGAACAGGGATTACCGGTCTGTTAAAGAGACCTAGCAATGGCACCGGAACAGGTCGCGGATCATATCCGGGATCTCTGACACCCGTGAGGCGACCGGGACCCCCTGCTTCCTGAGCCTCGCGATCTTCGAACGGGCATCACCCTCGCCTCCCTCGACAATTGCGCCGGCATGGCCCATGCGCTTGTCGGGCGGGGCAGAGACGCCGGCGATATAGGAGACTATCGGAAGATCGGTCGACTTTGCACCCTCCTCTTCGAGGTTGCCTCCGACCTCGCCAATCAGGACGACGGCCTTTGTCTGGGGATCGTTTGCGAATTCTTCGAGAACATCCACAAAGGTCTGGCCGATGACCGGGTCGCCGCCGATACCGAGAACCGTGCTCTGGCCGATCCCTGCCCGGGTGAGCTCGTCCACGACCTCGTAGGTCAGGGTCCCGCTCCGGGAGATGACCCCGACATTGCCCCGGGAGAAGAGGGCGGCGGGCATGATACCCATCTTGACCTCGCCGGGCGACAGGAGGCCGGGGCAGTTGGGGCCGATAACGCGGCATCCATCCGTCCGTGCGTACGAGATCGCCGTCATTGTGTCGTGGACCGCGATATGCTCGGTGATGCAGACGATCGTCTCGATCCCCGCGTTCGCCTCTTCCATGATCGCGTCCCCAGCGGCAGAGGCCGGGACGAAGATGACGCTCGCACCGATGTCGTGGTCCCGCATCGCTTCCTTCACCGTGTTGTACACCTGGACGCCGTGGACCTGCTGGCCGCCCTTCCCGGGCGTGACCCCGGCGACAACCCCCTTCCCGCCGACCTGCCGGGCATAGGTGTTCATGAGCCCGATGTGGAACTCCCCCTGTCTCCCGGTTGCGCCCTGCACGAGGATGCCGGTATTCCTGTCACCGTAGATCATGATGTCGCCTCCACCGCTCTCTTCACCACGAGATCCATGGTGTCGAGCATCTCGTACCCTTCCCCGGAGAGGAGTTTCCTGCCCTCGGCCTCGTTGGTACCCGCGAACCTGGCGATCACTTTCTGCGGGATGTCGGCATCGATGATCCCCTTTGCGACCTCGTCACACTTCGTGATCCCGCCGAGGAGGTTGACTACGATGACCTTGACGGTCGGAACGCTCGCCACGAGCCGGACCGCGTGCCTCACGCGCTCACTCTCAGCTCCTCCACCCACGTCGAGGAAGTTTGCCGCCTTCCCGCCGTAAAACTCTATGAGGTCGAGGGTCGCCATCGTGAGCCCCGCGCCATTCCCGATGACCCCGATCGAGCCGCCGAGCTCGACGTACGAGAAGCCGTGCTTCTCCGCCTCGGCCTCGCGCTCGGTGAGATCGCGGTTGACGGTGAAGCCCTGGCGCCCGAGAGCGTTGTCGTCGACAATGATCTTGGCGTCCGCGGCAAAGACCCCGCACGGCGTCATGACTAGCGGGTTGATCTCGGCGAGGAGGGCGTCCTTCTCGCAGAAGACCCGGTAGAGCTTGTTGATCACTGCACCGATCTCTTTTGGTGCGGTGCCGAGGAGATCGCGAAGCATGAACGGGGGAATGTCACGCATAAGAGGGAGGAGAACGGCCTTCCGGATCGCGGCCGGGTTATCCCGTGCGGTGATCTCGATCTCGACCCCGCCCTCTTCGGTGAAGAGGATGAGCGGCTGCTTGCTCGAACGGTCGACCGTGATCGAGAGGTAGTATTCATGCTGGATATCGAGCCGCTGCTCGGCGAGGATCTCCTGAACCGGGAGACCTTTGATCTCCTTTTTGAAGAGAGAGTGGGCGGTCGGGACTGCCGTAGCCCGGTCCGCCATCAGGATCCCGCCGGCCTTGCCCCTGCCGCCGACATCGACCTGCGCCTTCAGCACGATCCGGTCCCCGAGTTCGTCAAGGTGCGCCGGAAGTTCGTTCTCCGACCGGATCAGAAAGCCTGCCGGAACCGGGATACCGTACTCCCGGATCACGTTCTTTGCCTCGTATTCCCGTAATTTCATGATCTTCCCCCTGGTATTCCCTCAAGCATTCCCTCCGGTTATTTTCCGGATGCCCCTTCTGCAAGTTCGACGCCCAGCTTCATGGCCTTCTGGTTGAGCGTCCCCGTCCCCTTCGGGACGGAGTCGAGGATAGCTTTTTCGAGCGCAACCTCGCTCACGACATGAGTCGTAGCGACCAGTGCCCCGAGCATGACGATATTTGCGACAATATCCTTCCCGAGAGCCTGCTTCGCTTCCCGGGTCGCCGGGATCTCGATGCAGGGGCATTCCGGCCGGGAGTGGACGAGCGTGGTGTCGATGAGCATGATCGCATCTTTCGGTGCGTTCGCCCCGTACTTCTCGAACCCCTCCTGCGACATGATGACGTAGATCTTCGGGTCCGTCACTTTCGGGAAGAGGATGGGGTTGTCGTCGATGATAACTTGGCTCATCGACGCACCGCCCCGGGCCTCGGGGCCGTAGACCTGAGTCTGGACCGCGTACTTGCTGTCGTACATGACGGCTGCCCTCCCGAGGATGACGGCCGAGAGGATGATCCCCTGCCCGCCGAACCCCGAGAGCCTGACTTCGTGCCTCATGACTTTTCCCCCGGTTTTGCCTCGGTTTTCGCAACCATTTTCGCACCCAGATATGGCCGGTTCCTCTTCGCAAGTTCCCCGACGACGAACAGGCCTTCGGGCACGGTCTCTCCGGCCCCGGTCATCCGGTCGACTTTCGCCTTCAGGATGGAGTGGGCCCGGAGGTATTCGACATGGTCTGCGACCTGCTTGAACTTGTTCCTCCGGCCGAACGCGGTCGGGCACTGGACCATCGCCTCGATGAACGAGAATCCTTTCGTCTCGAGTCCGACTTTGACCGCCTTCTCGAGTTCTTTGACATGGTACGAGGTCCAGCGGGAGACGTAATTCGCTCCGGCTGCGATGGCGAGCTCGCAGAGGTCGAACGGGATCTCGGTGCACCCGTACGGGGTCGTGGACGAGGTGCACCCCATAGGCGTTGTCGGGCTTCCCTGTCCCCCGGTCATGCCATAGATCTGGTTGTTCATACAGACCACGGTGAGGTCGATGTTCCGCCGGCACCCGTGGATGAAATGGTTCCCGCCGATCGCCGCGAGGTCACCATCGCCAGTGAAGACGACGACATTCAGGTCAGGGTTTGCCATCTTGACACCGGTTGCAAACGCGATCGCCCGCCCGTGGGTGGTGTGGAGCGAATCAGTGACGATATACCCGGGAGCCCGGGAGGAGCACCCGATGCCGGAGACAAAGACCGTCTCCTCCTTCTTCCATCCCATCTGGTCAACGGCTGCGAGCGTGCAGTTGATGATCGTACCGTTGCCGCAGCCTGCGCAGTAGATGTGCGGGAGCCGGTCCTGGCGATACCACTCGTCGAAGCTCATCGCGCCTCCAGGACCGCGACCAGCTCATCGGGGGTGTGGAGTTCCCCTCCCAGTTTCGGGATGCTGATGACCGAAACCTTCGTGTGCCGCTCGAATTCCCGGGCCATCTGCCCGAGGTTCATCTCGGGAACGAGGACCCGTTTGGCGTTTTTGAAGAGGGAGAGCGCCTTCTCCGGAAACGGCCAGACCGTCCTGAGCCGGAGGAATCCGATCTTCTCTTTGGGCCGGTCGTGCATCACCTGCTGGACCGTCCGGACCGGCGCACCGTACGCTATGAAGAGATCCTCTGCGTCTGGGTTAATGATATCATAATCGGCAATCGTGTCGCGTGCGAGCTCGATCTTGTCGACGAGGCGCTGGACAAGGGCGGCATGCAGCTTCGGGTTGGTCGCTGCCGGGTAGCCCCGCTCATCGTGGGTGAGCCCGGTCACGTGAACGCTGTAACCTCTCCCGAACTGCGGGAAGCCGGGCGCGAGATCTCCGCCGGTATGGAAGGGAAGGGTTCCCCGGGCAAGCTCGCGCCGGGGAACCCGCTCCACGGCATCGGGGATGATGATCTTCTCCCGCATGTGCCCCACGACCTCGTCTGCCATCAGGAAGACCGGGACCCGGTACGTATCGGCGAGGTTGAAGGCCTTCACCGTCATCTCGTACATCTCCTGAACGGTTGCGGGACAGAGGGCGATGATACTGTAATCGCCATGCGAGCCGAACCGGGCCTGCAGCATGTCCCCCTGTGCGGCCATGGTCGGCTGTCCTGTAGAAGGACCGCCCCGCTGGACGTTGACGACAACGCAGGGGGTCTCGGTCATCGCCGCAAACCCGATGTTCTCCATCATGAGGGAGAAGCCGGGCCCGCTCGTCGCAGTCATCGCCCGGGCTCCCGTCCACGAGGCGCCGATGATCGAGGCCATGCTCGCGATCTCGTCCTCCATCTGGATGAAGACCCCGTTCCTCTTTGGGAGCTCTGAGGCCATATGCTCCGCGACCTCGGTCGAGGGGGTGATCGGGTACCCGCCAAAGAAGTTACAGCCGGCCGCAAGCGCTCCTTCAGCACACGCGGTATTTCCCTGCCAGAATTCAGTCCGCGTCAATATTCAATCGCCACCTTCTTCCGCTCGTATGGTTCCTCTTCCACCCACGAGATCGCCTGGTCGGGGCAGGTGAGCTGGCAGACCCCGCAGAGCGTCCGGCCGTACAGGTTCCGGAGCCGGCAGTTCGTGCAGCGCTCGGGACGATCGAGCGCGGGCACGATAGTTCCCTTCCGGTTGGGCTTCCTGCCTTCCCGGAAGATCTTATAGGGGCAGACTTTCGTACAGAGGTTGCAGCCCTTGCACCGGGTCTCGTCGATGGCGAGCTTCATGGGAAAAATCCTGTCGTATTATATTACCCGTCCACGTGAAAAAAACCTATTCTTTTCCACAAGGCCCGAAACTGCACGCAGTCTCCTTATATTTCCGAAGTTCGGATCCCGCCCGGTCAATGACCGTGCTGAAGATGTCGTTCCCGTGCGCATCGATGCCAACGACGAGCGGAAGGTGATCAAGCTCGATCGCCCAGATCGCTTCGGCCATACCGAGATCCTTGAAGTACATATCCCTGAGCTTCATCCGGGCTGAGGCAAGCGCTGCACACCCGCCGGTGAAGGCAAAATAGACGCCCCGGCCCCGGATCTGGTCCCGGACGGTCTTTCCCATCCCGCCTTTTCCTATGAGCCCCCGGACGCCAGCATCGAGAAGAAACCCCGAGATCTCGTTCATCCGGGCCGATGTCGTTGGCCCGGCGGCGACAACCATCCCGTGCTTGATGACCGGTCCGCAATGGTAGATGACTGCACCACGGGACGGGAAGGGGATCCCGTCCTCCATCATCCGGATGTGCGCTTCGTCGCGTGCGGTATAAACCATTCCCGAGAGCTCGACGCAGTCCCCCGCCTTCAGCGGAAGGATTTCATCACTAAGCGGTGTTCTGAGCTGGACGCACGAGACCGTCCCGGTCATCGTTTCACCTCGACCGTTGCGTGACGGTTGGCCCAGCACTGGACGTTTACAGCGACCGGGAGCGACGCGGTGTGGCACCAGGCGATTTGTATCTTTACGGCAAGTGCAGTGGTATTCCCGCCAAGGCCCATCGGCCCGATCCCGAGTTTGTTGATGGCAGAGCAGACCCGCTCCTCGTCCTCGTCCATGGTATCGACCGGGAGGAGGAGGGCTTCCTTTGCAAGCGCTGCGGCGCTGTCGAACGTCCCGCCGATCCCGACTCCGACGATGACCGGAGGGCACGGCTTCCCTCCCGCAAGGAGCACGGTCTCCACAATGAAACTCTCGATCTGGTTCTTTTGTGACGGGAGGAGCATGGCGATCCGGGACATGTTCTCTGCACCGGCTCCCTTCGGGAGGACCGTGACCGTGAGCCGGTCACCCGGCTTCACGTGGACCGCCGGCATACCGAGGCCGGTATTGTCACCGGTGTTCTTCCGGGTAAGCGGGTGTACAACGTTCGGGCGGAGCGGGACCTCCTCGGTCGCCCGCCGGATCCCGTCTGCGACTGCATCGTACAGCTCCTGCGTGAACGGGAGATCGGGAGGTACCGTGAGGTAGACCACCGGGACGCCGGTGTCCTGACAGAGCGGGACCCCGAGCCGTTCAGCCTCTTTGAGGTTGACAAGGATATTGGCAAACTCACCGCGGGCGACCGGGTTTGTCTCGGCAGCAGCGGCCCGTTCGATGACCCGCATGACATCCGGAGGAAGCCGGATCACTGCCTCGAGGTAAGCCTGAAAGGCGGCATCCGCAAGCGCTGACCGGAGGGAGGTGGCATTCTGCATTTATTTATACTGAGGTGAAGAGGGTAATATAGAGATCGGGGGATCAGGACGGGAGCTTACCCGTTCCTCTCAACCTGATCGGTGACGAGCCGGCGTTTTGCGAACAATACCTCATGGCCTTCATCCATCACGCCGGGGAGCCGGGACGCGATGAGCCTGACTCCTTCCTCCGTGCTGCCTCCCGGTGTTGCCACCCGTTCGATGACCGTATCAAATGTCATTCCTTTGTCCGCAAGGATGCGGGCCGTGCCGTCCATGGTTTCCCGGAGAAGATATTCGGCAAGCTCCGGTTGTATGGCCCCGGTCCTGACCGCGGCACTGCCGAGCTCCTTCCTCATCGCTGCGATCAGCGCCGGGCCGCAGCTGGTGAGGTTCGTGCAGACCTCAAGATCCTTCTCCTCCAGTTCTACCGCTGTTCCGATGGCATGGAGGAGACCGAGGACCCGGGTTTTGTCCTCCGCAGAACCCGGCGGCCCCATGCCACGAGCGAGATCCCGGCATTCTCTTCAGCGGTCACGCTCGGGATAATCCGGACACACCGGGCCTCGTCCCCACCCCATGCTTCCAGGTCTGCTAGGCTCACGCATGCCGCAATGGAGACGAGCAGGCTATCCCGGTCCAGTTCGCTCCGGATCTCCTGGAGAACGCCCCGGACCTCAAGGGGTTTTACGCAGATGAAGAGGAGATCGGCCTCTTCCGCTACCCTCCGGTTTGCAGGAACCGCTATGATGCCGGTCTCATCTGCGAGTGCCCCGGTCTTTGAACTTGCGGTTCTCTCTCCCGGTGTCACAAGGCCAGTTTGGATGAACTGCCGGACCAGCATGCTCCCCATCGATCCGGTGCCGATGAACCCGTAGCGTGTCATTCTTTCTCAGGTACAATCTTAGCCGGAGAAGAATAAAAGGGAAGTGCGGGTGACGGGCCACTGGCTTTGCGGAGATCCGGACCCGGCATCCTCCAGGGGCTGACCATTGGACAGTACGGCCTTCAATCATTTCTGGACTGAAAGGAGTGTGTCTCCGAAAACATTTTGGACGGGAGGTCCGGTTTTTAATTTTGTAGGGGGGCTACCCAATGTCCGAATACTATACTCCGAAGTAAAAACGGTTTTTTTCCGATTGGCTTCCGGAGGGGGACTTGGTTTTTTGTAAAAATTTTGGTCTCAACCAATAAGTGACGGGTTGCTCCCAGAAAAAAACCTGAACGGGAAGGCTTTGAAAAGAGCCGCGAAAAAATATCGTAGAAAAAAGGAGAGTTACTTCTTGCCGCCCTTTGAAGGGGCTGCGCCTTTCTTCTCATCCTTTGCGGGGGCTGCTGCCTTGCCGGCATCCTTCGCGCCCTTTGCAACCTCTGCTGCTGCTTCTTCGGTAACGACCGGTGCCGCAACGATCTTCTCACCGACGAGCTTGGGGGCAGCGATGATCTTGCCGCTGACCTTCAGCACACTGGTCTTCAGATGGGACGGGGACGGGAGCTTGTATCCCGCGTGGTTCAGGGCATCCTTGATCTTCTCAAGGTACTGGGGGGTGGAATAGACGGTCATAAGTTTCTGGCCGGCCTCGACACGGGCTGCCGTGCCGACTGCCTTGCCGAATGCAAGGCGCATACCTTCCGAGACACGGTCCGCACCAGCGCCGGTTGCCTGCTTGTTCTCCCGAAGAACGTGGTGGGGGAAGACCCGTACCTTGAAGTGGAAGTTTGACCTGCCGACATCCTTCATCAGCCTCCGGTTCGCGGTAATGCGGGCCGCTTCAAGGGCGCTGTGCCGGATCTGGCATGCTTCTTCAACAACGAGATCAACTTCTGTCGGGAACTCCTGCGAGAGGTTGCCCATCTCGAACTGTACAATCTTGCTTCCCGGAACACCGCCCATGTATTTCCTTCGGGTATAGGCTTTCTTCGAGATGTTCCTGTACATCTTTGCCGGTTTTCTGACCATCGCGTCCTACTCCTGTGTACTATTGGCAAAAGCGGGCATAATTATCGATGAAATTGATAGGTAACCATGCCGGTACGCTTCACAAACTGCTTTAATAAAATGGAGATGCGGCCTATTAAACCTTACTGGAGCATCCTTACTGGTTAATAAGATCGAGAACAAACCGCCGGACTTTTGCAAAGTCCACACTGGTCCGATCCCGGGGCCGGTCCTCTTCGATAGTTACGATCTCGCGGATATGCCCGGGCCGGGGCGAGAGGACGACAATCCGGTCCGCAAGGAAGACCGCCTCGTCCACACTGTGCGTGACAAAGATGATGGTCTTCCGGGTCTTGACCCAGATATCGATGAGATCGAGCTGGAGCTTGTTCCGGGTCTGGGCATCGAGCGCCCCGAAGGGCTCGTCCATTAAAAGGACCGATGGCTCCACGGCAAGTGCCCTGACAACCGCCACACGCTGGCGCATCCCTCCTGACAACTCATACGGGTAACTGTTCCCAAAACCGGAGAGCCCGGCAAGTGCAAGGTACTTTTCGACAACAGGCTGGATCCCGGTTTTTTTGACACCCTGCAGCTCAAGACCGAACGCAATATTCTCGTTCACCGTGCGCCACGGGTACAGGGAGTAGTCCTGAAAGATCATCCCCAGTTTCGGGTTGGGGCGGTCAACGGTCATTCCGTCCATCAGCACACAGCCGGATGTCGGGTGATCGAGACCCGCAATAATCCGGAGGAGGGTCGTCTTCCCGCACCCGCTGGGGCCAAGCAGGCAGATGAACTCCGAATCGCCGACTTCGAAGTTGATATCCGAGAGCGAAGTCACCAGTTCCCGCCCACCCTTGACAAACTGTTTCGAGAGATGATCAATTCTCAGGGTCATCGTTCCAGCTCCCTCCAGGCAAACGAGTGGCTGTCAACGAGCTTGAAGAGGTAGTCGCAGCCGATGCCGATGATCCCGATGACGATCATTCCTGCGATGATGACCGGCACCTGACCGAAGTTATAGGACGAGATGATGAGGTATCCGAGGCCGGAGTTCGTCCCCGGCATCATCTCTGCCGCGACTACGCACATCCATGCGATACCGAACCCGACCCGGAGGCCGGTCCAGATCGTCGGGGCGGCTCCCGGCAGGATGACCCGGGAAAGGATCTGCCGTTCCTTTGCTCCGAGGATCTGCGCGGCCTCGATCCAGGTCTTCTTTACCCCTTTGACCCCGTCGAGCGTGTTCAGGAGGATCGGGAAGAAGGCGCCCATGCCGATGATAAAGATCATGGAGACCAGACCGATCTTGAACCACGCGAGCGTGAGCGGGACCCATGCAAGGGGCGGGATGGGCCGGAGGAGCTGCATCAACGAATCGAAGAGGTCGTGCACAATCTCCGACCTTCCCATTCCGACTCCGAGGGGGATTGCGAGGCCCGCGGCAGCGAGGAAACCGGCAATGACCCGCTCAAGGCTGATGATCGCGTTGTCGAACAGGCTTCCGGAACCAAACGTCAGTTCCCCGCTGAACGGGTTCAGGAGCACGGCAAAGACGGTCTCGAGCCGGGGGAGGATGAACGTTTTATTGAGCAGGATCGCGGCAACTTCCCATCCGACGATGATGGCAACGGGAAGGAGGATCTTGAGGAGGGAGCGCGACGGGATAGCATGCCTGAAGGAGCTGCGGTTCATGAGACGTGAATTCCTGTATTGATGTACGACCGCGGGAAGAAAAAGATAATTGTAGGATCGGTTTTACGAGGACTCCTTAAAGGAGAGGCCGCTGTCTTTGAGGGCGAACTGGAGCAGGACGTCCTGGATTGAGCCCTTTCCGGGCGCTGCGATCTTCAGCGGGTTGCCGGCTGCAGATCTCTGCTGTGCCCATGCGACGAAGCTCTTCCAGTCAGTTACCGGTGCATTTGGATCGACAATCAGACCGGATCCTTCGGTGTTGACCGGGTTGATGATCTTGATCGGGGTTCCCTTGTCTATCGCTGCGATCGCGGGGGGCACACCGAGGTAGCCCATCTGGACGATATCGGTTGCCGCCATCTGCATGACCTGGGGGCCTGCATCGCCACCGACAAGCCTGACTTCCGCTACCGGTACGCCGTTCACGATCAGGTCAGCCATATCCGGGCGGGCCATTGTTGCATCGCGGGGCTTGAGGGCAATGCCGTACGTGTTGTTGAAGTACTGCCATTTCTTGAGCGCGATATGGAGCGCAGCAGAGTGCATGTCCCCATTCAAGTACCCGATGGTGATCGGCTCGATCATCTTTGCCGGTGTCCTGAAGGAGTTTCCTGCAACCATCGCTTTTGCACTCTGGTAGGGTGCGAAGTTGAAGAGCTGGGCGTCGAGCCGGGCAGAGTCCGAGGTCTTCAGCTGGTTTGTAACGTACCCGAGCTGGATCTGGGTGTTCACGAACTGCTTGGTCGCATTGACCCATGCAGGAGTCGGCTCGTTGGTGTACTTCACGGTGGGAAATGCATCTTCAAGAACGTCGACCGAGGGGACGGTTACATTGCCGTACGTGAAGTTGCTGCCGCCGACAAGGAACGCCGCATCGAGCTGGGAGGCCTCCTCCGGGTGGTCAATGATATATTTGCTTGAGAGCTGGGTGAGGGCACTCACCGAGGAGACGATCCCGGGGTTCTGGGCAATGAGCGAATCGCTTGCAAAGAGGATGCAGCAGGGGTGGTTGGCATTGCTCGCAATCGGGGGGAGGTTCCCGGAGTAGGCAACCACTTTCCCAAGCTTGCTCTCGCTGCCGATGGAGACGAAAGGCTGCCATGCGATATACCCGTCGATCTGTTTTGTGGCAAGGAGCATCGGCATCGGGCCGACACCTTTGCTGTACAGGATTCCTACGGTCGCTCCGGCTTCTGCCGGGGCGGTCGTTGTTGCTGGTGTTCCGGATCCGGCCGGCTGCGTGCAGCCGGCGATGAGCAGCAAAATAATGGCTGCGACAAGCACAAGTGCCGTGAATCGAAGAGATCTCATGGAGGAAATGTTGTTCAGTCCGTAATAAAAAAGTGCTCTATAGGAGAGCAATCCCTTCTCCAATTGTATCATTTTTTCTTTAAATTCTCCAAAAAGTATTCTGGATTGATATTAATGTCCAGAACAGGATGCCGAAAAATATCGTAAAACCTGGTTCTTTGCCCGGGTTCGGGGACAATTCAGGAAAATATTTTGTGAATTTAACCCAATTGCATCTCTATTATGGTACAGGTCGACCCGATCGACAAGCTCATACGCGCTGCTCTTATCTCCGATGAAGAGTCTGTCTTAACCCTTACCCATCTTCTCCACCACCTCCGTATCAGCGTCCGGGAATTGTCCGAGAAGAGCGGGATCGCACAGAGCTCACCCTATAAGATATTGCATGGCAAGGGATCGCCCAACTTTGCCACCCTCAGGGAGATCATCAATGCCCTCCGCCAGTTCTATCATGGGGGCGAGGAAGACTTCATCCGCTTGATTGCTGCCCGGCAAGTCCTTGAGAGCGTGGAGGACCGGGTCATCGATATTGAGGGGCATCGGCGGAGGGTCCGGGAATACCCGGTTCATACCATGGAAGATGCGATCGTTGCTGCAGTCCGGGCCGGGAGGGGGGCGCCCGCGATCGTTTGTGCACCCATCGTTTCCAGTGTCATCGAGCAACTCGTCCACATCCCGGTTGCAACCATCATTCCCAGTGAATCGGTCAAGAGAGCTATCGAAGGTGCGGCTCGCAAGGTGTGGTTTTAATCGATGCGCGACCAAACATTGAGCAGGTAACTACCAATAAACCAGGGAGGTTAACGGATGCGAACGGACGTAGTAAGGCTGGGGCGCCTTTCCGGCGAGAGGACGGGAGAGATGATGAAATTCCTCTCATCTATGCGTGCTGACCGCTGCATTGCCGATGCCGATATCCTTGTCGATATTGCGCACGTGCTGATGCTGGATAAGCAGAAGATCATCGACCGCGAGATAACGAAAGAACTGATCCCCCCGCTGCTCGAACTCTTCGATGAGGGAATTCCCGAAGAGGTCTTCGACGACCGGTTCGAGGACGTCCACGCGGGGATCGAGTCGCTGATAATCGAGGCGATCGGTGCCGAGGCCGGGGGACGGATGCACATGGGACGCTCCCGGAACGATGAGGTCGCAACCTGTATCCGGATCAAGCTCCGGGAAGACCTCCTCAAGCAGATGTCAGCACTCTTAAAGGTCCGGGAGGTCCTGGTCGCCCTCTCGGAGCAGCACATCGAGACGGTGATGCCGGGATTCACCCACCTGCAGCATGCCCAGCCGACCGTCCTTGCCCATCACCTTCTCGCGTACGAGCAGCTCTTCTCCCGGGATTTTGACCGGCTGAAAGAGGCCTATGCCCGGGTCAACCTCTCCCCGCTCGGGGCCGCAGCGTTCGCCTCGACCGGCTATCCGATCAACCGCGAATATACCGCGACTTTGCTCGGTTTTGACGGTGTTGCGGCAAACACCATGGACGCGGTCGCCTCCCGCGACTTCGCACTGGAGACACTCGCATCCCTCTCCATCCTCATGACCAACACGAGCCGGCTCTGCGAGGAGCTGGTTATCTGGAGCACCTCCTTTGTGAAATTTGTCAGTCTCGACGATGCATTCTGTTCGACTTCTTCCATCATGCCCCAGAAGAAGAATCCGGACACTGCCGAGATCATGCGGGCGAAGACCGGCTCGGTCTTCGGCGCGTTCACGGGAGCTTTCGTCACGGTCAAAGGCCTCCCGATGAGCTACAACCGCGACCTGCAGGAGCTCACCCCCCATATCTGGCGCGGGATGCGGGATGCAAAGGAAAGTCTCCGGCTCCTCGTAGACATGCTCTCCAGCGCCACGTTTGACACTGAACGGATGAGGGAAGAAGCGGCAAGAGGGTTCTCGACGGCTACGGAGCTTGCCGATACCCTGGTCAGGTCGTACGGCCTGCCGTTCAGGACGGCCCACAATATCGTAGGGCGGGCGGTCAAGAAGGGCGATCTCTCGCTCACTACCCTTGAAGAGGCGGCAAAGGAACTGGATCCAGGCCTCTCTCTTATGGGAAAGGCACTCACTCAGGCTGCTATCGATGAAGTTCTCGAAGCTCAGTACTCGGTCTCCCTGCGGAAGGCAACCGGGGGCCCGGCCCCGCTCGCGATCAAGATCGCGATAGGAGAACGCAAGAAACAGCTCGACGCGGACTCATGCGTTATCGATGAGAAGCTCGCAAAACTGAAGAGAGCAAAGGAAGATCTTATTGCCGATGCACGGAGGCTGGTACCATTACAAGCGGAATAGAATCAAGCGGCGTGAAATCCGGTGACATCGTCCGGTGCGAATACGGCGGGACGTCCCGGAAGGGTACGTACATCACGAGCAGGAACGGGATGTCGGTCATCAAGCTGGACTCAGGATATAATATCGGAATCCCCCCGCAGTCATGCAGCTCTGTCGAACGCCCGGTCATCGAACCCGGAAAGAAACTTGAGCTCGTGCAGGACAAAAACCTGCCTGAACTCGCCATCGTCTCGACCGGCGGCACGATCGCAAGCCGCATCGATTACCGGACCGGGTCCGTAACCAGCCAGTCGGATGCTGCGGCGATCCTGCACGCGATCCCCGAGCTGAAGAAAGTCGCGAATTTTACCACCAGGTCGCTCTATACGATCCTCTCGGAGAACATGACCCCCCGGATCTGGCAGGAGCTTGCCCGGGCGGTCTTTGAAGAGATCCAGCGGGGAGTTACGGGGGTTATTGTTACCCACGGTACGGATACGATGACCTACACGGCCGCGGCGCTCAGCTTTATGATCGATACACCGGTCCCGATCATTCTTGTAGGATCCCAGCGGTCGGCCGACAGGCCATCAAGCGATAATGCTATGAACGCGGTCTGCGCTGCAAGAGCAGCCCGCAGTGATCTCGGGGAGGTTGCTGTTGTGATGCATGCCTCAACGAACGACGACGCCTGCTCCATCCACCGGGGCACCCGGGTCCGCAAGATGCACACCTCGCAGAGGGATGCCTTCCGGAGCATCGGGATCCCCCCGATTGGGACGGTTGCTTACCCGTCGCTCGAAGTGAAATTGAGCTGCGACGCTGCCCGACGCAATTCCTGCAAGCCTGCGCTTCACGATAAGCTCGACGAGCGCTGCGCTCTGATCGCGTTCCACCCTGGGATATCACCGGATATCCTCGAGGCGTACGAAAGGTATCACGGAATCGTCCTTTCTGGAACGGGGCTCGGGCATGTGTGCACGGAACTCATCCCAAATCTCAAAAAACTCATCGACAATGGGACAACGATCATGATGACCTCGCAGTGCCTGAACGGGAAGGTATGCGATCGTGTCTATGACACCGGCCGCGATCTGCTGGAGGCCGGCGTCATCGAAGGGGGGGATATGCTCCCCGAAGTTGCGCTGGTAAAGATGATGTGGGTGCTGGGGAACGAGAAGGATAAGGGGAGGGTGCGACACCTTCTCCTGACGGATCTCAAAGGGGAATGCAACCGGAGGAGGACCCATGGCTGAAGGACCCCGGCTGACTGCGGGGATAGAGATCCACCAGCAGCTCAACACGAAGGAGAAACTCTTCTGCCACTGTCCCACTACGCTTCGCGAGGTGACCGAGCACTCAGGGGAATTCTTCCGGTACCTCCGGGCAACCGAGAGCGAGATAGGGGAGATCGACAGGGCCGCAAAAGAGGAGATGAAGCGAGACCGGAAGTTCCAGTACTACACCTATGACACCACCTGCCTTGTCGAGAACGACGAGGAGCCCCCGGCCCCGATGAACAGCGAGGCGCTCTCGGTCTGCCTGACCATTGCAAAGATGTTTGGCATGACCCCGATTCCCCAGATCCACACCATGCGGAAGCTGGTCATCGATGGCTCGAACACGAGCGGGTTCCAGCGTACAGCATTCGTAGCCCTGAACGGATGCCTCCCGAATGGCGGACAGATCGAGACGATCTGCCTCGAGGAGGAAGCGGCGCAGCGGGTGAAGGACGACCTCTTCTCGCTCGACCGGCTCGGGATCCCGCTCGTCGAGATCACGACATCTCCCTGCATGCATACTCCCGAAGAGGTCCAGCAGGTGGCCGAGTATATCGGGATGGTGCTCCGCTCGACCGGAAAGGTCAAGCGTGGCATCGGGACCATCCGGCAGGATGTCAACATCTCTATCACAGGGGGAGCACGGGTCGAGATCAAGGGCGTCCAGGAACTCGGCCTCATCGCAGAAGTCGTCCGTCGCGAGATGCTCCGGCAGCAGAACCTCATCGCGATCCACGACGAGCTGGTGTGCCGGGGAGCCTCGGTCGATGCGAACGACGGCACAGACATCACCGATCTCTTCCGGGAGACCAAATCCACCGTCCTTAAAAAGGCGAAGAGGATTCACGCAATCCGGCTGGGGGGATTTACCGGGCTTGTAGGCAGGACGATCCAGCCGGACCGGCGCTTGGGAAGCGAGATGTCCGACTATGCCAAGAAGTGCGGGGTAGGCGGAATCTTCCATACCGATGAACTGCCGGCGTATGGGGTCACGCAGGAAGAGGTCGACCGCCTCCGTACCCGGATGCATGCGGCAGAAGGTGATTGTATTGTCCTCGTCGCAGGGGCAACCGACAGGCAGGTCGAATGTGCACTCGGTCAGGTCGTTACCAGGGCAAAGATCGCTATGTCGGCAATGCCGGTCCCGGAGGAGACCCGGAAGATGGTCGAGGAGGGAAGCACCGCGTACATGCGCCCGCTTCCGGGTGCGGCGAGGATGTACCCCGAGACCGATGTCCTCCCGGAAGTTATCGATGAGGTCCGGTGGAACTGCATCGAAGTTCCCGAATTGCTGAACGAGAAAGCCTCCAGATATGCAGAGAAATACGCGATCGATCTGTCCTATGCTACCCAGCTGGTCTCTTCCAAACGGCTCCCGGTATTCGAACGTGCGATCGAAGAGGGGATAAAACCGAAGCTTGCCGCATTCACCCTCCTCTCGACATCGACCGAACTCAGGAGAGAGGGGATCAAAATCCAGAATGTCGCCGATGAAGCATTTATCGGGATCCTGCATGCGGTCGAGGAGGGAAGGGCTGCACGCGAGGCAATCCCCGATCTGATCAGGTCGGCAGCGGAGGGTTGTTCGGTAGAAGGGGCGATCGCAAAACTCGCGCCCTCGGTCTCGCGCGAGGAACTCGAAGCGATTGTCAGGAAGATCATCGAGTCGCGTTCGGACTTTATCCGGGAAAAAGGGAAGGCCGCGCTCGGCCCGCTCATGGGAGTCGTGATGGCTGAAGTAAGGGGATCCGTTGACGGAAAACTGGTGAGCGAGACCCTCCGGAAAGGGATCGATGCCAGGCTCGCGGATACATGAACCCGAGTAGAGTGAGCAGAACAGAAGATCCTGAAGGGATCGCCAAGCTCACCGGATCAGAAAGGCGCGAACATTTATGAGTGGGGCGGCAGAATTAGATAAGGAGTTTAACTATGGGTAAAACAGGCACAACCATCTGGGCACAGGTAAAAGGCGTAAAGGGCCAGATCAGGCTCGTCCCCAAGAAAGAGGGAGAACACAAGACCCCGGGACCGAACCAGCGGTTCAAGGCAGGCGCAAATGTCAAGCAGATCGACCAAGCCGCTGAAGCAGCACAGGGACGCGGCGGCGCACGGCGCGGCGGCGGCCGTGGTGGCAGGCGCGGCGGGGACCGGTCCGGTGGATCCGGCATGAACGAGTCAACAGCAAACCCCATGATCCGCAGGCACATGAGAAGGCCGAAGATCTCAGCGCTCGGCGCCAAGGCAAAGTCCTCACGGTAATTCCTGAGGGAACTTTCCTGCCCATGATGGGTACGAGAGGTTAACCCGATCTCACAGATTTTTTTGCGCACTTCGTGCGGAACTTTTCCGGGAAAAATTCCTATGAAAACAATATTTTATTCCCAGCTTCTATGGTGAGTATGGATCTTGCAACCGCAGTAAAAAGTTACCAGTTCGGCGAGCACGCCAAGTCCGAACTGATCATGGCCTCCCAGCTTTCGGTGGCACTTACCGGCTTTTCGCCCCAGGAGCGGGGCGGCGGGAAGAAGATGCTGCTCATGACTATGGAGACGGTGAGAAGCGAACTTTTGTTTGCCCACCGCAGCACCGGGCAGTCCCAGTTCCAGAAAGCGGTCAATTCCTTAAACGAAGCGATATCCCTGGTTGAGAGCAACCAGCCCGAACAGGCAGCTGAGAAGATCGCAGGAGCTATCAGCGCTGCAACGACCTCTGCACAGGAAGCATGGCAGGTACTCTCGGAACATGGACTCCTCTGATTTCTTCGGGTTCCTGACGAGCCGGACTTCTGTGCGGGAGTACGAGGACGAACCGGTCAGCAATGAGGAGATCAGGTTCATCCTGAACTGTGCAAGCACGGCACCCAGTGCCGGGAATCTCGAAGCCTGGGACGTTGTCATTATCCAAGACGAAGACGGGCGTCTCGAACTCGCCGATGCCGCGTTCAATCAGTCGCATATCGAGCATGCAGCGGTGGTGTTCGTGGTATGTGCGAATTATGTGCGGTCCATGTCGCGGTACGGCGAACGTGGCATCCTGTATGCGGTCGAGGATGCGACCATTGCCTGCACATACATGATGCTTGCCGCCCATGCGAAGAACCTCCACTCCTGCTGGACCGGCGCATTCAATGAAGAAGAAGTCCGGGAGATCCTCCAGCTCCCAAAGCATGCACGCCCGATCGCGTTGCTTGCGGTTGGGACCGGGCAACCATCCGGGGCCCTCTCGCCGCGTATGCCCATCGGCGAACATGTGCATCGCGATATATGGTAGAGGAGATTAGTATGCCAGATTATAATGTTACCATCGAATCGGCGTGGATCATTCGCGATGTCAGATCGCTCGATGATGCAATCGGAATTGCGATCAGTGAAGCGGGAAAACGTTTGAATCCCCACGCAAAATACGTGGAAGTGGAGGCAGGTTTCCTCGCATGCCCGTATTGTGAAGAGTCGCTCTCGAGCGCGATCGTAGTCGCAGACACGGCACTTGTTGGCCTCGTCCTCGAGATGAAAGTCTTCCGGGCTGAAACACCGGAGCATGCCGGAAGCATTGCAAAATCCGTTATCGGGAAGGCATTGCGCGATGTCCCCTTAAAAGTTCTGGAAGTGCAGGAATTATGATCCATGTTGTCGGCCATACTGCAGTCGATCATATCTCAAAGGTTCCTCATCTGCCGGCAAAAAACTGTTCGACCCATATAACAGACCGGCAGATCTATTTTGGTGGCGGTGCAGCAAACATCGCTGCCGGGATCGCAATGCTGAACGGTAAAACCTCGCTGATATCGTGCGTTGGCGGTGATTTTGCCGGCAGCGATTACGATCTGTGGCAGAAAAACCTCGGGATCGGCCAGCAGTTTTTCACCGTACCTGACTCCCATACCCCGACCGCCTTTATGTTTACCGATGAGGCCGGAGACCAGATGACCTTCTTTGAATGGGGAGCGTCACGAGCCTTTGCAACCGCGGAAGCCCCCGGCCTCCCGTTTGTACATCTCGCCACCGCCGATCCGGTCTTCAACTGCAAAGTCGCGGAGAAGAGTAAATTTGTCTCGTTCGATCCCGGACAGGATGTTTTCTATTACTCTCAGGAGCAGCTGGAATCGATCATTGCCTGTACGGACATCCTCTTTGCCAACCAGCACGAAGTCCAGCAGATGTGCTCGACCATGAAAATTTCCCGGGAGAAGCTCATCAGCCTCGTGGAGGGGGCAGTCTTTACGATGAGCGGGGATGGAAGTACCCTGTACATGGACGGAAAAGAGTACTTCGTTCCGGTCGTCCCGGTCACGCTTGCCGATCCCACCGGGGCAGGAGATTCCTACCGGGCGGGTTTCCTCACCGCGTTCCAGGAAGGGTATCCAACCCTGACCTGCTGCAGGATCGGAACGGTAACGGCATCCTTTGTTGTCGAACACGTCGGCTGCCAGACTCACCTCCCGACATGGGAGCAGATGCTCGAACGGTACCAGAAGCATTTCAGCGTTCTCGAACCCCGGAAATGAGAGGAGAGAAAAGGAGGATACTATGAGCTGGGCGGCCCTGACCTCGGGAGGAAAAGACTCAGTCCTCTCGATCCAGAAAGCGATCGATAACGGGATGGATGTCAGGTGCGTGGTCACAGCCCGGCCAGGAAACAGGGACTCCTATATGTTCCACTCGGCAAACCTCGATGTCGTGCCGGTCATAGCGGAGGTCGGCGGGATGGAATACGTGGAGATCACAACCCACGGGCACAAGGAAGAGGAACTTGCTGACCTGGAAGAGGGGCTTTCAAAACTCGAGGTCGAAGGTGTCATTGCCGGTGCGGTGGCATCCGAATACCAGGCAACGAGAGTTGAGAAGATCACGGACAGGCTCGGTATGGACCTCTTTACACCCCTCTGGCACATGGATACCGATGCCCTGCTGAACGAGGTCGCGGGAAGGATGGATGCGATGATCATCGTTACCGCCGCAGAAGGGCTGGATGCGACATTCCTTGGAGCGCACATAAATAAGGCACTGATCGACCGGCTCAAGGGGGTCGCCCGAAAGCATAGAATCAACCTTGCCGGTGAAGGAGGCGAGTACGAGAGCCTCACCCTCAACGCACCTTTCTACTCCCGCCCGATTACCTATACAACTTCAGAGATCCGGTCCTTGCCGGATCGCCACGAACTGGTACTGAGAGGGTTCTCCTGATATGGCACAGGGCGGTGACGTTAAGCTCGGACAGCTCACGAAGTATATTTTTACCGCCCCGTCATGGAAGCGTTCGCTCTTCCTCCTTATCCTTCTCGGCCTCGTGATCGATGGCGCGAATGCCCGGGCATGGCTCAGTCTTCCGTTCCCTAACTCGATCGCATTCACCCTCCCGGCTGCGGTGAGTTACTACTTCTCGCTGCCGGAACAGTTCTTATTTTCCGGAACGATCGCATTCACGATACCTGCGATCGCCGCCCTCGTCCTGACCAAGCCCATCATCGAGTACTGCGGGAAGACGATGACCTGGAACCGGTCGGCACTCCTCGCTCTCGCCTGCACGGTCTTCGGCGTCATCATAACGCTCGGGTCCCTCGTCATTTCCGTTAAACTGATTCCCCTGTTCTATGCGATCTCGCTCGGGTTTATCTTCGGGCTCCGGCTCTTCATCCTCGTCGCGATCTCGGATTACCGTCTCCCCCGCATGCTGCTCCCCGCCTTTACGCAGAGCGGTGTCGGGATCCTGGCGGGGATACTCCTCTTCTCCCCGGCATTCGGGCTCTTCGCGCTCGTGCTCCACACCGTCTTCGGTCTGGGTTTTGCGCTCCTCATCTGGATGATCGAACGGCCCCTCCAGCGGGCATTCAGGATCCGGGGCCTCGCGTTCATCAATGCGTTCATAGCCCACATGACCGATGGCTCGAAAGATATGGAGGAGTTCTTCCGGGAGATCGGTGAGGAGGTATTCGTACCGCAGGTCAGTTTCTTCTTCCACAGGAGCAATGCGGGACCGGTCATCTTCACGGTTCCCAACCTCCATCCCGGGCCCATGGGGGAGATCGGCGGAGGAAACCTGCCAAAAGTGATCCACGATCATTTCGATGAGGAGACGCTGGTCGCACACGGGTGCGCCACGCACGACTTCAACCTCGTCTCCGAGAGCGAGATCGGCAAGGTGATCGAGACGGTCAAAAGATCACGGGACGGGATCGGTTACTCGGCTATGGCCGGGAGGTCGGGCAGGATCACGAACGGGACGGCACAGGTACTCTACCAGCGGTTCGGCGACTCTGTTCTCCTGGTTACTACCCGTTCGCCCCACCGGACAGAAGACCTGGACTTCTCCATCGGAGCTACCATAATGGCGGAAGGACACCGCTGGTTCCCCCATGTTGCAGTTGTGGATGCCCATAACTGCATGACCGATCTCTCATCCCCCGTGCTCCTTGCTACACTGACAGCAACGGAATACCAGAAAGCCTCGATCGATGCGATGGACGCCTGCCGCACAACACCGCTCTACCCGTTTAAGATCGGGGTCTCGCACCTTCTCCTCCCCTATGCCCGGGAACAGGGTTTCGGCGATCTCGGGATCCAGGTTCTTGTATCGGAAGTTGACGGACAGCGGACTGCCTACATCCTCATAGACGGCAACAATATGGGAGAGGGAGTACGGGAATATCTCCTCCAACAGATCCACACAAAAGTGGACAATGCCGAAGTGATGACCACCGATTCACATGTCGTAAATACGATCACCGGGAAGAATCCGGTGGGGATGAATGTCCCGGTCTCAGAGTTCTCTCCTTACGTGATGCGGGCACTCGATGAAGCGATCGGGAACCTGGAAGCTGCACAGGCTGCAGCGAGCACTGCACGCTGCGAACACATAGTCGTATTTGGATCCAACCGCATTTCGCAGCTTGCAAGTACAGTGAACGCGATGCTGGTCTTCGTGGCGCCCCTCTCGCTTGCGATGCTGCTCCTGGCATTCCTCCTCTCGCTTGTTGCATATGTCAGTACTTCACAAATTTTTAGCTCAGGCTAACCGTAAGATCTCAATAGGCAGCGGGCGCCGAATATGGTCAAATACCGGCCAATTGCCCGCAGAATAATGAATGTGATCCGAGCAGACAATTGTTTTGAAATTGCAGTTGAAGCAATCACCCGGAATCCCACCATTCCCATCAAGGGAATACTAAAACAGAAAGCGCTTATCCGGCCCTGGATCTCAGAAACCGGAGCTCTAGCGCTTGTCCGTCTCCCACTCGCATCTCCGGGCTACCCTCACCGAGATCGAAGCTGAGTATGCTGATGCGATAGCCGGGCTCCGGACCTTTCCCGGAACCGGCCTGGACACGCGGGAAATCCGACTATACTTGCGACGAGTGCGTTGAGATTCTTCCGGATCCGTGATACGGGAATTATCGAGATGAATCGAGACGGGAACCCAATAGGGGAAGCAGGTCTCACAGAGAACGGCCGGGGAGTTATGCCTCCAATAAAGGTCAAAGGTCCCGAACCGACTGGTGCGGGAACTGCGAAATGGTCGAGGACCGATCCTTCTATGGCTCGCAAGACGGAATGCGGAAACGAGATCGCATCAGGGAAAAACCGGACCGGCTGTGGCGGGAAACCTGGTAACACCCATAGCTCCTGATGGCAGAGATGTGAGAGGATAACAAATAACCCATTATTGTACGATCCTAGCGGAAAGGGGGTGCTTCCCGAGCGTTCGGTTTGCCCCAATTTTACAAAATAGCACCAATGTGAGTGGGTCTATGTATCCGGTTCTTGCATTTTCAGGCCACATTTCAGTTTTTTGTCGAGAGCATCCGCTCAAGAACTCCTTGTTTTTTGAGGGTTGCGAGTTGAAACCGGTTAAAGCAGAAGGCCGAGAACAGCATTTTGGTATGCACCCTGAGAACGGTTGTGACTTTGGTATGAGCAGAATGGAACACATTCTTGATGATGGCATATGGGCGTTCCCCGGGAGATAGGATTCGAGAGATTCGAGCGTTTTTGAGAACATCGCGGATACCGATCGGATGCCCACGAACACCCCGTTGCATGGTGGTGTTGAAACCTTTTGTTTTGGTACCGAAATATCCTCGGTCACGGTAGATCACCTCTCCTTCGTTCGACAGGTCGATTTGCGAATCGTGGGTTGAGGCAGTTGTAACCTCGAGAGCCCGGATCAGTCCGAAGTCACAATCCTCTTTGGTATGGAGTTTGTATCCAAAATAAGATTTCTTGCCCTTTATCGCCCATGTTCCATCCCGGCTTCTTCGAGTTTTTGCAGCATCACCCCGGGGTGTATTCGTTGAAGCATGACCGGGCTCTGAGGTGATGAAAGTCGCATCCTGAATGGTGCCTTTTTTGATTTTCAGACATTGTGCATCGAGTTGTCGCTGGAGCTCATCCCAAATAGCCTTATCCTTTCCGGTCTTTGCCAACCGCTCCCGGAAATACCAGACGGTGGTCTGATCCGGGACCTTGTTAGGATACCCGAGGAATTTCATAAATGATATGCGATCATTGGCCTGACGCTCAAGTTCGGGATCGGACAGGCTGTACATCGACTGGAGTACCAGCATCTTAACCATGAGAACGATATCAATGTTCAGTCGACCGCCCTCTTCGGTCTGGTTTCGATACAGACCTCCCACTACCGTCAGAAACCTCTCCCAATTGATTAATGTCGAAAATCCGTCAAGCCGATCCCCGAGTCGTTTGATACTCTCATACCGCTTCTCGAACGCAAAATCAACCAGATTTTCCATACTCGTCATTGATCGTACTAAGATAAAGTACTACCGGCTACAGGGGGAATTTTTCAGAATTCTCTATTGTAATGACGATCCAATTCTCATCACAGCGATCGATTTATCCGGGTTTACCAGCGGATATTCGAGTCATTATTACTCAGCCAGAACCGGAAAGATTCGAAAACATTTCCTGAAAACTTCGATCTCGGTTGACACCAAGAAACGGGTGATCACCGGGGTCATCGCTTCGAAAAGTCGGGTCCATGATACCCGACACGCACACCGGTCGCTCCGACAATGGAACAAAATACGACGGGCGGAGTGTTACGTGATGGATCGGGGATATGATTCTGAAGCGATTTATCGGCAGATCCGTGAGGACCTGCACACCCATCCCCCCCTTCGATCCTGGAACGCCGATTATGAAGAAGTACTTACCGACAGGAAATGGCTATCAAGTTTGACGAGGCCAGATACCGGAGACGTCAACGTGTCGAGAACCGGTTCTCTGTTCTGAAAAGAACGTTCAGCGGAGATCTGAAAGGAAGAAAATTTATTGTTCAGATGAAGGAAATCGCTAACAAAATGATTGTCTATAACATTCTCCAGTTCTTACAATTTCTCGCCATTGAGGTTTTCTACAGAGCAGAAAGATTGAATATCCGGCTATCTAAACAGAGATGGCTTCTCGGAGGATGGAATGACTGAAAAAAAACTGGAGAAAGCGGAGAAAATAATTGGCGGTGGAATTTCGACCCTGGGAAAAGAAGCGAAGGAATTTAACCGGGAATTCATGGAATTCCTGCAGAAGTATCAGGTGATTGGTCTTGCCATCGCATTTATCATAGGCACCGCGGCATCAAAACTGGTCCAGTCCCTTGTTATGGATATCATCATGCCAATCGTCGCTGTCATCACTCCTTCAGGAAGCTGGCAGACCGCGATACTGCAGGTAGGACCAGTGAAGTTCCTTCTTGGTGATTTTGTTGGCGCAGTTATCGACTTTTTTATCATTGCGCTGGTCATATTTATAACGATAAAATACGTTATGAAAGGTGACGTTTCGAAAAAGGTCTGAAAACGTCTTTTTCCTGTAGTACCCCGAAATCATTTATCATCACATTGTCCTATCCCGAAATCATTTGACATCAGATGTAAATACCGATTTGAGCAACTTATCGAATGGGGCTATCCAGAGGATCATTCAGCAATGTGTCAATGATAAACCCGTTGTTGAGATTGCCCGGTATTTCCAGATTACCCGTCAACGAGTGTATCAGTTCATCAACCCGTTCAGAGAATCGGGGGAATATCCGGTACTCAGGCAATCTGGAAGAAAGCCCCACGCCATCGATGATCGAGCAGAAGAGTTGATCCTCGCAACCTATCAATCCAACAACATTGGTCCAATCCATCTGGAGAAGAAGATTGAGGAAACACACGGGATCCATATCCCGCATAATCGAATCTATCGGGTATTGTTGAACCACGGTCTGGTGGAGATCAACATGAAAAAACGGCAACAGCGGAAATATGTTCGGTATGAACATACTCATTCCATGTCGATGGGGCAGGGAGACTGGAAAGAGTTCGAACTTAAAGGATCGAAGAAATGGCTGATCGCATTCATGGATGATTCATCCCGCCTCATCACCTGCTACGGGGTATTCGATTCTCCAACTACCGAGAACACTCTCACGGTGCTGAATCAGGGATTCCAGATGTAAGGTACGCCCCGCGAGATCCTCACTGACAACAGTACACAATTCGTTTCAGCTCGGAACCGTGAATAGGCCCATCATAAATTCGGAGAGTTCCTTGTTCATCACAACATAAAACACATCCCAACCAGGATAAAACACCCTCAAACGAACGGCAAAATTGAACGGTTCTTCGGAGAAGTCGAACGAAGGATCGCAAAGTTCGGTTCTGTCGATAAAATTCTTCACTGGCACAATGTCATCAAACCTCACATGAGTGAGTCTCGATTTCGATGAACCTTATAACGCATTCTGGTACCGTCTACCCCAGGAGAGGATTCTGAAATATGCGCAGAAATGGTTATATGTGTAAAATCAATTCGGGATATCACAATGGAGAGAGCAAACAAAAAAAATAAAAGAAAAAAAAGCGGCCTCTGGTTCCCACGGTTGAAGGGAAAAAATATCCTGCCGTACCCCGGATATTTGAGCAAGATGAGCGGGCCGCCGCGCTTCTTTGAGATCGATCTCTTCCGTGGGATCGCGATCGGCATAATGGTCCTCTTCCATACGCTCTTCGATCTCATCAGGATCGGGATCTGCCCGGTAACGGTCACGAGCGGGTTCTGGAAATATTTTGCGAGAATTCTGAAAAATTCCCCCTGTAGCCGGTAGTACTTTATCTTAGTACGATCAATGACGAGTATGGAAAATCTGGTTGATTTTGCGTTCGAGAAGCGGTATGAGAGTATCAAACGACTCGGGGATCGGCTTGACGGATTTTCGACATTAATCAATTGGGAGAGGTTTCTGACGGTAGTGGGAGGTCTGTATCGAAACCAGACCGAAGAGGGCGGTCGACTGAACATTGATATCGTTCTCATGGTTAAGATGCTGGTACTCCAGTCGATGTACAGCCTGTCCGATCCCGAACTTGAGCGTCAGGCCAATGATCGCATATCATTTATGAAATTCCTCGGGTATCCTAACAAGGTCCCGGATCAGACCACCGTCTGGTATTTCCGGGAGCGGTTGGCAAAGACCGGAAAGGATAAGGCTATTTGGGATGAGCTCCAGCGACAACTCGATGCACAATGTCTGAAAATCAAAAAAGGCACCATTCAGGATGCGACTTTCATCACTTCAGAGCCCGGTCATGCTTCAACGAATACACCCCGGGGTGATGCTGCAAAAACTCGAAGAAGCCGGGATGGAACATGGGCGATAAAGGGCAAGAAATCTTATTTTGGATACAAACTCCATACCAAAGAGGATTGTGACTTCGGACTGATCCGGGCTCTCGAGGTTACAACTGCCTCAACCCACGATTCGCAAATCGACCTGTCGAACGAAGGAGAGGTGATCTACCGTGACCGAGGATATTTCGGTACCAAAACAAAAGGTTTCAACACCACCATGCAACGGGGTGTTCGTGGGCATCCGATCGGTATCCGCGATGTTCTCAAAAACGCTCGAATCTCTCGAATCCTATCTCCCGGGGAACGCCCATATGCCATCATCAAGAATGTGTTCCATTCTGCTCATACCAAAGTCACAACCGTTCTCAGGGTGCATACCAAAATGCTGTTCTCGGCCTTCTGCTTTAACCGGTTTCAACTCGCAACCCTCAAAAAACAAGGGGTTCTTGAGCGGATGCTCTCGACAAAAAACTGAAATGTGGCCTGAAAATGCAAGAACCGGATACATAGACCCACTCACATTGGTGCTATTTTGTAAAATTGGGGCAAACCGAACGCTCGGGAAGCACCCCTTTCCGGTACGATCGTAAAATAATGGGTTATTCGTTATCCTCTACAATCTCCCGATGGTCATCCTTATCCTCAATAACCAAGAGCTCGGGATGAGCCAGGTGGAGCAGATGTCCGAGCATTACCCCAACTTTGCAACCGATCTCCATAACCCGGACTTCGCCCGGTACGCGGAGGCCTGCGGTGGGACCGGGATGACCGTGGAGAGGCCGGAAGAACTGAAAAGCGCGATCCTGAAGGCGATGTCCATGAACCTCCAGGTCATTGTTGACGTGAAAACGGATCCGAAACGATTCTGATCCGGGGAGGACCCATTTTTTTATCAGCGCATTCCCGCTCGCGCTTCTGCGCGTATCCCTTTTGCGAGTGCGCCCTCCATCGCACGCCTTCAAGTCCCCGTCTTTTCCATTTTTTTATCAAAGTTTTTTTTATCAGAGATCCTCAAAAATTTCTTCTGCACAACCCGCAAAGGCTCCCCGCCCCTCCTCTTCCTTTGCGGTGTCTGCAACCGGGCGGATAACAGCAAAAAAAATTTCACTCAACGCCATATTTATCCGATTACAGGCATAAATAGTAATTCATCCATGTGAGAATGCCTCACCGGTTTGACAGGAACCCCCCCCGGTTGCCGGGTTTTGCGACCCGCACCGGGGAGAAGGTCTGTTTTACGTAAAAACATGTGGGCTCCTCCCGCACCTCGTGAGGGAGCGGAGGATGGAGAACTTTTGCGTTCACGTCGGGGCATCGTGCGCATCTCCGGAGTGAATGGTTGTGCAACATTCCCTGTTCAGAACAAAACCCGTGGAGGAGCTCATCGCTGCTTCGGAAGGGTCAAAGGCATTGAAACGGGTACTCAAACCCTACGAACTCGTCCTTCTCGGCGTTGGGGCGGTCATCGGTACAGGAATCTTCGTCCTCTCGGGCGTAGGAGCGGGATACGCCGGTCCCGCGCTGCCGGTCTCGTTTATCATCGCGGGCCTCGTCTGCGTCCTTGCGGCCTTCTGCTACGCGGAGTTTGCCGCAATGGTCCCGGTCACCGGGAGCGCGTACACGTACTGCTACGCCTCGCTCGGCGAGATCTGGGCATGGACCATCGGGTGGGATCTCATCCTCGAATACGCAGTGGCGGTATCAGCGGTCGCAATCGGCTGGTCAGGCTATGTCGCAAACCTTCTCACCGCCGTAGGGATAACCCTGCCTGCATATCTGATTAACCCGCCCGGTATCGATGGTGGGATCGTCAATCTGCCGGCAGTAATTATCATCCTGCTCATGACCGCCCTCCTCATCACCGGCATGAAGGAGAGCGCCCGGGTCACCGCGATCATCGTCGCTATCAAGGTCGCGATCCTCCTCCTCTTTGTGTATCTCTGTCTCGGCCACTTCGATCTCGCCAACTGGAATAATTTTATGCCGAATGGGTGGGAGGGGGTCTTTGGGGGGGCAGCTGTGATCTTCTTCGCCTTTGTCGGGTTCGATACAGTCGTCATCGCAGCGGAGGAGACGGAGAATCCGAAGAGAACCCTTCCCAGGGCTCTCATTGCTACGCTGATAATCTGCATGATCCTGTACGTGGTGGTCGCGGCGATGTTGACCGGGATTATCCCGTTCGCAAGCCTCACAGGCCAGAGCGCACCGATCGCATTTGCGCTGAACCAGATCGGGATACCCTGGGGAGCTGCTCTTGTCTCGGTCGGCGCCATCTGCGGGATGACCACCGTCCTTCTCATGAACATCTATGGCCAGAGCCGGATCTTCTTCGCCATGTCCCGCGACCGGCTCCTTCCCAGTGCGCTCAGCGATATCCACCCGGTCTTCCAGACCCCCGTCAAGGTGACGCTCCTTGTCGGTATCGTTACCGCGGTCCTCGCGGGATTCAGTCCGCTCCGGCTCGTGGCCGAGCTCGTCAACATCGGGGCGCTCTTTGCCTTCATGCTCGTTGCGGTCGGCGTGCTCATCCTGCGGTACAAGTCACCGGAGATCGAACGTCCGTTTAAGGTTCCGCTCTTCCCGCTCATTCCGATCCTCTGCATAGCGGCTACCATCTTTTTGATGGCCAACCTCCAGCCGGCTACCCACATCCAGTTTGTCATCTGGGTGGCAATCGGGTTTATCGTATATTTCATCTGGAATTACCGCAGGACATGCCCGCCAGTGCTTGCCACAGAACCGCGGACCGTTGCCGGGGATCCAGAAGTTCCCGGTTGAGGCGGACCGGTTCTTTCCGGAAAATTTTTTCTGGAGGAACACCCATGAACCAGCTGGGTTCACACCAAAACCATGAGAGGATAACGAATAACCCATTTATTTTACGATCGTACCGGAAAGGGGTGCTTCCCGAGCGTTCGGCTTGCCCCAATTTTACAAAATAGCACCAATGTGAGTGGGTCTATGTATCCGGTTCTTGCATTTTCAGGCCACATTTCAGTTTTTTGTCGAGAGCGTCCGCTCAAGAACCCCTTGTTTTTTGAGGGTTGCGAGTTGAAACCGGTTAAAGCAGAAGGCCGAGAACAGCATTTTGGTATGCACCCTGAGAACGGTTGTGACTCTGGTATGAGCAGAATGGAACACATTCTTGATGACGGCATATGGGCGTTCCCCGGGAGATAGGATTCGAGAGATTCGAGCGTTTTTGAGAACATCGCGGATACCGATCGGATGCCCACGAACACCCCGTTGCATGGTGGTGTTGAAACCTTTTGTTTTGGTACCGAAATATCCTCGGTCACGGTAGATCACCTCTCCTTCGTTCGACAGGTCGATTTGCGAATCGTGGGTTGAGGCAGTTGTAACCTCGAGAGCCCGGATCCGTCGGTAGTGTACACGAAGTGCTGTAAAAGTGAAGATGCCCTGTATCCAAGTGAGAAACGAGAAAGAGGAACAGGGCATGAACCTAAGAGATATCGTACTAAATTATCTTGCCGATAACGAGAAGGGGATGCAGCAACTCATCACCTGGTGGTTTCTGAACGATGTGATGAAAGAAGAAGTAGCCCAGCAAGCCGGTGTACCGCGGTATGCGAGGTCGAGCGCGAGGAAAGCACACCGGAACGGGTATCGACAACGGTCACTGAAGACGAGATTCGGAGAACTTCTTCTCCAGAATCCTCAGTTGAGAGAGAGCCCGTTTGAGACAAAAGTCTTCGAGTGGTACTCCCGGACTGAGAAAGCCCTCGTGAATGCGATCATTGAATCATATCTTTAAGGGAGTATCGACACGAAATGTTGAGACGGTAATCTCCCATCTGGGCGTCAGCCAGCTCTCTGCATCGTACGTGTCGAAGGTAGCTCAGGAACTCGATGAAAGAGTCCATGATTTTATGGAGAGATCAATTGACTCTCCTGTTCCATTCTTGTTCGTTGATGCTTCGTATTTCAAGGTGAGAGACGAAAGTCCGGTATGTCAACAAAGCTCTTTTTGTCGTAGCCGGTGTGAGGACGGATGGATACCGTGAGATCTTTGCTTTCAGCATTGCAGATGCAGAACACGAATTAACCTGGGAAGGGATCTTCTCGGACCTCAAGGAGAGAGGACTCAATAAAGTTGACCTCATCATTTCTGATGGTCATCCCGGCATCCAGACTGCTGCGGAAACGATGTTTCCGGGCTCGTCATGGCAGATGTGTCACGTACACTTCATCCGTGCTGTCCTCAGGAAAGTACCACGAAAATATCACAAGGAAATTGCCGAGACATTGAAGGAATGCCTGAGTGATTCCCATCGATTGCAAGAGTTCGCTGTTCAGCTCAATGAACGTGGACTCGCTCGGGCTGCTGACACGATTCATCGGTTCAACCATGGGTTGATAAATTACCGAGCCTTTCCTCCAGAGTTCTGGAAGAAAATCAGGACTACCAATCTCCTGGAACGAGTCAATAAGGAACTTAAACGCAGGACGAGAAAGATCGGGGCCTTCCCTAATGATGCTTCATTGCTCAGACTTGCCGGTTCGATTCTCATCGATATTAACGAGGAATGGATTACCGGTAACCGGTATTTATCCGCAAAGAGCGCGATGAACTCTCTGGATATAGGTGCTGCTGATTTTACAGCAATAGAGAGACACTACCGAACTTTTCGGGATTTTTCTCAAAAACGTTTCATAGGAAATTTCCCCGGGCTTGATCACAAAAATATTCCGCCAATCCAAATCCCCTACGCCGTAAACCCCCTTAAAAACGTCCCCGCCCAAACCCTCACTAAGATAGTGCAGTTCCGGACTTTCAAAAATACCTGTCACGGGTCACGGACCTGTCCGGACCAACAGGCACAGTGGAGCACCCGGATCTCTTTTCCCCGCAAAATCTCCGACGTAAAAATTGTCTCTCCGACGTGAGTCTTCCCCTGCTTGAGCCCCAAAAAGGGGGTTCTTTTCGTTTGGGCCTGGGAATATACGATCGCGGGGGAGTTTTGCCAACAGAATGCTGCTATTTACTGTCGATTTTATCCGACGTGAAAATAAGAAAATTTCCTGAATTATTACCGTATTTTTGGGAATTATTACCTCACGGTGATGGCCGTGCCTGGAAAAACCGGCAATCCGGGTTCCTACAGGGCCCGGATTGGGATGAGGAAAAGTGGTCTCTCATAATTCTTCCAGGATCCCTCTCAGGACTATCCCTGTCCCGGTCTTCCCAGAGTATCCCTACCGTATTAATCGTTTTTAATTAAATATACAAATTATTATATAATAATTGCTTATAAATACATCCGTGATAGTACTATGACGGGATTACTTTAGGTAACGGGTTCGATCGATATCGACCAGTTCTGGCCGGTCGGTCTCTCGGATGCGGACACGACAAAAATTCTGGTAACGGTCGGGGAGGACGCAATAGAGTTCCGGAAATCCCCGAACGGGAAATTTAAGGTAGCGCATGTCTTCGATGGCGCGATTGTGATCGGGCAGGGGGTCCGGCGGCCCGCGATAGATAAGGGGTGGATCACGTCCGGCTCCAGGGAATCGATGCCGCGGAGCTCCACTACCGCCCCACTGCTGCAAAGAAATTCCCGAAGAACCCGGTCGGCGAAGAGAAAGAACAGCATGACAAGTATCTCGAATGGAACCTTGAGTACCGGCAGTTTTTTGCAGAGACCGCGACAGTCGCGTTACACGACATGTTATCGGAAGCAGAGGAAAAGCCGTCCCCCTGCCGGGTCGTGACCGCGGTCAACAAACCGGACGATGTCTTCGATGTGTACGGGCGGATGGTCGCGGATGTGCTGGTAACGATCGGGGACGAGGAGATCAACATCAACCAGTGGCTCGTTGCAAACGGGGAAGATCTTACCACGTTCTACAACTCGATGAGCCGGGAGGAGATCGCAGTGCTGACCGGAGCCGCAGACTCGGCACGAAAGAGCCGGCTCGGGCTCTGGGACGACCTGTACTCTGCATCGATCCTCCCGTTTGCATATTATCGTACGTTCCGGAGAAAGGCGCTCGCCAATCCAGCTGCGGGTGCCGGTCCGGCCATCCTGCCGAAACTCTTCCGCAGGCAGGTGACATTTGAAGTCAACGCCCGGGCTGCAATCATCTCCGGACCATTCGCCCGGTACCACGCATCGAAAAAGGACGAACTCTTCCTTCTTGCGGATTTCCTGAATGGGAATGCTCATGCAATAACGTTCGACAACCTCGTTGTCGAAAATGCCCTGAGCATAGCCCCGGAGAAGATCGTATTCAGGGAAGACGTCTCTTCACATCTCACAAAACCGGGGAACGCACCGGTGGCGTGGTGAGGACCGTCAGTGCAGATCGGTTGAAGATCTCTTCGAACTTTTTTTCCGGCACGGACCGGTTATTGGTTAACCGGCGGGCGACCGGAGAGATCCAATAATGTATGGCGAATAACGTATCGGCGAACAGACGAGTGCCGGCATGACGGTATGCACTTTTTAAAAGAGCATTGTTTTCAGGTCAGGGTTGTATGGTCCCGCGGACGTTTACATTTCCTGGCAGGGAAGATCCGCAACTTTTCACGATCAGGCAAACGAATCGGCGTCCAGGTACACGCTGTCCACTGCTCCTTTCCAGAACTCCAGGAACTCCGGGGGGAATACATCGGGCGTCTTTAAGATCTGGTACGCGAACCCGACAAAGCCCAGCTGATTTGCCGTGATGATCCCGCCATCGCTCACGCAGGGCTCATGCACGTAATGCGATGCACCGCGGTAACCGGGCGCATGCTTTGCGAGAAAGAGATAGACCTTCTTCTCCATCGTACTTCCTTGTATACAAGGTATGGACCGGGTTTTGAGAAAAAATGTGGAGTACAGAGCGAAAGTAAAAATTTTCGGGACAGTGTTTCTGTCAGGTCGTCCGGGCTCACGGTTTTTTTGCGATGAACACTACGATCCCGTTCCGGTTTTCGAAAAATTCAATCCCGAACCCCGCGTCAGCGAGCATCGCCCGGACTTCATCCGGTGCGAGACGGATCTTTGTGTACGAACCTGCACTCCGGCCCCATCGCCCGCCCGCGGTGCTGTACAGAATGTCCGAGACGCAAACATCCGGTTCACCGTATTCGAGCCGGCAGAGAAAGATCCGGCCCGGTTGCCGGCGCACCGGGATGACGGTTATGGCCCCGGCCGGTTCAGTCATGTAATCCCGGAACGAGATGAGAGGTTTTCCTCCGGGAACGAGTTCTGCAAAAGCATTCCGGCAGAGTTCCCGGACCGCACCTCCATCCGGCGGTACTTCGATGCAAGGAACGATTCATAATGATCGCTGACTGCAGGAAGAGCCGCCTTATCTTTCATACCCCTGAAAATTATCTCCGGTAAAAGAGAGCCGTTCCGGTAGCCAGGCATCCGGCTGCTATAGGTATTTGATGCTCCGGAACCAATGTATATCCTGATGGCAGTCGAGCCCGAATTCCGGTATAAGCAGTGCCTCATCGTCCGGAACGATGTAAAGATGAGCTGCGGCAAGAGATGCGCCCAGGCTGCACACGCATCGATCGGTGCGTACAACGGTGCGGACAAGACCCTCCAGAAGGCGTGGCTCTCCGAAGGGCAGAAGAAGGTTGTCCTGAAGGCAAATGACGAGCGGACCCTGCACGAGCTGCGGGTGATCGCAGAACGGGCGGGGATCTCGCACTCGCTGATCCAGGACGCGGGGATGACCGAGATCCCTCCCGGGACGATCACCGCACTCGGCCTTGGCCCGGCAAAAAGCGAGGACCTCGACAGGATCACCGGGTCGCTCACGCTCCTATGAAAATCACCCCGTACCCGCTCGAACGCGATCTCGGCATGTCGTACTATGCGAGCGACGCTGACGGCATCGGCGGCTGGCTCCGCACGATCCCGGAAGATTTTCTTGTCGAAGAGATCCCCCTGCCCGACCGGGGCGGGACGACCGGTCCGTACCAGATCTGCCGGCTCACGAAAAAGAACTGGGAACTCCAGCACGCGGTCAAGGAGATTGCAAAGCGTCTTGCGATCAGCCACCGGAGGATCGGCTGGGCCGGGACCAAGGACCGGAACGCGATCACGAAACAGTGGATCTCTATCTACGATGTGACCCCGGAGGAGATCGCCCGGGTCCAGCTGAGAGACATAACGCTTGAACTCCTTGGGCAGTCAAACGAGGCGATCTCACTCGGTCAGCTGCAGGGCAATGCCTTCGATCTCGTGATCCGCGACTGCGAACATGACGATCTCCCCGGCCATGTCCAGGCCATCCGGGACGGCGTCCTGCAGGGCGTCCCCAACTATTTCGGGCTCCAGCGGTTCGGGGCGATACGGCCGGTAACTCACGTGGTCGGGGAATGGATCCTTCGCGGGGACTACGAACAGGCGGTCCTGGCGTACGTGGCGATGGAATTTTCGGGGGAGTCAGAAGACCGCCGGAAGATCCGGAAGGCGTTCCTCGAAACCAGGGATCCGGAACCGGCCCTGCGCGATCTCCCCAAGCAGATGGCCTACGAGCGTGCGATGCTCCACCACCTCCACGCCAGCCCCGGCGATTATGCAGGAGCGCTCCAGGAACTCCCTCCCAAGCTCCTCTCCCTGTTCGTCTCCGCATTCCAGTCGTACATCTTCAACTGCACACTCTCCAGACGGTTTGAAGACGGGTACGGCCTCACCACTCCGGTCGAAGGTGACCAGCTCCTCTTCCTGAACGGCCGGACAGACTCGGTGACAACGGCGAACAAAAATGCGGTCTCGACCCACATCGCCCGGGGCCGGTGCAGCATCGCGCTTTTCATGCCGGGAAAAGAGCCTTTTGTTCCGAGGTCCCACGGGGAAGAGGTTACCGCAGACCACCTTGCCGGGCGCGGGATCACAACCGAGAACTTCCTCTCAGCATCGAGGTTCGTCCGGACAAAATTCGATGGGGCGTGGCGGCCGATCGCGCTCAGGACAGAGATCGCTGCATCGGTTGACGGCAGAGATGTGCGGCTCGCATTCACGCTCCCGCCCGGACACTATGCAACCACGGTCTGCCGGGAGTTCATGAAAGCAGACCCGGTCCGGATGATCTGATTATTTTTTTGTGATTGGGAGCCCGAGTGCCATAGCCTCCTTTTTTCTGGATCTCATCTCCTCAGAAATCTTCTCTTCCATGGGGTTCAATCCCCGGGGGGATCTTCTCCTGTTAATTGCCCAAACCCTCCGGTGGTCAACCGGAACCAGAACCCGACGAGCAGAGCCGCACCGATCGATAGTGCTGCGATGGTGAGAACCAATATACTACCGGTCACGTTCAATAAGAGAAAAAATCGTAATGTGCAAATTTTTTTCACTCAACGCTACAGATAATGGGAGGTGGCAATGAGGTTATGTATGGATCTTCGCGTAAAATACCTCCTTATTCTGATCGCCGGAGTTCTCTGCGTGGTGGGGTATACCTTCTTGCTGGTACCCCTGCCCAGCAGGAGCATGCCGTCTCACCCCTCGCCCCGCATCCCGATGCTGCCTGTGATATCGCCGCTGAGCAGGCCGTCGTTGCAGCCAATAACCGGTTTGCCCTTGACTTCTACCACACGCTTGCCGGCGATACCGTCACCGCGGACCGGAATATCTTCTTCTCACCCAACAGCATCTCGGCAGTATTTGCATTGACCGCAGAAGGAGCGCGGGGCAGGACCCTTGACGAACTCCAGAACGTCTTCCACCTGCCTGCAGTTCCAACTATCCGGCGGAACGACAACTCGCGTATATACGCATCGCTCAATGCCCCGGGTGCAAATTACTCTTTGAGCACGGCAAATGTGCTCTATGCCGAAAAGACCTACCGTTTCCTGCCGGAGTACATCTCGGCTGCGCAGAAGTATTACCATGCAAATACAACGAATATGGATTTTATCAGCCAGCCCGAGGAGTCCCGTCAGTTCATCAACCGGCAGGTTGAGCTTCAGACCCGGGACAGGATCCATGGCCTTCTCCCCGCGCGTTCCATCAGTCAGGCAACAAGACTGGTAATCACCAATGCGATCTATTTTAGCGGAACCTGGAGCACGGCATTTGAGAAGAGAATGACTTCTGATGGCGCGTTCCGTACCCCCAATGGTAGCATCTTAAACGTCCCGATGATGCAGAGAGAGGTGGAGTTCCCGTACACGGAGACCATAGAATACCAGGCCATCGCCCTCCCGTACAACAAGACCTGATCCTCGACGATGAGTCCGGCAATATCCTGTTTCTGGGGCGGATGGCTGCTCCATCGCAGGCCTCCTGAGTCTGATGCCAACGATCGTGTAATCCTTTTTTTTTTGGAGCCGGTAAAAATTGAAAGATTTGGACGGGAGAAGACCTGCTTTGAGAAGAGATTGGACAGATAACCGACAGATCTGAGGTACACTGTCTCCTTGTTTTTGTTGTGAATTCCAAACAAAAGGGGACAGTAAAGACCGGCGAGCCGGAATCTCAAATCTATTCCGGTTGGTCTGGCTGTGGTGAACCAACCCGTTCATCCCATACTCCGGTAAATATTCGAGGAAGAGATCTCCGAAAACCCGGAGAAGGCCGGATTGTTCTGTCATGGATCGGGCGTACGAGACAAAAAGGGTCCATCGGCTATCTGGCAAGTTCTCCCTCCGGTGTCAGGGAAGTTCCCTCGATCTTAGGCTAAAGTGAGCCCAACCCGGGTCCCGAGCCTTTCACCGGGTTTCATCCGGTGAAGCTGCTCTCTGACCAACCCGTCCCTCGAACATTGTGGACTCTTCTCGATAATCGTGCCCAGACCCGCTCCGTCCCCGTCTTCAAAATCTTGCCGGTTTAAGGCAGATACCTTACCTTCCCGAGAACGAGTGGATCACAACAGGGCAACAACACCAATAACAAGGTAAAAGATCCCGACAATAACAGCAGCGATCCTTCCAATCATGCATACCAGTTCATACTTCCCGGCGCAGCCGATAGAGATGAAAAGGAGAAGATAAACGGAGGTGCCTGCAAAAAAGCCGGCAAAGAGACCAATCCCTGAAACAAGTGAACCGAGCGCTGCTGCCCGTGTGATGGCGAGCAGGAATGGGGCGCAGGGGCGGATGCCGGTCAGGAAGCCGACCGCAACCGGCATCCCGTAGGGGGGGAGTTTTTTGGAGATACACAGGCACGGGAGGGGTGCACTGCCCCGGAGGGGGAACGCGATGAGGATACATGCGAGGGCGATCATCGCGATGGAGGATATGCGGGTAAAGAGCGGATCGTGAAGGGACGACGCTACCGCACCCATAAGGACACCAACAAGCATGTAGTAGTCCCAGACAATTGAATATATAGATTTTATTGGAAATTATTTTTATTTAAGTACGTACTATAAAGTTTCAATGAAGAAGCGGTATGTCGTTGAATTAACGCAACAAGAAAGGAAACACCTGACAGGAATTGTCAAGCGTGGGAAAGGCCCGGCGTATCGAATCCGACACGCGTATGTCCTGTTGCATGCAGATAAAAATAAATCCGGCAAGACCGATGAAGAGATAGCCGTTCTGTTACACTGCCATAGTCAAACAGTTTTCAATATACGCAAGAAGTATTTCGAAGAAGGACTAACTCGCGCAGTCGGGAGAAAAGTCCAGGAATCATCACCCATTCCCCGAAAACTGGATGGAGCAAAAGAAGCCCGGCTTATCACGATAGCATGCAGTCAACCGCCGGAAGGATATGCCAATTGGACCCTTGACCTCCTCGCAGACAAAATGGTTGAGTTAAAAATTGTCGAGACGATTTCAGGAAAAACGATCGGCCGCGTCTTAAAAAAACGAGTTAAAACCTCACCTGCGGCAATGCTGGGTTATTCCGCCGCAACAAAACGCTGAATTTGTTGCTCACATGGAGGATATCCTGGAACTCTATCACCGACCTTATGATCCGGAAGTTCCTCTGATTTGTATGGATGAAAAATCGGTCCAGTTACTCGGAGACTCCCGGGATTCGTTGCCAGCGACTCCCCGGTATCCCGTTCGATATGATTATGAGTATACACGAAATGGAACTGCCTCAATATTCTTCTTCACTAAAACCCCTGAAAGGAGGGAGGAGAGTTAATCCCCGCAAGCACAGAAAAAAAGTGGATTGGGCTCACGAAGTTAGAGAGTTACTCGAGATTGATTACCCAAACGCCAGAAAAATAATTCTTATCTGCGATAACCTGAACACCCACACGATTGGAGCATTTTATGAGGCGTTTCCTCCGGAGGAAGCTTCGATTCTTGTCAAATTGAATCAAGTGCGTTATCCCGTCAATGTCTTGATCGAAGATTGGATAATCTGGAATTGCTTCTCCACGAAACAAAAAAGTGGGAAACTTCCAGAAACAATAACCAGAAATTGGTCGACTGGCAGTTTACTTCTGAAAGTGCAAGGATTAAACTAAAACGGCTCTACCCTCAATTTTAAGTGTCTATATCCAGTAGGCTGCAAACCTGCCGAGGGTAATGCCCGCAAGGGCTCCTGCCGTCCCGCGCAGGTGCCGGTCCTCGCCCATCATAAACGGGACGAGGGCCGGGGCACAGGAGGCGAGACCTAATAGGACCCCCTCAAAAACGGCTTCAGCAATCACAACATCCCTCCAGACCCCGCTCTCACAACCTGCCGGGCGGGAGCGTGCCTGTCAAGAGAAAGGTTGCGACCGTAAAGGCAAATCCTGCAAGGAGCATCACACTGACCGCTACCGAAAGGGCGATGAACCACGGACGGACGCGGATAGAGGTGGTGTAGAGGTAATAGTCCAGTGCCCCCTGTGGACAGGCATCGATACACTTGCCGCACTTGGCACACTCAATGGTGGTGCCGCCCTTCCCGAGTGACTCTTTTGTTATGGCAAAGAGTTCGCAGGACCTGATGCAGAGGTTGCACTTCTGACACTTATCCAGATCAACCCGGACCCTGAACGGACTGACTATCCCGACGATCGCGTTTGCCGGAATGAGCGGGCAGAAGCAGCTGCACTGGATCTATGGTATCGGATTTGAGGTCTTCCAGACCCCCAACAACACCGCGATCATGAGCGCCCTTCCGGGGAAGCACCTCTCCCTCGCATCGAGCGTGACGGCCACGGCCCGGAACCTCCTTTTTTTGGTCAGGAACGGGCCGGCGAAGAAGAGGATGAACCCGCCGATGATAAATATCAGGGCGAGCCCCCACCCGGCATTTGTTGTGACCATGGGCGGGTCATAGAATATTCGCAACGGGCAGATTTTTGAACAGTAAACCGGAGAGAGTGCAATGAGGCTGACAAGGATCAGGAGGAGAACGAATGCGTACGGGAAGAGCTTGGCCCATCGGGGTACCGTATCGAGACGGAGGAGTGGTTTTTTGAGGATGGAAGCGGAGAGCTGGTCCATCCAGCCAAAGAAGCAGAACCCGCCGCACCAGCCCCGGCCGAAGAGCAGGACTAAGAGAAGCCAGAGCACAAGGATAGAAAGGAGGGTTGCAATGGTGGCCGGGAAGATCATCTTGTTTTCGAGAATAAGCGGCGGAATAGTAAACGGGATGGTGATGGGGCAGGGAGACTGGAAAGAGTTCGAACTTGAAGGATCGAAGAAATGGCTGATCGCATTCATGGATGATTCATCCCGCCTCATCACCTGCTACGGGGTATTCGATTCTCCAACTACCGAGAACACTCTCACGGTGCTGAATCAGGGATTCCAGATGTAAGGTACGCCCCGCGAGATCCTCACTGACAACGGTACACAATTCGTTTCAGCTCGGAACCGTGAACAGGCCCATCATAAATTCGGAGAGTTCCTTGTTCATCACAACATAAAACACATCCCAACCAGGATAAAACACCCTCAAACAAACGGCAAAATTGAACGGTTCTTCGGAGAAGTCGAACGAAGGATCGCGAAGTTCGGTTCTGTCGATAAAATTCTTCACTGGCACAATGTCATCAAACCTCACATGAGTGAGTCTCGATTTCGATGAACCTTATAACGCATTCTGGTACCGTCTACCCCAGGAGAGAATTCTGAAATATGCGCAGAAATGGTTATATGTGTAAAATCAATTCGGGATATCACAGTCGAATCCCCCTAAAGATATCATTAAATAGGAGGTGGAGTATTGTATTGTCTATTCTTATACGGGGTTAATATGGCAGAAAAAAATCAGGATCTACGGAAGACTCACCTGCTGAAGCTCTTCAGTTCGATGTCCGGCAAGACAAAGATTGTTGAGCCGATGAAGAACATTCACGGCACTTTGAGAGACAGCGACGCGATCGAGCGTGAAGTCGCTCTTGTAATGCGTGAGATTACGGAACAGGGGATCTTCAAGACTTCCTTAAAGCCCATCCAGCTTGCGAAGCTGGTCAACTCGTTCTACGCAGGAAAGAACGACACCGAGATCGCCCGCGAGCTGGGTGACGAGAAACTCTCCAAGACCGTTGCACGGGCACGGGTACGGTTGAAGCTCTTCCGGGACCTCGATTTCAAGATGCCGTTCGACAAGCTCGCGATGGAGGAACTTGTTGCCACCGGCAAGACCATGAAGGAGGTTGCCGATGAGCTGGGTGTCAGCCCCTCGACCCTCCGGGAATACCGGCATGTCATCGAGGAGCAGGAAGACCCGACCATCGACTCGTACATCAACCGGATCCGCGATGTGATGGAAGACCGCGACCTGACCGAACAGATGACCCGCAGCGCAACTGCGGATGGCCTCGGCGATTCGATCGATATCACCGAAGCCGAAATGATCGATGTGACCTGAGGTTTATCAGACCCCGGTCAATATCTTTTTTAGCGGCGCTGCCTCCCGTCTTCAGGGTGCTTCCTCATCATCCGTACCCAGAAGAACGGTAACGTTCATTCAGGATGACTCCGATCTGCATATATGCAACTTACTTGGCTCGGCCATGCGTGTCTCCTCCTCACCGGTTCAAAAAGGGTCCTGATCGATCCCTTCATAAAAGACGGGTGTCTTGGCAGAACCCTTCCGGATCTTGTCGCGATCACCCACGGCCACGATGACCACATGGCTGAGGCAGTGGCGCTTGGCAAAAAGACGATCGCGATCCCCGAGATCGCCCGGTACCTTGCGGCCCACGGGGTCCCTGCAGAGAGCATGAATATCGGCGGGACTTATACTTTCGATGGGGTGAGTTTCACCATGACCCCTGCGATGCACTCCGCATCGATCGAGGAAGGTGGCCTCGGCTGCGGGGGAGGAGCAGCGGCCGGTTTTGTGATCGGCATGGATGGCGTCAGGGTCTACCATGCCGGGGATACCGGCCTCTTCTCGGACATGAAGCTCATCGGCGAACTGTATCGCCCGGATGTTGCGCTCCTCCCGATTGGCGGCAGGTACACGATGGGGGTCACCGAGGCGATGATGGCGGCAAATTTCATCGGCGCAAAGACGGTGATCCCGATCCACTACAACACCTGGCCGAAGATCTCCGCAGATGCGGACCTGTTCAAAACGTCCATCGAGAGGACTACCGATATGAAGGTGAAGATCCTGATCCCGGGCGAGACGATCGAGCTGTCGGCCTCGTAATTTTCCTGATGATTTCGGCTGCCGCAAAAATTTTTGCCGGAGAGACCCTGCCGACATTTTTGCACCATATCCCCGTGCTTCTCCCTTCATCCGCCTCGGACCGGTCTTCGGGCCGGATCGGACCATTTCCCTAAAGCGAAAATTTCGGAGACCTGCTATCTCCGGCACTGGACCGGGATCCGATTATTTTTATCGATCTAAAACTGTGCATCAGGATTGTCCTTTCCGGCTCCCTCTGTTACCGGGGGAAGAGACCCTGCCGCTGAAGATCGGAACTGCATCTTGCCTCTTCTGGGTCTTGCAGGCTGCACCTCCTGCGGGGCTGCAGATCCGCCCTCATCGTTCTTCGGACGCTGGCATGCGTGCTAATGTAATTACCACCCTCTGGCAGCAGCTGAAGCTAACCCTGATCCTGAAAAGAGACCCGGCAGGCAGGGGTTGATCCCTTCAACTGAAAACCGCCGGATGGACGCGGAAAAGATGGGAAGGAACAGCGCTGACCTGCCATGGCTCTCCTGGCAAACGTGCGTCTCTTTGGATACGGCAGCATCTCCCGGTAACACCGCACGTTCCTGCTGGTACGAGCCAGGACCAGGTGGTTTTTCTGCCGTTCCCTGGGAGATCGGGTCTTCTGTTCACGAAGCGGGTTTACTCTCAGGGTCGTGCAGACGCCCCGGTTGGAGGAGCCTGAGCGCACCGGACGAGAGAGAAGACGATCCCGACAAGACAGAGGAGGGCAAAGATTCCAAACCCGGCCATCACGCTTGTCAGGAGCTGCCCGTGCTCGGATGCGGTGATCTCGATTCTTCCGATACAGATCGCGATGATCATCGTTGCTATCCCCATCGAGAGCATCTGGCCGATGAGCCACATCGTTCCGAGGGTCCCGGATGCCACGCCGAGCGATTTTTTGGGTACGGAACTCATGACCGCGTTGGTATTCGGCGATGAGAAGAATCCAAAGCCAATCCCGATGACCGCAAGGATCGCCATGGTATGCAGGACCGGTGTCGTATCGCTGATAAACGCAAGAGCGATCAGGCCGGCTGCGGTCAGGGCCATGCCCGCCGAGGCAATCCGGCCCGGGGGAATACGATCGGAGAGCCGCCCGGCAAATGGCGAGAGGAGTGCCTGCATGACCGGCTGGATCACCAGGATCGCGCCTGCATGCCCGGGATCGAAACCCCGGACGTACTGGAGATAGAGGCTCATGAAGAAGGTGATGGAGAAGGTGGCACTGTAGTTGATCAGCGCAGCGAGATTGGAGAACGCGAATGGACGGTTCTTCGTCCAGAGGGCAATATCCATGAGGGGGGAACTGAGCCGGAGTTCCCGGGCGACGAATACGAGCAGCATCACCGCCCCGGCGACCAGGAGAATTATTCCCTCCCGTGCCGGCAGCAGGGAGAACCCGTACATCACGAAGCCCAGCGTCAGGCAGTACTCGATCGCCCCTCCGAGATCGAAAGTTTCCCCCTTCGACCCCGCCCATTCCCCTTTGAGGTACAGGGTGATGAGTATCAGGGAGAATATCCCAATCGGTACATTGATGAGAAAGATGCTGCGCCATCCGAAGTGCTGGGTCAGGAACCCGCCGATAAATGGTCAGAGGGAGAGACCGGTGTAGACCGCAGTGGTATAGATCCCAAGAGCCTTCCCCCGCCCGGTAACCGGGCTGACCTCCGTCAGGATTGCAACGGACGTCCCAAAGATCAGCGCCGCACCCGATCCCTGAACCAGCCGGAGGAGGATGACCATCGGGGACGATACCGAGAATAGCATGGCAGACGAGGCGATGAGAAAGAGCGCAAGCCCGGTGGCGAAGATCTTCTTCCGGCCATACATGTCGGCAATCCTCCCGAACGGAACAAGGAGTATTCCTGCGGCAAGCAGGTACGCGGTGGAGACCCAGGAGAGGGAGATCGCATCCATCGAGAACTCCGAGCCGATGGTTGGGAGGGCGATGTTGACCGCAGAGAGGTCAAACGGGGTGATAAAACCCGCAAGAACCGCGATAAAAAGGGCTGTCCTTTGGAGATCGGTTTCCGGCATGTCTGGTACCCTGATTAGCCGGATTCTTTATTAAAGAAACGGGAACGGGATTGGAGGGGAAATTACCGGAACAGGGGGGAGAACAAAAATTTTTGACAGTCCGGAATGACGAAAAAGGAGAACAGTGGGGCGAGGGGGATCTTTCAGGAGCGCGCTTTTCTCTTCTTTATCCAGAAAATCCGGGAGAGTTCTTCCCGTTCGAGTTCATCCCTGCGCAGGACAATTTCATTCCGGACTGCCAGGAGCTCGGCCCGGGTGGCGTTGACGATTCCGGCCATCATGTCACCAGGTACCGCCGGATCTCTTCCCGGGGAATTTTATCCTCGATCCCCCGTGCGATCGTCCGGATGTTTCCAACCTCGGTCTTTTTGCGTTCGAGGTACAGGATAACGGGCAGGACTGAGAACGGGTGCCGTTTTGTCACTGCCTCCAGGTGTTCAAGCCGGATCCTTGTTACTGTCATCTCGATCTCATGGACGGGACGTCTTCTCCCGATCCTTCTTCATCCGAGAACTCCCGGTAGACCTCGATAAGAAGGGGATGAAGGTTGGTCCTGGTGAAAGCTCCGAGAAACGCCTCCCGATTCTGTATCCGGTAAATATCCAGCAGGCTCTTCACCGGAACGGATCCTCCTTTTATAAGGTGGTCCCGGATATCGTTCGACTCATTCCCGGCCCGGAGCCTGAGGAGATTCCTGAAATTGTTCAGGTCGATCTCGAGCAGAAGATTGTTCAGGAAGAGATCTGCCCCGGGAAGACCGGTCCGGCAGTTCCGGATGAGTTCGGTATAATATTCCTGGTAGAGCCGGGTCTCAAGCCGCGAAAAGAGGCAGCTGGGGGATTTTTGTTCGCATTCCCGTATGAGTACCGAATGCAGGGCCCAGTTTTCCAGCCGTTCGATGACATCCTCAAAAGATTTTGCGTCGAGAAGGACCGATCGTTTTGGTCTTCCTGCTCCGTTTTGGTATCCCCACCTCCTCGCTTCCCGTCACGATCCGATCCTCCTGCGTACAGGATTACCGGGGATCCCTAAAAAAACCCTCATCTTGTTTGGCAGGATCGCATCTTCACCGGTACTGATGGGATCCCGGTCCAGATGGTGCTACGGAGCCAGAGCGGATGATAGGAGCTGGGGAAAAAAGATGGTGAGGAGGAGGATCCTTCTCCTTCAACCCGCTCTCTGCTGAAGGAGGATGCGGCCTTTTGAGGTGAGCCGGAGGATGAGTTCGTTTGTCGGTTTTCCCCCGTCAAGATAGCACTGGAGGAGGAGCTCGTGGATGCTGTTCCTGATGATCCTTTCGGTGTGGCCGTGTAACAAGCGGGAGACGACGTGCCGGATGGAACAGCCGGGTTTTTCTGCAACGGTTCTGAGAATATCGACATGAGTTATGTCAGGAACGAAGTTCCGAGGGGTTTCGTAAAAGATTGCTTCCATAGTCCGTCCTGGTGATTTTGGGAGGAGGTGAGAAGACCGCTCTCTCACGGCGGGGAGGTCCGGTTCAATCTCATCTCTTTTTAGATCTTCACCGGGTCAATAGATACGGTCATTATTAAAAAACCTATGGGTCAAAATCCGGTGAAGGAGATAAAAAAAGAGCGGAGTTAACATTTTAATCCGCACGGGAAGAGGACCAAGGCATTCTGCCGGGGGTTGCGATCCAGCGGGAGTTGATACTATCCGTCTTTTTCCGGGAATGTGCTTGATGTGGTGAGCATGTGCTCCGGTCACGGGTATCTTGTCGTCGAAACCGCTATACAATGTTCCCAGTAATCCCCGGTCGATTCGGACGCCGCGGAATCAGAAGCTTCCGTGATTACCCATTCCTGGAATGCGAGGAACGGTTCGAATATCCTGCGGTACTCGTTTTTGTCTGGTTGCTTCCCTCCCCATCCAACATTGTCGCAACCAGAAATGACTTGTGTACATCGATCCCCAGTACTTCTCTAAATTTTCCTCCCTGCAATTTGATTGGTCATCAATCAACTCAAACTTCGGAAAACCGCCACAGAAGTGATGGGCCTTGAGTTTTTTCTTGATCCCCTCCCAGACAAAGATGCGGAAGCGATCGAATCGGAACAAATTATCATCGATGGTTCCCGGCCCTCGTTGGATACGGGCGAAGTAATTCCCTTCCAGGGCCACCTAGATATTCTTGAGAAGAAACGAGATAATTGTCAAGAGGTACCTTAGCACAACGTTCCCGGATGAGGTATTAGCTTTCACAATATTCCGCATACGGTACGAGGACTCGATCGCGACTTCGAAGGTACTCAACGTTCGATACGCCTTTTTTCGTGAGGAAAATTATTCGAGCCAGCTCGTCACATCTTCAACGGGCGGACGAACCGATGGTGGCAGTTCATCTGAGGGGTAACCGATCGCACAGCCCATCAGCTCCCACTCATTCGGTCTGATCCCCAGAATGTCACAGAACTCCGGGACGGACGAGAGCCGGGAGGTTATTGAGACGATCTGGAACCCGAGACTGAGAGCCGTTGCCTTGAGCCACATATTTTCTAGACAATGGGCAAGTGACTGCAACTCAACCGGGGGAAATCCTTTCCTCTCTGCGACAACGATGTAATAGGGTGCGGTCCCGATTCCCGGTACCTTTCCCATCTTCCGGATCGCAGAGAGACGCTGGAGAAAGGAGACGGCACCTCTCTTCAGTTCGGGGTTCTCTTCCATCGCTTTTAGGAGAGTCCTCTCCATCGTTTCGACCTCCCCCCTCACGAGAGGTAGTGAAGCCTTCAGGCTCTCTGAACCGTTTTTCAGCACGAAAAACCGCCGGAAATAATCGGTGGAACTTCCCACTGCTGCTGCCGCATACGGGGCAAGGAGACCAGCATACAGGATCCTGTCGATGGCGTCCACTGGCGGAACTTCGGGAGTAAACATCCGGTAGGAACGGCGCTCTGCAAGGATCTGGTCAAGGAAGAAATTTTTCTGTTCGAAAGGTTCGGCGCACATACGTGATCCCTGGCAAGTATTGGCCGGGGCCCTTCATCAAGGTTCGGAAAAAGCGGAATAACGATAGAGGAAAAGTCTTTAAAGATCCCAGAATGAATCGGTGCGAACAGAAATTCTCTCCAAAAAAGCGAACCTCCAATGAGAACCTGGGGAATCCGGCGAGTGCCGCCGATCCTTCTTCTCCGGCAATCTCTCGTGCGTAACGCCAAAACTGCGGTTCGAATGCCCCGTTCTCCTTTTTCGAGAGAAGCGGGTAGGGCGTTCCTGGATTCGCAAGCCTCCTGGAGAGCCGGGGCATGACGCCCCCGTCCCCCCGGGTTTCACCGCCGGTTGAGCTCTCCCTTTTAAAACTGCATGAACTTCTTCCGGGAGAAGCGATTTCCGAACACCTTTCCGGAGTTACCTGCAGAATATCGCCCTTGTCTCCCCGTCCGCCTCATGGGCCGTGCAGTCGAGCGTGATGGGAGTTATCGAGATATTCCCTTTCCGGATGGAGTGAACATCGGTCCCTTCTTCCGCATCGTCAATGAGCGGTCCGTTGATCCAGAAGTACGGGCGTCCCCGCGGATCCACCCGCTTCTCGACACCGGTATGGAAGAGCTTGCGCGCAAGTCTCGTCACCTCATACCCCCCTTTGACAACCGAGGGAATATTGACATTGATGACATCCGCGTGGGGGCAGATGCCGTGATCGAGCACCCGGGAGACGATGTCCCGCACGATCCCCTTTGCCTCATCGAAACTCTGGAGGTTTGTGCTCGGGTCATCGAATTTGTCTCCCTGGTCTTCTACCTGAAGCGAGAAGGCGATCCCTTTTGCGGCCTGGTTGGAGGCTTCGAGCGCGGCGCCGACCGTCCCCGAGGTCATGATCGATTCATAGGAGAGATTCTCGCCAATGTTGATCCCGCTGACCACGAGATCGGGCTTTACGTTCAGGGCATACAGCGCAATGATGACCGCATCGGTTGGTTTCCCGGCAACAGACCAGGCCGAATGGCCGTTCAGCTTGACCTTATTCACCCGCAGGGGTTCGAAGATAGAGATCGACCTGCCGACCGCACTCTGCTGGGTTGCCGGCGCCACGACCGTCACATCCGCGATCGGTGCAATCGCCTCGTATGCAGCCCAGAGCCCGATCGAGCTCACGCCGTCGTCATTTGTCAGGAGGACCGATGGTTTCATGTCCATTCTCTATTGCCCTTGCCGCTCAAATACCCAACGATCGGATAAGGTATTTTTCTCATGGGTCCGATAGACTAGGGATGAAAGTCCTTCTCGCGGAATATACCACTGCTCACGATCCGGTGCTCGCCCACGAAGGTAGGGCAATGCTCGATGTCCTGAGTGCGAGTTTTTCACGGTGCGGTTATGAGGTCATCGTCCCCGGGTCCGGGGATTTTGGTGAGGAGATCGAGCGGCTTGCACCGTCCTGCGATATGGGCCTTGTTATCGCTCCCGACCATCTCCTCTCGAGGTACACGATTATCCTGGAGCAGCACACCCACAATATCGGTTGTGGTTTCATTCCTGCCGCCCTCTGCGCAAACAAGGTCCGGACCGGGAAGATCCTCCGGGCCCATGCCATCCCGGTCCCGGCTGCCTGCACCGGGGGAAGATGCGTGGTAAAACCGGTGAGCGGCTGTGGATCTGCTGGTGTAAGGCTATCAGAATCTGGGGCTGGTAAGGATGAATTTTCCCAGGAATTTATTGGAGGGGAGAACCTCTCGGTAAGTCTTGTGGGAAACCGGGTCGTCGGCGAGGTCTGCGAATATTATTCCGGGAAGCCCCCGCTCGTCCTTGCGGTAAACCGGCAGAAGATCGAGATTGGCAAAACCGGAGAATTCCGGTACCTTGGCGGGGAGACGCCTGTACATCCGGCGCGGGAAGAGGAGATTATCGGCACTGCCACAAAGGCTGCAACGGTCCTTGGCTGCCAGGGGTACTGTGGTGTTGACGTTGTCGTCGCGGACAGGATCTATGTTGTCGATGTCAACCCCCGGATAACCACGAGTATTGTCGGCATCGCAGCCTGCATGGAGGAGGAGATCGCAGAGATCCTGATCGCTGCCTCAAAGGGCGGCGGACCCGACCGGGTACATCTCAAAGGCGGTGTCAGCTTTGATACGCAGGGGAAGGTGATGAAGCTATGATCGGGATCGATGTTGGCGGTGCGAACCTCAAGGTTGTCGATGACGGGGGATCCCATATCCATTACTGCCCCCTCTGGGAAGGGGCGCCGGTAACGGAGATCCTGAAGAGGTTCAGGAAGGGAACCGCCGATCCTGCTGCTGTGGTGATGAGCGGGGAGCTTGCCGATTGTTTCCGGAACAAGAGGGAAGGAATCTCGTTCATCGTCGATGCGGTAAAAAGAGCGTTCCCGAAGGCGATCTTCTACGGGACCGATGGTGGGTTCCACACCGGGCCGGTCCCGGAGCTTGCGGCTGCCAACTGGCTCGCCTCGGCCGATTACTTCAGGACCCGGTATCCCGATGCTCTCCTTCTCGATGTCGGGAGTACGACGGCAGACATCATCCCGCTCAACCATTTCGACGATCTTCGGGGGCACACCGATCTCACCCGGCTCCAGAGCGGCTATCTCCTCTATACCGGGATGCTGCGCACGAATGTTGCGACACTGCTGCGCTCGGTCGAGATCGACGGCGTAAAAACCCCGGTCAGCACGGAATATTTTGCCACCAGTGCTGATGCCCACCTCGTCCTGGGTCATATCGCCCCCCCGCAGTACAGCTGCGATACGCCCGACAAGAAAGAGAAGACGATCGAGGCATCGCTCCACCGGCTTGCCCGGGTGGTCTGTTCCGATCTCGAAGAGATCGGAAAACGCGGGGCCCTGCAGATCGCATCAGCGTTCTGGGCTGAGCAGCGAAGGAGGATCCTGACCGGGACTGCCATGGTGGCAACCGAATCCGGGGCATGTCGTGTAATTGTTGCCGGGATCGGCGCCCCGCTCTTTGCCCGGGAGCTGGGCGGGATCGATCTCTCCGAAGAGATGGGGGAGATCGCCGATGCCCTTCCCGCGTTTGCGGTGCGGGAGGTTGCGCTCCGGGGTTGTTATTGAGCGATGGTTGAGTGATTATCGCAAAAATTGTGCCCGACAAAAGCGGTGAATACTCAATGCCCGGTAGGAGAACTGAGAAAAAATGAGGTTTTGGGTTGCGGCCACGGGCGCTTCATCACCCTCTCTTAAGGGGAGGGCGCGGCCCGGACAAAACCTCTGCAGAGAACAAAAATTGGGGGGTCAAGCCCCCCTCGCAAATTCCCCTGAGGGTGAAACTTCCCTAGTCTCACCAGAGCCGGAGGGTCAGAACCCGGAGTACCCACCCTGAGACCGTTCTTACCAGCCTCATCCTGATTGCGGGATCCCTTGCGGTCACCGCGATAGTGTAAATTATCGGAATCCCGTCCTTTCCCTTCTTATTCATCCCGCTCATCCCGTTCTTCCGGAGGGGACGGGCGGTCCGCCGGTGCCCGGTATGCGGATGGGAAACCGCAGGCAGCGAGAACTTCTCCGCCCGGGACGCGAGTCCCCTCACGGATCTTCGCGGAGAGCGAGGAGAGGCTCAGGACGGAAAAAGGAAGAGGCATCCCGTAAAAATCCACGGTCCGGACTTCCGGGAAGTTTCTTGACGAGAAGTTCCGGCAGCTCTTCCGGTCAACAAGAATTCCCATGGTCTCCAGCGCTTTTGCAGTGCGGTGGAACGGTATCGACCGTGAGAATGTTCTGCAGAGATCGATCACCGGTGAACCCATCCGGGTGCCCGGATAAAAGGGTTCGTCTGCAGAGCAGAGCGTCCCGCACACCCGGCAGGTAAAACGTCTCACTCGTATTCGGATCTCCCGGTCCGCTCCCGCCTCCCTCACGGTCGCAAATCTCTTCGTCTTCGTATCATACCCCTGGACCGGCCCGTCGCAGAAGGGGCAGCGCCGGCCATCGGTGAACTCCATGCCGTCGAGAGAGGAGAGGGCGTCCTGGATAAGGTCGCAGGCCATGGGGGGGATGAGGAGCTGGTTCATACGCTGCAGGCAGCCGGATCGCCGGGGGGTTCGCGCATCATTTCGTCTTTTCGGGATGGGCAGGGGGGATTCCTGCGCGATATATCATAATGGCACCCTGATAAAATAAATTTGCGGATTTTACCCACCGATATTCCCCATATCGCCGGTAAATACCTGTGTGCTTTAATATAACCCGGGGTTGACCTTCTTTTGTAAGAGGATTGACTATGGATTTCACGTACGTACCAAGCACCTGTCCCTATTGCGGCACCGGGTGCGGCATCAATCTTGCCGTCAAGGATGGCAAGGTTACCGGCATCCAGCCCTGGCACCGCAACCCGGTGAATGAAGGCAAGGTCTGTATCCGGGGCAACAAGTCCCACGAGTTTGTCAACAACCCTGCACGGCTCACGACCCCCCTGATCAAGAGGGACGGGACGTTTGTCGAGGCGAGCTGGGAGGATGCCTACCAGGAGATCGCAGCAAAGCTGAAGAGCGCAAAGCCGGAGGAGATCGGCTGCGTAGCCTCTGCACGGGCATGCAATGAAGACAATTATCTCTTCAGAGCCTTCGCAATGACCGTCCTCAAGACTCCCAACATCGACTCCTGCGGCCGGCGCTGCAATGCCGATGCGGTCAGCGGACTTGTCGAGGCATTCGGCAATGGCGCGATGACCAACTCCATCGCTGACATCAGCGAGGCAAAGTGCGTCCTTGTTGTCGGCAGCAACCCCGTCGAGGAGAACCCCCTTTCCGGCCGCCGCGTGATGATGGCAAAGATGAACGGGGCCACGCTCATCGTCGCTGATGCAAAGCAGACCGCGACGGCAAAACTCGCCGACCTCGCAATCCCCTGCACCCCCGGCACCGAAGTCGCACTTGTCAACGGCATTATGCATGCCATCCTCAAGGCCGGCAAGGAGAAGAAGGAGTTCATCACTGGAAAGACCCGGGACTTCGAGAAGTGCAAGGCTGTCGTCACCGGCGCAGCCTATGCGCCTGAGGCAGTCGCAAAGACCTGCGGGATCCCTGCTGACCTCGTCACCAGAGCAGCAGAGCTGTATGGTGCAGCCCCCGTGGCAACGGTCGTCACCTCCGCAGGCGCAACATCGGGCGACCTCGTCCGGGCAGTTGCCAACCTCCAGCTCATCACCGGCAATGTGGGGAAGGCGGGGGCTGGTGTCAACCTCCTCCGCGGCAAGTCCAATGCCCAGGGCGCAATGGATATGGGCTGCGTCCCGGCCGGGAACGGCATGACCGTCCCCGCCATGGTCGCGGCAGCCGCAGCAGGTAAGATCAAGATGATGTACGTTATGGGCGAGAACATCGCATCGGCCGGCGCGGGTGTTGCAGAGGCGCTGGGGAAGCTCGACTTCCTCGTTGTCCAGGACCTGTTTCTGACCGAGACGGCGGAGAAGGCGCACGTCATCCTCCCCTCAGCGGCATTTGCTGAGCGCGATGGGACGTTCACCAACAGCGAGCGCCGTGTCCAGCGGGTGCGGAAAGCGGTCGAGCCGGTGGGAAGCAGCAAGGCAGACTGCCAGATCATCTGCGAGCTTGCAAAGGCTATGGGCCATGAGAAGGAGTTCTCGTTTGCAACCGCAGAGGAGGTCTTTTCCGAGATCGCACAGCATGTCCCGGCCTATGCGGGGATCAGCTATGCAAAACTCGAACGCCCCGAAGGAATCCAGTGGCCGGCAGCCGGCGGCGAGTTCGGCACTGCAGTCCTGTACGCTGACCAGTGTGCAACAAAGGACGGCAAGGGTGTATTTGCAGCAGTAGAATACACGGCAGGAGAGGCTGCCGGAGGGGAATTCCCGTTTGCGGTTGCAGCAAAGTGGCCGATGGGGACGCTCTCGGTCTACACGCCATCCATCCTGAGGGAGTGGCCGGCACCGACCGTTGTCATCAACCGGGAAGATGCCCGGGATCTCGGAATCGAGGCGGGTAACGCAATAAAAGTCTCCGGAAAGTCCGGATCAGCGGTCCTTACTGCTGAAGTCACGGCCGGGATCAAGAAGGGCGTAGTTTCGATGCCCATGATGTTTGCCGGAACGGCCGTCAAAATCGAGAAAGTAACGGAGGCCTGAATATGACAAAGAAAGGCGATATGCTCTATGCGTGGACAAACGACGCAGAGATCAAGAAGCACGCAGAGCTCGGCGGTGCGGTCACCGCTCTCTGGAAGTATGCGCTTGAGTCAAAGACCGTCGATGCAATCCTCGCAATCCAGAAAGGCAAGGACCTCTACGATGCCCAGCCGGTGCTGATCAAGAACCCGGCCGAGATCAAGAACACGGCCGGCTCGCTTCACTGCGGCACTCTCCTGATGGCCAAGCTCGTCAAGAAGTACCTCGATGGCGCAAACGGCATGAAGATCGGTGTCACCGTCAAGGGCTGCGATGCGATGGGGTTCTACGAACTCGCCAAGCGCCAGCAGATCAACCTCGACAACGTAGTGATGATTGGTGTCAACTGCGGAGGGTCGGTCAGCCCGGTCCTCGCCCGGAAGATGATCGCCGAGAAGTATGGGGTTGACCCGGACAAGGTCCACAAGGAAGAGATCGACAAGGGTCAGTTCATCATCGAGTACGAGGGCGGCCACAAGGGTATCTCCGTCGACGAGCTCGAGGAGCACGGCTTCGGCCGGCGCAGCAACTGCCGCAGGTGCAAGATGAAGGTCCCCCGGCAGGCAGACCTCGCCTGCGGAAACTGGGGAGTCATCGGTGAGAAAGCGGGCAAGGCGACCTTCGTTGAGGTCTGCTCCGAGAAGGGGGCAAACCTTGTTGACGGCGCGGTCAAAGCCGGTCTCCTCTCCGTCGAGCCATCGATCCCCAAGGGTCTCGACATCCGCGGGAAAGTCGAGGGCGCAATGCTCAAGCTCGGCGAGAAGTGGCGGAAGCACGACTTCGAAGCCCTCGGCGAGGGCAAGGACCGGCTCAGGAAGATCATGGCCGAGACCTCCCGGTGCATCAAGTGCTACTCGTGCATCAGCGCCTGCCCGATCTGCTATTGTGTCGAATGCACGACCAAGAACCCGGCTTACATCACGCCCGGCGAGATCCCCCCAAACTTTATGTTCCATCTGATCCGGTTCGCCCACATAGCCGACTCCTGTGTCAACTGCGGCCAGTGTCAGGAGCTCTGCCCGGCAGAGATCCCGAACGCACTCTTCATGCACGCCCAGCAGGTCGAGCTGGAGAAGATGTTTGGCCACACACCGGGTGTCAGCATGGCGCTCCCGATCATGGCGTTTGTGGAGGAGCAGACCGAGCGCGCCCGGCTCCACAACACCGGCAGCGACATGATCTACGAGAACGTCTTCCAGCCCCTCAAAAAATAATTTTTTTTGTGATCTAGTGGTACCTGAGCTTATACCCAAGGATTGCTGAGTTGAGGATCAGCCCAACGCAGTTTGAGCCGATGAGTGGCAGTGACCCGATACACAGTCCGTAGATGAGCCATAAGGTGCTTCCGGTAAGGCCGATGGCTAACGCTGCAAGAGAGAGATCCCTTGTCGTCCGTGTTCTGATGACTTTGATGAGCTGAGGCAGGCTCGCGATTGTTGAAAGAATTCCTGCAGTAATCCCAAGGAGTATAACGTAATCGATCATCTTTCCCTCTCACCGTTGCCGGATCGGATAATTCTTGTAGCAAGGCTATCAACAAGGTACTTAAAACTAACGGTAAGTGAAAGATCTCCTGCCTCAATGCGATCGTTTGGTGATGGAGAGGAGTGGTCTTCCTGTCAGCGATAAATCTTCTTCCGGTAACCCCCGTCTCTTGTTTCTGTCGCACACCGGTTTTTCAGATTTTTCCTGTCGGCAGGGATCTGCAAACCGGTCCGGGACAACCTGAGAGAGTCGGCGCCGGGCTATGGTCCTGCGGGCGGGAGAGGAGTTATCCGCCCGGAAGTCTCTTGTACGGTGCCGGAAACCACCTCTCCGGAGATGGAAGGGAAGAGAATTTCAGGTGGAGAATTTCGGTAAGGCCGGTCTCAGAACAAATTTTTTCCCGCGCAGGGAAAACCCGGGAATTTCTCTCCAGAAACTCTCAAAAATCAATCTCCTCTTCTTCAAAAGTTACTCGAATAAATGAAAGTCGGTTAACAATGACCCCCCCTTTATCGCCAAAAGTCTCTGAAATTTCGATACCTTTATCCTGACTTTCCTAAGACCATCCCTTATCAAGAGGTGTGTAAACTTTGGAACTCAACTATGTACCAACAACGTGTCCGTACTGCGGAACCGGTTGTGGCTTCAACCTTGTTGTCAAGGACAAGAGGGTTGTCGGGATCGCTCCCTGGCACCGCAATCCGGTCAACGAAGGAAAACTCTGCCCCAAGGGCAACTATGCATGGGAATTTATCAACCACCCTGACCGGCTGACAACCCCGCTCATCAGGAAAGACGGGAAGTTTGAGCCTGCCAGCTGGGACGAGGCCTACAAGCTCATCGTCTCCCGGTTCAAGGCCTACAGGCCGGATGAGATCCAGTGCCTCTCCTCCGCCCGTGTCTCAAACGAAGAGAACTACTTAATGAACAAGTTTGCCCGGGCGGTCCTCAGGACCCCCAACATCGATCACTGTGCACGGCTCTGCCATGCATCGACGATCATCGGTCTCGCCGGGGCGTTCGGTTCCGGTGCGATGACCAACTCGATCACCGATATCGGTGAGTCGAAGGTTGTCTTTGTTATCGGGTCCAACACGTTCGAGAACCACCCGCTCATCGGCCGGCAGATCATGCTCGCCCGGCAGCGCGGCGGGAAGGTCATCGTCGCCGACCCCCGGCTGACCCCGACGGCAAAGCAGGCTGACCTGTACATGCAGTTCCACTCCGGTACTGATGTCGCGATCTTCAACGGCCTGATGCAGTATATCATCAGGAATGGTTGGGAGGACAAGAACTTCATCAGGAGCCGGACCAAGGACTTTGATAAGCTCAAGGAAGTGGTCATGAAGCCGGAGTATGCCCTTGACCAGGTCTCGAAGATCTGTGGCATCCCCGAGGAGCAGCTCAAGACAGCGGCAGAATGGATTGCCAAGGCGGAGTCTTCAAACATCCTCTACTCGATGGGTATCACCCAGCACACGACCGGTGTTGACAACGTCAAATCGACCGCGAACCTCCAGATGCTGACCGGCCACCTCGGCAAGCGGGGCGGCGGTGTCTGCGCACTCCGCGGCCAGAACAATGTGCAGGGCGCCTGCGATATGGGTGCGCTGCCGAACGTGTACAGCGGATACCAGGCAGTCATCAACCCCGACCTCCGAAAGAAGATGTCCGTGGCGTGGGGTGTTGAACTCGCCGAAGGAAAGATAGGGTATACCGTCACCGAGATGATCAACGTCCTTGCCGACACCCTCGACAAGCTCAAGTGCCTGTACATCATGGGCGAGAACCCGATGATCTCCGACCCTGACCTCCACCACGTGGAGAAGGGGCTCAGGAACGCGGAGTTCATGGTCGTGCAGGACATCTTCCTCACCGAGACCGCCCAGATGGCTGACGTTGTCCTCCCCGCTGCCTGTTTTGCAGAGAAGGATGGCACCCAGACCAGCACCGAGCGCCGTGTCCAGAGATGGAGAAAGGCACAGGACCCGCCCGGAGTGGCAAAGCCCGACTGGCAGATCCTCTGCGAGCTCGGCGCAGCCATGGGCTTTGCCGAGCAGTTCCCGTTCAGGACCCCGGAGGAGATCTTCACCGAGATCGCAAAGGTCACCCCGTCCTACGCAGGCATGAACTACACCCGTCTCGAAAAACCCGAGGCCCTCCACTGGCCCTGCCCGACTCTGGAGCACCCGGGAACCCCGATCCTGCACAAGGAGAAGTTCACCCACCCGGACGGGCTTGGGATCTTCACCCCGATCGAGTTCAGATACCCGGCTGAAGTGCCCGACAAGGAGTTCCCGATCATCCTGACCACCGGCCGCTGCATCTGGCACTGGCACACCGGCTCGATGACCCGCCGCTCCCCCAGCCTCGCACGGGAGGAACCGACCGGGTGGATCGAGATCAACGTGGACGATGCAAGAGAATGGGGCATCAGGGACAAGGAGATGGTGAAAGCCGTCACCCGCAGGGGCGAGATCACGATCGGAGCCCGTGTAACCCCGGGCATCAAGCGGGGCGAGGTCTTCATCCCGTTCCACTTTGTCGAATGCGCGGCAAACATCCTCACCAACAATGCCCTCGACCCGGCGGCTAAGATCCCCGAATTCAAGGCCTGTGCTCTGAGAATCGAGAAGGTTAAGAAGGCCTGAAGATGGCAAAGAGAGGCGATATGCTCTACGCGTGGAGAAACGAGGCAGAGATCAAGATGCAATGCAGAGCTCGGTGGCGCAGTGACCGCCCTCTGGAAGTATGCCCTTGAGTCAAAGACCGTCGATGCGGTCTTCGCAGTCCGGAAAGGCGTGGACCTCTACGATGCCCAGCCGATCCTCATCACCGATCCCAGGCAGCTTGCAAACACCGCCGGTTCGCTCCACTGCGGTACCCTGCTCCTCCCCAAGCTCGTCAAGAAGTACCTCGACGGCGTAAACGGTATAAAGATCGGGGTCACGGTCAAGGGCTGCGAGGCGATGGGGTTCTACGAACTCGCCAAGCGCCAGCAGATCAACCTCGACAACGGAGTGATGATTGGTGTCAACTGCGGGGGGTCGGTCAGCCCGGTCCTCGCCCGGAAGATGATCGCCGAGAAGTACGGCGTCGACCCGGACACGGTCCACAAGGAAGAGATCGACAAAGGCCAGTTTATCATCGAGTACGAAGGCGGCCACAAGGGGATCTCCGTCGACGAGCTCGAGGAGGACGGATGCGGCCGGCGCAGCAACTGCCGCAGGTGCAGGATGAATATCCCCCGGCAGGCAGATCTCGCCTGCGGAAACTGGGGAGTCATCGGCGAGAAGGCCGGCAAGGCGACCTTCGTTGAGGTCTGCTCCGAGAAGGTGCAAACCTTCTCGCCGGTGCGGTCAGGTCAGGGGTTCTCGCGACCGAAGCTGCAAACCCGAAGGGCCTGGACATCCGCGGGAAAGTCGAGGGCGCAATGCTCAAGCTTGGCGAGAAGTGGCGGAAGCACGACTTCGAAACCCTCGGCGAGGGCAAGGACCGGCTCAGGAAGATCATGACCGAGACTTCCCGGTGCATCAAGTGCTACTCCTGCATCAGCGCCTGCCCGATCTGTTTCTGTGTCGACTGCACGACCAAGAACCCGGCCTACGTGACCCCCGGCGAACTTCCGCCGAACTTCATGTTCCACCTGATCCGGTTCGCCCACATAGCCGACTCCTGTGTCAACTGCGGCCAGTGCCAGGAACTCTGCCCGGCTGAGATCCCGAACGCACTCTTCATGCACGCCCAGCAGGTCGAGCTGGAGTGGATGTTTGGTCATGTTCCAGGTGTCAGCATGGAGCTGCCAATGCTGGCCCTTGTGGAGGAGAAGGAAGAGCGGGCCCGGCTCCACAACACCGGCAGCGACATGATCTACGAGAACGTCTTCAAACCGTACAAAAATTAATTTTTTCCCTTTTGTTCTCAAGGGAGATTACCGGCATAAAAAAATGCCGGGCCATTTTTTTTGTTGTGCAGATTCGTGGGTGAATGGACGGGCTTTCAACTCGGGAGCATAAAAATCCAGAAACCAATCCGGGCAATCCCCCCCTCCGGGTACTTCTCTCAATTTTCCTCCCTGCAATTTGATTGGTCATCAATCAACCCACGTTCAAACCAAACCTCGGAGAACTGCCGGAGATGTGACAAGCCTGTGTTTTTTCTTGTTTCCTTCCCCAACAACGTTCCGGAAGCGATCGAACCGGAAGAAAACATCGTCGATGGTTTCTGACCCTCGTTAGGATATTTGAAGAGTATCAGGGTAAGTAGCTGATACCGGGTGTCGCCTTCTTCGAATACTTACCGGAATAAGGTGTAATCCAACGAGTTTTACAATTGAAATCGCGGTGCGGATAGATTCGGAATTGAACCATCAATCCCTTGACACAACCGGGTGGAGTGTGAAGTGGAATTCAGGTCGGGGAAGGGAGGTCTGGGATCGGTGGCCAGGGAAATCCTGGCTGATGATCCCGTCCGATAACCGCAAAAAAAATTCACTCAAGCGCAATGTTTATCATTACCCTCATTATGTCAGGCCGTATGAAAATCCGATTCTGCGCTGGTTTGTCCGGTGATGGGCACAATCATGAGCGGGAGCGAATTTACTCCGCTCGAGACGAAAACACGGAGATCGAATGGTCGAAGATCATTGGAGGTTCCGGCCCGGGACCGGTTCGGAGATTGCCCCGATACCACCGGAAGGCGGGTACATCCTGCCTGCCAACACGTTATCAGACAAGACCCTCTTCTGGTCTGGGACTCTTGCCTGGGCCAGAACATTTCACGGGAGTTTGGGTGTATCCGATTTATCTCATGCATCTGCAATCCATGCCGAGAATTTTGTCTCCATGGGATCCACGAATTCGGCAGATTGGCCCGGATACCTCCCATCAGCCAAAAATAATTTTTCTCGCCGGGAGTCTTTTTCAAGATCACGCCAACCGGAGACAGGATTTGGGGTCGGAGACGGGATCCTGTGCCGGAAGGAACGCAGACATGGTTCAGAAGTTACCTGGAGAGGACGAAAAAATTATTTTCAACCAGGAAGGCTAAAAATGCGAGCACGTAAAATTACCGGAATGCTGGTTGTATTGTCCCTGATGCCAGCAGTGGTTGCACAGTCGGTAGATCAGGAGTATCAGAACATTGTCAATACTGTGGAGATGACGCCTGTTTCTGATAATGGTGCGGTAAAAACGTCCAGTGTATCAGAAATGATCAGCGACACCGGAATCCGATCTTATCTCGTTAAAAAAACAGAGACGCTGGCAGAGGGTGTAAAAACCGGCTCCGTGCTGGTTATTGAACTCGATGCAAATGGAAATCCGGCCGGTAATTCTTTTGGAAAAGACTCCTCCTATTCAATAGACCGCGATGGCAATGTGAAAATACACATTGGCCCCGTAGATTATGGCTATTTGCGCGATGGTGGCACATTGGCCACCGGATCCTCTTTGCGCAGTGGCTGGTTGTGGCCGGCATCGTGACACAAGGGGTGGCACTCGTGTTGGCCGTGGCCCTTGTTGGTACTTTGATACTCGGATCATATCTCTTTACGAATGATGATGGAAGCATGGATATCTCCATCCCCCATGAATCCATCATACGGATCCCAATTGCAATAGCAGATCCTCGACCAATCCCGGTATTCATTAAGGTGAAAGATAGATGGATAACACTACCTTTATAAGGAGAGGGATGAAGAATGATGAACAGTAAGTAGATAATTCGGCTCGTAGCAAGAATAGTCATTCTTTTTGTCCTCATATGTTTAGCCCATATCCTGGCTGTATGGGCCGGAAATGAAAAATTTATGGTTCGCGAGGATATGATGTTCTTGAGCATTGCAAGCGGTGCGTTTGCGGTTTTAGCAGCACAGTATATTGATAAAAAATATCCTTGAGAATAATTATTTGGCGATTGTGCCCTGAAGAAACGTGCATGACCTCAAATCAGTTCAAACCGGAGATCCAATACTATTTTGTGGACAGCAAAGACTGAGAGATTTTTTAGGTTCCCGCTCCTGTTGGAGAAATCAGTCCTTCTCGCACAATCAGACTTGCGTGTACAGTCCCGAAAGTATTTCTCATGGATCTCAGTTCGTGAAAACGTGAATGTTTCATCAACTCACCACCCAAAAATTCTGATACCAAAACCGAGAATAGCCTCTTTGCGGTAATCTCCTCCAGAATGCGAGATTCGGCGATTCCAGATTCTCGAAATCCAGACTGCCATGAGGTCGATCATTGTACCATGAGATAAAATCGTCCAGAGACGCGAACTCGTATCGGGACCTACGATAGGTGTCAAACCATCTCTCGCTTTTTCCCTTGGTCTGGGAATGTCTGGCCCTTGTGGGGATAGGACGGATACCCATTGATTCAAGATATTGTTTGAACTCCCTTTCCCAATTTCCATCCTGATTAATGCGATGGGCACCGTATTCACTGCCACGATTAGCATCTCTAACATTCTCGCTCCATACCGAAAAGCGTCCAGACGCATTTGCAATCACGCCGGATTCCTCGGCAGTTATCGGCTTCTTCGGTCGACCCAGGGCCTCCCCTATACCAGGAATAATGCCGGTTTCCCGATAGTGCTTCGCGAGTTGATCCCCTCGTCTCCTCGTTACGCGCTGGATCTTGGCAATTATCCCAGAGGATTCTTGCCGCTCTTTCTGGCGGATTATCCAACGGATCTCCTTCCCGGTCAACTTCATCGTTGACTTTCTCTTCGGTTCAACGTCGAATATAGGAAATACTTTCGGAATTGTACACCACTCTCCGGTCCAACACCGTAGCATCAGCTGGTAAGTGCTGTCAGGCACAAAAGGGGATATGACCCGGTTTTTCCAAAAGACCAGTATCGTATCCTTTGCGGGGTGCAGGTTCTGTCTCCGTGGTTAAGCCCCCTGTTCTCCTCCTTGGTGCTGACCGAGAGGGGGAGGCTTGAGGAGTGAACGACGGAGTTCCGGATCAGGACTTCGTGGTGCACCCGGGTCCCGCCAACGTGGACAGGCCGCCGTGTCTCTTCTCGACAACGAGCTGGGTCGCGATCCGCTCCTTGAGGGCAGGGACATGCGAGATGATCCCGATAAGTTTCCCGTCCCGCTGGAGACTGATGAGGGCATCGAGTGCTACTTCGAGCGATTCGTTGTCGAGCGTCCCGAAGCCTTCGTCGAGGAAGAGGGAGTCGACCCGGACATTGGAGCTCGCCATGTCGGAGAGGCCGAGGGCAAGGGCGAGGCTGACGATGAAACTCTCGCCCCCGGAGAGGTTCTTTGTGGACCGGATCTCCCCGGCCTGGTGGAGGTCGACGACGCTCATCTCCAGCTGGTTATTCTCGGTCCGGAGCAGAAGGTACCGGTCGTTCAGGCGCCTCAGGTGCTGGTTTGCATGGGAGAGGAGGATGTCAAACGTGATCCCCTGGGCGAAGAGCCGGAATTTCTTCCCGTCATGGGAGCCGATCAGCGCGTTCAGCCTCGCCCACCGTTCGTATTCAGCCTGCTGTTTTCTTATCCTTTCGAGGAGATCCTTCTGCGCCTGCATCTGGGCCCCGTGCCGGTCGATCTTCAGCCGTATTTCGAGAATCTCCTTCTGTGCCGCCTCGTGATCCTGTAAACAGACGGCGAGTTCCTCTTCGAGGGTCGTGAGGGAGCGATCCGTAAGCTGTTCCGCCCGGAGTCTGCCCAACGCATCCTCTCTCCCGCTGATAAGGGACGCAAGCCGGATCTCTTCGGTCCTGAGATCCTCTTCGAGCGCCTCCAGGGCTGCGAATCGTTCCCGGCCGATACGGGATGCAAAGAACTCCGCACACCCGGAGAAACCGGCGAGAAGGATCCTCTCCCTCAATGCATTTTTCGCACGGATGATCTCCTCATTGGTTCTGGTCAGGGCCTCCTTCTGCCCGGCTATCTGGTCTGCCAGGGATTTGAGTTTTGCAGAGTACTCCTGGCCGGTTGCTGCCAGGTCCTCCCTCTCTCTCTCGTTCCGGAGGTAAGTCTCCCGCCTCTCCTCCAGATCTTTTAGGATCGCCTCGATGGTCCCGGGTTCGGGCTTTCGGTACCCGTACGGTTCGAGCCTCTCCCAGATTGTTGTCAGGTATTCCCCTAGGTCCCGGCCAAGGTTCTCGATCTCCGCTGCGAGATTGTTTACCTCGGCCTCGCCTCCGGCGATCGCCAGCTTTGCCCGGTGGATCTCTTCCTGTACAATGTCCAGCCCGGATCTCAGTTGACGGGCACGTTCGGCGTTGTTGGCGAGGATCTTCCGGAGTTCTGCAACTTTTGCAAGAACATCATCGCACCCCTTGAGTTCTTCGGTCAGCTCCGTTACCGAGAGCTCGATTCTCCGCTTCCGGTCCTCGCTGTCGGTTGCGATCCAGAGGTTCGCGGTGCCGGTGGCGATGAGGAGCTCATTGGCTGCAGACTCTCTCCGGTTCTTCTCCTCTTCGAGAAGGTTCTGTGCCGTCTCCCCGTCGATCTGCGTGATGCGCCGGACTATTCCGGCCTCCTCGTTCCGGAGGGTTTTTAGTCTCCGGAGATACGCTTCCCGTTCCTCGTCGGTTTCTTCGATCCGGGGGAGATGGGCATCGACATAGGGATGGTCCCGCGAACCACAGAGGGGGCAGGGCTCCCCGGCTGCGAGGCGCTCTCGTTCTTGAGCGAGGTCCCGGATCGTGAGAAGGTTTTTGCGTCTCTCATCGAGTTCACGGATGACTCTTTCGTTGAGGGCGATCTCGCGGAGCCTCTGGTCAAGGGCTCGTTGCCGCTCTGTCTTCTCGGCGGACAATTCCTGATAGCTGCGCTTGCGATCTTCTTGCTCCTGATGCAAACTCTCCGACCGGAGAATGGTCGCGGTGAGGGCGGTGAGGCGTTCGATCTCCGCGGTGAGATCTATCTTTCTCTCGTACAGGGCCGAGGGTTCCGTATCCCCGAGAATACCAGCGAGTTCCTGCTGCAGCTTCTGAGCCACGGTCTTCGTCTCCGCTTGATCGCGGGCGAGATCTTCTCTCTGCTCCTCTCTGCCGGCACACGCTTTCCGTGCGGCAGCGACGTGGTCTGAAGCGTTCCTGTGGCCGGCCTCGCAGGAGGAAAGTCTCTGTCCGGTCTTTTGGTATGCGGAGACGAGCTGCTCTATCGCCCCGAAATTTTCCCGGAGGGTGGCATCGGCCGGATGTTCCTGGATCCGTCGCTCCCGCTCCCCGATCTGATCCCGGAGTCTCCTGAACGCCTGGTCGCACTCCCCGTACGCGATCCGGTCGCGGCCGGTCTTGCCTGCAAGATCTTCCTGCGCCAGAATTTTTGCCTGGAGCAGGGCATAGTCCGGCTCGAACTCTCGTGCAACCCGGGCTTTTTTCAGGAGCGCGAGCTCCGGACGATTCTCCTCCCTTCTCCGATCGATATCCCTCCTTGTCCTCTCAAGACCTGCCAGTTCCTCCTCGAGCTGGCCTCTCTGCTTCAGCCAGCTGATCGCCCTCTCGAGTTTGGTCTTCCGGCCTGCGATGAACGTTGCGCCCTGCACCCTCTCCTCCCGTACCCGGTCGAGCTCCTTTTGCTCCTCATCCGACAGGAGCTGGACCGTCCCGCCCTCCCTCTGCAGCGTATCGAGCTGCATCTTTTCCCGGGCGGTGCGATCGTGGACCCGTTCTGAGATGGCCGTGTAGATCCCGGTCCCCGTGATCTGTTCGAGGATGGGAGCCCGCTCATCCGGTTTTGCGCTGAGGAAGGTGGCAAACTCTCCCTGTGCAAGGAGCATTGACCGGGTGAACTGCTCGAAGTTCATCCCTGTACATCTCTCCACCTTGCCCAGGACCTCCTTGATCTTGTTCTCGAGAACCCTCCCGGTCCTGGCATCGGCGATCTCGTGCTCCGATTGCTGGAGTTCCCCATCCGCTCTCTTCTTCGCCCGTCTCTGGCTCCAGTGGCACCTGAATTTCCCTTCCGAGGATTCGAATGTGACCTCGGCAAAGCATTCACCGGTGTGCCGGGTCATGAGATCGTTTGTGGTCTTAGTGATCTTCCCGAGACGGGGGGTCTGGCCGTAGAGGGCGAGGCAGAGTGCGTCGAGGATGGTTGTCTTGCCGGAACCGGTGGGCCCGACAATGGCAAAGATACCGCCGGACTCGTACTCCGGGTGGGTAAAGTCGATCTGCCACTCTCCGGCGAGCGAGTTGAGATTCCTGAAACGGAGTCCGAGGATTCTCATATGTCCTCATCCATCGTGGTGGTCTCTCCCGAGAGCTCCGCAAGGATCTCGCCGTACAGGGCGAGGAGTTCGGGGCGATCCCCGGGCCTGACCTTGTTTGCATCAAGACACCGGGTGAAGATCTCCAGCTCGCCGAGCTGGTCGAGCGCTTCGTCAGCCACGGATTGTTTCAGGATCTGGTCTGTGAGCCGGTTGTTTTTTATCCCGAGGACAAGAACCTTCGAGCCCCTGGTTAGGGCCGCGATCTTCTCCTGGATCTCCGGAATTATGCCGGGGTCTTCGAGAATTATCTCGATCCAGACCGGTCGGCCGGTCGCTCTCAGGGAACGGATCCGTGTTTCAATCTCCTCGAACGTTCCCGTGAGCTGCTCCATCTCCTGGAAACAGGGTACCGGGATCTCCCGGATTACCGGCTCTCCTCCGTTCCCAAACTCTCCAATGATAACGCTCTTTTCCTGCTTTGCATCGGAGAATCCCATGGGGAGGGGCGAGCCGCTGTAGCGCCGGCACGCATCCCCGCCAACGAGCTGGGCCGTATGCAGGTGGCCGAGGGCGAGGTAGTCGATGCCGGGCAGGAAGGTCTCAGGCCGGACCCGCACGAGCGTCCCGATATAATGTTCCCGGATCCCGTCGTCCTCGGTCACCGTCCCCCCCTCCGCGTACAGGTGCCCCATCACAACGAGCGGAAGACGGCCCTCGCGTCTCTGCCTCTCTTCTTCAGCAAGGGTGCAGACCGCGTGGTAATGTCTCCGGATGCCGTCGAGCAGGCGCCGGGTCTTCTCATCGATGCTCTCCCCGGCCTCAACGGTCCTGACATCCCGGTCCCTGAGGTACGGGACAGCACAGACGATGATCGCCGGGTTCCCGGCGTTGTCGTCCAGGACGAGGATCTCCTCCTCCGCATTCTCGGTCATCGACCCGATGACATGAATGTTGAGGGAGCGGAAGAGTGTCTTTGGGACATCCAGGAGCGAGGGGGAGTCATGGTTCCCCGCGGTGATGACCACGTGCCGGCACCGGGACCGGGTGATCTTCCCGAGAAATTTGAAGTAGAGTTCGAGGGCCGAAGTTGCGGGGTTTGCGGAGTCGAAGATGTCACCTGAGACGAGCAGGAGATCGATCTCTTCCGCCTCGATCGTTGCCTCCAGCCACGCGAAGAAGGCCTCGAACTCGGCCGTCCGCTTCCGGTCCCGGAACGTGTTGCCAAGATGCCAGTCGGAGGTATGCAGGACTCTCACAGTTTGATCTGCTCCGGTAGTTATCAGAAATTGGGACTCTTCTGCCTATATGAGCTGCGGTTTGCACCCTGAAAGTGATTTTTGGGTAACTAAACATATAGTCGCGTGCTGAATACTAGTATCATTGGTATGATGATGCCGACTCAAGACCCGATGGGGAACCCTGCCACTCTCGTGTACCGCGGTCTCCCGGGCGACGGACTCGATGAATTTATCCGGCAGTTTTTGGCATCGGCAAGAGAAGATCCCTTCGGTAGCTGGCTCCTCCTTCCCACCGAGCGGCTCGTCCGGACCGTCACCGGTACATTGGCAGGAGCCGGTCTTCTGTATATCCCCACCCGGATCTGCACCCTCAAGAGATTCTGCGAGCACTATTTCGAGGAGCACCGAACGAGCGAACGCCTCCTCACCCCCGGGGAAGCCCGGCTCCTCCTCGGCCAGGTCCTCACGGAGAAGAAGCGGGTCCTCCCGATCCTCTCTTCCCGGAGCCGGCCCTCCCCCGGGACGATCGACGAGCTCCTCACCTTCACCCGCGTGATGATCCGGCGGAAGATAGCCTATCCGGAATGCCTCCTCGAGCTCCAGAGTGATAAGAGCAACCAGATCGAGACCATCATCACGGAATACCAGAGCCTGCTCCGTTCCCACAATCTTCTTGACAGCGACACCCTGGTCGGCTGGGTGATCGATCACCTCACCTCCCCCGGCCCGGTACCGCTCGGGAGCGTATACGTATATGGCCTCTTCGACCCGCTGCCGCTTGAGGGGGATCTCTTGTCGGCTATACGGGAAGATTCGGGGCACTTCTCCGTCTTCCTCCCGGAGGGGAGGGATCCGGTCATCTTCCCCACAGAGGTACCCTGGGCTGGGGAGCCCGGGTCGATCGTCCCGGTTCCGCCCTCATCCCCCCGGGCCGGGTCGCTGACCGGCCTCTTCAGACCCGGGGCAGAGATCGAGTCCGGCGGGGACCTGCGGGCTGCCACCTTCCCGACCCGGTACCGGGAGATCCGATCCATTGCCGGCGAGATAGCGCGGCTCCACGCTGCCGGAACCCCTTATTCGGCGATCGCGGTCGCATTCCCGGATGTCCGGGCCCAGTTCTCGGTGGTCCAGGAGATCTTCTCTGATTTTTGTATCCCGTGGAACTCTGCGACCGGTACCCGCCTTGTCCGGTCTCCTGTCAGCGGATTTCTGCTGAGCATAGCCGAGACCGTGAGCGATCGGTATCCCCGGGAGCATATCGTCCGGCTCATCGGGAGTCCCTACTTCCGGTCTCGGGCAGTACGGGAGTACGGCCTCACCGCAGACGAGGTCGACCTTGTCTCCCGGCTGGCGCAGATCGAGGGCGGGGAGTCCGGCTGGAAGGACGGGCTGGACCGGTATCTTGCCCGGGTCACAGAGGAGACGACAGGTGAGCCGGGATCCCGCAACCGGGAGATGGCGGGGCGGGTCCGGGATGGAATGACCCGGCTTTTCCGGGATCTCTCCCCGCTGACCTCCAAGGAGACGATCGATGAGCACCGGAAGAATTTTACCGGGCTCATCGACCGGTGGGGACTCTGGCAGCCCCCCCCGTCCGGGGATGGGGAACTTTTGCAGGGGGAGTACGCCGCTCTTGCAAAGTTCCGGGAGTGCCTCACATCCCTTGACCGGACGACCACCCTGCTCACCCCCGCTCCGGTCGGTATCGGGGAATTCCTCTCAACTCTTTCCCTGCTCGTACGAGAAGCGGAACTCCCCCCGAACAGGGACGGGACCGGTGTTGCGCTCCTGGGCATCCGCGAGTGCGTTCACGAGCACTTCCCCCTCCTCTTCATCGCCGGCCTGACCGAGGGTGAGATGCCCCGGCTCACGACCCGGCTCCCGCTCTCCAATACGCTGGAGAACCGACGGATGGGGACGCGTTCGCTTGAAGATATCCTCCTGGAAGAGCGGTACTACTTTATCGCGGCCCTGCTCGCAGGCCGGGACCGGGTGTATCTGAGCGCCCCGCAATCGGATGGCGGGAAAGTACTGCTGTCCTCCGCGTTCTTCGAGCGGGTGCGGGAGGCTACCGCTGTAGTACCCTGGGGGCAGGAGGATTCTAGCCCCTCGCCCTCCCTGCAGGCAGAGTCCATCCGGGCAGGTGAAATAATCACCCGCGGGGAGATCTGCGGGTCGCTTGCCCACCTCCCCCCGGAGGCCGAGATCGACGAGCTGGCCGGCCGGATAACGATCGAGCGCTACTACCGGCGGGGGGGGTACGACTCCCCGTACGAGGGGATGCTTGCGGAGGATGCGGCGATCACCTCGGCCCTGGGAGCGATGTACGGGCCCGGCCACGTCTACTCCCCGACCGTGCTGGAGACGTATGCTGAGTGCCCGTTCCGATTCTTCCTTGAACGGGTCGTCAGGATCCAGCCGCTGCCTGAGGTTGAGCCGAACCTCTCGGCAAAGGACCGGGGGACTGCGGTGCACACGATCCTCTCCTCGTTTTACCGGGAGTGGCGGAGACTCGGGCATGAGAAGGTGACTGCGGTCTCGCTCGCGGAAGCGACGGAACTGATGCTCCGGATCGCGGCGGAGGAGCTCGGCCGGCACCCGTCCGAAAGCCCGCTCTGGGAAGCGACCCGGATCCAGATGACCGGCGGGGGGGAGGGCGGGCCGGGGATATTTGTCCGGTTCCTGGAGACCGAGGTGCTCATTGAGTCTTCGCCGCTCGTGCCCTCGCTCTTTGAGTTCTCGTTCGGGATGCCTCAGGACCCGGGCGATGACCCGGCATCGGTTGAGGAGCCGGTCGAGCTGACTTTCGGGGAAGAAACGATCCGGATCCAGGGACGGATCGACCGGATCGATATCACGCCGGACGGCCGCTTCTCGATCTCTGACTACAAGACCGGGTCTCTGGTCGTATCGAAGAAGGAGATCGAGGCGGGAAGAGCCCTCCAGCTCCCCCTCTACCTTGGAGCGTACGAGAAGATCTCCGGGATGCGGGGGGTCGCTGCAGGGTATTATCGGATCCGGCGGGAGGTGGAGAACAGGATCGTTCTCTGCGACGAGTCTGGGGGGGACCTCATCTCCGGATCGAGGATCCGGATTTCGGAGATCGGCCCGCTGCTCACCCGGTCGCTGGAGTTTGCTGCAGACTATATCCATAAGATCCGGGCCGGGGCCTTCCCCCTTGTCGCGGAAGAGAGGTGCCCGAATAGGTACTGCGCGTTCCGGTGCACCTGCCGGTTCGATCCCGGCCGGGTCTTCTCCCTGACGGAGGGGGAGTAGATGGCTGCGACCCCGCGACAGAAGGAGGCGATCAGATCGCACGACCAGAGCACGGTCGTCACGGCAGGGGCAGGGACGGGCAAGACGTTTGTCCTGGTGCAGAAGTACATCGACCTCATAGAATCGAAGAAGATCCCCGTCCCCCAGATCCTCGCGCTCACGTTCACGGAGAAGGCTGCGGCTGAGATGAAGGAGCGGATAAGAAGAGAGATCCATGCCCGGTGCGGGGCGCAGTGGGAGAGGGCTGCGGAGGAGTTCATGGTCGCATCGGTCCAGACCTTCCACTCCTTCTGCGCACAGGCCCTCCGGGAGTTCCCGATCGAGGCGGGTCTGGTCCCCGGCTTTGTCGTCCTCGACGAGCAGCAGATGGGACGGATCCATGCGGCCGCGTTCGATGAACTGGTCCAGACCCCGCAGGAGAAGCCGGTGCAGCGGGCGGCAGCGCACGTCCTTGCCCTGACCGGGCAGAAGACGCTCTCCGATATGCTCGCCGCGATGTACCAGCAGCGGAGCCGGTACCTCCGGTTCTTCGCTGCGCTCGGAGCGGACCCGGCGGGGGTGCTTGCGTTCTGGCAGCAGGAGGTCCACCGGTTCCGGGATGAGGAGATCCGGCTTCTCGCAGCGGACCACGGGTTTGGAAAGATCGTCCGGACCCTGCTTGCCCTTGGCGAGAGGTACGGGGCAATGGATGACCAGGCGGCCCGGCACCTGAGCGGGCTCCTCCCGCACCTCCGGCTCCTCGTCCCCGAAACTTCACCGGAAGAGTTCTGCAGGGCTGCAACTGCGATCCGGGAATTACGGATGGGCAATGGGGGCAGCAGGAAGAACTGGAGCGAGGGGGATCTTGAAAAATTCAGAGCAACCCGGAGGAGCCTTCTCGACCTCCTCCACCAGCGGGCCCCGCTCCTTCGGCTTTGGGTCGACCCTGCCGATCCCCGATTGACCGCCTCGATCCGGTTCCTGAACGAGCTTGCGATCGTCTTCCGGCGCTACCTGGCCCTCACGGCCGATGCGAAGGCAAAGGACGGGGGCCTCGACTTCTCTGACCTGATCCTCCACGCCCTCCAGCTCTTCACGGAGCAGCGGGAGCTCGTGGCCACCCACTTTACCGGCCGGTTCCGGTACATCCTGGTCGACGAGTTTCAGGACACCGACCCGGCGCAGTTCGAGATCGTCCTCGCCCTCGTGGGCGATCTCTCGCCCAAGACCGACTGCCTCTTCCTTGTCGGCGATCCGAAGCAGTCGATCTATCTCTTCCGGGAAGCGGATGTGACCCGGTTCAAGGAGGCGCAGAGGATCATCGGGCAGGCCTGCGGCGGCCTCTCCGTCAACCTCGACACCAGCTTCCGGAGCACGAAGGAGGTGATCGGGCTCACCAACCATCTCTTCCTCTCGCTCTTCGCCTCCGCGGAGAGGGCGTTTGAGTTCGGGTACGAGCCGATCAGAACCTCGCCGGCCCGGGCGGAGCAGGTGGGCTCGGTCGAGCTCCTCCTCCCTCCCCGGGGCGAACAGAGTGCGGATACGAAACGGAACGAGGCGGAGATGGTGGCCCGGCGGATCCATGCACTCGTGAACGCCGAGCCCATGGACGTGTACGAGGAAAACCCTGATCACGGCTGGCAGAAACGGCCGGCCCGGTACGGGGATCTCGCGATCCTCCTCGCCCAGCGGACAAACCTGACGTACTATCTCACCTCCCTTGCCCGGGCAGGCATCCCATACTATGTGCACGGCGGGACGGGGTTCTACGGCAGGCAGGAGATTTACGATTTCTTTAACCTGCTCTGCTTTCTGGAGAACGGACACAGCGATGTCAGCCTCGTTGGGGTCCTGCGGTCCCCGTACTTTGGGATCTCGGATACTGAGCTCTTCCTCCTCTCCCGCGGGCCCGGGACGATCTTCGAGCGCCTGGTGCAGTACGCAGAGACCTCCGGGAGCAAGGGGGCGGTCCGGGCAGTAACCCTCCTTGCCGGGTGGCAGGAGTACGCGGGCAGGACCGGCCCTGTCACGCTGATCCGGAAGATCCTGGCCGGGTCAGGCATGTACACGGTGTACGGGGCACTCCCCGAGGGGCAGCAGATCCTGGCAAATATCGAGAAGCTCATCGCGATCGTCCGGGCCCGGGAGGAGAAGGGGTACGCTCTCGCCGATCTCGTCGCGGATTTGAAGGTGGCAATGGATGAGGAGGAGCGCGAAGGCGAGGCCCCGCTCGATGCGCTCGCAACGAACGCGGTCAACATCATGACGATCCATGCGGCGAAGGGCCTTGAATTCCCGGTAGTTATTGTGCCGGATCTGGGCACGAGCTTCCGGGACCATTCCCCCGCGATCATGATCGGCGACGACTTCCGGATGGTAGGCGTGCAGGTCCCCGATCCCTCGGATCATTTTGTCTCCGCCGATACGCCGGTCCTCGCTGCGCTGCGCGAGATGCAGCGGCAGAAGGAGCGGGCCGAGCGGAAGCGGCTGCTGTATGTTGCTCTGACGCGGGCCCGGGATCATCTGATCCTGAGCGGGACGTTGCCGGAGGAGGTGCAGCCGTCTGAGTTTGCAAAGACCCGGATCGAGTGGGTCTGGAACGGGCTTGGGGTTACACCGGAGGATCTCGCGGCTGGCGTATGCGATGCCGGCGGGGTCCGGGTCCGGCTGATCTCCGATCCTCTGGCTATCCCGGCCGAGTATGGGGAGGTTAAGCCGGAGAGGGTTGAGGTACCGCCTGAGTGTTCGGGAGGGACCGGGACGTTTGTCCGGCCGGTTCTGCCTTTGGTGCCGGATGCGGGCCGGGTGATCCCGGTCTCGGAGCTTGAGGGGGATCACCGGGTTCATGCGCCGCGGGTTTCGAAATATTTACCTAGAGTTGACGGGGCAAGGAAGGGGACGATCGTCCATGAGGTGCTCAGGGGCCGGGATGCTTCCGCGGTGCTGGAGGAGTACGGCGAGTTTTCGGAAGAGCATCTCCGGCAGTGCGAGGAGATTGTTGCTGCGTTTTTTTCAACGGATCTGATGAAGAGGGTGAAGCGCTCTTTCTGTGAGGTGCCGTTTGTCCTTACGCTGGGGACCCTGCGGGTGACGGGGAAGATTGACCGGCTCTGCGAACTTGATGATGGGTCGTGGGTGGTGATCGATTACAAGTCGGAGGTGGCGGAGCCGGAGGAGTTCCTCCTGGTTGGAGAAGCGTATGCCGAATCGATCCGGATCTATTGCGAAGCGGCCCGCGGGCTGGTGAGATATCCGGTCTCAGGCTACCTCTATTTCACGGAGATCGGGGTATTTTACCCGGCCGGTTCTTAAAAGAAACGGCGTGACGGTCCGGCCACCATCACCCATAGGGGTTCTTTCGCCTCCGAAAAAGACGATAAGAGAACGCTAATACGTGGTGGATCTCAGGGGCAACGGGCAAGTGATCGTGGTTTTGGAAAGAAGGGGGGTTTTGGGAAGATCGGGATCCGGAGTTGTCTATGGATCATCCATATGAGATGTGGAATGATGGGACGGGTGAAGATGCAAGTCTCCGTTGGTTGTTGAATCGGTAATCCGGCTTTCTTCCAAGACAACGAAGCTCAGGAACCACCAAACCTGTTTGAAGCAGTTGATCAACTGATAGATGCGCTGGCGAGTTACGTGAGAATACCGATCTATCTCGGCAACCGGCTTTTCTTTCAGCCATTGATTGATTATTCTCTCGATATCCCGATCTGTGATATCCCGAATTGATTTTACACATATAACCATTTCTGCGCATATTTCAGAATCCTCTCCTGGGGTAGACGGTACCAGAATGCGTTATAAGGCTCATCGAAATCGAGACTCACTCATGTGAGGTTTGATGACATTGTGCCAGTGAAGAATTTTATCGACAGAACCGAACTTCGCGATCCTTCGTTCGACTTCTCCGAAGAACCGTTCAATTTTGCCGTTCGTTTGAGGGTGTTTTATCCTGGTTGGGATGTGTTTTATGTTGTGATGAACAAGGAACTCTCCGAATTTATGATGGGCCTATTCACGGTTCCGAGCTGAAACGAATTGTGTACTGTTGTCAGTGAGGATCTCGCGGGGCGTACCTTACATCTGGAATCCCTGATTCAGCACCGTGAGAGTGTTCTCGGTAGTTGGAGAATCGAATACCCCGTAGCAGGTGATGAGGCGGGATGAATCATCCATGAATGCGATCAGCCATTTCTTCGATCCTTTAAGTTCGAACTCTTTCCAGTCTCCCTGCCCCATCGACATGGAATGAGTATGTTCATACCGAACATATTTCCGCTGTTGCCGTTTTTTCATGTTGATCTCCACCAGACCGTGGTTCAACAATACCCGATAGATTCGATTATGCGGGATATGGATCCCGTGTGTTTCCTCAATCTTCTTCTCCAGATGGATTGGACCAATGTTGTTGGATTGATAGGTTGCGAGGATCAACTCTTCTGCTCGATCATCGATGGCGTGGGGCTTTCTTCCAGATTGCCTGAGTACCGGATATTCCCCCGATTCTCTGAACGGGTTGATGAACTGATACACTCGTTGACGGGTAATCTGGAAATACCGGGCAATCTCAACAACGGGTTTATCATTGACACATTGCTGAATGATCCTCTGGATATCCCCATTCGATAAGTTGCTCAAATCGGTATTTACATCTGATGTCAAATGATTTCGGGATAGGGCAGACAGAAAAATTCATAAATACCTTTTTCACAGGAGACATACAATTTTTAGAAAAGATTGGGAGAACGTGATATCATGGGCGATCTAGAACTCCGCAGTGATGAGAATGTGCTCGTCAGGACAAACGGGATCTTTGTAAAGTCTCTCCCGTTCGAAGGGATCCTTACCAACCGGCGGATCCTTCTTATCGACAAATCGAAAGACCTCCGACCACCAAAAGAGATCTCCCTTGCAACCGTAAAAGATATTGAGACCGGGGAGAACGCGATTCGGGATCAGACCATCACCCTATCCATGGTGGCAAAAACCGGGGGGCTGCGGCAGATGATCCTCACCTTTTCCCGGCAGACCGGGGGAAACAGGATCAAGGAGCGGGATGAATGGGTGAAGTTGCTGAAGAAGAACACCGGCCAGGTATTCGAACAGGCTGTTCACCGCAATGTCCAGCCCGTTGAAGCGGAAGACCGGTATCCTGAAGAACCAGCCCCCGCCCGCATAGGAAATGTCAATTCCCCCCTCCAGCAAAATCCGCCGGCCCGGATAGCGATCCAGAAAGAAGTCGAGCAGCCGCGTCCGGTCAAACGAATTATTGAATCCGGGCCGGTACCGGATGCCCAACCCACCCCCGCCCCTCCTCCGGAACCGGCAGCTCTTCTTCCGTCCTCAGGATTGGGTCTGTATTGCACCCGGTGCGGGAACAAGCTTGCAGAAGGCTCGGCATTCTGTAACCGGTGCGGATCTCCGGTAAACGTTCCGGTCATCCCCCCGGAGGTGGTCCCCCCAGCCCCCGCGCCCACCCCCCGGCGAACCGCAGTTGCCGAACCCGCAGAGCAACCGGCGCAGCGGACAACCTCTGAGGGACGGAGAGAAACCCCCGTAACCGGGCAGATATCCATTCCTGAAGAAGAACTATCGTGGGAGGAGATGCCAGAGCATCTTCCCGCACCCGTCAGAACTCCGGTTCGTACGACTCTCCCCGATACTATTTCCGAACCTGAGTTTGATCAGGTCGCCGCTCCCCAGGACCAGACTCCGCCTGCCCCGCCGGAAAAACCCGGAAAAGGCAGGAAAGGTCTCCTTCCCCGTCTCTTCTCGCCAAAAGAGCTTGCCCCGACACCGCTGAAACCAGGATCCATGCCAACGCGGAGCGCCCCACCCGCACCAAAAAGACCGGTTCGCCCCTCCTCCGGTCGTGGGCTCAGGCCCGGCAAGCGGGCAATCTATGCGGTCGTTGGGATCGTGGTAATTATCGCAGTTCTGCTCATAGGAGCACGTTTCGTTTATCCGATGATTACCAGAGGAGAGATATCCCTTCCCACAGGCACCTCCGGTGAGACAACGCCAACCCCGACAATAAACGGGGCTGCTGCGTCGTCAACGCCAACAGCATCCGGGACATGGGTGATGCCCAAGGAACCCTTGGCGGTTACGATCCCCTCCACGGGTGTCTATGTCTATGTCAACTATATCGGAGGATTTAAGGGAACCTACGGCATTTCTTCCGATCTCAAGACCGCCACCGACTCCGGCGAGAAGATCTTCGAAGTTCTGAACGCGACCGGCACGGTGCAGGCGGATATCGCAAAGACAGACCCGTCGACCCGGCATGCAATAACCGTGGAGATCTACAAAGACAGCAACGTACTGACGAGCGGAACCACCGACGCGTCATTCGGGAAAGTGACCCTTTCAGTAGATGTTGCGACCGGTGTGGCAAAGGCACCGGTGATGAGCCCAAGTACTGGTGCAACGACGACCGAACCAGTAAAGGCTTCGGCAACAACATCCCCGGCAGGTTCTGGGAATACATCCGTGACAAAGACCGGAGCGCCGGGGACGAATGCGACCACTGCCCATTAATGTTCCCCCTCTTTTTATTTTCACATTATCAGAATCCCGCAACCATGCACGCCGATAGTTTACTCTGGCAACTCGAAAAGATCTGAGGGATCTGTCTTTCCCATCCCATCTCTTTTGGGAAGGTAGGGATTCCTGAACTGCCAGGCAGGATCTCCCATAAAACAGGAAGCGGAAGAAAGATGAGAGGCATAACCGGATCGGTTTTTTGTGCCGGTAAAAAAAAGAAAAATTATGGCGGTCCCTTATGACCACTTATCTCTTCTCTGGTTCAGCCTTGATATCTCCAACGGTCCTCCCTCTTCTCCACCGGTATATCCCGTAAACAGCTCCCCCGAAAATGATGAGGGGAAGGAGGCTGAAGAGGACGACAATGATGATATCGATCATGCCGAAGAATCCGGCAATACCGTTATTGATGGTTGAGAGGAAGCTGTGACCGGTCTCCCCTCCTACCGGTTCCGGCTCCTGAAGGTTCACGCTGATGGTTGAGTAATCGATCTTCCCGTTGAGATATTTCAGCCTGCTTGCAAGCCGGTCCAGTTCTGTCTGGACTCGGTCGATCTGCTCCTGGACCGCGATGATATCCTCGACTTTCTGGCTCTGTTTCATTATCGCATTGTACTGGCAAGTTGCTTCTGGTACGAGGTCTGCTGAGCCACAAGGGCCACGTATTCCTCGGTTACATCCTGCCCCCAGGTTGATACGGATCTCACTTTTCCTGATGCTTTTATTCCGGCGAGTGAACTCTCAAAACTGGCAGCCGGTACCCTGACCTCGATCGAACCCGAAAGCCGGTTGTTGTAACCAGACTGGATGTTGGTTGATGCGACAAATCCGCCGCTCGATTTTGCAAGACTGGTGATACTTTCCACAGCAGCGGTTATCTCTTTTACTTCAAGCGTCACATCCGCGGTCCGGATAATTTTGGTATCGCTCCCTCCCGGATCCGATCCATCCCGCACCATGAACGAATGCCCCAAGGCAACAGCATTTTCCGTACTGTGGTAAATCGTAGGGACAGGTATTCCGCCCCATCCGGTATGGGCGACTTCCCGCGGAGAGGCAGCCGAAAATACCCCTGGAACGGAAAGGCCCAGCCATCCCATTGCCGCGATGAACGCGATGCATACGATGCCAACAACTCGTTTCTGCATGCTCACATATTCTCGCATGGAATATTTATATAAATCGGTAACTTTAAATATTTTTGAAGTTATCTCTGGTGTCCATCTCGATTCGCGTATCTCTCTCTTTGAAAAATCTCCGGGTTTCTCCGGTTTCATGGATACAATGCCGTGTACCTGCTCACGGCTGCCTCACACCGCCCGTTATCAATCGTGCTTATATAAGTGGACAGGGGAATACTCCTTGGAGATACTATGGCAGAAACAATTGTTCCGGAGCGGCCCGAAGGTGCCGATGAACTAGAAAAATCAGGGTTCGAGGGAATAATCAAAGCGCTGCACGATAGTACTGATCCGCTTGTCCGTCAGTATGCTGCCTACCTCCTTGGAAAGGCAAAAAGTCCTCAGGCAATCCAGCCGTTGATCCTTGCTCTTGGTGATTTTAATAAATCTGTCCGCGAGCAGGCAACTTTTGCCCTTTCAACCATTGGCAAGGCAGCGGTCGAGCCCTTATCCGAAGCCATGAAAGAGCCTAAATGGGAGACGCGGTACCGGGCGGCCGAGGCACTCGGCAGGATAGCTGATGAGAAGGCCGTAAGACCGTTGATCCAGGGTCTCAGGGACAACCGGGATCATGTCCGGTACATGGCGGCAAAGGGCCTTCGCGAGCTGGGCGACTCGGATGCGATCGAACCGATGATCATCCTTCTCCGGGATGAAAACCGGTTCGTCCGGATGATGGCTGCCCGTGCTCTTGGTGCTCTTGGCGGAGAAAAAGTACGCAAAGCGCTTGTCGCAGCCCGTGAAAACGAAAGAGACGAAAAAGTGATCGAAGCAATGGATCTCGCCTTAAAGTAACCAAAAATTTCTCAACCCCGAAATTTTTTTAATTCCCGCTGTTTTGTATCCGGCTTTTTAACAAAGGTTCACGAGAGATCCCCAGATTTACCCTTCGGTCTCCTCTCACCTCCAGATGATATCGGGGGCGACCACTGTTTTAGGAAAACCCGTTGAGCGTCATGGGACCGAAGGATAATCTTTCAGAAAAAAGCCGATCCTTCACTGCCCCGGCTGCGGTCACCGGATGTAACCTGCAGGTTCGATGTCAGCACCTGCAGTGTTTTATCAATATATCTGGAGTAGCAACCGACTCTGGAATCAGAATGCCCGAGCCGCTGGAGTGGTTCCCGGCATTCGCGTTTCCGGGTTATCTGTGAAAAGGTCCGTCGGATTTATGGGGCTGCTATCCTTCCAGAAATCTTCAACGGACCCTCTCACCCTGATGCCGGAGAACCCATGGCACCGCAAACGTTGGTAATAACCACCTTCTTCGGAGTTTATCTTCGTGGAGCGATCGGGAGAGGAGAGACGTATGAGCTATGACCACAAACCAGGAATTGACTATGAGCGTAGTTGAGCAGCTTGCACCTGCAGGATCGCGTCGGATCCCCCGCGCTATCCATGACCGCTTCCTGCCTGAGGAGGGTTGCAGGCGATCGGGACGAGCGAGGGGTGGCGCAGGAAAACGATTGTACGGCCCCACCGTGACCAGACCTTCAGATCTCCCTAATCCTCACGGGAAGATCCATTCAGCTTTCATAAGCATCATGCAATTTGCCACGCATCTGGGTATTCTACCCGGTATGTATACCGTGCTCTCTTTTTTTTTAAAAAAATTTCCCAGTGCGCACGCTTGACGCGAAGTTCGACGAGCGTTTCAAATTTTTTTCTCTGAAAATGATCCCGGAAATCGTTGCAGGAGGCACGGGGGGACTCTTTCATTCTGGATCGGACCGAAGGGGCTCCCACTCACCAAACTCTCCCGAGGGTTCATCTTTCGGATATTTCCCGGCAGCAATCGTTGATGATTCTCCCACAACTGCGAGGGGAGACCGAATGAAGATCTCAACTGAAAAAAAATGGATGAACCTTACAATTCCCGAGAGTATCAGGTTCCGATAACCTGTGGGGGAAATGCCGAACGGCATGCAGCCGGTCAGAGCGCAGGAAAGTGAGAAAAAATTACCGGATCCTTGTGCCCGGTTCCACCCCTCTCAGTGGGGTAAGGAGCGACGCAGCGTCCCCGGCAGCCAGGATCATACCGTTACTCTCGACCCCGAATATCTTCGCGGGCGCAAGGTTGGTGAGCACGATCACGTCTTTTCCCACCAGCTCTTCGGGTTTGTAGAACTGGGCGATCCCGCTCACGATCTGCCGGGTCTCGCCACCGATATCCACCTGGAGTTTTAAGAGCTTACCCGACTTCGGGATTGCCTCTGCCGCAAGCACTTTACCGGTTTTCATCTCAACTTTTGCAAAATCATCAATCGATAGTGTGGGTCTCTTCTCCATCTTCTTATTCGCCTCCGCGACCCGCTTCTGGAGCAGGGCATCGAGTTCGGCAAGCTGCGCATCTTCCATCTTCACAAAGAGCGGCACCGGCGCGCTCGTGCACACTTCGTGCACCGGCAGGGTCGCATCGCTGATCGGGTGGTGTTTCGCCTCATCGCAATAGCCGAGCATCTTCCAGCATCGCTGTGCGGAGTCGGGCATGACCGGCTCGATGAGCTGGGTAAGCGCCTTGACGATCTGGATGCAGTTCCTGATCACGTTCGTTGCCGCCGCCCGGTCGGTCTTGATGAGTTTCCAGGGGGCGTTTGTCTGGATGTAGCTGTTGCCGAATGCGGCGAGGGACATGATCGCATCGACTGCTCCCTTGAACTCGTATTCCTGCATAAACCGGTCAACACTGAGAAGACACTTTTCGATCTCAGTGGCTATCACCGGGTCGGGATCACCCGGAGGGATCCCCCCGAACTCCTTCTGGGCGAAGTAGAGCGTGCGGTACACGAAGTTACCGAAGATGTTGACCACCTCGTTGTTGATCCGTTCGCCGAATACTTTCCAGGAGAAGTTCAGTTCCTTGGTGTGGCTCGTGTACGAGAGGAGGTAATAGCGCAGGTAATCGGCGGGAAGGCCCTTGTCGAGATAATCGTCATTGGTCCAGACAACGTAGCCCCGGGACTTGCTGAACTTGTGATCGTCCACCTTGACCATCCCGCTCGCGACTATGGCGTAGGGGGATCCGTAGCCCGCGCCTTTCAGGAGCGCCGGCCAGAAGATGCAGTGGTGGTAGATGATGTCGCCGCCGATGAAATGGGTGACCTTCGTCCCATCGCACCAGTACCGTTTCCAGTCCTTCCCGGACTTCTTTGCCCATTCCTCGGTGAATGCGATATACCCGATCGGGGCATCGACCCAGACATAGACCACGAGATCGTCCCGGCCCGGGAACTTAACCCCCCATTCGAGGGTCCGGGTGATGCACCAGTCATGGAGTTCATCCTTGATCCAACCGATTGCGTAGTTCTTCGCATTGCTCGTTCCTTTCAGGTTATCGAGGAACGGGAGCAGGAAGTCCTTGAACTCCGAGAGCTTGAAGAAATAGTGCTCCTGATTCCGGAACTCGGCCTTTGTCCCGCAGACCTTGCAGACCGGCTCTTTGATCTCGCCCGGCTCGAGATGTTTGCCGCAGCCCTGGTCACATTCATCGCCGCGTGCCGGCGTCCCGCAATGCGGACAGATGCCTTCGACGTACCGGTCGGGCAGGAACCGTTTGCATCTCGTACAATAGGCCTGGTTGACGATCTGTTTGTAGATGTACCCGTTCTCGATCAGGGCCGAGATGATCGACCCGGTCCGGTGGTGGTTCGCGGGATCATCGGTCATGCCGAAGTGATCGAACTGTACGTCCATCCGTTTGAAGGCCTCATCGAAGTGCTTGTGGAACCTCTCTGAGAGCGCACGGGGAGAGATTCCTGCATCTTCGGCCGAGACAACGATGGGAGTACCGTGGTTGTCCGAACCGCAGACAAACACGACCTCTTCACCCTTCCGCCGCATATAGCGGACGTAGGCGTCGGCAGGGACGTACGTTCGCAGGTGTCCGAGATGGCAGGGGCCGTTTGTGTACGGCAACCCGCACGTGACCAGCAGCGGTGGCGGAGTCATGGGTATGTTTTTGAAGTTTATACGTTATAATCCATAACCATGAGCAAACGGCTGAAACTGGCAACCCGTGGCCTTGGTGCCGAACCCGGCATCCCGGAAGTTGCCGAACTGGCAGCCTGGATCGCGGAGCACCGCGGGACCGCCGCCGATCTTACAACGTACCGGTTATTCCAGTCACTCGGACCTCAGATTGCCGCTGGGATCGGCTCACCCTGTGCTGGGGGGAAATTTCTTCAGGAACGAATCCTTGACTGTATCATTGGCGTGTCGGAGAAGAGAGCGATCGATGAGCTGGGTGTCAGGAAAGCAGCTCTGGCAGAGGTCGGGTACGGCATTGCTGCGCAGAGACGGAATGCCTGGTGCGCCTTACCTGCTCCCCACGCGCTCGGAATCGTTGACACGTACTTCAATGATAACGAGGAATGGACCGGAGCTATCGCAGGGGCATATATCTCCCTGATGCGGACGATGCGCGACGCCGGTGTCCCCGGGCACGTACTCATCTGCGATAAGGCGGAGGAACCGGAGGTGGCCGCCCTGAACCGGCGGGAGGTTTTTTTCTTCCAGCCGGAGCCGGACCGCGAATCGCTTGAGGTGCTTATGGAACACCAGTCATCGGTTGCATCCGGAAAAGATCACCTTCCTACGGTTTTTGATCTCGCAAACGAGTACGATCTCCGGAAAATTCTGATTGTTGATGCGGATCTGAATGCGATCAACCTTGCATTAACCCACGTCGACCCGGATCAGGTCGTGATCGCAGGCTACTGCACGGAGGGCTCGGATCTCTACTGGGAAGAACTGGAAAAATTATCGAGTTTCTCCCGCTGAAAGGAAGGGCCGGTGGTGGTGATTTCACACCAGTTGCCGTTCATTGCAGGCACTCCAATTCGACCGTGACACGCTGGCGTCCCGGGCAAACCAAAAGAAAGTATCCGGTCTGGTGAGTTATCGAGGGAATATCAATCCTGTTCGGAAAGTTTGCCCAGGACCGTCACGGAAGATGATTGGTGTTGTCTGCGTGAAGTGGGGGATATCAGAGAGGCAAAACCAGGACTTCTCTTCACCGGTGCCTGGGCGCGGGAGAACGTAAAGGCGGGAGAGGCCATGGTTGTAGTCCCTCTCTTTTGCGACATATCAGTCAATGACGGAATAATGACATCCGCAGAGTTGCTCGTGACCTTGTTCACCTTCCCCTGCCTGCCCAGTTCACCCTGTATCCCTTCTACGAAAGATCATAATTGAGAACAAATTCTGCGTCGCTCTTCTGCTGGATCATGACCGTGAGATTCTTTGCCGTGAATGCCTGTGCGGGGAGGTACAGCCCCGCGAGGATTCTGGAGATCTTTATCAAAGGATACCGGATCGAGGTATGATCCCGTTAGGAATAAATTTCGTGGATGAAGTGGTTAAATAAAAACTTCCTGAAAAAATGCGCGTGAATAATCTGTAAAAACTTCTGTAAAAGTTATCCCCGGCCAGTTTTGCAAAAAAATGGATGTCTGTCTCTCCGGTAAGGCTCAATGCAATTCTGCGGCTCTGACAAATTCCGCAAAATGCCGGCTCTTCTTGAACAGCCACCAGGTGAACCGTTCGACAACGGTAAAATTGAACGATCCCCCCGCTGCATTCGGATGCCCCCCTCCCCTGAACTCGCGTGCAACAAGGTGGCTGATGGGCGGGACGGACCGGAGGGAGAACTTCCCATCTTTTCCGATGATCACTTCAATGTCGGTCTTCTTCCGGTCCCGGATATAATGGGCAGTCTCGCTCGGGTACCCGTAGAGCGGGGCAAAGGCGATCCGGTACTTGGTACCGATGATCGTTGCACGCCTCAGGCTCCGGTCCATGGCATCATCCATCTCGGACTTGATCCCTGCGTACTCCCGTTCGATAAGTTCATCGGTGAAGATCCCCGAGACAAGGCAATCCCGCACGTGTTCCCGGTTCTTCTTGCGCTGGAGTACCTTCCCCAGGACCGCGGAGCGGGGATCGGTATTTTTCCAGAGATCGTAATCGCAGACCACCCGGGCTACTTCACCCGCCAGAGGTGTGTCCGGGGCAAGATCACGTGCCACGATCCCGGTGCCGCATACGGATGTATCTATGTGGAGGAGATCAACGGATCGTTCGATCCTCTGGACCTCGTCTTCGCGCCACCGGTGATGGTCCCGCCATTCCACCTTCCAGCCATTTGTGCGCGCCTTAAGGGTGATCGATTCGCAATCCCGATGGTACCCGAGATCGGATATCGAGAGGGTATCCCCATTACCGGGGCTTGATGCGACAAGCGAGAAGAGGGATGGAAATTTGCCGACCGATGACCAGATGGTAAAAACGCCGTCCGTTCCGTACTTCATCCGGTGGATAGCATCGGCCCCGACAGCATCGAGATCATTATGGGTGAGATGGACAACGTGCGCAGTGCGGGATGCGACGGCTTGGGAAAGGCCCGGGTCTGCACCCGGCTGCTTCTTCGATGGCGGCATGCTGTTAGTACTCTCATTACCCTCTATAAAAAAGATGTTCAGGGAGACGGATTTTCCCGTTTGAGCATATCATTTATTAACCCGGAGCAACAATATTTGTACTCCTGCCCTAGTAGCTCAGCTTGGGAGAGCGCTAGACTGAAGATCTAGTTGTCGCCTGTTCAAATCAGGCCTGGGGCACTCTTTGTTTTTTGTCTCCTTCATAATTTTGGAAGATCTTTCTCGTTCCCCCTGCCGCACCTTCCTCCAGACATATTGCCCGGGAAAGTGCCTCAATAATCCGGTATTTTCCTTCGTCGGGACTGATTTCGCAACGAATATGTGCCGGCTTGTCGTTCAATCTCCAACAGCAAAAATTTTCTGAGTGGTATGAGATGGAGATCCTGACAGCCAGTGTTAGCATCATCACGCTCTCGATAGTCCTGCTCTACCTCGGACTGCGATTCAGGATCCCAAGCATCGTCAGTTTCCTGATCATCGGCATGCTGGTCGGCCCCTACGGGTTCGGGCTCATTACCAATGAGACCGCCATCGACACGTTCGGCAACATCGGGATCATCCTGCTCCTCTTCACAATCGGCCTTGAATTCTCGTTCCAGAAGCTCCTCCGCACCTGGCGGACCGTGATCATCGGCGGGCTCGTGCAGGTCTGCCTGACGATTGTGGCGATCACCCTCCTCTCCGGCCTCTTCCACATGCCTCTCAACGAAGCGCTGATGTTTGGGTTTATCGTCTCCCTGTCAAGCACAGCGATTGTCATGAAGATCCTCCAGGAACGGGGCCAGGTCGATACGCTCCAGGGGCGCGCACTCCTTGGCATTCTCATTTTCCAGGACCTTGCCATCATCCCTATGATGCTTATCGCCCCGCTCCTTTTCGGGAGTTCGGGGCCGGACCTCCGTCCGCAAATTCGCCGTCTCCTGCGAAACCTTCCGGGGCTCCACCAGCCTGCCCTCCCGTAATGCCGTGAGAGCCCCGCGAGGCACCAGTTCAGGATCCCGGGTGACTCCACACGATCCACTCTCGGCTCTTAAACATCAAGGACGAGATCCCTCGCATCTGTGATCTGCTCTGGGAGAACTTTTGAAAAATATCAGGTCTGTAACCCACAATTTTGGGTCCCTGCACCGCGACGTCGCCAGCCAGAACGAAGCTGAGTAATGGGTAGATTTTCCCGGTCGCAATCCGCCATAAATCCGAGAGATGCTTCGAGTTGCGTATCATAAGGGTTATGAGATGAAAAACGATGCTCCGGAGGGGCAGACCGGTGTTACGCGAGAGACCATAGAGTGCGTACCATTTTTTAATTTCGTGATACGCACCGATTGCAAACGAGATTGGATAGCACCTCTCCAGTTGGACCGGAAGATCTTAAGGGTCTTTTAAAAGACTCTGATGAAAGTTCCCTTCCTGCCACTTTGCATACCTATTTCACCCGCCCGGAAATATATTTTTGAAGTAACAGAGATGGACGCAGTGAAAGATCCGCACGAATCATCAGAAGCGATTGAGGATCCCTCCACCGCGATCCGCGCAGTTACCGCCCGGCTCGCCACCGCCCGGACCAAAGGGGAGCTCGGGAAGCTTCTCGCCTGCGAAGTCCAGACCTATTCTCTCTTCGATCTCCAGATCATTGGCGGCCGGCTCAACAGCGAGATCGAGAGACTCCCCTCACCGTACCGCGAGAATATCCGGCCGCACTTCCGGGAGCAGCTCTTCGGGAAGCACCACCGCCTCCTCGCGATGGAGAAGAGCGGGGCGTTCAACCGGGTGCACACGCCCATCACCGAGCCGGACCGGTTCCGAAATTTCTGCGGGATCCTGGACACCGGGTGCTTCTCGTGGGATGACCAGAGCGAGCGGAACGTGTACTTCCAAAACCCGAAGAACCGGCTCTTCTCTTATCTCATCGCAGCGTTCACGATGTTCGTCTTGGATGAGCCGGGGCACCCGGTCGGGATGCCGTTTCCCGGCGGGTTCACCGTCGAGCGTCGCGGATCGGATTACTATTGTCTGATCCGGGACAAGGAGAAAGAGATCACCTGGTCCATTTGCAATTTCTGTCCGGCAAAGCAGACTGAGGAAAGGTGAACCGGCGCCCGGTACCGAGTGCATCTGAGACTTTTTATCACGTTTATCACCACCTCGCGGCATACGCTTTGGTACAAGCGACGCAGTCTTCGTCCTCGGGCCTTGACCTGCCCTTGCCGTGCTCGCCCGCGGGGGTGGAATTTCATTTTGACCCTCAGGGAGCCAACCGAGCGGGAGATCGTGCAAACGAAGTGCCACTCTGACCCTCCAATAAAATCTACGGAATTTGTAATTATTTTGACAAAATAAGGCAGCATTATCGAGATTGCTCTCTCGGATCCTCAACCCCCGGTAATGTAGTTCCTTGGGGAGAGAGGGATCCACTCCCGGGAGGCAAGTTCCAAACAAAACACGATATCTACGGAAAACAATTTTTTTTAAAACAGAGGGCAATACTTGGACTTTGTACCATGCCCCTCTTAATGGGGATAGCGGAAAAGGGCCCTAATTGTCTACTCAAGGGAGCCATAAACCTCCGGGAACGCTCGTAAAACAGTCCGTTTCCGGATTTCACCCCGGTCACGAAAAGGGCCTTAATAGGCCCTAATTACGGGAACGATCTGCCTCCTTCTCATGCTCTACTACCCCCGGGGGGCCTGACCTGGTGACCCGCAGTATTCTGGATCCTATCCCCGCTCAGAGACCCAACGGATCTTTTCCGTTGCGGGAGGGGATAGCGTAAGAAAATTTCCGGAAAAATTTTCCGAAGACTTTTGGATCCCGGATTTTTTTGTTCCGTCCCTCTTCGCGTGAACGATTCTTAAGAAAGATGGGAAAAACAAAAAAAGGGTCGGGCCGGATCAGGCAAGATCATCCCGCTTCATCCGGTGCTCTTCGAGCTTCCCATCGCAGAAGACCTCAACCGTGAGAGCGGTGCCCTTCTTGTGGAACGCCCGAAGCCGGTCATCGTAGATCTTCTGGACATGGCGGAGATTGTTCTTTGCGAAGTGATCCTTCATGAATCGGAGGAAGGCAAGCTCCTGCCGGAGGTAGGCCTCCTCGTACTCTTTTGTCTCGGCAGCGATTGCCGCGGTCTCATCATCGGGAATTTCCTTCTCGTACTCCCCGTGCTCGCCGAGACCGGAGACCTGGCGCCAGTCGACCTTGCCGTGCTCATCCGGCTCGCGGTGGAGCATGTACGGGTAGATCCGGCAGATGGAGAACCGGCGGTCGTACACCTTGCACCGGCCGTTCTTGAGGAAATAGCAGGTCCCGAGATCGTCTTCCTGCGCCTTGAGCGCATAGCCCGAGACATAGAAAACACCGTTCTGGTCGCAGAATTCGGGGAACGGTGCCGGTTCAAGCGCATTCGGATCGATCTCCTTTACAGCAGCTGCATCCTTGTCGAGCAGGAAGACATGGCCGTTGAACGCACGGGTACAGCATTTCCCACAGAGCGTGCAGGAAAATCCTACTTCCTTGATGACCGAGGCGAGATCTTCCTGCGGATACGCGACGAGCTCATCGATCTCCTGCGATGCCGCGGTAATACGGAGGGGGATGGGTATGAGAGAAACGAGAATCACCACAAAAATGTTTGGTACTTATTGGCCGGCGTCCTTTATTGCCTTTGTGAGAGCATCCGGTTCATCGGAGCCGAACCGGAGGCAGCTGCCGCTTGCGAGCAGGGGAGCTCGACTGCCTCGCTCCCCGCGATAGGAGAGGGCCAGCCATGCGGTGTGAGAGGGATGATCCGGCCATAGGTCCACGGGTTGGTCACCGGGACCGCGGAGATGAACCCCGCAAGCCGGATTTGTTTCCTAATCCCCATGAGAGGGCCGAAGGGCATCACGAGCTCGTCCCGGATAGGGCCGATCCCATCCTAACTATCGTTGGAGAGATCTGGATCCTGCCAACCAGCCTGCGCCAGTACCGGTCAATGGGACCGGCAGCCGATCCACCCGCCCGGTTGGGATCCCGCCAAAAAAGAGTGCTGCTTTTAACTTTCTCATCCCTCAGGAGCAGCGCCCGGGAATCTGGTTGGCCCCGAGATCCCGAGCCGATGGGCGATGGTGATCTTCGGGACGCCCCTCCCTTGCAGGGTCCAGAGCCCGAACGATCTCGCGTTCATGGGGAAGATAGGTCAACGTTGGCCTGTTGACTATCCAATAATGAAGGGATTAGGGGGCTCTTTCCCGGTTAGTGAAGATCTGGAACCTCACCGGTCCTCAGGATCGCGCGGGTGCTCCAGCGATACTCTTCCGGTCACTTTCACCGCGTGTGGTCCCGGCATGATATAGCGCCGGCTGATACTCTCTTTCATGCCTTCCAATGAGATCGTCATCGTTGCCGTTATCGCGCTTCTCTCCGGGTTTGTCCTGGGATTTTCTTACGTGAAGGGGCAGATCACCGCGATCGAGGAGAGGTACCAGGCCGAGCTCGAGCGCTGGAAGCTCGAAGCAGCCGGGGAGATCCGGAAGGATTCGGTAAACCGGTCGCGGTCAACGCTGAAGGGTAAGATTGCCGAGCAGATGGCACCGGTCCTCCCGGAGTTCTCTTTCAACCCGGCCGATGCCCGGTTCATCGGCTCACCGGTTGACTACATCATTTTCGACGGCCTGACCGATGTCGCCGATGACCGGTCGGGTTCGATCCGGATCGTCTTCATGGACGTCAAGAAAGGATGCTCCAATCTTTCCCGGGTCCAGCGTCTGATCAGATCTGCAGTCAAAGAGAAGGCAGTCGCGTGGGAGACCCTCCGGCTTCGGGACGATTGAGACCGGCTTCTGCCTCTCGCAAAAACCCGGGCAAAAAGGGAAAAAGTTAGTGGTATGACCTGAAGGGGACGTATGCGTCGTAGATCTTGACGAGCTGTCCGTCAGGGGTGTTGACCCAGATCTCGGCCCGGTCGTTGTTGCTGGTGGTTCCGGGGAGGGAGACGGTCTTTCCTACTGAGAGCGGCTGGGTCATCTTGTCCTCTTCAACGACACCATCAGAGCGGGTGACCTTGAAGTTGATCTGCGGGATGACGTTCATGCCCTTGCCGCCACGGAAGGTCATGACGATCTGCGGGTTGATCGCCTCCCCGTTGCTCCCCACCTGGACATCGACTGCCCATACGGACTGGAGCGTCTGGGTCGGGCCGGGTGTTGTTGAGGGAAGGGTTGGCGGGACTGTTGTCGCGACGGTGGTTCCGACAACGGGAGTCTGGTCAGGGGTCGCTGCGGTCGGGGACACCACAGTCTCTTTCGTGGGCTGGGTGCAGCCGGTCGCAAGGAGAAGAACTGCGCACAAGAGGAGTGCGGTTGCAAGGATCAGAATTTTTCTCATACCGCAGAATTCAACGGGAGATTATTTGAGGATTGCGCCCCGCGGGTCCGGTTTTTGCATCCAAACGGGCAGTACGTCTTCGCGTCCTTTTTCTTTGCGCTCCAACAAGAAACGATTATCTGATTCCGTGCTTCAGGATTAACCATGGATGAACATCATGTCATCAAATGGAGATCGATGATCGGCATTGGGCTCCTCTCGGCGCTGGTCGGGATCTTCGTACTCTTCCTGCCATCGTTGGCCGCAACGCTCTTTGCCGTCATCGCGGGTATCTCGATTCTCCTGCTTTCAGGAATCCTCCTTGCCGAAGGATTGTTTATCGATTCCGAAGGCATATCCACGTGGGCGGTCTTCGGGGTAGGTATCCTCGGAATTATCCTCGGGATTGTTACCTTGGCCCAGCCATCGTGGCTTATCCTCGCAGCCGGCGTCCTCATCGGAGTTTACCTAATCATCTTCGGGATCGCGGAAGGTGTTGTCGGCCTCTCCTTCATTAACGACGATATGATCCGGTCGGTCGTCATCGTGATGGGAGTTGTGGCAATCGTGCTTGGGCTCCTCATCCTAATCAACCCGGCACTGACGGTGACGATCCTCGCGTGGCTCATCGGCCTCTTCCTCCTGATCCTCGGCCTCATCCGCGTAGCCCACGGGATCACGCTGCGCAGCGCCGAGAAGATGATGACCATAAAACATTTGTAATTTTTTTTTGCGCTGATGCAAGGCATGCGGATGCAATGCATCGGGTTCCGGCGCACCCCGCAGGTGACCGAGGGGGACCGGAGCGGGCACACTCGGGGGATGGCCGAACAGGAGATCCCGGCACGGTCGATCTGAAGTGCGGACCGAGGCCCAGTAACTACCCCGCCATGGATGTTTACATCCTGCTCGTGTACTACAGGCGCGTCCGTCAACAAAATTTCCTCCTTTGTGCCTGCACTTCTCCATCATGGTAGATAGGACTTACGCGTTTGAAGGCAGATTCGAACAAGAGATATTCATCACAGCACTACAAAAATAATCAGATTAGAACGCCGTGGAAGCGATAAAGAGAGAAGAAGCGGATCGATGAATCGAGCGTTTCGACTCGTACCAGCTGGAACCTGTATTCAATCGATGGGTTTCGAGGCGAAGAAATGCCAGCAACGAGAGCAGAATATGTCCTCGTTGAACAACCTCTTTTGGGACCCTGGCATCTCTCGATGCCACAACCTTGCTTGATGCCACGGTGATCCTCTTCGATATTCCATCCAAGTTCCTTGAACGTTTTTCTGTCGGTTTCCGATGCATCGAGAATATCGGTAGCCCAATGTTCGGGTTCCTTATCAGAGTGAACGATCCTAAATAGCTTGATGAAACCGTATTGTCTCAGATGAACAACTCTTCCTTCGGGAGGAATCTCAATCTCAGAAACTGAACGGTTGTACGTATTATCAGGATCAACCAACCGGTTGGATTTGAGACGGGTACACCAATGCCACTTCAGCGTGCGGATCAATTTCAGGTTGGCGATACACGAATACCACGAATCAAAGATGACACATCCCGGCTGAAACTTTCTTTCTTCGGCTGCTCGTAGCATATCCCGGAAATGATCATTTTTGTTTTTCCCGTCTTTGTCTGGACAATAGATCCGGAAATCTACCGAAACTATCGCAGAACCATCAGTCCAAATGGTTGAGATTAGGTTGATTCCCTGAACTACCCGATGATGCTTCCCACTCCAGTGCCGGGTCACCAGTTCAATCTGATGGGAATACGGTTTGTCGAGGGTACTATCATCGATTACCAATACTCCTTCGTTAGCCCGGAGCAACCGTTGCGCTTCCTCATGCAGCGCCCCCGTGTGGTGAGGCTGGCTGCCTCTCTAACAAACGCTTGACGGAAGCGTGAGCTATTGATACTGGTTCAGCGGGAAAACACCGGGATGCCTCTGTACACGAGCAAACCTGATACGTCGATATCAGAAAGTTTACAAAATTGCCGCTCGTGCATTTCGGAGGATTCACTCTCGTTCGATCTCCATCCCGGGTTTGTCTAACCCATGGATGGGCGCTACTAACTCTTAGATCTTTCGGTCAAAACCAAGGGCGTAAGTCCTAGTAGATAAAGCATACCCGGTTCCGGGAGCGGGTCCGCATCTCTGTTGAGGTCCGGTATCGGGGAAGGGTTCCGGGAGTTCGGATCTACCATTTTATCCAATCGCTGGGTTCTCCCGTACATAATCAGGAAGAAGACATCTTGGCGGAAGGGGAACTTCCGGAGTTGATCGCCAGGGCCACCCCGCAGCAGCGGGAAGGGCTCAGACGGATCATCCGGGCTGCGCGAGTTACAACGATCTCACTGCACCGCCAGGGTCTGTGACGAAGACGAGAACGAGGCAAAAAGACCATGAGGCCGGTTACCGGAGAGCCCGGGAACGGGACTACAATGCCGATCCCCGGACTCGGGGTACTGTACCGGCATGCCGGTGCGCCGGTCTCTGAAGGAGGACTACACGGTGCCGGCCCCGCTCCTGCCGGATGAGCCGGCGGCGTCAGGAAAAAGATCATGGACGAGCGGGCCTTAAAAAACCCCACAAATTTATTTGTTCAGGCACGAAAAAGAAAATTACTCCGGTGACAAGTTCTCCGGCTCCCGGCCAGGAACTCCGGCGGTCAGCCACGTGGCAAGGATCGCGTTGACCAGGTTACCACCCTGATTGTTGTCGCCTGAGACGAGCACGTTTGGCGTGATCGTCACCTTCCCGTTTGCGATCTCCTGGATGAGCTTGATGGCCACGATCCTCTCGGGACCAAGGACATCGGTCTGGGCCTTGTACGCGGCAGCCGTTCCTTCCCCGACCTTCTGCGCCTCGTACGCAAGACCGTCTGCCCGGGTCTTTGTCGAGTCCCGGATACCCTCGGTCTCCTTCCTGAGCGCCTGGGCCTTGTCGGTCGCGATATCGATCGAGAGTTTTGCCGTGATCACATCCATCTGCTTGTCAGCCCGGGCCGTCTTCTCCGCAACCGCGATCCTCTGCTCCTGGGCCTTCGCCTCCTCGGAATACTGTTGCTGCTGCTGGACCGCGATCTCTTTGCGGGTCTGGGTCTCCAGGAGCTTCTCGTCCACCTTGATATACGCGATCAGGAACCCTTGGACCTCGACATGATAGCTGGTGAACTCTTTCTTTACCTTGTCGAGCGCAGCGGACTGGATCGTGATGAGGGGAGTCTCGATTATCTCGTGCAATGGCTGTTCAAAATTCGGATCATCCGTAATCGCCGGAGCGTTCGGCTGCGGTTTCTCAAGATCTCTCCCTACACTCGATATGATAACCGCAACGTATCCCGGAGGCACGGTTGCAACGTCCGCCATGTTCATCTCGAAGAGCAGCGGGTTGATGTAATACTCGCCCGGCTGGAGCATCTCCAGCTGCGGCCCCCGGTATCCCCTGTTCGCGATAAATGCCTGCCCGTCCTGGAAGTGCTTGTGATCGCCGGTGGGTTCGGGTGCAACGCTGTACCCGCTCGGCAAGGGAATCCCGTCAAGGGCGATTGCAACGCCGACTTTCTCTTTCGAGACGACGGTGACCGGCAGCTCCCGGATCCGGAAGACTTTCGTATTGATACGGTACGAGCCGGGCCGGAGGGTCGCTACCTGCGGGCCTTTGCATCCGCCGTGTTCAAGAAACTTCCGCGCATCCTGGAACGAATTGCAGTCAATCTCGTCGGCAAGCAGCCTCCCGGTGGGGATTGGCCGGCCTTCGATGGATTCCACGACACCGATGAACGATGGCTTGATCTTGGTCACCGGCGCCCGCTGGATCTTCCAGAAGAGAGGGATTCGGAAGTAGAGGCCGGGCATGAGGATGTCGGCCTGAACACCGATCTCACCTTTCGTTGCTATAATCTGCCCCTGCGGCAGGGTCGGCCCGAACATCTTGCGGGTCACAATCCCGACCTCATCGTCACGTACGAGCGTCAGTCCGAACCACAAGACGATCAGGATCAATGCACCAAGTATTAACGCTTCATTCAATACACCGGGTCCTCCATTGTTGTAGCATTGAGATGAAGACGGTGAAGAAATAATTATGGCGTTGACTGAAATTTTTTTGCGCTCATTGGTGTTTATATCGCCGCTCCATGCAAACATTTATGGGAGTTGCTCTTTTAGTCAGGGGGATACCATGGATATCAAAAAATTTCTACTGGAGAACGTTGTACCCGTGACCGGCTGCACGGAACTGGCCGCCGTGGGGTACGCAGCTGCCATCGGATACCACGCGATCTTTGGAAACCTGCCACCGGATTTCTCCGGATTCTCCCCGGTCCCCCGGGCGAGCAGGATCCGATCGATCAGGATCGCAACCGATCGCAACGTGTACAAGAACGCTATGAATGTTATCATCCCGGGCACGAACGGGCAGAAGGGACTTCCGATCGCGGGAGCGGCGGGAGTCTTCCTCAATCCGGGTAACCGGCTCGATATCTTCTCGGGCATGACGCCTTCGATCCGGGCGGAATCGGGAGTGCTTGCCCTCAGCGGCAGGGTGGTTGCAGAGATGAACCCGGCTCTTCGCGATGAGTGCTCGCCGGATATTCTGGTGGATGTCACGGTCCGTACCGGTAAATCCGATGACAACGGCGAAGAGCGGACCGCCACGGTCCATATCGCCGGCCGGCACGATGCTATCGTGAGCGTCTCGGTCGAAGGGCAGACCGTGTACGAGAAGCTCCTGGACACGGGTGAGGAAGCCGGGGAGATCCTGCCGGAATCGATCGGTGAACTCATGGCGATCGCGGAGACGATGCACCCAGAGGAGATCGAGATCGTGTACAGCGGCATAACGATGAACCTGGAGCTTGCCGAGGCGGGGAAGTACCGGGCGTACGGACTAGGGCTCGGTATGCGACTTGAGATGATGCTCAGGCCCCAGTGCGGGAATCTCAGTCTCATCGACAAGGTCAAGATCGCCGCTGCGGCAGCGGGAGATGCACGGATGGGAGGAGCACCATTTCCGGTCATGAGCACCGCGGGGTCGGGCAACCAGGGGATCACGGCGCTCATTCCCGTGGGCGTCATCGGCAGCGAGTGCAGCTTCTCCAAGGAGGAGATCAGCAGGGCGGCACTTATCAGTCACCTCTTTACAAAGAAAGCAGACCGGTTCACCGGCCATCTCTCGGCCCTGTGCGGGTGTTCGATCAAGGCCGGGATCGGGGCTGCGGCCGGAGTGACGTACCTGCTTGGGGGCGGCGAAAAGGAGATCGCGACTGCCATCAAACTCATGGTTGCAAATATTACCGGTACTATCTGCGATGGTGCAAAGCCGGGATGCTCGCTCAAAATTTCCACGGCCACCGGCCTTGCGACCGAATGTGCTTTCCTCGCGGTGGGCGGCATGGAGATCCCGACCTGCAACGGGATCATCCAGGAGAGCGGGGAGGATACGATCCGGATCCTGGAAAAAATATCGCGTGCGATGGTGCCGGTGGATGCTGCGATTGTCAGAATCCTTGACGAAAAGCCGTGCGGGAACCTGGGATGAGGGGACGGGCTCAAGGCAAAAACCTCAAGAGCACTTCACCGCGTCTCTGGCTTCCAAAAAAAAGAATTTGAAGTTTCGGGAATGCTCATGGGGCTGCGGCCCCAAAGGGCGCCCCCCGCGGCGGCTTTTCGTTCACTCTCGAATCGCCGAGACGATCAAACCTTATCACTCGCACCCGGGCGACCCCCACAGGGGTGGGCTGGCTCACCATTACACAGGGGCTGGGTAAAAGATTCAAAAGCCGCAAACAAAGCTGAAATTGGCCAATTCATCGCTCCTTGGAAAGTCTCAAAAACTCCTCCAAACCCATCCACGACGGCTGTTACTTACATTTTCAATGGAATCCAGAATGCACAGGGCAGTCCAACATCGAACCGTTCAACCAGTGCTTGAATAGAAGGTTTATTCCAAAAATCACGAGTGGACAGGAGCGGCATGGTATACACATGGTTGGACCAAAGAAACACACCCCACCGAAATGGGACTGACGGATCTCGATGTGACATGGACTTCTGATGAGAAGGAAGTTACTCTGAAGACAAAGAACGGCTAAATCCTGATGGAGATTAAAACGATGTCGAAACAGCATTTGAAATGGATCTTACTGGGAACCGTCGTGATCGGAGGTATCGTGTCAGCCGGCTATCTCTGGCTCACCTCTCAACAACAGCCGATGAGCTGCACCATTAACCAGATTTACGGTGATGTAATTGTTCTTGATGAAACCACGAACAATGCAATCATCTGTACAAAACCGAACAATAGTGTAATCCTCAGATTGCATATCTATGGCAGAGTCGGAGGAGTATGGCACATATCAAAAAGCCCGGGTCTTCTCGTGTCAGATGGTAGAAATGAAATGCTTGATCCACCTTAAATAGGATTTGGTACGGAAGAGTGGAATGTAACTATAATCTCGCCCGGAATACAAACGCTCAGTGCTAAGTGTATACAGGGTGTTGTAGGCGAGGGTCAGGAAAAACTCATCTCAACCCAGAACCTGACCTTTGTTGCCAATTGATTTTCCAAATTTTTGATCCTTGAAAGGTAGTGTCTCTCTATTGCTGTAAAATCAGCAGCACCTATATCCAGAGAGTTCATCGCGCTCTTTGCGGATAAATACCGGTTACCGGTAATCCATTCCTCGTTAATATCGATGAGAATCGAACCGGCAAGTCTGAGCAATGAAGCATCATTAGGGAAGGCCCCGATCTTTCTCGTCCTGCGTTTAAGTTCCTTATTGACTCGTTCCAGGAGCTTGGTAGTCCTGATTTTCTTCCAGAACTCGTGGAGGAAAGGCTCGGCAATTTGTCAACCCATGGTTGAACCGATGAATCGTGTCAGCCGCCCGAGCGAGTCCATGTTCATTGAGCTGAACAGCGAACTCTTGCAATCGATGGGAATCACTCAGGCATTCCTTCAATGTCTCGGCAATTTCCTTGTGATATTTTCGTGGTACTTTCCTGAGGACAGCACGGATGAAGTGTACGTGACACATCTGCCATGACGAGCCCGGAAACATCGTTTCCGCAGCAGTCTGGATGCCGGGATGACCATCAGAAATGATGAGGTCAACTTTATTGAGTCCTCTCTCCTTGAGGTCCGAGAAGATCCCTTCCCAGGTTAATTCGTGTTCTGCATCTGCAATGCTGAAAGCAAAGATCTCACGGTATCCATCCGTCCTCACACCGGCTACGACAAAAAGAGCTTTGTTGATATACCGGACTTTCGTCTCTCACCTTGAAATACGAAGCATCAACGAACAAGAATGGAACAGGAGAGTCAATTGATCTCTCCATAAAATCATGGACTCTTTCATCACATCGTTCAGAAACCACCAGGTGATGAGTTGCTGCATCCCCTTCTCGTTATCGGCAAGATAATTTAGTACGATATCTCTTAGGTTCATACCCTGTTCCTCTTTCTCGTTTCTCACTTGGATACAGGGCATCTTCACTTTTACAGCACTTCGTGTACACTACCAAAAGTTGGAGAAAATTTTGGATTTTTTCCGGGAGAATTTTCAAAAAAACTTTTGGAAACATTTTTGATCGCGTTTAATGGGGTCGCGAGAAAATGCCGGATCCCAAAAATGATCGCGTTTGAAGAACTGACGTTCTTCTCATCCTCCTGGTCTGATGACCAATCGGATTTGAAAAATTCAAAACGCGATCCTGATCGCGATCGGACCAAAAAACCCGGATTGTGTTCACGACTGATGAACCCTCATTTTCGCGGGAGATTTTTACCATTTCACATCGTGATAACGATCGCAATTGTTTTTTTTTAAACGCGATCACCCCCCATCCGGTCAACCACAAAGAAAAACACTCCGAGCACAATCGCCACCACTGCAGAAAGAGCCATCCCCTTCAGTTCCGCAATTCCGATGTTAACTACAGCCCCCGACACCCCGAGCACAAGAATCAGAGAAACCAGGATAAGGTTCCGGGACTGCGATAAATCCGTCCGGGCATCGATAAGCATTCGCAGGCCAGAGGCTGCACCAACGCCTCGTTCCGGCACCCCGTGGGGGCAGGAGACATTGAGCTCGATGGCATCCGCCCCGTCCTGCACGGTGCCGGCCAGCGCCTGCCATTCAGCAGGGTCCGGTGAGGCTATGATACTCGCGATGAGGACCCGGTCGGGAAACTCCTGTCGGATGGCTCCAATCTCCCGGACCCAGTACACCTCATCATGGTGGCTGAGCAGTTCGATGTTCTCAAAGCCGAGCAGCCCGGCATCCGCCCCTTTCCATGCCGCAAACCGGGGCGAGACATTTCGGATCTCCATGGAATCCGGGACAATAGTCTTCGTCACTGCACCCTCCCAGCCGAGCCGGAACGCTTGCCGTATCTGGTTGCCGGAAGCTGTCGGCGGGCCTGATGCCAGCAGGAACGGGTTTACGAGTTTGAGCGGGCCGACAGAAGTATGAAGGGACGGGTCTTAGACGGGTATCATTCACCGGGTTTGTCCGGAGATCTCTGTCTTCATGGGATGTGTTTTTTTCGCCACCAGATAAAATCTTCTGCAACCATCCGGCAGAGCCGGTTACTCTCCGCAAGGAAACGCGGGGTCTCGCGTCCAATCTTTTCCCGCTGGTAATGCGTGAGGGACTTCGACCAGTCAGTGATCATCTCCCCGGTCAGCTCGAGATGGAACTGGATCCCGAGCGCATTTTTGATGACGAAGGCCTGGTTCCGGACGTTCGCCCCGCGGGCGAGGAGCCGGCCACCGTACGGGATCCCGAATGTCTCGCCGTGGAGCTGGAAGACCGGGAACCGGTCGGGAAAACGAAAGAAAACCCCCGTTGCATCCCTCTCCCTTGTGAGCGGGTGCCAGCCGGTCTCGTTCACGAACCGGTAGACCTTTGCCCCGTACGCGGCTGCGATGAGCTGCGCCCCGAGGCAGATGCCAAGGACCTTCTGCCCCGCCTTTGCCGACCTCCGTATGACCTCCTTCTTCTGCGCAAGCCATGGGAATTCAGCCTCGTCGTTCACGCTCATCGGCCCGCCCAGGAAGACAAGGCGGGGAGCGTTCACGTTCCGGGGGACTTCGTTTGTCTCGAAGAGACCGAGCCACTCGTTCGGGACGTGGCGGAATGCGAGAATGCGAGGCTCCATAAGAGGTGTTGGCATGAGCCGTCATAAGTAGTTTACAGGAACAATTTTGCTCAGGCACTCTCACCCTGCAGGGGTTTCTCTGCCGGGGATGGTCGCACCAGAGTCCCCGGATTGGAATTTTATCTGCAACAGCCCCGGGTTACAAAACGCCCCGGTCTTTCGTACACAATCGGAGACGCTCCTCTGTACAATTAGTCTTTTCCCTCCCCCGCGATACCGTGGAGGAGGGCCTTTCCGGATCCCTTGATAGAATATTTCTTCCTTCAATGAGTATAAATATAATTTTACATCGAGAAGAAATTGTGATATCCCGAATTGATTTTACACATATAACCATTTCTGCGCATATTTCAGAATCCTCTCCTGGGGTAGACGGTACCAGAATGCGTTATAAGGCTCATCGAAATCGAGACTCACTCATGTGAGGTTTGATGACATTGTGCCAGTGAAGAATTTTATCGACAGAACCGAACTTCGCGATCCTTCGTTCGACTTCTCCGAAGAACCGTTCAATTTTGCCGTTCGTTTGAGGGTGTTTTATCCTGGTTGGGATGTGTTTTATGTTGTGATGAACAAGGAACTCTCCGAATTTATGATGGGCCTATTCACGGTTCCGAGCTGAAACGAATTGTGTACTGTTGTCAGTGAGGATCTCGCGGGGCGTACCTTACATCTGGAATCCCTGATTCAGCACCGTGAGAGTGTTCTCGGTAGTTGGAGAATCGAATACCCCGTAGCAGGTGATGAGGCGGGATGAATCATCCATGAATGCGATCAGCCATTTCTTCGATCCTTTAAGTTCGAACTCTTTCCAGTCTCCCTGCCCCATCGACATGGAATGAGTATGTTCATACCGAACATATTTCCGCTGTTGCCGTTTTTTCATGTTGATCTCCACCAGACCGTGGTTCAACAATACCCGATAGATTCGATTATGCGGGATATGGATTCCGTGTGTTTCCTCAATCTTCTTCTCCAGATGGATTGGACCAATGTTGTTGGATTGATAGGTTGCGAGGATCAACTCTTCTGCTCGATCATCGATGGCGTGGGGCTTTCTTCCAGATTGCCTGAGTACCGGATATTCCCCCGATTCTCTGAACGGGTTGATGAACTGATACACTCGTTGACGGGTAATCTGGAAATACCGGGCAATCTCAACAACGGGTTTATCATTGACACATTGCTGAATGATCCTCTGGATAGCCCCATTCGATAAGTTGCTCAAATCGGTATTTACATCTGATGTCAAATGATTTCGGGATAGGACAACATCGAGAAGAAAGGATCTTCCATATATACTCATAAAAAAAAGTCAGTAATATTCAATCGGATTTGATTACTGATGACGGAAACAACAACCAGACGATCCATCGTTGAGATCAAGGATATCACCGCGGGAGGAGAGGCGCTCGGGCTCCTCGGGTACGGTATGCCGGGCGTTCTCCTGGGGCTTGCGAACGCCGGCATCATCCAGGCAGGTTCAACAATCCTCGGCATGGCGATCTTTATGGGCGGATTTGCCATGTTCACGGCCGGCCTCATGGAATGGAAGAAGGGCAACACCTACGGTATGGCGGCATACGGGTCCTACGGATTGTTCTGGTTCTCCTATGCGGCACTTCTCCTTCTCCCGGTTCTCGGGCTCGCGAAAGATTCGGGCGGAGCGGGAGCGGTTGCCGTGTATCTGGCACTCTGGGGTCTCTTCACGCTCATCCTCTTCATCGGATCGCTTAAGATGTCCAGGGCACTCCAGTTTGTGCTCGGTTCACTTGCCCTGGTATTTTTCCTCGAAGCTCTTGGAGCTGCAACACCGGAGTCGATCTTCACGGTCCTTGCCGGCTATATCGGTGTTCTCAGCGGACTTGCTGCCATCTACACGGCGCTCGGTCCGATCCTGAATGATATCTACGGGAGAACGATTGTCCCTCTCGGGTAATTTTTTTTATCTCCTCCCGGGTGTTTGGCTGTGAAAGCCTGAAATTATTGTCTCCGGTCTGTTTACCCCACCCGGTTTTTCGGCACAATCACCAGAGGGACAGTTCCCGGTTCCCCAATATATTTGCAGGGCCCGGCCAATCTCCGGGCGCCTCCGGAAAATCTGAAAGCGCCTGAGTGCAAGGGTAGCTTCCTCTTCATTTTCACCCCCCCGTCCCTCGCGTATAAACGGGTCTGCACAAAGACCGGGATCCGGGAAGTGTTTACGATACCGAGACGATCGGGGGATCTCTACCGGGAAGCCACCGGGTGCTTTGAGACGATCGGCAGCATTGCAAAATTCGATGCCGTTGCCGAAGAGATCCCCTGGCAGGACTTCGAGCGGCTTGCGGCGTTCATCTTTGAGAAAAACGGCTTCTCGGTCAGCGTCGGCACGGTAAAGATGCGGGGCCGCGAGCGGAGGCGGTATGATGTCATCGCAGGAAAGGACGGGCTGACCCTCCTTGTTGAATGCAAACAGAGGTCGGGCAACCGGTACCGGTTGTCCTCACTGAAGCAAGCGGTAAGGAGACACCGGAAACGTGCAGAGTTCTACAAGAGTGTCACATCCCTAGAGGGTCTCCCGATCATCGTTCTTCTGATCGAAGAGGAGATCCGGATCTTCGAAGGCGTACCGCTTGTTCCGATCCAGCGGCTGGACGCGTTTATCTCTGAGATGGGGGAGTGTTCAGCGGGGTGAGGCTTTCCGGTAACTGAGTGACGGGAATGACCGGGATGCGGGGGTGGATGATGGAGGGAGGGAAGATACCATGAGAGATGACGAGTGAGGGAGACGATGAAAAGAGAGAATGGGGGGGTTGGAGGGACCCGGGCTGACTGCAAGCCCGGGTTCTCCACCTTCGCAAGCTCAATAGTCCAGGCATCCCGGGGGTATTATGATCGAAGGCTTCTTTGGGCAGGGAGCGCAAAAGAGCGATCGGGATCTGGATCGCCTTTCCGGTCAGGACGATCTCGCCGGCGCCCGGATCGGGTGAGTGCGGGATATCGACATCTTCTGGATAGTATACCGGTCCGGGTCGAGGTTCCGGGAGAAGAAGTTTCGGTGCTGCTCCCGCTGCAGAACCGTCGCATTGACTGGCCAGTCGGCACCCTTAGCACCCGTCACATCCAGAGGGATCCTCCCGTAACCTTCGATGGAGAGCCCGGAGGGCTTGCAGGGCGTCATCACGCTCCTGATCATGCCGATCTTCTTCGCCTCAAATGCCCTCTACCCGATGGAGACGTTCCCGGCATTTTTGAAGATCCTGTTGGAGTACAACCCGATGGCGTATCTCATAAACGGCATCCGGTACTTCGCCATTGGCCCGGACTTCATGGCTCTCGGGAGGCACTACCAGTACACCCGGGCCGATATCGCGTTCTCGTACCTCTCGCTCATTGTCTTTGCTTCCGTTATGTTTGTTTTCGCATGGTGGTGGTTCCGTAAGGTGATAGTCACGTAATCGATCTTCCCGCTCACCGGTAAAAAGAGCAGGCATGCAGGAAAATTCGTCTCCACCCCGGCCGATTTATTCCGTGAAAGGGGAACTTTCCTGTCGATAACGATCCGGAAGTTTTCCGGACCAGGAGATTGCCTCCCCGGTCCCGCTGACAAAAAGATCCCGCAACCCCCCCTGCCCGCAGATCCCGGACCCCGGACTACGGCTGCCGGGCAGCGAGCTCGTACAACCCCTGGCGAGCCCGGACCGCTTCTCACGATCAACCCGGAGGGGGCGATTCCCGATGTCAACGCCACAACCGTTCGCATAACAGGATACTCCTCCCCGGGAGCTGCTCTGCATTCGGTACTCTGATTATTTTACGGAACCGGAGAAGGCAAATGAGGGAGATGCAACTCTCCTCTGCGAAGGCATCTCTGAAATTATCCTCTCGAGAACCGGCATTTGGACGGCTGCAGGACCCCCGTGCTGTACAACGCAATCGGTGTACCGGAACGAGTCGGGCAGGATTCTTTTGGGACTCTGCCACTGCCCGGGATCTCCCGGCTCTCAGGAAAGCGAATGACGGTCTTTCGTAGGCTCAACCGCGCACTCGAAGAGGATTTAAAAAACCCCCGGGTTTAAGGAATATCTTCGTGACGCGGTTTACGGGAACCGGTAACCCAGAGACTGGACGAGCGTTATCATCTCGCGGATCTGGTCTTCCTGTTTGGGCGTCAGTCTTCTTCCCCGCTGGACGAGCCGGCCCATCCGCAGGATCTGTTTCCGCTGTCCGGGCGAGAGCGATTCAGCGTGCCGTGCCCAGGCAAAGATATCGAACCAGTCCTTCCGGTTGAAGGAGCCTCCGGCCGGAATTCCGGAGGCCGGAAGGTGCGAACCGGTCTCACCGGGCTGCTCTTCTGAGATTTCTCCGGAAGACTCCCCCCGATCTCCCCCCGTCTCCTCAGACTCCGTCCCCGGCATCTCGTATTCGGCCTCCTCTTCACCGGTCTCTGCCGTTTCTCCCGGTCCAGATCCGTTGGCAGGTTCTGGTGCCTGCCCCACCGGGGCAGATGGCTCTTTCTGGTCAGGCTCCTCATCGTAAGCCGGCGTGGCGGCTTTCAGGCCGGTGACCGGTGTCGGCTCGTCTTCGAAGAGATCCTCAAGACGGAGATCTGCAGTTGTGCTGACCTCATAATCCGGTGAAAGCCCGCTCTCGTCCGGGATGGCCCGGGAAACTTCCTCCTCTTCGTCAACAGGTTTTGGGATATCCGGTTCGTGCACCGCGTGGACCGGGGGAATATCGATCTTTCCAAGGGTGAGCGGAGCCGGCCTGAGCGTAACGGGAAGATCGCGATCCCTGATCATGTGCAGTTCCTCGGGATCTTTCCGGTGGAGTGGCTGCGGATGGGCCATCCCTGCGATCTTACTCAGCTCCGCATTCCACCGGTCCGCCTCCTCCAGCCGCTCCGCGGCAGTCATGTGATCCACCCATTCATCGGCAAGAGCGGTCCTGGCCTGTGCGAGATCGCGGCTCAGGGCCTCAAACTGCTGCTCGAGTGATCCTTTCTCTGCAACAGCAGCCTCGAGATCCGCATGGAAGGTCTGAATGGTGGCACGCTGTTCGTCCTCGCGCTCTCTCCCGTGCTCTGCAGTCTTCTCAAGCTCGGATCTGAGCCGGTCCTGTTCGAGAATCCGGGTCCTGAGCCCGGCCTCATCCAGCTCCCAAAGTCTTCGCTCGGATTCGATCGATCCACGGAGCTTCTCAAGCTCATCGCTGAGTGAACGGATCTGCCCTGCTGCCCCTTCCTTCCTTCTGTTTTCTGCGGCCAGCTCCTCTTCGAGTTGGTGTGCCCGTGCCCATGCCGCCTGGCTCTCCCGCCGGGCCTCCTCCATCTCCGCGGTACGCCGGGAGAGTTCGGTCCGGACCTCATCGGAGGCACTTCCCGCGGAGTGGGCCAGTTCCTCTTTCTCCCGGATTAGGGTCACCAGCTGCCGTTCGAGCGCCACACCGCGACTCTTCTCAAAGTCCAGGGCCGACCGGATCTCTTTTAAGGACTGGAGGGTCGATTGGTTTTCTGAAAGGGTGCGCTCGAGTTCGGATCTCTTTTGAGCGAGATCGCCTTCGAGAGCGGCCTTCTCCCGCCCGGCGAGTTCAAGCGCTGACCGCGCCTCCGCAAGTGAAGAGACGGTTTCCCTGAAGCTTGCTTCAGCCCGGTCCTTCTCCGCGGCTGAAACCCCCAACTTCTCCTCAAGAGCCCTGCGGGCCTCCTCCCCGGAGGCGAGGGCAGCCTCTGCTTCCTGCAGCGCCCCGGTCAGATCCCGGAGGCCCTCTTCCGAACGGTCGCGGCTTGCCGTCGCGACTGCAAGTTCTGCCTCAAGAGCCTGCTCCTTCTCTCCGGCACCGGCAAGGGAGCTCTCAAGCCCTTCAAGCCTGGTGGAGAGATCGCGGATGGTCTCCTCGTAACGGACCTTTTCTGCGGCAAGGTCTGCAAGTCCGGAGGCAGCGAGTGCGGATTTTTCCTGCGCTGCTTCGAGTTCGGAGCGGATCTTGTCGATCTCCTGCAGTGCCGACCGGAACGCCTCTTCGGACCGGTCCCGTTCGCCCTTGACCTCGCCCAGCTCGCGGTCGAGAGATCGCATCTTCTCTTCGGCAGCCGCGAGCGAAACTCTTATCTCCTCAAGCTCTGCCGATGCCACCCGGGCCTCTTCTTCCGCCTTCCCGCGTTCAGCGACCGAGAGTTCGAGTTCCTCTTCAACGGATCGCCGTTTGAGTTCTTCTTCTTCGAGCGAGGCTTCCAGGGCATCCTGCCTCCCTTTCAGCGCGGAGAGTTCCTGTTCAAGGGTCACCGCAGCGGAGCGGAAGGAAGATTTCGCGGCGTCCTTCTCCATTGCAAGAAGGGAGTGTTGCTCCTCAGCCTCCATTGCACGGGAGTTCTCCTCCCGGACTTTTTCTCTGAGCCGGTCGATCTCCGCATCCTGGTCTGCGGCGCTGGCTTTGAGTCCGGAAATTTCCCGGGCAGAATCTTCTTCCGCCCGGTTCTTCTCCTGCCGGAGCCGGTCAATCTCCTCCTCGGCAGAGATTACGCGATCCTTTTCGGAGGCAAGCATCGACCGGATCTTCTCCGACTCCTGCCGGAGGCTGATGAGCGCTCTCTCGGCCTCTTCCTTTTGGGGGACGAGCTCTGCGATCGTACCTTCGGCAGTCGAAGACCGGGTTGTCTCTGCCTCGAGTTTGCGAAGGGCACTCTCGAGATCGGCGATCTTTATCTCAAGCTCGGACGAGAGGCCGGTTACTTCCCGGCTCAGGGCCTCGATACGGGAACGGTGCCCGGTCACGACCCCGTCGTGCTCCACCTCCATTGTCGCGATCCGCTCTTCCGCAACGGCAAGCCGGGCTCTGCCCTCTTCGATCCCGTTCCGGAGCCCGGAGATCTCCCGGTCCCGGTCTTCCAGTTCCTCCTTCCTTTGGCTGAGTTCCTGCCCGAGCGCCCGTTCCGCCTGCTCCTTCTCCAGGTAGGATTCGTTCAGCGCATTGATCGAACGCGACTGCTCTCCGTTCGTCAGCCGGAGTTTGGCAAGAGAGTCGGAGAGCTCTCGCCCCTCCTCTTTTGCCAGGGAGAGATCTTCCGAGATACTCACCGCAGTCTCGAACGACGAGAGGAGGAATTCGAGAAGTTTCCTGCGATCCGCGGTGATGACGTACACCTTGTCGTCGTGCTGGATCTTGAACTGGGTCTTGATAAGTTCGGGAGTCTGGCGCTCAACAGGGGTCGAGAGCATGCCGGCAACAAAGGAGAGGAGATAGTCCGGCTCGGTTGGGTACGCGATAAAATTGTCCGCATTGGAGTCAAGGATTGCCAGGAGATCACCAAGGCCGGTGGTGCGGGTGAGGATGAGGACCGGGATCATCCAGGTACCTTCACCGTCCTTGATCCGCCGGCTCGTGTCGTATGCGACTGCACCAAGAGAGGTCGCATCGCAGATGAGGAGGTTGGGGTTACCTTCCGGTAAGGCTTCAAAAAGGTCTCCGCTCTCTTCAAACAGGGTGACATGGTAACTGCCCTGCCCGAGATTTTCCTCGAGCAGGCGGGTTTCTGTTGAACTGCCACTCAAAACGAAGATATCAACGGTACCTTCGTTTCCTTCGGATGGGGGGGTATTCATTACAGCCTCTCTGGCAGGAAAAAGCATTCGCAAATGGTTAGCTTATTTATAAAATCACGCGTACTAAGATAAAACCCTTCCGGTACGCCATCGTCATCAATTCATGCTTAATAACCGGATTCGGCAAAAATTTTGGGAGTTCGCACTGGGCCCCCTCTGGGCCGGCGCCTCCATCAGAAAGGGTGGTCTCGGCCTCACTCTTTGTTGCCAGAAAAAAACCCGCATAAAAAAATCTCTTCCGCGGTATCCAGTTCCAAGAGCTCCGCAGCCTTGGAGGCGCGCCCCGGGATCGGAAACTCCTTTACGTTATTTGAGTTCCCTTGGGAAGGCCTCTTCAGGCAAAAAAAGATCAGAGGGTCGTATCAAGCATCGTCTTCTTTGTTCCGTCCGAGAAATACCCGATCACAACGACATGGGAGCTTTCGGAATACGAACCGGTAAATGTTGCGCTCGAATTGATCCGGACGGGAGTTGTGGCAAGCCGGGAGCAGAGCGACTGGGTAACGGTCTTTTTGTTACTGTCGGTCACGGTGATCTCGAGCACGATGAGGGCCTCGGTCCCCGGCCCACCCAGGTAGTCCACCGTGATATGCGAAGGATCGAACTTCACTGCATGCACGGGGCCGGGCGTGGCATTCTCCTGGGTCGTGCAGCCGGCAGAGAGGATCATCAGGGAGAGGGCTCCGATAAGGATGCTGAGACCGGCAGATCGGAAGAACAGGTTACGGGATATCATGAGGAGCTGTACGGTGCTGTTTTTTTATTAATGAGGATAACGAATAACCCATTATTTTACGATCGTACCGGAAAGGGGTGCTTCCCGAGCGTTCGGTTTGCCCCAATTTTACAAAATAGCACCAATGTGAGTGGGTCTATGTATCCGGTTCTTGCATTTTCAGGCCACATTTCAGTTTTTTGTCGAGAGCATCCGCTCAAGAACCCCTTGTTTTTTGAGGGTTGCGAGTTGAAACCGGTTAAAGCAGAAGGCCGAGAACAGCATTTTGGTATGCACCCTGAGAACGGTTGTGACTTTGGTATGAGCAGAATGGAACACATTCTTGATGATGGCATATGGGCGTTCCCCGGGAGATAGGATTCGAGAGATTCGAGCGTTTTTGAGAACATCGCGGATACCGATCGGATGCCCACGAACACCCCGTTGCATGGTGGTGTTGAAACCTTTTGTTTTGGTACCGAAATATCCTCGGTCACGGTAGATCACCTCTCCTTCGTTCGACAGGTCGATTTGCGAATCGTGGGTTGAGGCAGTTGTAACCTCGAGAGCCCGGATCAGTCCGAAGTCACAATCCTCTTTGGTATGGAGTTTGTATCCAAAATAAGATTTCTTGCCCTTTATCGCCCATGTTCCATCCCGGCTTCTTCGAGTTTTTGCAGCATCACCCCGTGGTGTATTCGTTGAAGCATGACCGGGCTCTGAGGTGATGAAAGTCGCATCCTGAATGGTGCCTTTTTTGATTTTCAGACATTGTGCATCGAGTTGTCGCTGGAGCTCATCCCAGATATCCTTATCCTTTCCGGTCTTTGCCAACCGCTCCCGGAAATACCAGACGGTGGTCTGATCCGGGACCTTGTTAGGATACCCGAGGAATTTCATAAATGATATGCGATCATTGGCCTGACGCTCAAGTTCGGGATCGGACAGGCTGTACATCGACTGGAGTACCAGCATCTTAACCATGAGAACGATATCAATATTCGGTCGACCGCCCTCTTCGGTCTGGTTTCGATACAGACCTCCCACTACCGTCAGAAACCTCTCCCAATTGATTAATGTCGAAAATCCATCAAGCCGATCCCCGAGTCGTTTGATACTCTCATACCGCTTCTCGAGCGCAAAATCAACCAGATTTTCCATACTCGTCATTGATCGTACTAAGATAAAGTACTACCGGTTACAGGGGAATTTTTTTCAGAATTCTCTCTTGATAGTCCAGATCAGTCTCCGGCAAAGAGATTTTTGAGTTCAGGAAAGCGAAAAGGAAACTCTCCTCCCCTTCTTCCCCCCCGGCCCACCAATCCCAATCAACCACCTGACCCCGGAATCCTTCTAATAACTTCATAGGCCCCAAGCGTCAGCACAAGGCTCAGCACAACAATCGCCACGTACTGCAAGAAAGGTGCAACCGGCACAGCCACAATATAATATAATAGCGCCACGACCGCCGCCTGGTGGATGATGTACACCACGACGACGATGATGAGATACGCGGTGAGCGGCGTGCTCCGGTTGAGATAATGCCGGCCCCATGCCCATGAGGGCGAGGACGCCCATCCAGCCGGTCAGCGTGTGCAAAATGAGTCCCCAGAAGACCTCCCCGTGGTCGAGAAGGATCCCGCCGATCCCCATATAACCCCGATCGTAAGGGCGATCCATGCGGCGAGCGAGGGCGGCGACCCGGTATTTCGATCAGTGCCAGGACCGTCTCGGAAGCAAAGATGCAGTACCCGAAGAGGAAGATCGATCGCGCAACGAGCGAGTGAAGCGCCGCCTTCATTAATTCCGACGAAGTCAAGAAGCCAGACCGGGATGCAGAGAAGGACCAGCCACAGGAGAGTGAATCTGCCGGGATCCGGGTGGAACTCCAGCACCCGTCCCCCAGGATAACGCCGAGCGCAAGGACCGAGACAACAAAAAGGACGATGATGAACCAGAGGTGGTCGACGCTGAAAAATCCGGTGATCCCGTTCAGGGCCGGTGATGCCGTGATGGAGATGAAGAAATGCACGAACGCTTCTGCAAAGGATCCGGTATATCCGGTATGGAATCGCAGCGCATAGTACGCGATGACCGGACAGACGAAGATGATCCCGGCAAGGAACGGAACCAGAAGTCTCCAGAACCCTCTCTTTCAGATACATGGCCGGCGTGCGCTTCCGGGCGAAACCCGTGCTCATGCCGGCGATTACAAAGAGGAGCGGCATGATCCACGGCACCGACCGACCGACGGCGATGAGGTGGGCGAAGTCGGATGGCGGATGGCTGGTCTGATAGGATGCAATAGCCGTACCAACCGGCGCAGAATACGAAGGCGGCATGGGTGGGAAAGAGCACCAGGATGGATATCCACCGCATATCCACCGCAGGATAGTGGAGGAGCCTGACCATTGACAGGGTACTGGGGAATTCGTTGGCTGAATACGACTACGATCGCCGGCACGATCCCTCTCATCGACCCTGACGACGGGCAGTCATCATCTCCGGAAGGCGGGGTCGTGGGTAACCAGCATCGGCGCCCCGGGCAACGGCCCAGCCATCGCGGCTGCGACCATCGATAACCGATATCGGAACTACGATATCGGAACGGAACGACTGCTCGACCGAGTCCTGCTCGGGAGTTCGAAACAAAAAACCCCGAACCCACCACCGAGGTTACGGTTACGGCGATCTCCACACGCACCTCCAAAGAACGCGAGGCTGACCCTGGTGGTTCCCTCCCTCCCCCTGCCGGACTTGTATTTTTTTTTGGTCCTTCCTCTCCTCTGCAGTTCTTTCTTGGAAAAAGAGATGACGAACTCTCAGGATCTCAATCCCTCCTCTTTTCAGGGCCTCCTCCATGGACTAAGAGGAAGCAGTTCTCCAAGGAAGACCTTCCCCTGGGGATAGGATTAACCGTATCGTTCGCGAACCGGATTCCGGATTCCGAACCATGGAGAATGGAAGATCACCGTCGGTGCAATGCCGTATATGAGCGTTATGCCCACCCTGCTCGTGGGTTCAAAAACGTGGAAGGAAGACCGAATTACATGACCGCTGCATGGGCAACGGTGGCATGCATGGCCCCCCGATGGTATGCGTTGCGATCAACCACGCCCGGCACACCCTCAAAGGGGATCGTGGAGAACAGAACGTTCTCTCTCAATATCCCCGCAGCAAAAGATGATCGATCGAGGATCACTCACTGCGGCCTTGTATCCGGAGCAAACGAGGACAAGTCAACCGTATACACAAGCTCGTACGGGAGGGTCGGACTGCTCCCCTTGCAGAGGAGTGCCCGGTCAACATCGAGTGTATCGAGTGTCTTCATCCATCCGGACTGCGGGAGCCATGTGCTGGTCATCGGCGAAGTAAAAGAGATCCATGTCAACAAGGCCTGCGTGACGGACGGGAGACCGGATCTGAAAAGATCGATCCGATCGTCTCTGAACAGGAGACCTATTTCCATCTTGGCGGAGGAAGCCGGAAAAGCGTTCTCGGCTGGCAGGCAGGGGGCAGAAAAAAAAAAATCCCGTTCCCGAATCTCCCTATTCTTTCCGTTTGAGGATCCTATCATCCCTCATCCCGGTAGGGGATCGAGGAGTTGTTTCCGGTCTTCCTTCTTTTTTCAAAAAGGCAATCGTTAAAATGAAGAAGGATCATCCGGATCCGGGTCGAATCGGAACAGATCCAAACCAGCATCGATCCCATCCAGCCGGAGGATCCGTCACCGTCGCCAGATCGATAAAATCATCAGAAAAAAGATCGAGGTCCTTTTCGCATCCGCCATCCATTCGATTCCTCATCAAGGTCGCCGCATCGGTGGAACCGGGAATTCGATCGACCGTCCGGTGAAAGATCGGGGCTCAGGTCCGCCGGGGCTCCGGTGGAATCGGGTTTTCATCGGATTTTGGTGTGATCGAACTCCCGATTCGGGACCGGTCCAGTCGTCGTGCCCCGATCGGTTATCGATGGTCGCAGCCGGATGGCTGGATCCGTTGCCCGGGGCGCCGATGCTGGTTACCCATCGACCCCGCCTTCCGGAGATGATTGAACCCCCGATCAGGACGGGATGGATCTATCGATTCCGGCGATCGTAGTCGTATTCAGATGACAAAGATCGTCCGGCGACCCGGATCGTCAGGAATCCTCAGGCTCCACTTCCGACAACCTTTCGGGGTTTCCATCGATCCTCCAATCCTGGGATTGCCCCCATCCCGGCCTTCGCATCCATCCCCGGTGCGCCTTCAAGGGGACCGATCGGCTATTGCATCCTATCAGACCAGCCATCCATTCATCCGACTTCGCCCATTTTCATCGCCGTCTCGTCATCGAGGGATCCGTGGATCATGCCGCCCTGCCTCTCCTCTTTGTAATCGCCGGCATGAGCACGGGTTTCTCGCTCAAGCGCACGCCGGCCATGTATCTGAAAGAGGGGTCATGAGACTTCTGGTTCCGTTCCTTGCCGGGATCATCTTCGTCTGTCCGGTCATCGCGTATCTATCTCGCTGCGATCCATCCATACCGGATTCCGGATCCTTTCCGGATTGAGTTTTTCGTTCGTGCATTTCTTCATCTCCATCACGGCATCACCGGCCCTTTCAACAGGATCACCGGAGATTTCAGCGTCGACCACCTCTGGTTCATCATCGTCCTCTTTGTTGTCTCGGTCCTTGCGCTCGGCGTTATCCTGGGGGACGGGTGCTGGAGTTCCACCGGATCCCGGCAGATTCACTCTCCTGTGGCTGGTCCTTCTCTTCTCTGCATCCATCCTGGCTTTTTCATCTGACTCGTCGGAATTAATGAAGGCGGCTACTCGCTCGTTGCATACTTCGCGATCTTCCTCTTCGGGTTTTGCATCTTTGCTTCCGAGACGGTCCGGTCCTGGCACTGATCGAAGAATACCGGGTCGCCCTCCTCGCCGCATGGATCGCCCTTATGATCAGGGTTATGGGATCGGCGGGATCCCTTCTCGACCACGATGGAGGTTTCACCAGGGGGGACCATTTTTTGCACACGCTGACCGGCTGGATGGGCGTCCTCGCCCTCATGGGCATGGGCCGCCGGCATTATCTCAACCGGAGCACGCCGCTCACCGCGTATCTCACAGCATCGTCGTACCCGGTGTACATCATCCACCAGGCTGCGGTCAGTCGGCGCTGGCGTGGCGTTATTATTATTGTGGAGATGATTTGGCTGTGCCGGTTGACCTTTCTTGCCAATTACGTGGCGATTGTTGATGAGCTTTGAAACGACGCGGGGGCCTGAATCCATTATTAGGATTCCCGGGGTCAGGTGGTTGATTGGGATTGGTGGGCCGGTGGGAAGGGAAGGGGATTGAGATTTTTCCTTTCGCTCTTCCCTCGACCTTCAAAAAAAATCTTTGCCGGTATTTTTTTGTCCGCCAACCTAGTTCTGTTGAAAAAGTGAGCACTCTTTCAAAATACTGAAAGCAATCCCAGAGGATCGCGAGATCGAGGACGGCCGCTCGCCACCTCATCAGGATCGCCCGTGGAAAGGCGGTCGGCCGGGAGTCTGCAAAGATTTTTTTCCGGGGGATCAACAGGCCTTTTAAAGGCCCCTTTGGGGAAGAGATCATCTCTTCCTCGTGATCGTGAAAGACTTCTGATCTTCGACTGGACTATCAATCGAGAAATTCTGAAAAATTCCCCTGTAACGGTAGTACGGTAGTACTTTATCTTAGTACGATCAATGACGAGTATGGAAAATCTGGTTGATTTTTTCCGCTCGAGAAGCGGTATGAGGTATCAAACGACTCGATCTCTCGGCTTGATGGATTTTCGACATTAATCAATTGGGAGAGGTTTCTGACGGTAGTGGGAGGTCTGTATCGAAACCAGACCGAAGAGGGCGGTCGACCGAATATTGATATCGTTCTCATGGTTAAGATGCTGGTACTCCAGTCGATGTACAGCCTGTCCGATCCCGAACTTGAGCGTCAGGCCAATGATCGCATATCATTTATGAAATTCCTCGGGTATCCTAACAAGGTCCCGGATCAGACCACCGTCTGGTATTTCCTCGAATCTCGATTTTGTTTGAAATCGGAAAGAAATATCCTCGGGATGAGCGATCACCTCTCCTTCGTTCGACAGGTCGATTTGCGAATCGTGGGTTGAGGCAGTTGTAACCTCGAGAGCCCGGATCAGTCCGAAGTCACAATCCTCTTTGGTATGGAGTTTGTATCCAAAATAAGATTTCTTGCCCTTTATCGCCCATGTTCCATCCCGGCTTCTTCGAGTTTTTGCAGCATCACCCCGGGGTGTATTCGTTGAAGCATGACCGGGCTCTGAGGTGATGAAAGTCGCATCCTGAATGGTGCCTTTTTTGATTTTCAGACATTGTGCATCGAGTTGTCGCTGGAGCTCATCCCAGATATCCTTATCCTTTCCGGTCTTTGCCAACCGCTCCCGGAAATACCAGACGGTGGTCTGATCCGGGACCTTGTTAGGATACCCGAGGAATTTCATAAATGATATGCGATCATTGGCCTGACGCTCAAGTTCGGGATCGGACAGGCTGTACATCGACTGGAGTACCAGCATCTTAACCATGAGAACGATATCAATATTCGGTCGACCGCCCTCTTCGGTCTGGTTTCGATACAGACCTCCCACTACCGTCAGAAACCTCTCCCAATTGATTAATGTCGAAAATCCATCAAGCCGATCCCCGAGTCGTTTGATACTCTCATACCGCTTCTCGAGCGCAAAATCAACCAGATTTTCCATACTCGTCATTGATCGTACTAAGATAAAGTACTACCGGTTACAGGGGGAATTTTTCAGAATTCTCTCTTGATAGTCCAGATCAGTCTTTCACGATCACGAGGGTGACCCTCACTCTTCCCCAAAGGGGAAGGCAGCCCAAGGGGGTAGGCCCCGTTGACCCCGGATAAAAAAATCTTTGCAGACTCCCGGCCGACCGCCTTTCCACGGGGCGATCCCGATGAGGTGGCGAGCGGCCGTGCTCTCCTCGCGATCCTCTGGGATTGCTTTCAGTATTTTGAAAGAGTGCTCACTTTCAGAACTAGGTTGGCGGACTAAAAATACCGGCAAAGAGATTTTTTTTGAGTTCAGGGAAGAGCGAAAGGAAACTCTCACTCCCCCTTCTTCCCCACCGGCCCACCAATCCCAATCAACCACCTGACCCCGGGAATCCTTCTAATAACTTCATAGGCCCCAAGCGTCAGCACAAGGCTCAGCACAACAATCGCCACGTACTGCAAGAAAGGTGCAACCGGCACAGCCACAATATAATACGCCAGCGCCACGACCGCAGCCTGGTGGATGATGTACACCGGGTACGACGATGCTGTGAGATACGCGGTGAGCGGCGTGCTCCGGTTGAGATAATGCCGGCCCATGCCCATGAGGGCGAGGACGCCCATCCAGCCGGTCAGCGTGTGCAAAAATGAGGTCCCCCAGAAGACCTCCCCGTGGTCGAGAAGGATCCCGCCGATCCCCATAACCCCGATCGTAAGGGCGATCCATGCGGCGAGGTGGGCGACCCGGTATTCTTCGATCAGTGCCAGGACCGTCTCGGAAGCAAAGATGCAGTACCCGAAGAGGAAGATCGCGAAGTATGCAACGAGCGAGTAGCCGCCTTCATTAATTCCGACGAAGTCAAGAAGCCAGACCGGGATGCAGAGAAGGACCAGCCACAGGAGAGTGAATCTGCCGGGATCCGGGTGGAACTCCAGCACCCGTCCCCCCAGGATAACGCCGAGCGCAAGGACCGAGACAACAAAGAGGACGATGATGAACCAGAGGTGGTCGACGCTGAAATCTCCGGTGATCCCGTTCAGGGCCGGTGATGCCGTGATGGAGATGAAGAAATGCACGAACGCTTCTGCAAAGGATCCGGTATATCCGGTATGGAATCGCAGCGCATAGTACGCGATGACCGGACAGACGAAGATGATCCCGGCAAGGAACGGAACCAGAAGTCTCATGACCCTCTCTTTCAGATACATGGCCGGCGTGCGCTTCCGGAGCGAGAAACCCGTGCTCATGCCGGCGATTACAAAGAGGAGCGGCATGATCCACGGCTCGACCGAGACGGCGATGAGGTGGGCGAAGTCGGATGGCTGGTCTGATAGGATGCAATAGCCGTACCAACCGGCGCAGAATACGAAGGCGGCATGGGTGGGAAAGAGCACCAGGATGGATATCCACCGCAGGTTGTCGAGATAGTGGAGCCTGACCATTGACAGGGTACTGTGGAATTCGTTGGCTGAATACGACTACGATCGCCGGCACGATCCCTCTCATCGACCCTGACGGGGCAGTCATCTCTCCGGAAGGCGGGGTCGTGGGTAACCAGCATCGGCGCCCCCGGGCAACGGCCCAGCCATCGCGGCTGCGACCATCGATAACCGATATCGGAACTACGACCGGACCGGTCCCCTGCTCGGGAGTTCGATCACAAAATCCGATGTAACCCCGAAGCCACCGGAGGTTACGGCGATCACTCCACACGCACCTCCAAAGAACGCGAGGCTGACCCCTGGTACTTCCCTCCCCCCGGCTGCCGGACTTGTATGGCTTTTTGGCCTTGCCGTCCTCTCGATTGCAGTTCTTGGAAAAAAAGAGATGACGAACTCAGGGGATCTCAATCCCTCCTCTTTTCGGGGCCTCCTCCATGGACTAAGAGGAAGCAGTTCTCCAAGGAAGACCTTCCCCCTGGGGGATAGGATTAACCGTATCGTTCGCGAACCGGATTCCGGAGTACAACCATGGAGAAGATCACCGTCGGTGCAATGCCGTATATGAGCGTTATGCCCACCCTGCTCGTGGGTTCAAACGTGGAAGGAAGACCGAATTACATGACCGCTGCATGGGCAACGGTGGCATGCATGGCCCCCCCGATGGTATGCGTTGCGATCAACCACGCCCGGCACACCCTCAAGGGGATCGTGGAGAACAGAACGTTCTCTCTCAATATCCCCGCAGCAAAAGATGTGATCGAGGCGGATCACTGCGGCCTTGTATCCGGAGCAAACGAGGACAAGTCAACCGTATACACAAGCTCGTACGGGAGGGTCGGGACTGCTCCCCTTGCAGAGGAGTGCCCGGTCAACATCGAGTGTACGGTCTTCACATCCGTTGACTGCGGGAGCCATGTGCTGGTCATCGGCGAAGTAAAAGAGATCCATGTCAACAAGGCCTGCGTGACGGACGGGAGACCGGATCTGAAAAAGATCGATCCGATCGTCTATGCACAGGAGACCTATTTCCATCTTGGCGGAGAAGCCGGAAAAGCGTTCTCGGCTGGCAGGCAGTACAGGAAAAAATAAATCCGGTTCCCGGAATCTCCCTATTCTTTCCCGTTTGAGGATCCTATCATCCTCATCCCGGTAGGGGGCCGGAGGAGTTGTTTCCTCTCTTCCCTTCTGTTTTTCAAAGGCTGCAATCGTTAAAATGAGAAGAGGGGTTCGTCTCTCATGAGGGAACAGATCCAAACCAGCACGATTATCACCATCAGGCCGTGCTCGATCGCCCGCAGGTAAAATCCAAGGTCTGCCACGCATGCATATCCATTCATGGTGCACGCCTCCTGGTGCCGGCATGGGTGGAGAAGAAGAACAGATCATCCTCTTTGTTCTGTACGTTCCAGGGTGCGGGGCTCGGGAAAAGAGTGGGGCCCCGCTGCAGAAACTGGTTTTTTCTCACCATTGTGGAAGTTGTGGGCATCTTTTTTCATCTCCCGGATAGTCCATTATCGATCGGTGAAGCACATATAATGCTCAAATACCGGAGGTGGTATTCCTGCACCGATGAGGATGTTGATTGAACCCCGGGGTTAAATGGACTCTCGATGGGAGCATCATGGATGCACCGGACCCGGATGCAATGGGCAGGATTCTTCCACAAATTTTTCCGGGAAACCCTTCAGCGGAAGCCCCGCACGATCAGGACCAGATCGCCGTTCCCGGAGAGGGTGTAGCGTTTCAACAGTTCATAATCGTCGATTGCGCATTCGCTCCCGAAGACAGTCCTGATTTTATTCCGGATTCTGCCGATCCTCTCCGGATCGTATCCACGCTCCGCCGGAAATATATCTTGCCCGCGGTCTTTACACAGCATTCTCCACCTCCATTGCAACCCGGCACTGGCATCGCGGGCAGGAGAGCTTCACCGTTCTTCTGGACCGGACGAGGCTTGCGAGACGGGATCCCATGTACGTCCATTCGTGGCTGCACCGGTGACAGGTGACCCGGCAGCTGGTATAGAGTGATTCCATACCAGAAGAAGGGATCTGTGGAGTTATGAACACCCTGCAAGCGGGGTGTGAAACTGCGGCTGCCGGAAGATCCGCAACCAACGCTATTCCAAAGAGTAAGAGATATGGGTGAATTATACATTCCAATGTTCCGTGAACCTGATGAAAACAAAAAAAAATTTCCCTTATTTGCGGGCTCCTCTCTCCTGTAAACCTCTTGGTTCCTCTGGCACAGGGGTAAGCCACCTGGAGTGCAGAGGTATAGCCCGGTTGATCGTGAGGGTGTCGCTGTCTCATCCTATGAATCGGTTATTGTATGGGTGTCTGCGAGCTCTCCATTGTCAGCGGGAACAGAACGGTGATCCTGTCAGGATACGCCGGTTCGGCTATCGAGATCACCCGTGACGGGAAGTACATCCAGGGATCCCAGGTACGGTGTTCAGTAATGCAGGAACGTCGCTCTGGGCATGGCTCTCTTCGGCCCCTAAAAAGATCTCTTCCTCTCTCCTGAAGGAACCATGGTTGCGGTCACCCGTGGGGGGATCCCGGTCTCCTCAACCCATGCAATAAACGGGGCTATTGTCGGCGTGGGTGCAACCCGGGGCAAGAACGCCGTTCACTGGCAGGTCGTCCGTGAGATGCTGACCGCCTGGATCATCACCATCCCCCTGGCGTTTGCCTGTGCCTTCACCGGGTACATCGTTGTCGCCCATCTCATCCCCCTATTCGGATAAGATGGCTGGGCGGGATATGCGACCGGAAACCGGGATCCGATAAGAGCAGGGCACACCAAAATTTCGCTATATTTTTTAGGTGTGCCCGCCGAATACCATGAAGAGTTGTTATGGGTCTTCGTGAATTGCTGATACCGCAGGATAAAGCATTTTTTGATCTTTTCGAAAAACAGGCCGGGATTGTGAAGGAAGCGGCGTGGAAGTTGGTTGCCCTTACGGAAGACTTCACCAACGTAAAGGAGAAGCGGCACGCGATCGAACTGCTCGAACATGAGGGCGACACGATCACCCACGCCATCTACGACCAGCTGAACAGGACCTTCATCACCCCGCTCGATCCCGAGGAGATCTCCCGGCTCGCATCCTCGATGGATGATGTCCTCGACTATATCGATGGCGCAACCGAGAAGATGTACTACTATGGTATCGATTCCACCGACTCGCACATGATCGAACTCGCGAAACTGATCCATATGTCATGCGCAGAGATCGAAGCAGCAGTCAAGGGGATCCGGTCGATCAAGGACCCACGCTATATCGAGGAGCGCTGCATCGAGGTGAACCGGCTTGAGAACATCGCCGACGACGTCCTCGCCCATGCGGTGACCGACCTCTTCAAGACAAACGATGCCATTGCCATCATCAAGCTCAAGGACATCTACGAGCACCTGGAAACCGCAACCGATTACTGCGAGGACGTGGCAAATGTCCTCTCCGATATCGCGATCAGGCACTCATGAACCAGCGGGATAGTACTCGGGAGGGAGGGGCATGATCGAAGCGCCCCTGACGCTCATATTTGCCATCATCGGGATTGCACTCGTCTTTGATTTTACCAACGGGTTCCACGACTCAGCCAACTCCATCTCAACAGTCGTTTCCACGAAAGTTCTCTCTCCAAGAAATGCCGTTATCTTCGCCGCATTTTTTAATTTTATCGCGGCGTTCAGCTTCGGCGTAGCGGTCGCGAGCACGGTCAGCAAGATCATCCATCTCGATGTTGTTCCCACAGTGGTCGTCCCGTATATCATCCTAGGGGCCCTGATCGGGGCGATATCGTGGAACCTCATCACCTGGTTCTTCGGCCTTCCGACATCCTCGTCCCACGCACTTATAGGCGGCCTGACCGGGGCCGGTATTTCGGCAGCAGGTCTTATTGCCATAAAGTGGGAGACCGTCCAACTCGTCGCGGCGTTCATGATCCTCTCCCCGCTCATCGGTCTTGCCTGTGGTTTCCTCTTCATGGCAGCGGTTCTCTGGCTGACACGAGCGGTAAACAAGCCCACCGCGGAGGAGAGTTTCAAGAGCCTGCAGTTGGTCTCGGCGGCGGCAAACTGTTTCAGTCACGGGACAAACGATGCACAGAAGACGATAGGGATCATTATTCCCCTTCTCTTCTCGATAGGGTATTTCAGCGAGGCAGCAGATCCCAACAACCTTCCCATCCCGTTCTGGGTCATCATGCTTGCATATATCGCCATTGCACTCGGGACTCTCGCCGGGGGGTGGCGTATCGTCAAGACCATGGGATACAAGATCACCAAGCTTCGCCCGGTCCACGGCTTTGCCGCCAACACAGCGAGTGCAGCGACCATAATAGGTGCATCGGTGGTGGGAATTCCCGTGAGCACCACCCACGTTATCTGCACATCGATCATGGGCGTCGGCTCAACCATGGGGATCAGCACGGTGAAGTGGGGTGTCGCCCGCACGATCATGTGGGCGTGGATCCTGACGATCCCCATAAGTGCATTTATCAGCTTCATCGCCTTCATGGGAATTCGGGTAGTAATCGGGTACTAGAGAAACTCCGGATTCTCTTTTCTTTTGGAAAAGAGGCATCCGGCCAAAAAAAGAGCCTCCGGATCTCCTTGGGGGGTATTATTACCGCATCAGCGGAGCTGGTAGATGCGCTTCACGACCTATGCTGGGCTCTGCCCGATCCCCCGTGCGGGTCGTCTCCCGTTTCTCCTTCGAAGTCCCGAGGAATTCGAGGAGTGCCTGATTCAGTTCCTCCGCATGCGTCCAGTGGAGGCCGTGAGGGGCGCCTTTTACGGTGACCAGCCGGGAACCCCGGACGAGCTCGTTGGTTTTCTTCCCGGTGATCCCTATCGGGCAGGTCCGGTCGGCATCGCCGTGAACCACGAGTGTGGGGATATCGATCCTGGCAAGATCCTGCCGGAAATCGGTCAGCCATGACGAGACGCAGTCGTAGGTTCCCTTCGAAGACGCCCTCACTGCGACATTCCAGCTGAGCCGGACTGCCTCATCGCTGATACGGTTGCCTCTGAACGTGTCGAGATTGTAGAAGTTCTTGAAAAACTGCGTCAGAAATGCGGGCCGGTCTGCGGTGATTTCCCTCTGGATACCCTCGAATACAACGCTGTCCACCCTATCCGGATTTTCCGGTGCTCTGAGGAGGTATGGTGTTACGGCCGAGACAAAAACAGCCTTTGCAATACGACTGGTCCCATGCGAGCCTATATAGCGTGCAACCTCACCCCCTCCCATGGAGAAACCCACAAGAACGATCTCCCTGAGACCAAGCCGGGTAATCAGAAGGTGCAGATCTTCAGTGAATGTCGTATAATTGTAGCCGGTCGTGGGCTGTGATGAATTGCCAAACCCCCGCCTGTCATACGCGATGACCCGATATCCTGCATCGAGGAGGACCGGGGTCTGCTTCTCCCACGATGCGCTGTTCAGCGGAAAACCATGGATCAGCACTACCGGCTGGCCGGAGCCGTGATCCTCGTAGTAGAGATCGATATCTCCGTAGTTCTCTTTCCCAACAGTAACAAATGGCATTTTATCACCTGACTTGGAGTTGATGGTCGTTCATTCTGCAGCCAATTTTATTAATAATTTCGGATGAACGAAGGCGAGGGTAAAGTTTGCAGAAGAGCGGCATGCTGGTCCTCGGGAGGAGAGGGCGATCGGTATTTGAGCGGTTGAAGGAAAAACTGGTTAAAATCTGATACCGTCGATGATCCTCCCCCGGGCGCCACCGTTCCATTGGGATCCCCCGGTTGACCTTCCCCATCCCAACCTGCAGAGAGTTTATCAGACGTTTAAAAAAAACAAAAATCAATTCATTACCGGCTTCACGACCGTCCGGTAACACCGGCAGTCTGCGGTTATCGGACAGATCCCACACCGGGGCTTCTTTGCGTCGCAGATCGTCCGGCCATGGGCGATAAGAACGTCGGTCAGCTCTCCCCAGTCCCTCTCCGGGAAGAGTGCCATTAAGTCCTTCTCGATCACGCTTACGTTATCGGTGTCGGAGAACCCAATCCGCTGGGCCAGTCGCCGGACGTGGGTATCGACCGCGATCCCGAGATTCTGCCCGTGGGCATGATACATCACGATATTTGCGGTCTTCCTTCCGACGCCGGGGATGGTGAGCAGACCTTCCATCGTGTCGGGTACTGCGCCGCCATATTCGGTTGCAATCATCCTGGCAGCATCGATGATGTGGCGGGCCTTCGCATGATAGTACCCGAGGCTGTGAATAATCTCCTCGACTGCGGTGATCTCGGCAGCACCGAGCGAGGTGGCATCCGGATAGCGCGAGAAGAGAGGTCCCCGAACCTTCAGGACCGCCCGGTCGGTTGTCTGGGCCGAGAGGATAGTGAGAATAACGGTCTCGAAGGGGGTCCCGCAGGCGAGTTTTACCGGAGAATCGCGGGAATCGGGATACTCTTTGGACAGAAGAGCATAGATCCTTACTGCGTCCCTTCTCTGCATGATGGGGTAGGGCGGATTCGAACCGCCGTCAAAGCGTCCCAAACGCTCTAGGATGGACCAGGCTACCCTACTACCCCGCGCCATTATAGTTGCGCCGGGATGCTAAAAATAGGTAGTGGTTCATCCAGGCCGGTCCGGGGGTTGGATCAGAGTGGCAGGGGATTTTCCATCGATTCGCTGACAACGGTTCCATGGTAAACCCCGGTGAGGATTGCCCGTGAGATGTTCTTTGAATCCCGGCCATCCAGAACGACAAGCGGGATATGACTCCGCTCAACAACCCGTGCAGCGACAATATCGAGGACATTATTCGAACCGGCGACAAGAGCGGTGCCGCCCACGATCCCCAGAAGCTCCTTCGGGGTCATTGCAGTGAAATGTTTCGCGTTCTTGTTCTTCTTCGGGTCTTCGCTGTAGATCCCGTCTACCGAGGTCACGTTGATGAATACCGATGCCCCGACTCGCTCGGCAAGGACCGCTGCGACGGCGTCTGTTGTCTGGCCGGGGGTGATCCCGCCCATCACCACAATTTTGCCCGTTTCTGCAAACTTCTTTGCCTCCGAATGGGTCTCCGCAACTTTCGGGTAGGCGTCATCGCCGAGCGCAGCGATGAGGAGGGTCGCGTTCAGCCGGGTGAGGAGGATGCCGATCTCATCCGATGTACCTTCATCGATCCCGATATCCCGGACCACCGTAATATAGCGTCGTGCCATATCGCCGCCGCCCACAACAACGAACAACCGGTGGTTCCGGGCGATCGCCCGGAGGGCGGGAACATACGCCTTGATGGTATTGCTCTCCGGGGACTGGATCAGGATCGAGCCGCCGAGGGAGATAACAATTTTCTTCATTGCACTAGTTTTTGTACCGGATGCTCATATAGAGTTGTTGAATGTTATTCGGTCCCTCATCCAAGGGCGACCAGATCTTTGCAGTCGCCGGTGGCGATATCGGCCAGATCTCTCTCTGCAGGAAGTGCGGGTACCGGGGATCGTTTGTTCCTGAGACCGATGATCGGGGGGCCGGCACGGACGGGGAAAAATCAAAATACGGGTCTTCTCCATAATGGTTCCCTGCCATGCACGAAGCCCGCCAGTACACGAAACTTGAAAACAATATCGTGAAGTGCTCGCTCTGCAACCACCGGTGCAGGATCCAGCCCGGGACGCACGGGATCTGCGGGGTCCGGTGGAACGAGAACGGTATCCTCCACGCGGCCACGTACGGGAAGATCAGCGCTGAGGCGATCGACCCGATCGAGAAGAAACCGCTCTTCCATTACCTTCCCGGAACGCTCTCGTACTCGCTCGGGAGCATCGGCTGTAACTTCCACTGCGAGCACTGCCAGAACTGGCATATCTCGCGTGCAGCATATGAGGAGGCGGGATCCTCCCTCCGATCGCTCCCTCCCGAAGAGGGAGTGGCCCGGGCGATCGATAACCGGTGCGCCAGCATCTCGTGGACCTACAACGAGCCTGTGATCTGGCACGAGTACCCGCTCGACATGGGAACTATTGGACGGGCAGAGGGGCTCGGGACGGTGTACGTTACCAACGGGTACATCACCGAAGAGGCGCTCCGCGAACTCTCGCCTATGCTCCAAGCGTACCGGGTGGACATCAAGGCCTTCGGGGATGAGTTCTATAAAAAGATCTGCGGGGCCCGGCTCCAGCCGGTCCTCGACTCCACGATCGTTGCAAAAGAACTTGGGATGCATATCGAGACGGTGACGCTGGCCATCCCGGGGCATAACGACAGCCCCGAAGAGTTGGGACGGCTCATCCGCTGGGTGGTGGAGAACCTCGGCCCCGATACCCCCATGCACTTCTCCGCCTTCCACCCCGACTACCGGATGACCGACCGGGGCGCGACGCCGTTCGGGACACTGGAGAAGATCTACGAGCTTGCAAAACGACTGGGTCTCCGGTACCCGTATCTCGGGAATGTCCGGTCCTCCCGGTACGAGAACACGTACTGCCCGTCCTGCGGGGCGACCCTCATCGAGCGACAGGGCTTTGCCACCCGGATCCTGTTGCTTGACGGGATGCAGTGCAGGAAATGCGGCGAGAAGATTGCGATTGTCCGGTAATTTGCCTGAGATACGACAGAGCGGCGAGACTCGTTTCATCGCCGACCGCATGCTCGGGACCCTGACCCGGTACCTCAGGTTCATGGGGTACGATACCCGGAGCGCAAACGAGCTGAAGCCGGGAAATTCCCGGGAGGATACCGAGCTTCTCGAGCTTGCGGAGAGGGAAGACCGGATCCTCCTCACCCGGGACGCCGAACTAGCGAGGCGGGGGGAGAAGCGGGCGGTTCTTGTGAAGGGCAGAGATGTGATGGCGCAGGTCGACCAGTTAACGGGGCTCGGCCTTGTAAAACCCCGGCTCCGCCTCACCCGGTGCTCGATCTGCAACAGCGAGCTCCAGGATGCAACCCCGCGGGAAATTGAGGGTGCAGACTATGCTCCATGGGACCGTAATGGTCTTCATTTTTACTGGGGCCCTCATTGCGGGAAACTGTACTGGAATGGGTCGCATGGCAGGGGGCTGCTGGAACGGATCGTGAGGGGAGAACTGCCCAGGGAAGAGAGGGTGCTGAAATAAGTGCCGGCCAGGTGGGAGTTATCGATCGCCGGGATGTAAAAACAGAAGAGTACGGATCGCCCGGAAGATCAGATCTCTTCTACGAGAGCCTTGAAGAAATTCTCTGCCGCGTTCCGCTCGGTCCATGGCCTGTGCCCGCATTTCTCGAGGAGGACAAACCGGAAGTCCTGGAGCTCCCGGCTCAGGGGAATATTCACACCGTCGCCCGGGTGGGGATCCCAGTCCCCGTGGATGGCAACTACCGGGCAGCGGATGGACTTTGCCATCTGGAGGAGGATCCGGTTCCGCCGTAATTCGTTCGCCTCATCCCAGACGCCGCGGAAGACATCGTACTGGCAGTGAAACCCCTCTCCCTCGCCGGGAACCGCGTCGAAGGCATCTGCATGGGTGAGCAGGACACCGAGCCGGGCAAGCATCTGGTCCTTGTCGCTGGACGACGGGTTCCCAAACTGGTCGAGGAGGGACTGGGCCTCGGCCTTATCCTGCGATTTGAGCCGGTTGAGCCGGAGCCTGGTGATGGACGCAGCATACTGGTCCTCGAACGGCGGGCTGCTGATGAGGATCAGCTTTTTGACAAGCTCCGGGTGCCGGGATGCGACCATCCACGAGAGGAAAGCGCCCCACGAAAAACCCACGAGCGCGACGGGGGTCCTCCCGTGCTCGACCAGGGCAAGGCGGAGCTCCTGTACCTGCCCCTCAAGGGTTCTCTCTGTTTGGAAGGGCTCCAGAACACCAGTGACCGAAGAGATCTCCCGGGCCACCGGGGCGACCTCGCCCGGCGCTCCCGGGCCGCCGTGGATGACCGCTATCGAGTAAGGACCGGGCCCCCATTTCCGTACCGGTGTCATGACACTATACGGTTTCTTCCCCGGAATATAAATTTTCGCCGATAGAGGACCGTGCCGTGGGTTGAATTTTTTTAAGGTTACCGGAAATAATCAACAATATTCCGGAAGAACTGCATGTTTACGGACTCGGATGGAACCGGCTGCCCCTGCCGTCTCATCCGCTCCTTTCGGAGCGGCCAGTCGTAGAGGTTTGTAAACTCTATCGCCCGCTCAGGATGGGGCATCAGGGCGAGAACCTTGCCGTCCGCAGAGGTGATACCGGCGACATCCTCGACAGAACCGTTGGGATTGTACGGGTATTCGCCGTTTGCCGGGCTCATCTCGTCCCGGACATAGGTGAAGGCGATCATCATCCTCCGCTGCAGGTGCTGGAGCGTCTCCTTCGAACAGGAGAAGTTCCCTTCGCCATGGGCGACTGGGCAGGAGATCCGCTCGATCCCTTTTGTCCAGAGATTGTCGGCGGCAGGTTTCAGGGTGACGAACCGGCATTCGAGCACACCTTTCCGGTTGGGCATCAGGGCGATCTCGCGGTCAAACTTCTGATGAATCGCCGGAACGAGCCCGAGGTTTGCAAGGATCTGGAACCCGTTGCAGATGCCGAGGACAAGATTGTCCCCGTCAAGGAATTCCCGGATATCTTCCTGGAGATTGTTCCGCACACGGTTGGCATATGCGTTGCCTGCGCCGGTGTCGTCCCCGTACGAGAAGCCCCCGGGGAAGACGAGGAGCCGGTAATCGGCCATCCGTTTCCCCCCGGAGATAAGGTCGTTGATGTGGGCGATCTCGGCGTCCATCCCGGCCCGGGCCAGGACCTCCTGTGTCTCCATCTCGGAGTTGATCCCAAAACCGCTCAGGATGAGCGCCCGTTCCGGGATCGTCTGCCTGCCACCCTTTGCCGATGGCGAACCGGATGCAACGAAGTTGTGGGTGTTCTTCCTGCGGAGGGAGGAGGGAGCCATATCAGTACCTCCCGAACGGGGCCTTGTAGACCGCTTCGAGCTCGCTGACCTGGACTTCGACGAGTGTCGTCATGCCGGAGATTCTCAGGGTCGATCCCCTCACCCGCCCGAGCAGGTGCGCATCGGCGCCGAGGATCCGTTCGAAGGTCCGCTTGTTCTCCGACGCTACCGTGACCACAAACCTCCCGAGGCTCTCGGAGAAGAGGAACCAATCCGGCCGGGCATCGCCCGGGATCGTGATGTCCATCCCGAGCCTCCCGGCGATCGCAACCTGAGCGAGCGCGACGCCGAGACCCCCGTGAGTGACGGGGAATGCGGACGCTACCTGCCCGTGGGAGAGGGCATCGGTCATGCGCTGGTATCGTACCTTCGCCGCCGCGATATCGAGGGACGGGACGGTGTTCCCTGGGCAGCCGAGCTCCGCGAAATACTCCGAGCCCCCGAGCTCGGCCCGGGTCTCCCCGACGACGTACACGAGGTCCCCTTCGATCTTCGCGTCCATTGAGACGGCGTTGCCTGCATCCGGATGAACCCCGATGGAGGAGATGAGCAGGGTCGGGGGGACCGAGACTTTGACCGGGTTGTTCTCCGCATCGTACCCGGAGAAGTCGTTGAACATACTGTCCTTGCCGGAGATGAACGGGGTGGAGAAGCCGGTAGCCCCTTCAAAGCATCCAAAGGCTGCGGCCTTCAGCTGGCCGAGCCGTTCGGGATCATCGGACGAGCACCAGCAGAAGTTGTCGAGGATAGCGATCGCGTCGAGCGGGAGACCGGTCGCGATCAGTCCCCGTATGGCCGTGTCGATGCACGCGAGGGCCATCCGGCGGGGGTCGATCTCCGAATACGCAGGGAAGAGCGCCTGCGAGAGCCCGACCGCTCGCTTCGAACCGGGGACAACTCTGGTCAGGGTCGCCATCCCCTGAACGCGCCCGATTCCCTGGATTGGGCCGAGGACGTGGCCGCCCTGGACGGTATGGTCATACTGGATCGAGATGAACTCTTTCGAACAGATGTTCTTCCGGCCGAGCATCCGTTTCAGGGTATCGTCAAGCCGGTCAGGGCAGGTGCAGTCCGGTTCGGGATATTCCCGCGGGGAAAGGGTCGTCCGGAGGTGCTTCTTCGGCAGCCCGTCATGGAGGAACGTGAGCTCGAGGTCCATCACGACGGTCCCACGGGACTCGACCACGCACCTGCCGGAGTCATTGAAGCTCCCAATAACGGTTGCCTCGACCTCCCTGGCCTCCATCAGGGCCATGAACTCCTCGAGCTTCGCCGGGGGGACGGCGAGGGTCATCCGCTCCTGCGACTCGGAGATCCAGATCTCCCACGGCGCCATGCCGGGATACTTGAGCGGGACCTTGTCGAGCGTAATATGGCACCCGTTGCACTCCCTGGCCATCTCGGCGACCGAGCAGGAGATCCCCCCGGCCCCGTTGTCGGTGATGCTGTGGTAGAGGTCCCGGTCCCGCGCCTCCTTGACGATAACGTCCGAGAACTTCTTCTGGGTGATCGGGTCGCCGATCTGCACCGCCGTCACCGGGCTTGCCGGGTCGAGCGCCTCAGAGGAGAAGGTTGCGCCGTGGATCCCGTCCTTTCCCACCCGGCCTCCGATCATCACGATGAGGTCACCGGCCTGCGCCTGCTTCTCGTAGAGCGGCTTTCCGTCCCGCTCCCGGGGCATCACCCCGACCGTCCCGGCAAAGACGAGGGGTTTTCCGACGTAACGATCATCGAACCAGACGAAACCCTGCGGGGTCGGGATGCCCGAGCAGTTTCCGCCGACTCCCACGCCACGGACCACACCATCGAGAATCCTGCGGGGGGAGAGGATCGGGTTCGACCGGTCCTTCCCGCGGAAGAGGGCCGGGTCGCTCTCCGGGTCGGAAACGCAGAACCCGTAGATGTTGATGCAGGGCTTTGCCCCGAGGCCGAACCCGATGGTGTCCCGGTTCACTCCGACAATTCCCGTGAGCGCCCCGCCGAACGGATCGAGCGCTGACGGCGAGTTGTGGGTCTCGACCTTGTGGGTGACGAGCCAGGTATCGTCGAAGATGATCCCGCCCGAGTTGTCGGAGAAGACCGAGAGGCAGATGTCCTTCTCCCCCCTCTCCTCCCGAATCCTGTTCGTCGCCCCCTGAATGCAGGTCTTGTAGAGCCCCTTCGGCACGTCTTCGTCCATCGCGGAGGCAAAGATCGTGTGCTTGCAGTGCTCGCTCCAGGTCTGGGCGAGCGCCTCGATCTCGACATCGGTGGGCTTCCTCCCCTTCGCCCGGAAATAGTCCCGGATGGTATGGAGCTGGGGGAGGTCGAGGGCAAGCGGTCCCCTCCGCTGCCCGGTCTGCGGGTCGACGACCCCTTCCTTTCCCAGCCGGGAGAGCTCTGCATCATCAAGATCGAGGTCCACCAGCTCCGCGGTGGGCAGCTCGTGGAGTTCGACCAGCGGGGCGACCCGGTCCATGCCAGAGGGCCCGTACTCCTGCCGGGTCTTGACATGCACCCGGTTCACGAGCGGGTTTGCAAGCGTTGCCGCGAGTTTTTTGAGGGCTTCGGGCGCGAGCCTTCCCCGGACAAAATAGAGCTGCGAGCTGTAGACCGCCTCGCCTTCTGAAAACTTCATGGCGAAATAGTCCTCGATGGTCTGGCGGGCGGTGGTTCCCACGTTATCGGTCACGCCCGGCAGGAACCCGACCTCGATCGCATAGTCGAAGTTCGCCAGGGTTGCTGCGTCGGCGGTAAATTCCTGTACAACCGGGTTGATAAGCTGTGATCCGATCTCCTCGAGTTCGCCCGCGGTAAAATCCCGCGAGCTCGTGGAGATGGTATAGACATCGATGAGATGCAGCTCCTCGATCGGGAACCCGAGCGAGCGGATCCGATCGGTCCTGACCTTGAGCCGGGGATCTGCCTTGTAGCGAGCCTCTATCCGGTGAACATGCGCCATGGGTACCTGCCTAGTAGTTGATCGCTCGTAATCAAAATAGGTACGGTGCGAGCAGTCGTTTTGAGAGGAGAGGGGCTGGGGTTAACGGCAAAGCGGCGGCATCGAACAGGGCCCGATCCGCGGAGAGATCGCCGGTTGGGACGTTTTATCGGTTTAGAAGAAAGACAGGAAAAGTTCCCGGCAGGGGATCGCTCCCCTGCCTTCGTATTCGTGTTACTTCAGACACTTCCCTCCGTCCTCCTCCATGTGATTCCTGATTGTCTGTTCGTTCCCGATACCCCAGTCATAGACCCGGTAGCGGAGGAGTCCCTTCTCCCTGGAGAAGACCCAGAACTGGAGGTTATCTTCCTCCGAACGATAGTATTTCTGGATCTCGCGAACGCAGTCAACGTATTGTTCCGCAACCTGCCTTGCACCATTTACCGGCTCTTTTGGCCGGACGACCCGGAGCAGCATGGTCGTGTTCCCCTTCCGGGCCATGAGATCGAACGGCGAACCGGGGTCCATGACCCTCCCGACCATGTACCCCTCAGCGTTCAGGACTGCCGCTGCCTCATAGACACCCCGGTTGGTGTGTTCGCCGGCGCGTTTGCCGGAGCCGGTCTTTACCGGGAGGTTTTCTGGGGGAGTCATGCCACCCACACTCCCGGCATCATCGCGAGTACTTCCTACATCCTGCGGGACTTTCGCGCACAGTTCTCTTCATGGGTCCGGCCGGAGCGGCTGGCACCGGCCGGGACATGATCCTGTTCGATCTCCCCCTTGGAGGACGTTGCCGTTACAGCAGGTTTCCGCTCACCGGAGTTGAAGGTGCAACGGTAATTGTTCTCCTGTGATATTTCGTCCCGTTCTGCATTTTTTGTTACCATGTTCCTGACCTTCTTTTGCGTAATTTTCTGGGATTTTTTTAGGGTTTCAACGATTTTTCCGGGCGCCGGGGCTCTTTGGTTCGTGTCATCAGACCGCAAATCCGGCTTACCAGCCCTGACTAAAAATCCGCGAAATTGCAGCCATTTGGGAAGCGGCGGGCAAGCTCGGGAGGATTACCGCTTTACTTATGGGGCCCGGGAGCCGGACGGTGCGGCTCTACCGATTGGCAAAGAATGTATAGAGCGAGAAGAGCGGGGCGTGGCCGCTCGTTTTCCTGTACCGCGTCCCGGTTTCCAGGATATTTCCTTCAGATGCTACAATGAACAACACGAGTACCGCACGAACCGGATTCGGGGGCAGGACCTTGCGGAATGCAGCGCCAGCTTTTGCATTAAAGGCGTCAGCAACCTTCTTCGCCCTCGATTTCAATCGTGCGATGAACTCTCGGATCATTGTAATGAGTAGAGATTTTCCGGGCGATATTTAAAGATTGGTCTAACCGATTGGTTATGCCTATCAATTTGATAGGATTTTCGGGAAACGGGGCGTTTATTGGGGCCGGATTTGGGGTTGTGTTGCGGTTGGACCGGGCGGGGGGATGGACGCGGCAATTGGAGGCCCGGGAAACGGTTGTACGGAGCCGGATTTAGGGAAAGAAGAGGGGTGCCGCGAGGGTGACCAAAACCCGTGAAACCTGTACAATTATCGTGCGAAAAGAACCGCGTGTGTCAATGGTAGATACTGAGGGTATAACACTAAGGAGCCGATACGACGGGTTCGCTGATCGGCCAGCAATAATTTCCAAATCCTTAACTCAGCACAAGTGAACTAAAGATAACACACGATCTTCATGGCACGCACGAGTACGAAGAAGACACAGAAGACCAGCAACGGGGCGAATCTCGGGTTCGAGGCAACGCTCTGGGCCGGAGAATGCTGACAGCTTCCATCGCGACCTGCACCCGGACATGAAGGCGGATTTCATCCTTGCCACCCCTCCGTTCAACATGAAGGACTGGGGTGGCAAGCGACTCAGGGACGATGCCCGCTGGAAGTACGGCATCCCCTCGGGCAGCAACGCGAACTATGCCTGGGTCCAGCACTTCATCCCCCATCTCGCCTCGACCGGTATTGCCGGCTTCGTGCTCGCGAACGGTTCGATGTCCTCGAACCAGTCCGGGGGGGCGAGATCCGCAGGAAAATCGTCGAGGCGGATCTCGTGGATTGTATGATTGCATTGCCGGGTCAGCTCTTCTACTCCCCCCAGATTCCGGCCTGCCTCTGGTTTGTCACCCGCGACAAGAAGAACCACAAGTTCCGGGACCGACGCGGGCAGACGCTCTTCATCGATGCCCGGAAGATGGGTTCCTTGATCGACCGAGTCCACCGGGATCTGACTGATGAGGATGTTGCCCGGATTGCATCAACGTATCACGCATGGCGGGGGGAGAAGGACGCCAGGGAGTATGCGGATGTACCGGGATTCTGCAAGAGTGCCTCTCTTGAAGAGATTTCCAAGAATGGGTTTGTGTTGACACCCTGGCGATATGTGGGCACCGAAGATGTGGAGGATGATGGCGAGCCGTTTGAGGAGAAGATGGGGCGGCTGACCCGGAAGTTGGAGGAGCAGTTCCGCGAGTCGGAGAGACTGGAAAAAGAAATTTTGATAAACCTTGCGAGGTTGAATTATGGCAAATGAGGAGTGGAAAACACACCCAATTGATAAAATAAAAGCAGACACTCCCAATGCCATAGCAATCGGCCCTTTTGGATCTCGCATGAAAGCTGAATTATATCAGCCTTCAGGAGTTCCTGTGATTCGAGGGAACAACCTCTCTGAATCCAGACGATTTAAAGGAGATTTTGTTTATATCAGCGAAGAAACGGCAGGCCAACTCCAAACAAGTATCCGTATTCCCAAATGATTTGGCATTCCCCCATAGAGGAGCGATTGGGGAAGTTGGCATTGTTCCGGATAATGGGCCAAAAAAATTCATACTTTCTTCCAGTCTCATGAAATTAACTTGTAATACGATGGTCGTCGATCCTTTATTTCTGTTCTATTTTTTTCGTTCCGAAATGGGCAGACGAGGGCTGTTAAAAAACGCTTCAACTGTGGGCACACCCGGTATTGCAACCCCATTGAGCTCATTACGTTCTATAGAAGTTCCTTTTCCACCACTCCCCACCCAGCACGCCATCGCCCACATCCTCGGCTCGCTCGATGACAAGATCGAGCTCAACCGGCAGATGAATGAGACGCTCGAAGCCATGGCACGGGCAATCTTCCAATCGTGGTTCGTGGACTTCGACCCGGTGCGGGCGAATGCTGAGGGAAGGCAGCCGATCGGGATGGATGCGGAGACGGCGGCGCTGTTTCCGGATGGGTTCGAGGAGGTTGACGGGCGGGAGGTACCGAAGGGGTGGGAGATAAAGCGACTTTCTGAAATTGCATCAACACAGTATGGGTATACGGAAAGTGCTTCAAATCAAACAATTGGGCCTCATTTTTTACGTGTAATGGACATTAATAAACAAAATTGGATCGAATGGGATTCGGTACCTTATTGTTTTATTTCAGAAAATAATTTTGAGAAATACCGATTAAAAGTTGGAGATATCGCTGTTGCTCGAATGGCAGATCCAGGAAAATCAGCAATCATAGAAGAAGAAATTAACGCAGTTTTTGCATCATATCTTGTACGTTTACAAGTGAGATTACATTCACATGCTTACTACATCTATTCATTTTTAAAATCGCCAATTTATGAGGAATATACAAAGAGTGTAAAATCTGGTTCAGTTCAAGCAAGCATGAATGCGAAATGTATCACAGATATTGAATTTATTTTCCCTCCTGATGATGTCCTTGAAACTTTTTTTAATTGCGTTCAAATTCATCGAAAAAAAATTGTCGCCAATGTCGCTGAGTCCCGCACGCTTGCCGAGATCCGGGATGCGCTGCTGCCAAAACTGATGAGCGGGGAGATTCAAGTCTCCGAAACATAATGAAATAATTTTTGGTGATTCCTTAATAAGGACCACCACGATAAACTCAGGTGGTTGGAAGGATGAACCTTATAGATCTCCAACAATACACGATATCAGAAGAAAAATCGGAAGAATACCTTTAGATGCAAGGCATTTTAACGGTTTGATAATTGTCCGTATTGCGGGAATACCAGGATCGGGCGGGTCAGGCGCGGTAAGCACAAGTGTTACGGTTGCCGGAATGAGTGGGGACCAAGACGAGGAAGTATCCCTGAAGGATAAAAGAGTTCCCTTGGTCCGTGTATTAATCGCAGTCAAACTTTTCGTGTTGGATACTTCAGTTCGTGAAGCCGCTCACCAGTTAGGACTCTCCTATAACACCGTTTACGGTCTATTCGACCTGTTCAAACGATCAATCTTCCGGACGGATAGTGATACGGCCTTCACTCTTTCAGGGGAGATTGAGATGGATGAGTCGTACTTTGGCGGGAGAAGAAAGGGTAACCGGGGCCGGGGAGCTGCCGGAAAGATCCCCGTGTTCGGTATCCTGGAGCGCGGGGGAAAAGTCCGGGTTGAAGTGGTCCGGAATGTCTCCGGTGAAATTCTCCTCACGATGGCCATCAAGAAGGTGAAACGCGGAAGTCTCATTTACACTGATAATTCCGAAGTTATAACGGTCTTATCTCATACGGGTTCCGTCACATGAGAATCGATCATAGTAAAAAATTTGTCAAACGGCAAGGTCTATATCAATGGTATCGAGGGATTCTGGTCTTTCGCAAAAGAACGATTGACGAAATATCACGGCGTCAATCCAAAGAGTTTTCCACGTTACCAAAAAAGAATTGGAGTTCAGATACAATCACCGCCAACACGACCTTTATGATGATTTAGTGAAATGTATCGCTGAGTATTCTCGGGTGGTTTCTATTGAGTAATCACCAAAATAATTTCAAAAAGAACAGAAAATGTCTAGCAAGCGGACATAAACTCTGTCAACAAAACGGCCATTAATTGTGGCACGCTACAGTTAAGAAAAAACAGGATGGGGCCGGAATCTCCAGGCCCAAGAAACGTCCCCTCCTATCTCCCCTTCTTCTTCGCCCCTCTCTTCCCGGCAGGAGCCGGATCCCCCCCGCCATCCTCCGCAAGCATCTCTGCCTTTGCGACAAGCAGAGCCTCTTTCTGCTCGCTGCTCACCACCGGGTAGGAGAGGTTGAGCTTCTCCAGGGTTTTGATGATCACCGCCGTGACCGCAAGCCGGGTGAACCACTTGTGATCCGCGGGGATGATGTACCACGGAGCATCCGGGGTGCCGGTCTTCAGGATCATCTCCTGGTACGCAGCCATATATGCATCCCAGCACTTCCGTTCCCGGATATCGTGGGCCGAGAACTTCCAGTTCTTTGTCGGCTCATCCACCCTATCGAGGAACCGCTTCTTCTGGACACCCTTCGATACGTTCAGGAAGATCTTGACGACCACGATGCCGTTATCCAGAAGGTGCTTCTCGAAGCAGTTGATCTCGTCGAACCGCCGGTTCCAGATGTTCTTGTCCAGGAGGTACGCCGGGATGTGCTCGTTACCGAGGAGTTCCGGGTGGACCCGGACCACCAGCACCTCCTCGTAGTACGAGCGGTTGAAGATCCCGATCCTTCCCCGCCGGGGAAGAAGCCGCATGTTCCGCCACAGGAAATTGTGTTCGAGCTCCTCGGCGCTCGGCTCCTTGAAACTCGTGACCTCGACCCCCTGGGGGTTGACCCCCGACATCACATGTTTGATCGTGCTGTCCTTGCCCGCAGCATCCATGGCCTGCAGGACGATGAGGAGGGCATAGGTCTTCTGGGCGTACAGCTTGTCCTGGAGCTCGGCAAGCTGCTTTATTCCCGCTGCAATCGTTGCATCGGACTCTTCTTTTTTCAGGAAATCATCGATGTAGCCGGGATCATAATCCTTCTGCAGGTCGAAAATCTTTTCTGGAGGGACCCGCAGTTTGTCGATCAGTTCTTCTATCCGGTCTTTCATGCGTCACCGTTTTTGTCATATTGGCGGTTCGGGCGAATGAGCCCTTTGATAGCGGCGGGACTGCGGGAACGATCGGATCGGCAGGTTGATGGTGCCCCAGAAAACAAAAGAAAATTCGGGACTGCCAGGGTAGAGGAGAAAGAACAGAACACTTCTACCGCAGCAAGGGGTCCGGAAAGCGATAATAAAACAAAAATACTGGCTCTGGAGAGATCTTGTGAAGAAAATATGGGGCGGTGAGGGAGCCCACGGGTACTCGGGGCCTGTCGACCCTCGCCCCGTGGAGCAAACGGCAGATCGGGATCAAAATTCCAAAAGGGGGTCACCCTCGCAAATCCACTGAGCCAAAGCAAGAATGACTTCTGCAACGCTAAAATATTCAAAAACGCGTCTTGCACGATCTACGCCTTTCCCGGGTAATAGTTTGGAGATCATCGAGAACTTCCGAGTCCCGCAGGGCTCCTGCGTATTCGCGAATATCCCGGTTCTTCCGGTTTACCAGTCTTCCGATGACATCGGAAAAACTTTCATCATCCGTTTTGACAGCGACAAGAGCCCAAGACGTGTCATCCCGGAGGGAAATTTTCTTCATTGTTTCACCTTGAAGGAGATTGTATAAAATACTCAAAAGGTATCCGGTGAATCCAGCTTGAGAAATTGGACCGGGAATTCCCGGACAGACAACGTAGTCCTACTTCCTCTTCCCTTCCTTTGCCCTCCGCATCAGCGCGAGCAGCCCTTCGAGGATTTGTGCAGGGGTCGGCGGGTTCCCCGGGATCTTCATGTCCACCGGCAGGATCTTCTCCGCCCCGCCCAGCACCGCGTAGGACCCGGCAAAGATCCCGCCGTCGCAGGCATCATCGCCGACAGCGATCACGAACTTCGGCGACGGCATCGCCTCGTATGTCTTCTTCACTGCAATAGCCATATTGTGCGTCACCGCACCGGTGACGAGGAGGACGTCTGCGTGCCGGGGGGAGGCGACGAACGAGATCCCGAACCGCTCCACATCATAAAACGCGTTGTTTAAGGCGTTGATCTCGATCTCGGTGGCGTTGTCGCTCCCCGAATCGAGTTCCCGGATCGCGATGCTGCCGCCGAAGACCGCATCGACCTCGCGCTTCAGGAGGCGCCCGAGCTTCTCGATCGCATCGTTCCGGACGAGCACGTTCTCGGTGACCTTACTTTTGAGCATGCAGGAGAATGCGTTGACCATCTTCTTCCACCTACAGATCCGTCCCCGCGTACGAGAGGTTCAGGCTCTTGTTGATCACCGGGAAGTCGGGGACGATGTTGCCCTGCACCGCGTGCTCGATCGCCTGCCAGTTGCAGAACGATGCCGTCCTCACCTTGTACCGCTCGATCTTCCCGTTCTTCACCCAGACGAACGCGAGGTTCTCGCCCCGGGGAGACTCGACAAGGGAGAGCGTGTACCCGTCGAGGACCAGTGCTTCTCTCCGGACCTCCCCTTCGGGCATCGAGGCCAGCAATTTCCTTATGATCTCGACCGAGTCCAGGATCTCCGCTGCCTTGACCGTGAACCGGGAGATGACATCGCCGTCTTTCAGGATCTTGGGGATGGGGGGGTACCGGGTATAGATACCGTACGGGCAGTTCACCCGAGTGTCCACCTTCCCGCCGGAGGCCCGGGCAGCCGGGCCGGTGATATTGAGCGGTCGCAGGAGGCCCGGCCGGATGATGCCGGTCGTCCCGAACCGGTCGATGACCGAGGCGGTCGAGAGGACGATCTTAAGGCCGATCCGGTACCGCTTCCGGAACTGGTCGAGGAACCGGCCGAGCTCGTACAGCTGCTCCTTCCGGATATCCCTCGAGAGCCCTCCGATTGCAACCATTCCCCGGAGGAACCGGGAGCCGGTCAGGCGCTCGTTCTCCCGGACCACCTCTTCCCGGAGGACGGAGAACTGGCTTGCCCCGAGCGGGAACGCGACATCGAGGAGCATCCCGGCCTGGTCGCCGAGATGGGAGGCGATCCGCTCCATCTCGAGGAGGATCGTCCGGAGCTGCCATGCCCGGTCGGGAACGGGTATCCTTGAGATCTTCTCGATCGCCATGCAGAACGCCGTCGCGTTTGCGACCGACTCATCACCGCTCACCGCCTCGGCAATCCGGATGCACCATTCCGGAGACTTCCCCTCTGCAAGCTTCTCAATCCCCCGGTGCTTGTAGAACATCCTGACCTCGAGGTTGAAGATCGTCTCGCCGATAACCGAGAACCGGAAGTGCCCGGGCTCGATGATCCCCGCGTGGACCGGGCCGACCGGCACCTGGTACACCCCTTCCCCGTTCACCTTCCGGAACGGGTATTCGTCGGCAGGGTCGATGGACGGTTTTGTTGGGATCGGCCCGTTCACAAACGATTTTTTCAGGGGGTGGAAGTTCTCCGGGTAGGTCTCGTGGAGGAAGAGCCGCCGGGTATCGAATGCACCGGTGAACTCGATCCCAAACCCGTCCCGGCACTCGCGCTCGAACCAGGACGCAGACGGGATCATGGCCGCGATAGAGGATACCGGTCTGTCGGCGTCCCGGACAAGGATGACCATCCCCCCACGCTTCTCGAAGACGTAGAGGAGGCTCGTGCCCAGGAAATACCGGAAGCCTTCCGCCCCGAAGAGGGCGATCAGCACGAACTTCCGGGCCGTGAGGAGGTTGATGACCGGCTCAAACTCCTCCTCAGATACCGGTACGTAGATCTCGTTACTGCACCCCCGGGTCATACTCTCTACCGAGAGGACGGTCCCGATTATCTCGAAGATATGCGCTGCCGGGTCAACAGTTTCGCCTGCCATATCAGAACCTCAAATCAGCGACAATCCGGCTGATGAACGCAGTCTCACCCGAGGGGAACCAGATACCGAGCACGATGACAATGGCGATGAGCGCGATGATCGGGATCTTCATGCCGAGCGGGGTTTCGTACTGCTCGAAATCCAGGGGCGAACCGGACGATAGGGGGGGCACTCCCGATCCGGTCTGCCCGGAAGCCTCGGGCGCCTCGGAAGATTCCGGGGATTCCCGCTGCATAAAGGAGGTGATGACAAAGTACCCAAACGCCCCGGCTGCGATGAAGATCAGGACGAGGACAATGAGAAGCGCCCCGAGCGAGTACCCCACGAGCTGGAGCAGAATGAAGATCTTCGAGAAGAAGACCGGCGAGGGCGGCATCCCGATGATCGCAAGCCCCCCAATGACAATCCCCCATGCCGCAAGGGGCTGGAGCCGGAAGACATCCCGGATATCGTCCGGTGCCTCGCCCGAGAACTTGCTGTGGTACTGCCGGTGGAGGATCCCTGCCGAGAGGAAGAGCGAGGCTTTCGTGAACGCATGGGCCATGACGTGGAAGATCACCCAGAAGACCGCGACCGGGGTTGCGATCGCAAGACCGATAAGGGTGATCCCCATGTTCTCGATACTGGAGAAGGCGATCAGCTTCTTGAGGTTCCGCTGCGGGAGCATCGAGAAGGCGGCAATGCCGCTGGTCAGGATGGCGAAGAGGAGGATGAACGGCGAGACGATCGTCATCGCGCTGGTCTGGTGGACGAGTGCTGCGGTCCGGATGATCGCGTAGATCCCGATATTCAGGAGAACGCTGGAGAGAACGGCGCTCACCGCTGACGGTGCCTTTACGTGGGCCTCGGGGAGCCAGGTGTGGAACGGGAAGATCCCCGATTTTGCCCCGAAGCCGATGAAAACGAACGCAAAGACGGCGATCATCATCGCCGGGGGGAACGATCCCGCATGCTGCATCAGCTCGGTCCAGTTCAGGGACCCGGTGCCAAGGGTGGTCCGGGAGACCTCGAAGAGGAAGATGAACCCGATGAACGAGAAGAGCATCGCGGTCGAGGCTATGAGGATGTACTTGATCGCGGCATCGATATTCTCCTTGGCCGAGAGGACCGCGATCAGCATCGCGGAGAGGATCGTCGTCAGTTCGGCAAAGATCCAGAACAGGGCGAGGTTATCCGCGGAGAAGGCGAGGACTATCAGGAGCAGGAGGAGGCACCATGCCCCGGAGAAGAGCTTCAGGCTCCCCTTCTCCAGCTCGCCGGTGGCGATCAGGCTCTCCACGTACCCGCCGGCATAGATCGCTCCGAGCATGAAGATGACGACCGCGATCAGGATCTCGAAGAGGCCGAAGTGATCGATGGAGAAGTACTGGCTCCCGAGGAGGACGGTGTTCACCGGTAGGGATACGGTCGCAAGCATGGCGACCGCAACCGCGACAAAGAAGATCCCGTGGGCGATGGCAACCGCATTCATCTGCCGGTTCGTGTGGCAGATGGCGACAAGGCCGATGGCAACGAGCGTTGCCACGACAAAGGCGGTAAGGATCATGACGCATCCTCCTTATCTTCCCAGAGATGGAACCGGTGGAGCCGGTTGTGGTACTCTTCGAGGGTCGAGTCGATGCCGACCGCGAGAATCGTCGTCAGGAGCACGAGAATGATCAAATCGATGATGATCAGAAACTCGATGATGAGCGGGAGCTCGGTGACGAACATGCCGAAGAACAGGACCCCGTTCTCCATCGAGAGATAGCCCATGACTTTCGTTATCGCCCGCTTCCGGGAGAAGGTCACCATCATGCCCATCAGCATTAGGGAGATCCCGATGACCGCCCCGAAGAAGAGGAGGCTCGGGGTTCCTGGCGCGGTCGGGAGGATCCGCGAGAGCGCGAAGTAGATGACGAGCATCATCACCATCGAGACGAGGAGCGAGGTCGTGGGGTTAAGGTAGTGGAACTCGATGTCCCGCTTTATCCGGATCCGTTCCTGGATAGTTGCGATGAAGTAGGGGATGATGAGCACCTTGCTTGCGATGGTGACGATCGCAATCTCAAGGAGTACGATCTTCCCGTCAGCGATCCAGAGTGCGAGGGCTATCGCGGCAAGGGTCAGGGACTGGAGGGAGTACACCGAGACGAGCGAGAGGATGTTCCGGGTCGAGATGATGTAGGCTGCGGCGATGATGACCACCACGAACAGGATCTTGATGATGCCTTCGATTGAGGCCATGTCGGTCATGTGAACACCTCGATGATGATGGTCAGGGTCGAGAAGAAGAAGGCCATGGCAAAGAGGCTCGGGAGCCGGAAGAACCGCATCTTGGACATCGAGGACTCGAAGAGGCCGATGATTCCCCCGAGAAGGACGCCTTTGAGCAGGAAGAGGACAGCCGCGATGGCGATCCCCGCAACCGTAAGAGTCGTCCCGAGGCCGAACGGCAGGACGAGATTGATCAGGAGCGCTATCAGGAGCGTGAGCTTGATCCCCGAACTCAGTTCCATGAGGGCGAGGTTCCTCCCCGACTGTTCGAGGATCATGCCCTCATGGATCATGGTGAGTTCGAGATGCGTCTCGGGGTTATCCACCGGGATACGGGACGTCTCGACGATAAGGATGATGAAGAGCGAGATCCCCAGCAGGATGAGGGTCGGGGTGACCGGGGTAGAGGAACCTGCGGTGACCGAGAAGATCGTGAAGATGTTGAGGGTCTTGAAGACGAACGCGAGCGCCGCAAAGACGATGATGGTCGTCGGCTCGATCACGGCCGAGATGCTCATCTCCCGAGAGCTCCCCATCCCCCCGAATGAACTCCCTGCGTCGAGGCCGGAGAGGGCCATGAAGAATTTTCCCAGCGCAAGGAGGTACAGGAAGAGGATAATATTCCCGATCCCTCCGACCGGCTCAGGCACGAACGCGAGCGGGACGAAGAGGGATGCGACAAGGGCGGCCGCGATATTCACGTACGGGGTGACCCGCATGATCCGCGAGGAGTGCGGGGAGTAGATGACCTCTTTTTTCAGAAGTTTTGCAAGGTTTGCGTACGTCTGGAAGACCGATGGCCCGCGCCTCCCCTGGGTCCATGCCTTCACTTTCTTGATAAAGCTGACGAAGAACGGCGCTGCCGCGATGACGAGCAGGGTGTTTACCATCATGTAGACAACGAAATCCAGGCTCATGCATACCACCCAAGGAAGATAATGACTGCAACGACTGCGACAAAGACATAGAGGAGGTAGGTATCAAGGCACCCGTTCTGGAACCGGGAGATACTCTCCGCGGCCCAGACCGCGAACCGGGCTAGGGGCAGGTAGAGGTACTCCTCGAAGACCTTCATAAGCCGGATCTCCCCGGTTCCTTCGGCAAAGATACAGTTCGCCCGATCGAAGAACGTCCGCTCGTTCTTCGTCCGGGTCCGATAGATCGCGGAGAAGATGATGTCGATCGGCTCGGAGAAGCCGTGGCCGGTGTACTCGGTTGCCGGCTGCTGGGAGTGGATTCCGCATCCCCAGGTCTCGCTCACCCGGACTTCGCGGGATGCAAAGAAGTATAGGAAGGCGTACGTGAGTGCAGCCATGACGAGGAGCAGGATCCCGATAAGCAGCATGTCGGGGATGACTGCCGGGTACCCCACAAGGAAGAAGATCTTGTACGAGAAGAGACCGAGGAGGATACACGCGGCCGCGAGGATCCCCGGGCCGATCAGCATCATCTCTGACACCTCGTGCGCCTTCTCGCTCTCGGAAGAACGCGGGAGAGCAAGGAAGATCGACCCGAAGGCCTTGACAAAACAGGCCATCGAGAGGGCGCTTGTCAGGGCAAAGAGAGCAAGACTGATGAAGAGGAGGACTTTTAAGAGCGGGTCGACGACTGCCACCGAGGAGAAGAATGCAGAGAAGATCATCAGCTCGCTCGCAAACCCGTTGAAGGGCGGAAGCGCGGAGATCGAGACCGCACCGACAAAGAACAGCCCGGATGTCCAGGGCATCCGGTGAGCGAGGCCCCCCATGTGCTCGATGTCCCGGGTGTGGGTCGCATGGACAACTGAGCCCGAGGTGAGGAAGAGGAGAGCCTTGAAGAGCGCGTGGTTGAGGGCGTGGAAGAGCGCACCCAGAAGACTGATGGTTGCAAGGAGCGGAAGGTTTGCTGCTGATAGGATGATCGAGAGGCCGATGCCTACGAAGACGATCCCGACATTCTCGATGCTGCTGTACGCAAGCATCGCCTTGACATCGTGCTCCTTGAGGGCATAGATGATGCCGAGTACCGCGGATGTTGTCCCCGCTGCGAGGATGAGGACCCCCCACCAGATATCCGGCTGGAAGACGTCGAGGAGGAACCGGATCAGGCCGTACACAGCGATCTTGAGCATGACCCCCGACAGGAGAGCCGAGATGGGAGAGGGGCTTGCTGGGTGGGCGTAGGGCAGCCACTTGTGGAACGGGATTATCCCGGCTTTTATGGCAAACCCGACAAAGAGCGCGAGGAAGGCGGCCGTAATGAGCGGGGATCCTGCCGCGGTCAGAGGCGCGATGGCAAACGACCCGGTCTGGACATAGAGGGCAAATATCCCGAGCATGACAAAGAGCGTCGAGAGCTGGGTCATGATGAAATAGAAGACCCCTGCCTTCCTCGTCTCTTCCCGGGTATATTCGTACATCACCAGGAAGAACGAGCTTGCCGCCATCAGTTCCCAGAAGAGGAGAAACGAGATCGTTGTCGCCGAAGAAACAACAAGAACCATGGCGAGGATGAAGAGATTTCCAAAGGCGCAGAGGTGATTCCTCCGGGCCCCCCCGCCGAGATGCTCGAAATATTCCACGGTGTAGACGGCCACGCACCCGCCAATGATGGCTATGAGCAGAAGGAAGAAGGCTGCGAGCCGGTCGATGAAGAACGAGATCGCGAGATATGGGAACGGCTGGTAGACCGTAAACACGAAGTTCTGCCCGGTAAGGAGCGTGAAGAGGGAGAGGGCGGCGAGGAAGACGGAGGCGATGATCGCGCTTCCGAGCGCTACGGTCCTGACGGTTCTCTCGTCACGGGAGGACAAGGCGAAGCTCAAAAGAGCCCCCCCAAGCAGAACGAGGATTGCAGTGATAAAAAGTTCCGGGATCATGCGCCGGTCACCTTGTGAAGGTTCGCCACAACCGGAACCGGCACGGCCCGATAGCTCCTGCGCTGGGAGGATGGCGGGGAGGATCGGCCCGCTCCCCGGATCCGGCTGCGGTTCATACCTTGATCTCCGCAGTATGCCCCTGGACAGTGTCCTGAACTACCGGTGAGGGATCGCGCTTCATCGGGCAGATATCGATCTCCTTGAGTTCGCCGAGGCAGAAATCGAAGCGTTCCCTTATCGATTTTGGAAGTTCTGCCTCGGGGATGGGGTAGAACCCGAGTGCGCCGTAGAACTCCACGAGCTCGAGTTTCGAGTGCATATAGAGGGTCTCATGCCTCCCGCACTCTTCCAGCAGGAGCTGCATGACCGAGCGGGCAAACCCCCGGCGCCGGAATTCGTCGAGCACGTATACGGCATCGACTTCCAGTCCGTCTGGATGGCGGGCAGATCGTGCCACACCGATGATCTTCGAGCCGGTAAAGACCGCAAAGAGCCGGTCGGTCTCACGGTTGGCTTTCTGCTGGTGGTAGTGAACCCAGAGCTCCTGCTCTGCCCGGGCCATCTCAGAGGGGCTGAGTTCACGGACCTCGACATCTTCAATAACGATCGCGTGCCTCTCGGTTGTTCCCGATGCGAAAAAGGCTGTACCTATCTCGTGGAAGAACCGGGGCCGGAAGGTGACAAAACCCCCGCTCTCCTCCCCGGCAAGGGAGTAGAGGGCAAGGAGCGTCGCATCCTCGCTGTACGGTTCGGCCTCGGCAAATGAGGAGATTATCGGCACCGGGCACCCCCGGAGATCCCGGCTGGTGAAGGAGAAAAGTTACGGGGTTGTCTTTGCATTTAGATCATCGTAGAAAGTTCTGCTTACTACAGATCCTTTCAGACACTATAAAGAATTTTCTGTAGGAGTGGCAAAAATCGGGTGGATTTGCGGAGTGGAGGGGGGCTTTTAAGTTCACGGCCCCCTCCTTTTCCTGCATGATCTCAAAGAATTGCAACCTGATACAAAAAAAACGTGAATACCGGCAATTTTGTCAGATATGCGCGTTTTTCGGGAAAAAATTGCCGGTATTTCACCAATTTTTACAATAATAGCCATCTCTTCCCGGTTTATACTTCTTCTCCCCCCATTTTTCCCGAACAGATAATAACGTTTAACTTTATCCGGGCCGTAAGTCCAGAATATCGCCGGTGATAACGGAGAAGCAGTCACTGGCTCTTTTGCAAAGGTGTGTGTGGAATGATCGATAAATTTCTCCTGGGGAACTACAAATTCCGTGAGACGGATTTTACCCCAGATATTGACTGCTACCGGGAACTTACCGGAAGCCAGCACCCGACCGTGCTCTGGATCGGGTGTTCCGACTCCCGGCTCCAGACCGGCCATATTACTCAGGCCCGTGCCGGGGAGCTCTTTATCCAGTGGAACATCGGCAATATCGTCCCGATCCATGACTAGAATTTTGCAACCGTGCTCGAGTACGCGCTCGTCCATCTCAAAGTGGACGACATTGTCATCTGCGGGCACTCGATAAGGAGAGCACCGATTCGTACATCCCACTCTGGCTGAACAATGCCCGGAAGGCAATGGTTCGTGTCGATTCCCGGATCGATCCCCCGAAAAACACTGGGGAGAGCGGGCAGCGCTATCACCTAATTGAGCAGGAGAATGTCCGGCTCCAGATCGAGCATCTCGGGACATATCCCATCCTGAAATTAGCGGTGGACGAGAAGAGAGTGGTGGTCCACGGCCTGTATTACGATCTTGAGACCGGGCTCCTTTCGAGGGTCAACTAAAGAAAGGGACAGAGATCCCAGAGGAAATTCCCATTATAACTCTTTTTTAATCTCGTTCCGTATCCGTTCGAGATCGATGCGCCCGATCCGGGTAAGCCTGCCATTCACGAGAATGATCGGGAGCGGCGGGTGCTCCGCTTCGATGATCTCCTTTATTCGTTCCGGGGCACCGGTGTGGATGAAGGTGAGGGTGAGTTCGACCCTTCTGCCAAATTCCTCAGAAAGAGCCTGTTTGAGGACCTCGAAGGATTTTGCTATCTGCCCTGAAGGATAACAGTCGGAGAGGCCGCAGCTCCGGGTCTCGTCACAGGGAAACGGGGAGCAGGAGGTTCCGGGAAGCGCAATTATCTCTATGTTGACAATATCAGTCATAATAGATTGTGAACCGGGCGGTATTTGAGGATTCGGAAACGGGCACGGCCCGGTTGGATCGTGCAGCCGGAAAGGAACAAAGGGGGAATAAACAGAGAAAAAGGGGGGGTTCAGAGAAACCTCTCGAACCGGTCCTTCTTTGCCTTGCAGACCGGGCATACTCCCGGGGGCTGATCGCGGGCACAGAGGTAACCGCATACCTTGCATCGCCAGATGGGATACGGGAGGGCTTCCGGCAGCAGGGAAGGGCCGGGCGCAATCATCGCTGTGCCCGCTTGGCCCCGTTCCCGCCGGGGGGGTCTCCTCTCGGGAACAGGGCCCAGGATCCGCGTTTTTGCAAGAATGTCATCGCTGACGTACAGGGCACAATAACAGGCACCGTACTCGTCGAGATCCGAATCCCGGTAATCGCAGGGACAGATGATATCGAGATCGTCGTCTCTCTTTCCGGACGCCAGCCGGCAGGGACATGAGGGGTACCCGTACCGCTGCTCGTTCCTGATATACCCGCGAAGAAGGTTCCTGGTGAATTCGAGATCGGGATTGAGGTGATACCCTCCCCCCTCAGCTTCCGCAAAGAGTCGTTTGTACACCCGTTCGACTTCCGGTTCTGTTACGCCGAAAAAGTTCATTTCCCGAGCGCCTCCCGGATCTCGTCCTCGTGGAAACCAACGATACAGTGCTTATCGTTGATGACGAGGGTCGGGAACGAGCCCCGGGGATTCCACTTCTCCATGGCACTTATCACATCTTCCCGTCCCTGTCCATCGAGGAGATCGACATAGATATAGCTGAACTCTATCCCCATCTCGCGAAGGAGTTCCTTGGTCTTGTTGCACCATCCGCAGGTGGAGAGGGCATACAGTACGACCCTTCCCTTGTTCTTCCCGGTAACATATTCGATTGCCATCCAGATTTCACGCTCCTGGTTCTATGGATGAAGTAGCGGTATTTACTATATAAATGTGGGGATGCAAAAAAAGGGTGGGCAATAAATGGGCAGTTACGGATACAAAGGGGATTTTTTTTTAAACCTGGAGGAATACCTGTGTGGAGAGAGAAGAGGTGACGGGAGAAACCCGGGATGCAGTACCGGTACGCGTACGACGCAAGCCGGGTTTTTAAAAAATTCCTGATCCCGCCGTCAGGGGACCTGCCCGCTGCATTATCGTTAATAACTATTCGGGCGCATAACATATGGAAAATCATGAAGGCGGTTCTAGGTCTCGAAGACGGGCACTTTGTTGTCGGGGAAGGTTTTGGTGTCGAGGGGGAGCGCGCCGGGGAACTTGTATTCAATACGCAGATGACCGGCTACATGGAGTCGCTGACCGATCCGAGTTATTTCGGCCAGATCCTGATGTTCACGTTCCCGCTCATCGGCAACTACGGTGTCGATGCCAGAAATTTCCAGAACAGCAATGTCTGTGCCCTCGGGTGTATCACCCGCGAGATCTGCGAGAAGCCTGCCGCCGGCCCCTCCATCAGGTCTTTTTTCGAAGAGAACCGTCTTCTCGGCATCACCAACATCGACACCCGGGCCCTCACCATCAGGCTCCGGGTCAACGGGACGATGCGGGCCGCCCTTGTTGTCGGGAGCGATGACGGGGAATATGCGGTTGCCCTTGCCCGCCGGACCCCGACCATCTGCGATATCGCCCCAATCCCCGAGGTCTCCTGCAGAGAGGCGTACCGGATTGAGGGGATCGGGAAGAAGATCGCGGTCATCGATCTCGGTATCAAGAAGAATATGCTTACGAGCCTCTCTGAGAGGAGAGGTGACCTCTACGTCTTCCCCCATGACGTAACCTCCGACAAGATTCTTGCCTGCAAGCCGGACGCCCTCTTTGTCAGTAACGGTCCCGGGGATCCAAAACAGGCAACGCAGGCAATCAGATGCGTCCGGGACCTTCTCGGGCAGATGCCGGTCTTTGGGATCTGCATGGGTAACCAGATCTCAGCGCTCGCGGTCGGGGGGGAGACCTACAAGCTCAGGTTCGGCCACCGGGGGGCGAACCAACCGGTCCGGTACAAGGACGGGAGGATCTTCATCACCACCCAGAACCACGGGTTCTGCGTAGATCCCCAGTCCCTCCCGGAAGGATGTGAGATCACGTACTCGAATGTCAACGATTTCACGGTGGAAGGATTCGAGAACAAGGATCTCTGCCTCACCACGGTCCAGTTCCATCCCGAGGCCCATGGCGGTCCGCGGGACACGGAGGCGCATTTCTTCAATGCACTCTTCAGGAGGATTGCATAAATGCCCAAGCGGACCGAGATCAAAAAAGTCCTCCTGATCGGGTCGGGACCGATCCAGATCGGGCAGGCAGCCGAGTTCGATTTCTCGGGATCGCAGGCTTGCCGCTCCCTCCGGGAAGAGGGAATCAAAGTCGTGCTCGTCAACTCGAACCCGGCTACGATCATGACCGATCCCGAGATGGCGGACGAGATCTATATCGAGCCGCTCAGGGCGGACTTCATCGCAAAGATCATCGAGAAGGAGAGACCGGATGGGATCCTCTCGGGGATGGGAGGCCAGACCGGCCTCAACCTCACCGTCGAACTCGCTGAGATGGGGGCGCTTAAGGGTGTCGAGATCCTCGGAACACCGCTGGAAGCCATCTACAAAGGAGAGGACCGGCAGAAGTTCCGCGACCTCATGACCGAGATTGGCGAACCGGTCCCGAGAAGTGTTGTCCTCAACTCCCTGAGCCAGATTGACGATGCTATCAGGGAGATTGGCCTGCCGGCCGTCGTCCGACCTGCCTATACCCTCGGAGGTGCCGGGGGCGGTATCGGTAAAACAAAGGAGGAACTGACCCGCATTATCGAGCTCGGCCTGTCACGCTCGCGTATCCACCAGGTGCTTATCGAAGAGAGTGTTCTGGGCTGGAAGGAGATCGAGTTCGAGGTCATGCGGGACGCCGCGGATACCTGCATTATCGTCTGTGGTATGGAGAACGTAGACCCGATGGGTATCCATACGGGGGAGAGCGTGGTCGTTGCGCCGATCCTGACCCTCCGGGACGATGAGTACCAGATGATGCGGAGTGCAGCGATCCACATCATCCGGGCGCTCGATGTCCAGGGAGGCTGCAATGTCCAGTTCGCGTTCCGTGACGGGGATTACCGGGTCATAGAGGTCAACCCACGTGTCTCGCGCTCCTCGGCGCTGGCCTCGAAAGCGACCGGGTACCCGATTGCCCGGGTTGCGGCAAAGATCGCGATCGGGATGCGGCTCGATGAGATCACCAATACCGTGACTGGGTGCACGCCTGCATCGTTCGAGCCGGCGATCGACTACATCGTGGTAAAAGTTCCCCGCTGGCCCTTCGACAAGTTCAAGGGTGCCGACCGGACCCTCTCCACCTCCATGAAGAGCACGGGGGAGGTGATGGCGATCGGCCGGACGCTCGAAGAAGCGTTCATGAAAGCGAAGCGGTCGCTCGACACAGATGTGCGGTCGCACACGAGCCCGAGCGAGATCCGGATGATCCTCTCCCGGCCTACCGACGAACGGTTCCGCTGCCTCTTCGATGCCTTCCGGCAGGGTTTCACCCTTGCAGAAATTGTCGAACTGACTTCCATAACGCCGTTCTTCTTAGAAAAGATCAAGAATCTTGTCGACTTCGAGGGCTACCTCGCAGGGCATCACGAGCCCGCTGATATAAAGCAGGCAAAGAGACGGGGCTTCTCAAACGGGGAGATCGCGAAGCTGACCGGGATTGCACCCGACGATATCAGGAAGATTGTCGGAAAGCCAGCGTATAAGATGGTGGACACCTGCGCAGCAGAGTTCCCGGCAACGACCCCGTACTTCTATTCAACCTGGGATGCTGCCTGCGAGATCGTCCCGAGTGAGCGACCAAAAGTTCTGATACTGGGTTCGGGCCCCATCCGGATCGGCCAGGGGATCGAGTTCGATTACTGCACGGTCCATGCGGTCCAGGCTCTCCGGGACGAGGGGGTCGAGGTCCATATCGTCAATAACAATCCCGAGACGGTATCCACGGATTTCGATACCTCTGACCGGCTCTTCTTCGAACCCATGCAGCTTGAAGACGTCATGAATATCCTCCTGACCGACCACTATTACGGGGTCATGGTCCAGTTTGGCGGCCAGAATGCGGTAAACCTCGCTGTTCCCATTGAAAGGGAGATAAAACGCCTCGGCCTTCCGACACGAATCCTCGGCACGAGCCCGGATGCGATGGACATCGCAGAGGATCGCGACAGGTTCAGCATCCTCATCGAAAAACTGGAGATCCCAAGCCCGCCCAACGCATCTGCACGGTCGAAGGATGAGGCTCGGGAGAAGGCGGAACGGATTGGATACCCGGTTCTCGTCCGACCTTCCTACGTGCTCGGCGGAAGGGCGATGGAGATCGTCCACGATGCCGGGGAGCTCGAGGCGTACATGAAGAAAGAGGAGGTGCTCGCAAGCCCCGAGCATCCGGTCCTGATAGACTCCTACCTCCGGAATGCCATAGAACTCGACGTCGATGCGGTCTGTGACGGGAGAGATGTCCTCATCGGCGGTATTATGGAGCATATCGAGCAGGCGGGCATCCACTCCGGCGATTCCGCGTGCGTGATCCCGACACAGTCTCTCGCCCCTGCGGTGATCGAAAAGGTCCGGGATTACACCCGGAAGATTGCGCTGGGGCTCGGTGTTGTCGGGCTTGTGAACCTCCAGCTCGCAGTCCAGGAGAAGATCGTCTACATTCTCGAGGCGAATCCCCGGGCCAGTCGCACGGTCCCGTTCGTTTCAAAAGCAACCGGGCTTCCGGTCGCAAAGATTGCGGCAAAGGTCATGGTAGGCCGTACCCTTGACAATCTCGGCTATAAAGAACGCCGGATCGAACATGTTGCCGTAAAGGAAGTCCTGCTTCCCTTCAACAAACTTGCCGGCGTGGACACCATGCTCGGCCCGGAGATGAAGAGTACGGGGGAGGTTATGGGGATCGACTATGACTTCGGCCTCGCGTTTTACAAGGCGTGCATATCTGCCGATAACGAGCTGCCGCTCAAAGGTAATGTCTTTGTCTCGGTCAATATCAGCCAGAAAGATGAAGTCATTTCGATTGCCCGCAGGATCAGGGATCTCGGGCTTACTCTGTACGGGACCGAGGGGACGGTGGATTACCTCCATGCTGCGGGCGTTGAAGCAAATCTCGTGCGGAAAATTCAGGAGGGCTCTCCCAACGTTCTCGATATGATGCGGCATGGCGAGATACGGCTTATCATCAACACGCCGCTCGATCGCCAGTCACGACAGGACCACTACCAGATCATGCGTGCGGCAGTGGACCTGAGTATACCCTATATTACCACACTCCAGGCAGCGCGGGCTGCGGCCCTTGCCATTGATGCAATCAAGCGCGAGAAGATGACGCTTGAGCCAATCAGCCATTATCTGAAGTAAGCACCGCTCCAAACAACCAACTTTACCTTTTTTTTGAATCTTTCTCTTTCCGGATGTACTTGAGTTCCGGTATCGGATTCCCGAAAGTGCCCGGATTATATGTGATATCCCGAATTGATTTTACACATATAACCATTTCTGCGCATATTTCAGAATCCTCTCCTGGGGTAGACGGTACCAGAATGCGTTATAAGGCTCATCGAAATCGAGACTCACTCATGTGAGGTTTGATGACATTGTGCCAGTGAAGAATTTTATCGACAGAACCGAACTTCGCGATCCTTCGTTCGACTTCTCCGAAGAACCGTTCAATTTTGCCGTTCGTTTGAGGGTGTTTTATCCTGGTTGGGATGTGTTTTATGTTGTGATGAACAAGGAACTCTCCGAATTTATGATGGGCCTGTTCACGGTTCCGAGCTGAAACGAATTGTGTACTGTTGTCAGTGAGGATCTTGCGGGGCGTACCGTACATCTGGAATCCCTGATTCAGCACCGTGAGAGTGTTCTCGGTAGTTGGAGAATCGAATACCCCGTAGCAGGTGATGAGGCGGGATGAATCATCCATGAATGCGATCAGCCATTTCTTCGATCCTTTAAGTTCGAACTCTTTCCAGTCTCCCTGCCCCATCGACATGGAATGAGTATGTTCATACCGAACATATTTCCGCTGTTGCCGTTTTTTCATGTTGATCTCCACCAGACCGTGGTTCAAAAATACCCGATAGATTCGATTATGCGGGATATGGATTCCGTGTGTTTCCTCAATCTTCTTCTCCAGATGGATTGGACCAATGTTGTTGGATTGATAGGTTGCGAGGATCAACTCTTCTGCTCGATCATCGATGGCTTGGGGCTTTCTTCCAGATTGCCTGAGTACCGGATATTCCCCCGATTCTCTGAACGGGTTGATGAACTGATACACTCGTTGACGGGTAATCTGGAAATACCGGGCAATCTCAACAACGGGTTTATCATTGACACATTGCTGAATGATCCTCTGGATAGCCCCATTCGATAAGTTGCTCAAATCGGTATTTACATCTGATGTCAAATGATTTCGGGATAGGACAGTGCCCGGATTATTAGAATATCCTTATATACCGAAATGACAAAAAAAGATGCATGAAGAAACTTCTTGTTGTCCTCGCAATCCTGTTTATCGGGATCTCACTCGCGGGATGCATATCCGACCCGGTAGTTACCCCACCACTAACCCCGGCACCGACCACGAACGCCACGACCGTTCTGCCCACGGAAATTCCTACGGTTCTTCCGACAGCAAATGTTACCTCCAACGTAACCGCAACGGAAACTCCGAATGCAACGGAAACCCCCCAGCCGGTAGTTCCGATTACGTTCAACGAGCAGGGGACCATTACCCCGGGAACCATTGTCAGTATCCCCGTTGGAACGACCGTTTCCTGGATAAACAACGACCGGTTTAAACCCCACGCAGTTGTCGCTGTTGACCTCCAGACGGGCAAATACTTCGGGAGCATGAGCACGGTTGAGATTCCGTACGGCAAGGCCTTCAATGTCTCCTTTGACAACGTCGGCGCATACAACTACGCCACGGTTTACCAGCCGGCAACAACCGGAATCATCAGGGTAACTGCAAAGTAATTACACCAATACTTTTTCAGGAAGAACAAAAACCACTCTTTTCATTCCTCTTCCTCCCCGTGAATAGCGGTTTTTGGCAGTTCTTACTCACTCAAATATATGCTCGGACTACTAACCTGTAGCTCGGAGAATATTACCATGGGAAAAGGTTCCATCGTTCTTGCATATTCCGGAGGTCTCGACACCTCCATCTGCATACCGCTGTTAAAGGAACGGTACGATTATGACCGTGTCATCACGGTCGCTGTAAATGTCGGCCAGCGCGACGAAGAGATCGATGTCGCGACAAAGAAAGGGAAGAAACTCGCCGACAAGCACTACACGATCGATGCACGGGAAAAATTTGTGAAAGAACATATATTCCCGGCTATCAGGGCAAACGGTTCGTATGAGGGTTACCCTATGGGAACATCCCTTGCCCGCCCCCTCATTGCTGAAGAAGTCGTGAAAATTGCCAAAAAAGAAGGAGCAGAGGCAGTTGGTCACGGGTGCACAGGGAAGGGAAACGACCAGCTCAGGTTTGATTTTATAATCCGGGGAACAGGTCTTGAAGTTGTTGCACCCATTCGCGAACTGAACCTCACCCGTGACTGGGAGATCCAGTATGCAAAAGAGCATAAGATCCCCGTCCCGGTCCAGAAGGAGAAGCCCTGGAGCATGGATGAGAACTGCTGGAGCCGGAGCATCGAAGGCGGTAAGCTCGAAGACCCTGCCTACCACCCTCCTGAAGAGATCTATCTCTGGACAGTCTCTCCGGAGAAGGCCCCGGCCAAACCGGCGAAACTCACCCTTGAATTCAAGGGAGGCGTCCCGGTAGGAATGAACGGGAAAAAATTGCCCGGTTTGGAGCTTATCCAGCAGCTGAACCTCCTTGCCGGTAAGCACGGGATCGGCCGGAACGATATGGTGGAAGACCGGATCCTAGGACTCAAGGCACGGGAGAACTATGAGCACCCGGCCGCAACGGTCATCCTTCAGGCTCACCGTGACCTTGAGAGCCTTGTCCTGAGCCGCGATGAACTTGCGTTCAAACGCATGGTTGACGATGCCTGGTCCGATCTCGCCTACAAGGGATTGATCTATGAGCCGCTCTATACTGACCTGAATGCATTCATCGACGCAACACAGGAGAGGGTAGATGGTACTGTCGACCTTGAGTTGTACAAAGGCTCTGCCAGGATCCTGGGGAGGAGCTCCCCGAATGCAATCTATTCAAGCGACCTTGTCTCATTCGACAGCGCAACCCTCGACCAGTGCCATGCCATTGGGGTCTCCCACTACTTCGGCATCCAGGGGCGTATGGTCAGGCAGATGAAAACGCGATAATCCCTCCCGGAAAACCCTTTTTCCCTGCGAGCTTGAGTAAAAGATCGCAGATGAGATCCTGGAAGTCCCTTGGGAAATTTTCTTTTCTGTATTTTATTGGGAGAATGGCTTTTGCCGGGAGATTTTTAGGCATTCCAATTGTTCCGGCAGGGAAATGCAGAACCGGGCTTGAGAATGCGGGAGGAATCGGTCAGCCACGAATGGAAATGTATAAGGATTCCTAATGTAGAATCCGGTACTATGTGTGCCGGTTTTTTTTCCCGCTTCACGAGGCCAAAACCCCATATCGTCGAGAGTCCCCCTCCTCCCTCAATAACCCATGGCGCCGGGATGCAGGTTCCGGAATATAAGAACAAGCCGTATTTTATCGTGGCATCGGTCGAGATGGGGAATACCACGACAAAATGTATCCTTACAGGGGTAAGCCTCGAGACCGGAATGTCGTATGTCATCAATAAGACGGTTTCCATGAGCCGGGATATCAGGAAACCAAAACCCGGAGAGACAATATTCGGGGAGACGCTCGATGGTACCGAGCTGACACGAGAGGCAGTTACCGAACTGGTCCGCAACACCCTGATCCGGTGCCATGAAGAGGCACACCTCGACATCAAGAAAGACCTCGATTTTGTTGTGCGAAGTACGGGGGTCGTAGCGGAGATGGAGTCCCCGGATCAGGTCGGGGACTTTGTTATTGCCCTTGCCAACGGCTGTCTTGTTGCCGGGGTTCCTCCAAGGAAGATGACGCCGCCCATGGCAAAAGCGAACCAGGCAGAGAAATTACAGCCTTTCAGTTTCGCCGACAAAGTAGTCTTTATCGGCGCAGTTGCCGGGGTCATTCCGCCGGTTGGATCGACGGGCGTGGAGATGGTGGCAAACGAGATGGAAGGCGAACTTGCCATGGCAGGAATCAAGGAAGGGGCGAAATGGACGCCGGTCGACTTCCGTAACCCCTGCATATCGATCGACTTCGGAACAACGCTTGACGGGAGGATCACAAGCGATGTCTCCCCCGACGACCCCAACCCGTTTGCAAAGACGGTGGGGAACTTCTGTGGTCTTGCCGGGGCCATCCCGGATGCGATCGTCCGGGGAACCGGACTTGTCCATGAGCGGACAGGGACCGCTCTCGATGTCTTTGGGGAACACAGTGTTGTCGGGGGACTACTCGGCGGAGGGAAGAAGGCCGTTGTCAACGATTATGTCAGGAGATGCCACGAGCAGATCGATATCCGGATCGTCCCTCCGGACCGGGACCGGTTCGGCCGGGTGCCGGTCAATGCGAAGCTCGCAATCGAGTCCGGTATCGCGATGATCGGATGCGATTGCGGCGTAAACAGCAGCAACCTTGACAAGCTCACCGCGATCGGGGCGGAGATCCACAAGAACCATAACCTTGCAACCCTCAATGAGGTTATCGACCGGGTCTGCGCAGAGATGGCCCTTCGTCTCATCGACGTAGCTGTAGCACAGAAGATCGTGCCCCGGAACTCATCGATCGGGTTTACCGGGAGAGCCGCCATATCGGGATGGAAACCGGAGTACATCCTCGAAGGGATCATCGGGCGCAACTTGTATGACGATCCGAACGATCACCTCGTCTTTGTTGACGATGGCCTTGCACGCGGCGCGGCCCTTATGGGCAGGTGTATGAACTCGCTCGGAAAGCCGAAAACCCCCATCGGAGGGATCCGGGGGGGCCCATGTATTATGAACCGGCGAATAAAGATAGGTAAATGAACAGGTGACGAATGGAAGACGAAGAGCAGCTGTACGATGTTATCATCCCGCCAGGGGTACCGAGATCCATTATTTTTGAGGTCGTCGAAAAATTTCCGGATGTGAAAGTTGTCGAGCGAAAGGAGCGCCTGAATTTTGCAAACATGGAAGGCGATGAACGCGAACTTCTTGCCTTCCGGGGAAAAATGGAGGTCGCACAAGCGGTTGAGAGATATGTGCTCCAGCGGCTCGACGACTTTATCGGGAAAAAATAGTTTTTTTTGTTGGATCGGATTGATTCTCTCTCCAGTTCATCCTGAATTCTTTAAGAGCCGGAGAAGGAGGGCTTTCTGGGCATGGAGCCGGTTTTCGGCTTCGTCCCATACGAGGCTCTGGCCGCCTTCCATCACTTCGTCAGCGATCTCTTCGCCCCGGTGCGCCGGGAGGCAGTGAAGGACCCGTGCATCCGGGGACGCATGCCGGAGAAGGGTGGCATCCACGGTAAACTTCCGGAAAGATCGGATACGTTCTTCCCGCTCCTGCTCATCGCCCATCGAGATCCAGGTATCCGTGACTATCACGTGAGCATCGGTCACTGCATTCTCGGGTTTCCGGACGAGTTGAACCTTCCCGCCGAGTGCCCGGGCCTTCTTTACGATCGCTTCAGCCGGTTCATACCCGGAGGGTGTCGCAACCGTGACATTCATTCCGGTCAGGACGGTCGCAAGGATCAGGGAGTTGCAGACATTATTCCCGTCCCCGACCCAGGCAACCTTGAGATCCCGGGCGGATCCAAAGTGCTCTTCGATCGTCAGGATATCGGCAAGGAGCTGGCAGGGGTGTTCGAGGTCGGAGAGGCCGTTGATAACCGGGATCATCGCATGCCGTGCGAACTCCTCGATGGTGCTGTGCTTATAGGCCCGGATCATCAGGCCGGAGACATACCGGGTGGCTGCCCGGGCGGTATCCCGGATCTCCTCGCCCCGCCAGATATGCATATCCCGGGCATTCAGGAAGAGAGCGTGGCCACCCAGCTCATTCATGCCTACTTCAAACGAGATATGCGTACGGGTGGATGATTTCTCGAAGATCATCGCGAGGTTCTTTCCCCGCAGGTAATCATGGATCTTCCCTTCTTTTTTGAGGGCCTTGAGTCGTTTTGCTTCGGTGAGAAGCCCGGTGAGCTCCGTCTCCGTGATATCGAGGATGGATAAGAAATCCTTCTTCATCGTAACTCCTTCATGTGCGCAATCCTCTTGTCCAGCAGCGTGCGGGTCCCGATGTCCCGACGGTGACGCACACCACCCCAGACCGACGATGCCGCACGCTCCGCCGCACGTTCTGCCACTTCAAGCGACTCCCCCTTGCCGACAAAGGCAAGGGTCCGGGAGCTGAGCGTCGAAAGGCTGCCATTCTTCTCTTCGATGTTTGCGTAGTACAGCAGCGTATCCGGGTGATCCCCGATTGAGACCGGCAGGCCGGTCCGGGGGGAGTCCGGGTATCCTTCGGGAACGAGATATTTACAGACCGTTGCTCTCTGTTCGAAGACTGCGTCAGTGATCCGCAGCGTGCCTTCTACAATCCTCTGCACGATCTCTGAGAGGTCGCTTGTCAGCAGGGAGAGGACATTCATTGCTTCGGGATCCCCGAACCGTGCGTTGAACTCGATCACCTTGGGGCCCTTGGCCGTGTTCATGAACTGCCCGTACAGTATCCCCTTGTACGGCTGGCCGGTCCGCTCTATTGCTGCAACAATGGATCTCATGATCCCGATCGCTTTCTGGTACTCCCCGTCCGTAACAAACGGGAGGCGGTGATCGGGCATGGAGTAGGAACCCATTCCCCCCGTATTCGGACCCGTATCTCCTTCAAACGCCCGCTTGTGGTCCTGGACAAGAGGCATGGGGATGAGATGATTACCATCGACAAAGGCCTGCAGCGTGAACTCCTCCCCGATAAGCCGCTCTTCAAGAACCACACCTGCACCAAGGGTTCTGGCATAGGCAATCGCCCCTTCGCGATCTATCTGCTCGCCCATGATCCGGACACCCTTGCCCCCTGTCAGGCCAATTGGTTTGATGGCAAGATCCCCTTCGGACTCCCTTATGAAGGCTCCGGCTTCCTCGGTATTATAAAAGACCCGGTACTTTGGGCAACCCTCGATACCCTGCCGCTCCATGAGTTCGCGGCAGAACGCCTTGTCCGTCTCAAGCCGGGCTGCAGCACGGGTCGGTCCGATACAGGCAACCCCCGCCGCCTCAAGCGCATCCACGATTCCCGCTTCCAGCGGCGCCTCAGGGCCGATGAACGCATACTCTGTCCCCGTCTCCTTGGCAAAACCAACAATTTTTGCTGTATCCGTCTCCTTTGCGGAGAGGATCTTTTTCGAAAGGAGGGCAATGCCGATATTCCGCTTTGCCATCACGGAAAAAATTTCGGTTCGGGGGTTGCGGGCAAGGGCACAGGCAATAGAATGCTCTCTTCCTCCCCCGCCCACAACGAGTATCTTCATGATACCATCTATTGTGCGTTTCTTATTAAAAATTCCTTACTTTTTTAAGAGCTCGCTGACTTTGACGAGGGGGATGAGCTGGATATTGTGGCTTTTGAGCATCTCACCGGCGCCTTGTTCGCGGTCGACGACCGTGATCACCCGGGTCGCGGTCGCTCCTGCTCTCCGGAGGGACACGACGCCGTATCGTGCTGAACCCCCTGAAGTGGTGACGTCTTCTATGAGAAGAACGTTCTTCCCCATGACAGAGCCAATGATCGGATCTTTTTTACCGTGGCTTTTTTCTGCAGCCCGGATAATCGCGTAGGGTCTCATACTCTCAAGAGAAGTTGCGACAGCAAGGGATACTCCACCCACCGCGACGCCTGCTATGACATCGAATTCATGCGACAGGGTCACGGTTCTTGCTATGGCAGCAAGCAGTTCCGGTTGGGTGACTGCCGACTTCACATCAACATAGTAAGTGCTCTTTGCCCCGGATGCGAGCGTAAATTCACCCAACTCGATCGCTTTGAAGCGGATCAGCAACTCTGCAATAGCGTTTACCATGGTACCTCCTTGACATGCAAAAGATAGCCGATAATGTTGACAGAACGGTGCAGAATCGGCGTGAGAATCAGAATGAATAGGAGGACCGGGATCGTAATGTTGGCAACTATCCACGAGGAGTTGACAATAAGCATGAGGATCAGTGCTCCGGCTACAAGATCGTACATGTCCGCAACAGGCCACTTCGCCCCCCGATCCTTGCCAAGTCTCCTCTTGAAAAAGCTCTTGGCAAGGTCACCAAGGAGGGCTCCGACCGAGAGGACGACAATCGAGGTAAAGGTCTGTTCGGGAAGTCTGGTAAGCCCGTACGCCCCCCTCGCCCAGATCTCGATCCAACCAATGACTATACCCAGAAGAATACCCATCAGGAAGCCACGGCAGGTCTTCCCGTCACCGAAAATCCGGTGGCCATCCGGGTAATTCCTGCCAAAGTCGATGGGGGTCCCCCCGCCAAAGAGTGCTGCGGCCGGATTTGGGAGATACGCCGGAAGCATAATCCAAATCGCGGAAAGCAATGGTATTATGAAGGACTCGATACTAATAATGTAGCACTCCAATACCTGTAATAAAGAGCAGGAAGAAACATTAAAGTTACTAAAAAACCGGGAAATTGTGCAATTCTTCTAGCGGGTGTACATCAATGCTGATAAAAAAGACTCGGGGTCTTTGTCCTACGTGTAATACCGTCATCGATGCGGATATTGTGGAAGAAGAGGGGACGATCTGGCTGAAGCAGGCATGCCCGGAACACGGGCAGTTTAAGAACCTCTACTGGTCAGACCCGACGATGTATCACCGGTTCGAAAGATACAATGCGGTCGGAAACGGGATAGCAAACTCCCAGAACCAAGACATGCCTCCCGGGAGCTGCCCGACGGCATGCGGGATCTGCAATAACCATCACTCCCAGACGCTCCTGGCAAATATCGACCTCACGAACCGCTGTAATCTTGATTGTGATTTCTGTTTTGCAAATGCCCGTGCCTGCGGGTTCATTTACGAACCGGATTTTGACGAGATTGTAAAGATGATGAAGCTGCTCCGGGATGAAAGACCGGTCCCTGCCCCTGCGGTCCAGTTTTCTGGCGGGGAGCCGACGATGCGGGAGGATCTGGTCAGAATTATCAGGACCGCAAAGGAGATGGGCTTCCCCCAGGTCCAGATTGCCTCAAACGGCGTCCGGATCGCAAAGGAACCGGAACTGGCCCTGCAGCTCAAGGAGGCCGGCCTCAATACGGTCTACCTCCATTTTGACGGGGTAACCCAGAGGACGAACCCGTTCCTGAAGATTCACGAGAAGGCGATCGAGAACCTGAAGGCCGTAGGGCTCGGGGTTGTCCTTGTTCCGACCGTTATCCGGGGAAGGAACGACAACGAGGTCGGTGAGATCATCCGGTTCGCCATAGAACACATTGCAGTCGTCCGCGGAGTCAACTTCCAGCCGGTTGCATTCACCGGCGCGGCAAGCGATGACGATGTCAAGAAGTCCCGGATAACCATCCCGGACGTGCTGCAGAATATCGAGGAGCAGATGGGCGGGGTCCTCAAAAAGGACGATTTCTACCCGGTTCCCTGTGTCCTGCCCTTCTCCGATCTCGTGGAAGCCTATACCGGCCGGCCGCAGGTCAGGTTCACTGCCCACCAGCACTGCGGGGCGGCAACCTATGTCTTTGTCCAGAAAGATTCGGTTGTCCCGGTAAACCGCATGGTCGATGTCGAGAGTTTCTTTGAATCTATCACCCAGATGGCAGAGACCATCAAGAGAGGCGGGACCATCAACAAGTACAAGGCTCTCCTCGAAGGGGTCAAGAACATGCACTCCTCGGTGAAGAAAGGGGAGCAGGGCAACACGACCGAATTCTGGAAGATGATCGGAAAGACCCTTATCGGCCAGAACTTCGAAGCCCTCCGGGAGTTCCACTGGAATGCCCTTTTTATCGGGACGATGCACTTCATGGACAAGTACAACTACGATCTCGACCGGGTTTCACGGTGCTGTATCCACTATGCTACACCAGACGGGAAACTCATACCCTTCTGCACCTACAACAGCGGCCCTGTTTACCGCGAGGAGATCTGGAAGAGATATGCAAAGAAGCTGGAACAGTGACGGCTCCGCACTCTTTTTAAAAAGATCAGGGAAAGGGGAGATCGATCTTTTTTCCCTGCTGCATCGCGATGTGGGCGATGGCGAGATCCTGTATCGCAAGACCCGTAGAGTCAAATATTGTTATCCCCTCTTTTCGTTCCCGTTTTTTTCTGCCGATCACCACCTCCCCAAGCGTCCCGGCAATATCGGACTTCCGGAAAATTCCCTGGCTGATCGGCACATTGATCTCCCCTGAGTGAACGGCCTGGGCCGGATCATCGACAAAGACCTGGGCGCGCTTCAGGAGGGCGGGGTCGAGTTCCTCTTTACCGGGCGCATCGGCCCCGATAGCATTGATGTGGGTCCCTTCGTGGATCCATTCGGCCTGGACAAGCGGGCTCCGGGAAGGGGTGGTGGTTACAAGGAGATCGCAGTCGCAGACTCTTTCGAGAGACCCGGAAGAGCAGGGATATTCCATAAACCTATCCGCAAATTTCCGGACATGTTCCGGGTTGCATCCCCAGACTTTTATGTCCCTGATCTTCAGCTCCCGGGAAATTGCAGCGACCTGGGCTTCAGCCTGTCTCCCGGTCCCCACTACCCCGAGCGTTATCTCTTTTTTCGAGGAGAGATATTTCGCCGCGATCGCACCGGCGGCCCCGGTCCTCATATCCGTAAGCCGGGTGGCGTTGATGACGGCAACCGGTTCGCCCGTCGAGATATCCAGGATCACCGTCAGGGCCATCACGGTCGGAAGGCCTTTTTGGGGATTCCCGGGATGGACATTGACGATCTTTACTCCCGCAATGGAGAGGGAGGGAAGATACGCCGGCATGGTGCGGAAATCGCCTTCCGGCAGGGTGACGTACACCTTGGGCGGCATCAGGACAAGGCCCTTCCCATGGTCCGAGAATGCAGATTCAACGGCGAGGTTGACGAGACTGAGGTCGAGCCCCATATCCGTATCGGTAAAGTACTGCATGGCCGACAATCTTTTTTTGATTGGATATGTACTTTGCTCAAACGATCGTTCTCCGCAAAGATCATTTGTAATTTACTTGAAATGAAATCTGGACCGCTGATCCATCCCCAAAAGGGCAGGGGTTGATCACCGACGGCATTTACCCGGCAGGGGACCGGCCGGGTTGGCGATGGCTTCTCTGCGCCCGGGCGACGAGCGGGAAGGGTGAAGACGGTTCACCACCGATGGACGTTTTCTCCTGCTTCCGGGGTAACCCCCGGTTTAGCATGGCGTTTCCGGTGACAAAACCTGGAAGAGCCCGGCGGAAGGCGGACTTCCAATCCAAACGAAGGGTGTGATATCCCGAATTGATTTTACACATATAACCATTTCTGAGCATATTTCAGAATCCTCTCCTGGGGTAGACGGTACCAGAATGCGTTATAAGGCTCATCGAAATCGAGACTCACTCATGTGAGGTTTGATGACATTGTGCCAGTGAAGAATTTTATCGACAGAACCGAACTTCGCGATCCTTCGTTCGACTTCTCTGAAGAACCGTTCAATTTTGCCGTTCGTTTGAGGGTGTTTTATCCTGGTTGGGATGTGTTTTATGTTGTGATGAACAAGGAACTCTCCGAATTTATGATGGGCCTGTTCACGGTTCCGAGCTGAAACGAATTGTGTACTGTTGTCAGTGAGGATCTTGCGGGGCGTACCGTACATCTGGAATCCCTGATTCAGCACCGTGAGAGTGTTCTCGGTAGTTGGAGAATCGAATACCCCGTAGCAGGTGATGAGGCGGGATGAATCATCCATGAATGCGATCAGCCATTTCTTCGATCCTTTAAGTTCGAACTCTTTCCAGTCTCCCTGCCCCATCGACATGGAATGAGTATGTTCATACCGAACATATTTCCGCTGTTGCCGTTTTTTCATGTTGATCTCCACCAGACCGTGGTTCAACAATACCCGATAGATTCGATTATGCGGGATATGGATCCCGTGTGTTTCCTCAATCTTCTTCTCCAGATGGATTGGACCAATGTTGTTGGATTGATAGGTTGCGAGGATCAACTCTTCTGCTCGATCATCGATGGCTTGGGGCTTTCTTCCAGATTGCCTGAGTACCGGATATTCTCCCGATTCTCTGAACGGGTTGATGAACTGATACACTCGTTGACGGGTAATCTGGAAATACCGGGCAATCTCAACAACGGGTTTATCATTGACACATTGCTGAATGATCCTCTGGATAGCCCCATTCGATAAGTTGCTCAAATCGGTATTTACATCTGATGTCAAATGATTTCGGGATAGGACACGGTATTTTTATGAGAAAATGCTTAAATCTGCGTTTGAGTGAAAAATTCTTTGCACTCTCGTTTTTGGCCTATCTCTAAATCGGCCGGATATTTAGTGAAAGAAATTTTTCACTCAACCTTTTGTTTAAGAGATTTGGTGCCGGATATTGTTACATAATCGGAGCCCAAAACCTTGGCGGAATACCGGTAATTGTTCCACAGAACTCAGGAATTCCGGATTCCGGTCTGGCCGAAGCCCGTATCTGTATGCGGGGCTTCGATCGAAATATGGAGGGGTTGATAAAAAGTGAATTTACGTTATTTGCTGGACCATTCGATGTTTGCAAAAAAACCGGTCCACATGCAGGTCAACACACCTGCTGCTGAACATTCCTTAAAACGGGTCTTGAAACCGGTGGATCTTGTACTGCTTGGTATCGGTGCGATTGTCGGTACCGGGGTCTTCGTCCTGTCCGGGATAGCCGCAGGACTCCATTCAGGGAACGCACTGCCGATCTCATTTGTCCTCGCAGGCATCGTCTGTCTCTTTGCTGCGCTCTGTTACGCGGAATTCTCGACCATGATCCCGGTGGCCGGGAGTGCATACACGTACTGTTACACTGCCCTTGGCGAGATCTGGGCATGGATCATCGGTTGGGATCTCATCCTTGAATACGGTCTTGCCATCTCTGCGGTTGCAATCGGCTGGTCCGGTTACTTCACCGTGCTCCTGAGTTCGGCCGGGATAGTGCTCCCGCCATCTCTCAGCAACCCGATGGGTGTTGCAGGAGGGATCGTGAATCTCCCGGCGATCCTCATCGTGCTTGCGCTGACTGCCCTCCTGGTAGCTGGCACAAAAAAGAGCTCGAAGTTCAATGCAGTCATCGTCGCGATCAAACTCGCAGTCATCCTCCTCTTCATCTGCCTCGGGTTTGTAGCCATCCAGCCGTCCAACTGGGATCCCCTGATGCCACCGGCCGGCTGGCTCGGCATCTTTTCGGGTGCAGCAATTGTTTTCTTTGCGTTTATCGGGTTTGACGCCGTTGTCACTGCAGCCGAAGAAGTTGAAAACCCACAAAAGAATCTCCCGCTCGGCATCATCGGCTCGCTTGCGGTCTGCATGGTCCTCTACATTATTGTCGCAGTTGTTCTGACCGGTATCCTCCCCTTCGCAGAACTCGCCAAACCCGCAGCGATAAGCGCACCGATAGCATATGCGCTGAATGCGATTGGCTATTCCTGGGGGGCGGCGCTTGTCTCCATCGGGGCCCTGTGCGGGATGACTTCCGTTTTGCTCGTTATGATCTTCGGGCAGAGCCGGATCCTCTTCTCGATGTCCCGGGATGGTCTCTTCCCCCGGGTCTTCTCAGAGATTCACCCGGTGACCCATACCCCGGCAAAAGTCACGATCTTTATTGGGATCATCACCGCACTGGTTGCCGGGATCTTCCCATTGACCATTGTCGCCGAGCTTGTCAATATGGGCACGCTCGTTGCATTCTCGATTGTCGCGCTCGGAGTCATCATCCTCCGGTACCAGCAGCCGACCCTTGCACGCCCGTTCCGGTGCCCGCTCGTTCCGGTCGTCCCGATCCTCTGCATAGGAACCTGCGGATTCCTTATCTTCCATCTCACGACTCTTGCCCATGAGATGTTCGTTATCTGGCTCGGTGTTGGTCTCTTCATCTACTTTATCTATGGTATGAAAAACAGCGGGAACCGGAGGAGCTCCACGGCAAAGGATCTCGAGGTCATCTCATCGCACATCAACCCGGAAACCCCGTTCCCGAACGTGACGGAAGGTATCCAGGAGGAGCCGGGCACGTAGAGAACGAACCGTAAGCGGGATCAATCACCGCACACCTTTTTTTTAACTTTTTATTGGGGGAGATCCTCATTATTCTTCTCTGTGAGTGACCGGAGCGCTGGAATAGTTCTCCGGGATACAGTTTTTGAGCACATACGGCCTGCGGGTGAGAAAAGTTCCGGGATCACTCTTGGGGGGAGAACACCTCCATCCGGGATGATTCACGCAAAAAAATGGAGGGGCCGGTGATCTCCTGCTGCAGGACATCCAGAAGCCACGGGAAGGTGGCAGGACAGTGTTAGGGTTTCATCTTTATCCGAGAGATTTATTAGGACACGCGGTGTTGTTATTATGACACTTTTGCGCGAGGTCCGCTCAAGAAGAAAAGTGCCTTTGCCTCGGTAGGGTAGTGGACATCCTAGAAGCCTCCGGAGCTTTTGACCCGGGTTCAAATCCCGGCCGAGGCGTTTCTGTTGCCTGTTTTTTTTGGTTCTGATGTTTATTCCTGCGGACAGACCCGGTTAAATTTTCCAGGAAGTCCCGTCTTCTCCATCCCCGCATCCGAAAAAGAGCAGTACAAAAAAAATGGGGAGAGGGAGATCCTGTTACGCCTGTTCTCCCACGCTCCTGATCCAAACCAGAAAAATAATTCCGCCAAGGGAACCACCTCCCAATTATTTGACCCGGCACTGGAGTGGGAAGCATCATCGGGTAGTTCAGGGAATCAACCTAATCTCAACCATTTGGACTGATGGTTCTGCGATAGTTTCGGTAGATTTCCGGATCTATTGTCCAGACAAAGACGGGAAAAACAAAAATGATCATTTCCGGGATATGCTACGAGCAGCCGAAGAAAGAAAGTTTCAGCCGGGATGTGTCATCTTTGATTCGTGGTATTCGAGTATCGCCAACCTGAAATTGATCCGCACGCTGAAGTGGCATTGGTGTACCCGTCTCAAATCCAACCGGTTGGTTGATCCTGATAATACGTACAACCGTTCAGTTTCTGAGATTGAGATTCCTCCCGAAGGAAGAGTTGTTCATCTGAGACAATACGGTTTCATCAAGCTATTTAGGATCGTTCACTCTGATAAGGAACCCGAACATTGGGCTACCGATATTCTCGATGCATCGGAAACCGACAGAAAAACGTTCAAGGAACTTGGATGGAATATCGAAGAGGATCACCGTGGCATCAAGCAAGGTTGTGGCATCGAGAGATGCCAGGGTCCCAAAAGAGGTTGTTCAACGAGGACATATTCTGCTCTCGTTGCTGGCATTTCTTCGCCTCGAAACCCATCGATTGAATACAGGTTCCAGCTGGTACGAGTCGAAACGCTCGATTCATCGATCCGCTTCTTCTCTCTTTATCGCTTCCACGGCGTTCTAATCTGATTATTTTTGTAGTGCTGTGATGAAGATTTCTTGTTCGAATCTACCTTCAACCGCGTAAGTCCTAGAAAATAAGAAAATTTTTCGCGATCGCTTTTTGCAATTTTTTGAAATTCTTTTTGCAAGGGGATCGATCGCTCAGGTACGTTCGTAAAATTTTTGCAGTCTTCCGGATCGATCGTGCATATGATACGCGTTCCCGGAAACCTGCCCGCAAAATCAACGCATGTGGAATGCAAGTGCTGCCCGGACCGGGCCACCCACGGCGATGATGAGAGCCGCGATGGCGGCAGACATCTCTTTTCTGTTCATGATCTCTTCTCCTGCGTACTCTGGTCGGGCCCGGAATGCAAACCCTGAACGGTACCCCTCCTGGTCGTCCGGCCCGAGAGGAATGGGAGAAATGACCGAGAAGAGCACGCACCCGGATGCGAGCGGGGTAAACAAACAGGTGACCGGCCAGTACATGTCAAGCCGGGACTGGTGGCCCGCTGACTTCGGCCACTACGGGCCCCTGATCATCCGGATGGCGTGGCACGGCGCCGGCACGTACCGGAACGGGGGCGGCCCGCAGCCTGCAGTATCCCGGAGGAGCCAGGGCATTCGCCCTTCTTTCCCTCATCAGGGTCCGTCCGCGTACATGCCGGCTCTCCGGAAAATCAGGAGGATGCACCCGGTAAGCCAGAACAAGATGATTGCCATTTTCAGAATGGAGTAGGCCTTCTGTACAGGATCGGAATGAACGGAGACGGTACCGATCGCGGAGAGGATATTCCAGAGTATGAGCACGGAAGCGGCCCCGGCAACAATTCCGATGACTCTCCAGAAAGGCCGTACCGGTGGTGCCACCCCCCTCTCGAGCGGAGAGCCTCGTAACCGGCAAGACTCCCGAAAATGATCCCGGTCGCACCCCATGCGTACTGGATCTGGACCGGATCGATCTCAGCGCCCGTCTGCTGGAACGCGATCGCAGCCTAGGATGCCGGCACCTGCCAGTCTGCGAGCGGGAGGTACGCGGGAACCGCCAGCATGAACGGGATCGCCGAAAGGACGATTATCCAGAACCAGCGTCAGCGCCGGGAAAGGCTCCCCGCGTATCGATCCAGCCGCGGCTCGGCGAGGAAGAAGAGGTGAAGGAGGAGGAGGAAGCCGAAGACGAGTCCTCCCAGGACATCCAAAAGAAAGTGAACCCCGGCAAAGAGCCGGGAAAGGCTCGTGCAGAGAAGGAGGAAGGCGCAGACGATGATAACCCACCAGCGCCGTGTCACATTTGCCATATAGCCGTAGATCACTGCACCGTACATGGCAGCCCCCGAGGGTAACCCGAACGAGGTATGACTGGTAAAGACTTTCACTGCAGGCGAGATCCAGTACGGGCGCGCGAGATGGAAGGCAAGCTTGAGCGCCTCGTTGAGCCCGTAGGTGATCCCGAGGAGTACGGCAAGCCGGATCCCGTACCTGGGATGAAACCCAAGGTAGAAAACCGAAATGACGAGCAGGTACCAGGGGTTGAATCGAGAAGTCTCGTTATTGCGGGCCAGCGGTTCTGGATAGCGATGTTAAATCCCGGACCCACCAGCAAACCTGGAACCATTACGTTCTTCTTCCGCAGAAGAGCTCATATAGCTTTCAATTTCTCCTGCATCTGTTCCGCAGATAAGTTCCGGCAGTCTTCCCTTACAACCTCTCGATCGATCGGAACACGATCGCAGGAAAAAAAGTCGCAGGAGCAAAGGGAATTTTCCGCACGGTTCATTACTCCCCCGACAATTTCCTATATTACTCCCCACAACCAAATCTCCCTCCAGATATGGAGTTCATCAACCATCCCCGCGTCAGGCCGGAGAGCATCGAGAAGCGGGAGTATCAGCTCTCGATCGCGATGCGGGCGCTTGATGCGAACACGATGGTGATCCTCCCCACCGGCCTCGGCAAGACTGCGGTCGCCCTGCTCGTCGCCGCCTCCCGGCTCTATAACGAGGGCGGCAGGGTCCTGATGCTCGCGCCCACAAAGCCGCTCGTGGAGCAGCACCTCCGGTTCTTCGAAAAATTCCTGCTCGTGAAAAATCCCAGGGACCACCCGGAGAAGTCACCCTTCGTTATGTTCACCGGGGACGCCCCTCCTGAGGAGCGGACCGCGGACTGGGACCGGGCCACCGTCATCCTCGCGACCCCGCAGGTGATCAAGAACGATCTCATCGCGGGGCGGTACACGCTTGCGGATGTCACGCTTCTGATCGTGGATGAATGCCACCGGGCGATCGGGGCGTACGCGTACGTCTTCCTTGCCCAGCGCTATCTCGGCACCGCGGCAACACCGCTCCTCCTTGCCATGACCGCATCCCCGGGCGGGAACCCGGAGAAGGTGCAGGAGGTCTGCGGCAACCTCGGGATCTCCCATATCGAGACCCGGACCGAGCACGACCCGGACGTGGCCCCGTACGTACACGAGCGGGATCTCGAATACATCTCGATCGATCTCCCCGCCGAGCTTGAGGCCGCGATCAACGGCATCAACACCTTAATCGAAGACCGGCTCGGAATCCTCGCCTCCCTCAACTGCACAGTCCCCAGGCGCGAGAAACTCTCGATGCGGGAGCTGAATGCGATCAATGCCCAGATCCAGCAACGGATCCAGAACCAGGACGGCGCAGCCTTTTCAGCAGCTTCGGTCTACGCCGAGCTGATGAAACTCCGGCACGCGATCACCCTCGCCGAGTCGCAGGGCAGCGAGGTGCTCAAGGGGTATCTCGCGAAGCTGGTCGCGGAGGGGACCGGGGCCGGCGGGAGCAAGGCGAGCCAGCGGCTTGTGAAGGATGAGACCTTCCGCGAGCTCTTCGAACGCTCCCTCGACTGGACGGGTGAACTTCATCCGAAACCCGGTTTCGTGCTCAGTCTCGTCCGCGACCAGCTCGCAACCCTTCCCGACAGCAGGATCATCATCTTTTCGACCTACCGCGACACCGTGCAGCTCCTCGTGGACTTCCTCACGAGGCACGGGATCGTCGCAGAGCGGTTCGTGGGTCAGGCGACAAAGGACGCAGAGAAGGGTCTCTCGCAGAAGAAGCAGATTGCGGCGCTCGCCCGGTTCCGGGAGGGGGAGTTCAAGGTGCTGATCGCGACCTCGGTGGGGGAGGAGGGACTCGACGTTCCCGCGACTGACATGGTGATCTTCTACGAGGCGGTACCCTCCGAGATCCGTTCGATCCAGCGGAAGGGCAGGACGGGTCGGCACGGGGCAGGACGGGTCGTCGTGCTCGTGACGAAGGGAACGGCTGACGAGATCTACCGGCACGTCTCCTCCGCAAAGGAGAGCCGGATGCAGAAGAGCCTGAAGACGATGGGAGGAGCACCGGCTCCTTCACAACGGCCGCTGATTGTCGATCAGGAGACCCTTGATGTTCTCACCCCACAGGGTCAGAAGATCGTGATTGATGACCGCGAGACCTCATCCAAGGTCGTCGAATACCTCTTGGGCATGGGGATCGCAATAAAACTCGAACGCCTCCCGCAGGGGGACTTTGCGATCGGCGACCGGATCCTGGTCGAGCGGAAGACCGCACGGGACTTTGTCGACACCCTGATCAACCGCGACCTGCTCGGACAGGCGATGGCGATGGCAGAGGTAGCGACCCGTCCGGTAATGATCATCGAAGGCGGGGACCTCTTCACCCAGCGGGACGTCCACCCGAACGCGATCCGGGGCGTCCTCGCGGCGCTCACGATAGAGATGGGCCTCTCGGTTCTGACGACAAAAGACGAGCAGGAGACGGCCCAGATGCTCTTCGTCCTCGCCAAGCGGGAGGGGGGGGAGCGGACCGAACGATCGATGCATGCCCATAAGTCGTACCGGTCGGTGAAGGAGGAACAGGAGTATATCGTCTCATCGTTCCCGGAGATCGGGATGAAGAATGCCCGGTTATTGCTTGGTCATTTCGGATCTATTGCCGGGATCGTGAACGCTTCTCTCGAGGAGCTAATGGCGGTGAAGGGGATTGGGGAGAAGACGGCTCAGAAGGTGTATGAGCTGAGCCGGAGGGGATATGGGTGAGAGCGATGAAAATAAAATAGTATCAACCTTTTTCACGCTTTATTCTCCCTTTGCGATGCCTGCCGCCGCCAGGAGGGCGGCCCGCAGCGGGATTCGGCGTCATGAGCGGGATCGCAGGTTTTCCCCGTTCCCCATCTCCCTCTGTGGCAACAATCACACTTCTTCCGGAGGGCTCTTTCAACCGGATTGTGCCTGAAGAATTTTCCAGGATGGAGGTCACACAGAGCAGGAACAAAAGAATACCAGATCACAAATTGTTTAAGAGAGCGGGACAATTTTTTCCGTACCCGAATGAAGAGAACTTTGGGTGAGTAGGAACGGAAGATCTGCAGAATCTATCAAAGAAGGAAACGAATATGGACTATACAAAAATAATCGAAGGTGCTTTTGAGTATTCCAAGGAAGGTCTGCTCGTACGGGGAGGTCACTGGTTGAAACTTATCCTCGCGCTGATCCTGCTGACCCTTCCGCTCTTAGGGTATAGCATGAGAATTTATCGCGGGGCAACTCCGGCCCCCAAGGTCGACGGCTGGGGAAAACTCTTTATTGACGGCATAAAGCTCTTCATGGTGGGCCTTGTGTACTCAATCCCGGTAATCACCGTCCAGGTCATCATATATGCGGGACTCATCAACGCGCTCCTCTCGGGGCAACTCACGAGCTGGGATCAGCTCGTAACTTCCAGCATGGGATTGCAACCGGCCATCGGGCTCCTTGCACTCATGTACATTCTTGAGATCATTCTTCTCATCCTGTTGCCGATCGCGACGATCCGGCTTGCCCGCACAAACAGCTTCGCTGCCGCGTTCAACATCGGGGCGATCCTTGAATATATCGGGAAGATCGGGTGGCTCACCTATATCCTCGCACTCCTCCTCATTTCGATCGTTGTCGGATTTGCGGTCTTCATCATCGGATTCGTAATTGCCCTCGGGGTTTACCTCATCAGCAGTTCATTAATCGCAACTCTCCTCGCGAGCGGCGTACTGCTCCTTATCATCATGCCACCTGTCCAGGTCTTCCGGGCCCGGTACTTCACCCAGGTGTATGACAGCGTGGCCCCGGCCGAATAATTCTTTTTTTTACTTGCAATCGATCCGGTCGGGCAATGCGATGCAACTCACCTGGACGATTTGATTCCGGGACTAGCGGCAAGGTTTGTCCTTCTTCGAGCTGTGCCATTGGATACAATGATCTCAGGCCGCAGCCGTATGTACCGGGATGGAGACGGCACCGTCTTCCTAATTCCGGAGGTTTGAATCTTCTGCTCTGCAGGGAACCCCGGTAAGGCGGCGAGCGATTGTGGCTGCGAATCGCAAAAGCCTCCCAGAGATCCTTTTTCAGGTTTTCTGGGGAGAGCATTTTGCTTTTGAGAGGACCGAGGCGAGATCGAAAGCTCGGGTCCGGGTTTGTCACACACCGGGTCTCATCTGTTGTTCGGAGCTGCCCTAAGTATTTCACGCCTAAGTATTTCACGCGATCTTTGAGGGGAAGATCTCAGAACGCGATCGCAATCGCGATCGAAAACCCGATCAGGATCAAAAAAAGAGGGTTAGAGTTTGCACAGGATCTCCAGCGCCTCAGCCCCGGCCTTCACCGCGTTCATGAGGGTGAGGACATTCTCCGGGTCCTTCTCGTTCTGGATACGCTCGCAGAGAGAGAGGATCGTCTCCGCGATATCGTCGGCGAGCATGACCCCGCCCCCGCACTCATCCTCTTTGTGCTCCTCCCCGCAGGTGCAGGTATGCCCGTGCTCGTGATGCGCTGCCGGTGGTGCGGCGGCCTGGGCGGGCGCGGATGCCTGTCCCTTCCCGCCCCCCATATCGGCCTCATCCTCTGCACAGACGACACAGATCGTCACTCCCTTTACTTCAAAAAGCGGGCATCCGCAGGTCCTGCAGGACTTTTCAAGCATTTTGCCCCCTTTGAGGAGGGCCTCGGCCATGATATCATCTTCCTTTCGTGAAGTCACCGGATCACCGTCGTTCAATATTTACCTATATATGCCGGTTTCACATATTAACTACATGTACACAGGTAGGTGATACTATGCCCAACCCTGAAAAGACAATGGAAAACTGTATCTTGATGCTGCAGCACATCCAGGAAGACAGCACGATACCCCGAAACATCCGGCGCGTGGCTGATGAAACCCGGACGCTGCTTGTCAACAACTCAAAGCCCATGGGCCTGCGCGCAGCAGAAGCCATATCCAAGATCGATGAAATCTCCAATGATCCCAACATGCCTATCCACGCACGGACCCGTATCTGGGAGCTTGTGTCACAGCTCGAGCAGATCCCCCTCGACTAAAAATTCGGACCTCTGTGTTCATCCCGTTTTTATTGATCCTAGGACTTACGCGTTTGAAGGCAGATTCGAACAAGAGATATTCATCACAGCACTACAAAAATAATCAGATTAGAACGCCGTGGAAGCGATAAAGAGAGAAGAAGCGGATCGATGAATCGAGCGTTTCGACTCGTACCAGCTGGAACCTGTATTCAATCGATGGGTTTCGAGGCGAAGAAATGCCAGCAACGAGAGCAGAATATGTCCTTGTTGAACAACCTCTTTTGGGACCCTGGCATCTCTCGATGCCACAACCTTGCTTGATGCCACGGTGATCCTCTTCGATATTCCATCCAAGTTCCTTGAACGTTTTTCTGTCGGTTTCCGATGCATCGAGAATATCGGTAGCCCAATGTTCGGGTTCCTTATCAGAGTGAACGATCCTAAATAGCTTGATGAAACCGTATTGTCTCAGATGAACAACTCTTCCTTCGGGAGGAATCTCAATCTCAGAAACTGAACGGTTGTACGTATTATCAGGATCAACCAACCGGTTGGATTTGAGACGGGTACACCAATGCCACTTCAGCGTGCGGATCAATTTCAGGTTGGCGATACACGAATACCACGAATCAAAGATGACACATCCCGGCTGAAACTTTCTTTCTTCGGCTGCTCGTAGCATATCCCGGAAATGATCATTTTTGTTTTTCCCGTCTTTGTCTGGACAATAGATCCGGAAATCTACCGAAACTATCGCAGAACCATCAGTCCAAATGGTTGAGATTAGGTTGATTCCCTGAACTACCCGATGATGCTTCCCACTCCAGTGCCGGGTCACCAGTTCAATCTGATGGGAATACGGTTTGTCGAGGGTACTATCATCGATTACCAATACTCCTTCGTTAGCCCGGAGCAACCGTCGCGCTTCCTCATACAGCGCCCCCGTGTGGTGAGGCTGGCTGCCTCTCTAACAAACGCTTGACGGAAGCGTGAGCTATTGATACTGGGATAGACATGGCCACGAAAACGATCAGCATCACCGTGGAAGCGTACGAGCGGCTGCGGGCACTCAAGAAAAACGAGAAGACGAACTTTTCGGATGTGATCGTGAAGTATTATCCGGTGAAGCGGAAATTATCCGATGTGCTTTCCGAGCTCGGCGATTGCACCGGCCTTGCGGATTCTGTGGAGACGGCATCCCGCGGGATGCGGAAGTCGAAGCTGCGTGAGGCCAGGATCTGAGATGCCCGTTGCCGACACATCGTCTATCGTTGATATCCTGCGCCGGGACCCCCGGGCGGATCCACCTCTATGAGATGTGCGAGGAGGAGGGGACAAGCCTTTTCGCCACCGCAGTCACCGCGATGGAGCTGTACAATGGGGCGTACGCTTCAACGGACAGCAGGAACGTGGAAAAAGTTAGGAAGTATTCTTGAGCTCTTCACCATTCTGCCAATCGACGATTCCCTGTACGAACGTTCGGACAACTTGCTGCAATGGTATCCCGTGCGGGAAACCCTGTCGGCGATTTTGATGAAGCGATTGCAGCAATCGTGCTCTGTTCTGACGGGGCGATCATTACCCGCGGGGCCGGCACTTTGAAAAGATTCCGGGACTCGAAGTAATCGGATACTGATTACGACAGGGGTAATGCTCGTGACACAAGTAATCGGTTATGGTTGCGTTCCGGATTCGCCAGCACCTATGAAAGGGGGGCCAACCAGGAGTCATTTGTTGTCGGCATCTGGATTCTCGGAGATCTGACGTTCAGCGGGGCTCTGCCCCTCGCCGCGTGGGCTTCCCGGAAAAAGTAATATCACTGATCTTTCACACCGGGTTCAGGAGCCGGTGCAGTTCCGAGATCGCGGTCATCGTTTTGTACCCTTTATCGGTGATGATATAATCCCCGCGCTCGTGCCGCTGGAGAATCATCCCGGATTCGGTCAGCTTCCGGATATGGAAGAGGAGATTACCACCGCGCAGCCCGGTCAGCTGCGAGATATCCGAGAAGGTCCGGGTCCCGGTCGCGAGCGCCTTAACGATCTGGAACCGCTGGGTGCTCGCTATCGGTTCAAGGAGCTCTTTCACCACGGATTCGTCCGGGATTTCCGCGATGGCATCAGCGGGACCGGGACTTTTCCGGTAGATGCTGAGGGTCTGCATCAGCTCGATCTGTTTCTCGAAGAGCCGGCTGACTTCGCCAAAACAGGTGTCGCAGTGATCGTGCGGACCCTTCTTCCGGAGTGTCTTCATCTGTTTCCGGTAGGACTGGATGAGCTCGTCCGAGACCTCGCCGTCACGGATGTGCCGGGCAGAATTCTCCAAGAACTCCAGAAACACGCCGAAGCACGTCTCCCGCATTCCGCAGCCTTCGACCATCCGGGCGGAGAGATCTGTCTTCGCTGTTCCTATCTGGTGATCGGCAAACACGCCGGCGTACTCTTTCTTCATGTCACTGAGCACCGCATCGATGTGCTGCTGGTTCGCACGTTCAACGAAACGCTTCAGGTCTGTCCGGAGCCCGGAGATCTCCGTCTTTAGTTCGCGGATCTCGGTCATTGTTCCCAGTGCTGCTCCCATAGATCTCTTCTCCGTATTGGTCCGGCCAGGTTATGACCTCACGGGTCATTTTTCTGTACCAGGAATCGTTTGTACACTTTAATGACGCTCAAGTATATATTTATAATCCTGCAATGGATAGCCGGTGAAAGAAAATGACCAAGTCAGTTAAGGAGCAGATTCATGCACAGATCAGCGGAGCACTCAAAGGGGCGAAGTTCCCGATCGCAACACCGAAGGATCTGATCGCAGCGTTCCCGATGGGAGCAGAGACCACATGCCAGGTCGGGGACCTGAAGATGACTGCCGGTGAAGCAGGCAAGCTTCTCAAGGCTTCGGATTTCCCGTTCAGGAGCGCAAAGGCTGTCGCCGATGTCACCGTCGAGCGGGTCGGCCACTGAGCATGGATCAAAAATTTCTGAGCTTCCCCATGGCAAAATTATCCGCAGAGATGAAAGAAGCGTTTGGTAAGATGAAGATCTTCCCGGTTGCGACTGCGTCGCAAGACGGTACGCCGAATGTTGTCCCTATCGGGGTTATCGAAGTCGTCGGTGATGATACAATCTGGATCACGGACAATTTCATGAACAAGTCGCTCGAAAATCTCAAAACGAACCCGAAGATCGCCCTCTACCTCTGGGGCCCGGAGATCAAGGGTTGTTTCCAGATAAAGGGTCAGGCAACGGTCAGGACTAGCGGTCTGGATTTCGATGCAATGAAGGCAAAGATCAACCGGAAGAACCCGGCCCTTCCTGCACGTTCTCTCATTATTATGAAGATCACCGAGGTCTTCGACTGCCAGCCGGGCCCGAATGCCGGCAAAAAAATACTTTGAATCTTTTTCGTGCAAGATGCGTTTGTGCACAGTCCCAAAAGTATTTTTCATTGATCTTTGTTCGTAAGAACGCAAATTTTTCATCAACTCACCATCCAAAAATTCTGATACCAAAACCGAGAATAGCCTCTTTGCGGTAATCTTCTCCAGAATGCGAGATTCGGCGATTCCAGATTCTCGAAATCCAGATTTCCATGAGGTCGATCATTGTACCAGGAGATAAAATCGTCCAGAGACGCGAACTCGTATCGGAATCTGCGATAGGTGTCAAACCATTTCTCGATTTTTCCATTGGTCTGGGGATGTTTGGCCCTTGTGGGGATAGGTCGAATACCCATTGATTCGAGGTATTGTTTGAATTCACTGTCCCAACTTCCATCCTCATTAATACGATGGGCACCGTATTCACTGCCTCGATCCCTAATCCGTTCACAAAAGTGGGCAAATCTGGTTGTACTCCCGAATTACCTCATCGACAACCGTAATTGTAGTGGGAGCAAATTCCCGGACAGGATCTTTCGTGACGAGTCATCCAGGATCGGAACAGATCTTGAGTCCGCTCACGGGATCTTCATTCCAGTCGATAGGGCCGGCCGACATGCTGTGGTTACGCTCGTACCGGACCCACTTCCGCTGTTTTTGTCTGGATCGTTCTGCTTTGGCAAGTCCCCGGTCCATCAGATACCGATGTATCCGGTTACGAAAAATACTTACGGTAGGGTCTTTCCAGATTAGCATCTCTAACATCCTCGCTCCATACCGAAAAGCGTCCAGACGCATTTGGAATCACGCCGGATTCCTCGGCAGTTACCGGCTTCTTCGGCCGACCCGGGGCCTCACACCGCAGGAGACTGCCCGCGTTGCCGGCCTTGTCCGCATCTCCAAGCTCGGGCAGGTGCTCGCCGACCAGACCGGCGAACTGTCGGAGATCGTCCATGGAGTCCGGAAGAAAGGCAACGTCCTCCCGGCTGCCTCGAAGAACGCGGTCCAGCTGGCCCTCATCCCCTGTACCATGAACTTAAAGACGCTTACTGACACGTTCCCGCAGATCAACGATCCGGTCAACCAAGCGATGCGGCAGCAGGATGATATCCTGCGGGACACCATCACCCGCCAGTACCAGGGGTATCTCGACCGGTTCGCGTCCCATAAGACCCATCAGGGTGTGAGTTCTCCCGTATTCTCTTCCAGATTGAGGGGATGGCTTCAACAATCCGGGAGATCCGAAAGTCCACCCGGCTTTTATAAACGGTACCGGTAAAATCCTGTTTCGCTGCAATGCAGTTTACAATGACAGCATATGGATCTGCCCGCCACTCCGCATGCCCAGACCAGATTCCTGACAGGAAGTCAGAATCTTTTTCAATCAAGGAGCGTGTATCGCTCTTTTAATGTCTTCCGGAACGCTGCCGCCGGATCTCCAGTGCCACTTCGTTCCTCCGCAGGAAGCTGGGCGTCCACGGTGAATCATATCGCATCAAAAAAGGCCGGTCCGTGGCAACGATTCCTTCCTCCTCCAGCCCCGCCCGCAGTCGTGCTGTTGCTGCATCCACGCCTTCCGGGGGAGCATCTCCCGAAAACCGGATCACGGCAAGGTCTCGTTCTGGAACCGTCACGATCTGCACCCGGCTGTCGAGCGGGTCCGGGATATTCTTCCGGGTTGATCCTGCCGGCATCGCAAACGACATTGATTGTTTATCGGACACCACCGGGGCGATCATGGGAATCTTTTCCCGGGGGCGTGTTGCTCCCGGAGATGTAGGCAAAAAGAAGGTTGAACCCTGCATTGTCATCAGCAGTATAAACGGTGGCAAGCACCAATTCGGGGTAGTGCCGGAACTCGATCTCCCGGCTCTTTCCTTTTTCTGTATACAGGTTAGTGCCGGCAGAAGACCGGCTGAGTAGCAGGGCCAGCAGCAGGATAGCCGCAAGGGCACCGATCCCGATAATCGCAGTGCATATCGCCTCATGGGATGATGCAGCTCATAAAAGGGTGTTTCCTGCCAAAAGCCGGGAAGAAAAATGAGGGAGGTTACCCGTTTTTCAGGGCAACGATATCTTTCACACCCACCAGTTTCCAGACGAGGGATCGCTCCTTGTTTACCAGTACGTTCTGGGGGTCATCAGGGCGATAGCCGAGCGCGGTAAGCACATGGGGCGAGAGTTTTTTCCTTGTCACCATATCCACGAACTGTTGCCTGACCTTCTTTTTCCCTGCCGGGTCCTTCACCTCTTCCAGCGTCCCCTGCAGGCTCACAAAGGAGAAGACGGACAGGTCAGGCGCATACTCCTCGATCTCGACCGAGACTTTTGGGTTGGCTGCAAAATACTTCATCTTCCTGCCGTACTTTGTGGAAAGGAAATACAGGTATTTTCTGTCAAAGACGTACATAAACGGGGCAATATAGGGATGATCACAGGAGCCAAACGAGATCCGTGATACACACTGCCGTTCGATCAATGCATCGTACTCTTTTTTTGGCATTTTAGGGATTTTTAGTGGGTCCATACCATTATCATTCCTCATGTGAGTGGTTGTGTCAGGAAAGGAATAAGTGTGATCTCATACCCGTGGTCGATGTGGACCCGGATAATACTGACAAATTCCGCGATGCCCCATTGATCAGTACCTGCCCGCATTCCCGCATTCTCATCATCCGCTGCGTTGAGCCGGATTCCGTTGGTCTGATAGTTCGAAGATGGGTAGTGTGAAGATTCGGCTGTAAATTACTCAACCCTGATTCCCATGGATCAATAGTATCAATCAGTGCACATGAATCCATCGAACCGCTCCGCTCCTCAAACGCCTTGGGAGCCATCCCCCGAACCGTTTGCTAAGTGAAGTTAAAGATCTGCACATGATACGACGGGAAGTTCGGGAGCTGGACAGACTTCTGCCTTTGCACCTGCACTCTGACCATCAAGGAATTCTGCCATGGTGAGGTATCGATAGCCGGTAACCCAATCTTCATTCTTATCGATGAGGATCGAACCGATGAGGCGCAGGAGCGATTCACTACGTGGAAAAGCGGCCACGACTTTTGTTCTCCGCTTTATTTTAGGCATTCACGCGTTCAACCATATTCGTAGTTCGGATCCGTTTCCCATGTTCTGTCGGGAAATCCCGGTAGTTGCCGACATCGAACATAAATAGTTCAACGGTATCGGCGGCCTTCCGAAATTCCCTGCGTTCGAGGTTATCGGCAAGCTCGGACAACCGGTCTGTAGTATCCGTTCAGGGTCGATTTCACCAATGTTATCACTTCACTGGCGCATTTTCGGGTCATTCCGGAGGATCGCGTGAAAGAAATGGACCTGGCACATTTGCCAACTCGCACCAAGGAATTAAGTTTGTGTCCATCGGATATTCCCAGCTGGACCCCACGTAACCCCCGGGACTTCAGGTCATCAAACAATGAGAGCCAGAAACCCTTTATTCTCGCTGTCTGCACCGCAGAACCCAAGAATCTCGCGATACCCGTCTTCACGGATGCCGGCAAGATTCAATATTGCCGTATTCACCTACCGGCTGTGGCGGCGGACCTTGACATATACCGCATCAACGATGAGGTACATTCTCTGTTGTTCGATGGGCCGGCGGAAAAATTCATTCACTTTGTCATCAAGGGATTGTGGGATACGGTCTTTGGCTGATACACCGTTGACACCAAATTTCTCCATGATGTGGCGAACCCTTCGGGTTGATACTCCCTGAATATACGATTCCGGGATCGCATTGATGAGTGCTTGTTCCACCCGACTCTATTTTTCAAAGACTGCTGTCTCAAATGATTTCTCACGAAATTCTGGTTTGCTCAGAGTCAACATTCCCAGTTTCGTTAACAAAGTTCTCGGCTTACTACTATTTCTCCGAGCAACTCGTTCCGTCGTTGGTTCATATCGTTTGGCTCCAGCCTGCTGCTCTGATTCATACTGCCTGACGAGGTTGAGAAAAAATGTCACAAGGGATCTTTCGTCCTTCATCCTTATCGTCAAGATAATCTTGGATTGAGTCATTCATTTTCATTGATCTGGTCTCCTTTTGTTGCATAAATTAGAGATTAGGGCATTTTCACTTTTACAGCAAATTGTTTACACTATCATTTATGTGAGGGGCAGGCTGTCATAAAATTCGATTTGTGAGGATGGGTGGAATTATTATTCGCATAGCGATGAGTGAAAAAAAATTGCAGTTATTGGGTTTGTTATCTCCTTCATTACTGGAATTTTCTGCTCTGGAGAAACGTGCATAAACTCAAAACAGTTCACACCGGAACCATGAAAATCGATAAATCCAACCCTATTTTGTAGGCAGCCAAGACTGAGATGTTTTTAGGATCCCAAAATAAAAAAAAATTACCGGTAATTCTCCCGTTTCCCGGAGGCCGGCTCGATGCCAGATGGCTGGTTCCGGATCGTCCGCTCCTTCATGATAGAGTAAACTTCTGCAGCATGCTCTTTTGGGATCTCGACAAAGGAGTACGAATCGAGGATCCGGATCGCGCCGATTGCCTTCCCGGGAATCCCGGTCTCGCCAGCGATCGCGCCGACAATATCTTTCGGCTGGACCTTGTGGGCACGGCCCACGCCAAGGAAGAACCTAACCATGCCGACCTCCGCACCGGTCTCGCCGAAATCGATCTCCTCGCGCTTCTCCGCTTTCTCTTCGGTGCCGGGCTCCATCTGCATCTTTAAGAGGGCTGCCGCGATCTCGATCGTGGAGAGCTCGGCGTCAGTCTCTTTCTCGATGATGTCGAGGTAATTCTCCATGTTGCCGGCAAGGACAATCTCCCGGACCTTGTCAAGGGTCGCCCGGGTCCGGGTCTCCGCGACATCGCTCTCGCTCGGGACCGGCATCCGGGGAATCTGGATCTTTGCATACTTCTGGATCTCGTGGAGCTTCGAGTAGTCGCGGGAGGTGATAAAGGTCACGGCCCGCCCGGCCTTTCCGGCCCGCCCGGTCCGGCCGATCCGGTGGACATAATACTCGACATCCTGGGGGACATCGAAGTTGATGACCATATCGACATCATCGACATCGATACCGCGGGCAGCGACATCGGTTGCGATCAGGATATCGATCGAGCCCTTCCGGAACCCACCCATCACCCGGTCGCGCTGCGTCTGCTTCATGTCCCCATGGAGCTCCTCAGCCCGGTACCCGCGGGCCTTGACCTTGCCTGCGAGTTCCTCGGCCCGGCGCTTCGTGTTGCAGAAGATGATCGCGAGCTGAGGATCGACGAGATCGATGAGCCGGCAGAGGACGTCGAGCTTGTCCCGGTCCTTGACCTCGATATAGGACTGCTCGATCATCGGGACGGTCAGCTCCGCATACTGGACCTTAACAAACTCCGGCTTGTTCTGGAACCTTTTTGAGATATCGATGATCGGCTGCGGGAGCGTTGCCGAGAAGAGGAGGGTCTGCCGCTCCTGCGGGATCTTCTTTAAGATCAGCTCGATGTCGTCCCGGAAGCCCATGTCGAGCATCTGGTCGGCCTCATCGAGGACTACCATCTTCACGTTGTCGAGACGGAGGGTCTTTCGTTCGAGGTGGTCCATGACCCGCCCGGGCGTGCCGATGACAATCTGGACGCCGGAGTGGAGGGCACGCAGCTGCCGCTCGATCGGCTGCCCGCCGTACACGGGAAGCACCGCGATCCGGGGGAAGTGGGCGAGGAGCTGAGAGAACTCTTCGGCGATCTGGATGCAGAGCTCCCGGGTCGGGCAGAGGACGATTGCCTGCGGGAGCCGGAGAGAAGCGTCAATCTTTTCGATGAGCGGGATACCAAATGCTGCAGTCTTGCCGGTGCCGGTCTGGGCCTGGGCAGTCACGTCACGGCCGGTCTGGATGAGAGGGATAGCGAGTGCCTGGATAGGTGTAGGCTCTTCAAAGCCCATATCTTCTATTGCTTTTCCGATCTCGCGCGAAAGGCCGAGCTCGGAGAATTGTATACGAGAATTCATGCTGCTCTCTATTTGGCGCCAGGGGTCTTAAGACCGCGCACTCATGAGGATGCTTCTGCCGGATCCTGCCGGAGGATACCTCTTCTTGCGATCCGGATGAATAACCGGCGCACGGGAGCAATTCGGGGGATCCGGTCGCGGCGCGCGGCTTTCGGGGAGTCGGGGCCCAAGGGATCGAAGCCCGGCCAGGACTGGAAGGTCAGGATACGGGCAGGCACAAGAACCAACTCCCGTAAAAGCTGCCGGAGAAATTTCGGGAACGTGACTTCTGGAAGATTCGGGGCCGGCCCCGCAAAAATTTTTGGAGATTGCCCAATGCAATGGGAAAAAACGAAAAAAAATGAAGAAAAATTGCGAAAAAATTTCCGGCGTTGGCGGTTCAGAGATCGATGGTCAGCTCATCGGTGGCTGCGATGAGACCCGGACAGATCGCCTCGAACCTCTCCTGGAGAGCGTGCCGTTCCATGAGCGTCGGATAGACCATCGCCCCAAAGTGCATCAGCGCGAGACGTTTTGCCCGGGCGCGTTCTGCGATCCCGATCGCATCCTCCGGGTTGAGGTGCGGCCACTCGGGGCTCGCTTCTCCCGACCGGAGGCCGCATTCAGTTATGAGGAGGTCTGTATCCCACCCTAGCCGGTCGGCGTTGTCGCAGAGACCGGTATCGGTGCAGTACGCGATCGCCTTCCCGTCAATTTCGAGCCGGTACCCGAAGCAGGGGGCCGGGTGGACGAGCGGCAGGCATTCGAGAGTAAACGGCAGGGTGTGTCGTCCCGGTTCGAGTTCCCTGACGGTTGCCGGGTACGGGAGCCTGGCGAAGGGTACGGTGAACGGCTCGCCGACAAATCTCTGAAGGTCAGCAAGACTCCCGGCCTGGGTGAAGACCGTCAGCCCTCTCTTCAGCCGGAACTTGACCAGCGTATGCAGCCCGGCGATATGATCGATGTGGAGATGGCTGATGAAGATGAGGACCGGTTTCTCCTGCGTGATGTACCGGTCTGCTTTTGCAATCCCGTTCCCCGCATCGAAGATAATATCGTACTCGCGCGACCGGACAAGGACCGAGGACGTATTTCCCGTCGCGGTGTCGTACCATCCGTTGGTGCCAAGGAATGTCACCTGCATGCGTCCGTATTGGAACCGGAAGGACAAAAAGAGATCATCCGGCTTTTCCGGTGAGCAGACCCGGCTGCCGTATTTCGTTAGCCGGTATTTTGCTCTGTAGTTTGCTCTGTAGAGACCCTATTGAAAACAGACGGTACTGATGACCGAAAGATCGCAGGTACAGCGTCTCCTTACTTCGATGTGTGGTCAAAAGCAAGGAGACAACAAAAAAATTGGCAAGCCGGAATATCAGGTTTATGCGAGCAGCGTTTTCAATCGTAAAAATTATCCGGATTACACTGTGTTCCTGCAAGTATTCGAAGAAGGTCTACACCCAGTATCAGCTCCTTACCCTGATACACTTCAGAGATCACCGGAACCAACACTACCGGGAGTTCATTGAAGATATCGAGGACATGGAATCGGTCCAGGGGAATTGGATCTTCTGGTTGTACCTCATTTTACAACCCTTCAGAAATTTTTCAGCCGGATAAAAAACCTGTACCTCCGGTATCCTTTCAGGAAAACACTGAATCTGTTTTATTGAGGATAAAGAATAACCCATTTATTTTACGATCGTACCGGAAAGGGGTGCTTCCCGAGCGTTTGGCTTACCCCAATTTTACAAAATAGCACCAATGTGAGTGGGTCTATGTATCCGGTTCTTGCATTTTCAGGCCACATTTCAGTTTTTTGTCGAGAGCATCCGCTCAAGAACCCCTTGTTTTTTGAGGGTTGCGAGTTGAAACCGGTTAAAGCAGAAGGCCGAGAACAGCATTTTGGTATGCACCCTGAGAACGGTTGTGACTTTGGTATGAGCAGAATGGAACACATTCTTGATGATGGCATATGGGCGTTCCCCGGGAGATAGGATTCGAGAGATTCGAGCGTTTTTGAGAACATCGCGGATACCGATCGGATGCCCACGAACACCCCGTTGCATGGTGGTGTTGAAACCTTTTGTTTTGGTACCGAAATATCCTCGGTCACGGTAGATCACCTCTCCTTCGTTCGACAGGTCGATTTGCGAATCGTGGGTTGAGGCAGTTGTAACCTCGAGAGCCCGGATCAGTCCGAAGTCACAATCCTCTTTGGTATGGAGTTTGTATCCAAAATAAGATTTCTTGCCCTTTATCGCCCATGTTCCATCCCGGCTTCTTCGAGTTTTTGCAGCATCACCCCGGGGTGTATTCGTTGAAGCATGACCGGGCTCTGAGGTGATGAAAGTCGCATCCTGAATGGTGCCTTTTTTGATTTTCAGACATTGTGCATCGAGTTGTCGCTGGAGCTCATCCCAAATAGCCTTATCCTTTCCGGTCTTTGCCAACCGCTCCCGGAAATACCAGACGGTGGTCTGATCCGGGACCTTGTTAGGATACCCGAGGAATTTCATAAATGATATGCGATCATTGGCCTGACGCTCAAGTTCGGGATCGGACAGGCTGTACATCGACTGGAGTACCAGCATCTTAACCATGAGAACGATATCAATATTCGGTCGACCGCCCTCTTCGGTCTGGTTTCGATACAGACCTCCCACTACCGTCAGAATCCTCTCCCAATTGATTAATGTCGAAAATCCATCAAGCCGATCCCCGAGTCGTTTGATACTCTCATACCGCTTCTCGAGCGCAAAATCAACCAGATTTTCCATACTCGTCATTGATCGTACTAAGATAAAGTACTACCGGCTACAGGGGGAATTTTTCAGAATTCTCTCTTAGATCTTTCGGTCCAAACCAAGTGCGTAAGTCCTATTTTATTTTGCCGGATTTTGGGGGCATGAGCTCCCTTGTCATGCGCTGCCGGTCTTCCCTTCAGAGATCAGGAGCCCAGAATGCATGGCCCGGAAAAATTTCTTTTCGGATTGCCATCGCAGGAACACAGTACAAACCCCTCCCCGGCCACAATTTTTGGGGATAAAAAAAATTTACCGTTCTACAAAATCGGCGACGATCCTGCCGATCTCTTTTAGGTTGTCGTTATGAAAATCATAGCTCACAAAGACCTTGCCGGATGAATCGACCTGGACGGTGTCAAGAAGATTTGCGTCGTTGATCTTCTCAAAACGCTGGATATTGTACTCCGCTAAAATCTTACGGATTTTCCGTGCCTTCACCTGCTCATAATTACTCAGTTTTTTTGGCCTTCCGCGTGGCATAATAGAGCATTACCCATAAAAATATATAAAAAATGGGTTTTGTCTCCTCAACCATACCCCCGCACAAAAAATTTCAGCGTTCTCCCGAGATGATCGCGTCTTCCCACCCCCCTGTTCGTCCCGGTGTGCGAAGTTGCCGAGCAGCGGGGAAGCCTTCTTCTGTCCTGCCTTCTTGGCCCACATCGCAATCAGCTCCAATTTCGGGATCTCGGGATAGCAGGTGTTTTTTCCGGTACATCCCGTTGCACCTCATCGACCGCAGCCGGGAATTAGGGTGGCATAAACCTCATTTCGCTCAGGGTGATCTGTACTGGCAGAAACGCCCTTGAAGGGGCTTGCCATGAGGTCTGAGCAGGAGTCGGCGGGGCCTGCTAGCTGCTATCTCTCAACCCTTGCCGTCCGCTGTCCCACATCCGGGGTGGGCAGCAGTTTTATTTTTTCGGATCCCCCCCTCCTGCTCCCGGAATGAACCGCAAGAACCCCTCAGGGGCCGGCCCTGCACGCAAAGCCCGGACGGACCGGAGGAGGAGCGTACCGTTACAGTCAAAGATCGGAAGAGAAAATTTTCCGGCCATCTGGCTGCCTGTCCTATCCCGAAATCATTTGACATCAGATGTAAATACCGATTTGAGCAACTTATCGAATGGGGCTATCCAGAGGATCATTCAGCAATGTGTCAATGATAAACCCGTTGTTGAGATTGCCCGGTATTTCCAGATTACCCGTCAACGAGTGTATCAGTTCATCAACCCGTTCAGAGAATCGGGGGAATATCCGGTACTCAGGCAATCTGGAAGAAAGTCCCAAGCCATCGATGATCGAGCAGAAGAGTTGATCCTCGCAACCTATCAATCCAACAACATTGGTCCAATCCATCTGGAGAAGAAGATTGAGGAAACACACGGGATCCATATCCCGCATAATCGAATCTATCGGGTATTGTTGAACCACGGTCTGGTGGAGATCAACATGAAAAAACGGCAACAGCGGAAATATGTTCGGTATGAACATACTCATTCCATGTCGATGGGGCAGGGAGACTGGAAAGAGTTCGAACTTAAAGGATCGAAGAAATGGCTGATCGCATTCATGGATGATTCATCCCGCCTCATCACCTGCTACGGGGTATTCGATTCTCCAACTACCGAGAACACTCTCACGGTGCTGAATCAGGGATTCCAGATGTAAGGTACGCCCCGCGAGATCCTCACTGACAACAGTACACAATTCGTTTCAGCTCGGAACCGTGAATAGGCCCATCATAAATTCGGAGAGTTCCTTGTTCATCACAACATAAAACACATCCCAACCAGGATAAAACACCCTCAAACGAACGGCAAAATTGAACGGTTCTTCGGAGAAGTCGAACGAAGGATCGCGAAGTTCGGTTCTGTCGATAAAATTCTTCACTGGCACAATGTCATCAAACCTCACATGAGTGAGTCTCGATTTCGATGAGCCTTATAACGCATTCTGGTACCGTCTACCCCAGGAGAGGATTCTGAAATATGCGCAGAAATGGTTATATGTGTAAAATCAATTCGGGATATCACAAACGTCTGGCTGCCCGACCGGCTTCGGCTTCAAGATCGTTATCTCTCCCGAAGATTTCACGAGAATTAAATAGGAGGCACCATATGGTACCTGTACTCTCCCGTTCCCTAAAAGCCGGGACAGTTCGAGGCGAGGATGATGAAAGAAGAAGTAAAGATCCCGATACACTACATCGAGGCGGCCGAGATCCTGAAAAATAGCCTGAAGATCAACGGGTCGCCGGTTGCGATGCGGTTTGCCACAAAGAAGGAGGATATCCCCGAAGGGATGGCGGAGATCGACAGGACCATCCGGCACTGCTCGATGGTCAACCTCGCCCGGAGGGAAGGCCGGATCTTCTATGCCACCGGTCCAAGACACGAATGCAATGGCGGGGCATGGGCGCTCGGGCTCCGCGAGATCACCGAGACGCTGAAGAACGGGGAGTTCTACTACAAGCTCGGAAAATTCGAGAGCTCGGCCTCGTGCAAGCGGACGATCGAGAGGATCCCCCACCTCGACAGAAACGAGACCTACGCGACGATGTACGCCCCGCTCGAAAAGGCACCCTTCACCCCACAGGTGATCATCATCATTGCAAACCCGTGGAGCATGCTCAAGCTCTCGCAGAGCACCCTCTTCCGAATGGGCGGGAGGATCCATGCGGAGTTTGCCGGTATCCAGTCGGTCTGCTCGGATACCTGCGCCCAGACGTATATCAACGGCAAGGTAAACTTTTCGCTCGGGTGCGACGGGTCGCGGAAGTTCTCCGGCATCGATGATGCGGAGATGGTGATGGGGATCCCGACAGAGCTCCTGCCCGATATTACCGAGGCGTTGCAGGTTGTTGCCGCTGCGCCGGGATCTAAGCTGGGAACAAAATAATCCGGAATTATTTTTCACCACTCTTAAAAACGCATTTTATTGCCGGGTAATTTCCGGTTGGAGCGGGTAATTTCCGTTCAGATTAGCCGACCCGGAAATTTTTGATAACCCGGGGGAATTAAAAATTCCCAGGAAAGCAAAAGAGACAAACGCGACCCCTTGTTCCTGGTGGTGGAAGCCTTCAAGGTACGCCTCCAGATCTCCGTTGCAAAATTTTAAAGGAGAAGTTCCGGTGATTTTTTTGCACTGCAGTAAACCATGGAAACCCCAGGCACGAACACCGTCAACGATACGCTTCGCGTAAGTGCCGGCCCAACTCTCAGATTTATATGGGAGTACGGGGCAGACCGGTCTCTGCCCTTCGTCACGCCCCATCCGCTCCATAAGGCGACCGGTGCTATGATAACTCCGCCCAGATCTCTCCCACGGCAGATGCGGTCCGGTACTCCTCATCGGAAAATCTCGGGTTGCGATCTTCGAGCTCACAGAGCGCGGATGTCTCCGCATCGCCATCCTTCCCGTATGCCCCCTCGCGGGATGCGGAGGCGATCTCCAGAACATCGAACGAGAGCCTCCGCACCCGGATGAGAGCCTCCCGGCAGACCGCTGGCGATGCAGCCGGCACGGTATCCCGGATCCGGTTCAAGAGGGCGGTCTCATTCGGGGCTGCGCACGATGGCACCAACCGGCCTTTCCGGAAGACAAGCGTGAATGCTGCGGAGAGGACGGCCGGATCAGCAGGGGCTCTGATATCCTTTCACGGGTACTTGTCTCTCGTATCATTCCGGAATATTTGGGTCCTCTGTTCCGGCGCCACATCTGCCGCATGCAGGGAGTGGGTGTATAAGGTCATCTCCCATTTCCCCGGCGTTTCTGTTCAAAAATGGACTCCGAAGAGTTTCTCACAAAAAATGAGGTGCTGGGCTGGGGCCACGGGGTTTTCATCGCCTCATCGGCCCGTGGAGAGGCGGGTCCGGCTGAAGGCCCGGAAAATTAAAAAACCGGGGAGGAAGGGGGTTCACCCTCGCAAATTCCCCGCGTGGAAGACTGAAACGATCTCTCCGGGCAAATTTTTTAATTCCATTCATTGCCCTCTTTTTCAAGAGCGGGCACAAAGCCCGGGGTAGCGGGCATCGTGGCACCCGGCGAAATTCATGCGAGGATTTCGAGCCGCACGTCCCAACCTGTCACACCGCATTTACCGGGCTGTGTTTTTTGATCTCCGCGATGAACTCCGGGCCGTACCGGTCGAGCTTGATCCCGCCAACGCCATGGATCGTGCCAAAACGTTCCCGGCTGCATGGCCGTACCTGCGCCATCTCCCGGAGGCTTCGGTCCGGAAAGACCATGTACGGCGGCACATTGTCCCGGAGAGCAACCGAGCTGCGGAGCGATTTGAGGCTAGAGGAATAACGTTTCGTCATCGACCCCGGCCGGATCAGCTTCACCGGTGCAAAGACGGGGGGGGAGTTCGGGACGGCTGACGGAATCGGGAGCAGAGCGCCAACCTTGTTCCGCGGTCACCGGCCCGGGCAGCATGATCCGGTCCCTCCCGTGCAGGAGCCTGAAGCCCTCTGCGGTCAGCGAGATGACCGGATATTCGTCCCCGGACCGGGCGAGACAACCCTGCCGGATGAGATCGGCTATCCATGTCCGGTACTCTTCGCGGCTGAACTTCTTCCCACTCCCGTACACCGGGAGTGCGTCGAGCCCCAGCTCGTGGATCCTTTTAGCCCGTGCACCCCGGAGAACACCGGAAATGATCTCGATCCCGAACTTTGCCGGCAACTGTTGCACGCAGGCCGCAATCATCTGCGCCTGCACAGTGCCATCGATCTCTTGACGGGGATCGGTGCAGGTGTCGCACGATCCGCAGTTCTCCTCCTCAAGGCTCTCATCGAAGTACCTGAGCAGGAATCTCCGCCTACACCCGGTGCTCTCGCAGTAATCCACCATCTCCTGCAGCTTGCAGAGCGCCCTCTTCACCTGCCCCCCGTTGCCGTCACGTTCGAGCATCCACCGTATACGGCCAGAATCGACGCGGCTGAAGAGGAGGACACACTCGCAGAATTTCCCGTCCCGCCCGGCCCGGCCGGTCTCCTGGTAGTACGACTCGATCGACTTCGGGAGATCGTAGTGAATAACGTACCGGACATCCGGCTTGTCGATGCCCATCCCGAAGGCAACCGTAGCGCAGACCACCCGGACCGTTCCCTTGATGAAGCCGTCCTGCACCTTCTCCCGGGTTTTTGCCGAAAGGCCGGCATGGTACGCGAGCGCCGAGAAGCCCCATCTCCGGAGTTCCCGTGCGATCTCTTCGGTCTCCTTCTTGGACAGGCAGTACACGATCCCGGCATCGTCCCGGTGCTGCCCGATAAAGGTTGCAAGAAACTGAAGCGGGTTCTTCTTGGGAATTACCCGGTATTCGATGTTCTTCCGGTTGAAACTCCCGACAAATTTCCGGGGGTGTGAAAGCCCGAGCTGCCGGACAATATCTGCACGGACATCTTTGACCGCGGTTGCGGTCAGGGCGATGACCGGCACACCAGGAAAACATCTCTTCAGCCGGGCAAGCTGCCGGTACTCGGGCCGGAAGTTGTGCCCCCACTCGGAGATGCAATGGGCCTCATCGATCGCAATGAGCCGGAGACCAACGTTCGCAAGCGAATCCAGGAAGTTCGGTTGGACGCATCTCTCCGGAGAGACAAAAAGGAGCCGGAGTTCTCCGGCAGCGAGCTCTTCATCGATCTTCGAGCGATCCCAGAACCCGAGGGTGCTGTTGTACGCAGCCGCGGGAATCCGCCGGGCATTGAGGCTGTCGATCTGATCCTTCATCAGCGAGATCAGGGGCGAGATGACGAGCGTGAGACCCCCAAGCCGGAGGGCCGGGAGCTGGTAGCAGAGCGATTTGCCGCCACCGGTCGCAAGGATTGCGAGCGTATCGTTACCCTCAAGGACCGAGCGGATGATCTCCTCCTGATGCGGCAAAAACGAGGTTCGGCCCCAGTGTTTTTTCAGGAGCTCGTGAAGGGTATTCATAGTGGTTCCGAGATCATGCAGGCCTTTTCTTCTTCAGGAAAAATTCCCGCAAAAAAGTGAGCACCACCTCTAAAGAACTCTCGGAGCGGGCCGCGAAAGTGATCGCGGGGTTTTTAAAAACGTCAGAACGCTCCCGCGAAAAAAGGGGAAATTCCCAGTGACGAACCCCGCTTACGGGGTCCTTGTGGGAGCCACGGCTCTGTGACCGCCCGGCCCGATCAGCGCACTCGGGTTTTTTTATTCACAAGAGTCTGCCCGTGGAAGACCGCTTCCCACACCCTTATCCCCGTTCGCGCCCAACGTGATACCCGATGTCTGATGATCTCCCCCCGGCCCGGAGCGCATTGGCCCGGAATATTTTTCCGGTACCTGGGGAGATCTGGTCTGGACCGGCTGGTTCTCCTTTGCCGCGATGAAACAGGAGTTCCGGAACCTCCCGGGCGAGCCCGGGCTCTACCGGATCCGGGCCGGGGGGTTGCGGGGCGGCAGGCTCGCTGCCTGCCAGCAGGAGAACCCGGCACCCCGCCCCTCCCGGAGATTGGATCGCCTGGTGATCCCGACTGGATGGGACTTTGCTGGAGTGCGCGGGAACTTGTTCCTCAAACATCGATCTCCCCGGGACCGGGCGTTTTTGTCATCAGCGTCCCCGGATCGGAGGAGATCCTCGTCATCGGTCAGGCAGCTGACTGCGCAGCGCGACTGCGGGAATTCTGTTCAGTTTGTCCCGATAGCGTGCAGGTCTCCTTAAGCCCGGTACCGCCCTCTCACCACAAGGAGCTGGCAAACGATCTCCTCGGAAATTATTTCTCGAAATTCAGGCGGGTTCCGGCCTGGCAGTTCGGGAGAACGGAGTAGTCTTCCCTCGCCCCGGCAGGATTTTTTTAAAATGGAAGATCCGGTTTGCCCCGGCCGAACCATCCGGATTTTTTGTTGGATCTTCCGGCAATCGCGTCCCGGCTGGCGTAAATAGAGAAGAATTTAAAACAGAAATACCGGTGCCTACCCGCACAGGTACTGGACCGAACAGCAAGACGAACACCCGTGCAGCAAAAGTCAAAGCAGTAATTCCCATCGGAGGCGGCAGGAACCCTTCCGACAGAAAAGCACAGATCCCCCCCAAAGTTTCGCTATCCCTTACGTTTCTGATTTTTGATGGTCCGGGGAGACCGGTCTTTGCGGGAATTCTGCCTAAAGGGGTCAGGTTTTTTGACAACATCCCGGTCCAATTGATCCAGCCTGCGCCAGGACCTGCCGCAGCGCGACCACATATTAGAGAATTCTGAAAAATTCCCCCTGTAGCCGGTAGTACTTTATCTTAGTACGATCAATGACGAGTATGGAAAATCTGGTTGATTTTGCGCTCGAGAAGCGGTATGAGAGTATCAAACGACTCGGGGATCGGCTTGATGGATTTTCGACATTAATCAATTGGGAGAGGATTCTGACGGTAGTGGGAGGTCTGTATCGAAACCAGACCGAAGAGGGCGGTCGACCGAATATTGATATCGTTCTCATGGTTAAGATGCTGGTACTCCAGTCGATGTACAGCCTGTCCGATCCCGAACTTGAGCGTCAGGCCAATGATCGCATATCATTTATGAAATTCCTCGGGTATCCTAACAAGGTCCCGGATCAGACCACCGTCTGGTATTTCCGGGAGCGGTTGGCAAAGACCGGAAAGGATAAGGCTATTTGGGATGAGCTCCAGCGACAACTCGATGCACAATGTCTGAAAATCAAAAAAGGCACCATTCAGGATGCGACTTTCATCACCTCAGAGCCCGGTCATGCTTCAACGAATACACCCCGGGGTGATGCTGCAAAAACTCGAAGAAGCCGGGATGGAACATGGGCGATAAAGGGCAAGAAATCTTATTTTGGATACAAACTCCATACCAAAGAGGATTGTGACTTCGGACTGATCCGGGCTCTCGAGGTTACAACTGCCTCAACCCACGATTCGCAAATCGACCTGTCGAACGAAGGAGAGGTGATCTACCGTGACCGAGGATATTTCGGTACCAAAACAAAAGGTTTCAACACCACCATGCAACGGGGTGTTCGTGGGCATCCGATCGGTATCCGCGATGTTCTCAAAAACGCTCGAATCTCTCGAATCCTATCTCCCGGGGAACGCCCATATGCCATCATCAAGAATGTGTTCCATTCTGCTCATACCAAAGTCACAACCGTTCTCAGGGTGCATACCAAAATGCTGTTCTCGGCCTTCTGCTTTAACCGGTTTCAACTCGCAACCCTCAAAAAACAAGGGGTTCTTGAGCGGATGCTCTCGACAAAAAACTGAAATGTGGCCTGAAAATGCAAGAACCGGATACATAGACCCACTCACATTGGTGCTATTTTGTAAAATTGGGGTAAGCCGAACGCTCGGGAAGCACCCCTTTCCGGTACGATCGTAAAATAATGGGTTATTCGTTACCCTCTGATATATGTTTACCGGCGAACGCAGTAGAATCCGCCGCGCTGGTGATACTTGGTGTACAGCTCGCAGCCCGAGCAGAAACATCCGAACAATTTCATGCCGGTTGCCGATGACTGCCCGCGGGCGCAGAACAGCTCTGTTGGCTGGAATTTTTCAAGCGTGTGTTTCCTGTAGTTCTGGCAGTTCCTGCAATACTTCCTGCAGATGGCCCGGTTCTCTTCGTTGTCTTCGATCACTGGTTTGTTTCCCACTTCAATCATGGTAAAGAGGTTGGCGTACATGCCAGATAGATCTTTTTGTCCGCACCCGGGAAACTTCCGATCTCTTGACCGGGCTATTTTTCCCGGTCACACTTGCCTGAAAGACTGCGCTCTCTTCGGATTACGTACGGCCGGAAAATTCTGCCGGTATTTTCTGCAGAGCCATCCATGAGCCATGAACTTTACCCCTGAGCCCTAAAAACGGCCGGGAAATTTTTTGTTTTGAGAGCGGGTATGCAGGTGTTGAGTCAGTCTAAAAAAATCCGGTGCAGCTCTTGGCGGACCCGCTCTCCTTGTTTTTCGCCGGAGTTTGGATCTATCCCGCCTCCCATGATACTGCAGCGGTATCTTCCTCTCCAAACCTTTCAGGCTGACTTTTTTTGGTTCACCGTCTTTCCGGACGATGGGTCAAAATAAAGCGGGGAGAACTGTCAGCTTCCGCAAAAGTTCTCCGGAAGGCTTTGGTTTCCTGAAACGCTTGGGTGATGATCGGAATCCAATGGGATTATCAGCCCGGGGGAAAAATACTTGGATGGTAGCTTTGCCTCTGATCGCCCGATGACATAAACCTTGGTTTACCGGGACCGGGTAAGAAGAGGATCCCGGCGGGAAAAACGGATCATGAGGGGAGAGGAGGAGACCAGAGTTATGAATGTACCAGAAATTGATCCCTCGCCCGGTATCGATACCGGGAAGATGGACCGGAAGATCTGGTGGAGGATCATCCCCTTCATCCTTGTCCTGTACGTGATCAGTATCCTTGACCGGATCAATATCGGGTACGCTGCCCTGACCATGAATGCCGAGCTCGGGATCGATCACTTCCTCTTCGGGTTCATTTCAGGAATTTTCTTTATCAGCTACATCCTGTTCGAAGTGCCCGGCAACCAGATTCTTGCACGATCCGGTGCCCGGATCTGGCTGTTCCGGATTATGGTCAGCTGGGGAATCATCGCCATGCTGATGGCAGTCGTCCGCACGCCCCTTGAACTGGGGATCCTCCGGTTTTTTCTGGGAGCCGCTGAAGCGGGTTTTGCCCCGGGTCTCATCCTGTACCTCTCGTTCTGGTTCCGGAAAGAGAAGATTGCAAAGGCCCTGGCGGTATTTTTTATCGCAATTCCCCTGGCGATGATGATCGCCTCACCCCTATCCGTTTTCATCCTTTCCCATGCGAGCTGGTTTGGGATCTCCGGATGGCGATGGCTGTTTCTCCTTGAGGGGTTACCGGCCGTCTTCTTCGGCTGTGCGATCCTCGTTTGTCTCTCGGATCTTCCGGAAAAGGCACGGTGGCTCACTCCCCACGAGCGCGCATGGCTCGGGACCCATCTCGACGGGGACCGGGTGAAGGAGGCGACCACACAAAAAATCCCGTTCCGGCAACTAGCCGGATTCCCGATGGCGATAATCCTGTGCTCATCATCCTTCCTCGTCGGGCTTTTTCTTACAGGCCTCCTCTTCTGGTTCCCCCAGATAGTCTACAGTTCGGGGCTCTCCGGCTCGGTCTCCGATACGGGAATGCTTGTCATGATACCCTACGGCCTCTCCGCCGTGGTGATGTATGCCTGGTCGCTTCACTCGGATGCCGCCCGGGAACGCCGCTATCATGTGGCGATACCGTTTTTCCTTGCAGCTGTACTTCTCCTCGCCCTGTCCCTGTCCCTGCCCCACGGGGGGACAGCCGCCGGTTTCCTCATCCTCACCGGGGTAATTGCAGCATGCTACGCAGCCTATGCCCCGTTCTTTGCATTGACGCTCGAAATTTTTCCCCCGGATCTCCGGGCCTCGGGAACCGCTCTTGTCAATACTACAGCATCGATGGGAGCCTTTCTCGGCCCGGTCATCTTCGGCCTTCTGGGCGGGCAGATAACCGGTCCTGTTGCGATCCTGATGCTCGGTCTTCTTGGGATCGCTCTCATGGTCTGCGGTCTCTGCCTTCTGCGGTGCCGGGAATAATTTTTCCGGGATCAACCGGATTTTTTTTAGAGACCGGTGACCGATACAGTACAAAGTGTACGAAGATTTTCCGCATGGCCGGAAAAAAATCGGCCTGCATTTCCTTGTGCTGTGACCGGATATACCGAGGTCCTTTGGACAATGCAGGCTTTTTAAAACTTTTCAGAACTTCCTTTTCGGACCCATGACGGCGTCATCCAGAGAGCGAGGAACAAGCCCGGCAAAAATGATGGTCTCTCTCACCTAAAGCAGGGTCAGGAAAAGGTAACTGAACATAACCAGCGATACGAACGGGATGATGCGGAGAGACCACGCGGAGATCTGATCCACCCGGGCGAGATCAGTGCGCTCGTTATATTTCATGATGAGAATGCCGGAGATGAGCACCGCTGCAAGGAGCATAGACGCGTTCAGCCCGAGGCGCGAGGTCTCTTTCATGAGCAGGGATGCGAGCGAGACAACAATGATCAGGAGGAGCGGCAGGAAAATTTCAGGATTGTCGACTCATTGTTTCGCGTGATCCCGTAGCTGAAGACCGCGCGGGAGAAGGGAACTTCTCCCGGAGCGTACGTCCTGTTCGTGAGAACAGCCTCCGTGCTCGTGAGCGCCCATCCGGGCATTATCGTCTCCGGATTGAGACCCAACTGGCTCTGGTTGATCGTGAAAGCGAGATAGTTTTCCACTAAGGTTTTTGGGTTCGATGATGATGGGGAGGGTGTGAGAGACAAAAGGGAAGTACCGGAGATTCGGAATTGCATTTATTAGCGCATATACCCGGTAGGTCTTCTCCAAGCCTGCATCGCTGAGCAGATCGACAGAGTTGATTCGCCCGTTTGTGATCTCAAAGTCCGCAAGGGAGAGGTTTCTCTCGGACCGGAGGCTCAGGTAGAACGTGGTTGTTACGGTTCCTTCAGAGATGCTGAACCCGGTAAAATCCACGACATATATCCCGATCTCTGCCGTGGCAGGCTGATGATGACCGGAACCCGTGCCGAAACTTTCGGCAAGTACCGGCCCGGCGAGCAGGACGATGCCGGCAAGGCAGAGCAGGAAGCTGCAAAAACGGGCGCGTACCTGCCAGGACGGGAGCAAACCGGCAGGGATATTCGCATTCTCGGTGCGGCGAGTTGTATCAGTCTCCCCGTTATTACATCAATGTGGTGCAGATAATATAAATAGTGTTTAATGCTCGCAAAAAAATGCGATGCGAAACTTCGGGAATTCCATTTTCTGTCAGCGGAGGTACTGTCGGAATGATGTTCGATGATCTCCGAGAAGCGGGGCGGATACATCACGAATGATGGAGGTCTTGATCGCAGCCCGGTTTTTGGCCGTGGTAAAGTGGAGGTGGAGGATCTCTTCCCCCCAGTCACTCAGCTGCAGTTCTCGAGAGGTTGAGCTTCACCGGGAGAAATTTTCTCACTGACGGCCCTTCGATCTCTTCCACGCCACTCGCTTCGGTATCAGCAGTATTCTTCCATCTGCCGGCCAGGCACACCCGGGCTTTTACGAGGTCGGAGGGGGAGGGGAGGGTTCGTTGGATCTCATCGGTTACCACGGCCTGATGCCGGGTCGTGTTCGTTTACCAGTTTCCGGAAAAGAATACCGATTCGGATCGTGACGATCTCACCGGTCGGATGAGCGCAGGCTTCCTGGTCGAGCTGCATCACAAAGAACGGCGAGCCCGGAGAAGGAGCACGGTTTTGAAAGAACGGTGCCGGAAGGGCATACCGGTCTACCCGGCAAGAATAATCCGCTTACATCCGCGCGAGAGATACAACGAGAACGATTGGGGTTACGCTCGCGGATGGGATTTTTCCTCACGAGGATTTCCGGACCATGCCGGCCTATCTCCCAGCCGTGAACATTGCAGGAGTGAAGATCGTCAATGTCCATCCCGGCAACTGGTCGCTCGGCCTGCCTTCCGTGATGGCCCTCACCCTGATCCTGGATCCGGGGACCGGCGTCCCGCAGGCTCTCCTGAACGCCACGGCCCTGACCGATATGCGGACTGAGTCGGAAGAACGAGATCGAGCTGGGCCTCATCGGCACCGGCCGGTAGGCGGAGATGCAGCTGGCGGCCATCGCCCACGAGCTTGCGATCCGCAAGGTGAAGATCTGGAGCCTCGATGAGAAACTCGCTGAAGCGTTTAAGCGCGCCCATAGCGGTTCATTCGACATCATGGTCTGCACACCCGCACAGGCCTGCGACTGCGATGTGCTCGTCACCACCCCATCTCGCACCCCAATCGTCCAAAATGCCTGGATCCATGAAGGGACCCACATCAACGCGATCGGTGCCGATGCTCCCGGCAAGCAGGAACTGGATCCCGCGCTCCTGAATCGGGCACGGGTCTTCGTGGACGATCACGAACAGGCTGTCCACTCCGGCGAGATCAACGTAGCTGTTGCAAAGGGGCTCTTCTCCCCGGACCGGATCGCCGGCACGCTCGGGGAAGTAGTCCTTGGCCGGAAGGGCAGGTTGTCAGATGACAAGGTTACAATCTTCGATTCCACCGGGCTTGCCCCCCAGGACCTGGCCATAGCATCGCTCGCCATGAAGCAGAGCCAGCCGATCGATATTCCGTTCATTGTCTGATCCGGCAGGCCGGCCAAGGATACGGGGTTGCCCAGCTGCAGGCTCCTACCCGCTCACCAGGTATATCAGGATCGAAGATCCCTGCCCGGTACGCAAAGAATGGTGATGATCCCCCGGTTCCCCATCATCCTTTTGCAATGATTCAGATCCGCGAGGCTTGTGATCCGAAGAATCGATCCGAATCCGCTAAGCACAACCCCATTCTCTTGGTCGGCGCGAGCGCGATGCAGTAACCGTCCGAACGGTTCTCCTCTGACCGTCACCAACGAGGCGTGGTCCGATGAACGCGATCTCCGCGGGGGATGGAGGTGGGGGTGTTCAATGGGAACTATGAAGGCACCAGCAGTGACGCGGGTTCCTGTTCGCGTTTGGGTGACCTATGGAGCTGCCGGAGAAGGGGTGGGCGCTGGGTGCCAAGGCCAGGGACCGGCCGGTGGAGGGTGCTGGAGGAGAGGCAAGGGCATCCCACACCTTCTTTTTAGCGTATCCCGTGGCTGAACCCCGGCACGAGGGGTTTTCACCCTCTTCTTTTCCGGGAAAAGGGGATCTGAGTGGTTTGCCGTGTCAGCGAGATTCTCTCAAAAGAGTCCCATATTCTAGAGATCTTCCTGCATTACGGGTTTTGAAAAAAGTTTCCTGCCCTCTCCATATTTTCATTCGAATGAGGAAGGCCAAAAAATAAGGAGATCTTTCTCTGTTCACCGGAGGAATTAAAAAACATGAGCAATGAGCTGGGAAACTGAGTCCGTCATCAAGAGAAAAACTCCGATAATTATGAATTCGCCATCCGCAAATATATCACAGAAACCATGATTCGATCCATATCTGTCAAAAGTAAGAATCAGAGTCTGAGTAAAAGCTGTCGCTACCGCAATAAGAAGCACCTCTGAATAAGCATTGATATTCACAAAATACCATGCCCCGATTGCTCCGAGGGTAATGTTGATGGTACTTAACGCAAGTTTTGTCAGCGGCATTCCAGCATAAACCGGGATTGTACAGATCCCGGCAAGACGATCACCTATGACATCCCGCATATCGAACAGGGTTGTATTGATGAAGAAAAATGCATACAGGAATATGCTCACCACATAGGTTGTCGCTGTTGGACTCCCTCCCAGTATAAAAATGGGGAGAAAAGAGAGCGTTGTTGACCAGATCAATCCCAATGTCACATTTTTTATTGTCGGTATCTCTTTCAGTCGCCGGTAGCGGTAATTTGCCGGAAGTAAGGGAATACTGTAGGCAATACCTATGATAAGCGGTCCTAGTAGTTACCGACAATTGAATATATAGATTTTATTGGAAATTATTTTTATTTAAGTACGTACTATAAAGTTTCAATGAAGAAGCGGTATGTCGTTGAATTAACGCAACAAGAAAGGAAACACCTGACAGGAATTGTCAAGCGTGGGAAAGGCCCGGCGTATCGAATCCGACACGCGTATGTCCTGTTGCATGCAGATAAAAATAAATCCGGCAAGACCGATGAAGAGATAACCGTTCTGTTACACTGCCATAGTCAAACAGTTTTCAATATACGCAAGAAGTATTTCGAAGAAGGACTAACTCGCGCAGTCGGGAGAAAAGCCCAGGAATCATCACCCATTCCCCGAAAACTGGATGGAGCAAAAGAAGCCCGGCTTATCACGATAGCATGCAGTCAACCGCCGGAAGGATATGCCAATTGGACCCTTGACCTCCTCGCAGACAAAATGGTTGAGTTAAAAATTGTCGAGACGATTTCAGGAAAAACGATCGGCCGCGTCTTAAAAAAACGAGTTAAAACCTCACCTGCGGCAATGCTGGGTTATTCCGCCGCAACAAAACGCTGAATTTGTTGCTCACATGGAGGATATCCTGGAACTCTATCACCGACCTTATGATCCGGAAGTCCCTCTGATTTGTATGGATGAAAAATCGGTCCAGTTACTCGGAGACTCCCGGGATTCGTTGCCAGCGACTCCCCGGTATCCCGTTCGATATGATTATGAGTATACACGAAATGGAACTGCCTCAATATTCTTCTTCACTAAAACCCCTGAAAGGAGGGAGGAGAGTTAATCCCCGCAAGCACAGAAAAAAAGTGGATTGGGCTCACGAAGTTAGAGAGTTACTCGAGATTGATTACCCAAACGCCAGAAAAATAATTCTTATCTGCGATAACCTGAACACCCACACGATTGGAGCATTTTATGAGGCGTTTCCTCCGGAGGAAGCTTCGATTCTTGTCAAACGCTTGGAGATCCATAACACCCCCATACATGGGAGCTGGCTAAACATCGCTGAAATTGAATTAAGCGCGTTATCCCGTCAATGTCTTGATCGAAGATTGGATAATCTGGAATTGCTTATCCACGAAACAAAAAAGTGGGAAACCTCCAGAAACAATAACCAGAAACTGGTCGACTGGCAGTTTACTTCTGAAAGTGCAAGGATTAAACTAAAACGACTCTACCATCAATTTTAAGTGTCTATCTCCACTACCAGCTCAAGGAAGGTGAGGTATCCGACAAACCGGTACGCAACCTTCTGTGCGTACCCCAGCCGCCGGAATTCCCTCGTGGTCTGTCTGCAGAAATTTTGTTTCATGGCTAGTTAATTTTACAAAGTTCGATCATCGTTTAAAGATAGCGGTCCCTTCGAAAATTTTCGCAGTCACGAGCCTTATTTTTCCTGCATCCCGCGCAATCCGGGCCCGCAAAACAGTTTCCCGGAACAATCGTTCCGGTCCAAAATCAAGCGCGGCGCGGGCCGGGAAAAATATTTAAAATCTGCGGGAATTTTTATAAAAAATCAGAATCTGTTGGCGGACCTGCCGCATTCAATCAGCTAACCGCGGGGTTAGCTGAAATCCGGGAAGATCCCGCCGCTCGTCCATCGATCGGGATCGCGTTCAGTTTCACGGACGAGAGCATCTTTCTGCATTTTGATGATTCCCGCTGCTCGTCCTCCATTCCGGGCTTGAAGAGACCTAAAATGGACTTTCCTTCATCCTTGATCTCTTCGGTTAAACTGAACCGCGTGGGTCTTATTAAAAAAAGGGACGTGCTGGTTTCACAGGGTCGCAGATAAAAAAATAAGACGCGGGCAAAAGATCAGAACTCTTCGGCAATCCCGTAGCCCCAACGGTAGAGCGTCCCGATGGGATCGCTTCTCGGGAAGAGATCACAGACAAGGTTCTTCCCCCGGAGGAACCGTTCCGCTGTTGCCGGTGAGACAGGCAGGATCTTCTCCTTGATCGCTTTACTTGTTGACCAGAGATGGAGATAATAGGTAACTGTCTTTTCTCTGTCCGTGTGGAGGTAGAGATCTTTACCCTGGAGCTGGATCTCCTCCGAATACCGTAACGGTCTTGGGGCCGCATAGAGGCATACGTCCGACCGCGTGTCAACCTTTGACTTCCGGCTGCCGTTATACAGTTGCGTTCTCATGCTACAACTCTTGCTATTTACCGAAGGGATTGTTTCCCCACAGCCCCTCCGTTCACAGCGTATGTTTGAGGCAATGTCTTTTGTCGTTCGGGATGCCGTGAAGCGGCGATACCCTGCTTCCTGTATAGGGTGAGGGGGTTATTATATTTTTTTTATTTTTGTAACAACAAATGCACAATTTTTTTTAAAAATGTAGTACAAAAGGGGATACCTGGTGCCAGACAATACTTGTGTCCCCCGGCAGGAGCGATCAATGCTCGTCCCCGGAAGCAGAGAACCTGGAAAACCGATTATCCCCTGGCAAAGTATCCGGCCCGCTCAGGCTCCCTGCAGGCAGTCACAAAAAGTCCCGTACAACCCGCTGAAAGAAGAGGGTGTATCTCAGGATCGCCGAAATTGATCCCTTACGTATCGATCGGGATCGTGTTCAGTTTTACCGACTTGACCCCTTTCTGTGCCATCAGCCGTTCGGCAAGCGCCTTGAGCTGCGAGCCGTCGCCATGGATCAGGATGACCTCAAGGCACCGGTTGGGGGTTACGTGCGAGTGGATCGACGCCTTGATGGTGTTGTGGTGCTCGTGTTCGATGTCGGTGATGGTGGTGAGGAGGTTCCGCTGGTCGTGGTCGTATACCATGGTGATGACCCCCTCGCGTTCGCCCTTGACATCGGACATCCACTTGTAGTACGTGATGTACGTCCGGATCGCGTCGCGGATCCCTTCCGAACGGGACGAGTAGCCCCGGTAATTCAGGATCTCATCGAACCGGTCGAGAAGGGTCTTGGGGAGCGATACGCCAATCCGGGAGAGATCGTCATCCATCGTCATGATACGCAGGTGAATATCATTGCGTAGTACCCTTTATAGGTTTTGAAAATACTCCGGGAATGAACGCTTCGTCTGATTTTTTCTCGCGCATGGCTGCGATCGCTTCATGACCGGGCTCGGATCCGTACACTTCGCCTTCTCCAGTGAGTACCGGAGGCCGGGCTCGCAAAGGCGGGTTGGATAAAACCTGTCGTTCACCCCTCAGGTTGATGGATCGAATCATCCGGATTTGGTCAATTCCTTCCGTAACTTTCCCTCACATTAAAAAATTCATCTGAGATCCCGATCAGATCATAATCTTTTTCATTAATATGGTGTTACTTTAAGATAAAATCGTATTAACTATCCTGTGGTGTTATTGTGCATATTCCCGACGCATTTATCCCGATATGGCAGGGCGCGATCTACTGGCTCCTCGCCCTTGTCTTTGTGGCGCTTGCCCTCCGGTGGGCCAGGAACGAGATGAACGAGGAGAAACTCCCGCTCGTGGCAGTCCTCGCAGCCGGCATCTTTGCCCTCCAGTCCTTCAACCTTCCGGTCTCGATGGGAACCAGCGGGCATCTCGTGGGCGGGGCGCTTGCCGCGATAATCCTCGGCTCTCCCTTCGCCGCGATCTTCATCCTGACCATGGTCCTCATCGTCCAGGGAGTCCTGTTTGGTGACGGCGGGATCACGACAATGGGTGCAAATATCATCAACATGGGCGTGATCGGGGGATTTGTCGGGTTTTATTCGTTCAAGGGAATCCTGCGCATGACAAAGAGCATGCCGGTCTCTGCGTTCGTGGCCGCCTGGCTCGCGTGCCTCGTCCCGGCGCTTGCGGCGGCCTTTGAGATGTTCTTTGCCGGGACCTTCCCGCTCGTGGCAGGTCTCATCACCATGGGAGTGTACCATGCGGTAATCGGGATCCTGGAAGGATTAGTAACGATTGCTGCGATCTACCTGATAACCAGCGTGAGGCCCGATCTCGTGGAGACCGGAGCCATAAGGGGAAAGGAGGTGGGTCCATGAAGATCGACAACAGGACATTCCTTGCTGCGGGGGTTATCATCGCACTCCTTATCGGGGTAATGGCGGTGTTTTTTGCCTCCGGGGATCCTGACGGACTTGAGAGCACGGCGCTTGTCGTGCAAGGAGAGAAGACGATCACGGGCGCAGCACCGGAACACGCAGAGATTCAGAAGGAGATCGTGGGGCGTTTCTCGTATTCTGCCCCGATGGCGGATTACTCGTTCAGCGAGACGATGGGGCCCCTGGAGGGGATCATTGCGATTGGTCTCGGTACGATCCTTGCGTTCCTGGCAGTTCTCGGGATCATTTATGCGATCAAAAAAGTCCGGCCTCCATTACAAAACCAATAGACCTTTACCGTTTTTGAGCCTACGCTAAACTACTCATGCACCTCATCGAGACCCGCGATCTCTGTTACGTTTATCCCGGCAAGGTAACCGCACTGGACAGGATCAATTTTATCGCCCCGAGGAAAGCCCGGATCGCGGTCATCGGATCGAACGGTGCGGGAAAGAGCACGCTTTTTAAACATTTCAACGGCATCTTCAGACCCACCTCCGGCACGATCCTGATCCGCGGGGAGCCGATCACCAAAGCGAACAGCCGGGAGATAAGGAAGTTCTTGGGCCTCGTCTTCCAGAACCCTGACGATCAGATCTTCTCCCCCACCGTTGAACAGGATATAGCGTTCGGCCCGACCAATCTCGGGCTGGATGAAGAGACGATCCGCCACCGGGTCCACGAAGCCTTGAGCGTTGTCGGGATCGAGCACCTCGCGCAGCGGGTCCCCCATCACCTGAGCGGGGGCGAGAAGAAGCGGGTTGCAATCGCCGGTGTGATCGCCATGGAGCCGGAGGTGCTGATCCTCGATGAGCCGACCACCGGTCTTGACCCGAAAGGGGTTGCCGACCTCAACAGCTTCATCAACTCCCTCTCAGCGAAGTATGGCATGACCGTGGTCTTCTCCACCCATGACGTCGCGATGGTCCCTGAGGTTGCAGACTACATTTACGTGATGGATAAAGGCCGGGTCGTTGCGTGCGGGACGGCCGATGAGATCTTTGTGCAGCCGGAGATGCTCAGGTCCGTCCGGCTCGATGTGCCGGTCCTCCCCCGGCTCCTCAGGGCGCTCCGGGACAAGGGGGTGGACGTCTCGATGGCGTACACGTACGCGGATGCGGAAGCCGCCCTCCTCCGGGCGTTTGGCAAACGATCATGATCGAGGAGCTCTTCCAGATAGAACGCGAGTCCTACCGCGACAGCGTGATCCACCGGCTCGATGCCCGGGTAAAGATCCTGATCGCGTTTGCTGCGATCATCGCGCTCGTCGCCATCCCGTACTCCCCCATGATCTACTCTGTCGGGGCCGTCTTCTTCGTATTCTTCGCGGTTCTCTGGTGCTGTACCCGGTTGTCTCCGGTGATTTATGGAAAGCGGCTCCTCGCCATCGTCCCTCTCTGGGGCATCATCATCTTCTTCCAGATCTTTTTGAAGAACCGGTACTATACGGATTATCACCTCGTGATGAGCCTGCCGCTTGGGATCTGTATCTATGCGGAATCGATCGAATTCGCGTTCATCCTGCTTGTAAAATTTGTTGTCTGCATCTCCTTCATCATCCTGCTCTCGTCCACGACAAAGATCCACGACCTGCTCGAAGGCGCAGCGAGGCTCGGGCTCCCGGCAGAGTTTGCCCTTGCGCTCGGGATGATGATCCGGTACCTCTTCGTCTTCGCGTACATGTACCGGAAGATTACCGAGACTCTCAGGACGAAATGTTTCGATGCCTTCGACCGCCACCTCCCGTACCGGTACCGGCTGAAGCAGCTGGGGTATCTGATCGGCACGATGTTCATCCGGTCCTATGAGCAGGGTGAGCGGGTGTACACGAGCATGCTCTGCCGGGGGTACGGCCGGGAGAGTTTCCTCTTCGTGAGGAAGAAACCCCTGCGATGGAGCGAATGGGTCTTCCTCTCGCTGTCGTTCTGCTACATTATTCTGGTACCGGTGGTGATCGGGACGACCGGGGTACGATTGTTCTGATCCGGAGGATTTTTTCGATTCCATTTCTGAAATCCGACGATCTAAAGTCTGAATAGAATTTCGCATACGCCTTTCGGAACAACTAAGCAAGTTTTATTTAGTTAATGCAAGTAAATTTGATCCTATCTTATCATGCATATCATGGAAGGATTTTTACCGGCAGGCTGGTGTCTCCTCTGGTGGCTCATCGCCCTGCCCTTCATTCTCATAGGTACTCTTGAACTCCGGGCAATTATACGAAAAGACCGGGAGTACCTGCCGCTCCTTGGCGTTTGCAGCGCGTTCATCTTTATTCTCTCCGCACTGAAGCTGCCATCAGTGACCGGTAGTTGCTCGCATCCGACCGGCACCGGGCTCTCCACTATGTGTTTCGGTGTCTTCATCACGTCAGTGATTGGCGGGATCGTCCTGCTCTTCCAGGCGCTCCTGCTTGCACACGGAGGACTCTCTACGCTCGGGGCCAATATGGTCTCGATGGCGATCGGCGGTCCCATCGCGGGTTACGCGATCTACCGTCTCCTGAAGAACACTACCGTGAATATTTACATCACGGTCTTTCTCGTCACGGCCGTCGCTGACCTGGTCACGTATATCATCACTTCGTTCGAGCTGGCCCTCGCTTACCCGGCCCAGACAGGTGGCGTATTTACTTCCTTTGCAACGTTCTTTGCGATATTTGCGGTTACCCAGATCCCGCTTGCGATTGTCGAAGCTTGTGTCCTCGCGCTCGTCTTCAAATATATCGTCAATATAAAGCCGGAAATTCTTGAGAAGTTAAATGTCTTCTCACACGACCAGATCGAGAAGGTCCGCATAATTGAAGAGCAGGTCACTCCTGCAGAGGGATCGTGATGATCCGGAGATATGCCCTTGAATTGATCACGCTCATTGCAGTTCTTGCCTTCATTGGAATTTTCCTTCTGGTCAGTTCCGGGGGTGCGCATGAATTCAGCGGTTCCGATGACATGGGATCGCAGAAGATTGCAGAATTGACCGGTGTTTCGGTGGATTCTGTCAAACCGCTTATCCCCCAGTACATTCTCCCGAGCGGGGAGATTGAAGCCACCCTCTTCGCCCTTCAGGCAGCGTTCGGCGGTCTCGTTCTCGGCATCGTCTTTGGATACTGGCTCGGCCAGAGAAAACCCGCACAAAATTTCTAAAAAAAAGGACGTGCGCCCGCGTTTGTATCGGGGCACAAACGAATGGAGCGTTTCGCGGCTCCAGATTGCCGCTGAAACATAAAAACCGGAATTGGTTGGCGATCCGAAACATTGGAAAGACCATAACTACGGAGGAAGAAATGTCAAGGATTTACGGAATAAAACCTCGGGCAACGACCCGGAAACTCGTTGAGAAGTTTGAAGATGAAGTGATCATCCGGCTCCCCCGGGTGCTTGCGGCATTCCTTTCTTGGCGGCTTTTTCGTCCCGCTCTTTGCGTGGACGGGAGCGGTCGCTGCAATCCTTGTCGTCTGGCTGGTTGCCGGCAGGCGCGGCGTTGTCCCGGTTGAGACCCTTCTCCTGACCGGGATCGCGGTCTCGTTCTTCTGCTCGGCCATTGTCTCCTTCCTGATCTCCCGTGCAGGCCGGAACGTCCACCAGATCCTCTTCTGGCTCATGGGCGGCTTCTGGAACGCATCGCCATCCGATGCAATCCTCGCTGCCGCTCTTCTCGTACCTGCCGGCCTGCTCCTCGTCTTTATGTCCCGGGACTTAAACGCCCTCTCGCTTGGGGAGGAAACCGCTTTCCATCTCGGCATCGATGCAGCCCGGGTCCGCCAGATCGTACTCGGTGGCAGCACCCTGCTTGTTGCCGGGGCAGTCTCGATCGCGGGCTCCATCGGCTTTGTCGGTCTTGTCACTCCCCACGTTATCCGCACAGTCGCCGGCCCGGACAACTGCATCGTGATCCCCGCAAGTATCTTTGGCGGGGGATTCTCCTTGTCCTTGTGGATACGCTCGCCCGAACGTTCTTCTCGGACCTCCCGGTCGGGATCATAACGGCGTTCATCGGTGCACCCTTCTTTGTCTGGCAGATCTACCGGAGGGAGTCAACGGCATGAATTCGTCCGTCCGTATTCTCGCAGAAAAAATTCAGGCAGGTTACTCCGGCGGAGATGTTGTAAAAAATGTCAGCTGTTCGTTTACCACAGGTACCTTCACCGGGATCATCGGCCCGAACGGTTCGGGAAAGACCACGCTCCTCAAAGCGTTCAGCCGCGTGATCCCCTCAAGCGGCATTCTCGAGCTGGACAATAAGGCAGTCAGCGCTTATTCGCCGGCGGAACTTTCCGCTGCGCTTGGTTTTGTCCCGCAGGACGAAGGGCGTGCATTCCCGTACTCCGTTCTCCAGGTGATCCTGATGGCCAGGTACGCCCGGACCCGGCGGTTTGCTTCCATCGGGAGTGACGATTATGCCCGATGTCACCGGGCGCTCACCGTGACCGGGCTCGCCCGGCTCGCCAATCGTTCGATCCTGACCCTGAGTGGGGGAGAATGGCAGAGGGTCCTCATCGCCCGGGCCCTTGCGCAGGATACCGGGGTTCTTCTCTTGGATGAGCCGACCTCGCACCTCGATCTTTCCCACCAGGTAGAGATCTTCTCGCTCCTGCGGAGCCTCGCAGCAGCCGGCTCCACCGTCATAGGGGTCTTCCACGATCTCACTATGGCCGCACTCTACTGCGACCGTCTTGTGATGATCTGTGACGGGAAGATCGTGGCAGATGGCAGACCCGAAGATGTCATGACTCCGGAAAAAATCCGGGAAGTGTACGGGACCGAGGTCGTCAGTTCGTTTCACCCTGTTACCGGCCGGATGTTCCTGTTGCCCGTTGATTCAGGATTCCCGCCCGGCATCTCAGGAGAATTGCAAAATGTCCTCGTGATCTCCGGGGGAGGATGCGGGGGCGAGCTCCTGCATTTCCTCTTCCGGAAGGGATACCGTCTCTCTGCCGGCATCCTTGCGACCACGGACTCCGATTACCTCGCAACCAAAACCCTGGGGATCCCCTGCATCGCAATTCCCCCGTTCTCTACGATCCCGGCCCCAGCTCAGGAAAAATTCCGGAATTCTCTTGCACGGGCAGACCGGATTGTCTTCTCTGTTCACCCGGTGGGATGGGGGAACCTGCCGGTCCTTCTCGCGCTTCGCGAAGTCGATCCGGCGCGTATCATCCTTCATCTTCCGGAGGGCAGGGATTTTGCCTCCTTTGATTTTGCCCGGGGAAGTGCATTACCCGTACTTTCCGGTCTCTGTGCCGCTGGTGCCAGGTGTTCATCCGGGTTTGGGGAAATCCTTGAGTTTCTTGAAAAGACTAAGGGAAAGCCCGAATTCCGGAATGAACTATGACCTCGCGACCGTTATTCATCTCTACGTTCTGCTGCATCAATTACCCGCTCAGGAATGCCCTTGCAACCATCTCTTCCCGGACTTCGCATGTTGAAATCCTCTCGGACGGATTGCACGATCTTCTTGCAGGCTGCATCTCCTGTGAGGAATTTGCGTTTACCTACAGCGTTCATGCACCGTGCGCAGAAGTCAACATCGCGGCAGTGATCGAACGCATGCGGAGTGCTTCGGTCTTGGAGCTTGGCGAAGTGCTTGAAGTTTCTGCCCGCATTGGTGCTGAGCATCTCGTGGTCCACCCGGGTTACTCGCCGTAAGAGCAGGTGCGGGAGAAATCGTACGCATCCCTGCTGCGCTCGCTAAACGAATTTGTCCGGCTCCAGGAAGAGTACGGGATAACAATCTGTGTAGAGAACATGGGCGGGTGGGAGTGCTGCCATTTCAGGACACCTGAATTCCTTGCCGAATTGCGTGAACGGGATCTCGGATTTGCACTCGATGTCGGCCATGCAGTGCTCAACCGGAATCTTGACCTGTTCCTTGAAGCCGGGGGTTTCTGTCATGTCCACCTCCACGATAACGGCGGCGAAACTGACGATCACCTTGCCTGCGGGAACGGGATTGCCAATTTCTCATCACTCATCAGCAGGATTCCGGATCAGGCAACCCTTGTCGTGGAGACAAAGGCTCTCCCTGCTGCCGACCGGAGTCTCCGGTTCCTTGCACCCCTGATTGACGGAGGTGGTTAATGGATCTTCTGCCCGCCGGAAAAAACCGTGCCATTGTCCTTGTCATCACGGCGATTGCGATTGCGTTTTGTATGCTTCCGGCAACGGCGGTGACTATAACGGACGACACCGGAAACGTCCTCTCCCTGGATCACACCCCCGTCCGCATCGTCTCGCTCTCCCCCGCCAACACCGAGATTCTTGCAGCGCTCGGACTCGCCGATCGCACTGTTGGCATTACAGATGTCTGCAATTTTCCTCCTGAGATCCGGAACAAGACTCGCATAGGGGGGTATGCATCCGTAAGTATCGAGAAGCTGGCCGCTATGCAGCCGGATCTCATCCTTGCTTCGGATCTCACCCCCGAAGGAACCGTGAGAAGACTCCGGGATCTCGGTTTTCCGGTGGTGGTCATAGCTCCGCATGGGATTGACCCCCTGATCCAGGATATCCGCAGGGTGGGGGCATTGACCGGAGCTGAAGAGCCGACAGAAAATCTTTCCAACCGTCTTTTGGACCGGCTGGTGGATGCGTGTTCCTGTGGGTCCATAACACAAGATCCTACCGTTGCCCATGTGATCTGGCATGATCCATTGTACGTCAGCGGCAACAACACGCTCCAGGATGCTGCCATCGTACTGGGTGGCGGCAGAAACGTTTTTGCCGACCGTGACGGGTGGATCACGGCATCGCTTGAGGAGTTCCTTGCCAGGGATCCGGAGATTATCATCGTGAATGGGGGTGACGGGATGAACCGGCCGGGGAAAGATTTGATTCGTGAAACCCTGATGGAAAATCCACACTATGCCACACTTTCTGCGGTAAAAAATAATCGCGTCTTTGTTGTGGATGCCGATATCATCAGCCGTCCATCGCCGCGGATCGTGGATGCGATCGAGCAGATCGCACGATTTTTTCATCCGGAATGTTACCCGGAGGAGACCCGTCCGCCGGTTCCGGTGAGTCCTGTGGCAACCTCCCCGGGATTTGCTGCCTCCGAGGGCTGCGTCCTGGTTATCCTTCTTGTGAGCATCTCCTGCTGGCTGTGGATCACGTGAAAATATACCGGGGACCGGTCTCTCATTTTCCGGTAGTATTGGTTCACCTCAGGGATATCGCAATACTGACTCTCCGTTCAATCCTTTGCGGAATTACCCATACCTCTGCAAATTATTTCCCATCGCTGCCCGTAAGGAAGTTTATGGAAAGCAAATGGCGGTGAACTTCCATCATGGTTCTCTTCTGTCATTGTACTGCATCGGGAATCCGGTCACTTTCCGTAACCTGCGATCAGTGCTTAGGTGAGCGGGCAAAAACCGGTCGGTTATCTCGTGCGTGCCCCTCCTCCGGAAGGCTCACTTTTTTTTAAAGAGCTTGCGATAAAACCGCAGGTATCACAAGGATAGCGTAAGAAACCTCAGGATCTTTCCCCAAACCTTTTTCATATCTCCCGTCAGACGGACACCTCATGGAGAACCAGTTCGGCCACGGTTTTGTAACAACTCTCATCCTCATCGCCCAGCACTTCGCGCTCCCCCCGGAGCAGGCATGGCACGGGGTCCAGGATCACGTCACGGGACTTGAACTCCCGGAAAAATACCGGGGGACCGAGATCGAGGAGATCACCACCCTGCTCCGGAAAAAAGTTATCTGGCACCAGGCAGGGACCAGGGACCGGGAAGATGCAGGCGAGGTGATCTCCACGCTCCGTCGGCTTGTGGTCGCAATCGATGCGGACCTTGGGATCAGGGACCCCCGGTTCGGCCGGTTCGGCTGATCCTCCAACGGGCCCCGTTCGTACGGGTTTATGGCTTCTGCCATCCCCCACCGGTCTTTCCGGGTGGTTTTTCTGCCTCTCTGCTCTGGGGGGAAGCCTCTGTCTCTGAGTGGGTCGCCTCCTTGTGCCATCCCGTCCATGGGGGCGTTTGGCGCAGGCGATCCTTTCGTAAAACGGCACTATCACTAACGGGTGAGCGCTTTCCGTGGCATGAGGAAGCCCCGGAATCGTCAGAGAAAATGATCTCTTAAACGCACTGGTCCTTGTAAATCCTGCCGGGCCGGGAAAGATCTCCCGGGTCGTACGTCCGGGAAAAGCGGGTGACTTTTCAAAAACAAAAAGCATTATAAAAATTTCTCAATGTCCCCGACCGCAACCGTTTATACCAAATCCGACCTATAATTATTGTGATAAACGTACTGTATTTTATCGATTTTTTCACGGCTTCATCCAGCGGGGTGGGTGCCTGTGACTGATACGTACGACGCCTCCCACATCACGGTCCTTGAGGGCCTCACACCGGTCCGCGAGCGCCCGGCGATGTACATCGGGAGCACTGACGTCCGCGGGCTTCATCACCTCGTGTATGAAGTCGTGGATAACTCGATAGACGAGGCGCTCGCAGGGTTCTGCAAGCTTGTCACCGTCACGATCCACAAGGACGGGTCGCTCTCGGTCGAGGACAACGGTCGCGGTATTCCCGTGGATACGATGGAGAAGAACCACAAGAGCGCCCTCGAAGTCGTCCTGACCGTACTCCATGCGGGAGGCAAGTTCGACAAGGAGTCGTACCAGGTCTCCGGTGGTCTCCACGGTGTCGGTGTCTCGGTCGTCAACGCCCTCTCGAACTGGCTCTCGGCCCGGGTCTTCCGAAACGGGAATGTGTACGAGATGCGTTTCTCCAAGGGCAAGCCCACCTCAACCCTCGAGCAGCGCGAAGAGTCGCTCCCCCAGCTCCTCGCCCGGTACGAGCGGTGGTACGGTGTCGTCCCGCAGTTCGGAAGAACGGAGGCAGCCGCTTCCTCCCCCGGCCAGCAGGGCCTCAACACCGGTTCGCCCGATGCAGCGGCCGAGGCGGAACGGGAAGACCGGAGGAGATTCCTTCTGGCCTTCGGGTCTCAGCTCACCGGGACGATCATCCACTTTGTGCCCGATGCGACGATCTTTGAGACAACGACGTTTGATTACGATATCCTGTCGCACCGGCTCCGGGAACTCGCATTCTTAAACGCCGGCCTCGCCATCCAGATCACGGACGAGCGGACCGGCGACTCGACGCGCTACTGCTATGCCGGCGGGCTCGTCGAGTTCGTAAAGTACCTCAACGAGGGGGCAGAAGTCCTCCACCCCAATCCCATCGACATTGCCAAAAAGGACGTGGAGAACAAGCTCGAACTTGAAGTTGCGATGCAGTACACGACCGGGTATGATGAGAAGATCTATGCGTACGTCAACTCGGTCAATACCCGGGAGGGCGGCACCCATCTCGAAGGGTTCCGGAGCGCCATCACCCGGGGCATCAATGCGATAGCGAAGAGGAACGGCCTCATCAAGGAGAACTCCCAGATCTCGATCCGGGGCGAGGATGTCCGGGAAGGGCTGACCTCCGTCATCTCGGTCAAGATGGCAAACCCGCAGTTCGAGGGGCAGACCAAGATGCGGCTTGGGAACAGCAACGTAAAAGGGATCGTGGACTCCCTTGTGTACGCCTGCCTCACGGAATATTTCGACGAGAACCCGAACGTGCTCAAGACCATTGTCGAGAAGGCGCTCTCGGCCGCGAAGGCCCGGGAGGCGGCCCGGAACGCGAGGGAACTCGCACGGCGGAAGAGCTCCCTTGAGAGCTCGGGGCTCCCCGGCAAGCTCTCCGACTGCTCGGAGCGCGATCCGACCAAGAGCGAGATCTATATCGTGGAAGGGGATTCTGCGGGTGGGTCCGCCAAGCAGGGCCGGGACCGGAAGTTCCAGGCCATCCTCCCGCTCAGAGGGAAGATCCTGAACGTGGAGAAGGCCGGCGAGCACCAGATCTTAAAGAACGCCGAGATCCAGACGCTCATCAACGCGATCGGGACAGGGATCCTCGAAAAGTTCGATCTCGAGCGGGCCCGGTATCACCACATCGTGATCATGACCGATGCCGATGTCGATGGTGCGCACATCCGGACGCTCCTCCTCACCTTCTTCTACCGGTACATGAAGAAGCTCATCGAGGCCGGTTACGTGTATATCGCCCAGCCCCCTCTCTTCCGGGTCTCGAAGGGGAAGGAGGAGAAGTACGTGTACAAGGAAGAGGAGATGCAGAGTGCCTCGGCCGCAATGGGAGAGAAAGGCGTCTCCGTCCAGCGGTACAAGGGTCTTGGTGAGATGAACGCCCAGCAGCTCTGGGAGACGACCATGGATCCCGAGAACCGGATCTTCCGGAAGGTCTCGATCGAGGATGCGTACGAAGCGGATGAGATGTTCAGGACCCTGATGGGCAAGGATGTGGAGATACGGAAGAACTTCATCATCCGCCACGCGAAGGAGGTGACGAACCTTGACATCTGATCCGAGACCTCCGGCAGAAACCCCGGTGGTTGTTGAGACCCACCGGACCGAGCCGATCAGCATCGAGCAGGAGATGAAGACCTCGTTCATCAACTACGCGATGTCGGTCATCATCCAGCGCGCGATCCCCGATGTCCGGGACGGCCTCAAGCCGGTCCACCGCCGCTCGCTCTACGCGATGTGGGATATGGGCAATACCTCCGACAAACCAACCAAGAAGAGCGCAAGGGTCGTCGGTGACGTGATGGGGAAGTACCACCCGCACGGCGATGCCTCCATCTACGATACCATCGTCAAGATGGCCCAGCCCTTCTCCTACCGGCACATGCTCGTGCAGGGGCAGGGGAACTTCGGTTCGGTCGATGGCGATGCGGCTGCGGCGAGCAGGTACACCGAGGTCCGGCTCTTCCCGTACGCAGAAGCCCTCTTAGAGGATATCGACAAGGAGACCGTCAGGTTCGTCCCGAACTACGATGAGTCCCTCCAGGAGCCCACCGTCCTCCCGGCGCGGATCCCGAACCTTCTCGTGAACGGTACGGATGGGATCGCTGTCGGTATGGCGACGAAGATGCCGCCGCACAACCTCCGCGAGGTCTGCGCAGCGGTCGGCGCGTACATCGATAACCCGGAGGTCCCGGTCGAGGACCTCCTCCGGATCATGCCGGGGCCGGACTTTCCGACCGGCGGCATCATGATGGGTGTCGAGGGCGTCAAGAACATCTACGCCACCGGCCAGGGCCGGGTCGTTGTCCGCGGGGTCGCGACGATCGAGGAGTCTGAAGGCGGGAACCGGGGCGACCGGATTATCGTCACCGAGCTCCCGTACCAGGTGAACAAGGCGCAGTGGATCACGACCATCGCCGAGATGGTCAAGGAGAAGAAACTCGATGGGATCAGCGACATCCGGGACGAGTCGGACAAGGACGGCATCCGGGTCGTCTTCGAGCTCAAGAAGGGCTCGATGTCCCCGATCATCCTGAACAACCTGTACCGGTTCACGGCGCTCGAATCGTCCTTCTCCGCCTCGAACCTCGCGATTGTCGATGGCCAGCCGAAGATCCTCAACCTCCGCGGCCTGCTCGAGAACTTCGTCCACCACCGGATCGAAGTCATCCGGCGCAGGTCCGGGTTCGATCTGAAGAGAGCGCAGGACAAGGTCCACATCTTGAACGGCCTCCTCATCGCACTCAATGCGATCGACCGTATCATCGCCGCCATCCGCGGGTCGGACACGGTCGAGAATGCAAGGCTTGCCCTCATCGCCGGCTTTGGCCTCGATGAGCCCCAGGCCAACGCGATCCTCCAGATGCAGCTCCGCCGTCTCGCTGCACTCGAACAGCAGAAGATAACGGACGAGAAGCTCGGGCTTGAGGCAGAGATCCGCCGGCTCCAGACGCTCCTCTCGAGCGAGGCAAACATCAAGGATGAGATCCGGCGGGAGACTGCGGAGGTCGCAGCAAAGTTCGGCGACGCCCGCCGGACTCAGATCGCGCTCGACATGAGCGAGCTCTCGACCGAGGATCTGATCGAGGACAAGACGGTTCTTGTCTCGATCACGACGGCAAACTATATCAAGAGGATGGATATCGACACCTACCGGAAGCAGCGCCGGGGCGGTCATGGCGTCACCGGCATGACCACAAAGGAAGACGATGTGGTCAGCTCGGTCTTTGCAGCCGGGATGAAGGATTACCTCCTCTGCTTCACGAACCTCGGCCGGGTCTACTGGCTCAAGGTCTACCAGATCCCCGAGAGTTCACGGATTGCAAAGGGCAAGCCGATCGTCAACCTCCTGAATCTGAAAGAAGAGGTCGTGACGACCGTCATCCCGATCCGCGAGTTCCGGCCCGATCGGTACCTCCTCTTCGCCACCAGGTTCGGGCAGGTCATCAAGATCCCGCAGACCGAGTTTGCGAACCCGCGGTCCATCGGCACGAACGCGATCCGGCTCAAGGACAATGACAAGCTGGTCGATGTTATCACGATCGACAACACCAAAGAGGTCGTCCTCTCCACCCGGTTCGGGTACGGCCTCCGGTTCCACGAGGATACGGTCCGGGTCGTCGGCCGCGGGGCGTCCGGGGTCATCGGGATGCGGCTCCGGGGCGAGGACACGATCTGCGCCCTGACCATTGTCGAGAAAGACCACCTCCTGACCATCTCCGATGTCGGTTTTGGGAAGCGGACCGAGTTCGACGACTTCCGTGGCCACGGCCGGGCAACGCAGGGGGTCAGGAACATCCAGCTCGAACGCGATGCGGTGGTTATCCACTCGCGTGCGGTCGCGGACACGGATGAGATCTTTGTCATGACCGCCTCGGGAGTGGTCATCCGGACACCGGTCAGCGAGATCCGGATCACCGGTCGGGGAACGAAGGGCGTCAAGATCATGCGGCTTGATGAGAAGGATCGGGTCGTGGGTGTTGCGATCGTTCCGGCCGACATGGATGCTGCGCCGGAGAACCGGGCGGAACCAGGGCCGGACCAGGCCCCCGCAGCGGGACCGGAGACTCCGGATGCAACCCCGAAGCCTGCGGAATAACGGGAAAACTTTTTTTTTGTCTTTAGTATCTCTAAAATTGCCAACTCTTTTCAGATTACGATCGTCCGGACCTTTGGGGGTGAAGATCTCCGGAGGCAAGCTGGCACGAACCCGTGGACGAGCAGAGAGGTATTGGAGCTTTTTTTCGGAGATTCTCTCTCGCTTGCGGGGGTCACCCGCCTCAGGACCTCTCCGAGGTACGGCAGGAGAGAGTGATCTCTGGATCCCGGATCCGCCGCGGGGTATTTCGTACTCCGGTGAGATTATTTGGGCTCTTTTGGAGAATTCCTCAATGATAGTTCGAAATGTCAGAGACGAGATCATCTGGGAATGGGTGTAAAAAGGATTACGTTGAGTTTGATCACTTTGACCAGAAGCCGGAGCAATCGAGCCCTCAATGCTCCGCCGAGCGCCAAGTTGTTTACTACTCTTAGTGCCTGAAAATCGGGGGTTAATAGCAATCCTCTGCAGAATTTTAATGCAGAATATTGGATCTGTACACTTCTCTTCAGTCTCTTTTTTTTGGTTATAGGTGGTTATCCTTGTGATGATCGATTCCTTGGTACTCCTATCCAGTATTGGATTTCTTGCATTTCTCGTGCCAGGTCGTCACCGCAAATTTGCTGCAATTGCCGGATGGCTCTTTATCTTCCTTAACCTAGTTGTGGCATTACCGAGATATTTCGCCGAAAATAATTTTCTGTACCCGATAATGGCTGTTTTGTCTGTGCCGTTTTTTGTCACCACCACCAGATATCTCCTCAGGGAAGACGAGCGCGTATACAACCTCTCACGTGCTGCTGCTGTGGCAGTTTTGATCTATGCCCCTTTCGCGATCCAATCGAATGGGGAATTTTGGTGGCCTGGCGCGATCTTCTGATAGCTGTTGTAGTAAGTCAAATCGTCTGGTTTCTTAACCTGCTGCATTATACGCCCATCATTGAGAGCTGGAATGTAATTCTTCGGAACACCTACCCTGTGGAAATTATTCTTGGGTGTACGGGTATTCAGAGTATCGCAGTCATGCTCGGTGTAGTTGGTGCAGTCCCAACAACACATCGCCAGAAAGTCCTGGCGTTTTTGATCGTGGCGCCTACGATATATATCCTCAACATTTTGCGGAATGTTTTTGTCATCATTGCGTATACCGAACAATGGTTTCCTTATTATCCTGAGATCGCAGGTACTCCCGCTTCCCCCGGATTTGAGAGTTTTTTCTGGGCCCGTAATGTCATTGCTGAACTACTTGCCTTATTCGTTCTGCTCATTATTGCATCTGGGCTTTTCACGCTCATACCGAGACTCCGATCATGTGCCATTGAGCTCTTCCCGTTATATCTCGATGACTGGAAGACTACATTTGGCAGGAGGCGCTGGGTGCACAAGGATGGATAAAATTTTATCCGGGAGTCGGTCGCCGCAGAATTACTGGCAGAACAAATGATGGGGAACGTTGGGCCATCAAAGGTGTGTTCGCCGCTATGAACGGATCTACGGTGAGTCCCCCGCAATTTTTAAAGAAGAACTATTAAACCCTGCTTTTCCGGCACTTCTTCGTCAGGTCTCTTGGCTCCGGCACCGCAAAATCCCGATAGTTCCACCCTGCCCGGACTCTGCCGGGCATCAGGTCTCCTGGGGGATCAATTACCGGGGATCTGGAGGCTTCCGGATCGATCGCTTCTCAGTTATGTCCATTGAGGCCACGGGAACACTCTCTCATCCCTGTAGAGCGGTTCGCCTCTCGCGCGATAGCGATCCCGCTCTCGTGCACCGCTGCCGTTGACGGATAGAACCGAGGGACAACCTGCGTCCCTTTCCGACAAAGGGAGGCAGCTGGTATCCGGATGCCGATCTTCTTCTTTGGCCGGGTCCCGTATGCCGGTCCCCGCAATAAACCCGGAACCTCTCCTCTCCGCTTGGTGACCGGCAAGTGAAACTTTTTTTGAGTTAACCGACACCTTTTTTAAGCTCATATACATATGAGGATAACGAATAACCCATTATTTTACGATCGTACCGGAAAGGGGTGCTTCCCGAGCGTTTGGCTTACCCCAATTTTACAAAATAGCACCAATGTGAGTGGGTCTATGTATCCGGTTCTTGCATTTTCAGGCCACATTTCAGTTTTTTGTCGAGAGCATCCGCTCAAGAACCCCTTGTTTTTTGAGGGTTGCGAGTTGAAACCGGTTAAAGCAGAAGGCCGAGAACAGCATTTTGGTATACACCCTGAGAACGGTTGTGACTTTGGTATGAGCAGAATGGAACACATTCTTGATGATGACATATGGGCGTTCCCCGGGAGATAGGATTCGAGAGATTCGAGCGTTTTTGAGAACATCGCGGATACCGATCGGATGCCCACGAACACCCCGTTGCATGGTGGTGTTGAAACCTTTTGTTTTGGTACCGAAATATCCTCGGTCACGGTAGATCACCTCTCCTTCGTTCGACAGGTCGATTTGCGAATCGTGGGTTGAGGCAGTTGTAACCTCGAGAGCCCGGATCAGTCCGAAGTCACAATCCTCTTTGGTATGGAGTTTGTATCCAAAATAAGATTTCTTGCCCTTTATCGCCCATGTTCCATCCCGGCTTCTTCGAGTTTTTGCAGCATCACCCCGGGGTGTATTCGTTGAAGCATGACCGGGCTCTGAGGTGATGAAAGTCGCATCCTGAATGGTGCCTTTTTTGATTTTCAGACATTGTGCATCGAGTTGTCGCTGGAGCTCATCCCAAATAGCCTTATCCTTTCCGGTCTTTGCCAACCGCTCCCGGAAATACCAGACGGTGGTCTGATCCGGGACCTTGTTAGGATACCCGAGGAATTTCATAAATGATATGCGATCATTGGCCTGACGCTCAAGTTCGGGATCGGACAGGCTGTACATCGACTGGAGTACCAGCATCTTAACCATGAGAACGATATCAATATTCGGTCGACCGCCCTCTTCGGTCTGGTTTCGATACAGACCTCCCACTACCGTCAGAAACCTCTCCCAATTGATTAATGTCGAAAATCCGTCAAGCCGATCCCCGAGTCGTTTGATACTCTCATACCGCTTCTCGAGCGCAAAATCAACCAGATTTTCCATACTCGTCATTGATCGTACTAAGATAAAGTACTACCGGCTACAGGGGGAATTTTTCAGAATTCTCAAAGTACTTTCCAATAACATCTATATATTCAATTGTCGGGGACTACTACATTATATTTAGCCGACTGTCCTATCCCGAAATCATTTGACATCAGATGTAAATACCGATTTGAGCAACTTATCGAATGGGGCTATCCAGAGGATCATTCAGCAATGTGTCAATGATAAACCCGTTGTTGAGATTGCCCGGTATTTCCAGATTACCCGTCAACGAGTGTATCAGTTCATCAACCCGTTCAGAGAATCGGGGGAATATCCGGTACTCAGGCAATCTGGAAGAAAGTCCCAAGCCATCGATGATCGAGCAGAAGAGTTGATCCTCGCAACCTATCAATCCAACAACATTGGTCCAATCCATCTGGAGAAGAAGAGTGAGGAAACACACGGGATCCATATCCCGCATAATCGAATCTATCGGGTATTTTTGAACCACGGTCTGGTGGAGATCAACATGAAAAAACGGCAACAGCGGAAATATGTTCGGTATGAACATACTCATTCCATGTCGATGGGGCAGGGAGACTGGAAAGAGTTCGAACTTAAAGGATCGAAGAAATGGCTGATCGCATTCATGGATGATTCATCCCGCCTCATCACCTGCTACGGGGTATTCGATTCTCCAACTACCGAGAACACTCTCACGGTGCTGAATCAGGGATTCCAGATGTACGGTACGCCCCGCAAGATCCTCACTGACAACAGTACACAATTCGTTTCAGCTCGGAACCGTGAACAGGCCCATCATAAATTCGGAGAGTTCCTTGTTCATCACAACATAAAACACATCCCAACCAGGATAAAACACCCTCAAACGAACGGCAAAATTGAACGGTTCTTCGGAGAAGTCGAACGAAGGATCGCGAAGTTCGGTTCTGTCGATAAAATTCTTCACTGGCACAATGTCATCAAACCTCACATGAGTGAGTCTCGATTTCGATGAGCCTTATAACGCATTCTGGTACCGTCTACCCCAGGAGAGGATTCTGAAATATGCGCAGAAATGGTTATATGTGTAAAATCAATTCGGGATATCACAAAAAAATTCAGCATCGAAAGTGATCCTCTTCAAGGACCACCAGACCGAAAGAACTCAGGTACGTCTGCTTCTGGCTCTGCTGAAACCCGGAACTAACCTCCCATCAATCCCTCGACAAAGGAGGGCCTGATAATCGAGGGTTAATAGTTATCCCTGCCCGGGAGAAGACCGCAATCACGATAGAGTGTAAGAACCGGTGAAGGGTACTGACAATCATTTTATTGGCCATCTCCTCTCTCTCTGAATCCTGAAAATGCCAGCTTTTAAGATCGCCACCAGACTTCATTTTCAGGACAGAGAATTGATGTTACCACGTTGACGACTTGGGTATTTTGACAAAAGCAAAAAAATTACCAGAATAAAAGAAGTTTACGCCCGGTTCCGGGCGAGCTGCTTTGCCCCTTCGATGGCATCGTTGAGATTGCCGAGTTTATCGATGATGTTGAGCCTGATTGCGTCAGCGCCCCGGACCACCCGGCCGTTATCGATATCAGAACGTGCGATCGTCCGGTGGGATGTGACATCGGAGATAAACCCGTTGAAGCTGGCGTCAACAATGGACTGGGCGTACGCCTGCTCATCAGGGTTGAGGTGACGCGACGGGTTGCCCATATCTTTCCATACCCCGGATTTCACAATGGTGACATTGTAGCCCTCGTTCTCGTTCCACCGGCTGATATCCGAGAACTCCCAGATGACCCCGATCCCTGCGGTAAACGTATCGGGATTCGCATAGATTGCATCCGCATGGGAGCTCACGTAGTACGCAGCTGAGGTCGCCATGTCGCCCATCGAGACAACGACAGGCTTCTTTGTCTTGGCGTAATCGAGGTCCCGAATAATTTCCTGTGCCCCGGAGGGGGTCCCGCCCGGGCTATTGACCCGGAGGACGATTGCCTCGACCATCGGATCGTCCGCTGCGTCACGGATCTCTCTCCCGATGACCTCGCTTCCCGCAACGCTCCCGTCCGATCGATCCCCGGCATCGATCTTCCCTTCGAGCCGGACAATTTTCACGCCGGCCTGATCTGCATGGGAAGAGAGAGATTGGGCGAGAAAACCGCCGAAGAAAATGAGGAGACCAAGTCCAATAAACAGACACCATTTCCGTCCCGGATGCGACCGGGGGGCGCTTCCTCCCGGCGGGACCAGAGTATATTCCAAAACGTCTACACCTCGGGATAGAGTACGTCGAACTCGGATACGAGATTACTTCCGCACATATAATAGTTCTTCAAGTTGAGACGGATCATCTCGCCCTCAGAGTTGATATGCATCCCGCCGACAAGGGACGGGGTATCGGATCCCCCGACAATGAACGGGAGGTGGATAAGCCGGATCTCGTCCACAAGCCGGTCGTGGAGCATGTGCCAGTTCAGGGTAGGCCCGCCCTCGATCATCAGCTTCTTTACATTGAATTTCTCCCGAAGGATCTTCATGAGCAGCGGGAGCTCGACATGATCTTCTCCCGCAACCAGAACGTTCACGCCTCTCCCGCGCAGCGCCGCTATTCGGTCCGCTGGCGCCTTCCCGCAGACCGCGATCACGGTGGGCGCATCGGTACCAAGGATATTTGCGGTGAGCGGGATCTCGGCCATGCTCGTCGGGATGACCCGGAGGGGGCTCTCTCCCGACACGAGCCGGACCGTCAGGAACGAGTTGTCGATCCGGATGGTATTTGCCCCTACCATGATCGCGTCGTAATCGGCCCGGGTCTTATGCAGCAGCAGCTCGGTCTCATGGGCCATATATTTCATCAGGATCTTGCTCGACGCACCCTTCTTGAGCGTCAGTTTGCCATCCGCAGTGATCTCAGACATCATCAGCACGTGCGGGCGGGCGGTTGGTTCTGCCATAGCTATAGTACCAATTGGACGGGGACTATAAATAATCTGGTGATGGCGGGGGAGATTATACGACGGAAAAGCGCTTCTTTAACGCCTGACGGCAACTATTAATGGATCGCATCCCCATGATCTATGAATGAACATTACTGCACTTCGCCCGAGGTTCATGCAGTACCTCGAGCCGGTAGCAGAGCTCTTTGTGAGGCTCCGGATCACCCCCAACCAGATCTCTACCCTCGCCCTCCTTGCCGGCATCGTCTGCGCTTACCTCTTCTTCCAGGGCCAGTTCGTGATCGGCAGCCTTGCCCTCCTCGTCTCCGCAATCTTTGACCTGATTGACGGGAGCGTGGCGAGAAAGACCAATGCCCACACGAATTTTGGCGCGGCCTTCGACTGGATCGTCGACAAGTACGTGGACGGCCTCGTCCTGCTTGGGGTGGGGATAAGCGGGATTGCGATCCTCAGCCGGTTCCTGCCGGTCCCCCCCCTCGGGGATTTCATCATCGTGGGTTTTGCAATCATCGGCTCGCTGATGAATACGTTCATCAAGCCGGTGGTCTATGCGGAGATCGGGTACAAAGAAAAAGTCGAGGGGAAGATCGATGACCCCCTCGAAGGCGTCGGATTCTTCGGGAGGCCAGAGACATTCCTTGCCCTCATCCTCGGCGGCCTCACCGGGTTCATCTGGGTCTCGGTCATTATCATTGCGGTCTGCACAAACCTCTCCGCCATCCAGCGGGTCGTGTACCTGTACCGGACGCTCTCTTAAAGCCAGCAGTTTCAGCTTTTGTCCCGCCCTTTTACCGGGATCTTCTTTAAGCCCATATACGTCTCTGTCTTTGCGCTCATCGATTATGGCTCCGGTTTTTTTTCAGGCGCCAACCGGCTCGATGCACCAGCCGCGGGAAGAAAAAAACGGGGCTAATCCCGGTCCGAAAGTTCATCCGGCCCCAATTTGAGGATCTCGAAATCCCGCTTTCTTGTCGCAAGGCTCTCTGCCTGTGCCCGGCTCAACATCCTGCCCTGGATAAAATCGTATTCGCAGAGGATCCGAAAATTCCGGAGGAGCGTTGCCCGGAGGGGGTGGTGGTGGAATACGACGCTCTCCTGGTTCCGGAAGTACCATTTTACCCGCTGGAAGGTGAGCCAGTCAAGTTTCATGGCAAGCGTTGCATGGAACCTGAACGCTTCCTCGGAATCCATGTCGTACTTCCGCAGCGTGCAGTACGGGGCGAGGGTTCGGGAGAGCCGGAACCGGAACTCTCTCAGCTGTTCATCCGGAATGATATTGATAAAGACTGCCCGCGAATCGGGAAAGAACCCGTATCCCCCGATCGCATACCCGGGGACAGCCGGCTGGCCTGCACAGATCCGGGTAAAATCCGAGACCAGCCTCTCCTCATCGTTCGTGGAGAAAGGTCCGGCAAGCGTGATATGCGGAACGACGAACCTGCTGCGAGATTTAAATTTCTCTGCAAGCTGATCGCTGAGCCGGCGGATCTGCCGGTTGACAGAACCCATCAACCGGATGTCAAGCAGGTACCGCGTCACCGTGCACACATCTCTGCTGTATCGGATGAAAAATTTTTCCGGCTCATCTCTTTTGGAGGGAGGGGGACATTCTCGGGCGGGAGCATCAGGTTCTCCGACCGCCGGATCAAACGCCCGGCCGGTACCGGTCCCGTCATTTTGGCAGAAACTGAGTGGGTGTCCCGGTCTTCCGGTTACTCGTCCTTCCCAAACGCACTCCGGATCTCGCTGAAGTAGAGCTGGTACAAGTCATCCGCAAAGAGACCGAGGCGGGGGATCAGCATGAATAAACTGTAGGCGATTACCACAAGCGCAACGAGGGCGAGGAGCTCCGCGATGACATTGTGCGCCCAGAAGAAACTCTCGTACCCGGACTCGCTGTTGCCCGCAATCTCCGGGTAATAGGGGAACCACTGGCTCGTGTATGCGAGGATGACAAAGACGTTCCGGAGAAGGTTCAGGAAATAGATCGTGGGGGCTATGAGAAGGAACGCGAGGATCTTCTGCCGGAGATCGCTTGGGACTGCAGAAGCGACACCAAGCATGATCGCTATGCTCTGGATACCCGTGCACGCAAGGATGATCTCTACCCGGAACGTATTTTTCATCAGGATATTCCAGGAATCGAGCGTGACATGGTAGTTGAGGAGATCCAGTATCCACGAGACCTGGTTTACGACCTGGGCTATAAGCCAGTCCCCGAGGAACGGGATGTACTGGAAGGGTGCGTAGATGAGGAAGGCCACGGCTGCCGCCCGTGAGATATTCATGACCCGCTCGTCTTCGAGAAGCAGGTACTTCGCAGTGATGATGAAGAACGGCACCGAGAGTGCGGCGAGCGTCGGGTACAGGAAATTATTTTCCGCAAAATACTCAGGCAGCGTGCCGAAGATGAAGAAAATAATTGCGGCCCATCCGAGAATCGCCGCATATTTCCGGTGGAGACCGGGCATCAGGAACGCAAGAAACCCGATACTGGATACCAGTACGAGATAGTCCAGATATTCGATCATCAGTAGAATATTCTCCTGTTGATTAAAAAAAGGATGCTGAAGTTACCATTACTGCCTGCATCCTGCCAATCCGGAGGGCCCGGGTTCTGCCCCCCCCCATCGATGTTTCCCAACTCCGGTCGCATCCTTTTGGCAAAAAGTTGGTAATTACACGAGAGTTAATCTTCTCATCTCGCCAATAATTTACCGATGTTCTGTCCTGAGTGCAAAAGTATGCTGATCTCGTCCGGGGGCCAGCTCAAGTGTAAAAAATGCGGCTACATCCGGATGTTCGAAGAGACTGACCCGATGAAGAAGAGGGTCAGCCGGAGCGAGAATGAGATCGTGATCGTGGAAGAGGAGGGACAGATAAAGACTATGCCCACCATCCAGATCAAGTGCCCGAAGTGCGAGAACAACCTCGCGTTCTGGTGGCTCCGCCAGCTGAGGGCAGCAGATGAGAGCGAGGTGCGGTTCTTCCGCTGCACGGAATGCAGCCACACCTGGCGCCAATACGATTAATTTTTTTCATAATGTCTCTTCCGTCCACCTTCTCGCTGGTACGTGAGAGTTTTACATAAAGTTTCAGCCGGTTCTTTACCTTTTTGTCCCTTTCGGGAGGAGGGGCTGCCATGCTGAAAAGTTTGTTTCTGTCGTTCCGGTTCTCCGGATTTCCAATAAGCCGGCGAGGAACGATTGAGATCACCGGGGTTGATGGAGGTTTGTGAAAGGGTCCTCCAGAAACGCTTAAACTCTCCTGCCCCGGCAAGAAATTACCGGAAGGATTCCAGGCGGATTCGGCCATCTCCTTAAGGACCGGCAGAGACCCGCTTTTCCTAAAGGGGAAGTACCTACTAGCGTTGATCGCCTGGATACTGATCGCACTCATCGGAATTTTCAGGGTTTGCCCCGACAATTACCGCGCAAAGTATCCTTTATCGAGAAGAGGTCACCAACGGCGAGACGCTCAAGGCTCATGAACCCGTCCGGAGTAACCCTCCGGTTTTTACTCCTGACACCCTTGCCACAAACGCGACCATTATCGGGAGGTTGAAAAAAGAGAAAAGAGGCCCTGATAAAACCCGGCAGGAGAGCTGAGACCGGCAAGCTCGAGGCAAAAATCCTCACCTGGGATCACAACGAGGGAACATCTCTCGTCCGGACCGGTAACCCCCGGGCCCAGCCGGGGGATTTCCCGGTGCCCTCCCTCCGTACGCCTCCGGACTGAACATTTAGCTGGACAGAGCGAGGACCTGGCCCAAGGTGAGATCTGTCCGCTGATCACTTTTGAAGGGGCAGAGACATGCATGCGGTCTCAACGCGCCTTTCGAAGCAGCCCGGGTCTTCGGACTATCCGGCCTCTGCCGACCAGCCAGTCCATGGGTTCGAACCAGAGAGCAGAGCGGAACTGCGAGGAGGCGATGGAGATCGATCCCCATCCATCATCGTCTCAGGAAGGAACCGAGCCACGCAGAACCCGGTGAAGAGTTCCCCGGGGGTCTTAAACGATGTCCCGTCTTACTACCTGGGGTGTCCTGCTCAACCGGTTCTCTTGCGGAGAATCCCTTTTTTTTGCTCCGGTTGTGGTAAAGAGCGAAGAGAGCGAAATGCACCTTTTTTTTTAAAACGGGCCCCGGACACTCTGGGATCCTCCGCGAGGGCCGGTCTTTTCGGTGCGGGAATGGGTTATCACCATTCACGGGTCCTGTCCGAAATTGCCGGAAGAAGCAGGTAAAAATAGTAGCAAACAGGACTTAATGCAGATATGCCCACGACAAAAGGTTATCTCCATACCCTTGCACTCATCAAACAACGGTACACAAGGGGCTCTTCCTGGACGCAGATCCTCCTCAGTTTTGGTATCATCACGGCCAATGCAAAGTTGTTCGAGGATTTTTTTACCGTTCACTTCGGTCTCACGATGCCGGTGGTGATCGCTCTAGCCATCCCTCTTTACGTGGTAATCTGTTACCTGATAGGACACGCCGATGAGGCGATCGGATTCTGGCAGGAGGAGAACGATCTGGGATACCGGGTCACCCCCATGTCCCGGGAGATGCTTGAGGGGATACGCGAGATCCGGCAGAAACTCAGATAAGCCGGAAAATCCTCAAAAAAATTTCCCCGCCATTTTTACTTTTGGCGACGTATAAATACTAACTCTATAGATGTAGCATATATCGGAGTTTGTTCCTGAAGCAGGCAGAATATACGAACATTATCAGGGACGCAATCCAGAGCGAGATCGACGCAAATCTCTTTTACACGAGCGTTTCTTAGGAAGGTAAGCGATCCGGCCCTCACAACACTCTTCAAGGACATTGCAGGAGAAGAGAACCAGCACCGCGAGTTCCTCGCGAAGGCTTCCTGGCAAAGGGGCTCAAGACGATGAGCTTCGACACCGCACAAGACTACCGGGTCACGGACGCGCAGAAGACTCCCCCCTCAGGCAGGATATGCGACCCTTGACGGGCTTGTCCTTGCGATCAAGAAGGAGCTCGAATCGATGTTGATGTACAGACATCTCGCGGATGCAAGCACGGACAATGACCAGAAGATCCTCTTCCTTGGCCTTGTCGCCATGGAGCGTTCCCACAAGAGCAGGCTTGAAGAGATCTATACCAATATGGCATTCCCCAAAGTCTGGTAAAGAGGTGGGGATCTCCTCTGAACGGGAAGGCACAAACTTCTTTTTTTTGCGCTTGGGAGATCGCTTGCCCAACCACGCATCGGGAAAAGAGATTCAGAACCAATAAAAAAAATTCAGAGGAGACCCGGCGCCTTCACCCGGAACTTTTGCCAGAGCACGCGGCCCATCACCCGGAAGGTGAAGTCGAGCTCCTCGAATCCCGGGATGTGGTGCTCCTTTAAGAGGAGACGGCCGGCATTCATCGAATCGCCTCCAAGGAGGGTTGCGATAAGCCGGTTTTCAGTCTTGCCGGAGAACTCGAGGATCTTCTTTGCCATGTCCCAGAGGTCGGAGTGTTTTGCAAGGACTTCGAAGGTCTTCTCGAACCGCTGGGCCGTTGCATCGCATAGCAGGTCGATGGGGTTGCCGTGGTTCCAGAACTGGGGCAGGAACCCGCTGAGCTGATCATTGCACGGATCTCATCTTCCGTGACCGGGAGGATTATGAGTGTGACATCCTTCATCAGCTCGACCATGGTGCCCTCCCATACCGAAAGTGATGACCTTGCCAAATGCCGGGTCGGTTACCGCTGATGAACAGTTCGAGGCCGGGCTCTGCCTGCTGCTCGACGATGACGCCTTCGATGCGTGCTTCGGGGTTGTACGCCTTTGCACCGTCAATGATCTTGGTGAATGCACCAAGAGCCGCCTTCTTGCTCCCGATACCGACGATCACACCGCCAGCATCGCTCTTGTGGATGATCTCGGGCGAGATGATCTTCATGACAACTGGGCAGCCCGGACATTCGGTAGCATACCCTGCATCTTCGCCGTTCTTTACGATCTGATAATCGGGAACGGGCAGGTCGTACTTCCGGAGAATATCATAACCTTCTGCTTCACTCAACATCTTCTGGATCAAAAGTTCACCTCGGATCCTGGTCGCCTGAGTCTTCCTGGTTTTTCAGGGAATCGTAACTCTCGGGGGATTATTGCGTGCTGAAGGGTTCTTTTTGAAGAAGGATCATGCCCGCTTCTTATTTTTAAAAATTTTTGATAACGCAGAATTTAAATTTGCTGAATTTCCTGCCAATTCCGGCGCTTTGAGCAGGCTGAAATGAAGGCTTTAATGGTCAGGTTTTGGGAAATAAACCAGAAAGTTTATTGGAATTCATCATTATTGATAATGGTAATTAGAGGTACTCCATGGAGAAGAGCGCGGATACCAAAAAAGAAGTGAAGTACTATACCCCCGATCCCTCGTACCGGCAGAACAGCTGGATAGGCGATTATGGCCGGGCGTATAGTGAATTTGAGAAAGATCCTGAAGCCTTCTGGGCGAAGATCGCAGAGAAGCTCCACTGGTTTTCGGGGTGGGAGAGAGTTCGCGAATGGAATTTTCCGCACGCAAAATGGTTCGTGAACGGGAAGACGAACATCACCTACAACTGCCTCGACCGCCACTTGCTTGGCGAGCGGAGGAACAAGGTGGCACTCATCTGGAAGGGCGAGACCGGTGAGGAGGAACGGGTCTTCACGTACCGGCAGCTCTACCGCGAGGTCAACCGGTTTGCAAACGGGCTCAAAAAGCTTGGTGTGGTCAAGGGCGACCGGGTCTGCATTTACATGCCGGTAATTCCCGAACAGGTTATTGCGATGCTCGCCTGTGCCCGGATCGGGGCCGTGCACAGCGTTGTCTTTGGCGGGTACGGCGCATCGGCCCTCAACCAGCGGATTGTCGGCGCTGGTGCAAAGATCGTCATCACTGCGGATATGGCTGTTCGCCGGGGCAAGTCCACCCCGCTCAAGCATGTCATCGAAGAGGCGATCATCAACGCCCCGACCGTGGAGCATCTTATTGTCCTGCGCCGGGAACTCGGGCGTCCGGTCGAGATCCATGGCGAGATGGAGATCGACTTTTACGAGCTCTGTAAGGATGTCTCCTACGATTGCCCCGCGGAAGTCATGGACGCAGAGGATACCCTCTTCATCCTGTATACGAGCGGAACAACCGGAACTCCCAAGGGAATTGTCCATACGGTCGGCGGGTACATGGTCGGCGTGTATTACACTACCAAATATATCTTCGATCTCAAAGAGAGCGATGTGTACTGGTGCACGGCTGATCCCGGCTGGATCACCGGCCACTCGTACGTGGTGTACGGGCCGCTCTCAGTCGGGGGGACCATCCTCATATCGGAGAATACACCGGACTATCCCGACCCGGGGATCTGGTGGAAGATGATCGAGGAGTACGGGGTCAGCATCCTGTACACGGCACCAACTGCTATCCGCATGTTCATGAAGCTGGGCCGGGATTGGCCGGACAAGTACAACCTCGGCTCCCTTCGTATCTTGGGATCGGTCGGAGAACCGCTGAACCCGGAGGCATTCGAGTGGTTCTACGAAGTAATCGGGAAGAAGAGATGCCCGATAGTCGATACCTGGTGGCAGACGGAGACCGGCATGCACATGATCACGACCGTTCTCGGTGAACCGATGCGTCCCGGGTTTGCCGGTAAATCCATACCCGGCGTTGTTGCAGATGTGGTGGACAAGGACGGGAAGCCGGTCGAGCCGGGCAGGAGCGGCTTCCTCGTCATAAAGGAACCGTGGCCCTCCATGATGCGGACGGTGTACAATAATGAAGAGCGGTACCGGAGGTACTGGGAGATGATCCCCGGCTGCTACATGGTCGGGGATCTTGCGATCAAGGAGACGGACGGGAACATCATGGTCATCGGACGTTCTGACGACCTGATCATTGTCTCCGGCCACAATATCGGGACCGCCGAGGTCGAGAGCGCTCTTGTCTCCCACAAGGCTGTTGCGGAAGCAGCGGTTATCGGGAAACCGGATCCGCTCAAGGGCAACACCATCAAGGCGTTTGTAACCCTGAGGGTCGGACACCCGGCCAGCGATAAACTGAAGAACGAGCTGATCTACCATGTGCGGATCACGCTCGGACCGATCGCGATGCCATCCGAGATCGAATTTGCGGATTCACTTCCCAAGACCCGGAGCGGCAAGATCGTGCGCCGGGTTCTCAAGGCCCGCGAGATGGGTGTGGATCCTGGCGATATATCAACGTTGGATGAATAATTCCCGAATCATACCCAACTTTTTAAATACTGTTTTGGTTTATTTATAAATATGAAGGTCAGGCCAGAAGATTCTCTCAAGATTGAAAACATCGTTGCTTCGGCAAAGGTGACCGATTATCTGGATCTGCCCGAGCTCGCATCCAAAATCCCCGGTGCGGAATATAATAAGAAGCGATTCCCGGGCGTTGTCCTCCGGATGCAGGACCCGAAGATTGCAGCGCTCGTCTTTGGTTCCGGGAAAGTCGTTCTTACCGGGGCAAAGAGCATCGACTCGCTCAGCAAAGGACTCAATATTCTTGGCGACAAGCTCCGCGGGCTTGGGATAGATATCCCCAAAAAACTTGAATACAAGATCCAGAACATTGTCACCTCTGCCGATCTTGCAACGGCAATCAACCTGAACAAGATAGCTGTCGGGTTCAACCTCGACCGGATAGAGTACGAGCCGGAACAGTTCCCGGGTCTCGTCTACCGGCTGGAGACCCCGAAAGTCGTTGTCCTCCTCTTTGGGTCCGGCAAGCTCATCATCACCGGCGGGAAAGTGCCCGAGGATGCAAAGAAAGCGGTCATTAAGATCCTCGCCGATCTCCGGAGCCTCGGTCTGGTCTGAGTTTTTTTTAACTTTTTCCCGCGCTTTCCGGTCAAAGATGGTGATTTTCTTAGAAAATTTGTGTATATGCGGGTTCGGTCGGATTGTTTCAAAAGGGAATAATGTGAAAAAATATGCTTGCAGGTTTTTTTCCAATTGTAATATCAAAGCCTATATATTGTCATTTGGATAATTAATGTGTGAGAACAATTGTTCATGCAGAATCGGGTGTGACGTATGAGATCAGAGAACGTAATGTTTTTTACGGAAAAGGAAGAGGAGTTTGCCAATCTCCTCATCGAGATTGGAACGAAGAGAAATGTGGCAAAAGTGCTGGTATTTCTCGCAAGCACCCAGGAGGCAACCTCACGGGCAATTGAGCGGGGCACCGATCTTCGGCAGCCGGAAGTGAGTATTGCGATGCGGTACCTCCTTGACAAGAGCTGGATAATCAGCAGGGAGAGCAAGGCGGAGAGCAAGGGCAGGCCGGTCAAGATCTACGAGCTTGCAAAACCCATTACTGAAATTATGGACAGTATCGAGAAGGAGAAGAAGAAAGAGGCGACCAACCAGTTCGCCCTTGTCCAGAAGTTACGGGAGTATATCCGTTAAACTGAGAATCTTACACTTTTTTTCGCCAGCTGCAATGACGGTGGCTATCCCTGAGAAGCCGGTAAAAAGCCCGCTCTCGACAATACCCGGGATCTTTGCGATAGCCATTTCCAGCTCGACCGGGTTCTCGATCTCAGGAAATTTGCAGTCGATGATGAAATTCCCGTTGTCGCTGATGACCGGCCCGTCCTTCTTTCCGCCCTCACGGATAGCCGGCAGGCACCCGAGCCCACGGAGCTGGTTCATGGCAGGCCGGACCCCGAACGGGATGATCTCGACCGGGACAACCCCCCCCAGCCGGGGAACGAGTTTCTGTTCATCGATGACAACAATAAATCTGGAGGCTGCGGCGGCCACGCACTTCTCCCGGGTGTGCGCTCCCCCCCGCCCCTTGATCATCCGGAGCCCGAAATCGACCTGGTCGGCGCCATCGATGGCGATATCGATGACCGGGTGATCATCGAGGGTGGTGAGCGGTATCCCGTACTCCCGGGCCCGGATCGCGGTCTGATAGGAGGTCGGTATCCCCAAGACCGAGAGTTTTTCCCCCTTGAGACGCGAGGAGAGACGCTCTATCATGAAATAGACGGTCGATCCCGTGCCAAGGCCGACCACCATCCCGTCTTCCACCAGATTAGCAGCGTGGTATCCTGCCTGCCGCTTCGCCGCAGTGAGGGGTTGTGCAGTTTCGTCCATGTGACCAAACATATCTGTGCGAGAATAATTAAACGTGCGTTTTTTAAAAACGGCGCCAAAGAAATCCTCTCTTCCAGAATTTTTGCCTCTTGCGTTATCCACTCCCTGGGGGACGCGGACGGTCTCATTTTACCCTCTCTGGGATCGTAACCTTCTGAATAAGGACGGGTCTTCCGGGACGGGACCACCGCGACGGACCGAAGTCCTGAGTCTCAGGTGAGATGAGCGGAGGAGGGCTCCGCGGAGCCTGCGATCTGCCCGCCAAAGGTTTTGGAAGGACTGACCTCCCGAGAGCGGTAACCGGGGGCCGGATACTCCCGGTGGCCCAGGGTCATTCGCAATCTCCTGATCATCAAACAATCATAAGAAGGGGCACCTGAGGAAGAAGAGCGGGAAGCGTTATTTTGGGATGTCGGAAGAACGATACACCCCTCTCGGCACAACAATCTCAAATCTTGCACCTTTGCCTTCATCTCCGGTCTCCCGGATGGTAATGCTCGTGATGTCGAGAATCTCCCGCAGATAGAATCCAAGACCGGTATTGCTCCCGAATCCCCGGGTGAAGATCTCCTCCTTCTTCTCAGGCGCGATACCCTGCCCATCATCCTGGACGGTAATGATGAGACCTTCGCCGGATTCACGGCTTGAAAGATGGATCTTTTTTAATGTTCCGGCATGACGGATCGCATTCTCGAAAAGATTGTAAAATACCTTCTCAAAGAGCGGGTCTGCGTAGATCTCCAGCAAGGAATTCCAGGGTGGGAGATCGAAAAGATTGCGATCGAATTGTGCCATCGCAGCATGGACCACCTTCTCAAGAGAGAGCCATGCCGGGGGTTTCACCCCGATCTCCTCATAGAGTTTGGTAAACTGGATCTGCCGGTTGATGGTATTGAGGGCGGCTTCCTGCTTCGCGAGATACGTCTTTGCCTCCTGCTCCTGGACAAGGTTCTTCATGGAACCGTTATAGGAGAGGGCAGCCGTAAGGGAGTTGGCAATATCGTGGCGGGTAATCTGGGTGAGGAAGTGCATCTTGCGGTTGACCTGACCGAGTGCTTCTGCGGCACGTTTCCGATCCGTGATATCGTGGGCGACAAGACTCACCATGGGGTTTGCCCCCTTCAGCGAGACGACTCCCGTTGCTATCTCTGCATCAAGGAGAGTGGCATCCTTGCACCGGATCCGGACCTCACCGGTATAGCCGGTCTCCGAGCAGATCTCCGTCATCATCGCCTCCCCGTCATCATCTACCCCGGAAAGGATCGTGGAAACATCAAGGCCATAGAGTTCCTTACGGTCATAGCCAGCCAGCCGGATAAAAGCAGGATTTGCCTCGAGAAGGCGCCGGCTTTTGCAATCGATCAAGATCATGCCTTCGGCGGCTTTGTCCACCACGGCATGGTAACGCTGTTCACTCTCCCGGAGTTTGCGATCAAGGCAATGGCGGTGAAGGGCCATCTCGATGGTGGCCATGAGCTCCCGGTCCATGAAGGGTTTGACAATATACCCATAGGGGGTAGTCTCCTTTGCTTTTGCAAGCCGGTGGTCGTCTACATATGCGGTAAGGTAAATGACCGGGATGTCGAAGCGCTCCTGGATCAGCCGGGCGGTCTCGATCCCGTCGATCTCCCCCATCAGTTCGATATCCATGAGAACGAGATCCGGCCGGGATCTTGCAATCTGCTCCAGGGCATCCTCGCCGAATGCTACAGGGTCGGGAGCATGATAGCCGGTCTTTATCAGCAGCTCCTGCATCCGCAGGGCTATCACCCCGTCATCCTCTACAATCAGAATGGATTCATTGGTCATGGTATCCCCTGGAGCAATCCTCCTCCGGCAAAAGCGGAAGATACACTCGTTGATACGCGGATAACAAGCTTTTTCGCAGCTCTCCTCTCTTCGCTTCGTCTGCCTGTGGGCAGACAACAATTTTATAGGTATCGTGATAAAGCGTCTGGATCTCAGGATAACTGCTCGGCATGGTGCTGTCTCGTTAAGGTGAAGATGAAGTTTCCCCGGATTGGATTCGGATTCAGGTGGGCATTAACTTCTTGAGCAATGGTCCAATATAAAGATTTGGCTTCGCCGGGAGAACGAGATTCTTCGGTTAAAAAAGGGAGAGAATGCTTGAATCAAAAAAAATGGATGCAGCCCTCGGGAAACCTGTTTATCATCGGGGATGCAAACGATCCAGATCACCGGAAGAGCCGTTTTCCCGGGGGTTCCCGGGTAAGGATCATAAAAGCCTCACATCGGGGATGAGAGAGATCTCACACCGAAGATTGCCGGGTGCAGATCAGCTCCGCTCCGCATGGAGGATTCCCAGCACCCCCCGAGCATCGTGGACCGGTTTCCGCTCGATCGAATATTCATAGTGCCGGTCGAGATAATCGAGGAGAGCCATGTCAGGAGGGCCGGATATCGGGGGCAGGTGGAGCTCCATCTCTATGCGACGGATCCCGGCAAGATCTTCCGGATCGATGAGCCATTCCGCACCCTCGCAGTCGCATTTCAAGAAGCTGCACCCCCCGGCTAAGGAGATGAGGGTATGAAGGGGGAATGTCCCGACCCGTACGGAGCGGGAGTCCCAGCAGATCTCCTGGGGAGATCCATCGCCAAGGGCTCCTTCGATAACGGTTACCGGGGATTTATTGAGCCGGATATTTTCCCGGAGAATGTCTGCGGTCACCGGCTCGACCGTGGTAACCTGGCGGGATCTCCGGGCAGCCCGCAGGCAAAAGGCCCCGACATTTGCCCCGATATCGATCACCAGATCGTCGGATGCGAGATCCGCAAAACAGTATTCCGGAACTTCGGTGATCTGCCGGAATGAGGAGGGGGGTGCCAAAAACCGCATCCCGTCCTCAGAGACCCTAAAGGATTGTTCCGGACAATTTCCGGCGGAATTTGCGGCAGCTGACAGGAACGGTACCGGGTCGCGGCTACCGGGATCCAGGATGCCGGGTTTTTTCCACCCCGGAAAGAATTGCCTGATACGCATCACCCCCGCCCCCTGGGGAAAAATGAAAAAGCCGGCCGTCGAAGAATACAGGATCAATCGGGCGTGTACAAATTCATCTTTCCTTTGATACTTCATGGTGTTCTCTGGATAAAAAGAGGGCTATCTAAAAAAAAGGTTCAGACCCCGCCCATCCGACCATCGACCAACTCTGGCATCTCCTGAGGGATTACTCCCGATCCAGCAGAGATCCACGGGTTCTTTCGCCGGCGTTGATATTGTCGCCATTCCCCATGCTGTCCTCATGCTCGACCCTTCCTTCGAGGAGGTACGTCACCATCCCAACTCGGTGTGGATGCCACGGGTACCCGCAAGGATAATCCTCCGGCCGCCTTCCTGCACGGAAATCATCGTGTATCAGGAAAAGATCAAAGAGCGCACTTCCTCGGTACCCGAACGTGCGGTGAAGCCGGAGCCAGGCCCCCTATCGTCTCGTAATCCCGAAAGAGGTGATACTCTTCACCCCGGTAAATATCGATTTCCGTGGCGCTTTTTTTAAGCTGCATTAAGGTTTTTTTCGGGCATACTGTTTCGCAAAACCCCCTGGGGAAAGGATCATTTTTATCCCAATATTTCCTTATTCTTCCGGTAATGAGACTGAGAGAGCAGCTGGCCGGAACCCTGCCCGGGGAACTCCTGCAGCACCTCTCCAACCACTTCGATGTCATCGGCGATATTGCGATCCTCACCCTTCCTCCGGAACTCCTCCCTTACAAGCAGCTCGTTGCTGCTGCGATAATCACCAACCGCCGGAACATCTACACCGTCCTCAACAAAACCATGATGCTGAGCGGGGATTCGAGAACTGCATCGTACGAGATCCTCGCAGGTACCTCAATGATTGCACGGTACCAGGAGTTCGGGTTCCAGTACCGTTTCAATGTCAGCCGGGTTTTTTTCAATGTCCACCTTGCCTACGAGCGGATGCGGATTGCCGATCAGGTTGAGCCGGGAGAGAGGGTCCTCGTTCCCTTCTGCGGTGTCGGGCCGTTTGCCATTCCCGCTGCCGCAAAAGGTGCAGAGGTGATTGCCATCGAGAATAATCCGGATGCGTACCACTGGCTCCAGGAAAATGTCGCGCTCAACCGGGTGAGGCAGAGCATGACCGTCATCCTGGGGGATGCATTCGATACCTCCCTCTTGCCCCGCAACCGGTTTGACCGGGCGATCGTTCCCACCCCGTACGGCAGAGAGGGGTTCCTCGAAGTGATCGCCCCGCATATCCAGAGAGGCGGGCTGATCCATTATTACACATTCAGGAAGAAGCACCAGATCCCGGGTCTCCTGGACGAGTACGAACAAAAAGGATTCAGCGCCACGTTCTACCGGCCCTGCGGGAATGTCGCACCCGGAGTGAACAGGTGGGTTTTCGATCTCGAACGGGATGGCTGACCGGGAGATCCCCGGGGGATTTTTGTTCATCCCCGCGAAATACCGGATGCTTTATTTGGAGAGACGGGGCCGGCAAACGGCATCCGATGGTCCCGGGTCAATGACGACAACCCGGAGGGACAGCCTTATTTATCTCCCATCAGGGAAGACGTGTGAATACGAAATCATGTACGAGAAGATCTTTTCAGTTCTGATGGTGATCGGGCTCGGGGTGCTTGCAGGAGGCGTGCTTGGGCTCCTCATCGGGTTTGCGCTCGGAAAACAGAGGCCCGCATGGTCGGAGATGACCCTTGCGGAAAAACGGCTCAACGGGATACTGGTCATTGTCTCTTCGGTCATTGCAAGTGCCGGGCTTGGATGGTACTCCCTTCTCCGGTAACTCGGGAGGCATCGCACCGGACGAAGAACTCCGTGAGTGAAAGGCTCTCTTCTCTTATTTTTTCCGCCCGTAAGGGATGAACAGGGCCATGTACTCGTCTGAGGAGCTGCTTGAACCGGACACCCGTCCGAATTCCGGTCCGGGTCCTGGCTGAGGAGATCGGCTGCGCAGCAGAGGAGAGGCCGTCCGTTCGCCCCGGTGACGGGGGGATCGAGATGACTTCGGTCATCGGGAACGAGTCTTCACAATCAATGACAACATCAAGAGAAGGTCGTCTGCATAGTCAGAAACGATGATCCGGCCGTACGACGGGTTTACCGCGATCTCAGGCGAATTAAGTTCCGGGGTATATTGTTGGCATTTAGCCAGGAGAAGGATAAAGTCGATCCACAGGCCGCAGCCCGGCGGATCCAGTGGTTCTCGGTGGTGGGGAGGGCCATGAGGGGGCGGCCGGCAGCACGGGGATCTGCGAGTGCGCCCCGAGTGACTTTGCCGCAGCGTACCGGACCACCGTCGATTCATCACGAAGTGCATCGATAAGCGCGGGAAGACCGGCAGGATCGCCGATCTCTCCCAATGCTTCGGCAGCTCTCAGCCGGCTGAGTGTCTCTCCGTCATTGAGCGTGACCGCATAGCTCACTCCATCTTCGGGCCGGCCTCGCATCCGGTCGAAGACCTCCGGCAGGTCCTTACCCACAGGGCCTGCAGACAGGTTCTGGTCCGGGTTCTGGAAAGGAAGTCGTCTATTCACTGCCACGTGCTCCTTAAAATTTTTCTCCCATGGTCTCAGGATGCTCCAGATCCGGCGCCACCCAACAGTGGCCTTGGAGGTTTGATCAGGAATTTATGCGAGAAGGTCTACAGATCGGACCCGTGCAGGAATCATGAACACCAAAAAGAGAGGAGATACGGGAAGACCAGCCCTTGGTCCGATCATGGCAAGCATTATAAAGAATTTGCACTATTATCACACTGCTATAATATCGGGCGAGGCTCTTCTGGCGCACCGCTTTTCGGAAAAACCCGCAATTCCTCTCCGGTCAAAGCTTGAGGTTCATCATGTTCCTGATCCACCTTCCCGCAACTCTCCTCACGCTCCTTCCCATCTCCTCCCCCGGCCCTTCCCCAAAGATGCTCGACCGGATCGTGGATCGTGACAGGGATCTGCTCGTTGCATCCGTTCAGGAACTGATCCGGATACCCAGCATAGCGGGAGAACCCGAGCCCGGGGCACCGTTTGGCCCCGGCCCGCGGGACGCGCTCACCGGTGCACTCGGCATCGCCGAACGGTTCGGCTTTTCCCCAACAAATCTCGGCAACTACGCGGGATTTGCGGAGTTCGGGAGTGGGGATGAGTATGTCGGGATCCTCGGCCACGTGGATGAGGTTCCGGAAGGTGAGGACTGGACCCATCCTCCATTCGGCGGGGAGATCCATGGCGGGAAGATCTATGGCAGGGGGGCACTCGATGACAAGGGGCCGGCCCTTGCCGCCCTCTTCGGGGCCCGGGCGGTCATGGAGAGCGGTCTTCCCCTCTCGCGAAGGGTCCGGGTCATCTTCGGTGCGGATGAGGAGACCGGGGAGGAAGACATCGCCCACTACCTCTCCATGGAAAGACCACCGGTATCCGGTTTTACGCCGGATGCTGACTTCCCGGTCGTCTTTGCCGAGAAGGGGATCCTCTGGATCGAACTTCAGAGGAACTTCTCAACAAGTTCCGCAGAGACACTGGTAAAGAAGATCGAAGGCGGATCGGCGCCGAACATGGTGCCGGACCGGGCCACTGCCGAACTGCTGGCCGCACACCCGGAGATCGTTATCGCTAACTGCGGGGAGTTTGTGCGCCAGACCGGATTCCCGCTTGAGGCAAGATTGGAGCGAGGATGCGTGATCGTCACCGCACGGGGGCAGAGCGCCCATGCCTCGACGCCGGAAAAAGGGAGAAATGCTATCATGTTCCTCCTCGGCTTTCTCGCGAGCCAGAAGCTGAGCCCGGGGGCGATGACCGACGCCATCCGGTTTTTCAGCAGGGCGATCGGATGTGAGTTGAACGGGAGATCCTTTGGCATTGAGATCTCCGACGCGCCTTCAGGTAGTCTCACGCTCAATGCGGGCAGGATCGAGGCTACCGAGAGCACCTTCCGGCTGATCCTCGATATCCGGTACCCGGTGACCAGCGATAAAACGGATGTAGTGAACCGGATCCGATCCACCCTGCGTACGAGCGGATTCTCCGGGAAGATCCTGGAGCACCAGCCCCCGCTCCATTACCCAGAGGACTCAGCCCTTGTCCGGACCCTCGCGATCGTATACCGGGAGCAGACCGGGATAATGGCGCCTCCTGTCGCGATCGGGGGCGGGACCTATGCCCGCAGCCTCCCGAACATTGTCGCATTCGGCCCGTGCCGTCCCGGACAGGATCCGCCGATCCATCGGCAGGACGAGTGCATTGCGATCGACGAGTTGGTAGCGATGGCGAAGATCTATGCCCACGCGATCTACGAGCTGGCAAAGTAGCGCCCCCCACTTTTCATCTTTGTTGCGATCTTTTGTCCTGGGATGGCCGTCCCCTTGAGAAGCGCGGTCACCATTGAAGGCAGGGCGCAATCTGACTCCGGCATTGAGAGAGGACTCGGATCCCGGCACGGTGAGGCGTCATCGCAACCGGAGGTGCTGGGGAATGCCCCTCCCCCAGGACTTCGGTTTTATCTCACCGGATTTACCATGAGGAATTTGCTCCACGGGACGAGCCCTCATGAGGCGGCCAGCGCCCGTGGCAGGCTCCTAATCCACAAAATTTGAAGGGTTCCCGATAGAAGGTCCGGAGTTTGCTCCTGGATAGGACGATGGTGGGCGGGATATCTGGCATCGGCTATGGCAAGGGAGAAATAGGGGGATCCACTATCCTACGACTCTTACGCTTAATCGTTTCTGTACTGGCTCTTCGAGAGTGCGTGAAGATCGAAGATCGCATCGGCCTCGGCTTCTGTGAGAATACCCCACTCCACGGCGAGATCCCGGATCGGTCTGTGGTTCACCATAGACTCGTGTGCGATCTCCGCCGCTTTCAGGTACCCAATCCTGGGGGTCAGCAGGGTCGCGAGGATCGGGTTCGTGGGTACTGACATCAGCAGGTGATCACGGTTCGGCTCAATCCCATCGATGCAGTGGGTCGTGAAGACCGGAAGGTAGTGGTTGAGGAGGTTTATCGATTCGAGAACGTTATTGACGATAATCGGGGTCATTACGTTCAGCTCGAACTGGTCGGCCTGAGAAGCCATCGAGACCACGGCATCGTTGCCGATAATCTGGAATGCGATCATGTCAGCGCACTCGGCCATCACCGGGTTGACCTTGCCGGGCATGATGGACGACCCCGGCTGGACCGGTGGGAGGATGATCTCATCGAGGTCGACGCTCGGTCCCGAGTTCATGAGCCGGAGATCGTTTGCGATCCGGATCAGTTCCAGTGCCAGCTCCCGGAGGGAGCTGGAGAACGCGCCCATCTCCGCCCGACTCTGGAGTGCCTCGAAGCTGTTCCGGGCCGGGACAAGGCCGAGGCCGGTGATCTCCCGAAGGTTCCGGATGACTGCATCCCGGTACTCCGGGGGGGCGTTCGCCCCGGTCCCGGTCGCGGTCCCGCCGATCGCGACCTCAAGGAGCTCACTCCCCCGCTCACGGATTCGCTTCGCAGCCCTCGAGATCGCAGAGGCGTACGCGAGGAACTCATCGCCGAGCGTGACCGGGATCGCGTCCATAAGGTGGGTCCGACCGGTCTTTGACAGGGAGACAAATCTCTCTCCTTTTTGTTTCAGCGATGCGGCGAGGTCAAGAAGCACCCGGTCAAGTACCTGCGCATCCTTCATGATCGCGATATGGCAGGAGGTAGGGAACGTATCGTTCGTGGACTGGGCGAGGTTGACGTGATCGTTCGGGCTCAGGTACTCGTACTCCCCACGCCTCCTTCCGAGCAGTTCGAGCGCCCGGTTCGCGATCACCTCGTTCAGGTTCATGTTGAAGGAGGTCCCGGCCCTGACCTGGAAGATGTCGACCGGGAACTGATCGGTAAGTTTACCGGCAAGGATCTCATCCGCAGCAGCCACGATCACCTCTCCCCGTTCCCGGTCGAGGATGCCCAGTTCCCTGTTGTTGAGGGCGGCTGCTTTCTTGATCGCCGCGTACGAGAAGATCAATTCGGATCGCACGCGCCGGCCGGTCACGGGGAAGTTCCTCACCGCCCGCAGCGTCTGGATCCCGTAGTAAGCGTCGTCCGGGAGAGCGAGCACCCCGAGCGGGTCGCGCTCGAGCCGCATCACCGGCCTCCCCCGGATCCCTTTCCTTCTGCGTCCGCTCAGGTATCCTCATGGACGGACCGTTTTATCTGTGTCGGTTCCTGCCGGGCCTGCCCGATCGCACGGTTTGGGGGGAGATCGTCCGCACAGATCTTCTGGCAGGTGGCGTGGAACTCGTTGGCACAGCGATGCGCGCCAGCGGCAGAGAGTCCCCGAAGTGCTGACCCGCCACCGATACCGGGATCGATCCCGCCCATCGGGTGGTGCCGCCCTGGCGGGATCGGGATTGGATCCGGCATGGGGTCCACACCGGCAATATCCATCGGAGACTGCCGGATGCCGGGGTGCACGCAGCCGACTTCGAACCCCATCTCTCTGCGATCACGGTTATGATCGACCGTCCCACGACACCCCGGGGCGTGTCCTCGATTGAGTGCGGGGCGTACCGTGCCATCTTCCATTCGCCCCGGTTGTTTTTGATCCCGCCCTGACCGGGAACATTCATGAGCGAGGCGTTCATCCCACCCTGGGCGGTGACCGAGGGGGACCGGAGCGGGTACACTCGGGGGATGGCCGAACAGGAGATCCCGGCACGGTCGATCTGAAGTGCGGACCGAGGCCCAGTAACTACCCCGCCATGGATGTTTACATCCTGCTCGTGTACTACAGGCGCGTCCGTCAACAAAATTTCCTCCTTTGTGCCTGCACTTCTCCATCATGGTAGATAGGACTTACGCGTTTGAAGGCAGATTCGAACAAGAGATATTCATCACAGCACTACAAAAATAATCAGATTAGAACGCCGTGGAAGCGATAAAGAGAGAAGAAGCGGATCGATGAATCGAGCGTTTCGACTCGTACCAGCTGGAACCTGTATTCAATCGATGGGTTTCGAGGCGAAGAAATGCCAGCAACGAGAGCAGAATATGTCCTTGTTGAACAACCTCTTTTGGGACGTTTCCGATGCATCGAGAATATCGGTAGCCCAATGTTCGGGTTCCTTATCAGAGTGAACGATCCTAAATAGCTTGATGAAACCGTATTGTCTCAGATGAACAACTCTTCCTTCGGGAGGAATCTCAATCTCAGAAACTGAACGGTTGTACGTATTATCAGGATCAACCAACCGGTTGGATTTGAGACGGGTACACCAATGCCACTTCAGCGTGCGGATCAATTTCAGGTTGGCGATACTCGAATACCACGAATCAAAGATGACACATCCCGGCTGAAACTTTCTTTCTTTGGCTGCTCGTAGCATATCCCGGAAATGATCATTTTTGTTTTTCCCGTCTTTGTCTGGACAATAGATCCGGAAATCTACCGAAACTATCGCAGAACCATCAGTCCAAATGGTTGAGATTAGGTTGATTCCCTGAACTACCCGATGATGCTTCCCACTCCAGTGCCGGGTCACCAGTTCAATCTGATGGGAATACGGTTTGTCGAGGGTACTATCATCGATTACCAATACTCCTTCGTTAGCCCGGAGCAACCGTTGCGCTTCCTCATACAGCGCCCCCGTGTGGTGAGGCTGGCTGCCTCTCTAACAAACGCTTGACGGAAGCGTGAGCTATTGATACTGGTTCAGCGGGAAAACACCGGGATGCCTCTGTACACGAGCAAACCTGATACGTCGATATCAGAAAGTTTACAAAATTGCCGCTCGTGCATTTCGGTGGATTCACTCTCGTTCGATCTCCATCCCGGGTTGGTCTAACCCTTGGATGGGCGCTACTAACTCTTAGATCTTTCGGTCAAAACCAAGGGCGTAAGTCCTAGTTTATAAGAACCGGATACCGGATAAATCTAAGCCCCGCGCTCATAATCATTTGTGCAACACAGCAGCCCGGGCAGGAAATTTATTTTGCATTTACTTTCAAGGTTCCTGATCCAGCACATCCCTTTACGATGAACGCCGCCCCCGAAGGGGCGCCCCAGCTTGAAAGCGTTTCCTGGCCGACCTGACTTAATCAGCAGGAGGGAGGATTATTCGCAAAAGTTTTGAAAATATTTGCTCTGTAGAAAAAAAGGGAATTCTGAATCCCGGATTAAAACCGGGGTTTACGGTGCTTTGGAAGACATTCCCTACAATATACCGGCCGCCCTTCAGTGGGCTTGAACGGTACTTCGCACTCTTTCCGGCAATCGGAACAGGTGACTTTTGTCATTTCCCTGGATCCGCCGAAATCTCTCGGCCCTCTCTTCTCGGATCTGAAATCTGGCATAGGTTCCTCGAACAGTACTCTCTACTGTCGCCAGATACTTACCGTCATGGGTTAAAAAAAATTGTGGTTCTCGCCGGACAAATGCCGGTTGAATGGGGATCAGTCACGATTTTTATACGCGGCAAGGAGACCTTCTGCGTATTCGGCACTCTTTCTTGCGGGTATGTAGTTGAATTTCTGGACCAGTCTGAGTAATTCCGCGGAAACTTCGGTCTCATCCGAGAGGCCGAGATTCGCTACTTCGGAAAAAATCCAGTCAAGGCGATCTATCCCGGTCTCCTTACCAGCGATAGGGATGCGTCTGATGGTGATACGATCCGGGGGAATCCCCCCGCAGATTGAACAATATGCCCCATCTTTTCCATCGTCTGTCATGCTCACTCCTTAATCATGACAAGGATCATCTTGAATTTGGTGATAGCCGAGAGCGCATGGGGTACATTTGCAGGGAAGATAATCGTCTCGCCAACGGTCATCCGGCAGGTTGTCCCTGCCACCCACACCTCGCACTCGCCATCGAGAATTGTCACCATGGCATCGAACGGTGCGGTGTGCTCCGAGAGACCCTCATTCTCGTCAAAGGAGAAGAGGGTTATATTCCCGCTCTTCCGAGAGATGATCATCCGGCTCGCAACGGTCCCTTCCTGGTATTTTACCAGGTCAGGAAGCCGCAGCACTTTTCCGACAAGTTCGCCGCGTTTACGCTCATGTCTCTCAAGATCTTCGGGGGTTACCGGTTTGTACTCGGCCATGGGGAACACATCTTTGTTTGAGAATAGGCGCCGGGAATATATAGTTCCCCTTTTCCCAACAGGTATAAAAGTTCCAACCGAAGAAAAAAGGATAATCAGCCCCGGGATCTGCAAGGGAGTGAATACCTCCCGGGAAGGACCGGGACGCTACGCTTCGATATGGATTATTCCAACCGGGCAGAGTTCTGCCGCATTCCAGGCACACGTTTCCTGATCTGCAAGCGGGGTTCCCTCTGCGTTGTTCTTGTTTATCCTGAACCCTTCAAGGATCTGCGAGAAGGAGACGTCCGGATTCTGTTCGAAGAAATCCGGACAACTGTCCCAGAAGTTCCCGCAACTCACACGATCTCCCTTTCAATGGTAACTATCATCTTCTACCTTCCTCCAAAAGACCACTACGTCCTGGCTCTTCACACCCTTTTTGTCTGCACCGATATAAGATTTTGGCCCGGTCATCCCAGTCTCAGCTCCGCAAGTTTTGCCGGTGTCGGTATGCCTTCCGCATCCCAGCCGCGGGCTGCATAATATTCATCGAGAAGCGGTTCCCGCCTCCAGACATGGCCCGCAGGATCTCCCTCATTTAATGGTTCTGTCAGCAGCCGGCCCGGCAGGGTGTCATCCGCTTTCGTATAACCGACCCGTACATTGAACAGCTTCTGGACATTCCAGATCCGTTCGCCGATCCGGAGAAGTTCCGACTCATCAACGGGCATCCCGGTCACCGCGGTAACGAGCGCCGCATAATCCGGTGCACCCATGGGGGCCCGTGAGGTACACAGGCAGATCCCTGCTGCATCGATTGCAGCAGTTAGATCCTGGAACGTTTTGGTCCAGACCGCTTTTCCTTCGTTCGTAAACGGATCAAGTTTCTGGGGGAGTCCGAGGACTTCCGGGGAGACCATGTACCCATTGATGTGATCTCCGCCCCTGACCCCGGTGGCATAGCTGATGCCCTGCCCCTGGAGGCCCCGCGGATCATACCCGGTAAGCTCCTGTTTCTTGACGCTCATCGAAAGTTCCGGGTGGCCGTATTTCGAAGCAAACCGGTAGGATCCTTCGGCCATCTCGTTCCCAATCCCTCCCCGGTACCCCATTTTTTTGACAAGATCGTACATCCGGGGCCCGTCCCCAAACGCGCTCTCTTCCCGGATGAAACCCCGCTCTGACATCTCCATCGCGCAGGCGACCGTCACACCGGCCGATATCGCGTCAAGACCAAGCTCATTGCACGCAAAGTTTGCCCGGGTAACCCAGAGGAGATCATCGACACCGCAGTCGGCACCGAGAGCCCAGGCATTCTCGTATTCAGGGCATTCATTTTCAATTCCGTCAACCTTTGTCCCGCGACCGCATGCGATGAAACAACCATAACACGGCTTTCTCCGGACGAGAAGGGATTTTGTGAGGGCTTCTCCGGAGATATTCTCTGCACCGGCAGTGGGTGGTCTGGTGATTATTTGTCGGAAGGATGTAGTTGTTGTTGATAAGATTCATCAGGACCTCTGTGCCATAACTCGCGAGTCCCTTGCTCGTAACCTGCCCGTCCTGGATCTTCTTCCGGGCAGACATAACTGCCTCTTTGAATGCGGCTGGTTTTGCAATTTCAATCCTTCCCGAACCCCGGGCTGCAACGGCCTTGAGCTTCTTTGAGCCCATGACTGCCCCGAGCCCCCCCTGCCTGCTGCCCGGAACTGGTCGCTCATAATACAGGCGATTCTCGACAATTTCTCACCGGCAGACCCGATGCATGCGACCCTGACATGCGGATCGGCGAGATCACTCTGGATACCGGCAGTTGTCTCGGTAACAGTCATTCCCCAGTATGGTGATGCGTCACGGATCTCCGCACTCCCGTGGTGGATCCAGAGGAAGACCGGTTTTTTGGATTTCCCGCTGAACACGACTGCGTCGAAACCCGCAACTTTCAGTTCGTGGCCGAAGAATGCCCCACGGTCTGAGGAGCAGAGCGTTTCGTTGAGCGGGGACTTGGAAACAACCTGGTGCCGCCCACCGAGTGGGACCCCGGTCCCGGTGAGCGGGCCGGTGGCAAAGACGATAACATTTTCCGGTCCCAGCGCGTCTGCATCTGCGGGGACGAGATCTCTTGCCAGTTTTACGCCAAAACCCCTGCCCCCGAGAAACTGACGCTTCAGCTCTTCGGGAACGGGTTGTCGGTTCACCGATCCTCGTGAGAGATCAACGAAGAGGATCGATTCTGCATATCCATCGGATTCTGTCACTTGTATCACCCGGTCTACCGGCATTCGTCCGCGCTCTTCTTCTCCCCTCTCCGGGTTTTCGACCCATCCAATGGAAAAATTCCAACGGGAGAGACGGCAGGGCTGAGAAGAGAGCACATGTGGCCGTGAGAGCGCAATACACCTGAAAGGTAATAAAGTTAGCTTAACAAAAATCCGGTACTGCGGAAGGGCCGTTTTTCCCGCACTACAAAACCCTGTTGAGGGAAGAAGGGGAGCCAACCGACGAGTTTCAGAATTACAGAGGGAACGTCAAGACATACCAGCGTCGGGAGAAGGAGATAGCCGGCGAAGAGTTTGAACGGGGTGGCCATCCCCGGGTTTATCGCAACAAGAAGGTTCTGGGGATTTCCGATGGGGCTCATGACACTTTTGGGGGTGACGGCAAACGCGAGGGTAAGAAGGAGAAGCCGGGACCGGATCCGGAATTCCCGGCCATCCCGAGCATAGAGGTCCCGATGTTTGCCAGGGTATCGTTCATGAGCAATGCAAAGAGATGCCCGGGGCCCAGGAGAATTGCAAGGATCAGGTGATCGGGGGGGTTTGCCCTGGGGAGGAGGAGGTGTGCAAGGGTTGCAAGGTACCCGCCTCGACAGAAGAGCTCCGCAAACGATGAACATTCCGAACAAGAAGAGGTGGAGACCGGGATTTATCGCGGTTACCGCATCGGGCAACGAGATTTGCCCGGTAACGAGGAGCGCGATTGCTCCCCCGAGCATAATCTGCCAGATTCTCAGCTTGTACCTTCCTACCTGCCGGATAGCAATCAGCAGGAAGACTGCGGCAAGAACGACGATTGCGAGATACGTACCCGGGATCTTTTCCGATTATTGGAGATGCGTTAGTATTTGTTCCGGTAATCGGGAATAGCCAAATCTTCCGGAAGGAGAGAAGGTTTTTCCTTCAGGCTGCTCTGGCTGTTCTGGAAAAGCAGGGGGTGGGAGAGATGCGGGGATTAAAGCGATGCGGGTTTTTCCTCGCGCCCGACATGCCAATGCAGGAGAATTCCCGCCTCGATCCGGTGTGCTTCCGTAAGCGTGAGTTTTGTAAATTCCGACTCTTTGAAAAATCCGGTCCCGTCTGTGGGTGTAGGCGCATCTTTTCCGCCGATGATGATGTTGCCGATGAATGTGTAGAGTTCGTCCACCAAGCCTGATCGGAAGAGCCCTCCAATCAGCGTTCCTCCGCCTTCAACCATCAGGCGCTGGATGCCCATGGTGCCAAGTTCGTCCAGCAGTGCCGGAAGATCGACTTCATCGACGCCCGCGATAACTACCGTTGCATGCTGTTTTAAGACTGCAACTCTCCCGGCATCGGCTTTGAGCGAGACAGCCACGATCCGCCGTCCTGTGCCTTTATGAAGGATGGATGCATTGAGGGGAATCCGCCCTGTACTGTCGACAACAACCCGGACCGGGTTCTCATCAACACCTCGTCTCCTCCGCTCTTCCCGGCACTCTTCCCGCTTGACGGTGAGCGATGGATCGTCAGCAAGCACGGTTCCGATTCCCACCATGATCGCATCAGATTCTGCCTTCAGCCGGTCGACACGGAGAAAATCCTGTTCGCCGGAGATCTTTACCTGTCGACGTTCAACCGTTGAGAGTTTCCCGTCGGCGCTCATGGCCACATTTACCACGACATATGGACGCATTACCGTACCTTTTTCTTTCTTCCTCATATCAAACCGCGGTCCTGCCGAAAAACAAGAGAACCTGCTCAGGAGAGAGAATAGCGGTCTCAAACCTGCACAAAAAACAGATAAGCCTGCCCTTTATTGGATTCTCAGAGAGTGCCGTTAGAATAAAGAGAATTCTGAAAAATTCCCCCTGTAGCCGGTAGTACTTTATCTTAGTACGATCAATGACGAGTATGGAAAATCTGGTTGATTTTGCGCTCGAGAAGCGGTATGAGAGTATCAAACGACTCGGGGATCGGCTTGATGGATTTTCGACATTAATCAATTGGGAGAGGTTTCTGACGGTAGTGGGAGGTCTGTATCGAAACCAGACCGAAGAGGGCGGTCGACTGAATATTGATATCGTTCTCATGGTTAAGATGCTGGTACTCCAGTCAATGTACAGCCTGTCCGATCCCGAACTTGAGCGTCAGGCCAATGATCGCATATCATTTATGAAATTCCTCGGGTATCCTAACAAGGTCCCGGATCAGACCACCGTCTGGTATTTCCGGGAGCGGTTGGCAAAGACCGGAAAGGATAAGGCTATTTGGGATGAGCTCCAGCGACAACTCGATGCACAATGTCTGAAAATCAAAAAAGGCACCATTCAGGATGCGACTTTCATCACCTCAGAGCCCGGTCATGCTTCAACGAATACACCCCGGGGTGATGCTGCAAAAACTCGAAGAAGCCGGGATGGAACATGGGCGATAAAGGGCAAGAAATCTTATTTTGGATACAAACTCCATACCAAAGAGGATTGTGACTTCGGACTGATCCGGGCTCTCGAGGTTACAACTGCCTCAACCCACGATTCGCAAATCGACCTGTCGAACGAAGGAGAGGTGATCTACCGTGACCGAGGATATTTCGGTACCAAAACAAAAGGTTTCAACACCACCATGCAACGGGGTGTTCGTGGGCATCCGATCGGTATCCGCGATGTTCTCAAAAACGCTCGAATCTCTCGAATCCTATCTCCCGGGGAACGCCCATATGCCATCATCAAGAATGTGTTCCATTCTGCTCATACCAAAGTCACAACCGTTCTCAGGGTGCATACCAAAATGCTGTTCTCGGCCTTCTGCTTTAACCGGTTTCAACTCGCAACCCTCAAAAAACAAGGGGTTCTTGAGCGGATGCTCTCGACAAAAAACTGAAATGTGGCCTGAAAATGCAAGAACCGGATACATAGACCCACTCACATTGGTGCTATTTTGTAAAATTGGGGTAAGCCAAACGCTCGGGAAGCACCCCTTTCCGGTACGATCGTAAAATAAATGGGTTATTCGTTATCCTCAGGTATTGTTGAATAACGCAGGTAATACCCAATTTGAGAGATTTCGTGTTTTTGATGAGGAATTCCATTTGTTTTCATGAGGAATACTTTAGATTGGTGATATTCAAACAGGAATCGGACTTCGCAAGCAATTAGACACGTTTCTTCTCGAAGTTCTCTTATAGCAGCTTCGAGTCTAGATTCATTACTTTTTACTCCCCCACCGGGAAGAAGAAATCTTGCTCTTCCTTAACGCAAGACTAAAATTCCTTGCGGAGTATCAATAATCGCGGTTCCTCTTTTTCAGTCATATGCTCCAACCATAATTCTCACATTTTTTTACGTACAAATCGTTCTTCTAATATTGCATTTCAACAAATTTTCTCGTTTCATATTGCGACAGGTTTCTCTTGATAATATCCAGCGTGTTCCTAAATTGTTCAGCCCGATGCGATAAAGTATCAAGTGTAATTTCGTCTTTAGATTTTTCAGAAGAAAATTTTAGAAAAATACTACCCGAATATCGGCACTCATCCAGTCTTTTGGTTCCTTCCCGGAATATTTTATCATACGCAACGAATTTGTCATCGGCTTTTTGAATATTTTTTTCAAAAGGCATTAAGAAGTAATTATACGATGAAACGGCTCCGTTATAAGATTCTCGCTCTTTGGGGATTTCCCGTTCTTTCCATTCGATATCATTCAGTATTTTTTCATATCGATCTTTGATTTTTGAATCTGGATACTGTTTTGGATGATCTAATGTTGATCCAATTAGGACTTACACCCTTGGTTTTGACCGAAAGATCTAAGAGTTAGTAGCGCCCATCCAAGGGTTAGACAAACCCGGGATGGAGATCGAACGAGAGTGAATCCACCGAAATGCACGAGCGGCAATTTTGTAAACTTTCTGATATCGACGTATCAGGTTTGCTCGTGTACAGAGGCATCCCGGTGTTTTCCCGCTGAACCAGTATCAATAGCTCACGCTTCCGTCAAGCGTTTGTTAGAGAGGCAGCCAGCCTCACCACACTGGGGCGCTGTATGAGGAAGCGCAACGGTTGCTCCGGGCTAACGAAGGAGTATTGGTAATCGATGATAGTACCCTCGACAAACCGTATTCCCATCAGATTGAACTGGTGACCCGGCACTGGAGTGGGAAGCATCATCGGGTAGTTCAGGGAATCAACCTAATCTCAACCATTTGGACTGATGGTTCTGCGATAGTTTCGGTAGATTTCCGGATCTATTGTCCAGACAAAGACGGGAAAAACAAAAATGATCATTTCCGGGATATGCTACGAGCAGCCGAAGAAAGAAAGTTTCAGCCGGGATGTGTCATCTTTGATTCGTGGTATTCGTGTATCGCCAACCTGAAATTGATCCGCACGCTGAAGTGGCATTGGTGTACCCGTCTCAAATCCAACCGGTTGGTTGATCCTGATAATACGTACAACCGTTCAGTTTCTGAGATTGAGATTCCTCCCGAAGGAAGAGTTGTTCATCTGAGACAATACGGTTTCATCAAGCTATTTAGGATCGTTCACTCTGATAAGGAACCCGAACATTGGGCTACCGATATTCTCGATGCATCGGAAACCGACAGAAAAACGTTCAAGGAACTTGGATGGAATATCGAAGAGGATCACCGTGGCATCAAGCAAGGTTGTGGCATCGAGAGATGCCAGGGTCCCAAAAGAGGTTGTTCAACAAGGACATATTCTGCTCTCGTTGCTGGCATTTCTTCGCCTCGAAACCCATCGATTGAATACAGGTTCCAGCTGGTACGAGTCGAAACGCTCGATTCATCGATCCGCTTCTTCTCTCTTTATCGCTTCCACGGCGTTCTAATCTGATTATTTTTGTAGTGCTGTGATGAAGATTTCTTGCTCGAATCTGCCTTCAAACGCGTAAGTCCTACCGGATAAAGATGAGACTGAGAAACGGGATCCATCCAAAGAGCAGGAAGGGAGTGTTCCCGTACAGGATAGCTTTTACGGTCTGCATGATCCCCTTGCGCCCACCGACGATGTACACCCAGAGGTGAATCCACGCGGCTAAAATTAACGTGAAAATAAAGAGGCAGACAAACGTCGCAAGGAAAACACTAACCGGGACGGGGAGGACGGACTGAATAGGATCATGACCCGGGACCATCCGGACAACAACCATCGCACCAATCGCAGAGAGGATCGCGTGGAAGAGGAACAGGATCCCGTAATACGTAAAGACCGCGGAGGGCTCATCAGCCTTAGACTGCTGGAACGTCTCGACCGGGGCGAGTAGGAAACCTTTTGCTTTGGTAACAAGTGCGTCGATCATACTATCCCGATCTTTGAAGCCCCCGGGATAAAACAATATCCCGTTTTTCCCGGCCGGGAGAGATACAGAAAAATGAACAGCGAATCTTACGGATAAATACGCTTATCAGACCGGTTCCCCAACGACCCATACAAGAACCGGATGCCGGCAGAGTAATTTCCCGGTATCCTGCTGCCCGCGCCCTCTTGGGCGATAGTCACAGACCGGAAAAAATTCCGCATCACAGTCCTGTTCATTGCCGGCAGCTGGATCGGCTGTACACTCGTCCACCAGGGCACGCCGGTCCGCAATCGGTGTCCTCCTTCCGGTAACCGGCACTCCAAGACCCGCTCGGGTGGGCAATGGATACGATCACCAGCTGGGGGAGGGATCGGGGGACCGAATGTCGGGCCCGGGTACAAGGATACGGGGGCCGGGAAGGGGCAGCAGCTCGCGCAGAAACTCCTCGCTTGAGATCCGATCCAGATCGTGACCGGGCCGGTCTGGAGCGACGATCTCTACCCTCGCTCCCGCACTCACCGCGAAGAGAGAGGTCCTGATCAGCCCGATGTCGATATCGGGGATATCATCCGGGCCTTTGGGAAGAGCGGGTATATCTGGCGGACGCAGGGCTATGCTGCGCTGGTCAAGACCAAGCTTTCGAGCTCCAAGGCCCGGGAGGCTGAGGAGGTCGCACTCCGCGCGGAAGAGCACGGAGGGCAAGTCGTTCTATGACTGGACCGGGTTCTTCGCAACCGAGTACGGGATCGAGGTCACCTCCATTAGCCAGTCCGATACGGTCCCCCGGTCTTGGGAATTTTGCTGAAGATGCCTTAAAGCCCAACCCGGTCGCAGGAGCGTTCCCAACGGAGGCTGCTCAACTACAACAGGCGATGGACCGGTCGGGACAGAGAAGAAATTCTTTCACGGATTTGGCTGCAAAACCGGTGGTTGCGAGCACGCTCGGCCCAGGAGCCGAGGGCCTCGAAGGCAGATCGCCAACAGTATTGATCCGATTCAAACAGTATCTTTTATCATTCCTCTTCGCCAAGGTTCAGGTATGAAGGAAGAATACCGGTGGAAAATGGTAGCCGCCCTCGGCCTCATCGCCCTCTCCCTTGCTCTTTATACCCTCCACTTTCTCCTCTTTCACGATGCCCAGCACATCCTCATCTATTCGCTGGGGGATCTTGCCTTCGTCCCCATCGAGATCCTTGTTGTGACGCTCATCATCGACCAGATGCTCGAATCCCGGGAGCGGCAGCGCAGGCTGGAGAAACTCAACATGGTTATCGGGATCTTCTTCTCCCGGTTCGGGACGCCGGTCCTTGGAACGCTCTCCCGTGCCGATCCCAAGATAGATACCCTCCGGGCGGCTCTTGCCGATACCGGGGAGTGGCAGATGAATGTGGCTTCACCGGCGTTTGGTGGTTTCGCGTCCCATGAATGCAACGTTGCTATCGAACGGATCGACCTGGTATCCCTCCGGGATCTTCTGGTGAGCCAGGAAGATTTTCTCCTGCGGCTGGTCGAGAATCCGATGGTCTTTGAGCATGAAACGTTTACAAATCTCATCCTCGCAGTCGATCACCTCACCGAAGAACTGAAAGCCCGGGGGGATCTCGCATCGCTCCCCAAGACCGACAGGAAGCATCTGAGCGGGGACATGCAGCGCGTGTACTCGCACCTCGTTCCCGAGTGGATAAAATACATGGAATACCTCCGGACGCACTACCCCTACCTCTTCTCGCTTGCTCTCCGGAGAAACCCGTTCGATGAGAAGGCCGAGGTTGTTCTGCGGTAAGGGAACCGGCACATCCGGTTTTTTTTTCACCCGCACGGCCAGAAGAGTTCGTTTCTTTCCGGTCTCTCCACACATTTTTGCCGGACCCTTTTTTTTTATTCGTGCGCCCGGCTCGGAGAATTTTTTTTGTCCTGCACAAAATCGCATGGGAGAGGCCGGCTCGGGACTTCCCTGACCCATACGGCCAAGAGGGCATAGCCTCCCCCCAGGAGAGGCGGGATCCTCATTTCACCAGGTCGCATATGAACTCACCGCACTCCATGGAAGTACCCCGGGAAGAACGGTCATCTGCCCTCTTCACATTTCCCGGTTCGATCTCACCGCCATAAAGAAGATCTCCGGGCTGGTGGAGCTGAAGATTGAGGTGATGGATGAGATCCCGGCAAAACTCTTGAGGAAACTCGGCCGCACCGGTGAGGTCATGGCACCGTGAAGATTTGGGACATGGAGATCTCCCCGGTAAATGTCGAGGGTTCCGGAATTTTTGTGGAGGGGTCAGGATCCCGAACAATAAACGATGATTCGGGGTTTGGGTCCGAGGGGGTGCTGATGGAGGCCGGGCCCAAATCACCGGAGAGAGAAGTCTACCGGCAGGCACCGGAATAACCGGCAAAAGATGCCGTAAAAAAATTCAGGATCGCGCCACTTCGCGGAGACGGGCGCTGAGCCAGGGAAGGAAATCCTTCTTCCGGGACATCACGCCATCCAGCCGGACCGGGATGCTCTCCCCAAAGAGGGGACGGACCAGCTCATGTTCGCCCTCACCATAGAGATCGCTCCCGTTCTCGAAGACGCTCGTAAACAGTACGAGCGCTATATCCGAACCAGAGGTTGCCATCATCCGCGTGATTGCGGCCCGTATCTCCCGGTCCCGTTCACGGTTCCACGCAAACGACGGGACCATGACCTGCGAGATCAGGACATGTTTTCCCGACAACACGAAGAGCTTGGTATCCCGTGCAAGAATTACATCGAGTCCGGATCCGGTGAGATCCATCCCCCGCTCAAGCAGGGCGGTACCGAGCACTGCGGGATCTTCCCCGGCCAGAGGGGCGAGGAAGCTAACCGCCTTCCGGTCTTGGTGCGTGGTGGTTGAACTCCGGAGCGCAAGGGTATCCGACAGGATCCCGGAGAGGAGTGCCCCGGCAACAGGCCGGGGCGGGGAAAGCCCGGATTCCATGAATTTCATCGCGATAATCTTCGAGGTTGCCCCAACGGGATCGTTGAAGAATTTTATCGGTCTTAACGTGCTGATCGCACCGATCCGGTGATGATCGATGATCTCGAGGATCTCCGCTTCATCGATCCCATCGACTACCTGCGAGGCTTCGTTGTGATCGAGAAGGATAACGGACCGGCGCACATCGTCAAGCAGGGTTGTCCGGGTCAGGATCCCGGCCAGTTTTCCCTCCGGGGAGATAACGCAGGCTGCCCGAAATTTTGTCGATGCTACGACCCGCCGTGCGTGGGCAACCGGGTCATTGAAGGTAAGGATCGGGACATTCGTCTCCATGACCTCCCGGGCCGGAAGGGAGAGGTTGATCATCCTGCCCACCCCAAACGCATCGAGCCGGGTCGAGAGGACCGTTACCCCCCGGTGGCTCACGGCTGAGATGACCCGTTCCCCCACCGGTGCACCGTCAGCGATGATCAGGCAGGCGATCCCGGCAGAGATGAGGGTGAGCTGGGCAGGTTCATTGTCCCCGACAACCGCGATATCCCGGGTCGTCATCCTCCCAAGCGTGACATGCAGGGCATCGATCGCGAGAGAGACCTTCCCCTCGAGAGTCTCATGGGCAGAGACCAGGATCTCTGCACTCAGAATGCGTGCAAAGGTTCCGACAGGAATGGACGTTACGGCAAGCTCGGCGCGATGGATCTTCTGGATGTATGCCCCCGCGAGGGCGTGCTCCTCCACCATGCCGAGAGGTTTTCCACCACTGTCCGTGATGACAACGTTCCTTATCCCTTCCTTTGCCATGAGGGTAGCGACATCGACTGTCGGGACTTCCTGCGGGAGGGAGAAGACCTGCTTGTATACGATATCGGAGAGTCTCGGTTCGACCGAGTCCATAAAGACCGGCGCTTCCAGCCAGTACCGCTCCAGAATGAACCGGGTTTCGGGATTCACCTCCCCACACCGGGCAGGAACATACCGGCTCGGACCGGTTTTTGAACTCCGCGTACCCGATCACGCTTGCGATGCTGTCGGTATCGGGTCTCTGGTGCCCGAAGAGATAGATCTGGTTCATGGCCTCCACCGCCGGGAAAAATACTTTCGGATATATGGGCAGTTGAAGTTCATAAGTTCACTAGGAGAGCTTCCCCACTGGTGCCACCCATTTTCGCGATGGGGGCGAGCTTCCCGATAGATTTTTTAAAAGAGAGGGATGCAGCCCTCAGGCTCGGGAATGGTGGTAACTAAAGTCTCTGACATGAATGCCCCGCGATAAAATGCAAGGTGCTTTGCGTACGGCCGCACAGATTCAACGATCTTTTCTTCCTCATCCTCATCCATGGGCCGGAATGGTCTCCCGATCCCGGCGAGGGAGCGGGCCTCTTCGGGCGTGGAGCAGCCCACGATCACCATATCGAGATCCTGCGTGAGGGCAAACCGGATCAGGCTCTCAGGCGAGAGCACGGCGTCCGGGAAGGGAACAAAGCCTGTCGCTCCCATCCATGGTCACGATAATGGCAGCAGGCCCTATAAATTCTGCAGGACTCCCCGTGACCGGCCGATCAGAATATCTCCCAAAAAATTATTTTGGACCGTTTTTGGTTTTTGTGCTGACCGGGGCTTTTCAGAAATTTCTGGTATGGTATCGCCTTATAGCGTGGGATAGTGCACCCTGCGGAACCGGATGAGTTCGTCGCAGAATTCCCCGAGATACTCCTCCATCGAGAGGCTTCCTTCCTGGAACGTGCACTCTTCTTCTTCGATGATCCGGTTGATCATGTTCTGGGTGGGAAGGAGGATATCGATCCTCACCCCAGCTTTTTTAGATCCCCGGATAAGAGCTTCCCGGAAAAGCCCGATGCAGTACGCGATCCGGAATTTGTACACATCCCTTGTCTTCTCGAGATACCCTCCAATGCGATCGATCTCGATCCGGAGGAAGTCCGCTCTCACCTTCTCGTCATTGCATCTCCCGAGCATGTACTTGTAATGGGCGTACGGGTACATCTCCTCCAGCTCGCCGGGGACGATCCCGCACGTCCCGAAGACGACGATATGATACTGCGATGGCTCGAAGACCTGCGAGATGATCATCCTGATGAGCTGGTGGCTCGGGCTTGTTGAGTAGGGTTTCCGGACTGCGCAGGGCATGAAGATCGCGAGATCGCGGGGAGCGACCTCGTACTCGTCGATAATGTACCGGTACGACTCCTCGAACTCCGGCAGATAGAAAGGGGGCCCTGTCAGGAACGGTCGCTCTCCCTTATCGTTCTCCTTATCTTCCCGGTCACCCATGATCGTCCCTTCCTGATTGGACCCGGGACAAAAAGAAAGGATCGACAACGGTTCACTGGACAACGAGCCCGGTTTCCGGTACACGGCCGGTCGGGCGCTAGCTTATTTTACCTCCGATCAATAGTACTAGCGGAGATTCTCTTGTCAAAACGGGCTGTCGATCTGGCGTTCCAGGCATTGTATTCGCTGACGGATATCCGGGTAATCCTCCGGGAGACTGCACCGGTTCACGATCTTGACGAAAAGCAGCGTGCCATGGCGGAGCGACTTCTGGAGAACCTGGAGCGGCAGGTTGCCTCTCTGAAGCAGGAGGTGCTGAAATGAAGTGCGCTGCAGGGATCGAGGCCCGGCAGGTCGACGAGGTGGCAATTAACATCGACCCGATCCAGGCCGGCGGCCGGCTTACTGCCGATGCCATGAAAGCCGTCATCGCGTATGGCGACGGGTACTCGGTCTGCGACAACTGCCGGAAACCCAACCGGCTCGACTATATCAGCAAGCCGCCAATTGCCGAGTTCCACAAGGCTGTCGCGGGCTGGCTGAACATGGATACTGCCCGTATGGTGCCTGGAGCCCGGCGGGGGTTCCAGGCCGTTGCCCACACCTATGTCCGGAAGGGCGATCCTGTCCTTCTCACCTCTCTCTCCCATTATACCGAGTTCCTCGCGGTGGAAGAGGCGGGCGGAGTTGCACGGGAGATTCCGGCAAATGAGCAGAAGCTCGTGACCCCGGATGGAACTGCACAGAAGATCGAAGAGGTCATCCGGGATTCGGGGAGACCACCGGTCATCGCGTTCATCGATCACGTGGATTACCAGTACGGGAATATGCATGATGTAAAGGGCATCGCAAAAGTCGCCCACCAGTACGACATCCCGGTCCTGTACAATGGTGCATACACGGTCGGCATCCTTCCTGTTAACGGAAAAGATCTCGGGGTCGATTTTGTCGTCGGCTCAGCCCACAAGAGCATGGCCTCGCCCGCTCCTTCAGGAGTACTTGCAACCACTGCCGAGCACGCAAAAGAGATGTTCCGGACAACCGCAATTACCGGGGATGTCACGAACCGTAAGTTCGGGATCAAGGAGCCCGCGATGATGGGCTGCACCCTGATGGGGGTAACGCTCGTTGGGATGATGGCATCGTTCCCGCACGTGAAGGAGCGGGTGAAACATTTCGAGAGGGAGCTGGAGAACCACCGGATCGTCACCGAAGCACTCCTCTCGGTTGAGGGAACAGAGATCCTCTCCGAATACCCGCGGAAACACACGATGACCCGGGTGGAGACGATCGCATCGTTCGACCGCGTTGCAGAGGTCCACAAAAAACGCGGGTACTACTTCTCAAGCGCCCTTGAGGAGAGGGGTGTGACCGGTCTGATACCCGGCGCGACCAAAGTCTGGAAGTTCAACACGTACGGGACTACCCGGAAACAGGCCGAGTACCTTGCCCATGCGTTTGTGGAGATCGCCAGGGAGAACGGGCTTAAGGTCTCGTAAGGTCCCGAGCCTTTCCTCATTTTTCTGCACAAGCTAAAGCCGGTTACGGACCGTGAGATGCTGACCAGCCCGTTCTGCGGATGTTCGGGAGACCCGCGATCATTCACCTTTTTTGCTTCTCCTGTTGATCTGATCTTTTCCCGGTGCTCTGATGGAATAAACCGCACGGGAAAATTTCGAAGTATGGTGAGGGGGGTCATGCGGGTACAAATATTTTTCCGGTCCCATAATGAAACCCACCAACCCAGGTTCTCCCAAGCGATCTGGTCACTTTTATCGTCGTGACTTTTCGGGAAAATTGGGAGCCCAAAAGACGCAGCGGAAGAAGCTCCCCAAATAAATGTACCCGTGCGAACCCCCCCTCAGCCGGCGCTTTGCGAACGGACGTCGGGGACCGGCAAAACGATCCCGGGGGATCTCGTCTCCGGATAATGGCCATTCACGCTAAAAAAAAGCGAAGAGCAAAAAACAGATCGAAGAAGAGAGAAGGAACCGTGGTTCTTTTCACCGACAGCATTCCCCGTGCTGCGAGAGATCCAGCCCGACATACTCTTCTTCTTCTGTCACCCGGAGCCCCAGGGTCCGATCGACCGCGAGCGCGAGGATGTAGGTAACCACGAACGTGAAGGCCGTAATGAGTACCGCACCGATCACGTTTGCCACAAACTGGCGGAGATTTCCTTCGAGCAGGCCGGAGTAACTGTATACCGCACTCGTGGCAAAGATCCCGGCAAAGATGGTTCCCATGAACCCGCCGACACCGTGGACCGCCCAGGCATCGAGGCTCTCGTCCATATCGCTCCGGATCATCCAGAGCATCGCCTTGTAGCAGACTATCCCGGCGATCGCACCGATCAGGATCGCAACCAGCGGCGTGACATAGCCTGCGGCCGGGGTGATAGTGCCAAGGCCCGCCACGGCGACCATGCCGAGGGAACTCGGCTTGCCCTTGATCCAGCTGACGGCCAGCCAGGAAAGGGCTCCTGCCGCAACGGCAGTGTTGGTGACAACGATTGCATTGACTGCCATCCCGTTTGCGGTAAGCGCACTCCCGCCGTTGAACCCGAACCAGCCAAACCAGAGGAGCCCCGCTCCAAGCAGGGTCATCGGGATGTTATGCGGTTCCATCGAGTACAGTCCGTACCCGGCCCGCTTCCCGATCACAAGAGCAATAGCAAGAGCCGCAAAGCCTGCGCTGATGTGGACAACCATGCCTCCGGCATAATCGATTACCCCAAGCGACTGGAGATACCCGCCGCCCCAGACCCAGTGGGCTATTGGGTCGTAGACAAGGGTAGTCCAGAGAACCGAGAAGAGGATGAAGGAACTCAGCTTGACCCGCTCGGCAAGGCCGGAGGTTACGATCGCGACCGTAACCGCGGCAAAGGTGAGCTGGAAGATCATGAAGAGGAGCGGGGGATACCCGGCATCCCCGGTGTTCATGCTCACCCCGTTCAGGCCGAGATTCCCGATAATCCCGCCGAGGTCCTGGCCGAACGAGAGGGTGTACCCGAGGAGGATCCACTGGATGCTCACGAGCGCAAATGCGATGAACAAGAGGGAGATCATCGAGATGAAATTCTTCTTCCGCACAAGGCCGCCGTAAAAGAAACCAACGCCCGGTGTCATCAGCATCACCAGCGCCATCGTTGTGATGAGCCATGCTATCGTGGAACCACTCTCCGCTACCATGATCTCTCCCAAGTAGTGACCGACCCTCAGGATCCCAAACATCGGTCCCCCTCATCACCTCACGGAAGAGGGCCCCGGGATCCGGCAGGCTACCGGCACTGGAAAATAATTAGATGAATTATTAGATAAAATGGAAGGAAGCAAACTTCCTAATTATTTAAATATTCTTAGAATTCTCTGAGTACCAGGGACATTCCCGTGGCTCGTGACCCCCGCAATCTTGAATCTGCACCGGCATTACGATTAAAGAGAAAGATGCGGCGATTGAGAAACCGAAGAAAAACCCTGTCAAACGGCGGTCGATCCCGGAAACTCCCTGCCCAAAAGAGGAATGCATTGAAGAATTGTGCAATCTCCAGATCGAGATGCTGGATCTGCATTCTCTCCTCTATAAACATGCGATCCCGCTTATCATCATATACGATGGCTGGGATGCTGAGGGGAAGGGCGGAAACATAACACGGATCTCCCGTTTTATGAACCCGTTGGGATACGATATGATCCCGATCGCAGCCCCGAGTGCAAGCGAGAAGGAGCATCATTACCACCGCCGGTTCATCCAGCCTCTCCCGAAGGCAGGGCATGTTGCCATTAACGATCGGAGCTGGTACGGCAGAGTCATTATCGAACGTGGCGAGGGCCAATGCACAAAGGCCGAATGGCAGCGGGCGTACCGCGAGATACACGAGATGGAAGCGGAGTATATTATGTCGAGCGGGGGAGGAGTTGTGAAATTCTGGCTGGAGATCAGCAAGGATGAGCAGCTGCACAGGTTCGAGCAGCGGAAAGCCGATCCCCGGAAGACCTACAAGATTACCGATGATGACGGGAGAAACCGGGAGAAATGGGATCACTATGATGAGGCGATCGATGAGATGCTTGCAAGGACAAACACCCGGATCGCACCCTGGACAGTCATCGAATCGGATGATAAATTATATGCACAGGTAAAAGCACTCCGGACCGTCACGGACTGCGTCAGGAAGCTCCTCTGATAAACCATGTATGGCGGAGGTCCTTTTTTTATAAAAGGCGGAGAATTTCTCCAGCACGATACGTTAGGGTTCGGGGCGTATGCCGCTATTCAATGCGGTGACGAAGCGTACATGCGTGCAGGAGGATTCCACCAGAACGTCGATCCTCAGTTTACTCTCCGCTTCTTTTACCTCTTCCAGAACCGCTGCAGTGGATGGCATCCCCGGCACAGCCCGGCACGCGAGATCGCCCGGGTGGGTGTCGAAGGTACCGATCCTCCGGGCGATGGTTACGGTCTCTTCCTTATCGTAAGTGATCAGGGGCCGGATGATCGGGGCGGTCACCGCTTCGGAGATCACGGCAAGATTGGGAAGAGTCTGGGAGGCAACCTGCCCGAGGTTCTCCCCGGTGACGATCGCGAGCGCTCCCTCGTTCCCGAGCAGCCGGGCAGCCACCCGGAGCATGAACCGTTTGCAGATTACGCACCGGTACCGGGGCGGGATCCGCTCCTCCTGCATAGCATTGAAAAGCGGCTCGTTATTGACAATAATCAGGGAGAGGGGATTTCCTGCGCACCAGCGCGAGAGTCTCCGGTGGTTCTCGATCGCCGCTTCTGTGACATCAGACCCGGCCCACCGGCCGGCATCCATGTGGAGATGCGTCACCGCGCACCCGCGCTTCATGGAGAGCCACGATGCAACCGGGGAATCGATCCCGGAGGAAAGGAGGACGAGGACCCGGCCCTGCGTCCCCCAGGGAAGTCCCCCGGGTGCAGGGATCCGGGAATCGTAGACAATGCCGCCAAAATCCCTTACTTCGACAAAGATCTCGTAATCGGGATGGCTGAGATCGACCCGGAGGCCCGGGACAGCAGCATAGATCGCGGACCCGATGAGGGCACCGAGCTCCTGGCTGTCGAGCCCGAGCTTCTGCTGCCTCTTGGCCCGGACAGCAAAACTCATCCCGGCAAAGAGCCGGGTTGAGGCAAGACGGACCGCTTCAGACGAGAGGTCTTCCAGGCGGGTTCCGGTGATCGAGCAGACGCTCACATCGACAATCCCAAATATCCTCGCGATGATCTCAGCGATCTTTTCCGGCTCCGGCCCATAAACGAGAATACGCCCGCGGGGTGTCGCGAACCGGTGATCGAGACCTTCCGCTGAGAGGACTTTTCCGATATTGCGCAGGAGCCTGCCGATAAAGTGCCGTTTGACCGGTTCGCTTTTTAAGAAAAGCTCTCCGTACCGCACCATCACCAGTTTCGCCGGGTCTTCTGCTCCACAATCCATTCTTGACAAGTATGTGCTGTCTCGGGTGATAATCATTGGCGGAGCGAAGGCGCAACCGGCAGAAAAAATCAGCGATAAGAGAGAATCGCTTATCATTCCACTGCAGGAAAAAACCCTGAACGGGTGAGTCAGCGAAATCCTTTAATCACACAGGGGGTATAGTGTACTGAAATGGCGAAGAAGGCGAGCAAAACCGAATCCGAACCGCTCAAGCTGTTCTATATTTTTTACAATCAGGAACGCTGGGACAACTGGTTAAAGACACTCTCAGAGTCGTCCTTCGAGGCTGACCCAGAGAGCGACGAGATGCCGGAAGGTCTCCGGATCCTTGACAATTTCTCTGAAGACATCACGGTCTCGGTGCTCAAGGTAATCAAGCTCCACCAGAACAAACGATTCACCAAAGAGGAAGCCTTGGAAAAACTGGGGCAGATCGAGATGATCGTCATGTCGGCAGCACCCGAAGGCGATCTCGAAGAGGTAATTGAGATCCTTCAGCTTCCCAAGCTCGCCCTCTTCCGCAGCTGCCAGAAATATCTGGATGGCGGGTTTGACAAGGAGATCAAATCGCTCGTCAAGAAGGGCAAGGCGCTCATCGAATCCGATATGGAAGCAGCCCTCGATGCAGCGGCAAATATCGGTGCAAGCGTCATCGACGGCGCCAGCTGCTGTTCGAAATATGTCAAGGATGATATCGAGTCTCCCACGCTCTTCGATGAATGGCTCATCGAATGCGAGCGGATGAATGATGCGATGACCACCCTGAAAAATTTTGACGAGACCACAGGAGACGAGGATTGATCGCGGACCGGGCACGGTTCCGGCATGCGAAGAAACTGGAACGGCTGGCCGGATACCGCCTTCCGGAACTCGCATTCTCCGGAACCATGCTCGAAACCCTTTGCTCGCATCTCAATTACGACGCACTCGATCTTGGCGTGCGTTCCCAGATACTTGCATTTTTTGATGAATTCCTCCGGTGCGATTGTCGCGAATCGCCCCTCTGCGGCTGCCCGGAGAAGAAGTTTGCAAAGATGGTGATCGAACACCGGGAGAACGGGCTAGATCACCGGCAGATAGCATCGCACCTTCTCGAGGAGTACGGGATAGAACTCTTTCCCGCAGACATCCTCTCGTTCCTTGAAGAGACCGTGCACGTCATGGAGGCAATATCCGATGTTGCCCGGTTGCAGGGGCGCACCGATCTTGCGAAGAAGACCGATGAGTATATCCGTCTGATAGAACGCTGAAGTTCTCACATTTTTTCTTGAGCTGACGGTTCGACCGGTGTCTTGGATCTCTCCCTCGTTCGTACAAATGTATAAATATCAACCCGGTGTTTATGCATCCCCTGTCATGAGGAGAGAACAATGTCTTTATCAGATTGTATCAGGAACGATGTTGTTACGGCATCGCCGGAGGGTTCCGTTGAGGATATTGCACAGCTGATGGATCTCCGGAATGTCGGAAGTGTTATTATCACCCGCAATGAACGCCCGGTAGGGATTGTGACCGACCGGGATCTTGTTATTCGGGTGACTGCACGGGATAAAGATCCAAAATTTACCTCCATCTCCGATATCATGACCCGCGATCCGCTGGTTATTCGTGAAGAGGACTCTATCAGCGATGTCATGTCCTGTGTCCGGGAGATGAAGGTTCGCAGGCTCCCGGTTGTGGATGAGAACGAGTGTCTGGTCGGGATCGTATCCCTTGACGATGTTGTCAGCGAGCTGGTGGAGGAGATGAATGCTGTCAATGCTGTCATCAGCTCCCGCTGCCAGGTAAGATGCCGTAACATTTTTTTCGTTTTATGAGGTTACGATTTTTCGCTGATCTGTCCTGGCCATCCAACAAAGTTGATTGCCGATAACCACATCAATCGGGTGTGGATCTGTTCGTACTTCAGACATGGAATCGCAGAGTTGTCCCCACCTGCAGGAAGAGATGAAGCGCGAAAGCTGACCGGAAAAGGAAAAGATGAGATTGAGACCCTTGCCGGATGGATGGGCTTGGCAAGGGAAGTCTTGCAAAGATCCGTAATATACAGTCCCGAAAGTATTTCCTATATTAGATGTTGAACCGAAGACAAAGTCAACGATGAAGTTGACCAGGAAGAAGAACCGTTGGATAATCCACCAGAAAGAGAGGCAAGAATCCTCTGGGATAATTGCAAAGCCAGTGCATCGAGGAGACGAGTGGATCAACACTGGAAGCACTATTGTGAAACCGGCATTATTCCTGCTATCAGGGAGGCCCTGGGTCGGGTGAAGAAGCCGATAACTGCAGAGGAATCCGGCGTGATTGAAATGCGTTTGAACGCTTTCGGTATGGAGCGAGGATGTTAGAGACGCTAATCTGGAAAGACTATACCATAGGAAATAGTTTCGGGACTGTACAACCGCTGCGGTGACAAAAAGGTTTATCAGCCCAACCAGCATCAGAACTTTCGGTTACGATGAATCAGAGGATAAACGATGGATGAGCGATCAGATTCTGACCCGTCCCCGTCGCAAGGGCCCATGGGGAAAAATTCCGGGCCGGCGGCAGAGACCGGGGGATGGCAGGATGAAACGCTGCTGCATGAATCCGCAGGAAAACTCAACCGGGCGCTCCTTGCCCGGTTTCCCGGAGGGGAGATCCTCGATCTCCTCGGGATCTTACCCCATGGGGGGGAGACCGTTACGGCCGCCTCTTCCCATTCGGCGGCAGCGATAACCGGGCCCGTAACCAGGGTTCCCGCAGCCCCGGCCGAAACCGCCTGCCCCGTATCCGCCCGGGAGAACATTCCCGAAAGCCTCGGGGACCTGGCCCGTAAGGCAGTGGAAGCGTTCATCGGGAGCGACTGGCACGTCTCCTCCCGTCCGTGGGGAACGGTAAGCGTAGATTTAAACCCCCGGAGCTGCCGCGCCCTCTCGGCGCTTGCGGGAATGGTGGCTGTGTATGGCGGGAAGAATTTTGTCAAATCGCTCCTCTCGGGAAAACCCTGGTACATGATCGTCATCTGGGGCCTCCTCGCCGCTGATACCGGGTACGTCGGCATGGTCCTCTCCTTGTGTGCAGCAAACAACCGGCCGGCCCGGCTTTACTGGAATGCGCTGACGGAAATTTTCTATGCGACCGAGATAAAGGATGCTGATATTCTGGAAGCGGTGAGCGACAAACGTCCGGTGGCCGGTGTCATGCACCGGGAGTGGTAAGAATCCGAAAGCCAGCCTGCTCATTCGGGGGGTGAAGATCTGATGGGAGGTTCGCACCTTGAATGACATCTGGAGCTGCATCCTCATCGTCATATGGGCGAGCGTCGGGGCCCTCTCCGGGGCGATGGGCTCAATCACGGGGTGCTGGTCATCAGTTCCTGGACCTTATTCCCCAGCTCACCGAACCGTTCTTCGATCGCCTCTTAAAATGGATGGGGTCTTCCGCAAAATAAACAGAGGAGTGTTACGGAAATTTTTCCGGGAGGCGGAATTAAAAAGAAGGTGAGGAAACGGGGGAGATCTGCTGCCCGGATAAATTTTTGCGTACAATGGGAGCCGGCAGCGCCGGATTACTCCAGGCACTTTACCGGGAGGGCCACGTCGGCCGCATAATCCGGGTGTGCCTCCTCTTTTAATGCAAACGTGAGGATCAGGATGACAATCCCGAGGAGAAGCGAGAGGAGGAAGGCAAGATCGAAACCGGCAGAGAGGACCTCCACCTGGATATTCTTCGGGGACTGCATTGTGACCTGATGGTTATTTGCGATCATCACCACACCTGCGATCAGGATCGCGTTGAAGGTTGCAATCCCGATTGACAGCGGGCCAGTCCTCTCAAGGCTGGTCAGGCTCGATATCATCCCTGCCTTGCATTTTGCAACCGACATCATGATGAGGGTCGTTATCGGGGTAACGATAAGGCCAAGCCCGCATCCGATCAGGCCAAGAGCGATGACAACGTCCCTGATCGGGGTCTGGACAGAGAGCCGGGTCATCATGAAGTACCCGACGATGAGGGGGAAAAAGGCAAGGATGCAGAGTTTGCGGGGCCCGAGCCGGTTGAAGGTAAGTCCGCTACAAGGCCGGCGATCAGCATGGCAAACGAGAGTGCGGCCATGATCAGGCCGGCAGTCGAGGTCTCGTAGCGGTGAACGTATTCAAGATAGAACGGAAGGAGGTAACTGATCCCGGAGAAGCTGAAGAAGACAAGGAAGAGGACCATATTTCCGATGAGGAAGTTTCTCTTCCGGAAGAGATTCAGGTCGAGGAGGGGATCGGAAATTTTGAGTTCGCGCAGTACGAACCATCCCAGGGTTACGGCCATGATCGCGCTGACAACGAGGATAACGGGGGATGTCCAGCCGAGGGTCATCCCTTCCGAGACAACAAAGACCAGCGATGCCAGCCCGGCGAAGATAAGGACCGAACCGGTCCGGTCAAATGCCCCGATCCTCTCGACCCACTGCGATGCCGGGATGATTTTTGCCCCGAGAAGGATTGCAAAGATCCCGACCGGGACGTTGATGAAGAAGAACCAGTGCCAGGAGAGGTACTGGGTCAAAACTCCGCTGATGGTCGGGCCGATGGCAGTGCCGAGTGCCGCAAAGAGTATGATGATGCTCATCGCCTTTCCCTTCTGTTCTGTCGGGATGTACGCGGCGATCATTGCGGCAGCAACGGAGGTGATCATCGCACCCCCCACTGCCTGGAACATCCGGCTTATGACGAGTGCGGGAAATCCCAGCACAAACTCCGGCAGGAAGCCGCAGGCAAACGATCCCAGCGTAAAGATAGCAAAACCGGAGAGGAAGATCTTCTTGTACCCGATGACATCGGAGATCTTCCCAAAGACAAGCAGGCAGCCTACCATCACGAGGAGGTAGGAAGCCGAGACCCAGCTCACGGTCGTCGTGGAGATGTTGAAGGCTTCGGAGATTGACGGAAGTGCGATATTGACAATTGTACTGTCAAGGCTGGTCATGAAGGTGGCAAGCGAGATGGAGAGGAGGAGGAGGGTAAAACTTTTTTTGCTCCCGATGTTTTCCAAATTTTCCATTCCGGAAGATGGATGATGATACCAGATGAGGATTGCGAAATAGATCGGGTAGCCTTCACACATCCGTTTTTCTCCGCAGTTCCTGCCGCCATCATCACACCTGCAGGTGGCAGGGTGGGTCCCGCAAACAACCGGTAAACCCCGTAGATCCCGCACTTCAAAGAACTCGTTTTACGTTGGGACTTCCCGGATGTGAGGGGCAAGGAGGAATGAGTCGCAGATGGTCAGGAGAAGCACGATCGCAGATTTTGCGAGCGGGAGAGCGATGCCCTCCCGGGCAAAGGAGAGGGAGATGAGGATGACCGGGGGGATAATGTACCCGGTAGACCCCGGCGGCCCTCGCCCGTGTTACCGTTGAGCGCTGTTTGAGGATGCCCAGAGCATAGCGGGGGCGATCGGGACGCAGGCCATCGGGTCCCAGAAGGCATAGGCAGTTGCCTGCCCGTGGAAACCTCCACGCATCGGAGTTAGGCCATTTAAATAAGCGGGTGACGAAGAGAAGGAAGAGCGGTTGAACCGCAAACCAGGGTGACGGCACAAGAGACGGATCTTTCCTACGCGTGCGGGAAGGAGATTGAACCAGGAATTCCGGGCTGCATAGCTACCAATGATGAAGGATGCGATGTACAGGGAACGGACGGGAGGGTGGGTGAAATACCAGGATAAAAAAACGAGGCCCAGAGTTCAGATGGCAAACCGGGGGAGTTACCGGAGCATTGCCCGGAACGGTGAAGAACCCGCTTTTTGATTCCTCCGCACGGTATCGATGCGGGCGGGGCGATGAGAGGGCAGATTTGGAGTTATTTCGGATATTATCGGTGTAAAGGCCGCGAACCTTTCTCCCCTCAGGACGTTCCGGTACCCCGGGCCATGGATAAAAATTTTCAGAACCGAAGGGTAGTTATGCATGTAAGACTTACGCCCTTGGTTTTGACCGAAAGATCTAAGAGTTAGTAGCGTCCATCCATGGGTTAGACAAACCCGGGATGGAGATCGAACGAGAGTGAATCCACCGAAATGCACGAGCGGCAATTTTGTAAACTTTCTGATATCGACGTATCAGGTTTGCTCGTGTACAGAGGCATCCCGGTGTTTTCCCGCTGAACCAGTATCAATAGCTCACGCTTCCGTCAAGCGTTTGTTAGAGAGGCAGCCAGCCTCACCACACGGGGGCGCTGTATGAGGAAGCGCGACGGTTGCTCCGGGCTAACGAAGGAGTATTGGTAATCGATGATAGTACCCTCGACAAACCGTATTCCCATCAGATTGAACTGGTGACCCGGCACTGGAGTGGGAAGCATCATCGGGTAGTTCAGGGAATCAACCTAATCTCAACCATTTGGACTGATGGTTCTGCGATAGTTTCGGTAGATTTCCGGATCTATTGTCCAGACAAAGACGGGAAAAACAAAAATGATCATTTCCGGGATATGCTACGAGCAGCCGAAGAAAGAAAGTTTCAGCCGGGATGTGTCATCTTTGATTCGTGGTATTCGTGTATCGCCAACCTGAAATTGATCCGCACGCTGAAGTGGCATTGGTGTACCCGTCTCAAATCCAACCGGTTGGTTGATCCTGATAATACGTACAACCGTTCAGTTTCTGAGATTGAGATTCCTCCCGAAGGAAGAGTTGTTCATCTGAGACAATACGGTTTCATCAAGCTATTTAGGATCGTTCACTCTGATAAGGAACCCGAACATTGGGCTACCGATATTCTCGATGCATCGGAAACCGACAGAAAAACGTTCAAGGAACTTGGATGGAATATCGAAGAGGATCACCGTGGCATCAAGCAAGGTTGTGGCATCGAGAGATGCCAGGGTCCCAAAAGAGGTTGTTCAACGAGGACATATTCTGCTCTCGTTGCTGGCATTTCTTCGCCTCGAAACCCATCGATTGAATACAGGTTCCAGCTGGTACGAGTCGAAACGCTCGATTCATCGATCCGCTTCTTCTCTCTTTATCGCTTCCACGGCGTTCTAATCTGATTATTTTTGTAGTGCTGTGATGAATATTTCTTGCTCGAATCTGTCTTCAAACGCGTAAGTCCTATATAGATGAAAAAAGGAATTCTACTCAAGGGATCCTTAAATAGAATATCAGACTGCTAATTCAGGTTCAAGCTGGAGCAGAACAACATTTCTGGCTTTCCGGGTAGAAACAAGCAGCTGTAAACTTTTTTTGGAATTTTTGATTTTTCGGCAGAGCTCTGCCGGGCGTCGCGTAACCGCATGCCCGGTCGCATATGTTTCGTTCACGGAAATCCTGATAGGACAATCTGAACATAAAGGTGTTTTCCCACAGCCTTCCGGAAGGAAGGAATTGAAGCATTCCAGAACTTCTCCACCGAGTTTCCCCTGGATATGTTCAATCTTTTTTCATAATAACCCGAACGATATATGCTTTTGAGGGTCATCGGGTTTAAAATGACGTTCTGTAACAAACCTCTGATACCTGAGTGAGACTTCGGCCTGTTTCGGAAAACGTCAGATGTAAGAATATCCGGTTTTGCAAAAAAACGCCAGGGTAACTGGTGATCCAACCTCCCTTATAGCCGTGATGTGGACCGGGCCGGGCTTGTGGTGATTGGGCGGACCAGGGATCAGCACTGGAGCCGTCGTCAATTGTTGGTCTGGAGACACTTTAGAAGTAATAGTTCGGATGGGGAGACCTGTACCTAAACCTGTTACCCTTTTCTGGTGAAGCAGTTAGAATCGGAAAAGTGCCTGATCAGCAATGGCTATCCTGTCCACAATTTCGTTTTTGTATCCGTTTCATGGTGGGCAAAATCATGCCAAAAAAACTATCCTGTAAGATAAATTTCAAATCATACGTTGGCCATGCAGATTCAGCAACGCAACCGAGGTTGCACAATTTACAATCAGCATACTGCGAATAGATTTTTTGTTGTTTTCTCCATACGTCCGATAATTTATTTTTGCGTACATCTGTTTTTCTACCCTCAGGGAAAATATCCGGTCTCCCCGAAATAAAAAGGCATGGGGAGAGCAAAAAACCATTTTCATTCAGCTGAACAGATTTCCAGGAATTGCACCGGTAATCAAAATTTCCAATTTGGCTCAGGAAGCGTGCGGAATTACTGATGGGATACGATGACTTATGATCAGAAATGATCTTGCTGCAATACCGGATTTGATCTTCAGTCGGTGCAAGTTCTCCCGCAGTTGCACCACCACTGCCATCAAGCAAATTAAAAGAGATTGTATCCATGCCGAGATCATCAAAAATCATGTGAAGTATCTCGTGCATTTCATGTGCGTTCTGGTTACTTATCGTAACCATTCCACAAACATACACATCGGACTTCAACTCAGTCAGTCCAGCCATCAGGGTGCGAACATTTCGTTTAATTTGTTCCAGCCAGTCAACGCCCCTCGTATCTTTGTAAATTTCTGGTTGTGTACTGTCTATCGAAACACCGAAAAAATCAAAACTCCCTGCGATTTTTTCTATGTGAGATTCTTCGAATAGACTCAGGTTTGTAACAACCATTGTAACTAACCCCTGGGATCGTGCATATGACGCAAGTTCGAATAAATCCTTGCGAATAAAAGGTTCTCCCCCGCTGAATATCAGTGTTACAACACCGAGCCTGACGAGTTCATCGATAATTCCTTTCCATTCATCCGTATCCGGCTCACTCTTACCTGTATTTTTCCATGAATCACAATATTTGCACCGGGAATTACACAACGCGGTTATGGTGATGTAAGCGTAGGTCGGGCGCTTGACAGAATCGAATATCCGGTTCGCGATGTGATTCCTGAAAAAACCCGGGCTGGCTGAATAATTCATACGATCACCGTATAGCCCGACAGAATGGAACTCAGTCGTTTCATAGTTGGCACGTGCAACTGCTTTTAGCGACGCTGTATATTAATTTTTGGGGTATTTTTCATTTTTTGAGATTTTTAAAAGATGGCCATCGAAGACGGTCGGATAAATTGTTACCGGTTATTCTCTGTAGGTGTCTGGTTCAACACTTTCTCGCTCCTGATCGATCGCGTAGCTGAGTTATTCCTGTTTTCACTGCTCCGGGAATTCGAGATAGAAATTGTTCTGTCCGACCGGTCTTTTGCAGATTTTGCGCACACGAAATCGCAAGTATTGTGTTCTGATTGTTCTGCAAGTCTTGCAAAACTCTTCGTTTTCGCGTTTTGAAATTTATTCAGACAAGACTTTTATAGTACATATCCAAGGATCCGGATGTCAAAGGGGCCCCGATGATAGCGATCGAACAAAAAGGAGGTAATGAATTATGAGTGAAACAACAGCAAGAGACAATGAAAACAAAAGTCCGGGCCCGTCAGCGTCCGGTGATTTGGGGGCTGGCCCGGAATCCGGGGAACCGGAAAAACGCATGACACAGCGGAAAAGCCAGGCACTGCGTCTCGTTGAACGAGCCACGGCACTGAGGGGCTTGAGTATTTCCCGGCCACCGGAAGCGAAATGTGTACTCCGGCGCCTGACCACGATTGACATCTATGGGAAAGATCCCGAGATCCCGTACGTGAAGTTCGAGGCCGCGGTCCGGGACCTGGTCTGCTCGCTGATGGAGCGGCAGGACCGGATGAACGAGGCGATCTTCAACCGAATCAACGACATCGGCTACCGGATTGAAGATCTCGAAGAGGACCGGGCTGCATCAGGACGTTCCCGATGACCAAGGGCCGGCGTCCGCGGAGAGTGATCGTTGAAGCGAAGGAGATTGCCGGCCGGCGCGGGGACGTGGAGGAACTGGTCAGCAAACGTACCGGAGCGTTCGACTTCATTATCAACGAGCCGGACCGGGTCATATACGTCAAAGTGAAACGCTATCAAACCTCGTTCACCTACGCGCTTGAAGTCCTGTGCAAGTACCAGCGGGAGCTCGGACAGCTCCACCGCGTGTCCCTGACAATGTACTGTTGTGTTCGGAAGTCCGGTTTCGGTGTTCATTATTCAGGGAGAATCGAAGATGTGCCGGTGAGCGTGCATCTACCCGTTGCGTGGGTTGGCCGATAAACTCTTCTTTTCACTCCTGCGGGAAGATTGTCTGCCCGATCGCATCTGCGCAAAAGTTCTCCCCCACCGGTTCTCTTACGGGTTTCTTGTTTTCCTAAAAAGCCATGACCGGATTGTCAGCATGGTAAGTATCAATCTTGTTGGCGGATTTTTTTCGTGCTTTTGTGCCGATGGGAGGAACAGTGTTGGTACTGAGGCCATCGTGCTTCTCCGGAATTGGGATCACGCGAATTTTTCTTGCTTTCTCTTTGCTGGAGTCGCTGAAAATGTGTTCTTTTTCCCTTACTTCCAAAAATCCGACAAAATTATTTATATTTTTACAATAATCAGCACGCAAAAAGAGAGGTGATTATTTTGGGTGTTAAAGAAAACCTGCAGTTAATGAAAACCCTCGACGATGCCTGGAATGCCGGTCCACAAAGTCCGTTGTGGGATACTTTTAAGAAACGCCACAGGGAAGATGTAAAGGTGTACTGGCCCGCCCGGCCTCTGCCCACCTTCGGGCGACACAACCATGACCTTGAGGCGACGGAGTTCTTCAAAATATTTGACAACAAGCTGGTCAACAACCCCTACAAGATCATGCTCGGAGACGAGAATCATACCTGCACTGTTGCCGACTGGACCGTAACGATGAAGGGACCCATGAAGGGTCCGGACGGTAAGATGATTCCGCCAACAGGAAAAACGGCGAAACTTGAATTCTGTACCGTTGCTATCTGGAAAGATGGCGAAATTGTCGAAGAACGCCTGTCTACGATGTTGTCGGATTCATGAAACAGCTTGGCCTCATGTGAGGCAAAAAATAAAGAGCCCGCGGACCATAAAGGCGGGCTCGATTTTCCCTTCCTAAACCAGAGTTCCGAGAAACACCGATCCATGACCTCAATGATTTCAAGCAGATATTCGGACTCTTTTTCGCCATCTATTTTTTCATGATCATCGATCGTTCTCATGAGACCTATAAACCGTAGGACACGTACCGGGTGATGCAGGGGAAGTCCCATAACATCCACCGTCTTGTTCTTGGCTGGATCATCCTGATCATCCTGCCGGTCACGCAGTTTGCGATCCCTTTCACCCTCCTCGGCTATTCGATGTCACGTTCAATGCGACAGTTATGGGTATGTTACGGATTATCCTCATCAGCATCGGTCCATTCTTTTCGCTCGGCTATTTCCGGATTTATGAAGCGTTCCTTCACCGTTCCCCCGGATATTTTCTTTGCCGATGATGAGCAAAAGGGGCGGTCCTTCGAGATCCGTCCGGATTTCCCTGCCCATTTCATCCCGGGAATCCTCTACGTGTTCATTCCCACGATCCTGCTGGTTGTGGCGCTCTCTCTCTGAGCGGGTGGTAATTTCGTAACGATGGAACAGGTCATTTTTTTATATTGTCTTCTTTTTGTTCTCGGACGAGATACGTTTTGAAAATCTCTTTAACTTTCACCTGCCCCATCCCTCACCTCTTTAATACCCCACACCAATCTGTACCAGCTAAGAATGAAAGATATCCTCATCAAAGGTGCTCGCCAGCACAATCTCAGGAATATCAGCGTCACCATCCCCCGGGACAAGCTCGTGGTCATCACGGGCGTATCCGGCTCCGGGAAATCCACCCTCGCGTTCGATACGCTCTACGCCGAAGGGCAGCGCCGGTATGTCGAGTCCCTCTCCTCGTACGCCCGGCAGTTCCTCGGCATGATGCAGAAGCCGGACGTGGACTCCATCGAAGGGCTCTCGCCGGCGATCTCCATCGAGCAGAAGACCACCTCCAAGAATCCCCGGTCCACGGTCGGGACCGTGACCGAGATCTACGATTACCTCCGGCTCCTCTATGCCCGGATCGGGACCCCCTTCTGCCCCGAGCACAATATCCCCATCGCGGCCCGGACCCCGGACAAGATCGCCGGGCAGATCGCCTCGGAACACCCGGGCCAGGTCACGATCCTCGCTCCCATCGTCCGGCAGAAGAAGGGGACGTACCAGCAGCTCCTCAAGGATCTCAACAAGGAAGGGTACCCCCGGGTCCGGGTCAACGGGAAGATCATCCGGACCGACGAAGAGATCCAGCTCGACCGGTACAAGATGCAGGACATCGAGATCGTCATCGACCGGCTCGGCTCCTCAGACCGGACCCGGCTTGCAGAGGCGGTGGAGAACTGCCTGAAGAAGTCCGAGGGGCTCGTGCTCGTTGCTGACGAAGTGGGGGGGGAGTTTACGTACTCCTCCCTCATGGCCTGCCCCGTCTGCGGCCTGGCCTTCGAGGAGCTCCAGCCGCGGATCTTCTCGTTCAACAGCCCGTTCGGTGCCTGCGAGGAGTGCCACGGGCTCGGGGTGAAGATGGAGTTCGACCCCGATCTCATCATCCCGGACAAGGAGCGGTGCATCGCGGATGGCGCCATCGCCCCGTACCGCAACCCGATGGATGGGTTCCGGGGGCAGTACCTCGCCGTAGTGGCGAAGAATTACGGCTTCTCGCCCCTCACCCCGATCAAGGATCTCACTGACGAGCAGTACACCGCTCTGATGTTCGGTTCCTCAAAGCGGATGAAGTTCCAGATGAGCATGAAGAACGGGGACGCAGAGTGGTCGCACACCGGGGAATGGGAAGGACTCCTCCCCCAGACCGCCCGGCTCTATGCCCAGACCCAGTCGGACTGGCGGAAACGCGAGCTCGAGGGCTACATGCGGGTATCGCCCTGTCCTGCCTGCAACGGGAAGCGGCTCAAGGAGAAGGTGCTCGGGGTCCGGATCGACGGGAAATCGATCATCGATGTCACGGACCTGTCGATCACGGAAAGTATCGCGTTCTTCACAAAGATCAAACTGACCCCGAAGGAAGCGGAGATTGCCAACCTGATCACAAAAGAGATCAAGAGCCGGATCGACTTCCTGGAAAAAGTTGGGCTCGGGTACCTCACCCTCTCCCGGAACGCCGGGACACTCTCGGGTGGGGAGTCCCAGCGGATCCGGCTCGCTACCCAGATCGGCTCGAATCTGATGGGCGTCCTCTATGTCCTCGACGAGCCCTCCATCGGCCTCCACCAGCGCGACAACCGGAAACTGATCGAGACCCTCCGGACGCTCCGCGATCTCGGGAACACGGTGCTTGTGGTCGAGCACGATGAGGATATGATCCGGTCTGCGGAGCACGTGATCGACATGGGTCCCGGCGCCGGTCTCCATGGAGGCTCCATCGTCGCGGAAGGCACCCCCAAGCAGATCGAGAAGAACAAAAAGTCGCTGACCGGCCAATACCTCTCCGGGGCAAAGCAGATCGAGGTGCCGAAACGGCGGCGTGCCCCGAAGAAGTACATCACCGTCAAGGGATGCACGGAGAACAATCTCAAGAATATCACGGCGAAGTTCCCGATCGGGCTCCTCACGGTCGTGACCGGTGTCTCGGGCAGCGGGAAGTCGACGCTGGTGTACGAGACCCTGTACAAGGGCATGATGCAGATCATCAACAAGTCCCGGGAGCAGGCTGGGAAGCATGAGAAGATCGTCTTCGATGCCGAGATCGACAAGGTGATCGTCATCGACCAGTCCCCGATAGGGAAGACACCCCGGTCCAACCCCGCGACCTACACGAAGGTCTTCGATGAGATCAGGGCCGTCTTTGCCGAAACGAAGGAGGCCAAGATGCGGGGCTTTGCGCCGGGCCGGTTCTCCTTCAACATCCGGGGCGGCCGGTGTGAGGCGTGCGAGGGCGACGGCCTCATCAAGATCGAGATGAACTTCCTTCCCGACGTGTACATCGAGTGCGAGGAGTGCAAGGGCAAGCGGTACAACCGCGAGACCCTCGAAGTCCTGTACAAGGGCAAGTCGATTGCAGACGTCCTCGATATGAGTGTTGAGGAGGCGATGAAGCACTTCGAGCACATCCCGTCCATCCGGTCGAAACTCGAGACCCTCTCCCGGGTCGGGCTTGATTACATCAAGCTCGGTCAGTCCTCGACAACGCTCTCCGGTGGGGAGGCGCAGCGGATCAAGCTCACCCGGGAGCTCGCAAAGCGTGCGACGGGAAAGACCCTCTACCTGCTCGACGAACCGACCACCGGGCTCCACTTCGACGACACGAAGAAACTGATCAAGGTGCTCGACGATCTCGTCGAGAAGGGCAACACCGTGATCGTGATCGAGCACAACCTCGACGTGATCAAGGCTGCAGACCACATCCTCGACATCGGGCCTGAGGGCGGGGACGCGGGAGGGAAAATCATCGCGACCGGGACTCCCGAGAAGGTTGCGGAGACAAAGGCGAGCTATACGGGCGAGTTCCTGAAACCGATGCTGGCGGGGCAGTAATTATTATCCCGTATTCTTTTTCTCCGGGGCACCTCACCAGGCACTGTCACCCCGATCCGTCCCCTTTACGATCGCCTTCTGACACGTGGGTGCAGGAGGTGCGAGAGGATCTCTTCGGCCGAGCACCGCTGTACGATCCCTTTCTCACGTGTCGGGAACCGGCCCTGCTTGTGTTCATCGGGTACCAAGGGTTTTTCCCGGTGTTGAATTTTTTCCGTAATCGGACGTTGCATCTGCTCACCGTATCGAACAAGAGGTCTGCCCCATCCTCATCGCTTATGAACTAACGATACCGACTAAGAAGAACGAATGATCGACCTCGCCGCGATCCCCCACGCCCCCGGCTGCTACCTCTATTCCGACAGCAGTGGGGAGATCATCTATATCGGAAAGGCAAAGGACCTCCGGAAGCGGGTGACGAGCTACTTCCAGAAGAAGGACCACGACGCGAAGACCCGGATGCTCGTAGCAAACATCGACTCCGTCTCCGTGATGGTGACCAACACCGAGACCGAGGCCCTCCTCCTTGAAAATAACCTCATCAAGAAGAACCAGCCGAAGTACAATATCGACCTCAAGGACGCGAAGCGGTTCGCGTATATCGAGCTGACAAAGGAGCCTTTCCCGAGGATCGGGATCGCCCGTCGGACGAGTAAGGGGGAGGCTGCGTACTTCGGCCCCTTCGTCTCCGCGGCAGAACGCGACGAGATCCTCCGGGTGGTCAGGAGGATCTTCGCGATCCGTCCCTGCCGGAAACTCCCGAAGCGGGCCTGCCTCCGGTACCATATGGCGTCGTGCAGCGGCCCCTGTATAGGGGCTGTCACCGAGGAGGATTATCATACCCAGATCGAACGGGCGACCGCCCTCCTCAAGGGAAGAGGAACCGAGATACTCGCCTCTCTTAAGGAGGAGATGAAGGAGCGGTCGGCCCGGCAGGAGTTTGAGAAGGCCCTCTCGCTCCGCAACCAGATCTCCGCCATCGAACGGTTGACCCAGTGCCAGCATGTAGAGCGGCCGAAAGAAACCGATGAGGACGTGATCACCTACACCGTCTCGGACGAGACAATGTACCTGATGGTCTTCTCGGTGGAGAGAGGGAGGCTCTCGGACAAGCAGGACTACTCGTTTGCAGCCGGCGGGGATGCATTTGAGGAGTTCCTCGTCCAGTACTATGCCGACCGGGTCCCCCCCTCGGAGCTGATCCTCCCGCACGAAGTGGATGAAGCCCTCGCCGGCTATTTGACCGAGAGGAAGGGACGGGTCGTCCAGGTCACGGTCCCCAAGATCGGTGAGAAGAAGAAGCTGCTGGAGATGGTCGAGATGAACATCGAGCATTCGTTCCTCAAGGACGATCTCAAGGTCAAAGATCTCCAGGCAAATCTCGATCTGCCCGACAGGCCGGCTGTCATCGAATGCTTCGATATCTCGCACCTCTCCGGGACCTCGATGGTCGGGTCGATGGTGCAGTTCCGCAACGGCATACCGGACAAGAAAAATTACCGCAGGTTCAAGATCCGGACGGTCGAGGGGATCGACGACTATGCCTCGATAGGGGAGGTTGTAAGGAGACGTTACCAGCGGTTGATCGATGAAGGATCGGAGATGATGCCCGACCTGATCGTGATCGATGGCGGGAGGGGGCAGCTCTCGTCCGCGGTGGAAGTCCTGAAGGAGCTGGATTGCCCGGTCCCGGCCATCGCCCTTGCCAAGCGCGAGGAGGAGGTCTTCCTTTCGGGAGAAGTCCTCCCGCTCCACCTCGACCCGAAGGGTATGGCCCTCCGGTACCTGCAGGAGATCCGGAACGAGGCGCACCGGTTCGCCATTGCGTACCACAAGCTGCTCCGGAGCAAGCGGCTTGCATCTGATATGACCCGAAAGAAAGATGCTCTCTGAGCTATCACATGATCTTGGTCCCCTTACGGTGGTACGAGCACGGAGAGCCCGGCAGTGCAGGAATTTCTCATGTTACCTTCCTCTGTTTTGTTGTTGAAGTGTAGTCAGGCCCTCACCGGCCGGGATTTGCGGCAGTACTTACGTACACCGAATCATCCCGAAGTATACAAAAATTCCGTTAAAGGCGCTGACCGGCTGCAGGAAGGAAATTTCCCGACATGATCGCGCTCTCTCCGGAATCATCGATGGGGTATGCTCTTTTTTCCTGGATGGCGACCCGGTTCCCTAGCCGCGGAAGTTTTCCATTGGTATCCCTGACGATAAACGGGCCGGACCAGGCGCTGCAAAAAAAATATCAGATGGTGGTCTGGAGGAAAATCTTCTGCGATCCGTCACTATAGAACCCGGAGACCGAGACCTGGGTGCTTCCCGAGAACGTTCCATCGAATGTTATCAGTGACCCGGGGCTCACCGAAGTTGTCCCGAGACTGTCGCCCATGTGTTTCGTGTCGCTCCTTCCCTTCGAATTCGTCACGGTCGCTTGGACTGCATGTATACTGTTCATATCCGGTCCACCCAAAAAGGTGACGACGATGTGTGAATCGTCGGGTTTTGTCACCGAGACCAAGGAGGGCGCTGCGGTCGGATAAGGAGGAAGTGTTGTGGTGATCGGCTCCGTTGTCGGGACCGGCATGACCTGCGCTGGCTGCGTGCACCCGGCAAAGACTGCTGCAAAGAGAAGAAAAACTCCGAGGCATACTATGGGGGGTACCGTCTTGATTACAGGACTGAGTCGCATGATCTTTCGTTGTACCGTTCTTGTTGTAGTATTTTTGCCTCCCTTCCGGAAGTCCGGGCAGGAATAGCCCGTATACCAGAGATCCTTATTGCCCCTCTCCGGATGCTGGCAGGTTCTCCCCGTTTTTTCTGGACCCACCCAACCCGGCTCCCTCATTCTCTCTCTGCTATCGGAAAATTTATGTACGTGCACCCTGAATAAGGGGTCATGGCTTGCACCGCTCTTCTCATGGTCCTCTCAACGACAACCCTCCGGCCCCGCACACGTGGCTCCCCTCCCCGGACTCCGGTGCTTGCGACCCCGGTAACAACCCTGCCCTCCCGTCTGACTTCGAGTTGTTCGTCACTTCCTCTCCTGACACCCGTGAACGGTTCGGGAGCGAGCTGTACCCCCGAGTGCGTTCCTGTGGGGGCTGCCACCCGGCCGGTTGCATCAAGATGGTGTACAACCTCGTATGCACCCGGATCTCTGATCCGGCCCGATCGGTTGCGGGAGAGGGGCGGGTGTACAGACGGGGATTGTGCGGTCAGGAATTCGACAGGACTGCCATTCCCGAGAAAAAATCTGGACCCGGGGGAATAAAACCGGAGATGATAGCTGCTCCGGGCACCCCTGTCCCGGGCGGGGCATCGGATATTTCTGTTGTTTATCGTATCAGAGCGATCGAATGTAAAGCACCAGCAGGAAGAGATGGCGGAAGCGATACCCCGTTTCCTGCTGAGACGAGGAGACTGTGGATAATGAAAAAGATCCTTCCTGTTCTGGCCATGCTCGATACAATCATTGCGGTCGCGGGATGCACCGGGACAACTACCGGTGCCCAGGAGAGTTCAAACGGAGGCCTCCGGGCTCATTATGAATATCTGGAGAGCTGGGGCCTTACCCAGGGGTGTTATGGGAAAGTTACCGGTTATATCTACAATGCCGGAAGCCAGCCGGAGGACAAGGCCCAGCTGGACTTCAACCTGATCGATGCATCCAGCGGAACCATCCGGGATTCGCGGTCTCTCAGTATCGGAAGACTCAATGCAGGCCAGTCCCGGACCTATGCGATAACTCTCGATGGCGACTGTTCCCGGAATTACCGTGTCGAACCCGTCTGGGGAAGATAGGTTTGGCCGGATTCCCAACCCTTTTCACCCGCACGTCCGGCAGCCTTCGGGAATACTTCACAGGATTTTCTGAATATACTACCTTCCCGTGGCAGAGCAGATCCCGGTCCCGTTTCCCGGGATTCCCTCTGCAAAAGCCCGTGGGCGGTACCGAAGGAAGGTTCCCGGTTCGCACATCGCTATCAGGAACTTTTCGATTGTATATAACCCGTCCACCGGTCGGTGTTGTTCCTCCCTTCCACGAGATTTTTTAGCAATAACCTCCTTTGAGAGTACAGGTTACTTATGGCAATTGACTGGTACAACGAATTCGTGGACCTGAACTACGAGCCCGCGAAGGACGAACTGATCTGCCTCTACTCCTTCGAGCCGGTGGCTGGCATCAGCCAGGAGGAGGCGGTCGGAAGGATCGCATCCGAGAGCTCCACCGGGACCTGGACAACTCTTTTTACCCTGCCCCTCCGGATGAAAGCCCTCCAGGCAACCGCGTTCTCGATCGAGGGTAATTATGTCAAAGTCGCATATCCGCTTGCACTCTGGGAGGAAGGCAACGCGGTCCAGCTGCTCAGCGGGATCGCGGGGAACATCTTCGGCATGAAGGCATTGAAGAATCTCCGGCTCGTCGATGTCGCCCTCCCTTCTGCCTACCTGAAGCACTTCAGGGGCCCCCACTTTGGCATGGACGGGATCCGGAAGATGATGGGCGTCTACGGCCGGCCCCTCACGGGTGCGGTGCCCAAGCCCAAGATCGGGTTCTCGGCAAAGGAGCATGCGGAGATCGGGTACGAGACCTGGATGGGAGGTTTCGACTTCATCAAGGATGACGAGAACCTGACCTCGACCTCCTTCAACCGGTTCGAGGACCGGGTGCAGTTCATGACAAAACTCCGAAACAAGGCGGAGAAGGAGACCGGGGAGAAGAAGTCGGCCTTCCTCAATATCACCGCGGACGTTGAGACGATGAAGAAGCGTGCGGACCTGCTCGCTGAAAACGGCTGGAACTACTGCATGATCGATGTCGTTGTCGCCGGGACTGCAAGCGTCATGACCATGCGGGACTACTGCTCGAACCTCGGCCTCGCCATTCACGCCCACCGGGCCATGCACGCCTCCTTCGACCGAAACCCTAAGCACGGGATGACGATGCAGTTCCTCGCAAAACTTATGCGGCTCATCGGGGTATCCCAGATCCATACCGGTACCGCGATCGGGAAGCTCGTCGGGACAAAGAAGGAGGCGATGGTCCTTGCCGATACTCTGCGGGAGAAGTGGGTTGAACCCGTCAGGGGCATGACCCTTGCCCAGGATTGGGGGAAGATCAAAAATGCGTTCCCGGTCTCGTCGGGGGGTCTCCACCCGGGCCTCGTCCCGCCGGTCCTCGACCTCTACGGCGCCGATCTTGTCCTGCTCGTGAGCGGGGGGATCCATGGCCACCCGAGAGGGACCCGGGCCGGGGCGGAGGCGACCATGCAGGCGATCGAGGCATGGTGCGAGGGCGTCACCCTTGCCGAGAAGGCAAAGAAGGCAAAAGAGCTTGCAGGGGCCCTCGACAAGTGGGGCTCCTATAAGCCGAAGTGAGGTCCGGTCACGGGTATCCGGTCTCCGGGAACGATGAACAATGTTATCAGGTAACCCCCGGTCGATCAGTCACAACGGAATCGCAAGCTCCCATAATTACCCATTCCCGAAATGCGAGGAGCGATCCAATCTCCACTGATACCCGTTCTGTCCGGTTGCTTCTCCCGATCCGAAATTGTCGCAACCAAAAATGACTTGTGTACATCGATCCCACAAACGTTCCCTCTCTCAATGGCCATGAGATTCCGGGGGCAGCTGATCTCTGCACAGGGCAATTTCCTGTCCGCGTTCAACGACGCAGTCTGATTGTGCGAGCATGACTCGTCTCTTCTCTGTATCAGCCGTGGCTTCCTGCCCCCGGCTGTTTCGGCGAACGGGAATCTTGACCGGGGTATTTTGTACTGATCTCCTTGTGCCGGATAAAAATGATCAACACTTTACTCTCTCGCTTTCGGTATCTGCGCCGGAATTTTGTTTTGCGGGACAGCAAACGGAGGTTCGGCGTGCAGGAACCCTTTCCGGTTCGCCCTCTCATCCCGATTTCAGATCCCCGGAATTCGACGTGGATCGGGGGTGCCATCCGGCACGTCCGGCTGAAGGACAAGGCTGTGACGCGATCGCAAAGCTACAAATATCTCCCTGCATGATTACCCACAGTGAAAGCGGGTTCCGTACGGGCGATCCGGACCGGATCGGCCTAGACTCCCGCAATTCCCGGGAATACTCTGATGGATCCACCGGTACGGATGAACAACCGGCAGGTCGCTGCCATACTGTACGAAGTGGCCGATCTTCTCGAATAAAAAGGCGTGAAGTTCAAACCTGTTGCATATCGGAGGGCAGCCCATGGTATCGAGAACCTTCCCGAGGAACTCGGCGGAATCGACGAAGAGGGGAAACTCGAAGAGATCCCGGGCGTGGGAACTCACCTCTCGGCAAATATCCACGAGATCCTCAGCACTGGCCGGCTCGCGTACCTCGACCGTCTTGAGGCCGAGATCCCCGAAGGGGTCCGTAAGCTCGCTGATCTCGAGGGTATCGGGCCGAAAAAAGCCCTGCTCCTGAGCCGGCTCCTCGTGATCACCAGCCTCGACCAGCTCGAAGAGGCGGCAAGGGCAGGAAAGATCCGAAACCTTCCGGGCTTTGGCGAGAAGAGCGAGCGGAATATCCACCTCTCCCTCCGGCAGAAGACCCGGGGGTTGCGGCGACACCTCCTGGGGGAGATCCTTCCCGAAGCCGAATCAATCCTCGATCTGCTCGCCGGGCTTACGGTCACCCGGAAGATAAGCCTCGCAGGATCGATCCGGCGGCGCAAGGAGAAGATCGGGGACGTGGACATCCTTGCAACCTCTCCGGAACCGGAGAAGATCATCTCGGTCTTCGTCTCGCTTCACGAAGTCGATCAGATCATCGGATGGGGTCCGACAAAGAGCACGGTTCTTCTCAAATCAGGGATCCAGGTTGACCTGCGGGTGGTAAAGGAGGACGAGTACTGGACTACCCTGATATATTTTACCGGGTCCAAGGACCACAACATCGCTCTCCGGCGCCGGGCGCTCGAACGCAACTGGCGTCTCAACGAGTACGGCCTGGTGGATCTCGCGACCGCAAAAAAATTTCCGGTCGGGAGTGAACGGGATCTCTAGGCCCGCTTCGGCCTCCCGTATATCGAGCCCGAGCTCCGGGAGTGCACCGGAGAGATCGAGGCGGGCACCCTGCCGGCACTCGTCCCGTACGATGCGATAAAGGGGGATCTCCATCTGCACACCCGGTGGAGCGACGGGCTGGACACGATCGGGGAGATGGCAGCGGCTGCCCGTTCGCTCGGGTACGAGTACATCGCGATCTGCGATAATTCGCGGAGTCGGGAGATCCCCTGCGGGATGACCGAAGAGAGTCTCCGGGACCAGTGGCGGGAGATCGAGCAGGTGAACCGGGACGGTCCTGGGGTTGCGGTGCTTCGCGGGATCGAGTGCGGCATCGATGCGGAGGGGATGCTGGATCTGCCCGATGCGGTGCTCAAGGACCTCGATCTCGTTATGGCAAGCGTACACTCAGGGCTTGAGATGCCGGAGGGGCAGATGACGAAGCGGATCATCGCGGCGATGCACAACGAGCATCTGGATCTCATCGGTCATCCGACCGGCCGGATCCTCCAGCAGCGCGATCCGGCCCGGATCGATCTCACAGCCGTCTTTCGCGAGGCCGCAGCACTGGGTGTCTGCATGGAGATCAATGCCCTTCCGAGCCGGCTGGATCTCTCCGATACGAACTGCCGGATGGCAAAAGAGCACGGGGTCCGGTGTGCCTGCCCGTTCCCGGGAGAACCTCAGGAACATGGCGTTCGGTCTTGCGACCGCCCGGCGCGGCTGGCTCGGAGCAAAGGATCTGATCAACACCCTCCCGCTCACCGAGCTCAGACGGATACTCGAACCCTGAAGATGCATGGGTTACCTATCCGGAAACAATTCCTGAAGGGTTTTTACCTCTGGTTCTCCGCGCGAAGGCTCTTCTTTCTGCAGCTCTTGAGATCCTTTCTGCCCGAAGACCATCCATCCCCCCTCATCGTGAGATCTCTCCAAGGCTGGGTTTTCGGTTACCCCCACCCCTGTCAGGGGGACGGTGTCCCGTATGCTCGGTTATGAGCCCGTCCGCGGGGTGACTTGCTCATACGCAACCCCTCCAAAGACGGTGCAGCCGAATCGTTGATGTACTCTTTCACGGGCCCGGGTTGTACCCCTCCAGCCGGTCTGTTGTCTCATCCGGGGAGCGGACCGAATTTGTTTTGCATATCCTGTCGGGTGATGGTAATATCCGCCGGGGCTGCATCAGCGGGATGGAGGTTAGCCCGGCCAGGTCTTTCCTGGATCCCGATGAGTTCACCGGTAGCATAACCCCGGCTAATACCGTTGAATGTAAAAACTCTCGTTCCGGACAGAAGATGTCGGGGAACAATTGTTCCAAAGGAGAGTTGGGAAAAAATTACCGGATGAGTTCCTGGAGCGATTCAATTTGCTGGCGCAGGTCTTTCTCTTTCTCCGCAAAACCGGTGAGATCGGTCAGGATAACGTAAATGCTGACCGCGTTCTCCTTGCAGGTCGCGGTCGCCTTTCCCTGAACAAGCCTCCGGATCCCATCCTTCTGCTGGATCTAGACCCTGAACCCTGCAGGGATGTTTGCATCGGGTGTTCAGCCGGAGAGAATTTTTTCGATCTCGGCCTGCTCCATTTCGGGGATCATTGCGGGGGTCCTTCTTGCGGTTTGTCCCTCCTTCTTGTGGAGGTGAGATTCAAAGAGCCCCATCTCTTTTGCGTTCCTCGCCCGAATACCCGGTCATCTCCGAGATCCTCCGGTTGGCAAAGACGATCCGGTCGTTCTCGACAATGAAGATGGCGCCATGGACATTCTCGGCCGTCATCCGGAACCGTTCCTCACCCTTTCGGATAGTCCGTTCGGCAAGCACCTGCGCCGTGACATCTTCAAGGATGATGGTGAACCCCTTGCTGCCGTCATCGAAGATGGCCGGGATAAGTTTCCGGGTGAATATGCGTTCGCCCCCTTCCTTCCTCCGGAGCGTGACGGGGTGTCGTCGTCCTTCGTGCTGGTCTCGAGCAGCTCGCGCACGTCCACGTCCGGGATCTGGATGTGAGCAAGATTTTTCCGCACGGTCTTTTCGCGGGAGAGGTTGAGGAGGGTGAGGAAATTCTCGTTCACATCCACAATCCGGAACTCCTCGTCAACGACCATGATCAGTTCCCTCGAATAGCTGAGCATGGCGGAGAGCGGGATACTCTGCGAGAGGGTGAAGACTTTTGCCATCCCGATGGCCCGCATCTCGCCCTGTCCGGTGATGAGCAGGATATCGAGGTAACGGCCAACGGTATTTTTGCTCTTGCCTAAGTTCCTGTGCGATCTCGGTAACGCTCATCCCCCTGCATCTCCCCTCAGCGTCTCCCTGATGAGCGAGTTCGTTCTGGTAATCCTGCATCATGTTACCGGCGGGCCGGTCGAGCCGGCTGGAACATTGAGTGTGGGGTGAGAAATTAATAAGGTTTGTTATAATTTACCTGTATAATCAATAAACAACACTTATTAATACAAAAATAACCGACGATCTCTTCGTCGTTAAACATAATGGCAGAAGAGGTTGTTATAATGGTGGATGGTTATGTCAATATCATCTTCGGGACGCTGGATAAGACACTCTCAACGCTTCCGGGAATTTTTGGTGCGCTCATCATCTTGATCAGCGGATGGATCCTTGGCCGGCTGCTGGGAAGAGGCGTGAGGATACTCCTGACAAAGCTGAGCGAAAATGAACGGATCAAGGATCTTGAGATCCATGGTATAGTGAAAAAGTCCGGGGTCTTCGTCGGGTATCTGGGTGATATTGCGGTCAGGTTGATTGTCTACCTGTTTGCGATCCTCGCTGCCGTGGATGTCCTGAACCTTGAGTACCTGAGCCGGATGGTCGCCGGCATTATCGCGTTCATCCCGCACATCTGTGCGTTTGTCATTATCCTTCTCGTGGGATTTATCCTGTCCGCTTACTTCATCGATCTCCTCGAAAAATACCTCAGCGAAGCGAAGGTTGGGTTGATCGGGCCTGTGCTCATCTTATTCCGGCTCCTGATCTACTTCTTCGTCATCGTCCTTGCCCTCGGCCAGCTGATGCTCGATCTCACGATCATCAACACGGTCGTCACGCCGATTGCGTGGGGCGTCGGTCTTGGGATAGGCGCAACGATCGCGATCTTCGCCTGGTACGCCATGAAGCTCAGGGGCGAGGTTATCATCGAGCGGATGAACGGTCTCCTCCGGAAGGAAGGGTAACAGGAATTTTTTCTCTTTTTTGAAATTTCGTGCTGAAGGAGTAATTTTTTTTAAATTTTCCGGATTTCCGGCCCTGTCGATCCCTTGGCAAGACCGGCTGCCTGCGCCACTATAAAAGATACAGAACCCGGAGTATTGGGAGAGTGACTGCCATGACCCTGACTGTTGTTGCAAAAATAGAGGCAAAAGCCGGTACCGCAGATACCGTTCACACCGAACTCACAAGACTTATCGAGCCCAGCTGCACAAAAGATGCAGGGTGCATCAGCCGCGAACTGTACCTGGACAAAAATGATCCCCGGCTTTTCTTCTCTCTCGAAACCTGGTGAGAGCGAGGAACTCCTGAAGAGGCCTCTCAACTCAAGGCCATCTCAAAGCCTGCGCGAGGGCAACCGACGGCTTTGTCGGGAAAAGCGAAGTGCATCTCCTTACTCAATCCGATTGATCCCAAATCCCTGGTTGCTTCCGCCTTTTTTTAGCCGGGAAACCTTTTCTTTTTGGACAGTGCATCCTTACCTGTTTGGCAGGGCTCTCTCTCCCTGCTGTTAAGAGGTGGTATTCTCATTCACGGCAGGATCTCCAGGCGGCACCCGGCGCGGAACCGGAAAGAACGTGCGCGGCCTGAGGGAAGCCGATCTCTGGTACTCCTGTCCTCACTGCAGCTCTCGGGATAAGGAATTCCATGCGCTCTGTCCTGCCTGCGGACGCCCGTTTGTCCGGGATTATATTGACTGGCGGGTCCACCCGCGTGATCCTGAACGGACCGGAACCTTCTTTTACGATGCGTTCTGGGCACGGTTCTGGTTACTCGCGGTGATAATAGCCGTCGTTGTTCCGTTCATCCTCGGATGGGTCTTCGGTGCCGGCCTCGTGCTGTACCTGCCATTCTGCTCTCTTCGCTGTTTTTTGGAGTCCAGTCCATCCTCCGGGTCCCTTTGTACGTTTCGCAAGGCTCGCAGGCACAATTCCCGGATTGACCTTGGCATTCAGCACGGGGGAGATGTGGTGAAAAAAAGGGTTTGTCCTCCTCTCCGTCTGACTGCCCGGAGCGAGACCGGGACTTTTCCTGCCCGCCAACTCCCGGCAGTATCGCCTGCCCCGGCCCGTCCTGTTATACCCTGCTAGACAACGGTATATCCGGCCCGGGTCAGGATCTCACTTACCCGCCGTTCCCATTCAGTCTCGTCTGCTATCGAGAGTCCGGCGACCTCGCCGTTCCAGAGTGCCCGGAGATAGCCATCTGGTGTGGAAAGAACCCGGGAACCATCCTGCACCTTCCCGATCCTGTCTCCAGTGCTATCGAGAAGAAGGATCCGGAAGCACGCGTACTGCCGGCAGAGTTCCGGACGGGAGTTGTGCGCTGTGCAGATAACAACTCCCGGCGATTTTTCCCGGAGGAACGGGCAGGCCAGCTGCCGGCTCTTCACGGTATCCTGGGCGAGAAAGAGATCTTTTTTTTCCGGATCGATAGTCACCCGCCGTTCTTCTCCCGTCGGGATATAGTGTATCCGGAATGCGAGTGGCTCCTCTGTTTCCACGATCTCAATGATCTCGCCCATCGTGCTGCAACACCCGCCGCACTGCCGGCAGATAAAAGTCATGATCTCTCCACTCCCGGTTGCAGATACCGGTCGATAAACCCGATGCTCTCTTGTAAAACCTGAAGATCTGCGGGGAATTTTTCCCGGGCCATCCACGAGCGATCCAGAAGTCATAGGGTTCAAAAAAATATATTCAGGTTCATGGCGGTTCCCATAACCCTCCCGAACCCGGGAGCTGACCGCAGCCTGGCGTGCGTACCGGGAGGAGCTGGTCCGGGAGGGCAGAATCGATGGAGGTGGAGACGACCAGAGCCGGTCCTCTCTGCCAGAGGTTCCGGCCCTGGCTTTGCGGTCCTCTCCTCTGAAGTGCGGGCGCAGTTGCCGAGCTCATCTTCTCGGCATTTGTCAGCTGCCGGTCCTTGAAAGAGACCGCAGAGGATCTCAAAAACGATCCGGGGCGGATGTGAAGGGACGGCGTACCGGATCATCCGGAGGGAGATCCGGCGGCTTCAGCACGAGCGGGATCTCCTGCAATTCCGGGAGCGGGGATACGAGAGGGTATAGGGCGCATCGATCTCGAAAAGGGCGCACCCACCGGCCGGAACGGGAAGATCTTCGCTATCGATGATCCGATCTGGACCGAGCTGGATCTCGAAGGATGCATCTGCTGGTGTGAACCGGTAGTACCGGATCCTTAAAAGACGTTTTTTATCAAAATTTCCGGTGGCAGCTCAGGGCAGGGTGCGACGGTTTTATAAATTTCCGGGTTGACAAGCGGGCGACATCATCTCCAGGATCCATGAGACACCCCCGGCACGAGTGCCACGCGAGACGTGTGCTGAAGATCGAAAGCGGGGGATCGTTTGAGCGCGGCGAACGGGTCAGCATCACGCCCGCCCGGGGGTTTGAGAAGTTCATCGGGAAACCGTCCGAGAGCGTGCCCCGGCTCATCTCCCGGGTCTGTAGCCTCTGCCCGATAGCCCACGCGCTCGCGCTCATCATTGGGATCTTCTGCATGGAGGTCTTCCCGTATGAGGGGCTCATCCAGATCGTCGAAGAGGATGCGGGAAGGAGACGGGAAGCGGTTAAAATGATGGAGGTGGCGAAGGGGAGGTTCCCGGTCTCTATGGGGCGGGGTGCTCCCTTATTTTGTCCCTCACTCGGAGATCCGGAGGTACGTGCAGCCGGGATCCCAGGTTCGCTTCGATTTCGCCGGAAACCTTGCCGCTATCTCGTGCGGTTCGGCGGGAGCCTCTGGGAGCGCGCGCTTGCCGCGGGATCTTTTTGAGACCCGCCCGATGGGGGAGGCAAAGCCCGGCCTTGAGCTGACGACACGGCTCGCGGCAGAGAAGATCGCCCGGAAGAACCGGAAGGTGCTCAAAGACCGGGCAACGATGGGTGTGGGGAAGGCGCTCCGGAGCCCGTACCAGTGAAGCACCGCCATTCGGCCCGGTGCACCGGGCAAACCGCACCCGTGCGGGAAGCAGGAAGCAAGAGTACCGTGGTGCTCCGGTGGTCCATCTGCACCTGGATCTTCTCCCGCACCTTCAGTTTCGGCGATCTTTTCGGAGAGAGAGGCCCCCGGAGGTGTTGATATCTCCTTCTTCGCCAACCCGGTCGGTGGAGATCCTGGGGGCGAAAGGGTCCAGGACCGGCAAACGGTCCGGATCGGGGGATGCTTGTCGGAGCATGCCCGTGCGCTGCACGGGCCGGGGCAGACCGGCAAAACCATTAAACCTTTTTTCCACCTTGCATGATCTGTAGCAATGCCGGCGTACTACAATCCCATCGAGACGATGGATCGCGACAGCCTCGACACCCTGATCGATGAACGGGTACGGTATACTGTCAGGTACGCAAATGAGCACTCGCCCTTCTACCACCACTGGTTCCGCAAGAACGGGATCAACCCGGACGAGATCCGGCTGCACGAGGACCTTCTGAACCTCCCGGTCATCTCGGGAAAGATTATCCGCGAGCACCAGCCGCCGGTCTCGCAGGATTTCCGGTTCCTCTCAACGGACTGGGCGAATGTCTTCACCATCCAGGAGACGAGCGGGACGAGCGGCACACCGAAGAGCTTCTTCCTCACCTGGGAGGACTGGAGGCGGTACGCGGAGAAGTACGCACGGAGTTTCGTCTCGCAGGGTTTCGGGGCTGAGGACCGGGTCGTCGTCTGCGCCTCGTACGGGATGAACGTGGGGGCGAACACGATGACCCTTGCCGCCCGGCGGCTCAAGATGACCATCATCCCGTTCGGGAGGTGCGACTTTGCTCCCCGGGTCATCACCGGCTACCGTCCCACGGCGATCGTGGGCAGTGTCTTCAAGCTCATCCGGCTTGCCCACCGGCTTAAAAGCGAGGGGATCGATCCGAAGGAGACTTCGCTTGGACGGCTCGTGGCGGGCGGAGAGAGTTTTGCCGATGAGTCGAGGGCGTATCTTGCGGAGATGTGGGACTGCCCGGTGTACAACACGTACGGGAGCACGGAAGGGACGATGTGCGGGGAGTGCACGGCGCTTGCCGGGCTCCATGTGCCGGAGGATCTCGTCCACCTCGACATCTACGACCCGCAGATGCGGGAGTTCTTACCCGATGGCAGGACCGGCCGGGCGGTCCTGACCACGCTCCTGCCGGAGGGAGCAGAGGCGGGGATGCTGCTCCTGAACTATGATACCGAGGATACGACCTCGGTTATCTCCCAGTCCCGGTGTGCCTGCGGCCGGACTCATATGCGGATCGTCAACCCGCAGCGCGAGGCCGAGACGGTCCGGCTCTTTGGCGCCACGGTGAACCGGGTGGATATCGAAGCCGGCGTCTTCCAGCCGGAGAATATGCAGTACCTCAACGGAGAGTACGAGGCATTTGTGTACGATGGTGAATCCGGGAGCGTGGTTATCCGCATCTCGATGGAGTGCATGGATCCGGAGTCGGCGGACAAGCGGCTTATCGAAGACCGGTTCACTGAAAGGTTCCTCTGGAACAACAGAGCACTGGCAGGATACGTTGCCGACCGGGCGGTCTTGATACTCTTCAATTTTGTAAAGCCCGGCGAGCTCGAGCTTCACCGGATCAAGGGCCGGGCAAAGCGGCTGGTGGACCGGCGGGCGGGGTAACCCCTCTCCCTGAGCCACTCCGGTCCGTTGTTCTGGTCTGGAAAAACCGGGATGACGGAGAGGTGCCGGATCTTTCCCTGCCCGGCGCAAGAAGATTGGGAGACGAAAAGGGGTCGTTCCTTCTGCTCGCTATTCCCCGATGAGCCGGTCTGCGGCTGCGACCGCTTCTCCCGCGTCCCGGGCGAACGCGTCGGCACCGACCCGCTGCCAGAGATCCGGCACGATCCCGAACGTGTACCCGCCGACGATGACCTTCGCCTTCTTCGCCACCGGATCTGCCCTGAGGGACCGGATGATATAGCGGACGAAGGTGATATCGTACGGCAGGGTCGAGGAGATCGCGACCACGTCCGCGTTCCTGTCCCGGGCCGCCTGGATCAGGCTCTGCGCGGGGGTGTTTGCCCCGATGTAGTACGTATTCCAGCCATCGATCTCGAAGAAATCGGTGACCATCCGTATCCCCACTTCATGCAGTTCGCTCTCGACACACGCGGCAACGAGCGTCTTTCCTCCCTGCCGGGTCTTATCGGGCGGGATGATCCTGTCGTGGAGGTACGAGACGGAGAGCTGGACCGAGGCGGTCACGAAGTGCTCTTCAGCCACGGAGATCTTCCGCAGCTGCCAGAGCCGGCCGGTCTCGCGCAGAACGGGCTGGAAGATTCCAAGGTAGATCTCCTTGACCGGTATTTCGGATTCGAGTGCGCCGGAGATGATGTCCCGGGCTCTCCCGCGATCCGGGATGAGGAGGGCATCGAGATAGGCTTGTGCGGTGGCAGAGTGGGGATTATCCGGGGACAGAAATGACGGGACTAGTGCAGGGCCGCTCTCCAGATCGAGAATACTTTCCCGGATGATGGTGTGGGCCCGGGCCGCAAGTTCCGAGGGCAGTTCCTCGCTGACAATTTCGTCAAGTGCAGCAAGGGTTCTTCTGAGATAATTCCCGGGAAGTTTCTCTTCCGCAAAGTAAACCCGGGCCCAGCGGGTATAGTCCGTAAAGATCGCCGCGCTTTCGAGAGCGAGGGCTTCCTGGAGATAGCGGATCCGGGTCCGGAGATCCTCCATTATCAGACTTTTCTGTGCGGGGCTGAAACTTTGTCGCGCTCCCTTCCCGGCTGCATACCGGTCTAACGCCCGGCCTGCGAGCCCTCCCCGGTCAAGACTTACCGCGTGGTACATGGGTGGTTTTGCGGGATCCATAGGTCTCTTGTCCCCACTTCTCCTAGTGAGAGAATCCCTCTGAACCGTTATTAGCTTTCCTGCGATCGCTCACCGGGTCAGGATCCCTGCGGTACCGGCGGCCCCGATAAATCCGGTCGTCTTTCCCGCGTCCCTTCGGGTTATCTTACCTGCAGATCGGTGCCACCTATCCTAATCGAACCTTTATGAGAGCTTTTGCTGGTTGAGGGTTCCGAAAAAGAGGGGGGGAATTTGAGAACGAGGGGAGAGGAAATCAGTGAGCGCCACTCTACACGATTTCTGCATAGCCTACAACCGTTCCGTTATGTGCGTCGATGTACAGTGTTCCCCCCATAAGATATTGCGGTTTCCCCGTGCCATGGGTAACATCAAAGGCCCACGTCAAGACATTCAAGCATCATAATTTTCCACCATTAATCGATTGCTGTGTAACGGAGTACACTCCTGTCATGGGCATCTATGATGACTAAGCCGCCGGTAAGATACCCGGAAGGGCCAGTCTTGTGATTAATATCCAAGAACCATGCCAGCCGTTGCCGGGATATGGTGAGATATTCATCTGACACTTCCGAAGGCAAAACACCAATTGGTTGAGATTGGACCTTTGGCATCAAAGCACCGAAGTTCCGGACCAGGGAAGATACGCTCCCCAATTCTTTTTTGTTCCCCTGGCGTATCTCGTCTAAAGATATCGGGGGGTCCTGGTTGCGGATTTCCCAGAGATACTGTTGGCCATTCGCGGCGGTTTTCATCCCGAGTGCCTGGACCGTACACCCAATCAGCCGACTGAGTACAAGCACAGTAACGAGAAACCGAGCCGGAATTTTACCGTTAATTTTTGTCATGTGCATCCCCGCTCTGTAGTTAGGAATTCGTCGACGGATCTCTGAATCGTATCACTACCCTATCAGAAGTACCACTCAAAACGCCAGGGTTCAAGATTGTGAGCAAGCACCGGACATGCGGCAATAAGCGTTCTCGCTCATAAACTTTCCTAGTCAGGTGCATGCTTTTATCGGGATCTTTCGGCTCGACGATGTTGAACCCGAAGGGCTGATCGAAGTCGACATTATCCTTCACCACCCCGACAACCTCCCGACATCTTCAGCAGGATACAATGGCAGTTTAGATCTTCTTCTTCCTCCCTTCGAAGCGGGTTTTCTTTTTAGAGACCATGAGACCCCCTCCAAACGATTGTGGGGATCTCCCTCGCTTTTACTCTTTCACCCCGTGATTCGCAAGACGATTGAACGTATCCCCTTGCAGCAACGCCGGTCGAGGTCTTCCCGGTAGCAGAACAGACCATTGAGAGAACAAAAACTTACCCTGATATCAAAAATCCTTTCTGGATTTGGGGGCTGAAAAGAGTAGATTCCCCAAAAATTATTTGTTGGTGTGAACGACTTTTGCCGGCGGGAAGCCGTTGAAGTACGTGGACGAGGCGTGGGAGTAGGCCCCGATATTCTCCGAGTACACGAGATCGTTGATATCCAGTTCAGGGAGTTCTGCCGAGAGGGTGATGGTATCGAAGGCATCGCAGGTGGGCCCGAAGACCGCCGAGATCTGCTTCTCGCCCTCCTTGAATGCGAGGACCGGGTAGAGGACGTGGTCGAAGACCTGCCCGGAGTACGTGTGGTAGACCCCGTCGTTGATGTAGTACGAGGGCTTGCCGTCCCGGAAGGCCTTGCCCACGACTTTTGCCACGACCGTGCACGCGTTTGCAACGAGGAACCGGCCCGGTTCCGCAAGGATCTGCATGTCGTCCGGGAAGAGCCGGGCGATCTCGGTCTTGAGCTTCTTTGCAAGGACCTCGAAGGACTTCACCTCCGGGTGGTACTTGACCGGGAAGCCGCCGCCAATGTCGAGGATCCGGATCTTTTTGCCGGTCCGGGTCTCGGTCTCCTTTATGATGTTTGCCGAGATCTCGAGGGCCTCGACATAGTTGGCGAAGTTGGTGCACTGGCTCCCGACATGGAAACTCAGCCCCTCTACCACGAGGCCCAGGGCGAAGGCTTCTGCGATAAGGTCAACCGCCTGGCCCGGGTCGGCGCCGAACTTTGACGAGAGCTCGACCATGGATCCGGTGTTCGGGACCCGGATCCGGAGGACGAGACCGGCATGAGGCGCGTGTTTTCTGATCTTTTTGAGTTCTTCACAATTGTCAAAGGTGACGAGCGGCTTGTACTGGTCGAGGGTCTCTAACGTCTCGATCGGTTTGATCGTGTTGGCGTAGATGATCTTGTCCCAGATCCAGTCCTGGCGCTCCTTGGCCGGCATCTCCCTGATATTCTCGTACACGATCATGAACTCGGGCATGGAGGCGACATCGAAGCTTGCCCCGGCCTTGAACAAGGTCTTCACGATCTCAGGGTTCGAGTTCGCCTTGACCGCGAAGTACGCCTGCACCTGGGGCAGGTGTTTTTTGAACTCCTGGTAGTTCTTGCGGAGCTTCGCATGGTCGATCACAAAGATGGGTGTCCCCTCTTCGCGTGCCAGTCTCTGCAGCAGCTCCTTCCTCTCCTCAGCTAAATGCGGGACATCGTCACACGCGTCCGCCTTGGCCTTCTCCTTCTTCTTCATGATCGCTCCCACCTTTTTTGTACAATGTTTTATCCCACAGTTAAGAAGTTTTTCACTTGGCAAACGATTTTTGGCATGGCGATTTGAGATATCTCCACGCAAAATCGTTTCCCACCGCGCTTCTTTGCTGTGCCGAAGCCCGATTTGGGCGTAATGCCGGTACCGGGCCCCCCAGGCCCGGAGGCAGGATCGCGCCCTAAATTAACGTGCCGCATCCCTATCCATTATTATATCCAGGTCCGAACTCCTTAGCAACGTGTCCTCGTTCGAACTCGTATCCCCGTTCCGACCGGCCGGCTCGCAGCCGGAGGCTATCAAAAAACTGAACGATGGTCTTGTGACCGGCGATCAGTACCAGACCCTCCTGGGTGTCACCGGTTCCGGCAAGACCTTTACCATGGCAAATGTGATCGTGACCTCCGACCGGCCCACGCTCGTGCTCGCGCACAACAAGACCCTCGCCGCCCAGCTGTACCAGGAGTTCTGCGACTTCTTCCCGCACAACCTGGTGGAGTACTTCGTCTCCTACTACGATTATTACCAGCCGGAGTCCTACCTCCCGGCAAAGGACCAGTACATTGAGAAGGACTCGGCCATCAACCCCAAGATCGAGATGATGCGCCTCTCGGCAACCGCATCGCTCTCGTACCGGCGCGATGTGATCGTCGTCGCCTCGGTCTCCTGTATCTATGGTCTTGGCAACCCGGAGAACATCCGGAAGATGGGGTTCGAGCTCGCGACCGGTCAGGAGATCGGGCGCAGTGATCTCCTGGGAAAACTCCTCGACATCCAGTTCGAGCGGAACGATATAGATCTGATGCCCGGGAGGTTCCGGGTCAAGGGTGACACCATCGACATCGTGCCCGGGTACTTCAACGACATCATCAGGATCGAGATGTTCGGGAACGAGATCGAGCGGATCCTCGAGGTGGACAAGAATACGGGCGAGAAGAGAGCGGAGATGAAGTATTTCTACGTGTACCCGGCCCGGCACTTCGTCACACCAGAGAGCGCACGGATCCGGGCCCTGCAGTCGATCCGGGCGGAGCTCGATGAGGTCCTTCCGACCCTCGGGCCCATCGAGCGATTCCGGCTCGAACAGCGGACCAACTACGATCTCGAGATGATAGAGGAGACCGGGTCCTGCAAGGGGATCGAGAACTACTCCCGGCATTTTGACGGCCGGAGTGCGGGCGAGAAACCCTACTGTCTCCTCGACTACTTCCCGGACGACTTCCTGATGATCATCGATGAGAGCCACCAGATGATCCCGCAGCTCCACGGGATGTACAACGGCGATCGTTCGCGCAAGAAGGCGCTGATCGATTACGGATTCCGGCTCCCGAGCGCGTACGACAACCGGCCCCTCCGGTTCCACGAGTTCGAGCAGTACATGGCAAACGTCATCTTCGTCTCGGCGACCCCGGGAGAGTACGAGCTCACGAAGAGCGACCAGCTGGTGGAGCAGATCATCCGCCCGACCGGCCTTGTCGATCCGGTGGTCGAGGTCCGGCCTATCGGGGGCCAGATGGGGGATGTCATCCGCGAGGTCACCGCTGCCGTGGGACGGGGCGACCGGGCCCTCATCACCACGCTCACGAAGAAACTGGCCGAGGAGCTCTCGGGGTTCCTCGCGGACCAGGGGGTAAGAACCCGGTACCTCCACTCCGAGATCCAGACGCTGGAGCGGAGCGAGATCATCCGGGAGCTCCGGCTCGGCAAGTTCGACGTCCTTGTCGGGATCAACCTCCTGCGGGAAGGCCTCGACATCCCCGAGGTCGGGTACATAGGGATCCTGGACGCGGACAAGGAGGGCTTCCTCCGGGATTCCCGGAGCCTCATCCAGATCATCGGCCGGGCAGCCCGGAACGTGAACTCGAAGGTTATCCTGTACGCCGACCGGGTGACCGACTCGATGAAAAACGCGATCACCGAGACGAAGCGAAGGCGCAACCTCCAGCTCGCCTACAACACCGGGCACCATATCGTACCAAAGACGATCATCAAGCCGGTGAAAGAGAAGGAGGCAGATATCCGGGATGTCAAGCACGTCCCGAAGTCGGAGATCCCGAATGTGGTGATCGAGCTCGAGGTGCAGATGAACCGAGCAGCGGAGAGCCTCGACTTCGAGCGGGCGATCGCGATCAGGGACCAGATCAAAAAACTGAACGCCCGAATGGGAGAGGTCGGGAAGGCGGGGGTGGAGAAGCCTCCGGAAGGACCGGGGAGGGGGCCGGTAAAACGAGAACCCGCTGGCTCGAGACCTACACGGAAGAGGCCGGTAAGAGAAAAACCGGAAGAGACCGGTGGCCTCTCCGCAAAGCGGGTAAAACCTGCCACGAGAAAAGGGCCTGCCTGAGATGGCAGGCTGGGATGGGGAGGGAGGGGAATGGATAAAAAATTCGAGGAGATCGCCCGTTTTGCAGAGCGCTCCGGTGCAGAGGCCGGCTCGCACGGCTTCGATCACACGCTGCGGGTCGCCCGGCTCTGCGGGATCATCGGAGAGAGGGAAGGCGCAGACCCCGGCATCCTGATCCCCGCAGCCCTCCTCCACGATATCGCCCGGCCTGCCGAGAGAGGACGGGGAGTCCCGCATGAGATCGAAGGGGCCCGGGTGGCAGAGGAGTTTCTCCGGTCAACCGGGTACGATCCCGCTCTCATCCCGGCGATCGTAGATGCGATCCGGACCCACCGGTTCCGGTCTGACGAGAAGCCGGCCACACGGGAAGCAGAGATCCTCTCGGACGCGGACAAACTCGATGCCATGGGTGCGGTCGGGATCGCACGGACGTTCATGCGGGCCGGGGAAGATGGCGGGGAGATGCAGGATGCCATCGACCATTTTCACGAGAAGCTCCTCCGGTTGCACGATCATGTGCACACGGATACGGCCCGGCAGATCGCGGCGGGGCGGCACGCCTTCCTGACCGCTTTCCTCCGAGAACTCGGGGAGGAGACCCGAAAGGAACGATGACCGGAGGGGAGAGGCTGCCTTCTTCTTTAAAGTCTTGACCAGAAGTCCAATCTCCCGATGCTGATCTTCCAGACCTGAAAAAGGAACGCGTGAGCGGTGTGGAGTTTAAAAAAAACCTGCGGTTCTCTCTCCTCCGGGCCGGAAGGTTACGCCCGGATGCGATCCTGACCGGCGGGAGGGTGAATCGGGAACATTTTTCTCAATCCTGAACGGGCTCTTGGATCGGCACGATGCCCCCCGACCGTGAGAACGGGGGTACGCCATCGTCGCGACCGGGCCTTTCTGCTGCTCCCGGTCCTCTTCCCCTCGCTGTACGGTGGGAGAAGCGAGAAGTGGACAGAAGAACCTGCTATCACCCGATCTGCCCGGGTGAGCGGCCCAGGTATTTTTATCCCAGTCCCCATTGCGACAAGGTGGTCCTGGACGGATCGATATCGTTCCAGTCCCAGCCGAGGGCTTCGATGATCCGGGAGATCGGCATCCTGATCGTCTTCTCAAGCATCGTCTCCCAGTCGACCATGAACTCCGGGGGTACCTGGTCCCCGTACTCGAAGGCGAGGACATCGGTCTTCGGGTACTTCGCGGTCACGCACCTGATGTACACCCGCTTCGGTTTGCTCCCCCTCCCGAAGTCGGTCTTGAGATGGAGGTTTGCGTACCGGGCCGCACGGACCTGCGCATCGTCCGTCTCGTACTCGTGGAGCCCTTTCCCGATCCCGCCGGGGATCCCGACCTGGTCGAGGGAGTACTTCCCGGCCCGGTATTTTCTGATGACGCCCGCGAGGTACGCCTTGATGTTCCCGTAATCGGATCCGTCGAGGATCATCTCCATCACGTGCTGCTGCACCTCCTTGGTTATCTGGGGTGTATCGCTCCGCCGGATCTCGAAGCCCACGATATCGGTCTCGTGGACATCCTTGCCTTCCTTCCAGACGAGCGAGCCGGCGTACCGCTTCTTCTTCCCGGCCTGGAAGAACCTGGCGTAGATCTTCTCGAACTTGATCGAGAAGAAGTGCATATCGGCATTGAGTTCCCGCTTCGCAAACTCCCGGTAGCTCGCGTTGAGGGTCTTCTCAATCGCCCGGGCGGCAGCGATCGTCTCTTCCCGGTCGAGATCCTTTGGGAGCTGGACCATGCAGGAATCGGTGTCCCCGTAGATGACCGTGTACCCCTGGAGCTCGATGACCCGCCGGGTGTGCTCGATGATCGCCCGGCCGACCGAGGTGACCGCAGAGCCGATCTCCCGGTCGAAGAGCCGGAACCGGGTGTAGCCCGAGACTCCGTAGTAGGTGTTCATGATCACCTTCAGCACGTTCTGCTGCATATCGTACAGGACGTACTCGGGCGAGCCGAAGGGGAAGGTGTTGCGGAGCGCCTTCTTCTCGTCCCGCTCTTTTAAGAGGTCCGCGATGATGCTCCGGGTCAGCCCATCCGGCTGCTTCCGGAACCGGATCCCGTTCGGGGCCCGGAGATCGCCGTCCGGATCCTTTGTCTCGGGCGAGGCGTTGATCGTCATCATCGCCATCGGGTACAGGGATTTTAAGTCGAGGACGACCACGTTCTCGCGCACGCCCCTGCTCGGCTCAAAGACCGTCGCGCCCTCGAACTCCTCCGCGTTTGCAAACCCTTTTGAGGGGAGGACGTACTTCCCGAACGCTTTCCTCAGCACGTAGACATCGATCACGTTCGACGAGTTGAGCGTCTTGTCGAGCGGGCAGCCGACGTACCGGGCGATCTCCCGGTAGAAATCGACGATGTTGTCTTTTTTGTTGATCGCAACGCAGAGCTCGACGTCCTTGAAGTTGTACTCGACAAGGAGGGCAGGCGCCGTCTTCCAGAGCCCCGAGATCGTCCCAGTGTACCTGACCTTCTGCTCGCCCACCTCTTCGAGCGCGACCGCGTCGAGCCGGTACGACTCCTTCTGGGAGAGGTGCATCTTCTTGTAGCCGGTGAGGAGATCGAAAAGGGCCCTCCCCCGGAGGGCGCTCCGCTCGGATTGGCCGGGGAGGCGTGCGAGCTGCGTGGACGGGAGCCCGAGTTTCTCCATGCGGCCGGTGATATACGGCATGTCGAAGTCCATAAAGTTCCAGCCGGAGAGGACATCCGGGTCCCGGGTGGCGATGTACTTCGCAAACGCTTTGAGCATCTCCTGCTCGGTCGCGTACGTGCAGACCGTGTGCATCCCTTTCCGGAAGCAGCCGTTGACGAGCCCGCCCGACTCGATCTTCTCATCGATCTCCTGCAAAGCCCCGTCGCTTCTGAAGAGGAAGGTCGTGTAGTCGGTATCGAACGAGTCGTAGCAGGTGATGCAGATGATCGCGTCCCGCTGCGTCTCGGGGAACCCCCGCTCGTCCTCGCACTCGATATCGATCATGCAGGTCCGGGCCGGGGCGTCGACCTCTGCGGGCCGGAGTTCGCGGTAGTCGATGGTCTCCGCAGGGGCGCAGACCCCCCCGGTCAGCCCGGTGTCGATCATGAACCGGGTGGCAAACGGGATGTCGGCCTCGAAATGCCGGTACCGTTCCCTCACGTCCCGGACATCGGTCGGCTGCCGGGTAAAGATCCGGGCAAGGTGCTCGCCCCGGATCGAGCGGTACGTTGGACCGGCCTGGACCGTTGCCTGCGGGGGCGGGGTCTTCTCCTGCGCCTCGTCTGCAGGCGCGTAAAAGTACGGCTGGAACCCGTTGACATCGATCTGGATCGCGTTGCCCTGCACATCCCGGCCGAAGATATGGATGACCGGGCCGTTTGCCACCTTGCTGTACTCGACCTGGTTGATCGCGATCTTTACGCCCACGTTCTGCTCGGGCTGAGGGGAGCTTGTCGAGCAGATGTCTGCGAATGTCGACTGCGCAGTCATCCGGATCCCACCGCTTCCCGGCAGAGGCCGCCCGCGAACTCCCCTGCCTCCTCCATCTTTGCCCCCTCCCATGCGTCGAGTTTCCATTCGTCAATCTTCCGGATCCCATTTCTGTCGACCTGGACCGGCACGCCAAGCGAGCATCCCGAGAGGCCGTACTCCCCTTCAAGGACCGAGGAACAGATCGCCTCTTCCCGAGAATCCGCAAGCACCATCCGGACGAGCTCGGCGATGTGGTGTGAGGGGCCGAAGACCGTCCCGCCCTTTCCTCGGATCACCTCCATGCTCGCCCCGCGGAGGCGGAGGAGGATCTCGTCCCGCTCCGGATGGGGAATTTTCTCCGAAAGCCGTGAGAAGACCGGCACCTGGTGCTCGCCATGCTCGCCCAGCACGGCAGGACCAGAGGGGGCGGGCCTCCGGGGCGCAGGAGTGAGGTGAGGCCCATGGGACTGGTCCGCAGCACCCGCGAAGATCCGGGCCTGGAGAGCAATTTCGAACCGGGCGCTGTCGAGCTGGCCGCCAAAGCCGATGCATCGCTCCCGGTCGATCCCCATCCGGTCGCAGAGATAAAAGTTTATCGCGTCCATCGGGTTTGTTATCGTGATGAGGATCCCGGAGAACCCCTTCATCAGCCCCACAAACTCCCGGGCCGGCCCGAGGTTTGCGTGGAGGAGATCGGCCCGGGACTTCACCGAAGGGTTCCGCGGGAGGCCGGCCGAGAATATACAGATATCGGCATCCTTCATCTCCTCCTTCCGGGTGCTGATGGCGAGATCGAGCCCGGTGTGGCTGAGGTCGAGCACCTGCGCCCTCAGGAGATCTGCTGCACTCTCGCAGAGGACAAGTTCACGGGCAAAGCCCCGGGTTGCTGCGAGATAAGCGACCTCCCCGCCGATCCTCCCCGCCCCCATCACTGCAAGCCGCGCCATCCGGTTACAATATGCGTATGCTAATAATAAATAACGACTATTTTCTCTATGGAATGGTCGTACTAAAGACGGGCCCGGTCCCGGTCGGGGGAGTTGTACTCGAGAATCATCTGGTCCTTGCTGCCGGCGTGCTCGGGACAACTGGTTCTTCGCTCGCACGGATGCTCTCGCTCGGGGCAGGTGGAGTGGTAACCAAGTCGATCGGCCCGGTCCCAAAAGACGGCCATGACGGCCCCTGCCTCGCGGTGCTTGACGACGGGCTCCTCAATGCGATGGGGCTCCCGAATCCCTCGCAGGACTTTGTCGCCGAGCTTGCGCCGCTTGCAAAGAAGCCGGTGGTTATCAGCATCTTCGGGGGGGACCCGGAGGAGTTCGCGGCGGTGGCCGGCTGGTTTGCCGGGACCGCTGCGGCCTTCGAGCTGAACCTCTCGTGCCCTCATGCCGAAGGATACGGGGCGGCGATCGGGAGCGACCCGGCGCTTGTGGAGGCCTGCACCCGTGCGGTCGCACAGACCGGTCTCCCGGTCTGGGTGAAGCTGACCCCGAACGTGACCGAGATCACCGGCATCGGGAGAGCCGCAGAGAAGGGGGGAGCGAGCGCGATCGTTGCTATCAATACCGTAAAAGCCATGCGGATCTCCACCGAACTCAGGCGGCCGGTGCTCGGACACGGCTTCGGCGGATTATCCGGGCCGGCGGTCTTCCCGGTCGCGGTCCGGTGCGTGTACGAGCTGTACGAGGCCTGCAGGATCCCGATCATCGGATGCGGCGGCGTCTCCACCGCGGACAATGTGATCGAGATGATGATGGCCGGTGCAAGCGCAGTCGAGATCGGCAGCGCGGTCTACAGGGATGTGAAAATCTTCGAGACGATCAAGGCCTCACTGTACGCAAAGGACGGGATCGATCCAGCCGGGATCGTGGGGTGCGCCCATGGATGAGATGCTCTCCGTTCCGGTAACGATCGTCCGGATCCGGCGGGAGACGCCTACCATCCGGACCTTTGTCCTCGACCGTCCCTTCCCCTTCTCCCCGGGCCAGTTCGTCATGGTCTGGGTACCGGGCGTGGATGAGATCCCGATGGCCCTCTCCTCCGAGAAGAGCATCACGGTCCAGAACGTGGGCGACGCGACTGCGGCCCTCTTCGCGCTCGAAACCGGTGCCAAGATCGGGATCCGCGGACCCCTGGGCAACGGCTTCTCCAAGGGTGAGAAGGTCCTCGCGATCGCGGGGGGTGTCGGGGCAGCCCCGCTCCTGCCGCTCGCAAGGTCCGACTGCGTCATGACCATGCTCCTTGGTGCCCGGACAGAAGCAGAGCTCCTCTTTGTCGATCAGCTCGACGAGTGCACGGACGTTCTCATCGCGACCGATGACGGGTCGCTTGGGACGAAGGGTTTTGTTACCAACCTGATGGAGGATCTCAACCTCGGGGCGTACGACCGGGTCGCGGTCTGCGGGCCTGAGGTGATGATGCGTGCGGTGCTCTCGAAGGTGGGCGAGCGAGGGATTGCACACCGGAGCGAATTCTCCCTCCACCGGTACATGAAGTGTGGTGTCGGGGTCTGCGGCTCGTGCTGCATCGATCCCTCCGGCCTCCGGTGCTGCAAGGACGGCCCGGTCTTCTCCGGGGACATTCTCCTGAAAAGTGAGTTCGGCCAGTACACCCGGACTGCAAGCGGCCGGAAGAAGAATCTGTAAAATCCACCTGCGCCCTCTTTTTTTACGGGCCGATGAGACCGTGGCATTGAATCTCACGCAAAAAAGGGTCATGTCCCCTCCGCAGGCCATACTCTTACTCCCCGTAATTTGGGGTAAATATCCCGGCAATGGGGAGGCCGGCATCGGGGGGAGGGGTGGTCGGATTCTTACCCTTGGTCAGTTCATGTTCAGATCAGGGACCATCCGCATTGATGCGTTCGAGGTCCTCGATCTTGTTGATGTTGGTGAAGGTGAGGAGTTCCGGATCGATCCCCCGGAGTTCCTCTACCGGGACATAACAGGTAGAGATGGACCGGATCATGGTCCGGAGGGAGAGCGAGTCGGGGCTCTCCAGGTACTGGAGGAGGGCGGTCCGCCGGTACACTGCGTGGAGCGGCTCGAGCATATCCATGTTCCAGCTCGGGATGGCGGCATCGCAGTCATCGATCCGGTCGAAGAGGTGGGAGACGATAGCGGGCTTGATGCAGGGCATGTCGCACGCGGAGACGAAGATCAGTTCCCCGTTCGCCTCGATCGATCCCGCGTGGAGCCCGCCGATCGGGCCGACGCCCTGCCGGATGTCGTGGATGCACCGGACTTTTGGGTTTGCGATATCGTTGAAGCGCCGGCACTGGTCCGGGTCCCGGGCGACGATGACGATCTCGTCGACGACCTGCCCGAGCGAGTCGAGGAGGCGCTCGATGAAGGTCTGCCCCCCATAGGTGAAGAAATATTTCTCCCGGCCGTTCGCACGCCGCGCTTCGCCGCCGACAAGGATGACCGCAGACCTCATGGCCCGTCCCCTCCGGCCGAGATCTTCGCCGCAACGGAGAGTCCCATTGCTCCTGCGCCCAGTACGTGAATTTTTTTTCGCATCTGCGTGAATTCCGGTGCCGGATAAACGGCCTGATGGTACCAGAGATCTGGTTGTTTATCAGGTAAAGGTGTTACCAAATTATGGGGGGGAAAATATCCGGTGCAGAAAAAAATTCCTGTCCTGGAACCGTATACCTAAGAGAAAAGCAGACGCTGGTTGAAGACTGGCAGGGTCCAGGACCCCCTATTGGTGATGAACGTCCTCCGCCCCGAAGGGTTTTCTCGCCCCTCCTTTTCAGGGCTTTTCAACCCTTCGGGACTGTACATCAGACGTTTCCGGAATTTTTTTTAATTTTTCCGGAAGAGACGTCCAACCGATCGGAAAAAATTTCCGGCCGGCGAGATCCCGATGGCCCATGAAGTCCTTTGAAGAGATGGCCGGCCCGCCGGGCAACAAAAACCCCCCGTTTGCCCGTCCCCCTTCCAGAAATACCCCATTATAACTGCCCATTCGCCAAAATACGTCAGATAACCTCCGACTTTATTGGCGGGCCATAGAGGGGTTCTTTTGGCAAAACTCAGGAAAAACGGGCTGGAGTAGGTGCAAAAGAAAAAAAGCTCAGCTCTTGAGGGTCGATTTTCTACGCGCAAATCGCGTATTTTTGAAATCAAACGATTTTCCCAGGACTTTTTTGGGGCTAGGAATCCGGGCGTTTCCGGGACAGGGCTCCGGGAATCGGAGCCTTTACAGGGCCCGGATTTAGCCAGGAGGAGCATGGGAGGGATGCGATCCGGGAGGGTGTGTTTTGGGGAATATCGGTGGGTTGACGGGATTTACCGCGGTCAAGGAGGCTTTTAGTTGATCGTCCTCTTTTGCGGATTTGCGAGGGTGACAATTGCTCTCCCTGCAGATAATTTTCCGCGGAGATAAGATTTTTGTTTCTGCCCCACGGGCGATCCCGATGAGGCGGCGAGCGCCCATGGCCGCATCACAAACCTTTCTGTACCTCTTGGCCCCCCCCCAAAAATTCAAAATATCTCCGGAAAAAATCCGGGGCAGACGATCGCTCGCAGAAAAACCAAAAAAAACCGGAAAAACTTTTACGATCTTGAGAAACGTTCCCGTTCGCTGGAAAACTTTGAAATTTTCCCGAAAAAATTTGAGAAAAAATTCCGGAGAAGATCTCCGGTCAAGCATGGAAGAGGTCCCGGTTGTGCACCGGAAAAGACCCGGTCGCCAGCCCCTGTCTTACAGCACGCAGACCATGCAGTCCTGCTCCCCGCACGCGATGTTCTCGATCTTCCACTTCAGCGCCCACCTCTTGATACCCCGGATCACATCCACGAGCTCAAGGCCGCTCTCGGTCAGAATGTACTCGCTCCGGACCGGGAACGATCTCGCCTCGACCCGGTTGGTGATGATCCCTTCCTCTTCAAGCTCTTTCAACCGCTCCGAGAGGATCTTTGGCGTGATCCCGTCAAGGGCGTCCTTGAGCTCCGAGAACCTCCGGGTATGGTCGACCCCTTTGTAGATCTCGAGGAGAATCAGGAGCGTCCACTTCCTGGTCAGGTACTTCACAGTCCGGTTGACCGTACATGATTCTTCCATGGTATATTTTCTGAAACTCTCCGCTATTTATAATATGGTATACAAAAGATACCTTACAGCAAAATTATAACAGCTAACGATTGGATCGCGACCAGGAGTGAAAAAAATGTTCTGTTACCAGTGTGAAGAGACTGCACGGGGAACCGGGTGCACCACCCGGGGCGTCTGCGGGAAGAGCGAGGAGATAGCGGGGCTTCAGGATACCCTGATCTACATCTGCAAGGGGATCGCGGTGCGCTACGTCGCTGCGATGAACTCCGGAGAGAGGAACAGGGAGGCCTCTCCGTTCGTTGCCGAGTCGCTCTTTGCGACCCTGACCAATGTCAACTTCGATCCCGCGTACTTCCACGCAAAGATCGCAGAGGCGATCGCGATCCGCGATGCCCTCCCCCAGGCCGGGAAGAGCGAGCCGGACGCGTGCAGATGGATCCCGAAAAATGATGCGGACATCGCGGCAAAGGCCCAAGAGATCGCAGGCGCAGCCTCCGCGGGCGACGATCTCGCATCGCTCCGGGCACTCCTCGTCTTCGGGTTGAAAGGCGTTGCCGCCTACTACTATCATGCAGCAGCGCTCGGGTACACCGACGCGGGGATCGAGAGCTTCATGCACCGGGCCCTCGCATCGACCGTCACCACCCTCAGTCCGGGTGCGATGACCGAGCTCGTGCTCGAGTGCGGTGGTGTCGGGGTCACGACCCTCGCCCTGCTCGACAAGGCGAACACCACCCATTACGGGAACCCGGAGATCACCTCCGTCAAGACTACGGTCGGGACAAAGCCCGGCATCCTCATCACCGGTCATGACTTAAAGGACCTCCAGCAGCTCCTCGACCAGACCGCGGGGACCGGTCTCGATGTCTACACGCACGGAGAGATGCTGCCGGCCCACGCGTATCCCGCGTTCAAGAAATACCCCCACTTTATCGGAAACTATGGCGGATCGTGGCCGCACCAGGGAATTGAATTCGAGAGCTTCAACGGCCCGATCCTGGTAACGACCAACTGCATCATCCCCCCAAGGGATTCGTACAGGGACCGGATCTTCACCACCGGGCCCGCAGGGTTTTCGGGCGTTGCCCACATCGCCGGATCGAGAGGCGGCGCAAAGGACTTCTCGGAGATCGTCGCGCTTGCAAAGACCTCCACGCCCCCGGTACCGACCGGCAACGGGCGCGATCTCATCACCGGCTGCGGACACGACGCCGTCCTCAGGATCGCGGGAACCGTCATCGATGCTGTGAAGAAGGGGGAGATCAGGCGCTTCGTGGTCATGGCCGGGTGCGACGGCCGGCAGAGCGAGCGCGAGTACTACACGAAGTTTGCCGAGGCGCTCCCGAAGAGTGCGATCATCCTCACCGCGGGCTGCGCGAAGTACCGGTACAACAGCCTCGAGCTTGGGATGATCGGTGGGATCCCCCGGGTCATCGACGCCGGCCAGTGTAATGACTGCTACTCGCTCGTGGTCATTGCACAGGTCCTTGCCCGTGCGTTCGGTGTCGGGATCAATGAACTGCCCATCTCGTACAACATCGCGTGGTACGAGCAGAAGGCGGCGCTCGTCCTCCTCGCCCTTCTCAACCTTGGGGTGAAGAACATCACGCTCGGGCCCAAACTCCCAGCCTTTGTCTCACCGGGGATCCTCAAGGTTTTAGTCAACAACTTCGGGATCGCGCCGAATACTACGGTTGAGGCGGATATGGCCCGGCTGGTACCGGTGCCGTGAGAGCCGGAAAATTCTTTCGTGAATTCTTTTCCTGCTTTTGAGGTCTCTGACACAGGTAACTGCGGGTGCCCGCTTGCGTCTCATGGGTCTGCCCCATGAAGCGGGGCGGCAAAAAAAATTTCCGGAAAAGAAGTGAGGGGGGGCGTGCCCGTCGGGGATTTTCCGCCCTCTCTTTTGGCAGTGCTTCACCATGATAATGAGAACGCAGCAGCGCGGTGATCGATGATGGTAATTCCGTGAAAAACAGGTGCGGTTATATCCTCACCGGCTCTTCGTTTTCCTCTTGTGACGGGGAGAGGACCCGCCCCATGAAGTGGATGTTCCCGGTCTCACCCTCCCAGATGAGGAAGACGAAGGGGTGATCGGCCCGGAAGTGGACGGAGGTATAAGCAGGTTCAATTCCCGCGACACGCGCCCACACAGAAGTAGCAGCAGCATACGTACTTTTCTCCGTCACTTCTGCATGGGCCGTATGGAGAACTTCATCGAGGTAAAGATTTTCTGTGCCATCCATTCCTGAAAAATTGGCACCAGAGGAGAATGCCTTCGGCATGCCCATCGTACTGAGGGTACCGGACAATTCATACGAAGTATCGAGCGTAAATTTCGGGAAATAGAGATCGACATGCCGATAGCCAAGGGAGGATCGGATCCGGGCCAGCCCATCCGGATGGAGAGCGGACTCTGCTGCGGCCAGGGTATCGGATTTCGGGAGGAGGACCAGCATGGAAACTGGTTTATTCTCACCTCGGGAGTAGGGCATCTCAAGAACCTGCAGTTCATCGGTCTCACCATATCCGAGGATTGTATCTCTCTCCCCCCGGTACATCATGGGAACCTCCACGCCATTGACTGGCGAGATGTGGAACCGGGATTTTACGGTCTCATTTTCTGAAAATTCCCGTATCCAGCCCCCTCGAAGGAGACAGCATTGGTGAGCACAAGGGCCGTTGCATTTTTGATACTTCCGGCCGGCATCAGACTTTTGATCTTTCCCGCAGTCTGGTTCTCAGTCCAGGCATTGATCACCGCCCGGGAACCTTCAGGGTCCTGCAGGAAATCCAGGTTCCTCGTCTCAGCTGCATAGTACTTTTTTGCAATCCCGGTAAAGGCCGGCAGGAACGACCAGGTCTTCTCCGCCCAGAGGGCATCTGCCCTATTCAGCGTATAACCCCCCTTTCCGTCTTTCAGGTGTTCATACACCTCGGCAGCCCCCTCCCGGCGGATACGATCCTCTTCAGGCAGGTGGAAGACGGAACGTATCTCGTCCGCGGTCTTTCCCCGGGCGCCTTCGTACGTTATGGCAGAGGCAGAGGAGTACTGTAGGGGGAGAAGAAGAGGTTCCTGCCGGTCTGATCCGGGCTCCGGCTCAGGTTCGCATAGAGATCGAAGGCAAACCGGTTACTGGCCTCGATCATCACGTCCCCGGGACTTATGTTCGTTCCTTTTGCCATTGATGTGTATACGGGGGTAATGCCCGGATCCGGTGTGACATGCTTATCGTCCGGCCCCAGGCAACCGGAGATCACCAGGATGCCAATGAGGACCAGAATACTTGTATACGCTAAAATTTTCATCCGGGTATGTTTCAGTGAGTATAAGGAAAACAACAGCGATGAGTGAAAAAAATAGTTGCAGTCTTAAGGGATCTCCCGGTTTACCCTGAAGGGTCCATGACCCGCCCCATGAAGAGGATTGTGCCGGATTCAGCGTCCTGGATAAAGAAAATAAACGGGTGGTCTGCCCTGAAGCTTGGTGGCGGAGAGAGCGCACTCCCCATGGGAGTTGCTGCAGACGCTTCTGTCTCCTCCTCATTCACATTGATGACTGCCGTGTGAAGTGCCTGATCAATAAAGAGCCCCGGCGTGAGGAAATCTTGTAAGGGTGTTCCAGGGCCTGGAAGAGGGTGGTCTCCCTATACCGCAATTCGGCTTCGTGGTACGTATACTGCATCATCGGCTCGCGTATCATCTTTGTTGGCGAGAGTGTGAAGTTCTGTTCTTTTGTTGCAGCCCGGGAAAAGGGGCTCTCCCATGCCCCATTGAAATAGATCGCACTGGTGATGACAAACGCCGTGTCAGGAGGCACGGAACCCTCAGGAAGGATATTTTTGATCCTGTTCTCTGTTGCAACTGCGACCTCGCGGTTGATGACCAGCCGCGATTCTTCCGGCTGGCGGCCGAGATCAAGACTGCGGACCATTGCACCATAATTCTCTTCTGCGATCCTGGTGTATGCCGGGGCAAGCGGGTACGATCTGTCTGTCCACAGTCCATTCACCGTGCGGAGAGCAGAACGGGCAGCTGGCTGGTCAAGATCTCGGGAAATATTCGCATATCCCCGTCTTCGCCCGGCATCGTTTTTTGGGAAATAAAAGACGGAACGTATCTCATCCGCGGTTGTTCCCCGGGCGCCTTCGTACGTTATGGCAAAGGCAGAGGAATACTGTAGGGGGAGAAGAAGAGGTTCCTGCCGGTATTATCCGGGCCCGGCTCAGGTTCGCATAGAGATCGAAGGCAAACCGGTTATTGGCCTCGATCATATCCTTCACAAAAACCGGATCGCTCTCGGATCCCGGGGATAAGGAGCGATCGAACGCGTGCGAATCGTTTGCGAAATGAACCGCAAATGCATTTTGGGTGTACATGTACATCCCCCCAAGGAGAACGAGAACCAGAAGAAGGATCAGAACGAGATACCAGAATCGGGAAAGTCTTATGAGAGTGTCTTCTGGGCTAATGAATGTTAATCCCAGTGATGAGTGAAAAAATGGTTGCGGTTATCTGTTATCCGGCAACGCAGGCCGGAGAGGAGACGGGGCAGGCAGATGGTTGCGATGGGAGCGCTGGAGCAGGACCTGGACCAGTAATGTTGAATACCTGTCTCGCTTCGACTGGCTCTAAGACTGCATAAAACTGAATAATGTAGGTGTCCGGTTCAAATCCCGTGAGATTCGCCAGCATCTGAAGGGAATTGATGCCGTGGGATCCCGGGGCCACGCGGATCGTACCGCTGACGGCATAATCACCCGGGCAGAGACCGCAGCTACATCCCTTGCCATCAAATTTTTGTTTATGTACCAGCGCCAGAACATCCACCCCGGCAGGAAGGTTGGTGGAGCCGGTGATGCTGATGGTCTGGTCATTCATCTGATCTCCCGGGGGGTCGATTGTCATCCATCCTTTTTCCATGGCAACGTCGTACTGACGATACGTGTCGCGGAGACCGGGCTGGTTGAATAGACCGGTAAGGTTCTGCAGGGCATCGGTCCCATTCATGGAGCGTAAGTGTTCCACGCTGAAAAGCCGTTTTCCGTTCGTGTCAAGGAGCCATTTCTGCTCGGTATCGACAGTGAGATCAAACAGACTGTACGAATGAGGATACTGCACAATAATATGGTAACAGCTGCTGTTCTCCACAAAGTTCAGGTTTTCGCTCGCGGGGATGATGTAGGTGAACTTCCCGTCAGACATAACAGGAACAACGGATTCTCTGAAAAAGGAGGGACCAAAGACCCTGACCTGTACGGCAGTAATATTCCCCGGCAAAACCTCTCCCGTAAAGGTGTACGGAGCATCTTCCACGACTGGATAGACATCAGAGACGGAAAAATTGCTGCAGGCACGGATCTCATTGTGCTTTCCTGCATGGGCTGTCACGGTATACGGATGCGCCGGCAAGGATACGGGAAGGAGGAGGGCATCAGCCGTTGCTGACCATGTCGTATTGCCTGGCCCCCTGACCGCCAGGATCGCGGGAAAGGCTGTCCCGGTGTCCAGTCGATCTCCAGTATCCGGGGGAGCGATACGGACCCAGATCTCCTCCCACAAGGGGAGACTTGTGGTACCGGTGATAATAATTTTCTCACCCTTCAGGAAGTGGGGGTGGTTGTCGATGCATATCCCGCCTTCTTCCTGCTGCAATGAGATCACCGGGGAGATATCCTCAACCGGATCCATGCCGACATCTCCGGCGTAGGATAAATTTCCAGGCGGACTCATGCACCCGGCAGTGAAGAGGATACCTAATGTGAGAATAACCGAAAAGAACAGATGCCTGACGGACATACCGGGATTTTTAAAACGAAAGAGGGATAAATCCGTCGATGAGTGAAAAAAAAGTTGCGGTCATGGGGCGATCCGGAACAGGTTTGAGTACGTGGGTGGTGAAAAACCCGCTGATACCCAACTTACCGCTCTCATCCAATGATCAAAATTACCGGAAAATCTCCCGGTATCGGGTCTCTCATTCCGGCCATAATTGCACGGATCCCGAATTTGCTGAGCCGGTTTTTTCCTGCGAACGATATCCCTATGCGCTGTTTTTCCGGCAAAAATGTCTTCGCGTTATGAACATCAGGCCCGGCCTCTAACACCCGGTATCTGTCTCGCCTGGGATCCTGGAAGTCCTTGTTCGACAACTTCGAAATCGCACCGAAGACCACGGTCAAGGAGGACATGGACGGATGGTACCGGTGGAGTTGGCAGAAGGAAAAATCAGTGGTTCAAATCCTTTTTTAATTGGATTTTAAAACCAGACGTTGTTTCAGGTTCATATTTTACGCATTTGGCTGCCGGGGGCCTGGGTCAGAAACCATAATTTTCCGACGTGGGATAATACGAGCATGAGGGGCACTTCCGGCTGGCATTACGGAGTCCGGTTGCCTCCCGGGAAATGGGCATTACAGGTTCTGAAAAGAAGGGCGATTTTGAAGATCGGGGTCCGGCATTGTCTCAGAATGTTAGTATCTGAGCTTGGGAAAGATGAAATCTCCGAAAATGCGAGTCTCCGATGTGGGAGGCCTCGATCATCGGAAGACTTCCGGTGTGCCGGAGGGGATTTGGGTTGCAGAAAACAGCGAATTCTGTCACACGGATTCCGGATGTCTTTGATTTAGGGGTATTTGAGGTAATCGGGAGTGATTTTCGGCCCGGAAAAAGATGCTAATAGAACGCTATTACGCAGCAGATCTCAGGAAATATAGGCCCGGGGGTTGTAGGTTTTGAAAAAAGTGCCATTTTGAAGATCCGGATTGTGAGGGGAATTTCGGATGCCCTCGTTCTCCTCTCGCCTCTCAACTTTTGTGGGAACAGAAATACGCCCGGGCCAGAACTCCTCGTTTTCTCTCGTCTGGAATCCTCAAAAGCCCGTGTCGACAACTCCGGCATCGCATCGAACCACGGTTGAGGTGGGTTGGGTAATACCGGTGCAGTGAAGTATCAACAATTTTTTCCGAATGTATTTCATTTTTGAGATCATTTTTTTCTTTTATCTCTTAAAAAAACGTCCTTTATCCGGCATTCAGGTTCGATTATTCAATTAGTTTGATGTGAGTGCGTAGCGAAGTTAGTGAGTACATCAATGGATCATCAGGCTGCAGATTCGAAAACCATCAATCAGCTCAAAGAGAGTACTGCCCGTCTCTCGGTCTTCTCCAACAGCGTCCTTGTTCTCCTGAAACTGATCGTCGGGTTTTCGATCGGATCGGTCAGCATCATCTCGGAGGCGATCCATTCGGCGATGGACCTCCTGGCCGCGATGATCGCGTTCTTCTCCGTACGCAAATCCGCGGAGCCTCCGGATGCGGCCCATTCATTCGGGCACGGGAAATTTGAAGATATCTCGGGTCTTGTCGAAGTGCTTCTTATCTTCGTTGCGGCTATCCTGATTATCCGGGAAGCAGCAATGAAACTGCTTTTTGAAAGGTCAGAGAATCAGCTGCTTGAATCCCCTCTGCTCCTGTTCGCTGGTATCGGAGTAATGGCAATCTCCGCGCTGCTCAACTGGTACGTCTCCCACCGGCTGATGAGAGTCGCCCAACAGACCGAATCAATTGCCCTTGAAAGCGATGCCTGGCACCTCAGGATAGATGTATTCACATCGCTTGGGGTATTTTCAGGGCTCCTCCTCATCCACCTGACCGGGTTCACTATTTTCGATCCGCTCTTTGCAATCGGTGTCGCGATTGTTATCATAAAAGCTGCCTATGATCTCACGGTTCGCTCCTTTGCCGACCTCCTAGATCACAGTATCCCGGAAAAAGATGAAGAGCGGATCCGAAAGATCCTCTGTGAGCACTCACGTGACTATGCCGGTTTCCACGATTTGCGGACCCGCAGATCCGGGCCGGAGATATTTATTGAATTCCATCTTGTCGTTTCAGGGGATATTTCGGTCAGACGGTCCCACGACTTTGCAGATCACCTTGAATCGGACTTGAAGGTCGAATTCCCCCGGGCGAATACGACAATTCATATTGAGCCCTGCAATGAAGGCTGCACCCGGTGTGGGGCGTTCTGCACGTTTCACGAGAAAAAGTCAGATCCTGAGCTTGGGGGCCACCGCTGAACCTTCAGAATCCGTTTTTTTTAGACCTCTGATTTCTCACGTTCCGGAAACGTTTCCTTAAAAAAGATTCTGTTGCCAGCCCCCCGTATTCTTATTTTTGCTCACGATCCTCTTTCGTATATGCGAAAAACAGACCGGGATTTCGTCATGACCATGGTCTTATTAACTGGACGGGTGCATATATATAACGATTTATGGATATCCTTTCCATCGTCCTCATTGTTGCCGGTCTTATCCTTTTTGAGACGATCACGAGCATTGATAATGCAATCATCAATGCCGAAGTCCTCTCGACGATGCAGGAGCGGGCCCGCCGGTGGTTTCTGGTATACGGTCTTCTGTTTGCCGTCTTTGTCGTCCGCGGACTACTCCCGTGGCTTATTGTCTGGGCTGCGACTCCGTCCCTTGGTCCGATAGGGGCCCTTACGGCCACGTTCTCGAGCGATCCTCGGGTCCTCATCGCCATCGAACAATCTGCCCCGATCCTCCTGATGGGCGGAGGAACATTCCTGATCTTCCTCTTCTTCCACTGGCTTTTTCTCGAAGAGAAAAATTTTGGCATCCGGGGAGAGCGCTTTATTGCGACAAAAGGTGTCTGGTTCTTTGCAATCGTCTCGATCGTTCTTGCGGCCCTTGTATGGCTTGCATTGGAAAGAGATCCACTGATGGCGTTTGGGGCGGTCGTTGGATCCACCGCGTTTTTTATCGTTCATGGATTCCGCCGGAATGCCGAGGAACAGGAGAAGAAGATGCTCTCCGGCAATATGTCGGATATCAGCAAAATATTCTATCTGGAAGTGATAGATGCCACCTTCTCGATTGACGGCGTTCTCGGGGCTTTTGCGTTCACGCTTGCTGTTCCCCTTATCCTTATCGGGAACGGTGTCGGGGCGTTTGTCGTCCGGGAACTGACTATCCGGAATGTTGATAATATCCAGAAATACCGCTTCTTAAAGAACGGGGCCATGTACTCGATCTTCTGTCTCGGCTGTATTATGATCCTGGACAGTTTTGGCATCGGAATTCCCGTGTGGGTATCCCCAATTCTTACATTCGGTGTCGTCGGGTTCTTCCTGTTCAAATCGATGAGAGAGATGAAGCCGCCGGCAGCGGCCGTATAGGCTGATCTGGTTATTCCCTTTTTCCGGCCTTTTGAATCAATTTTCGGAGAATCTTGATATACAAAAAAACATCAACAATGTAAAAAAGAGAGAGGAAAGACCAAAAACAGCATAATAAGGCGAGAAAAATGTTTTTCACTATCGATCCGGTGCTCTATTCGTGGGTTATCCTCCCGACCCTGATATTCCTTGCCCGCATCGGCGACGTGAGTATGGAGACGATCCGGGTCATCTACATCTCCAAAGGGATCAAATACCTGGCACCCATAATCGCATTCTTTGAGATCGTTATCTGGCTTTTTGCGATGGAGGTCGTGATGAGCGATCTCGCAAACATTGCCAACTTCTTTGCTTTTGCCTTTGGGTTTGCAATGGGAACCTATGTCGGGCTTGTTATCGAGGAGAAGCTCTCTATCGGGATGGTAATTTTGCAGATCATTACGACTGAAGAGTCCAACGAAGAGATCCTCTCGTTCATGCAGTCGGAGAACCTCGGCGTCACCTGCGTGGATGCCCGCGGGGCCCGGGGAGATGTCAAGATGATCCTTTCGCTGGTCAACCGGACGGACATTCCCCGGATAACCGAATATATCCGCACGACCAATCCCCATGCATTTTTCTCGATAGAGGATGTCAGGTATGTAAACGAGGGGATATTCCGGCCCAAAAAGCCAAATGCTTTAACCGGTCTCTTCCATCCATTTATTCGCCCCCGGAAAAAGAAATAATGTTTTCCCGCTCCCGCTATCCTAAAATTCTGCGCCATCTCACCTCTTTTTCCGTATCATCCCAGGCCAACCGAGCAAATCCCTGTGATATCCCGAATTGATTTTACACATATAACCATTTCTGCGCATATTTCAGAATCCTCTCCTGGGGTAGACGGTACCAGAATGCGTTATAAGGCTCATCGAAATCGAGACTCACTCATGTGAGGTTTGATGACATTGTGCCAGTGAAGAATTTTATCGACAGAACCGAACTTCGCGATCCTTCGTTCGACTTCTCTGAAGAACCGTTCAATTTTGCCGTTCGTTTGAGGGTGTTTTATCCTGGTTGGGATGTGTTTTATGTTGTGATGAACAAGGAACTCTCCGAATTTATGATGGGCCTATTCACGGTTCCGAGCTGAAACGAATTGTGTACTGTTGTCAGTGAGGATCTCGCGGGGCGTACCTTACATCTGGAATCCCTGATTCAGCACCGTGAGAGTGTTCTCGGTAGTTGGAGAATCGAATACCCCGTAGCAGGTGATGAGGCGGGATGAATCATCCATGAATGCGATCAGCCATTTCTTCGATCCTTTAAGTTCGAACTCTTTCCAGTCTCCCTGCCCCATCGACATGGAATGAGTATGTTCATACCGAACATATTTCCGCTGTTGCCGTTTTTTCATGTTGATCTCCACCAGACCGTGGTTCAACAATACCCGATAGATTCGATTATGCGGGATATGGATCCCGTGTGTTTCCTCAATCTTCTTCTCCAGATGGATTGGACCAATGTTGTTGGATTGATAGGTTGCGAGGATCAACTCTTCTGCTCGATCATCGATGACTTGGGGCTTTCTTCCAGATTGCCTGAGTACCGGATATTCCCCCGATTCTCTGAACGGGTTGATGAACTGATACACTCGTTGACGGGTAATCTGGAAATACCGGGCAATCTCAACAACGGGTTTATCATTGACACATTGCTGAATGATCCTCTGGATATCCCCATTCGATAAGTTGCTCAAATCGGTATTTACATCTGATGTCAAATGATTTCGGGATACTACTGGAGATAGACACTTAAAATTGATGGTAGAGTCGTTTTAGTTTAATCCTTGCACTTTCAGAAGTAAACTGCCAGTCGACCAGTTTCTGGTTATTGTTTCTGGAAGTTTCCCACTTTTTTGTTTCGTGGATAAGCAATTCCAGATTATCAATCTTCGATCAAGACATTGACGGGATAACGCACTTAATTCAATTTCAGCGATGTTGAGCCAGCTCCCATGTATGGGGGTGTTATGGATCTCCAGGCATTTGACAAGAATCGAAGCTTCCTCCGGAGGAAACGCCTCATAAAATGCTCCAATCGTGTGGGTGTTCAGGTTATCGCAGATAAGAATTATTTTTCTGGCGTTTGGGTAATCAATCTCAAGTAACTCTCTAACTTCGTGAGCCCAATCCACTTTTTTTCTGTGCTTGCGGGGATTAACTCTCCTCCCTCCTTTCAGGGGTTTTAGTGAAGAGGAATATTGAGGCAGTTCCATTTCGTGTATACTCATAATCATATCGAACGGGATACCGGGGAGTCGCTGGCAACGAATCCCGGGAGTCTCCGAGTAACTGGACCGATTTTTCATCCATACAAATCAGAGGAACTTCCGGATCATAAGGTCGGTGATAGAGTTCCAGGATATCCTCCATGTGAGCAACAAATTCAGCGTTTTGTTGCGGCGGAATAACCCAGCATTGCCGCAGGTGAGGTTTTAACTCGTTTTTTTAAGACGCGGCCGATCGTTTTTCCTGAAATCGTCTCGACAATTTTTAACTCAACCATTTTGTCTGCGAGGAGGTCAAGGGTCCAATTGGCATATCCTTCCGGCGGTTGACTGCATGCTATCGTGATAAGCCGGGCTTCTTTTGCTCCATCCAGTTTTCGAGGAATGGGTGGTGATTCCTGGGCTTTTCTCCCGACTGCGCGAGTTAGTCCTTCTTCGAAATACTTCTTGCGTATATTGAAAACTGTTTGACTATGGCAGTGTAACAAAACGGCTATCTCTTCATCGGTCTTGCCGGATTTATTTTTATCTGCATGCAACAGGACATACGCGTGTCGGATTCGATACGCCGGGCCTTTCCCACGCTTGACAATTCCTGTCAGGTGTTTCCTTTCTTGTTGCGTTAATTCAACGACATACCGCTTCTTCATTGAAACTTTATAGTACGTACTTAAATAAAAGTAATTTCCAATAAAATCTATATATTCAATTGTCTGGGACTACTAGTAATCGGCATACGGTTCTGGAACGGGTGTCGACCCATTCATTAAAAATTGTTAAAAAACCAAAAATTAAAAAAAAAATTATTGGATGGGGAACCCTTCTTTCTCGGTCACGCAAGACCGGCCGGGATATCGTATCGTTCTGGCAGTGAACCCGCCCGGGGGATAACGCTTGTACACGGCGAAGGGGAAACGCAGTTCCCTTTGGGACTGGTTATCGATCTGGACATTCAAGGGTGCCGTTAACAGCACTCCAGCAGTTAGTACAGCAGAGGGTTCTTTTATCTCAGCTCCTGACATAGATCTTTTGCACACTCGTGCTCCCATTCATCTCCATGTGTTCGTTCCTCCCTGGCGTTAAGTGTAGGAAAGCGCGTTCCTTGAAGTGGTCATATGGTCTGAAATGATACCGTCATATTGCAGGGTTGGTTTGACCTGCCGGAAACTTGATGCACCCCCCATCCACATCGTACGTCTGAATACCGCCCCATGCAACCAAGGCTGGATCCAAATCGGGATCTTTTTCCCGGAGCATGTTTACATAGTCCTTTGTTATGGTAAGGGTCGTATCAGGGCCTGCTACTACTTCAAACTGCACCTCGACCTGATCGAGGGAATTTGAGACATACACCTTCCGGGGATACTGCTCCCAAGTCAAAGCGCCGGTACTGTGCCCATTGAGTTTCACACCGGAGTAAGCGTGAATTGAATCGGCAATGTAAAAACACCAGTAATCCTGGTCTCCCGTATCAGCCGCCACCGGCACGCAGAGCGTCCCCAAGAATAGCAGTCTAATTATGCAGAAGCACGTCTTTTTCATCCTAAAGAACCCCCCGTGGCCGGTAGTTTTTCCGGAATCTTCCGGCCCCAAAGATTATAGATCCTTTTCGCGGATAAAACGTAAGAGCTTTGAGATAAATGAAAAAAAATTGCAGTTATCACTCGGGTGCTGACAGAAAGACCGGCGCGGGACAGCCAAGTGTCCCTGGCTCCCGATCCCCCCTTAACCAGCCCGTTTTTCCCGAGGTTTGCCGCCCAGTACATCAGCCCCTTTTTCAGAAGCCCCGCTCCGCTCAGGATCTCTTTGAGACGGTTCTCCGGGCCAGAAGAGATCGGGGTCGATAAGCCAACAAAAAAAGATTTTACCGGAAGCCAATAGCTCGTATCCCTCTGAAATGCATTATTCAGGCGATCGGCACTCCTCAACAAAATGCCGGAACATCCCTCCACTCGCCACCGGGTGGAGGTGGGTATAACTCCCGAGGGTATTTTTGATCACTGCGCCATCGAGCCTCTCCCGGATCCCTATCCCGCGCGAGAGGGTGTATGCATATTTTGTCTCCGGAGCAAGCAGGACATCCGAGTAATGGAACTCGTGTCCCCGGAAATGTGCGGCGCCAACAGGGGACCCCGCCCCGCTCGTTCCCTCCACATAGCTGACAACACGTCTTGCAGGCATCCGGGTCTCACCTCCAAAGACTCCGCACATCTCTCCACTCTGGTCAGCATCCGAGCCCTGCCAGCCTTTCCGCAATCTGATCCGGTCGGTGAGGTACATCAGTCCGCCGCATTCCGCATAGAATGGCGTCCCGTTCCGGCTGAGTTCGCGGATCGCCTCCCGCATCCGGTCGTTCTCTTCGAGTTCCTGCAGAAAGAGTTCCGGGTATCCGCCGCCGATGATGTACCCGTCAGCATCCGGCAGCCGATCGTGCACAGGGCTGAACCTGATGACCTCGGCACCAAAAGAAGCGAGGAGATCGAAGAGGTCCGCGTAATAAAAGTTGAACGCTTCATCGAATGCAACTCCGATTTTTACATCCGTTGTGGGTCTTTTCCCAAAAAGGGTTTTGGCCTCCTCCGGCTGCGAAGCCGCCTCTTTCATCAGCCCTAGGAGCCGGTCGATATCCACGTACTCTCCGATGATTCCGGTGATCGTGGCAATCCGTTCATCGAAATCACCCCGGCCGGACCCCTCGCGGTACGGGACGAGGCCGAGGTGCCGCATCGCGAGCTGCATCTCATCAAGCCGGGGGATAGCTCCGATGACCGGGATCCCGCAGTAGTGCTCAATCGCAGTCGTGGCTTTCGCTTTGTGCGACCCGCCTTTTACGTTGTTGAGGATAACCCCGGCAATCCTGATCTTCGGATCGAAGATCTGGAAGCCTCTGACCAGCGCGGCCGCACTCCGGGTGATGCTCTGGGCCGATACAACCAGCACCACCGGGAGATCGAGCGCTTTTGCGATCGCCGCTGTGCTTCCGGTATCGTCGAGTGCTTCAGCCCCTTCATAGAGGCCGCGGACTCCTTCAACCAGCGCCATCTCGGCACCCTGGCAACCGTACGAGAAGATCTCCCGGATCTGGCCCGGATCCAGAGTAAAGCTGTCAAGGTTCCTGCACGGCCGGCCCGAGACCGCAGCCAGATAGGACGGGTCGATGTAGTCCATTCCGACTTTGAATGTCTGGATAACAGCGTTTTTTGAAAGGAGGGCCGCAAGTGCGAGGGTGATACTGGTCTTGCCGCTGCCCGATCTATCACCGGTGATCAGGAGCTGTTTCATTTCAGGCTCCGGAAGACCGCACCAAACTCGCTCTCCACGATATCTTGGACGCCAAGGGTCTTGGGATGGAGGTCGATCTCGACGAGCACGTGCTGGTGCCCGATCTCCCGGAGCGGCTCGACCTGCCGGGGACCGTTTGTGATCGAGAAACACTCGATCCCTCTCGTATATTCCGGCGGAATCGCATGCGGGACCCCGGCGATCAGGGCAAAGTCGGGTGCGAGCACGGCAAGGCGCTTTCCGAGAGGTTCGCCATTTGCCCCGTACTCATCGAGCGCGCCGAGCAGCTCTATCGTAATACCACGGTTCTCCATAGCATCGAGTATCCGCTTTGCATCGCGCCGGACCTTGGGAAGCCCGCGCTGTTCAAGGTTTGCCAGGTACGTGACATTCGCTTCCGGACAGGTGTCATAAAGCGCAATAAGCTCGTCAGCAAACATGTACGCCGTCTCCTTCTTCGCGTTAAGGATCGCAACGCCCTTCTTCCCGGATCGGGCAACTTCAAGAAGCCTCTGTGCCGCCAGGTGCTTCAGGTCCCCGCGGGAAGCTTCGATATAGGATTTTGAAGCCGCGCCCCGGACCCGCTCAACCTCGTTTGCCTTGTCCATCAGGAACCGCTGCCGGGCAAGCTCCTCGGGTGTTATCCACCCGGCCGCCTCCGCGGCTTCAAGGGTGGCCATCACACCGGCAATATTTTCCAGGTATCCGGCGTGGATGCCGACTGCTATGGTGGGGGTCGTAACCCCGGCACTGGTGATCGCTGACTGGAGATCTTCGCCGATGATCATCGAGACACAGGTCCCGATGACCGCCATCCGTTCCGGCGCAAATTTTTCCTCGGCATACCGGAGCACATCTTCAAGAACGCTCTGGCCTCCGAAGATAAACTCGTTGTCGGCAAGCGAGGTCGTGAGCACACGGAGGCCGTCCTCTTCAAGGAGCCTGGCATGCTTGAACGAACAACCCGAAGGCCCGTGGAGGATCGCGACATCGACATTGAGGTCACGTGCTGTATACAGCGCAGCAACAATCGAACTCGGGCGCGGATGCATATATTTCATAAATCCAGTTACCTCCATGTCTTGACTGCGAGGACGACAGATCCTGATTGAGTCTTTGCAAGCGCAGCAAAATAGCCTTCCTCAAGGGTCGCGGCCCTGGCCGCAATGAGCGGTTCCCACCCGGCAGAATGCTGATCCTGCGGGTACGATTCCGGCCCGACAAGGACTATACGGGCGGGCCGGATTGCATCGAGAGCCAGCCGGATCTGGTCGGTTGGAAAATTCTCGCAGACCTTGCCGTCACCTTCTGCCTGCCCGATGACAAGGGTCAGTTCCTCGTTCCCGGAGCGTGCTCTCGCGTACCGTGCCGCCTCGATAGTAGTAACGGCATTGGTGCCAGAGTTCGCGTTGTCGATGACAAGAATATTTCCGGAATCCCCGACACGCTCTTCAGCCATCCGACCGGGAAGCGCGGTGAAGGAGGAGAGTTTCTTTGGATCGCAGCCCAGCATCACGGCGGCTGTTCCGGCAAGAAGCAGCGGTTCGCGATAGGCTTTGAGCTCGAGAAGCGGACTCGTGAACCGGGCACCCCTCCCGGCACCGAAAAGTGCAGTGGACCCTTCAACCCGGGCGACTTCGTCAAGCCGGACAACATCGCGGGGTTCAAAGAGCTCATCGTCCAGCTCGATCCCTTCACCAAGAAGGATCTTCCTCGCATGCCGGGCCGACGCGATCTTTGTAGCAAGCGCCTTTTTTTTGCCGGCTGCAAAGGGATAGTCCTCTCCAGAAGTGATGATGGCAAGCGACCCGGCTCCGGTGACGCCGAGCGAGACCTCGGCGATCAGCCAGCCATGGCACTGGATAGCGGCGGCTGCGGCGTCAAGGATCGATGCCGGAGTAATCCCGGTTCGCGCAAGAAGTTCTCTCTCCGGGTACCGGTATGTGCCGGCCGATGTGTGAAGTATCCCGGCCCCGTTCATCAGCGAGGCAAGTGCGTGGGCGGTAGTGGTCTTCCCGCGTGCGCCGGTGATCTCGATCATCGGTCTGGGGAGACAATTCCCAAGAAGCATCCGGACCGCTTCGTGATGCGAGATGATCTTTGTTCCCCGTTTTCGGAAAAACTGGAGGTGCGGATAATCCGGATCCAGGTGCACGGGCGCGACGATCAGGTCGTAAGTCTTCTCCTGCGCATCCCTGGCAGAAACCGTGCTCTCCCATCCGCGGTATACATCCACGAGATCGACTGAATCCCCGCGGGCAGAAAGAGCTGCACCGATCGTTTTGCCTCCGTGGATGGTATCGAGTACCAGGATCAGCATAAATTGGTCAAATGAGTGAAAGTGCTTTTGTTGCGTTCTTGACCATCAGATCAGCGAGGAGGGGATCGCTTCCGATCGGGTCAGCGTACAGAAGTGGGATCGATTTTTCTTTGAGCACGAAACTTCCCTTCTTCTGTCCTTCCAAAAGACCAATCTCACCGGGGATGTCCTTCTCGATGTGGACACCTTTTGCAAGAAAGAGCGGAACAACGACGAGTGCCTCGATCGGTTCCTTCCGGAACTCATCGAGGGAATCCTTGATCGTTGGCTTGTTCATGTTCATGAATCCGCACCTCACGATAAAGTCCTTGCTCTGTGCCTTGATCAGCGCAGCGGTCTTCTCGACAAGTTCCTGGTTATAGGGCATCGTACTCCCGTGCCCGACAAGTAACATTCCCTTCTTACCCATATTCTGTAACTCCGATAAACAATCAGGTTTCATTCAAGGCCAAAAGCCGGCCCGTGTCCAACAATCCTGTATTAAAAATAGGTGGTGATTGTAATAATTCTTATCGCAATGCATTGAATTTTGTATTCCTCACCGGGTTTTGAAACAAAAATATTCCGAAGAAAAAATTTGGCCCCGGTCAAACTTTTCTGCATTGGGTATGAAGTGCCCGTGCACGTTAATCTTTGAATGCGCACAGATACCTGATGGCCTCTCCAACTATAACGGTTTCCGGATTGTTTTTTTTGGTCCTGCTCTTTCCCTTTTCCCCATATTTTCTCACGGTTTATTCTTTCATCAGCAAACAGGCTCGGGCCCGGGGAAACGAGGCTTCCCAAAAGAATTTTTGCTGATGGGGAATTTCTCCGGCACACAAAGACATCAAAAACTCTTTTTTCTGTTCCTGCAAACGTAAGAAGCAGATGCGTTTTTTATCGGATTTGCAATTTCGGATTCTTCAGTCGCTGGGTCTTGTCTTTGGCGATATCGGTACAAGCCCCATCTATACCATCGGGGTTATCCTCTTATTCATCCTGCCGGTCCCCGCAAATATTCTCGGGATCCTCTCGCTTATCATCTGGACCCTTTTTCTAGTAATCACCGTACAATACACCTGGCTTGCGATGCACATCAGCAGCAAAGGGGAGGGCGGGACGATCGTCCTCAAGGAAGTGCTCCTCTCCCTGCTCAAGCCGGCTCATCCCGGTAATCTCGGTCCTCACGATCCTCGGAATCGCCCTCTTTATCGGTGATTCCGTAATCACCCCGGCCATCAGCATTCTCTCGGCTGTCGAAGGAATTCACCTTATCTCGGGATTCGAGCAGACCGGTGGGGGCCTGATCCTGCTTATTGCAGTGATCATAGCAACAGCTCTTTTCTTTATCCAGCGGCAGGGGACGGAGAAAGTTGCCTTCCTGTTCGGCCCGGTCATGCTCCTCTGGTTTGTCACCCTCTCGGTGACGGGCATTATCGCGATCATCTCCTACCCGCAAATCCTCTTGCACTCAGCCCCACGTACGCTTTTGCGTTCCTGTTCGAAAACGGGCTCACCTCCGTCTTTGTTATGTCCGCGGTTATTCTCTCTGTTACCGGGGGCGAAGCCCTCTACGCTGATATGGGCCATCTCGGCTGCGAGCCGATCGTCAAAGGCTGGTACTGCATCTTTCCCGCGCTCGTCCTCAGCTATCTCGGGCAGGGTGCATTTGTGCTCCAGCACCCGGAGACCCACAACGTCCTCTTCTCCATGTTCAATCACCAGCTCCCGTTCCTCTACATCCCGTTCCTGCTCCTCAGCCTCTGCGCAACCGTGATCGCTTCGCAGGCGATGATCAGCGGCCTCTTCTCGGTCGTGTACCAGGGCATGACAACCCATATCCTTCCACGGATGAAGATCGAGTATACATCGCCTGAGCTCCGGTCGCAGATCTATATCGAGACCGTCAACTGGATGATGCGCGCAGCAGTGATCGTGGTCATGCTGGAATTCAGGACATCGGAAAATCTTGCCGCAGCGTACGGTCTTGCCGTGGCCGGAACGATGTTGATCTCCTCGATCATGATGACAAGGATCTATATCCTGAGAGATGACCCGGTCAAGTGGGCAGTAGCAGCGGCCCTCATCGTTGTCTATACGGAGTTCTTCCTCTCATCGCTCCTGAAGATTCCCCACGGGGCCTACTGGTCGTTCATTATGGCAGCGATCCCGCTTCTCATCATCGTCGCCTACATCCAGGGACTGAAAAAACTCCATACGATCCAGAAACCGGTGGATATCGAATCATTCCTCCCGCGGTATGTAGCCGCGTACCGGTCGCTCCCCAAAATCAGGGGGACCGCCTTGTATTTCATGGGTGACACCCGGCACCTTTCCCCCTATATAGAGCAGATCTTCTTCAAAAACGAGTCCTGTACGAGAACAACATCCTTGTCTCGATCCAGACCCGCGATGCCCCGTTCGGTGTCACTACGGACTCGATACCAACCTCGGCCCCGGCCTCCATGTCTTCACCGTGAAGGCCGGCTACATGGAAGTCGTGGATATCACGGGGCTGCTGAGGAGCCGCGGGATCGATGAGAAGACGATCTTTTACGGGGTCGAGAATATTGTGTCGGAATCTTTCATGGGACGGGTGTATGGGATCATCAAGAAGAATTCGCCCCCCTTTGCCCAGTTCTATGCACTTCCCCAGGAAAAGATCCACGGGGTCGTGACACGGGTTGAGATGTAAAATGGCGGATCCAAAGGAAACTAATTTGTTTGATCAGGCGCAACGAATATGAACCTATGAAGGATGCATTCGAACGCTTTGGCCTTTTGATTAACGACCGGGTAATAAAAACGCCTATCGCAATCGCATCCATGGCCGGGATCATCGATGGTGCCTATGTGCTCCAGCGCGCCGAACACACCGGGATCGGGTTTATGGGAGGGTATTCGATCGATCGCCCGACCATGGAAGCTGCCCGCACTCTGGCCGCCTCCGGCAGCCGGAGAGAATTCCTGTATGAGGATCCGGTCGAAGAACTGGGATCCCAGCTCAGACAATTAGAGAAGAGTACGGTAGTTCCCGGTTTCAACCTCAGGGGAAGTGAGCCTGCATCCTTTGCGGGGATAGCGGAGGCACTTGGCGACAGGGTTGTGTACGAGATCGATGCCCACTGCCGTCAGCCGGTAATGGTGGCGGCGGGAAGCGGTGAGTCCCTGCTCAAAAATCCGGAGACACTTGGAGCAGTGGTCCGGGCCCTCAAGGAAAAAGATGTCACGGTCTCGGTAAAAATCCGAGCAGGTGTGGCGCCGGATGACCACAGGCTTGCACGGAAATTGTGGGCCGCAGGAGCAGATATCCTTCATATCGATCTCATGGACTTCGGATCGGCAAAGCTCCGGCAGATCCGGAACAGTGTCCCGCTGATCCTGATCGCGAACAACTCCATAACGACGTTTGACCGGATGAAGGAGATGCTCTCGCATGGAGCAGATCTTGTCTCGCTCGCACGAAGCTCGGATGAGAAGACGCTGGCTGCGCTCGACGCAGGGATCACCCATTACGCAGATGAAGAAGGATGGTACAATGCCCCAAAGCAGCTCTGTCGGGGCGGGGACGTCAGGGCGCTTACGTTCTGCTGCATGCCGGTGAAAGAATGTCCGCTCATCCCGACCCTCTCCCGGATCGGGATCTCCAAGGAAGAGTACCTGCGGCTGAAGATGGCGGCCGTTCGCGGGACACCACTTGAAGGGGGATCGCAGACCTGTTTTGGCAGCCTCTGCTGGTGCTGCAAGACCTCATCACCCTGCATGTTCCGCGATATTACGGTGAAGCAGCTGGGATTGTCGAAGCGGGAGTACATGCGACTGAAGCGCGAGTTATCGGATGCAATGATCTGCGAGGTGTTCCGTGAGCTGCCACCTGATGAGACCGGTTGAACGCGCCCAGATGGCGATGATGCTTGAAGTCTGTGCCTATCCTAAACCCGGGAACGTTGACCGGTGTCATGACTACCCCGCAACCCTGCTTGAACACTTTCTTGCTTCCACAATTTTTGGACGGCCTGCACTCGAAGAGGCAGAGCTCGGGAGAGGAAGGATCGGGGAGATCTTCGGCCACGCTGTTGCGGCTACCAACTGCCACAAAGGCGGTAATACCCATTTCGGGGCATTCATCCTGCTCATCCCTCTTGTATACGGCAAGGATATCCCCGGGGCGATGAATGCGATCACCCGGACAGATGTCTCAGATGCGGTTGCGTTCTATAAGGCATTTGGGCTGACGCAGGTCAGAATACTTCCTGCTGATGAGCTGGATGTAAACGATCCAATGGCGCTGAGGGAGCTCCGGGACCGCGAGATGACACTTCTCGATGTGATGGAGCATTCGGCAGCAAACGATATGGTGGCCCGGGAATGGGTCACCGGCTTCCCGCTCACCCGGCGGGGGGCGGATCTGCTGGAACAGTTCGGGCCCGGCAGGGCCTCCATTGTACGGATGTTCTTAAGTCTCCTTGCCTCGGAGCCGGATACGTTCATTATCAAGAAGCACGGGGTTGCCGTTGCCCGGGAAACAATGGAAGCTGCATGGGATGTCCTTGACGGGAGACGGACTCCCGAAAATTTCGATGCGGAGTGCATTGCCCGGAATATTAACCCCGGCTCAATTGCAGATATAACCATCGCGGCGATCTTCATCGCACTTGGTGAGGGCTGGTCATGGGAATCCTGAAGGAAGGGATAAACGAGGTCATCGCAACCACCCGGTCCGGCACTCTCTGCAATGCGGCTCCCATCGGGATCCGGTGGGAAAAGGGTTCGTACTCCCTGATCCTTTTTTTTGGCAGTCACACCTTCGCAAATCTGGAACGGGGGGGAGGGATCGTGGCGAATTTTGTTTTCGATCCGGTGCTGTATGTCCGAACCGCTTTTGAGGATGTTGAGCCCTCGGCATTCTGTGAAGAAATTGTCGGGGATAAGAGCTTCTGCCGGCTTGCGGATGCGGAAGCATGGGTTGCTTTCAGTGCAATGGTTGAGAAGAAGACCCCCCGGGCCATGAAGATCCGGCTGGTCCATGAGAAAGAATTCACCGAAAAAATCGGGCTCCACCCGGTGAACCGCGGGTTCAACAGTATCATTGATGCCACGGTTCACGCCACCCGGTACCGTCTCTCACGTGACCCGGGACTGAAGGCATGGATCGATTACCACGCAGGAATTATCCGGAAGTGCGGAGGCGCCAGAGAGCTTGAGGCACTTGAAATGCTCTTGGACTATATCGCGTGATCGTTTTTTTATGAACCGGAAAAAATAACAACAGATCAGCAGACCCGGGGTACCGGATCTCCCATTGGTGGCTCGATAAACCGTTCGCCCCCGATCTGTGTCTCCATGATCACGTGGGCGCCTTTTGTGACGGTCCCAACCATCGCCGCGTCCTTTCCGTACTTGTGTGCATGCAGGGCTTTGAGGATTGCCTCGGCATCGGATGCCGGCACACCCATCACAATTTTTCCCTCATTTGCTACCTCGAGCGGGTCGATGCCGAGCATTCCGGCTGCACTTTTCACGCTCTTCCGGATCGGGAGAACTTCTTCCCTGACTCGGACCGAGACTCCGCTCTTTCGGGCCATCTCGTTGATCGCGTTTGCAAAGCCTCCGCGGGTTGGGTCCTTCATCGCGTGCACAGTCCCTGCAGCAAGGATCTTCTCCACGAGGTCAGCGAGTGGCGAGACATCGGATTTGATCTGCTCGCCAAGATCGAAGCCTTCGCGGTGGGCCATGATCGCGATCCCGTGATCGCCAAGAGTACCGGAGACGATGACTGCATCGCCGGGGAGAAGGCCATTGTCACGGACTACGGTCTTTGCAATGCCGATACCGGAGGTGTTGATGGCGATGCCGTCAAGAGCTCCGCGTTCCATGACCTTTGTGTCACCCGTAACAAGATTTGCCCCCGCTTCGCCAAGGGCCTCATCCATGGAGGCAACGATCCGTGCAAGGTCATCGATCTCGAAGCCTTCTTCGATGATCATGCCGCAGCATAAGGCGATCGGCTTTGCGCCCATCATCGCGAGATCGTTGACCGTGCCGCAGACCGAGATCCTCCCGATGTCTCCGCCCGGAAAAAAGATCGGGCGCACGATATGTGAATCCGTTGTGAAAACAAGGTTCTGCCCGTTGAGCGGGATGACAGCCCCGTCGTCCATCGCTTCAAGCCCGATACCCCCTGCATTATTGTTCCGGAACTTCGTCAGCGTCTGGAGGAGTTCGCCCATTACTTCTCCCCCGGCTCCATGCATCATGTTGACTTTCATGTCAGTCATCCACCTCGATCTCGATGTTGGTTACAACGATCTCCCGTCCTTTCACCAGTTCAGGAAGGGCCCCGCATTGCGGGCAGACAAAGACCTCACTGCCGTGATACCCGCAGTGGCATCTCGTCTCTGCAGAAACCTCGTCGCACTGGAGGATGGTATGAGTAAAAAGCGGATCCTCTTCCTTGATAGTATCGAAGAGGTAAATGACCTGCTCGGGGTTCACCATCGCCATTTTCCCGACCTCGACGCTGACCTTCCTGACGCAATTTGCCTTGTTCTCGATCGCGGCCTTGCGAGCAGTAGCGTAAAGGTCATAGGCGATGCCGTACTCGTGCATCATTCCTCCAGTGCAGCGTAGACCTGTTTGAAAATTTCCAGGGTCTCCAGTCCTTCCTCCCGTGAGAGACGCTGGATGGCAAAACCGACATGGACGAGAACATACTCCCCGACTTTCACGTCAACCAGATCGAGCCGGACTTCCTGTTTGAGGTTCCCGTAATCGACGAGCCCGATGTTCCCCTCTTTTATCTCCAGAACTTCCGCGGGAACTGCAACGCACATAGAAATAGTCCTCTCTAATCTGCAAATACATTGGGCGCTTCCTCCACTTAAAAACAGTGATATGACATGGTGTCCTGGCAGGTATCCGGGAGAAACGACCCCCTAAAAAGACCATGCGTTCTCGTTTTCCGCGGTGAAGGGATCCGAAGATGCGATCTGAGAGCTGATGCGGGATAGGAAAGAGATGATCGCGGGAAAATCGGAGAAACTGCCCTTGTTGTATCAATAAGTTTTTGAAAAACAGGAGAACAACAAAAATGCTGGAACGCCGGGGAAGAGATTTGAACTCTTGAGGTGCAGGGCACCAGTAGCTTTCAAGGCTACCGCCTTCCCGGACTAGACTACCCCGGCCGTGCTCCATATGTTGGATCTCGCAGGTAAAAAAGGCTTCTTTTTCGCAAAAGATGCATTTACCTTATGCAAACCTGCGGAAAACACCCGGAAAATCCTCCGGGAATTTTCTGGTACAATCTACCCGATTCGGCGGACAAGAAATAAACCTGCGCAGGTTGCGAGGAACCCCAGAAATGGTAGTTCCGGCGAGGGCAGGGTGGGTGTGGTGGTTTGCAAAACCCGGCCGGCAAAAATTTCCGGAACGGTGGGGCATACGGAAACCGATCGGGCATTACGTGCATACAGAAAAGCGGTGCCGGTCTCGGACATACGAGCGGGGTACATCTTTACGTACACGATCTTCCCGTTCCCAGGGATCTCGATTCGTTCCGGGGTCTGCTGCCCGTTGAGATTCACTACCTGGATTAGACCGGATGCATCGAAGTACTCGATGATCCAGTCAATGGATGTTGAGGTGTAGACCGTTACCGGATCGCTGCCGGTCCGCACGGCAAAATACGCCGGGTGATCTTGCGCTGCCGTGGTGTGAGCAGAGAGTACGACAAGCGTTGTTGTAACAGAAGGAGTAGTTTCGATAAGACCGGATTCCCCAAGGACGGTAATCGTCCGGTCCCCGATGTAACCATGGGCGTCCGTAAAACTTACAACATAGTCCCCAGGCGTGGGTATGGGAACATCCGTTGAAAAATCCCCCCGGAGATTTGTATTGATATATTTGGGTCCGAAGACGATCGACCCGTCCGGGCTGAACGCTTCGATCTGTATCCCGGAGTTTTTGTCGCTGCTGATGGTGCCGGCGATGTACAATTTCCCGTTCATATTCTGGATGGTTGAGGATCCCAGCTCGATCTCATCAGAACGATCCACAAGCTGGACGGACCGCATGGTGCTCGAGTCGCTACCGCCGTTTATCGGGACCTCAACTTTGTAGGTTCCCTTAGTGAGACCCGTGGTATCGAAGACCGTACGGAATGTTTTATCCGACTGGATATAGGCTACTTTCCGTTGGACCTGGGTGGAAGTGGTGAGCTGGAAGAAGAGGGCAACGTCGAGCGGGGTCCCTATCCCGTAGGTGGTATTTCCGGTTACCACGAGAGGTTTCCCGACAGGAAGTGTATCCGGTGCATCAATCATCACGGTATAAGCCGACGCACATCCCGAGAGAAAGAAGAGTCCTAAAAGGAGCAGGACGATCTTTTTCATCTTAAATAGATCAACTAATAGGATGTTAATGATATCTGAACGGGAAAAACCTCTCGCCCATTGGCGGGGAAAAGAGCGTCTCGGCAACGAGTTGCTGGAGTGTCTCACCATAATCTTCCGGAGTGCCGGATGCACATGGTCGAAGTGTCGGATGTGCAGCTACCGGCATGAGCGATATGCAACCAAGCAGTCGGAGGAACTGGTCGGGCATCTCCGGGCACAACTTGCATGGATTCGCGATGAGTACAAACCTGCAGACTATGCGATGGTGAAGATCTTTACTTCCGGGAGTTTTTTTGATCCCGAAGAAGTCCCTTCTGCGTTTGTCGCGGAGGTTGCACAAGAATTTCGCGGTAAGATCGTTATCGCCGAGACCCGGCCGGAGTTTGTTGACGAGAATCGCTTCTCCTCATTTGTTGAAACCATCGATGACGGAACGTACAAAACGCCCCTCTTCGCTGCGATCGGTCTTGAGACCACCAACGATCTTATCCTGACGAAAAGCATCAACAAGGGTTTTTCATTCTCTGATTTTACCGCTGCAGCAACCCGGGCGCATGCTGCCGGGGCAGGAGTCAAGGCATATCTGCTCTTCAAACCGCTCTTCCTGACGGAAAATGAAGCTCTCACCGACATGAAGACCTCCATTAGCGAGGCAGCGAAACATGCGGAGATGATCTCCATGAACCCCTGCACGGTCCAGCGAAAAACCGAGCTGGAATTTTACTGGAAACGGGGCGCATACCGACCCCCCTATCTCTGGAGCGTCCTCACTCTCCTTAAAGACGCCCCCATCCATGTCACCTGCGACCCGCTCGGGGGTGGTCAGAAGCGTGGACCGCACAATTGCGGCACCTGCGATTACGAGATAGTGCGGGGCATACGCGATTTCTCCCTTACCGGAGATCGCGAGCTGATCGGGGCACTGTTCGATACAGATTGTTCCTGCAAGGCGGAATGGGAGTTTGTTCTCAAAAACGAAACGCCGTACGCGATGCCACTCACCCGGTAATATTAAACCGGAACTGATACTAAACCAGGAGAAGTTCTCTGGCCAAAAACCCCCATTTACGATAACTGCCCCTCTCCTATAGCGCACACCGTCCAAGGGGTGCGGAGGCTCTGCGATAGAAGAACAGTTTCTGGACTATTCGCAGATCGCTCAAGGAATCCGCCTCACCCCCGAACGAAAAAACGGGAGGATAAAAGGTAGAAAATTGGTCTCCCAAGCGGAAATTGCGGGGGGGTTTCAAGAGATTTTTTGGGTTTTTCCCCTCTGGACCTCAAGTTGTTTTGCGAGCAAGGGCAGGAAGGTGCCTGCATCTGACACTACGCCGATTGCCTGCATGGTGCCGCGATCCATGAGCTTGGTGAGCGAGGCCGGGTTGATGTCAACACAGATCGTCTTGACGCTCGAAGGGAGGTAGTTCCCAACCGCGACCGAATGGAGGAGGGTTGCAACCATCAGGACCATGCTGCACCCGCCGAGCTGCTGCTTCATGGCATCCTGTGCAACCATCGCATCGGTGATCACATCCGGGAGGGGGCCATCGTCCCGTATTGAGCCGGCAAGGATAAAGGGGACGTTATGGGTCACGCATTCGTACATGATCCCACCGTTGATGACACCGGACGCGACCGCATTTTTGATCGATCCGGCCCGCATGATCTCGCTGATCGCATAGAGGTGGTGGCGGTGCCCGCCAAGGACCGGCTTGCCGGTCGAGATTTCCATACCAAGCGACGTACCGTAGAGATTATACTCGATATCATGAGCAGCAAGAGCGTTACCGGCAAAAAGGACATCGATGTAGCCGGCATGAATCATTTCGGCAAGGGCCCTGGCAGCACCGGTGTGGACGATTGCCGGGCCGCCGACAATTGCGATCTTCCCGCCGTTCCGGTGAACTTCAAGGATCTCTTCTGCGATCTTTGCAATCAGGGTCTCGCTCGGCCGTTCGGACGAAACCGTCCCGCGCATGAACTCGAAGTTGCTCTGCTCCCGGGGACGCTCGGGATAACTGACGCTGACGCCATCTTCGCCGACAACGACAAGGTCGCCTTTTTTGATCTTGGCAAGTGCTGTGCTTCTTGCTGTTTTTGTTGATGGGTCGACAATGATGAGGAAATCCATCTTGGTGCCTTCGACCGGGATCCACTCGCCACAATATTTTACCTGGGTGGGGTGGTTCGTGGTCGTGTAGAAACCTTTGGGAACAATCTTGTCCCAGGCAGCGGGAATGAGTTCGGTGTCCCCTACGTCAAGGGGTCTCGCTCCGATCCGGTGGAGTTCCGAGAGGATGGCCCGGAGTTTTTCGCGATCGGGAGCAACGATGCGGAGCCGGGCATAGCTGGGATCGGTCTTCTTCTTCCCGATATCGAAGACGAGGATCTCAAAATTTCCCCCCATATCCATGACCCGGTCGAAGAGCTGCGTCATGATGCCGGAATCAATGATATGGCCATGGAGCTCTATCTCCTGCGACTCCACCATAGTACAGTCTAAATGGGCGATGCCCCTTTATATGCATTCTCTCTGAATGTGACAGGATTGTGCCTGTTTTTCCCGCAGGGGCACAAAATGGGGGATAATTCTGTTTCCCAATGAATGAATTAAAAAATTCGGACAGAAATCCGGATCATCCGTTGAGGAAACTGAAGATGATCGAAGAGAAACCTGGATCGATAATAGATCCATGACAACGGGAGACTGGTGTAAAAGACGATGAAAAACGAGAACCCGGCCCGGGATCCGCACCAAAAATCCGGGAGCCGGATCTTATGACGAACAAAGACCGGTAAAAAAACAGAGGCAAGAATACGATCCGTGCCGACAAGGAAAATTTATCTCCGACTCTTCGACTGCAGAAATTTTTCTGCCCGTTCCAGGCTTACCGGGGTATTGACATTGATTGTGAGGCAGGCATCGCGCAGGAGGACCTTTATCTCATCCTGATTCTCAGTTATACGGGAACCGGACATGATGTTCACTCCCGCAGGGCAGACTTCGATCCCCTCAACGATCCCGCGGTACGGCATATTGCCATCACTGCAGGTGGCGGAGTCTGCTGGTACCCAGGTCGAGCACGCATCTTTTCCGGAATCTTCGTAAAAAGCCCGGATCGCCCGGATAATCCCGGGCGTTATGCAGGGTATGTCGGATACGCTGATGAAGAGCGGTTGCTCCTCTTCGAGAGCCTCCACGGACTCGATCAGATCTTCGATGTATCCCCGGCCTTTTGCGTTGTGGATGATGATATTCTGTGCCCTGCACCAGTTCCGGGTCATTGGCGTCTGGGAACTCGTGACCACAACCGGCTCGCACCCGGCATCGACAAAGGCATCGATGACATAGGAGATCATCGGGCGGCCCGCAATAGCGAGAAGCGGTTTCTCCCCGCGGTTGAGCCGGCTCCCGTTGCCACCGGCCATGATCAGCGCAAGCATGCGGTGAGAGCCTCCAGCAGAACCCGGTTCTCTTCCCGGGTTCGCACGGCGATCCGGATATGGGTTGGAAGTCCAAAGGAGGTGCAGTCACGCACGAGGATGCCGGAGCTTTCGAGCCTCTCGCAGAGGTTCGCGACGTTCCGGCCGCATTCGATGAGGATGTAGTTGACGGAAGAGGGCCTGGGGGTGAGGCCGAGCGCTGCGATCCCGGGTTCAAGCCATGCGCGTTCCTCTCCGATCAACTGCCGGGACCTTACCAGTTCGTCCCGGTGCTTGAGAGCCTCAAGGGCAAACGCCTCCGCGTACGCATTCACGCTCCAGGGTGAGCGCGTGATCTCGATCTTCTCGATAAGATCCGGATCCCCAAACCCGAATCCGAACCGGAGCCCGGGCACCGAGAAACTTTTCGTGAGGGAATGGAGGACAAACAGGCCCGGATCCCGCACATCAGACATACTCTGGCCGGGATCGGCGAGATCGATGAAGGCTTCATCGCAGAAGAGGGTACCGCCGTGCGCTGTTGTGGAGGCGAGCAGTTCACCCAGTTCCTGTCGGGACCGGAGAACTCCTGTAGGGTTGTTCGGGTTGCAGACAAAGATTACGTCCGATTCAGCGGGATGCGCTGCTGGTCTTGCGCCGGCAAGCCGGGCTGATAAGTCGTATTCACCAAAGCTTGGGGGTTCAAAAAAATATTTTCCCCCCCGCAGCAGGACCGAGCAGAACACCCTGATGAGTTCGATGGATCCATTTCCTACGCAGATCTCCTCCGGCTTCCGGTGGTAGGTATGCGCTATGGCATCTTTCAGGGTATGATAGCCATCATCTGGGTATCTCGCAAGTGCTTCCGGATCGCAGTCCCACGCGAATATCGGGGGGTAGGGATTGACGCTCGCGCTGAAATCCCGGACGTTTTTCTGGCTTTTTTCCTGCCGCCACTTCCCAATACCCCCATGCACCACCCGTTCCGGAAACGAATCGGCCGCCATAAAATCCCGCATTTCACGTAATAATTGGATTGGAACTGATAAATGCATTTGCTGAACGGCAGAAGATCAAAAAACAAAATTTATATGTCTTAATGTTTTAGTTTGAATCATCTGGTTAGTCAGACACTAGCATTCTCATTGTCTGACATATGTCTGACTTATGTCATGCATATGTCAGAAAAGTGATATACAATGATGCAAAGAATCACGCTCCGGTTGCCCGAACAACAGATCAGTCTGCTCCAGCAGATGGTAAATTCGGGCGAATATCCCAATATTTCGGAGGCAGTCCGGGCCGCCGTGCGTGAACTTGTTGAAAAACGCGCCAGCCGTGTCTTAAAGGATAGCGACCAGGTTTCATTCAAGGTATGAGAGGGTAGAAATGCAGAGTATTATTAACGACGCTTTAAAAAATGCCGATCTTGAGAAAGAGATGAACAAGCCCGGCTCGACAGGTGGAATGGAAGATGACTTTGTAGGGCAACCAAGGATTGTTATCATCGGTTGCGGGGGTGCAGGAAACAACACGGTCAACCGGATCCACCACATGGGTGTCTCGGGCGCAGAGACCATCGCCATCAACACCGACAAGCAGCACCTGGACATGATCCAGGCCGACAAGCGGATCCTCATCGGGAAATCCTTAACAAAAGGTCTCGGTGCCGGCGGTTACCCCGATGTCGGGAAGAGAGCGGCCGAGATGGCCCGCCCCACGCTTGAAGCGATTCTCGAATCCGCAGACCTCGTCTTCATCACAGCAGGCATGGGAGGAGGTACCGGTACCGGTTCCGCACCGGTCGTCGCTGCTATTGCAAAAGAGCAGGGAGCAATTGTTGTCGGGATGGTCAGCTATCCGTTCCAGGTCGAGAAGGCACGATTGATTCGTGCAGAAGAGGGTCTTGAGGCACTCGCAGCTGCAGCAGACTCCGTAATCGTTCTTGATAACAACCGGCTCAAGAACTTCGTCCCGAACCTCCCGCTCGGCCAGGCCTTCTCTGTCATGGACCAGCTCATCGGTGAGACCGTCAAGGGCATCTCCGAGACCATCACTGAGCCGTCACTCATCAACATCGACTATGCAGATGTCCGGGCAATCATGTCCAAGGGTGGCGTAGCGGTCATGCTCGTAGGGGAGAGCAAGCAGCAGAACAAGGCTGAAAGCGTGGTTCGCGAATGCCTGTCCAATCCAATGCTCGACATCGACTACCGCGGCGCAACTGGCAGCCTGATCCACATCACGGGGGGTACCGATCTCACCCTGCAGGATGCAGAAGAAGTCGCAACCTCGCTCACGTACGAACTCGATCCCCACGCAGATGTCATCTGGGGTGCACGTGTCCGCGGCGATATGGAAGGCAAGATTCGTGTCCTCGCGATCATGACCGGTGTCAAGAGTGCACAGATCCTCGGGACCCGCCAGTCATACAAGACCATGATCTCGAACATCGAAGAGAAGCGTGCGAACCCGAAGGCAGTCGAGATGCCCCAGAACCGGCGCAGCGGCAGGGACCAGCCCAGTGGGGGCGGCGTTCTTGAATGGGTCGGTTAATCAGGCCCAGAAGACAATAAAACTACCAAAAACCTGGGCATCCTCCCAAATAAATGAGGAGGGGTTGGTCACCATCAAGGACCAACATCCTTTTTTCTGTTCGCTCCTAAAATTTTTAGAGGCGCTCTGATCTCCGTTGTTCTCTCCCCCCTGCCGTTTCAACGATCTACGGCGAAACGCTTAATTATCTCCCCCTCCTTTAAAATATAGTACATTCGACCAATCCTTCGCCGGGATGGTATGGGTGCTGCCGCGGTTCGGACGCATCCGGGTATCGAGAGTTGAACATCATGAACAGTGTGTTGAATAAAGGCTTCGTCCCGAAGTCTTATGAAAATATAACGCTCAGTACTCTTTCTGATGTTTTTCATCTTGCATCCTGCATGCAGATTTGTTCTGTGAGAGATCAACAGGATCGGATTTTTCATCGAGGGAACCGATCTCTTTCGCAAAAATGTGCAGCTCCGGCTAAGGAGAATCTGATGAGGAGTGGTAACGCATGTTGAATGAGCTGATGGAAAAAAGAAAGAAAATTCTCGTAGAGTCTGAAGAACACAAAAACAAGCGCAACGATCTCAACGCCAACGCAAGCAAGTTCGCCCGTGAGCGCAACACGCTCAACAACCAGACCCGGGAGTTTGTTGAAGAGGCCCAGAAGAGCAAGGATCTTCGGGACAAGTACAACCAGGATGTCCTTGACCTCAAGGCACAGCGGAATGAGCTCAACGACAAGGCCAATGTGCTTTTTGAGGATATCGAGGGTTTCAAGAAAGAGCATGGAACCTCAAAAAACCGGGGCGTCAAGGAACTCCAGAAACAGATCGAATTTATGGAGTACCGGCAGCAGACTGAGGTCTTCACTACTGACAAGGAACGCGAGCTGATCGAGAAGATCAAACAGATGAAGGGGCAGGTGCGCGAGCAGGAGGCCGAGTTCGAACAGAACAAGGAGATGCGCACCAAGATCACCGAGGCGCGCGATCTCCGCAAAGCCGCCTCTGACCTCCACGCGAAAGTGACGGAAGTCGCCGAGCTCGCCCAGAAGCACCACGACCTAATGGTCGAGTCCTACCGGAAGGCCGACAAGTCCCGCGAAGCGGCAGATGCGGCGCACAAGAGTTTTGTCGAAGCCCAGGAAACCGCAGACACTGAGCACAAGGCTTTCATCACCTGCCAGAAAGAGCTCCGGGATTACGACAAGGTTATCTCGGGCCTCCGCAAGAAGACCAAGAAGGTAAAAGTGACGAAGGAACAGAAGGCGGTCCGGAAGGAAGCCGAGAGCCTGTTCAAGAATTTCCGTGCCGGCGAAAAACTTACCACGGACGACATTTTACTCCTCCAGCGCTCAAAACTCATCTGAAATCATTTTTTCCGGGGAAAGATCTCCAGCCTTGTTATATCCGTTCTCCCGTGAGATCTCTTCGTCAGTGGATTTATTACGGATACCAGACCAAACTTATCCAGTTAGTCCTTTATTTTTTTCAATAAAGGAAATATACGAATAATACTTACGCATGCAGCGGGTGAGGAACTTCAAAGAATGGCGCAGGGAAGGACACTGGTTCTGAGTGTTGATCGAGATGACGATATCGGGTGGAAAGCGAAGGTGGGTAGCCCGGCTGTCGGCCGGACCGCATGCCTGAATGCCGCGACTGCGCTCGCGCTTGCGGATCCCGAGGATTCTGATGTCAATGCGATATTCTGTGCAATCAAGATCTTTGACGAGCTGGTTGCAAAAGGAGAGGACGCATCTCTTGCAGTTGTAGCAGGCGACCACCTCCACATGATCGAAGGGGACCGGAGGATCGCAGCTTCACTTGATAAAGTGCTCGAAGAGACCCGGGTTACCGATTGCATCCTTGTATCGGATGGCGCTGAGGACGAGTATGTCATCCCCATCATCCAGTCGAAGATCCCGGTCATCAGTATCCGGCGGGTCATCGTCAACCAGATGCCAAACCTTGAGGGGACATACTACATCCTCAAGAAATTCTTTGAGGATCCGAAGATCTCCCGTATGGTCTTCATCCCGCTCGGCCTCGCGATGCTCCTCTATGCATCGGCATATCTCCTTGGGTATCCGGCCTTTGCAACCATTGTCGTTGTCGGAGCCATCGGTTGTTATATGCTCTACAAAGGATTCGGGTTTGATGAGATCGTCCACGGCATCATCGATGCAATGCGGATCGCTCTCTCCCGCGGGCGTTTCTCCGTTGTCACGTACTCGGCTACGATAATTTTGATTTTTATCGGGTTTACCTTTGGCTTCAGTAGTGTGCTCAGGTACTACATTCCAGATCCGCTCCTTGGTGTCTTCCACTCCCTCATGACGTTTATCTGGGGGGCGATCGTCTGGCTCATTATCGCGGGTCTTGTTACGTCCATCGGGATACTCATAGATGTCTACATAAATGAGAAGGAAAATATCGGTAAAGTTGTGGTCTTCCCCTTCTTTGTTACCGCGATCGGACTCATCCTCTGGAGCACAAGCATCTACCTCATCTCTATCAACCCTGTTCCGGACTTCCCGCTCACTGCCGAAGCAGCATCGCAGGAGATCTTACTCCTGACATCCATTGGAATTCTCTCTGCCATCAGCGGGGTGATCGTCCAGTTCTTCGTCAACCGGAAGCTTGCGGAGGAGTTGAAGCAGGAAATTATCGAAGTGATGTAAATTTTTTTTGGGAAGAAAAGCCGGAAATGGTCTGATAGTCCGAAATTTTCGAAGAGCGTCTTGGTCGAGTGCTCGCCTCACCCTTTCTTTTCATGCCAGTATTTGTTCCGGGGATACGTATGCGCTCTCCTTTCCGGATTATTGTGCGGGCTCACGAAACTGCAGCTCAGACCCGCCTACCTCCCGAAGCGCTCAGTTCTGATAATGGGGATAAAAGTCCCTTTGAAAAAATGGCATTTGTCTCTTGTGCCGGCGAGATGGAATAAGAGAGCGATGCCAGAGATCAGTGACGTTCATCGGGATCTTCCTGCAGTGGCGGCTCCGAACTCCGGGGGTTTGCGAAGTACCCCATTCCCCCGGGGAACTGCTTTGCCATTGTGAAGTTCTGGGTTACCTGGGGTGAGTGAACGATAAGAGCCGGGATAGCCACATTGAAGTCGTGGGATGGGTACCAGTAGACCCCGTTCCCATAGGAATACGCCGCGCTGGGGACAGTAAATACTGCGCTGGAGAGATCGATGCGCGTAATCTGCGCGTCATCGTAATTGAGGATCTTCATCAGCTTGGACTTAAGATCCTGTTTCCCGAGTAAAAAGAAGAAAAAAGTGGTCCCTTCATCGACGGTATAATTGACATGGATACGAGCAGTGCCGTTATCGAGCTGGATATTGACGTCCTGCACGGTGATGTAACCATACCGTTCTTCATTCGCAGCCATTACCGGGGATGCGATGCAGAGCGATAAGAGGACGATCAGCGCGATGGCACGGGCACGCATAAGCATAGTAAATTTGTGAAGGGGACTTAAATTGCTTTGGGTACTACTTCTGTGTTGCACAAATGATTATGTGCGCGGGGCTTAGATTTATCCGGTATCCGGTTCTTATAAAAAATAATGGCAAAGAACAAGCGCTGGGGTAAACCGTATGAGGACAACCGGGAATGGCCAAAATATAACGAACATTTAGTCCAGCGAGGTGAATTTTATCTTTCATTGGAATTTATAGAATTCACGTTCTCTTCTCTATGCCGTACCGTCAGATGGAGGGATTTCTTCGAAAATTATCCCCATTCGTTCAGCAGGATCTTGCTACCGATTACACGACTTTATTCCGTCGAATCCGTTTGTTCGAATTGCCGGTGTCCGACACGATCGGACAAACCGGTAAGGATGTTGTTGTCGCGATAGATAGCACGGGGATTAAAGTTACTAACCGGGGTGAGTGGATGCGAGAAAAGTGGAGAGTTCATCGTGGTTGGATCAAGGTTGGATCAAGGTTCATGTTGCCATTGATCGGAAATCCCGTAATATCCTGGAGATGGAAGTTACTAACGAGACCATTCCGGACGAGAAGTGTTGTATTCCTCTTATCGATTCTGCACAAAACTCTCTCCAGTCTGGTACTGTCCGGAAGGTACTCGGAGACGGAGCGTACGATCATATTTCGATTTTTAACGACCTTGAAAAGCGGCACATTTCTTCGGCGATCAAGATTCGATCGAATGCTTCGAGAAGATCGAAGGGTTCCTCCTATCGGGCTCAATGTGCCCGGGAGTTCCTTGATGCGGGATACGAGGAATGGGCTCAAAGACACAACTATGGTTCGAGATGGGCGGTCGAAGGCGTTTTCTCTTCAATGAAATGGATTTTGGGGAAATCGGTCAAAGCTACCAGCATCAATGGAATGTTTCATGAGTTCCCACTGAAATTCAGTCTTTACAATATCCTCATCAACAGTTAATACGCCCAGATTTCTAAACCGGGGATTTAGTACGGATTTGTGCAACACAGCAGAAATATGTACAGTCCGCAAAGCATTTCCTATATTAGACGTTGAACCGAAGACAAAGTCAACGAAATGGTTTGACGCCTATCGTAGGTTCCGATACGAAATCGCATCTCTGGACTATTTTTCGTCCTCATGGCAGTCGGGATTTCGAGAATCTGGAATCACCGAATCTCGCATTCCCAAGAAGATTACGTCAAGAGGCTATCCTCGGTTTTGGTAGCAGAATTTTTGGATGGTAAGTTGATGGAACATTCACGCTCTTACGAACAAAAAATATTAATGAGAGATACTTTCGGGACTGTTACGAGCCGAGATGGCGGGGGGATAGCCCGAACGTTCAGAGGTTCGGGTACCGGTCCGGCAGTGCAGCCACCAGGGTGAAGAGCGAGGAGGAGCACAGCGATGAGGATGAGCGTGCGTTGTTTCATACCGTCATGTACAGTTCGCAGTGATAAAAAATTCCGGGTTGCCCCCACCACGTACCCTTAACGGCTGCCGTACGAACGGACGTGGTTCCACGACTTGTGGAGTTCCTCAGATTCCGGATTGTTCCGGTCGTAGATCTCAGGGTTTTTTCGGTTCCAGACCTTCCGGTCCTCCCCCACCGGGCAGACTTTGATACAGAACCCACAGGGTGAGGCCGACCGCTTGTACAGCGCCTCGGACCGGGCTGCACAGGACCTCTTGTTGATGATCCCCTCCGGGTAATCCCTGCCATCGATCGCTCTGACCGGGCAGATCTCGACGCACTGCATACAGTTGGTGCAGAGGGGCTCTGACATAACAGGTCCGCCGGCAATCTCTGCGGAGGTAAAGATCGACGCGAACCGGACCCGGGGCCCGTACTCCCGGGTCAGGAGCGTATTGTTCACGCCAAAGGTTCCGAGCCCTGCAAGGTACGCGGCGTGTTTGTGGGAGAAGAATGCGACGGGCTTCTCCTTCAGGATCCCGATCGAACCGTACCCGTCACGCGGGACCCAGAGGGAGGGGTACCCCTCTGCGGTGAGGAAGGATGCGATCCGGTAGCCATGAGCGTCGAGCAGGGTGTTGACCGTCAGGTACAGCTCGTGGTACCAGATAGAGGGGGAGGTCTCGAGGATAGGGAGGGTAACAGGGATGCCGATAACGATGACCGTCTCGGTCTCAGGCCAGATCGCTTCTGGCCGGAACGCCTCCGGCACCCACGGATTGAATGGCGCTTTACTCCACCGGTCGGCCGGCGCAAACCCGACCAGCGGTATATCCAGGGATGCGCATCTGCCCAGGATCCTCTGCCGGAGATCATTCATCGATCTACCATGGGGAAGGGAATGTAAAGAATTGTTCGGGCCGGAACATTCACCAAGCGTTGTGAATATCGGGAAGATTCAGGGTTTGTCTTTTCTTTCAAACCCTGAAAAGAAGAACGAATCGAGGAAAAACCCCTCTATTCCCGTCCAGATCCCGGGTCTTGTCCGGTAATTTTTCCGGTAACCTGGGGGGCCCTACCCGTATTTTGAGCGGAGAGTCGATGGCAGACCCCGGACTGCACGAGATCAGAGAAGCACGACCCGGCTTCAAGCCCAGCGCCATTGCTCACCATCTCACTGAAAACCGGCCGCCAGAGGAACGGTGCGGGCCCGACCCTCCCCCAAAAAATGAGGCTCCCGGATTGTCCGATAGGTATGGGCAAAAACCCTAAAACAGCCCGGGTGCAGGGCAGGAAATTGCCGGACTTGCAGATCCCGGAAGGCGCCGGGCCGGTGGCCCGGGGCAGAATTCCCGCTCCCCCCTCTCACCTCCGCCTACGCAGGGGGTTTGGGATCCGAAGAACCGCGTCATAGAGGGAAAAGCCGGCCTTTGCAACCGTAACCTTGAACCTGAAGCCGCGCCCCTCCATCTCCCTTGCGACTTCTCTCATCCGTTCGGGGATCGGGATCTTCTGGGGGCAGATCTTCTCGCACCTCCCGCACCCGAGGCAGAGCCCGGCATGGGCTTCTCTCCCGACAATGCCCCCGACTTTTGCGAGATAGAGGAGGGTATTCCCCCACTTTTGGGGGAAGAGAGCTGCACGGTTGTACAGGGCAAAACATTCCGGGATGTTGACCCCCGCCGGGCAGGGCATGCAGTAGCTGCAGCCGGTACAGTTCACCTTCATCAGCGCCCGGTAGGCATCCCGGACCCTGCCGACGAGGGGCCGTTCCCCGTCGCCAAGGGAGTTCGGGTACGCGGTCGATGCCTCACGGAGGTTCTCATCGATGTCGGCTTCGGTATTCATACCGGATAATACCACGGTAACTTCGGGGTGATCCCAGACCCACCGCAGCCCCCAGGCTGCCGTCGACCTCCTGATCGGCGACTCATCCCAGATCTTCCGGACCTCGTTGGGGACCGGCGAGGCGAGGTTGCCGCCCCGGAGCGGTTCCATGATCATCACCGCGAGGTGCTTTCCTGCCGCATACTCGAGCCCGGCAGTGCCCTCCTGGTTCTCCTCGTCCAGATAATTGTACTGGATCTGGCAGAAGTGCCAGTCGTACGCATCCACGATCGCGCGGAACGTTGCAGGATCGCCATGGAACGAGAACCCGGCCTTCCGGATCCTCCCGTCATTCTTTGCCGCATCGAGGAACGAAAGGACATCCAGTCGTACGAGTTTCTCCCAGCTCTCCCGGGTCAGGCTGTGAAGGAGATAGTAGTCGATGTAACCTGCCTTGAGGATCCGTATCTGGTTATCGAGGATGCGATCCATGTCCTCACGGGTCTTGACCGACCACGGGGGGAGCTTGTCTGCGATGTTGACCTTCTCTCGGTACCCGTCTTCGAGCGCCCGTGCCAGGATCGGTTCGCTCCTGCCAAAATGGTAGAGGGGGGAGGTGTCGACATAGTTCACCCCTTCGTCAATGGCGTGCCGGAGCTGGGAGATCGCCCGTTCCTCGTCGAGACCCCCTCCGGGCGATCGCGGAAGCCGCATGAACCCGTAGCCGAGGATAGAGAGGCTCTCGCCGGTTTTTGGGACTGTGCGGTACAGCATGGGATCACCGTGCGGGGTTTTTTAGTGAATATGACCGGTCATAATTTAAAAAGAGAACCCGGCATTACCGGGGCCAGGGTTAATCGTCTTCTCCATTGCCGGATCCTGAATCGGCCGGGCTTCACAAAAAGCCGCAGTCCCCCTTGCCCTACCTGATTGCGCAAATATCAGGGATACGATAACGAAAAGGACCTCTTTTGAAGACCGAACCTAGCCTTTCCTGGCGATATTTCTCCTCGCAAACACCGGCCGTATAAAAACCGGTCTCTCCCGGCAGGATCTGCCACCACGGGTTGCAAAAACGAACCAGCGCAAGCGTAAGAGACAATCCAGCGCCACGGGCAGGGGGACTTATCAGATATCAGTATGCAGAAAACGCCTTTACCCAGCGGAACTTTTACCGGGTACGCCGAACCGCGAAGGAGAGTGGTAAAAGGTGAAGGGAAAGATCCAGAGACCGGGGAGATCGCGGGTGTGATCCTGATACCGAGCCGGGGGACGCACCCCTATCTGTACTCGTCCGACCCTCCCCTCTCCCGGAAGAGACCCAAAACATAGATTATAAATGGAATCGGGTGATTCCTCAAACCCGAAGCGTCTGATAATCCACGGTAATCTCTTCGCCTGCCGGGATATCGCGGCTGGCAAAATAGTCAAATATTTCGTCATGGTATGCGTTCGGATCCGGAGAATGATTGAGGTACCACCCGATCTCCATGCAGCCGAAATCGTGGGGTACATAATACCCGTTTCCGCCATGGATGCCAAACCGCCGGCTGAAGAGATCAAGGAGACTCCCGTCAGACTCGTTCTCTGCCGGTACAAAACGCGATGCCGGGCCGGGAAAGAGACGGAGACGGGTTCCTCTCCGGATCCCGTGCGTGGAGAAGACCCCGACACCATCATGCCGGGACGGGCGGAGTACAAAGGAGTGTTCGTAGGTAGTGTCCCGGAGGGCACAAGTACCAGTGGGGGGTTGGCTGAATGCCTGGACAGGGTACTTGTTCATCTCCACATCCCTCGGGATTGATCGCATGGACTTCCGGCCCGGTGGGCAGGGCCCCTCAGGATCAGAAAACGGGATCCGGGGTGGTGCTGTGGCAGGGGACGGTCGGTAGCCGGATTCCCTGCGATGCGGAGGGCAGATCCGATAACAACCGCGTCCTGACGGTAACCCCCGTCGCTCTTTTGAGTTCTCTCTCGCTCAAGCTACCTTAATTTGTCGTTTTTCCAAAACCCCGGCCGAGAAGATGATCCGGTTATCCAGGTAATGGAACGATGCGGTCGTGACAGCAGATCCGATCGCGATCCCGGGACTGGTGATCCTGATAGACCGTTTGGGCCGGGATACAGGGCGCTTTTGAGTCCAGAAGCGTTCATGACTGCCTCTGCCCTTTCAACGCACGGCCGATACCCACAGCCTTTTGCAGTTTACCAAGCGTCTCTTGGCCCTCAACACCGATCAGAAGAGTGGCATCGCCCCCCCCGTACCTGGCCGGCATCTGAGGGAAGGACCCCTTCGCCCGTCTCCTCCCCCACGTTTCATCATCTCGCCTCTCATCCCTGCCTCTTCTTTTCCCGGTCACGATCTCGGTCTTTATCGGGTCGTCGATTCCCACCCCTTTTGGCGCTGTCCCCCACCAGGGGCCATGAGGCTGCAACGGATTTTGCCAGAGCGGAGTTGAGGTCCATATCCTTACATTGGATGAGGGGGACTGGCGAGGTCGGCCGGACAGGATCGAGCTTCTCCGGCCGGGCGGAAGCGGGAGGCTAATGGTCAGAGCTGGTTGTTGGAGCCTTCCCCTCGGGAACCGTCAGGGAAGAGTCCGCACGAGAACCGGGATTTTGGTAATGCTCCAAACTTTATTCTAGGATGAGTCCCTATGGAGATGAACTATGGAGACTGAAGATGGTCTTGATCTCTCGCCGCGGAAGATCGAGTACCTCAAGTATATCTTTGAAAAGAAAGGGACGGCCAGGACAAACGAGATGGCATCCCGGTTCTCGGTAGATCCCTCAACGACGACAAAGACCATCTGCGAGCTTGCGAATCTCGGTCTTCTCCGGCATGTCCCGTACCGGGGCGTCACCCTCACTCCCGAAGGAGTGCGCTGCGCAGGTTTTCTCGTAAAACGCCACCGGATCTTAAGCCTCGTGCTCGCACGGTTCGGCCTGACCGATGAACAGGCGTGCCGGGAAGTCTCCCGGTTCGAGAGCCTTGTCTCCCGGGAAGCCGTTGATACGATCTGCCGGGCGATGGGACATCCCCACCAGGGGATCTGCGGGAAGATCACCCACGATTCGGGATGCATGACCGGAGAGAGACGGTTATGACGCTGCAGTATTCCGGTGTCCAGATGCGGGGATCTTTGCATATCCCCCAAATTCCGGTGCGATGATGAGCACGACGATGATCTCCGGCCATATCCCGGATCCTGACCTTATCACCTCGTATGCGGAGCGGCAGGGGTCCAGGCTCTCCCGTATCAGCCCGTGGACGAAATGCGCCGTCCTTCTTCTCGTCATCCTGACAATAACGCTGACAAGAAACCTGCTCATCTGTACCGCCCTCTACCTCGCAGTCCTCCTCGTCTACGCCCTAGCCGGCCTTCCGGTGCGGAAGCTCTTCGCATGGTATCTCCTCCCGGTGATCTTTGTCCTCTCCCTCGTCGGCCTTCTCGCCTGGACTGAACCCGGGAGACCGGTCCTTGCATTCTCCCTCTTCGGGTTCCCGCGGGTCCTGTCCGACAAGGGCATCCTCCTCGTCGTGACGCTGACCGAAAAAGCCCTCATCTCGGTCACCATCACCCTCTTCCTCATCATGACAACCCGGTACCACCACCTCTCCGCGCTCATCAACCGGGTCTTTCCCTCGCCGATCGACCAGATCTTCCTGATGGCGTACCGGTTTCTCTTCTTAACGCTTGCGATGACCGGATCCATGCTCAAGGCAGTTCGGTCCCGGGGCGGCGGGCTTCTGCCTTCGGTCAGGGTCAAGGGGAGGCTTTCTGCCGAGGTCTTCGCCCTGGTCTTCATCCGCTCATTCGAGCGGGCCGAACGGGTGCACAAAGCGATGATCTCCCGGGGCTACACCGGAATATACCGGGCGGGGACGGAGATCCCCCGCCCGCGTCCTGCAGAATATAGCGCGTTAGTAATATTCGCCGCGGCCATCGCTCTCATGATCTTCATCGTCCCGAATTCGACGGGGGGGTTGGTCAGATGACCATAACCCGACGTGACCCGGATGCCACCACCTGCCTCCCCACCGGCCCCGGCCGGGAGGTCCTCATCCATGTCGACTGCGCAAGCCACGCCTATCCCGACGGGAGCGTCGGGATTCACAACATGTGCTTTGCTGTGATGAAGAACGAGATCGTCACACTCTGCGGCCCAAACGGTTCCGGGAAATCCACGCTCATCGAGCACCTGAATGGCCTCCTCGTCCCTACGGAAGGGGAGATTACAATCGATGGCAGGTCGATGAACGGGGGAGGGGCGGTCGATCTCTGGAGATCGGTAGGCATCGTCTTCCAGCGATCCGACGACCAGCTCTTCGCACCCACCGTACTTGACGATGTCATGTTCGGACCCCTGAACCTCGGTATGTCCACGGAAGCGGCAGAAGCTGCCGCTCTTGAGGCACTTGAAGCGGTCGGGGCGGCCGATCTGACAACAAAACTCCCCAATTACCTGAGCGGCGGGCAGAAACGGCTCATCTCGATCGCCGGTATCCTTGCCATGAAACCCCGGATTATCGCCATGGACGAGCCGACTTCTGACCTCGATCCGGTCCATTCCGAGATGATCGAGCATCTCATTTCGGGTCTGAAAGAGAAATTCGGGATCAGTGTCGTCATCGCCACCCACGATCTCGATCTCGCGGCTCGAATTGCAGACCGGGTCTGTCTTGTCCGGGAGGGATCCATCTTTGCCGAGGGTTCGCCGGAAGAGGTTTTTTATGACGAGAGCCTCGTTGCGGAAGCGGGTCTCAAAAGCCCCCAGCTGGTCAGGATTTACCGGGAATGGTGCCGTATCCACAACATTGCACCGGATGCCCGGCCGATACGGATAGCGGATCTCATCAGGGCGATGAGTCAGGAACCCTCGTGATCCGGGGCATCTTCTGGTACCGTTTTTCCGGTTTCAAAAGAAGAGCGACCGGATCCCGGAGGAGATGAGGGAACCCATGCATGCCAGAACCGCGGGTTTCCGGAGTAGTATCGAAGCGATCGTTCCGGGCCGGTCCATATCGGCCCGATCCACGATGGTTCTGAGGATCTCTGGATCATCCAGTGCCCGGATAAGGGAGTCGATCTGGGCGGGACTCATCTTCTGCCGCAGGGCAAAGAGACGGTACCCAAACTCCAGTTCCTTCCCGAGATCGCCCCTCCACCGCTTCTCGTACAAGGCGAGATCCCGGTCCGCGAACCGGTCATTCTCGCAACAATCGGCAGCAACCACGGCTGCGTGCCGCGCCGACCGGACCCCGGTATAGACACCTCCGCCCGAGGTGGGTTTTGCAAACCCCGCGGCATCACCGACAAAGAGGGTTCTCCGGGCATACGTCCGATTCATCAGCCCGAGCGGGAGCGTTCCGGTGACCAGATGGGTCGAACTCTGGCCAAACGTTCGGGCGAACGCAGCGAACCGTTCCGGAACACTGTACCGGCCGCACAGCCCGATCCGGGTCCGGCCCTCTCCCAAAGGGATGGCCCAGCCGAAAAAGTCCGGGGATGCGTCAGGGTATACTCCAACATACCGCTGGTCGAACGGGCACGGGATATCGGCCTGGATCCCGGAGAGGTAGACTTTCGCGCGTTCGAGACCGTACCTGCGGGCGATCGTACTTCGCGGCCCGTCGGCTGCTATCAGGATCTTAAATCCGATCTCCACATGCCCGTACATCCCACGGGTGCGGACCGTATCACCCACAACATCGCAGACGCTTGTCTTGAGCCGGAATTCCGCTCCGGCATCTGCCGCAGACTTTGCCATCTCGCGGTCGAGTGCTGCCCGGTCGACAACCCGTGCTTTTCTTACTTTTGCGTCGATCAGGATCTCGCTCCCCGCACCCGTGACAACCTTTGCACCCGAGACCCGGTTGAGGACCGGCCTTTCCGAAGTCCGGCATTCGGCAAAGGCTGAATTCGAGAGGAGCCCGGCACACTGGACGGGGTAGCCGATGGTACCGTGCTCCTCGATGCAGAGTGTGGAGAGCCCATACCCCGCACACGCCTCGGCAGCAGCGCTTCCGGCAGGGCCCGCTCCTACGACAACGACATCATACCTCAACATAATTACCGGAAAAAGAAGGCTGCATGGCCGAGTGATTATTTTTCCCTGGGGGGTTTGCAGGAGCAGGTGAAATATTTTTTCTGAATCTGCCCGGGGGCAATGGCCGGTGCGGCGGGATCCGCTGGCTCGTGAAGGCCGATCGCGATGGAGAAGATCCCGAAGATCAGGGCAAAGGTTCCAAGAATTCGCAGGACGACCTTATCCAGTTCGGTTACCGGCAGGGTCCTGAACAATACTCCCAAAAGAAGGACGCTTATCAGGAACATGCCGATTATCATGTAGTACTTCGTCTTTGGGAATCTGAGGGCATAGTTGATATCAGCAAACCCGGAATAAAAGGCAATGCCTGCGATCATCAACATAAAGACGAGGGTAATTACCAGCTGGGCGAAGAGAGACAGGGCACAGGTTATCACGAGCACCGCAGCAAGCCCAAACCAGAAGAGGGACTCATCGGACCGGGATGTGGTAGCAAGGAGCAGGAAGATCGCGATCCCTATTACGATGAATACCCAGAAGAGACCAATAAATGTTGTTTGCAGAGGTCCGGGAAGAAAAATGGCAAGAAAACCGAATAGGATGGCGATGAGCCCCTTTACAATGCATGACAGATTCGTATACATCATCTACACCTAACATTTATTCGTGCGAACCTCAATGGTACACCTGCATAGGTTTCACTACTACTAAATTCATCCTGTCCTGCCTTTGTTCCTGCACCGTCCGGAAGATCCGGGCCCGATTTATTATTAGGCCTCCTCGAGTATTCTCCCTTTTTCTACGGCAGACAGCGGCCAAACCCGAAGAATTCGATGTCGAACACTTTCTCCATCACGTAAAGGATGCCAAAGAAGAGAGCAGCATACAGGATGAAGTTGATAACTAATTTCTGCCAACCCCCGAGACCAGCGGTGGTCACGATCAGGTTTGCAAGTGCATCGGCAAGGAGGATTGCGATGAGGATCCCGAGGAAAAATATGACCCATTTTTTAATCGTGGATGTTTCCATACAAGTACTGTGACGTTATCGCTATTAAACCCTGGAACCCTTCCGGGATCCAAATTGCGGTGATCATCTCTGCAGGAAAGAGGGAAGGCGGCCCCCACCCCTCTTCTGAAAGAGGGGGGCCACACGCACCCCCATCTCATCAGCGTTTGTCTTCCGGTGGGGCAATGGGTACCCCCCCTTTATTCATCACCCGCCCCTCCTCCCGAAGGCTTCCTCGTTGTTTGGGTTCTCGCCATCATATTTATATAATAAAATGTGTGAAGGGATGCGTGCCGGTATCGGCGGGCGAGCCATGAGGCTTTTCCAGGATCCCGCCGGTCATCAGCGCTTCGGATGGGAGTTTGGTGAATCATGGACGATCTTGCAGCACAGATCCGGGATCTCATCGTGGATCTCCGGAATGATGATGAGAATATCCGGTGGGCCTCCGCCTTTGCCCTTGCCCGGATCGGGGAACCCGCAGTCCAGCCCCTGATCGGGGTTCTCGGTCACAACGAGAGTGTAGTACGACTCAGGGCTGCCTGGGCTCTCGGGCAGATCGGCGACCAGCGGGCCATCGACAGGCTTATCTTTGCGCTCCGCGACGGGGACTGGTCGGTCAGGATGCGAGTAGTGGATGCACTCGGAAGACTGGGGGGGAAGACGGTTGTTGATGCGCTCCTCGGGATGCTCCATGACGAAAACCCGGATGTCAGGCGCCATGCCATCGGGGCACTCGGAAAGATCCGGGACCCGGTCTCTGCCGAGAGGCTGGGATTCCTGCTTAAGGATAGGAACTAGAATATCCGGCTGGGCGCGGCCCTGAAAAAGGCGATCGCGCCGAAATGAGCCAGACCGGAGGAGATTTGTCGGGTTGTTTCCCTGGGGAGGAGAAGGAACCGGGGGAGACAGATCCCAGGAAAGGAGATCAGAAGATTGGATGATCCTCCCCCTTCATCGATCGGGGAGGTGCCAGTGCAAAGGGGTTAGCGGATCCGAAGGGATGAAGAGATCCATAAAACGGGAGAGACAATGAAGAACGAGATGATCAGGCACACCCGGGAACCACCCGGCAGGATCGGAGATGACGAAGTAAAGGAGCTGCTGCTGAAGAAGTACCGGAAGATCTTTGTCGATAAACTTACCGAAGGCGACCTCCGTGAGCTGCAGGACTTATTACGGCACCAGTTCACGAGTGACCGCGAGATGAAGATGGGGTACAAGACCCGTCTCGAAGAAAACCTCCGAAAGTATTTCCATGAAGAGATTCTCCGGCGGGAGATTGTGAGCATAGAGGTGCTCGTGAACCGGCTCCTCCCCGGGGATCTCTCGAAGAAGCAGCCCAAATAAGGAACCACCGGCTAAAATAAGAGGTCCGGATCTGAAGCGTACGCGCCCGGATTTTTATAAACCTGCCACCCGGAAACGTTCATATATTTTCTCTGCAAGAAGGGTTGCCTATGCAGGAGATTGTATCCAGCGAACGGGAAGATTACGGACTCAACCTTACCTGGAGAGAAAAGGGTGCGAAGAAAGTGGATTTTTTTACGTACTCCGAACTTGTGGATATGAAGATCAATGTGCTCGACCTGATCGAACACCCGCATTTCTACCGGATAGATGGTAAACGGAGGAAGATCCTGGCCACACCCAAGGGATGCTGCCAGTGTGCAGAGATACCCGGATAGCTCGTATTTTAGGATATGCCCGCGGAGCTGCCCGCGAGGTTCGATCCCGGCAGCCCAGATGGATTACCGAACATTAAAAACCGCGGGGCGTCCATACTTTTTATCAGGTGAATTAATCATGGAAGCTCGCAGCGAGAGGTGGGAGGGGGTTCTCGTTTTTTTCGTATCCGGCAGGCTGGATGCATTCGGGGCCCAGAAACTTGACGAATGGGCACGGGAGGCGTTGAACGATGATGACCGGGACCTGGTCATCGATCTTGCGGGCTCTTCCTATCTCAGCAGCGGGGGCTTACGGATCTTCAATTCTCTCAAGCGGGAGACTAAGCGGTGGAACGGCCGGTTTGCTCTCGCAGCGGTGGGCGACTACCCGAAAAAAGTTTTGGAGATGGCTGGATTTACCAAGGTTCTCGATATGTACCCGACCGTTGAAGAGGCGGTCAGCGATATCGTGAGGAGATCAAAGAATCCCACCCTCTTCAACGAAATTTTCTACAAGAAGATCGAGGAGAACGGGGTCAAGCTGACGATCGAGCCCGGGTGGATGACCACCCCTCCGGTTCTGCGGGTAACCGGCGATCTCGAAAAGGTCCTCCATGCTACCATCACGGAGTCGGAGATACGGGCAAAAAAAATTCTCCGAGATCACCTACTCTCTCGGGCTTGGGGCACTCGGCGCTGAGGTGAAGGATGCCATGCCGGTCCTTGGGGAGATGATCACCCTCTACGTCTCGATGGTCTGGCTCCCGACCGATGGAAATAATACCCCGGATTTCCTCACACCTCAGGAGAGCTCCGGTGAGGTTCCGGTATATACCGGCTATAATATCACCCTGGATGGTCCGTTCAACGAGTACCTGACCCTGGAGACTGAGAACCCGCGGGGTGTCAGCCTCTTTGAAATCTACCGGGCGTTTTCTCCGGCGCACGGGAGCGGGTGAGGAGTTACCATGGCGTTGTTGCCGTCACGATCTGGGGGGTTCTTGACAGTCTTGCAAGTTCCGGCCTCAAGAGATCCCCGGTCGCCGGCTCGGGAGTCCCGAAAGGGTCCTCGATCATGGACCCCTCCCTCATCAACGAATGGGTCGCACCGGCTACCGGCAATGTCCATAAAGGAGAGACGCTCGTCAGTTTCGGTGTGGGGATTGACCTCACCCGCGATCTCTCGTTCTTTCCGGAGGAGATCCTCTAGGGCCTGTATTACGCAAATCCCCGGAACCGCAGTGCGGGAAAAGTGATGTACCTCCACAACCACAGCGTGGTATTCAGGAATATCCCCTACGATCCGTCGCTCGATTTGAGCAGCCAGGTAAAAAAGATCGTGACCGATGGGGAATTTGTCGACATGCGGCATCTTCTCGACAGCACCCGGTTGCGCAAGGCGAAGATTGGGATCGCCTACATCCAGGATATCGTCCGGGAAGCCTGAGCCGGTCACCCCTTTTTTCGTTTGATCAAGGAGAGGATGTTCTTCCCGTCCTCGTACCGGTAGGATACCTCGTCCATCACCTGCCGGATCAGGAAGACCCCGAGCCCGCTGAGATGGCGCTCTTCGAGATCGCCCTCGAGCTCGGGTTCCGGAAGGGAGAGGGGATCGAACGGGACCGCCTCGTCCTCGATCCGGATCCCGGACCGGCTCCGGGTTACATCCAAGGAGACCGTGACGGTCCCGGTCGTTCCCCAGTACCCGTGAACAATTGAGAGAATTCTGAAAAATTCCCCCTGTAGCCGGTAGTACTTTATCTTAGTACGATCAATGACGAGTATGGAAAATCTGGTTGATTTTGCGCTCGAGAAGCGGTATGAGAGTATCAAACGACTCGGGGATCGGCTTGACGGATTTTCGACATTAATCAATTGGGAGAGGTTTCTGACGGTAGTGGGAGGTCTGTATCGAAACCAGACCGAAGAGGGCGGTCGACCGAATATTGATATCGTTCTCATGGTTAAGATGCTGGTACTCCAGTCGATGTACAGCCTGTCCGATCCCGAACTTGAGCGTCAGGCCAATGATCGCATATCATTTATGAAATTCCTCGGGTATCCTAACAAGGTCCCGGATCAGACCACCGTCTGGTATTTCCGGGAGCGGTTGGCAAAGACCGGAAAGGATAAGGCTATTTGGGATGAGCTCCAGCGACAACTCGATGCACAATGTCTGAAAATCAAAAAAGGCACCATTCAGGATGCGACTTTCATCACCTCAGAGCCCGGTCATGCTTCAACGAATACACCCCGGGGTGATGCTGCAAAAACTCGAAGAAGCCGGGATGGAACATGGGCGATAAAGGGCAAGAAATCTTATTTTGGATACAAACTCCATACCAAAGAGGATTGTGACTTCGGACTGATCCGGGCTCTCGAGGTTACAACTGCCTCAACCCACGATTCGCAAATCGACCTGTCGAACGAAGGAGAGGTGATCTACCGTGACCGAGGATATTTCGGTACCAAAACAAAAGGTTTCAACACCACCATGCAACGGGGTGTTCGTGGGCATCCGATCGGTATCCGCGATGTTCTCAAAAACGCTCGAATCTCTCGAATCCTATCTCCCGGGGAACGCCCATATGCCATCATCAAGAATGTGTTCCATTCTGCTCATACCAAAGTCACAACCGTTCTCAGGGTGCATACCAAAATGCTGTTCTCGGCCTTCTGCTTTAACCGGTTTCAACTCGCAACCCTCAAAAAACAAGGGGTTCTTGAGCGGATGCTCTCGACAAAAAACTGAAATGTGGCCTGAAAATGCAAGAACCGGATACATAGACCCACTCACATTGGTGCTATTTTGTAAAATTGGGGTAAGCCGAACGCTCGGGAAGCACCCCTTTCCGGTACGATCGTAAAATAAATGGGTCATTCGTTACCCTCAATAATCATCAACAATAAATAACCACGCTCCCGGCAGGCCAGCGCGGGCATAATTATCCGGTTCGATAAACGAAACGGGAAATGCACCTCCCGTTTTTTCTTTGGGTTGGTTATGATCTCTTATCCCGCCAGACACACGTTCGCTCGCGACAACATTGTCAAACTGGTATTGCCCACATCCTGTCACGCCTCACTGCTGTTCGGGGGTCACGAACCCCAGTGGTTTTTCCGTGGAAGGATAGATAAGAAGGCTGATCTCCCCCATGGGGGTCCGGATCATCTCCGATCTGACAATCGCACCATTACGGTAGATCTCTACCGTGAGCGGGTCTCCGGTATTATCCTGTTTTTCGACACGGATCTGAACCAGGTTTCCTTTACTGGGGATGACATAGAACTTGTCGCCGGTGTCGGATATTTCTAAGAGATCTCCGGGATTCCCGATCTGGCCGTAGTAGTGGTGATTGTAGATCACCTTGAGATAGACCCCGGTACCGGGAATTGTTACTGAGGGGGGGGAGGCTGCTATAGTGGGGGATGGGGTTGGTACCAGCGTTGACACCGGCGTTGTGACTGGTGTAGTGTTCCCGTTGAATGGGGGGGATGCAATCAGGGCAATACCCGCGAGGGCGATGAGGAGGACTGCGAGGAGAACGATTGCAGCAGCCATCTTTATCCTCGGGGGACTATCCCGTTGCGGGGGAGGAGGCAGGATCTCCTCCGGAATTTTCGCAATGGGTGCTTCTTCAGCAGGCTTTTCGGAGTCTCCTGATTGGAGGGTTGATCTCCCGGAGGGGTTCTCCTGCTTGTCGGAGGATCCGGTTTGATCAGTGCTCCCGGTTACCGGGTCAGCCCCGAGCGCGATCGCGGTTTCCGGGATCCCCTCCCGGTCCTCTCTGCCGGAAACCTCACCCGGTCTTTCAGAGACCGTCTCACCGGTCTCTGCTTCCTCCGGGCCGGAGAATTCTTCTCGGTTTTTTTCAATGTCGGGAGAATCTGTCACGGCACCGGTCTCCTCGTTAGTCTGCCGGGCGATCTCTGAACCTTCTTCTCCGAGAATTTTTTCTTCTTGGGGGAGCGCTACCACGAGGGGTTCATCGGAATTTGCGGGGGCCGGCGGAGCAGCAAATTCAATAGCGGGAGCCGGGATTATCGGCCAGGTTATCGCAAGAGGAGCATTGGGAAGATCCCCTGCTTCCCGGTTGGGTCCGCTCCGGGAGTCTTCGGGCAGATCCTTATATGGGGTTTCAGATACCGGCTCCCCTGATTCTTTCCTGATCCCGGTATCATCAATAACTTCCCGTTCAGAGGAAGCTGGAGGGGTTACCGGATTCTGGTCAGGCGTCTCGTCCCTCCCTCCCTCTTCAGGGAGAAGAGGGAAATTCTGGGATCCGTCGGGTATCGTGGATTGTTCTTCCTCCGGTGTTGTAGAGGTCTCCGGAGAATCACCAGGTACCGGCCGGATGGGCTCATCATCTGCATGGGCGGTTCCCGGGCCCGGTTGCGGAGCCTCGATCGGCTCTTCCCTGAACGCGGATGGCGGTTTTTCCTCGCTTCCGCGCTCCTGAATTTTTTCTTCCGACTGAGAATGCGTCTCGTCCGCAATCGGCGATTCAGTGTCTGTTACCTCCGGAGACTTCCCGCTCTCCGGAAGGTCCTCCTCCGGGGATTGTGATACCGGTGCAGGTGCAACGTCCGCTGGCCCGAAAGCCGCGTCGGGTTCGGGTGCCGGCGGATGGGGATCGGTGACAACCTTGTGGGGCGCAAGAATTTCGGGGGCGATCCACCTGCGGATTGATGGCCGCATACCGGTTTCCGCTTCTGCGGTGCGGGAGTCTGTTACCGTGCTTTTCTGGCGCACCGCAACGATGGCTTCCATGAGTTTCCGGAGCCATTCCCTGCTCTCCGGCATCCTCCGCTCACCACGTTCCTGAGAGAAAAAGAGCTCGGTCGATTCCGGCTGCTCCGTTGTTTCTGTCCTGGCTATAGTCAGCGTTATGGTCGGTTCGCCCGTCGCAATCTCTCCCCCTTTGACCGAAAAGATATCCTCAAGAGGGATCATCTGAACATCGAACCTGGCATAGGTACTGTCAACAAAAATCAGGCGGCTGGTGGTAAGAATAACGTCAAACGGCACAAAGTTTACCAGGACTTTATTTGCCGTCAGAACAATAGATTCACCGTAATTGAGATACAGATCCCCCATTTTACCACCTATCCTGAGGTATCTTCGCTCTTTGTGCTGATATGCTTTTTAGATGGACACTCCGGCTCAAGGTCAGCTGCCCGGTAACCTGGTCTTCCATGATAACCGGTTCGGGAGCATTGCTCCGGTTCCGCTATTGGGCGTCTTTGGCCGGCGACCATATTCTGAAACGAACCCCCGTCGGCTGCTAAAAATGAGACCCCTCGGGAGTTTGTAAAATCCATTACCCTTACTGCCTCTCCCACAATGTGTTTTCAGAGCGGAATTCTTACTCAGTTGGTAAGGAATTGGATCCAGGGCTGTATCCCCGGAACCCGAAATGGTTTTGATACATATCTCCCCCGACCGTCAGAAATCTCTTCCAATTGATTAATATCGAAAATCCGTCGAGCCGATCGCCGAGTTGTTTGATACACTCAGACCGCTTCTCGAGCGCAAAATCAACCTGATTTTCCCTACTCGTCATTGGTCGTACTAAGTTAAGGTACTACCGGTTACAAGGTGGTTTTTCAGAACTCTCCTCTCTCTTTTTTGGATCTCGAACATCTTTTCTCTGCAGAAAATTTCCCTCAGGCCCGGGCGGTTACGGGCCCAAAAGTTTCCGGCGCATTGGGAGGCTACCCAAAAATATCTTTGGCTTTGAGCCAGGGTAGCCAATAAATTGTTTGGCCTGGGGGCCTTGGGGCTCCAGGAAAAGTTGGCAACGGCTGGGATTTTGATAAACAAGGGGATTTGAGATGCAGGTGCAGTAATAGATAGTATTTGGTGCTTTACTTTGTAGGGAATCACCGTTATCACTTCAAAGGATTTTGGAAAACTCATCTCGATCAAACCCATTGATCCGAACTATAATCTTTTTTATATACAATAAATACTAACATTAAGTTAGCAATGTACGATGCTGTTGAGGCGGCCCGGCTTCTTGACATCCTGGGAAACAGGAACCGACGGCGGATTATCGAACTCCTCCGCCAGAAGCCCTGCTTCGTCACCGAGATCTCCGATACGCTCATGATCTCGCCCAAGGCGGTCATCGACCACCTCCAGATGATGGAGCGCGAGGCCATCCTCTCCTGCCAGACCGACGAGCGTCGCAGGAAATATTATTTCCTGGAAAATGACATCATGGTAAATGTCAGCCTCCGGCAGGTCCACCTCATCTCCGGAACGAACGACGAACAGGAAGCCGAAGCCGAACAGCTTCGGCAGTCCGTAGCGCTCCTGGGCCGGATGATACAGGCCCACGACCAGATCCTTACGAACCTGGAACAGATCAACTACGACGTTGAAACGAAGATCAATGACCTTGCCAGGAACCATAAGGATTTATTCAGGAGCGAACGAGAGCTTACTATAATCATCGCACTGGCCCACGAACAACTGACGTTTGGACAGCTCGGACAGGTGACAGAGATTTCTCCTGAGGAACTCTCCGGTATCCTGCAGCGCTTCGAACGCAAGGGGATCATCGGCCGTGCAGAAGACCACCAGTACACACTTCGAGGCATCCATGCAAACTAACCCAAACGGTCCCTACGACGATGTGTTCAACAACCTTGCAAAGATTGTCGAAGAGATCGTCAAGAGCATGCCTGATAGCCAGCATGCACGCATAGTAGGTTACACCATTATCACGCACCACCCGCCATCCGGTGACCCCGAGATCATCCGGGGCTTCACTCCGGAAGACGATGGCGAGATCCCGTACGAAGTTACGGAAACCGAAGAAGAAGTCTTCATCACCGCGCAACTGCCGGCAGATCCGAAGAATGCACCGTTTGCCGATATCCAGCCGGAGAGTGTCCGGATCAATGTCGATGACCGGGACACGACGATCATGCTCGACCATCCTGTAGATCGTATCCACAGCAACTACCGGGTCCACCGTGGCGTGATGGATATCTGCCTGAAAAAGGTCAATCTCTGAGTTTTCAATTTTTAGATCTCTGCACGACTTTCCTTTGGTTTAATCTGCGTTTCCCGGCGTTACGGGTAAGATCTGAATCGGGTTGGGGCGGCGGAGATATCTTTGAGCTGCTGCGCTTCGATTGAGAGACCCGGACGTTTTTTTAGTGAGAGGTGGAATTATACTTTTACCGGTACATCTCCCGGTGCCCACTCAGTTATTGTTCTCTTGTCGCGCATCTCGTGGAACTGGCGCAGGGAGACCGTGATATCGCGGGTGAAGGCGAAGTACCCGATCTGGGTATTCCGGCAGAGTTTCATCGCCATCTCCATCAGCCCCTTCGGATCCGGGCGGGCTTCCCCAAGCCAGATATGAAAGATGTTCCCGCCATCGACAATGGGGAAGAAGACGTGTTCGATCTCCATGCGCTTTGCGATCGGTACATCCGCTCCCGGGGCGACGTGGGTACCGTTCGTGTAATAGATAGGAAGATCGCACTTCTTCCCGAGCATGGCTAGGCCTTCTTCGACATCACCCTTGATGACCTTCTTTGCAAAGTCATGATACTGCTTGTTGAGGAGATCGGCAACTGCAAACCTCTGCCCGGTCGTCTCTGCCGGCGTCCGTGCAAGCGCAATCGTCATGTTGTTCTTGAGCGAGAGTTCGCGACCGTACAGCTCCATCTCGGTCATCGCACGGATCGCAAGCTTAAACGCCTCCTTTGATTCGTGGAGCTGCTTCCCGGTGTGGTGCTGGACCATCTCGTTGACGCCGACAACCCCGATCGTGTAGACAAGCCCTTCGAGATCCACCGCAAGGGCTCCGCGTTCACCGGTGTTCGGATCCTTGGGGCGCTGCATCGCAAACGGCATCCTGCTGTTAGCCCGGATAAGGTCCATCCACCGGCGCTTGATCTTGAAGATCTCGACTGCCACATCCATGAGGTGCTTGAGTTCGGCAAACAACCGCCCATCATCACCTTCCGCGTTGTATGCCGCCCGGGGACAGTTGACGGAGACGACCTGCCATGACCCCATCGAAAAATGCTTTCCGTCTTCGAAATAGAGTTTCTTATCGAAGTCTGAGTCTTTGTCCGCGACAGTCGAGAACTGGTATGCGCAGCACTGGTAACAGGAGATGCCCTTGCCGGCACCACGATAGATAGGGAGCTGGTTATCGTAGTAGGGGGTCCCGAACTTGGAAGCAAGTTCAAAGGTCATCAGGTACAGGTCCTGGTACGTCGGGAGATGCGGGTTCTTCCGGTTGAACTCTTCCCTCTCGGTCATGAAGTCCGGCTCGATCGAGATCTCGGGTTTTGGGAAGTTAAACGGCTTTCCCCAGTAATCGCCTTCGAGCATGACCTCCATCAGTGCTTTGAAGAGGAGACGGACTTCCCGCTCGAACTCGCTGTACGTCCTCCGCGGGCCCGAGCTCCCATCCCAGATCTTTCCTTTATACACGCAGGGTTTATCCTGCCAGAGGGTTGGAACGCCCGGTGAGAGCTGGATCGACGAGAAGACCAGCTGGCCGCCCCGGGCGACCATCATCTGGGTCATCTCGTACACGAACATCTGTACCATTTGCTTGATCTCGCTGTACTCCATCCCTTCCATGAACGGCGCAAGGAAGGTGAGGAAGTTGTAATAGCCCTGACCCCCGGCAAAGTTCGTCTGGGCAGAGCCAAGGGCCTTGACGGCATGGAGGATCGCAACTTCGGCCCGTTTTGCAGGTCCCGCAACCGATGCCTTTGTCCCGTTGCCATCCGGCATCAGGCCATAGTAAAGGAAGTAGCGGAGGTCCCAGTCCTGACAGAACGGTCTCGTCCCGAAGTATTCGAGATCATGGATGTGCATCTCACCGGCAAGATGGTGATCGGCAAGCTCGGGGGGTAGCTGGAGGAGGTATTGCTCTTTGGAGATCTTGTCGGCCTTCTTCTTGTGCGAGGTCTCGGCATTCTCCTGGAGGTTCGCATTATCGTGCGCCTCGAACCCGCGCCCTACATCGATCTGATGGGCGTCATAAACTGGAGTTCCGACCCGCGAGCAGACATTCCGGTATTGGATCATCCCTTTTTCCAGGAGCATCATATTGACTATCTCCCGGATAAGCGGACCGGAGAGGGACTTGAGCTGCATGCTCTTGATCCGGTTCTCGACATCCCGGGCGATCTCCTGAGCCACATCCTCGGTTGCGCCTTTATACCCGTAGAATGTCTCGACAAGCTTGGTCTCTTCGACAATCTGCCGGACTATCCGGTTCCGGTCCCATTCGACAATATGACCGTCAGTGGTGCGGACCCCGGGAAGGAGAGGGACTTCGATCCCGCCGAAGGTTACCTGCTTGGTCTCCCGTAGGGCAGGCATTTAGACACCGGAAACGATGCGCTTTAAGTCTTCCCCGTCAAATTTTCCCGAGGGGAAGAGATCTGCCGAGGTATAGAAATCCTCACCTTTCTGGAAGACCGGTGCCTCGTTTACGAATACGCCGTTTACCCTGAGTTCGGTCAGCGCTTCTGCGGTGGAAAGGTCACGCTCGGAGAACGCGTAGCCTTCCTTTTTCAGGAACTCCTTTAATAACTCGCAGTTCGGGCAATGCTCAAGCGTATACACGATCAATTGCGGACTTTTCGGCACGGGAACACCCACTCTGTAATGTTATGGTTTAGGGATTGTAGGTTATAAAAAAATCGTGATCTGGACATCGGAAATGCCATCACAAGTGTATCGATTAGGATTAGTAGATGAATGGATTAATAGTACCACGATGGTCAGGGCATTTGTTGCGCTTGAGCTCTCTGCGGAGATAAAAGGCGAGCTCCGGAGAGCGCAGGAGAGCCTGAGAAATTCCGGTATTCATCTTGCGTTTGTCAGGCCCGAACTTATCCACATCACCGTAAAATTCCTGGGTGATGTGGACGAGAAAACGCTTCCTCTGGTGATTGCCGCCCTCAAATCCATACGATCCGAGCCGTTCACGGTCTCCGTAAACCCGATAACTGCAGATAACGCCAGCCGTCCGCGTTCGGTATGGTGCCCGATCGGGGATGCGGGGGAGAGCGAATGCCTCTTCCGAAAAGTTGAGGATCTCCTTGCCCCGCAGGGATTCCCCCGGGAGACCCGAAAGTTCACGCCCCATGCAACCATTGCCCGAATGAAGAGGCCGGAGCCCTGCCTGCTGCCGGCGCTTGCAAAGATCCGGAAGAATACGTATGGTACAACCCCGATCTTCGGCATGTCCCTGAAGAAGAGTACCCTGACTCCGCAGGGCCCGATCTATGAAGATATCCTGGGGGTAACGTGGTAAGGCTCCCTCCGGAAGAAGGCGCGCTCAAAGACCTTCGCCCGACCAGTGAAGAGCGGGCTCACATCTGTGACATCGGGCAGATTCTGCTCGATGAAATTGCAGAAAGCGGGAAAGCGGAGGGCATGATTGTTGGCTCCATCGCCCGCCATACCTGGCTGCGGGGAGACAAGGATCTCGATGTGTTCATGCTCTTTAACCCGGGACTCTCCCGGGAAGAACTGGAGGATCAGGGCCTGGCCCTGGCACGGAAGGTTGCCGCGAAGTTTACCGATACCTTCCACGAAAAATATGCGGAACATCCGTACATCAATGCCATCATCGAGGGTGTTGATATCGATCTCGTGCCCTGTTATAAGGTGGAAAGCGCCGCACATATTCAGAGTGCTGTCGACCGGACACCATTCCATACCCGGTACATCACCGACAAGATCAACGGGCTGACCGATGACGTCCTTCTTCTCAAGCGGTTTGCAAAGACGGGAGGGATCTACGGGTCCGACCAGATGACCGAGGGGTTCTCAGGCTATCTCTGCGAGATCCTCATCCTGTATCATGGCGGCTTCAGACCGCTCCTTGAAGCTGCATCTGGGTGGAGGCCGCATCAGTTCATCGATCCCGAAGAGCATGGGGCAAAGAAGTTCGATGAGCCCCTGATTGTTATCGACCCGGTGGATCCAAAACGCAATGTCGCGGCTGCAGTCTCTCTTGATAAGTTTGCCGGGTTTGTCGAACTCGCCCGGGGGTATCTTGCAGAGCCGTCGGAATCCTTCTTCCGGCTTCGCGAACCGGAGTCAATAACCCGAAAGGAACTTGCCGCCCTGCTCGATCAGCGGGGAACATCGCTGTATGCCGTGACATTTGAGACGCCACCCTATATCGAGGAAGTTGTCGTTCCCCAGCTGAAGCGGAGCGTGCTTGCGCTGAGCGAACACCTCCGGCGGAACGGGTTTGTTCTCCATCATGCCCATTATGCGATGAAGCTGGACCGGTGCATGCTGCTCTTCGAGCTGCTGGTGGCCGATCTCCCGAAGATCCGGCTTCATGCCGGCCCGCCGGTCTGGAACCGGCAGAACGCGGATAAGTTCCGGGAGAAGTACATCTCCGCGGGATCCGCCGGACCTTTTCTGACGGAGGGAAGGTACGAGGTCGAAGTCCCCCGGGAGTTCACCTCTGCAAGGGATATGTTTGCATCCCAGGAGCTCCTGAATGTCAGCCTGGGCAAACATGTCCGGCAGTCACTTGAAAAGGGATGGAAGGTAGCGGAAGGTCCAGACTGCTGGCAGGAGCAGTTTTCCTCGTTTATCGCCACCTTTTTCTCCCGATGCTCACCGCTCACGAGAATCCGGAGAAGATCGTAAGTACTTGCGGGTTCAGGGCGGATTTCTTAAAAAAACGGGTGCGAAAAGAGATTGCTCTCTTACTTCTTCAACGTCTTCGCAATCTTCGCACCCGCCAGCTTCTCTACCGCCTTCAGATCAACCACACCTGATACGGAAAGGAGCTGGTGAGCCACGGCACTGTCCACAAATCCTTTCCCGGCATGAGACCTGACGATCAGCGTCGTGAACCCGGCCGGCATCCCGACCGAGCCTGCTGAGATATCTGCCATCACGGCGGTCAGGTCGGTGCAGAAATGACAGCCTTTCCGTATGTATTCCTCAAGCTCGGAGAGAGGGATGACGGTCGTGGTGTTGTCCTGTTTTAAGATCTCGAGCTTCCCCTTCACGTCAAGCTTTCGGATCTCCTGCGGCTCGATCTCGTAATGCAACCGAAGCTTGCCATGGATGAGGGCCTCATAGTCGAAGCTCTCGGTACAGAAAAGGCCGATAACAAGCCGGATCGCTTTCCCGTACGGCTTGAGGAGATCGTGTTCGTTCGTCCGCATCCGTCCAATGGCCTGAACCGCGCACGGGACCCCGACCACCGCAACTTTTTTGTATTTCCGCTCAACGATCGCATGCTTCAGGGCTGCAAGGAGCGGGACCCACCAGCTGTACCGACTCCCCGCCTGCTGGACGAGAAGATCGGACTTCGTGATAACTGCGGATGATGGCCGGAGCGTCCACCGGTCCTCAGTCACGGTCACCACCGCATCAATAAGACCCTCGTCGAGTGCATTCTTCAGGATCGCGGTCACTGCCCCACCACTCTGCCGGTGAGGGATATCGAACTCTGCCTTTGCGGCATAGAGTGCAAGGTACTTCCCGATCGTCTCCGCAGGGTGCTCTTCGGTCCGCGGGCAGGCTGCATAGCATGCCCCGCAGCTCACCGAATCGGAGACCTGCTTGCAGTATCCCGTTGCGCTCGGGCACCCGATCATCTCGCCTTCAGCAAAAGAGAGGGAATCCCCCGGGCAGACTGCAACGCACGCCCCGCATCCCGAGCATCGGCCGGTGTCCCAGACCTCGCTTTTCAGATCAAGAAATGTTTTTGCTGCCATTATCATCACTCCCAGATATACTTGCTCGCAAACGGTCTCGCGCTGGCCGGTGCGATCCGGGTGAATTCGGATGCAAGGATCGGTGCAGGATCCATGCCAAACGCCTTTGCAAAATCCTCAATAACCGGTTTTATTGCGGCTTTCTGTTCAGCGGTCGCGGGTGTCTGTTTTGCGCCAACTCCGAGGAAGGATTCGTCAACCTCTCCCCGTACGTAGATCTCACCGCCATGGATACCGCTCCCGACACCGCGTTCTTCAACGGGTGCGAGGTCGTGCATCCCAAGAACGAGAAGGAGTCCTCCTGCCATGTATTCTCCGAGAAAAGCACGTGCGGCACCTCCCACGACAAGGATGGGACGTTTCTCCAGGTATTGTTTCATGTGGATGCCCCCCCGGTACCCGATATTGTCGCGGACATAGACCCTGCCCCCCCGCATGGAGTGAGCGACAGCATCACCGGCATTGCCGTGGATAACCAGCTTCCCGCTATCCATCGTGTTGCCGGGAGCGTGATCGGCGTTACCGTTCACGATGATGGTTGGCCCGCTCATGAACATCCCGAGATCGCCACCGGGAACTCCGTTAATGGTTATGGTGACGTCGTTTCCCCGGAGGCCGTCACCGATGAATCGCTGGCCGAGGACATTGTCGAGGTTAATCTCTTTTGCTCCCGAAGCAACCGCGGCGCGGATCATCTGGTTGAGCGGCGTGTAATGGATGCCTTGTGCATCTATGCGTACAGCGGTCATTTTCACGCCCCCACAGATTTGACATCGAGAACTTTCAGGAGCCCTTCGTCAAGCATGTACCCCCGAAGCCGGTCCCGGTTCCCCCGCAGGCTTTCAATACTGTTGATACCTGCCGCTCCCATGAGCTCGGCGAGCTCATCGGTCCAGCCGTGAATCAGGTTTGCAACCTGGGCACCATTGACCTCAGGATCGAGCCGTTGGGTCAGTTCGGGTCTCTGCGTTGCGATACCCCATGCGCAGACACCCCGGTTGCAGGTTCCGCAGACCCTGCAACCCATTGCAACGAGTGCAGAGGTTCCGATATACACGGCATCCGCACCGAGGCAGATGATCTTCGCGACATCCGCACTCTCCCGTATCCCTCCGCTCGCGATGATCGAGACCTCGTTCCTGATCCCCTGGGAACGGAGCTTCGCGTCGACCGCAGCGACTGCCGCTTCGACGGGCAGGCCTACATGGTCGCGGAACACCCGGGGCGCTGCACCCGTCCCGCCGCGGAACCCATCGATAACGACTGCGTCGGCGCCGGACCGGGCGATACCGGCGGCGATTGCCGCTGAGTTATGGACAGCTGCGATCTTGACAAAGACCGGTTTTTTCCACTCGGTCGCCTCTTTCAGCCCGCGGACGAGCTGCTTGAGATCCTCGATACTGTAAATATCGTGGTGAGGTGCCGGGCTGATAGCATCACTGCTGACCGGGATCATCCTGGTTACCGATACTTCCGAGTCTACCTTTTCACCCGGGAGGTGCCCACCGATACCGGGTTTTGCCCCTTGACCGATCTTGATCTCGATCGCTGCCCCGCGTTCGAGATAGTTGATGTCAACGCCGAACCGGCCGGAGGCTACCTGTACAATGATCTGCTTCTGGTAGGGATAGAGCGACTTGTGGAGCCCGCCCTCACCAGTGCCCATGAATGTCCCCATCTTTGTGACGGCTTTTGCGAGGGCGAGCTGGGCATTGAGGCTGATCGCACCGTAACTCATATGCCCGATCATGATCGGGGTCTCGATTTGGAGATTCGGGGCAAGTTTTGTCTTGAGCTCGATCTCGCCATTCAGCATCTCATCGAGCCTCAGAAATGCGGGTTTCTTGCCAATATAGGTCCGGAGTTCCATCGGTTCCCGAAGGGGATCGATGGATGGGTTGGTGACCTGGCAGGCATCGAGGACCAGCCGGTCGAAAATGATCGGATAGGGAAGCACATTCCCCATGGCGGCAACGATGATCTTACCGGTCTTTGCCTGATTGAAGACCGCTTCCCGGACTTCCCGTGTCCAGACCGGGTGGCTCCGGTAATCGGTCGGTTTCTCGAGAATGTCGATTGCATCGCGGGGGCAGAACGCGAGGCAGCGATGACATGCCACGCAGTTCCGGGTGTTGACCTTGATCGCACCATTCTCCATCCGGTAGACACCGTACGAGCAGTTCTCCGCGCACCGGCCGCACGCCATGCAGCGTTCGGGGTCGATGGTTACCCGGTACCTGACCGGGACACTGCCGATGCTCATGAATATACTCTCCCGATTACCGGTTCACCGGCTTTTGGCATCGCTATCTTCTCCACATTCGGCTCCATCCGGTGGATAGCCGCTTCTTCGCTCGATATGTAGAGCCGGTCGCCATATTTTCCGGTAACAAGGGGGCGGAGTTTGATGCGGTCGGTGAATCCGACCAGGACATCCGAGTTCGCGACACAGATGGCAAAGGGACCATTCATGAGTGCGGAACCATACGTGAGGCGGAGTGCCCGGAAGAGTTCCTGGTCTTTTGCCGGCATCTCGTCGATCTCTTCCCAGAATGGAGGGGCAAGGGCTTTTACCGCCATCCGTGGCGAGAGGCCGTGTTTCCGTACCAGGAGGTCGACAAGATAGGCAACAACCTCGGTGTCGGTGTACATCGTACACTTATATCCATAACTCTCGATATAGCGCTGGTTTGTCCCGTAGGAGGTGATCTCCCCGTTGTGGACAACGCTCCAGCCGAGAAGGTTGAAAGGATGCGCCCCACCCCACCATCCGGGGGTGTTCGTTGGATACCGGTTATGAGCAAGCCAGAGATATCCCTTGTAATCCTGGATCCGGTAGAAATCCGCTACATCTTCCGGCCAGCCCGCGGCTTTGAAGACCCCGAGGTTCTTCCCGGACGAGAAGATAAGTGCACCGTTTTTCTCCGAGTTCACTTTCATGACAAGGTAGGTTATGATATCCTCGTCAGGAGTCGTGCTCTTGGGCATCAGGCTTGTGTCGGGACGGAAAAAATATCGCCAGGGGGTGTGGACTTTCCGGATATTCGGCTGCTCGTAGGTTTTTATCTGTTCATCGTGGATGATAGTTCCCCATTTTTCGAGAAGGTTCTCTAAGGGGGCCTTGTGTTCCCGGATATTGTCAAAAAAAACATGGAGCGCATAGTAGTCCTTATAATCAGGATAGATCCCGTATGCAACGTACCCGGCGCCTTCCCCGGATCCCCGCTCATCCATCAGGGAGAGCGCTTCCTTGATTTTTGTGCCGTCCATCAACTGACGACGTTTATCGATAACACCAATTATACCGCACATATTATCACAGAGAACGATGATCTACTAGATTGCACATTTCTTCGGATTGGATGTAAGCATTCTCTCAATAACGTTGGTAAAATAAATATAAATACGATTGGGAGGAACTTTTCTTCCATATGTCAGCTGAAGTAACGAAGATGCTCAAGAAAATTGAGTCTGACAAAGTCAAATTCATCCGTCTCCAGTTTACGGATATCCAGGGAATGCCAAAAAATGTTGCCATCCCCGTTATCCAGGCAGAGAAAGCGCTGACGGAAGGGATCTGGTTTGATGGCTCTTCGATCGAAGGTTTCGCACGGATTGAAGAGTCCGACATGATCCTCAAGCCGGATATGAATACCTATGCAGTCCTCCCATGGAGACCTCAGGAAGGGAAGGTCGCCCGGTTTATCTGTGACATCCAGACCTACGGGAACAAACCATTCGAGGGGGACCCCCGGTACATTCTCCGCAAGACCATGGCGGAGGCGGCAAAGTCAGGTTACACGTTCAACACCGGGCCGGAACTTGAGTTTTTCCTGTTCAAGATGTTTGACGGTGTCCCGACAACCGAATTCGAAGACCACGGCGCCTACTTCGATCTTGCACCGACAGATTCTGCTGAGGATGTCCGGCGCGATGTCGTGCTCGCATTGAGCGAGATGGGTTTTGAGATTGAAGCGTCCCACCATGAAGTCGCTGACAGCCAGCACGAGATCGACTTCAAATACGGCGACGTCCTTACCACCGCAGACCGTGTTATCACCTTCAAGTTTGCAACCAAGTCGATTGCCCTTCAGTATGGCCTCCACGCGAGTTTCATGGCAAAGCCGATCGCCGGCATCAACGGAAGCGGTATGCACACTCACGGTTCACTCTCGAAGAACGGGAAGAATGCCTTCTTCGATGCGAATGCAGAGTTACAGCTCTCCGATACCGCAATGTACTATATCGGGGGTATCCTCAAGCACGCAAAGGCAATCACCCGGGTAGCAAATCCGACCATCAACTCGTACAAACGACTTGTACCCGGTTACGAAGCACCCTGCTACTTGTCATGGAGCGCAGCGAACCGTTCAGCTCTCGTCCGCGTTCCCGCTGCCCGGGGTAACAGCACCCGTGCAGAGTTCCGGAGCCCTGACCCTATGTGCAACCCGTACCTCACCTTTGCCTGCATGCTCGCAGCGGGAATGGACGGCATCAAGAACAAGATCATGCCCCCGGAGAGCACCAACACGAACATCTACCACCTCGACGCAAAAGCACGGAAGAAGCTCCGGATCGAGATGCTGCCCGCAAGCCTTTCAGAGGCCAATGCAGCGATGCTCAAAGACGATGTTATCTGCAGCACCGTTGGTGAGCATGTAGTATCGAACCTCACCCGGATTGCCGAGATCGAGTCAGATGCCTTCAGGCTCGCAGTTCACCCGTGGGAGCTTGACCGCTATCTGGCAACTTACTAACTTTTTTTATAAGTTCTCCCGCGTAGGAGTGCAGGAGATGCATCAATCCGCTACCTGGATTTCGCGAAGAGGGAGATGATCGGGGACCTTATGTGAAGAAAGCAATACTTCCGGTAATCAATCTCAGACCGGATTCCTGACAGGACCTCCATTCCCGGAAATATATTACCGTCTTTTATGTCGAATCCAACAGAAGAGAATTCTCGTGGCAAGAGAAACAGACTTTTGGAACTTTTTTACGGACACAAAAGCAAAAATCACCCATCCACTCAATGACAATAGGAGAGAAACACCATGAAGATGGTAAAAGCAATCATCAAACCGGAACGTTTTGAGTTTGTAAAGAAAGCACTCGAAGAGAAAGGGTACTCGGGTATGACGATAACGGAAGTCCGGGGGAGAGGGGAGCAGAAAGGAATTGCCCTCGAATATCGGGGCGGGCTGATGATGGTTGACCTCCTTCCGAAAATTCAGATTGAAGCTGTTATCCCGGATCAGAAAGTCGAGGAATTTATTGCCCTGATTATGGAAACGGCAAGGACCGGCAAGATCGGTGATGGCAGGATATTTGTCCTTCCGGTTGAGCGATCCATACGAATTCGCACAGGTGAAATTGAATTTTAATCCGGACCCCGCATTTGGAGATATTTCCTGAGGATACCGTGCATCCGGTGTACTTTCGGGAGTGTTGAAAAACTCGGGAAAACCGCCGTATTTTATCCTATCTCTTAACCGGATACCAAAAATTATTCAAAATCAGTAAATGCACGTAATCTCATCTCGATCTAAACTGAAATCGCGTTTTAAAAAGGGTGAACACTCATTCTGCCTATGGCCTCATCAATATCCATCAATATCTTCATCGGAGAGACGATGTTTACGGTGATCGACTATTTGAGGGAAGAAGTCGGTTCCTCCACCCTGAACAATCCGACAGAGGTACTATGACTCGTCGCAGTTGGTATACTACAATCTTCCTGTTCCGGCTCTGATCCATCAGGAATAATGTAACCTGAGATCGGATTGTCGCTCCTCGTCCGTAAAATGCAGATTGTTATCTACTATAAAGAAAGAAAATTATTACTGCAATCATGATTTCGTGGCTGATCGAGAATTTCAGGAACTTTAAGCCTTCCGCGGCAATAGCGATCAACGCCACCCGGCACATGAACAAGATAGAACGCAGGAAACTCTTCTCACCCGATCTCGAACCCATGCGTACTGCGGAGGGTCGCTGGTTTGAGGCAATTGTCTATGAGATGTTCCTCGATATATCGAAAGAATCCGATTCGATCAAGTATCTTGCGATGAAAGGTGCGGATGCCCCAAGGCAGCGGGAAGACGTCAGGCGGGGACAAAACGGGCTTTTTTACTCGAAATACGGGGACATCACCATCAGGGGCAACGGTCAGGATCTCGCGGAATTCGATATGCTTCTTGTCGATTCCGAGAACCATGTGACATTTGCAGAAGTGGTAACGTCACCTGCCGATTTACGGGAGTTCGAGCAGGAGATCGCCTACAAGAAAAAACTGCTCGGGTATCTTTATGGCCAGAAAATTACCCCGTTTCTTCTCATCTCATCGTTCGATCTTACCAACTATTCGGTGGTAAAACGCTTAATGAAAGATAAAACGAACGCAATTATCCACACCATCTCGTGCGAACAGATCAAATCACTGGTGAAACATTACCGGCCGAGGATTATTTACAACAACCCGGTAAACCACCCGAAATTGATCCGGGCAACCGATATCAAGATGAAAAATCCGTTCGATTACAAACGATACCACGATGAAGTCCGTACCAGGATCTTTACTGATATAGAAAAACGAGAACGAAAAAAATTTCCGGAGATAACCGATCCCACGGGAATGCTCGTCAAGAAAGTCCTCTACGGGGCTTTGCTCCCGCCGGCCATAAAAGCCCTTTGTGAGACCTATGGCCTCACGCTAAAAGGCAAACCCATCAGCTTTTTAGATTTCCCGAAATACTACTCAAAAGCCATTATTGCCACAGATCTTCCGGGCTATGAGCTGATTATTTACCTGCGATCAAAACAGAAGAAAGAGTATCACAAGATGATCCAGGCAAAGGACGGGCATTTCAAGTTCGAACGGCCCACTCCGCCAAAAGTCGGCTTCTTTCTCTGGCTCGAAGCTATCCAGCCCACGCTTGGTACCCGGATAACCCTGGAAGTCCTGGAAAAATTCAGTATTGCAGGACCACAAAAAAAATAATTGTTGCCGGGATCGGTACCGGCCGGATACGTTTCTCTCCCGGTTAATCGAGAAGGGCACCCATCGCCTCGTCGAACCGTGAGCTCATGACATAGTCGATACCGGATACTTCTGCAGCCTCCGGAGTAAGAGCCATCAGGTCGTCACGGGACATGGTCGAGAGTTGGAAGTTCCTGCTCCCTGCCATAATCTGCTGGAGACCGGTCTTGAACTTCTGCGAGTACGTGTAGATACCGACTGCACCCATTGGGATCTCTTTGATACGGTTGCCGAATTTCTCCTTGAGCTCCTCGTACGCAACAAAGATCTCTTCGATATTGTTCCCGTACTTCGAGACCGACTTGGGAAGGTCGCCTTCCTTGATCCATTTCTCGATATTCTTGCCTACCATGCCGGGGATCATGAGGCCACGACCCATGCAGACAGCTTTGAAGTAGGGGCTGCCCATGGCGAGCGCCTTGAATGTGCCGGGTTCATCGGAGAAACCACCCGCCATTGCAAGGTCGGGGACACGGTAGCCTTTCTTATCGAGTTTTGTCGCAAACTCATACGCAAGCGACTGGAGATAGAATGTCGGGATACCCCACTCGTTCATCATCGGCCATGGACTCATACCGGTCCCACCCGGTGCCCCGTCGATGGTGAGGAGATCGATCTTAGCCTCGGAGCTGTACCTGAGGGCCATTGCCAGTTCGACCATGGAGTATGCACCGGTCTTTAACGTCACACGCTTGAACCCGATGTCGCGGAGCCGGTCAACCTCTTCGAGGAAGCCTTCTTTGGTAACGAAACCGAGACGGGAATGGCGCTCAAACTCCTTGATTGCCCCCGCCTTGAAGGCTGCCTGATTCTCTTTCAGGATCGGGTCGGGCAGGACGATATAGCCGCGCTTCTTGAGCTCGATCGCACGCTCGAGGGATTTGACCTTGATCTCCCCGCCAATGCACTTTGCACCCTGGCCCCATTTCAGTTCGATGGTGTCAAGATTGTGCTTGCTCGCGACATACTCCGCGGTTCCAAGCCGGGTGTCCTCTACATTCATCTGGACGAGCATCTCTCCGTAACCGTCGTAGAATTTCCTGTAGATATTGATACGGCGATCCATCTCGAGTGATTCCGTCACCTTTCCGTTGCTGTCCCGCTTGAGCCCGGGATCGATACCGCAGACGTTCTCACCGCAGACAAGGGTGATCCCGGAGATTGCCGCCCCGATGGCGAAGTGTTCCCAGTTCACTCTGGCGATCTCGGTCGAGCCCAGGGCCCCGGTAAAGATAGGAAGTCTCATCCTGACCTTCTTGTCCCAGCCGTACTCGGTCTCGGTATCCACAGTTGAGAAGACCGCTGTATCCGGACCTGCTTCGATCCCTTCAGGAAGGCCGCGTGCGCCTACTGCATACCCGTGAATATTGAGGTGTGAGTAGTCGATCGGGTAATTCTTGTCAGCACCCGCAGTCATCTCACCGAAGGGACCGGGATAAAGAACCTCCCGACCGCGGAACGATGCCAGCCAGGTCTCACAGCTTCCCCTGCATCCATCGATACAACGGGTACAGATACCGGACATGGGAGCAACATTCCTTGACCGGCTCACCGTCCCCGTTGCTTCGTTTGCGTTTGGTTGCCTAAGATTCAAGATACCACTCCATTAGAATTTTTAGATATTCCCCGAACATCGAAGTGCATGGATTCACCACATGAAGGAATGTGCCTTCTCCGCTGAGAAGATAACCATTTGAGTATATTTCTCAAACAAAATTTATTTGCAACGCTATCGGTAATAAGCGCTTGCTTTCCATCTTCATATAAGATTTATGGTTTTTGTCTGTGATGGCAACATATTTCCATCCAGTTTTTCTAAAAAATGAATCAGATTTTTAAGAAAAATTAAAAAAAATACATGTTTGTTCATTTTTTGAAAACCGGGAATATGAGGACAAATTTAAGGACTGGATATTTTTTCTCGAAGGAAAAAATAAAAGAGAATTCTGAAAAATTCCCCCTGTAGCCGGTAGTACTTTATCTTAGTACGATCAATGACGAGTATGGAAAATCTGGTTGATTTTGCGCTCGAGAAGCGGTATGAGAGTATCAAACGACTCGGGGATCGGCTTGACGGATTTTCGACATTAATCAATTGGGAGAGGTTTCTGACGGTAGTGGGAGGTCTGTATCGAAACCAGACCGAAGAGGGCGGTCGACCGAATATTGATATCGTTCTCATGGTTAAGATGCTGGTACTCCAGTCGATGTACAGCCTGTCCGATCCCGAACTTGAGCGTCAGGCCAATGATCGCATATCATTTATGAAATTCCTCGGGTATCCTAACAAGGTCCCGGATCAGACCACCGTCTGGTATTTCCGGGAGCGGTTGGCAAAGACCGGAAAGGATAAGGATATCTGGGATGAGCTCCAGCGACAACTCGATGCACAATGTCTGAAAATCAAAAAAGGCACCATTCAGGATGCGACTTTCATCACCTCAGAGCCCGGTCATGCTTCAACGAATACACCCCGGGGTGATGCTGCAAAAACTCGAAGAAGCCGGGATGGAACATGGGCGATAAAGGGCAAGAAATCTTATTTTGGATACAAACTCCATACCAAAGAGGATTGTGACTTCGGACTGATCCGGGCTCTCGAGGTTACAACACCTCAACCCACGATTCTTTGATCGATCTGCCAATGAAGGTGATGTGATTTACCGGACGCTTTCATCAAGAATGTGTTTTACTCCGCGCATACCCGCGTCACCACGGTTTTCAGAGTCCACGCAAAAATGGTATTCTTGACATTCAGCTTCAACCTGTTTCAACTTGCAACTCTCAAAAAAGAAGGGTACTTGAGCGGATGCTGTTGATAAAAAACTGAAATATAACCGATAGATAAGATTTGGGAAATGGTTTTGCGTTCTTCACATTTATCGAAAATTTTTTGTGGTTATTCGGAATTTTCGGAAGTTCGATGATACCCTGCGGAGTGTCCGGCGTGTCCGGGGTTCATCTCAGGTAACCCAGTGGGCTGATTATCTCCTGTCCCTGCCGGCACCGGCTTTTTATTGTTTCCGGGATAACAGAAAAAGCATGGATGTAGAGGAATTTGTCCGCAAAAGGATTGCGGACAGCGTGCCGGAAGAGACGATTCACCAGAACCTAGTCGAACAGATCCTCGAAATAAAATCGGTGAACCCTTCCTTCGCATCCTCGTTTGCCCGTGCAGTGATCGAGGAGGTAAAGAATACCCGGGGGATATCCGGGGATTTCTTCGAATTCGAGCCTGCTGGCGTAAAAATGGGCGAGTTCGGTGTCGGATCCCGGGGGAAAGGGGATTTCTTTGCCCACCGGCAGATCGCCCGCATCATCGGGAAGACTTCGGCATCGGTAGGTGTCGACGAGATGGACGATGCAGGTGCCGTCCGGGCCGGCGGGGAATATATCGTCTGCACTGTCGACGGTATGCACTCACGCCTCTCGGACTACCCGTTCCTCGCCGGATTCCATGTCACCCGCGCGACCCTCCGGGATACCTATGTCATGGGCGCAAAGCCGATCATGCTCTTCTCTGACATCCACGTCGCGGATGATGGGGATGTTGCCAAGATCTTCGATTATACAGCCGGGATCACGACCGTCGGGGAGGCGATGGATGTCCCGCTCGTCACGGGCTCAACGCTCCGGATCGGCGGGGACATGGTGCTCGGGAGCCGTCTCACCGGCTGTGTCGGCGCAGTTGGTGTCGCAGAGCACCTCACCGCGAGGAGATCCACTGCACCGGGCGATGTCCTTCTGATGACCGAAGGAGCCGGGGGCGGGACGATCGCGACTGCAGCAATCTATTCCGGCTTTGCGGATGTTGTCGGACAAACGATCAACTTAAACTTCCTCACTGCCTGCGAGACCCTGATGAAGAGCGGGGTCTTCCCGCAGATCCATGCCATGACCGATGTAACGAACGGGGGGATTCGGGGCGATGCCTTCGAGATGGCAGAGACGGCGGGATGCAGGATAATCATCGATGAGCAGGCTATCGGCAGCCTCGTGGAACCGCACGTGATGGAGATGCTCGAATCCCTCCGGATAGATTACCTTGGTGTCTCCCTCGATGCCCTCCTGATTGTTGCCCCTGCGGATGCAGCAGATCAGATCTGTTCGGTAGTGAAATCCTCCGGGGTCCGGATGCACAGGATAGGGTACGTGGAGACCGGTAAGGTGGAATCCGTGCTGCTCGTTGACGGGAAGGAGCAGGACTTCACCCCCCGGTTCCGCGAGTCGGCCTATACCCCGGTGAAGAAGGTTGTCGACACCGATCTCCGTGACTTCGAAGAGATGCAGGCAGGAGTCCTCCGCGCTTCGGAGGCGGCGATCCAGAAGAAGAAACGGGTGCTGTCGCACCTGATGGCAACGAAACACTCCTGATTTTATTCTTTTTTTATTTTTTAGTGTTCCGGCTTCTCCCCGCTGACGCAGATATTGTACGCGAGCTGGGGCACCCGTTTTTCCACGAAGGGTTCCATCCTGCTCGCAAGCGAGAAGAGGGGATCGAACATGTTGATATGAGCAAATGAACACCACTGGATCCGGATACTCTCAAATCCCGCGGAGGAGAAGAGTTCCCGCATCTCCTGCTCGTTATAATAATGCTCCCCGAAATTTTTCATGACAACGTGTTTTACCCGGATCTTTTCGCTGATATGGTAGAGGACCGGAATCCCCCGGGTCAGCAGTTTTTTCCCAAGCGTGCAGACCGCAATTTTTCCTTCGGGCCTGAGGACCCGGTATGCTTCCGCAAGCATATTCTCCGGGTTCTTGAGGTACGTAAAGACGAGGAGGCTTGAAACAGCGTCGAAGGAATTATCCCGGAAGGGCAAATTGTCTGCAGTTCCCAGGGTAAATACCGAGCCTGCACACCGGCGGCGGGCACGCTCGATCATCATCCTGCTGATATCGAGCCCGGTTGCGGTTCCGCCATTCCTTACATACCGGTCAACGAAAAGACCGGTACCGCACCCGATATCCAGCAGCTCTCCGCTCCCCGGCAGTGCATCCATGACGTACCCGCTGATGTGGTCGTGGTAGGATTTTCCTTTGGTGCAGTCATAGTGGGAATCGTAAATATCCGCGATGGTGTCGTAATGGTCACGGATCTTCTCCTGCTTGACGGAACTCATGGGAAGACATCCCGGAGCGAGGAAGCAAATGCGCTGACCTGGAGATATTCATTATTCGCATGTTTGAGCCGGTGTTCCGCTTCTGCAAGGGTTATTACGAGCGCAGGGGCGTTGTACTCCCGCTGGATAATGTTCCGGAGTTCGGAAAAAACTTCATCCCCCGAGAGGCCGTAATCGATCATCAGCGACTCGAGCTGTCGCATTGCATGCTTCATATCCCCTTCTCTGAGAACCATGAGTGCGGACGCGGCAATATTCGCGGTCTCTGACTGCGATGCGATGAGGAGCTCGCCGCATTTTCCGGTCTCCAACGCAAGCTGGAGGAGAAGGATTCCCCGGCGCAGATCGCCCCGGGCAGCCTGCACGATAAGTTCCAGATCGTCATCGGAGCAGGAATACCCGCAACCGGTCTCTCTGCCCCGGATCGAAGAGAGATGCAGAAGCACGGTCTCCTGCCCGACCGGAGAGAAGAAGAGGGGAAGGCACCGTGAAGTAATTGCAGGAATAAGCGCGCTTGAGGTGTTTGTCGTAAAGACGAACCGGCAGGTCTGGCTGTACCGTTCCATAATCCTGCGGAGAGCCTGCTGTGCATCCCGGCTCAGGGCATGGGCATCCTCGAAGACGAGGAGTTTGAACGGGGTTTCGAGAGGTCGCATCGAGGCATATTCCTTCAGAATGTATTTGAAATTGTTAATCAGCGACTGGCTCTTCTGGTACAGGTGTGTATACCGCTCGTCCTGTTCGAGAAAGGCCTTTCCCTGGAGGAAGATGTCGGCGGTCTGGAAGACCGAGGTGTTCAGCTCCCAGTCCTCCCCGTACAGGGACCTTGCGAAGCATTCGATAGCAACACTCTTCCCGGTCCCGTGAGGCCCGGAAAGGAGGAGATGGGGGATCGTTCCGGATGCGGCAAAGGAGGTGAGGTGCTGGATCACCGGCTCCTGCCCGAGAATTTCTCCAAATTGTACCGGCCGGTACCGTTCAGTCCAAAGCAAGGGATAACCTCCCAGTCATCTCGCAAATTGCTTCCGACAGAAAATACCGGTTGTCGGTTTCTTTGAGAAGCGTTACTCTCTCCTCGGTGCCAATCGTAGTACACGACTCCGCAATGTGGGGCACTGCCCGGGTAAGTTCATCGACAATAGTAAGGGTCGCGGTCCGTGCGGTCCGGGAGAGCGGGTTCAGGTCGATTGCGATCACTTTCTTGCCCATGCCCACGAGCGCCTCGCACCGGTCACCATCTTCGAGCGGGACCAGGACAACATCCGCTGCATACATCCCTTCGCGCCGGCACCATGCCCGATCGTGGGAGAGGGGCAACAACCGTTCGGCAGGCCCGGAGAAGACGTCCGCTCCTGCATCGCGGAGCAGGTTCTCGATCTTGAGAATCCTCACTTCGGTCCGGTGGAAGAGGTTGACCTCGACGAGCGCCCCGGTCGCCTTCTGAAGTGATGCGATCTCTCGCGCTGCAAGCGCGGCGGTGTTCCCGTTGACCGAGATCACCGGATGGCGGGCTGTGAGGAGCATTGCCGATGCGATCCTTGCGGCAAGCATGGCGCTCTCGGTTGTCCTCTCCCCGAGGAGGTAATCGAATGCTTCACCACGTCCGTGAGCGGTGAGCCCCTCCCAGGCAACGATCCCCTGCTCGGCGCAGCGTGCCAGCCGTTCCCTGGTCACCAGGGAGTGGTAGCGGGGGTGGTCGACCGGGATCATGCTATCTCCCGCACGATATGCACGCCATCCTGCGCGACATGGAATTCATACACGTCACCCAGAGTTTCGAGGATGCGGCAGACATCCCTCCCGCAGGCAAAGACACCGTTTCCGAGCATCGTCATGCTCGCAGGTACACCGGCAGCATCGCATCGTTCAAGCGTGTTCTTTACTTCAGTGGTCATAAGGTCGCTCCGTTCGGTAAATTTCCGGCAGAGGGTGAAAAAGTCCGGGATATCCTTCGGAGTCTCAGCGGGAAATGCCGCAGATACCTGCCTCATCCGTTCCTCCGATCCCAGTACCTCCGGCGTATGGATAGGCCCAAAGCTCACTGCATACAGCGGCCCGGTGAGATCGAACCTCCGCTCATTGACCCCGTCGATGCCAGGTCTCGTCCGCACCACGAGCCCTCCACCCTGGCAGGCCGAGACATCCCCGAGGCCGGTCCGGTGAATTACTTCCTCTTCATGGGCAAGGAGGGCTATCTCCCGCGAAGACATGCCCAGCCCAAGGAGCCTGTTTGTGGCACAGAGGGAGGCGAGCAGGGCTGCTGCTGAGAGTCCGAAACCGGCCCCGATCGGAAGACGACATTCGGTCACTATGGATGCAGTCACCTGAAGTCGTTCCAGGGCCGAAGATATGAGGAGTGAGCCTGATGAGGATGAGACTCTCCCGGAAGGGTATGTCCTCTTGATCTCAATCCTTGTCTCCTGAGAAGGACGCACGGTGACCGTGACCCCTTCACTGATAACGATCCCTGATCCGATGCTCCCCGTTACAGCCGGGGAACTCCCGGGAACCCGCCGGAAATACCCGGAGATATGGCCGGGGCAGAACGCAATGACGGCAGAAGCTTTCATCAGGATTCCTCGTCTCTCACTGAATGGTATGTTGTTTTCGGAGTTTAATAAATCGCGAGCAGCGTGTTACGGGAATTTCCACCGGGGATTGTCACCCTCTGTACCGGGAAAGGAGATAGCAGGAAACCGGAATGATCACCGGCGAAGGTATCAGAGTCCCAGGATGACCCTGTCCCAGATCGCTGCGGCGATCTCTTCCTTGGTGCCGCTTAACGGAGTTGACCCCGTGGAGGTCAGGAGCAGGTACTCTCCGCTCGCGCTTCCCATCGTCTCCGGGGCATTGACAAGGACCATCTCCGCCCCCCGGGCGATCATATCCCGGGCCTTTACTTCTTCATCCCTTCCCAGTTTGAACACGATGGTTACCGGTGAGAACCTCGATCTAACTTCATCGAGCAGTTTTGGAGACGGGTCCAGATCGATGGAGGTTTGTTTGCCGCTCGGGATCTTTCCCTTCACCTGTTTCGGGGTAAAATCCGAGATTGCCGCTGCGCTGATATAGATATCCGCACCGGTCTCTTCGAGAACCCGGAGTACTGCAACCCTCATCTCTTCTGCAGTCTCCACGGCAATATTCTTCACCAGGGGAACGGCGTCCCTATGAACCACCGTGACGCCGGCACCGAGCCGGAAAGCCTGCAGCGCGAGTTCCTTTCCCATACGCCCGCTCGACCTGGTCGTAAGAATCCGGACGTCATCAACCGGTTCCCGGCAGGATCCGCTGGTGATAAGGATGTGTTTCCCCATGAGCGGCTGGCCAAGAATTACCCGCTCACACCGGAGAACTATCTCCTCGTTATCTGCAATCTTTGCCCTCCCCTCTTCAATCCTGGGATCGAGAACTTCTATCCCCCATCCCCTGAGTTTTGTGATATTCTCCGGAATAGCGGGATGCCGGTACATGCTGTGGTGCATGGCGGGCACGATGAGGACCGGCGTCCCGCTGCCGATTGCGGTCGTCGCGAAGGTGGTTACCGGGGTATCGTCGATTCCGCATGCGATCTTGCTTATCGTGTTGGCGGTGCAGGGAGCTATCAGCAGGAGGTCGGTGGTACCCTCGTCCCCGCAGAAGGTCACGTGTTCCACGCGACCGGTTAACCCGGTGATCGTCTCCCGGCCGCTCGCATACGTGAGAGCGTCGGGATGGATGATCCCGGCAGCGGCCCGGCTCATCACCGGCTGGACGGTCGCTCCTTTCCTCCGGAGGATGTGGATCAGTTTTACGATCTCCACCGCGGCGATGCTGCCGGTAACCGCGACAACGATCTCTTTTCCGGCAAGGGTCTGGGGGGTCACGAGAGGGTCACATCCTGCACCACATGCCATGCATGCGGGCGGTATTTCTTAACCTTATGTACGTGGATTGTGGAAGAAAAACCTGCCTCTGCAACCATTGTCTGGATTTGATCCTCCACCGTGCCGATGCTGTGGAGATGGAGGATGCTTCCCGGTCTCACATGACGGAGCGCGTGCGGGAGCATCACGATCGCATCGAAGTGGCCCATGACCAGCCGGTCATATGTTCCGCTGAGCAGATCCCTGCAGTCCCCAAGCGAGGTCACGACCCGTGCGCTCAGCCCATTCCTTACGATATTCCTGTTCAGGTAGCCGAAGGCCACCGGGTTGATCTCCATGGCGTGAACCTGCGCCCCGGCACCACCCATCGGGATGGTGAAATAGCCTATCCCGGCAAACATGTCGGCGATCCGCTCGGTGCGCCCGCAACCGGAGATGAGCCGGGTCATCCTCACCTTCTCGTTCCGGTTCCCCTGCGAGAACATGACCCGGCAGGGGTCGAGAATATAGGAGTATCCGCTCTCGCGATGTTCGACTTCGCCAGCCTCTCCCCAGAGGATCTCGGTCCGCGGGGTCCGCGTCACATCGTGGAGCGACTCGATCCAGATCACCCCCCGGGGATTGCGGAATCTGACGATCTCCCCGAGCTCGTTTCCCTCAGGCTTCTCCCCGTGAACAACTGCGATATCGCCGACCATGAAAAAGCCCCGGCCGCAGTAGATCTGGCGTTCCGGGATCTCGCGCTCGCATGGCTGCCCGTCCCGGACCGGCATCCATGCAAGCCCGCCCTCAATATAGGGGCGTCGGCCGGTATCCACCCAGTCCTCGTTTATTATCTCCGGTATCCGGTCGATCGGGACCGCTCGCACTCGCATACTCTTCCCGGACTATCCAACAACAACCATGTGGTCTTCGTCGCGTAGGATCCGCAGTTTCATACCCGCCTCGATATACATCCAGGCAGGCTGCCGGAACTCTGTGGTCCTGCAGGAATCCGGATCCATGATCCCCATGGTCTTCCCGTCAGCGAATACTATCAGTGCCGATTTTGCAGACCGTGAATTTCCGACAACCCGCTCGACATCGTCCTCACGGACCGTCTTGTTCGTTCCATCCCCGAGATCAGTGACCCTGAGGAAGTTCGATTCCACCCGCTCAACCTGGTAATACCGGTTCTTCACCCGTACAACATCGTATTGCTGGTACCGGGGGAGTTTGACGGAATACGTGACGCGAAAGAGCTGTCTCCCGTTCTTTTCGCCGACAAGCTTGGGATGGGTTGTATACCTGCCCCCGAGCTGGGTGTTTATCGCCTTTGAGATAAGCATCCCGATACGCTGGGATCCGACAATAATGTCGATCCCGTCATGGATCTGGTTGATGTCGGAGATGAACGAGAGCCGTTCCCCACCGGACTGCAGCGAATCCTCAACCTGGTGAGCAATCGTTGCCGCCATCCTCACCTCGTGTTTACTCGGAAGTCTTCCCCCGGCCCGTACCTGGACGACCCCTTCGTAGTAGCTGCCGCTGATCCGGTTGCACCGGTCACACTGCTCCTTGTGCCATATTATCTCCACAGAACACGTCCCCTCTACCGGGGAATTATACAGGGTTCCCCGAACGGTCAGATCAGCCCGCGACCTGTTGACCGTGAGATCATGAATGGTTGCCGTGATCGTGGGTTTCTTGAGATCGGGGTGGAAGTGCACCGCACTTCTCGCAAGCTCCGGCGCGATATCGCTCCGGTCCATCTCCGAATCTGTCCACGTGTTCACCTGTTTCATAGCCCCACAGCTTGGGCAGTGGACGTGTTTAACTCGGGTTGCGCAGGTAAACCACGGGGTCTTTCCGATCCTGCACCCGGTGCAGAGCCCGTCATCGGAGACGCGTGATGGTTTGCCACATTTCGGGCAGAAACTGTCCTGGATTGCCATTTTTACAACTCATATATCTGGACATGCGGGACTTTCCCGATCATGATGCAGCCTTCGCGGGTTACGAGTCCCATATCGATTGCAGTAGTTATCGCCCGCTCCCCCATGAGGTTGGCATTGCAGGCTCTTTTCAGGGCCTCCCTCACTTCGGATTCAGAGACAGTGCTGGTCCCGTAAAACGCCTCGGTTATTTTTACCGACCGCTTGTCGTGAGAAATCGTCGTATTGATCAATTCGCGATCGCAGACCGCAACGACATCGCTCATTCCGGGGGCGCGATGGACCTTTAAATACATTGGTTTATGCATTGGCCGGTCGGGATAAAAAAAGTTGAGTTCGTTACCTTAATCGATCGAGATGGTAACACCATATACTTTTTCGATGTTCTCCCCGTGGATGCGGAAACAATCCTCTTCCGTGACAACTCCGGCCTCGAGGAACTTATTCGTGTAGCGCGGCACCGATTTCGGGCCGATTACCGCCCCGGGGCGCGAATTTTCATCCATATAATCGCTCTCCATCGTGAACCTCCGCCCCTTTTTCACTATCTGCGGGATTGCTTCATGCTTCGCGATGAGAGACGGGTGCAGCGGGGTGGTATCCACTGAACCGTAATGCTTTACCACGCGCTCAACCGGGACACCCGCCCTTTGCGCCATTCCCACGATATCGGCGCAGGGGCCGGTCTCTGCATGGATCTGGAGGGCGCATCTGCGCTCCGCTGCGAGAAGGAGCGCATGCTCAAGGACATCGTTCGATGCCGCAAGAACCTCCGGAGGGACTTCGTAATGGGGTCTCCCGCTCTTCAGGCCGACAGCCTTTCCCTCCTGCACGTAGCACGCAGCGCATTCAAGGCCATCCTTCATGACCGCCACTGCATCGGCAAGTGGCATACGCTCCGCGAGCCGGTTAATCTCAGCAGGATGGACCCCAAGGATGGGAAAAACAACGATGCCGGTCTCGCGAATAAGGTCAGCTACCCGGAGCGTTTCATCGAAAACTGCTGCATAGTCCCGTCCCGAAGACGGGTGGACCCCGAGGGACCAGGACGGTTTCGAGACGAGGAAGATATGCGTCCCGCCCGCGCGGAAGAAATCCTTCGCTGCTTCGATACCCCTCCCGTTGACAGGATCGATATGGATATGATCGTCAGTGATGGGAAAGCTGGGGGATTTCATGGATCTCCACGATCTCCATAAGCGGGTAGCTGATGGATGGGGCAAGTTTTGCCCGGCAATAGGTAAAACCAACCCGAGTGATGATCTCGACATTGTACATCAGACCGGAGAGTTCGCTGTACCCGAACCGGTTTTCGGTCATCAGGCTTCGGTCGAGCCGGACGGTTATCTCTTCGACAAAAGGCTGAAGGATTGCCGCTTTCTCGATCGCTTTCTCAACGCTTGCCGCAGTTTCGCGCGAAATGGGGGTTCCCACCCACTGGTGGTAGAGGGCTCCCAGTTTTATCCCGGCTTCAAACACCGCCCTTTCCCGGTCGTTTATCATGATCTTCTCCCTGTTCTATCGTCAGATCAACTGGATAATGCCATGTTTTGGTTCCATCGCTTCGCCATTCCGGAGGAGCATGTCGATCCCCTCCCGTACTTTGTCCCGGGAGAACCCCTTCGAAGAGACGGTCTCGATAACCTGATCGATCGACGCCCTCCGGTTCTCCCCGCCGACATCCCGGATCGCGTCCTTGATCACCCGAACGATATCCCGTTTCTCCTTTGAGATACCGGTTGCGATCTTGTCGATATCGAAATTGCCGGTCTTCGCATCGTACGCGATCTGGCGCAGGCAGGCATCCACGATATGGATGACCCGGTCCGCGTCACTGATCTCGATGGTATTTGAGAGCCGGATGCGTGCGCTCGCCTCCCCGAGCCGTACCAGTGCTTCGAGCTGTCGTGCGGTCACCGGGACCGGCTTGTTCGGTTCTGCGATACCCCTCAGTTTGAGGTAGTAGTTCACCAGCGCTTCCTTTGCATCCGGGGACATGATGGGGAAACAGTTCCGCTTTGCATACGCGACGTATTTCCGGAAGAGGGACGGGTCGATATCCGGCATGACCGGCTTGAGCTGCTGCTGGATGTACTCGTCCGTCACCCTGGGGATCGGGGTCTTCTTGTGCTGGGCGATCAGCTCTCCGGTTGTATGGGCTTTGAGGATGTGCTGGGCGATCGCGAGGTCGCGCTTCTGCTCCGGCTGGTCGGTCATGATGAAGATCAGATCGAACCGGGAGAGGAGCGAGGGGGGCATGTTGATCTGGTCCGAGATATCGCCGTACATATCGAACCGGCCATACTTCGGGTTTGCAGCCCCGAGGAGGGCGCACCGGGATTTCAGGGTCGCCGTGATGCCGGCCTTCGCAACGCTGATCGACTGCTGCTCCATCGCTTCGTGCAGGGCAGAGCGATCTTCCTTCTGCATCTTGTCCATCTCATCGACCGCGGCGACACCCATATCGGCGAGGACGAGTGCACCGGCTTCAAGCGTCCAGCGGCCTTCACCGAATTCGTCCTTGACAGCAGTCGCGGTCAAGCCGGCAGATGTCGAAGACTGACCGCTCGTATAGATCGCCCGTGGCGAGAGCTTGACCACGTATCGCAGCAGCTGGCTCTTTGCGATACCCGGATCCCCGATCAGGAGGACATGGATGTCGCCCCTGAGCCTGCTCCCGTCGGGCATCTCCTTAGCAATCCCGCCAAAAAGCTGGAGCGCGATCGCTTCCTTGACATCCTCGCTCCCGTAGATGGTCGGTGCGACAGAATGCGGGATCATCCGGTAGATCATCGGGTCTTTGCTGAGGGCCTGGATATCGTTCTCGTCCTTCTCATCGATCTCGACTTCCTCAAACTCCTTCTCGGCTACTTCGATCGAGTTGCATTCAAGGAAGATATCGAATACCGTGCTCTTCTCGCCCTTGATCACGCGCTGCATCGAGCGGAGGATACCGTTGACGATGACCCGATCTCCCGCAGAGACCTGCCCTGAAAGGTCATCGGTAACATCGATATCCAACGTCTGGGGTTGCTCACCGCCCCGGAGTCCTTCGGGAGATTCCTGGACCCGGAGTTTCTGGGAATCGACAAATCGTGACCGGGCAGGGACGAGATCCAGTTTTTTGAATGTGCAGCCATCCGTCGCACATCCATCCGGGTCAATGAATTTACCGTATTTCTGGATTTTGTGCGTGAAGTGACCTGCGGGGCACTTGAAAACGGCTTCGACGATCCGTGGCCGGACTTCGGTGGTCTTGCGCAGGATTCCTTCCACGGAGAGGAACTTGTTGATGTCATCCGATCGGATATCCCGCGCAGCGGTCTTCTTCGGGAGATTGATGAACCGGATATTGATATTCTTCGGTTCCTTTCCGTCCTTTATCCTAATGAGCTGGTTGTTTTTGATGGCATCCCCGACATCCTCGATGACTTTTCCCGGGCTTTCGAGCAGTTCATCCGCAAGACCGATCCCCACTTTACCGAACCGCTCGACCTCACGGTAATCGATGTAAAGCGAGCGCTTGTGGGGGTATTCGCGGGAGATCTCGCCGAGCTCTTTCTTGTATTTGCTCTTTAAGAGCCGGCTCCAGTCGCCGATCTTGTCTCCTTCGTGCATGTCGGGGGCAATCTCCATTGTTCATCTCACGGTTTTTTTCTGGGAGGAGAGTACGAACCGGGCAATCATCGCTTCCATCTGGATATCGCTGCTTGCGCCCTCCGAGAGACGGAAGTCTGTCTCTCCAAGATGATCGATGAGTTCGACTTTCAGTCTTTTGTCCATCTCCTTTTTTACGATCGCCCGGTAGCACTGGTTGATCAGCTCGTTAGGCGCGATTCCCCGTTCGTGGAGAAGGTTTGCGAGGAGCGATTCCGCAGCATCAAACTCTCCCTTAAGCGAAAGGTCCAGGAGTTCGTTGATCTCATCCGGACGGGCGGTCGACGTGATAGCGTACACCATCTTTTCGTCGATAGTTGTGCTGATGATAGCAGCTCCCTGGAGGGCATTTATTGCTTTTCGCATGTCGCCCTGCGCAATATAGACAATCGCATCCATGGCTGCCGGAGTAATGGTAAGCCCTTCCCGGGCAGCGATCCGGCAGGACTCCTCCTTGACAGCATCGCCCCCGAGCGGTTTGAACCGGTAAATGGCGCACCGGCTCTGGATTGGGTCGATAATCTTGGATGAGTAGTTGCAGGAGAGGATGAACCTGCAGGTCTGCGCGTAACTCTCCATCGTCCTGCGCAGGGCTGCCTGCGCGTCTGTTGTCAGTGCGTCTGCCTCATCAAGGAAGAGGATCTTGAATGTCGCATCACCGAGAGGCGAGGTCCGGGCGAACTGCTTGATCTGGTTGCGCACAACATCGATGCCCCGCTCATCGGAGGCGTTCATCTCCCGGAAATTCATCTGCCACGTATCTCTAAAAAATTCGTGGGCAAGCGTAACTGCGGCGGTCGTTTTCCCCACACCGGCGCTTCCGGTAAAAAGGAGGTGGGGAAGGTTGCCGGTCATTACGTACGACGATAACCGCTCCACGATCTCATTCTGGCCTACGATCTCGGAGAGTTTCGTTGGCCGGTATTTTTCTATCCAGATGGTATGACTCTCTTCCATTTGGGATCCCACCCCGGTCGATCCTGACCCTGTCGTTAACAGATACTATGTGCCTTCAAGGTAAGTGAATCCTCGCGAAGGAGGCAAACAGAAGATTTCCGGCAGAGAATGTCATAATATTTATCATAAGAGCTTCGAAATAACATTTCATGAAAATCCGGTTTATCCTTCCCTTTTTAATTATCCTCTTTCTGTTCATTGCACCAGTCTCCGGCAGCCTGAACAAAATAGTATCCAATGCTCCCGTTTTTGTTGGTGAGACCGATGTTGACATCTCATCGGCCCTGAACGGGTGCCATAATATTGCGTGGTGGCCGCAGGGTGCGGATATCACAAGAGATCCTGCAGCTGCCAATCTAACCATATCGGAAATAAATACGGCTTCTCAACGCAACTTTCATTTTAATTTCAGCCCGGACATTTTTTCCGGTCATACCGGTACCTGGTACTGTCAGGATAAGAAGCCGTATTTTTCAGTGTTTGATGTACGGCAGCTGGAGAATAATATCAGCATCGTGAATCTTGACACCAATGAGGACATCACCGGTCAGTCCGTCTTTTTTACGACAAAACTGGCCTACCGGATCGATACAAACATGTATCCCGCACTCAAGTACGCGAACCGTCCCAATTACAACCCAAGCGATTCATTTTTTACGGTGACCATTACCGATCCTCGGGGCAGATCGGTGCCGTATTTTTATACCGGAAGTGCAGGTAACGCGAACACTCAGATAATTCCGCTGGATGTCCATCCGCTCATTTCGGGCCCGACCTACTCTGCACCCAACATGCAGTCATGGGACAAAACCGCCAAGAATGTCCAAGGCGATCCTTTGTATCCCCCGGGAACCTACACGGTAAAGCTCACTCAGAATCTCAACAACATGGACCGAATCTACGCAGGCAGCGCTTTCGATTCCCCGGGAACGCTGACGAGTACTGCGACCTTCACCCTCTTCGAGCCGGTCACGCCGACCTTGCCAACAACAATCTCCTCCCTCCTCCCCACATCCATACCGGTGACTACGCAGACTGTCCCGACAACTCTTGCCCCCGCGACCCAAGCACCAACCACAACGCTGACGAAAAAAGTAACCTACTCACCGGTCCCGGCGGGAATCGCCCTGCTCGGTATCCTGCTAGCCGGTATTTTCATGATCCGGCGTATTCGCAGGTAATCCGGCGCAGGCAACCGGAATTCAAGCTTTTTTTATAGATCGACCGCGCACGTTAACTACCTATGAAACCGGTAAAGAAAGCCTCAGAACCCGAAAGAGCCGGGTCCCGCTCTTATCTCTTTGCTGGAGTAGCTGTGGTAATTCTTGCGATAGCCATAATCTGCTTTGTGTTCTTTCCGCCCGCACCAGCGAACGCCGGTGATGAGGGTGCCGGTGCTGCGAGTGCAGGTGCCCTGTACGACAAGAGTGTCGACCTTGCAAATGCCGGGAAATTCGAGCAGGCCCTTGAAGCAGCAGACCAGACCCTTGCCCTCAATAACACGATGTACACCTCACTTTTACAATCAAATCGAGCCGGGATCCTGGTAATGCTGGGAAGAAATGCCGATGCAATAACCGCTGCGGATGCGGCACTCGCCATCCAGGGGAATCTGACGGTAAGCCATTCCATAGCCTGGTTCAACAAGGGCAATGCACTGAAGAATCTTGGACGAATCGATGAGGCCAGGTCTGCATATGCAAATGCTTCTCTTCTCGATCCATCCTTGAAGTTCCCGATCTAAACCGTCAGAACCTTCATTTTTTTAACCCCCGAATAAAAGCCGGATTGGACTCCGCCCCGGTACGATGCACGGACTATATCTTAAATATCAACCGCCGACAATGCTGTTGGGATAAAAATGGACGGGGCTGTACGGGTATTTGCGGGGGAGTTCAATGCGTCAACCCTCCCCGTACGAAATAATGCAGACGATGCACCATGGGTGGTTACCCCAGGTGGGGCATGGTGCAGGACGATATACCTCGCCGGTGCCCTGACCGAGGTTGTCGAAGATGGCGATATGATGCGCTGCCGGATCGCCGACCCTACCGGAGCATTCGATATCGTAATCGGTGGCAGGAAAAACTCCGTTGCCGAGACGCTCCGGGGCATGCCGGTCCCTTCGTTTGTAACCGTAAACGGTCAGGCCCGGCTCTTTCAGAAAACCGGGAGATCGCACCTGTCCATACGCCCCGATGGTATCCTATCTGTTGACCGTGCGATTCGCGACCAGTGGGTGCTTGTCACTGCCGAAGCAACCCTCGTCCGTCTTGAAAATCTCCGGCTCGCCCTGGATGGAAAAATTCATGATGAGCAGGTGCTCATCCCGCTCCGTCACTACGGGACCACCAGAGCGAAAATTGAGGAGCTATGCGGGATGGTCGAACACGCAATCGGGAGCCTTCACCCTCCCGCGCAAAGCATACTGGAACGCGCCCGCGCTCCGGATGATAATGCCCGTGAGCGGGTGATGGATATTATGAAGACCGGCAGCGGTCCCCGGGGAATTGCGGTTGAGGAGATCATCGCCCGCGCTGCGGAACGAGGCATCTCCCCGGCAACGGTCCTTGCGGCTATCGAGGCCCTCATCGTGGATGATGAATGCTACCAGTCCCAGAAGGGATTTGTCAAACCGTTATGAATCTTGAATTTTTTGATGAGGGGCCGGCTCTGGTTATTGAGGGGGAGACGCGCCACCTCGTGGTTGCCGATCTTCACTTTGGCATTGAGGCTGACCTCGCGGCACATGGCATGCATTTCCGGAGCCGGAGCGCTGCCCGGCTCAAACGGCTCATGGCGGTCATCGAAGCAGCACAACCGGATGCTCTGATTCTTCTTGGCGATATCAAGCACAGTATCCCCTCCCTGACCCGGCAGGAATATTACGAGATGCCGGGGATCCTTGCTGACATCCGGAAGCGGATTCCGATCCTTGTATTCCCGGGCAACCACGATATCGGCCTCGAGTGTTTTCTCTCCGATGGGGAGCTCCAGCCAAAGGAAGGGGCGGTGATCGATGGAGTAGCGTACCAGCATGGCCATATGATCCCGGACAAGAGCCTTGCGGGGAAACTGATCGTCATCGGGCACCATCACCCATTGCTTCTCTTAAAAGACGAGGTCGGGTGTGCGCTGAGGGCTCCCGCGTATCTCCGGGCTTCCGTAGATGCAGAGGCGCTCGGGATGAATGAGCCCGCGGAAGGCGACACTGCAACCCGCGTCCTTTTCGTCCCGGCGTTCAACGAAATAGCCGGCTATGACATCCTCCAGATTGTGAACAAGCCGTTTGCCCCCCTATCGAAATATATCGATAAAGAAGGGGCCGAGATCATCCTTGCCGACGGGACGCTCATCGGCCCGCTGAGCGCGATCGAGTCCGATGCCCCTGATTGACACCCTCGATCCCAAGGTCCGGGAATGCATCCGGAAACGCGGTTTTTCCGAGTTCTCCCCCGCACAGGAGAAGGCGATCCCCCTCATCCTCAGAGGTAAAAATATCGTCCTGGTCGCCCCGACCGGGACCGGCAAGACTGAGAGCGCAATGTTCCCGGTCTTCAACGCCCTCCTCCGGATGCCGGCAGGTGGCGGGTTCAAAGCTCTCTACATTACCCCGCTCCGTTCCCTCAACCGGGACATTCTCGCCAGGATGCAGTGGTGGTGTGCCGAACTTGGCCTCACGGTCGGTGTCCGGCATGGCGATACACCCATGAACGAGCGGCGGAAGCAGGCCCTCTCTCCGCCCGACCTGTTGATCACGACCCCCGAGACCGTTCAGGCCATCTTCATGGGAAAGCGCCTCCGGAAGCATCTCTCAAGCGTAAAATTCGTGATCATCGATGAGATCCACGAGCTCGCCGGGAGCAAGCGGGGCGCCCAGCTCGCAGTCGCGCTCGAACGGATCCACGTATACGCCGGGGACTTCCAGCGGATCGGTCTCTCGGCTACTGTCGGAAACCCTGACGATATCGGAAAGTTCCTCTGCGGAACGCGTCCTTTCTCCATCGTCCAGGTCCCGGTTGCAAAGCAGCTGGAGATCGCGGTACGATATATTGGGGATGATCTCGATCACCAGGTTAACGTGCTCTCATCGATGCTGAAGGGAGAGGGGTCGACTCTCGTCTTCGTCAATACCCGGGTGACCGCAGAAGCGCTCGGCCACGCCCTTTTCGAGCGCGGCGATGTGGAGGTCCACCACGGATCACTCTCGAAAGAAGTCCGGATCGATGCCGAGGAGCGGTTCAAGAAAGGCGAGATCAGGACTCTTATCTGTACCTCGTCCATGGAACTCGGTATCGATATCGGGAGAGTGGATCACGTCATCCAGTTCGGTTCACCCCGCGAGGTCGCGCGCCTTGTCCAGCGGGTTGGGCGGGCCGGGCACCAGCTCAACACCATATCCCGGGGCACAATCCTTGCGACCGGCTTCGATGATCTGCTGGAATCACTCGTCATCGCAAAGAAGGCAAAGGCAAACGAGATCGAGCGGGTCACCCTGCATACGAACGCTGCCGACGTTCTTGCAAACCAGATCGCCGCGATCATGGTTGAGTACGGTGAGATCGAGCGCGACCGGATCCGGGAGATTGTCGAGCGCTCATCGATCTTCGCCTCGTGCGGGAGACTCCTCGATGATGTCTGCAGCCAGATGGAGGAGCACCGGCTGATCCGGATCGATGGCAGCCGGATCGTCACCACCGCGCGTGCCCGGCGCTATCTCATGACCAACCTCTCCATGATCCATGACGAGCGCAAGGTCCCGATTTTTGACATGGTCTCCCGCCGGACCGTCGGGACCCTTGACGAATCGTTCGTGGTCGGATGGGTCCATCCCGGAGCGATCTTCATCACCAAAGGGCAGCTCTGGCGAGTACTCGAGATAGCGGACGGGAGGCTCACTGTTGAACCAACAAAAAAGGCAACCGGGGAACTTCCCTCGTGGGAAGGAGAGCAGATCCCGGTCCCGTACAATATCTCGCTCGAAGTCGGCAGTATGCGGCGGGAGCGGAATATCGCAGCTTATACGCCGGATAAAGAGAGCATTGCGTTCTCCGGGAAATTTTTGACCGAGATGGACAAAAACCGGTCGCTCGTCCCGACCGACCGGCTCATCACGCTGGAGAACACCGATGAAGGGGTTGTCTGCAATGTCTGTGCAGGGCACAAGGCGAACGAGGCCTTCGGGAGGGTTATTTCGATACTCCTCTCTGCGCGATACGGTACGACTGTTGGCCTCGAACTTGATGCGTACCGAATGCTCCTGCACCTGCCCTCCTCTATACGGGCTGCGGACGTGCGTGACGTTATTGACGGTCTCGAACCCGCGCATATGTCCGGGATCCTCCGGCTCGCACTCAAACGGACCGCCCTCTTCAAGTGGAAACTCGTTCAGATCGCAAAGAAGTTCGGGGCTGTCGATCCTGATGCAGATTATGAGAAGATCAGCATCCACCGGCTGCTCGATTTTTTCGAAAACTCGGTTGTACAAGCGGAAGCATACCGGGAACTGCTCATGGAATACATGGATATCGATACCGCTGCGGCGGTTGTCGGGCTCGTGAAGAAGGGGGATGTCAAAGTAGGGATTGGCCCGCTCTCGCTCATTGGCGCCGGGGGCCTCTTGTCTTCCCGCGATCAGATCCCCCCGCCCACTGCCGACCAGGTCATCCTCTCGACCCTCCAGCGAAGGCTGAACCAGACCGAGATCCTGCTCGGGTGCATGAACTGCCGGAACTGGAAGAGCAAAACTGCGGTCGCCCGGGTGCCCGATCTCCCCCAGTGTCCGAAATGCGGGGCCCGGCTCATAGCCGCGCTCAAGCCGTACGAAGAGGACGAGTACGCCCTTATGAAAAAACCGGGTAAGAACAGCGAGGTGCGCTCTATCGAGCAGCGGATGCTCAGGAATGCAAATATCATCCTCTCGAGCGGGAAGAAAGCTGTCATCGCCCTTGCCGCCCGGGGGGTTGGACCCGAGCATGCTTCCCGGATCCTCGCAACCCTCACGGATGGCGATGCTTTCTACCGGGAGATCATGAAAGCCGAGCGGAGTTTCATCCAGACCCACCGGTACTGGGCATAACCAGGAACGTTCTCCTCTCTCATAGGGTATGTCTTGTCAAGAGTTCGTGGCTTGTCTGAAACCTCTCTCTTGAAAAACTCCCCAAAAAATGACGGGAGCATCACTGCTGAACCGGATGACTGAAAAAAATTTTCAGTTAAAGAATTTTTTTTAAATGGAGAGGGCAGATAACACCATTATGTCCGGCCCGTACCATTCCCTTTTTGTAAAAGGTTTTGTCATCATCGCGGTACTCCTTGCCCTTGCGGTTCCGGCCGCTGCGATGAAAATTACTCCAAACACCGCTGTATGCAGTACATCGATCGTCTCCCATTCTGCAGGGTACCCTACGCTGTTTTCGGAAATCTCAGACTGCCAGCATGACTGTTATCATTTATGTGCAATCGTCTGTAGCGATGGATGGTGCATGATCAGCTGCATGAGAAATTGTGACCGCTATTGCGAGGAAGAGAGTTCATAATTTTTGGAGTTCATTAAAAATATCCCGGGAGAAAACCCGTTCCATGATAAAAGGATGAACAACCATGGTTGGTTTATCACCATGATGGTATGAGGGCTCTTCGATCTCTTGGTACCCCTTTGCCGGTTTTTGCGATTTGCAGGAAAACGACAATATCGTATACCCGTTACTGCCGCCCGAGAGCATCGGGATTTTTAACGGAAATAAAAAAATTTCTCTGGTTATGGGTCTATCTCAATCTTACATTATGCTCTCGAGTTTCTGCTCGAGGAAATCAAGCCCCTTCTTGATATCTTCCAGGTTCTTGCCACCGGTCAGGATGATCTTTCCGGAGGAGAAGAGGAGCGCGACGATCTTCGGATCCTTGATACGGTAGACGAGACCCGGGAATTGCTCGGGCTCGTACTCGATGTTCTCAAGGTTGAGCGTGATCACGACTTTGTTGAGGTTGATGTACTTACCGATATCGTACGAGCAGACGATGTTGGTGATAGCCACCTTCGGCTCATCAAAGGTGTCGACGCCCGCTTCCTTGAGCGATTTGATGATGATCCCAAGGCCGTCCGTGAGCGCTTTTTTGTCCCGAATGCCCGTGAGTACAACTTTACCTGAGGAAAAGATCAGTGAAGCAATCTTCGGGTTCTCGATGCGGTAAACTGCACCGGGGAACCTCTTGGTATTGAGTTCGCAGCTCGGGATCTTCTTTGAGACCTCGACAAGATCGATGGAATCGGCGATAACGCCGGATGCTACGATGTTCTCAATTTTTAACGATTCGTACTTTTTATCAGCCATCCACTATACTATGATTGTGCCAGAATCATAATACTAATGCACAACCTTTATGTCCCCTCGCTGACCCGCATTTTGCCGTCGTTGTCCTGTCCTCAGGTACCGCCGCTCCGGGCGCAGGTCCCTTTCCCATCCTCTCCTCCTTCGCGGCCGGATGGAGAGATTGATGAGCCCCCCATGAAACATTAGTTCCTGATTATATGGCAAAGACGGGCAGCGTTCCAGTTACGAAGAGATAAAGAGGACAGTCTCCAGCGAAGTCCCGGAATACTTCAACTTCGGGTTCGATCTGATCGACAGCTGGGCAAAGAAGGACCGGAACAAGGATGCGATGATCTGGGTAGACCAGAACGGTGAAGAGAAGAAGTACAGTCTCCTCGACCTCGCAAACCTCTCCAACCAGGCTGCAAACGCCCTCCTGAAGTATGGGATTAACAAAGGCGACCGGGCGCTGGTCCTGCTCCCCCGGAACGCGGAGTAGTGGATCTTCGCCATCGCACTCAACAAGCTCGGTGTGGTCTTTGCCCCCTGCCCGACCATGCTCACCCCTCCTCCGGGACATAAAGTACCGGACCAATGTCGGGAAATTCCGGATGATCATCACCGATCTGGAAAACACCGGTAAGGCCGAGGAGATCTGCGATGAGTGCCCGAGCCCCACTGCCCGGATGATTGCGGATGACGAGAAGCAGAGCTGGGAGAGCTTCCCGTACGAGTTCCTCTATCCCGCTCCGGTCTCCCACCGGTCTGTCAGCATTCTGGACTCCCGGAAGACCCGGAGCAGCGACTCGATGCTGATCTCCTTCACCTCCGGTACAACCGGCGAGCCCCAGATGGTCCTCCATAACAACGGATATCCACTCGGCCATCTCCGCTTTACGGTCTCCAACACCGGTTGGGCTAAGTGTGCATGGGGCAAGATCTTCGGCCAGTGGATCGAAGGCGCCTGCAATTTCGCATACCTCTTTGATGGCAGGTTCCAGGCTACCGAGGCCGTCCCGCTCTTCCAGAAGTACCAGGTCACTACTTTCTGCTGCCGCCAACAATCTACCGTATGCTTATCCTTGCAGACCTCAAGCGTTTCGATCTCACCTCGCTCCGGCACTGCTGCAGCGCGGGCGAGCCCGTCAACCCTGAGGTCATCAAGGCCTGGAAGGACGCGACCGGCCTGACGATCTTCGAAGGCTATGGGCAGACCGAGACCGTGCTGTGCATCGGCACCTTCCCCGGCATGACCCCGAAGTTCGGGTCTATGGGCCGGCCGTCGCCCGGCTGGAACATTGAGATCCACGACGATCACGGGAGACCTGTAGGCCTGCACGAAGAGGGGAAGATAGCGATCAAGATCAACCCCCGCCCGATCGGAATGTTCCGCGAGTACCTCAACAACGATGAGGAGAACAAAAAATCCTTTGTCGGCGATTGGTACTACACCGGTGACAAGGCATACAAGGATGAGGACGGGTACTTCTGGTTCATTGGCCGTGACGATGATGTGATCAAATCATCAGGCTACCGGATCTGGCCGTTCGAGGTTGAGAGCGCCCTGATCGAGCACCCGGCTGTGCAGGAGGCTGCGGTCGTGGGCTCACCAGACGATATCCGAGGGCTTGTGGTGAAGGCGTTCGTGATCTTAAAGCCGGACGTGAAACCCTCCGACACGCTCGTGCAGGAGATCCAGAACCATGTCAAGAATGTCACCGCACCGTACAAGTATCCCCGGCAGATCGAGTTTGTCGACTCGCTCCCGAAGTCCATCTCCGGAAAGATCCGGCGCAACGAGCTCCGGGACCGGGAGATGAAGACCTTCATGAACGAGTCGAACGGCAAGAAGGCCTAACCCCCTATCTTTATTTAATCCGGTAGGTAATCTATAAAGGCGCGAGGGTAGCCAAGCCCGGTTAAAGGCGCCAGGTTCAGGGCCTGGTCTCGAAGGAGTTCTTGGGTTCGAATCCCATCCCTCGCATCCCGCTTTTGGGAATTTGATCTCCCAAAAACCATCTTCTTTTATTGTTTTGCCGGAGAGTAACGGCACTGGTCCCGAGCAGGAAATACGGCGAAACTGAAACGGTTCCATCCTGACGCCACTTTAGCCAGTACGGGACGAACTATCGGCTAGGGAACCTGACGAATCCCAGGACGGCCGTCCAGTCCTATCCGATACCCGAAGGGCTTGCATTCTTCGATAGGCTCGGAGAACAGCTTGAGCTGTTTCCACCACCGCCGGCTGACCAGCTCGCACTGCAAAAGTTTGCAGAGGTCGGGATAGGGGCCGGCATATATCCCGAATACGTAATCCTCTCTCTTTTCTATTCTGAAAAGAGGATATAGGTAAAGCGCCAAAATTACTCAAGAGAAAATTTTTGGAGGATTTGTTTTGGGAGATATCAAAGAATGTTTCATGTGCACGGTTTGTGGCTATATGTATGATCCCGCCCTGGGAGACGAGGAAGGGGGAATTTCCCCCGGCATCTCGTTTGATACCCTGTCGGGAGAATGGACTTGTCCCCATTGCGGGGCGGACCGGGACGATTTTGTGAAAAAAACCCCGTGATTGGTTAACATTACAGATGGTAGAGTTGGCGACGAAAACAAGGGATTCCTGGCCGCGAATCCCATCCCTCGCACTTTTTCTTATTCTTTTCTCGATGAATTTTGCTTTTTCAACCGAACGAATTCTTTCGCTAATGTATCGGTCCCAGGGATAACCCGGGTTTCTTCCATGCCGGCATTCACCGTGTCGGAGACATCCCTATGTTGATGGAGGCAGGTTGTGATGAGCATGGCTGCGATGGAACCGAAATCTCGATCGTCCGCCGGTCTGATTGCATTGAGATAGGCCTTACGCTCCGGAAGCCCGAGGTACATTGTCGGTTACCCGGACCGCTCAAGGACAAAGTTCATAAGGGCCCTTCCCACCCTCCCGTTGCCATCGGTAAACGGGTGAATCAGTTCAACCGCGTATGCAACAGGAGAGCGGGCTCGAAAGGGTGGAGTTTTTCGCATTGGCCCGGTACCACATGAAGAGATCCGAGTCTAAACATAACTTCACCATCACCCCGCCCACCCACATGATATACCGTCAAAGAACAGACCGAAATATCAGGACGTGTCTGCATATGGCCTCTGATGAGGTACCCTCAAAGACCCTGTGGCGTGGGAGATCGGGGATCAAACTTTTCTGGAATACCGGAATATCAGAGCCGTCCGCTGGACCTAAGGGAGTTGTAAGCAAACCTCACTATTTCCCCCTCTGCGAACACTGCGGCTCCCAGATCACCGGCGCCAGCCGATCCCGGTTCTGCTGCGATGAATGCCGGGCCCTCCACTGGAAACGGATCTGCAAAACGATCCGGTGGGAGATCCTTGAGCGCGACCAGTTCACCTGCCGGAGATGCGGGGGCCGGTTCCGGGTGTCCAAGCTTGAGATCCACCATATCATGCCGGTGAGCGAGGGCGGGGACAGTCGGCCCGAAAATCTCATCACCGTATGCGTGGAATGTCACAAGAAAGAGAGGTCCGGGGCTGCGCGGGCGATGCGCCAGCACATCCCGCTCAACAATTTCATTGAGATCCCCGCGTAGAAAAATACACTTGGAGCTACCCCTCCCTGCCCTAGGGAGGTCCGGATGTTTTTTAGAAGGGGCGGGTCTGATCTCTCTGCACCGGAAAAAAGGATCAGCGTTGTATGTGGCTCCGATCACAGAACGGCTTGTTATGGGATCTCCCACACCGGCAGAGCTTGGGCCGGTTCCTTATCGTGGAGGTTTTGCCATCGGCAGAAACCAGCGGGATACTCCTGCATACCCAGAGTGGCCCGTGTTTGCCCTTTGCAGGATATTCGATGATCACATCTGACTTTTCCAGGACCGGTTCGATCGTCTCCCGTTCTTCAGGCCCGCATAACAAGCCGGCCCGGGGGGGCAGTCGCTGGCATCTTCGATGGCCATTCGCCCGGGCCACAGGAATATTTCGTACCCGTCAGGACAGCATTTTCTTATCCGGTCCCATCCCAGAATTCCGTGACAATTTTCCAGATCTTCTCCCGCAATTCTTGAACCCTGGATGGGGACGCGGGAAGAGACACCCGATCTGCCGGCAGCCGCTCATAGAGTGACCGGTTCACCTCAATCTGGATCCGCGGGATTCCCTTGTGCCAGTAATGGGCGTTTGCAATGAACCCCCCCGAGAACGGATCATTGATCGCCACGCTTCCCGGATGAGAGAATTCATGCTCAAAGGTATCTGCCAGGGCACGGATCCATCCGGGGGGACAGGTGGTGATGCTGTCGGGATGCGGCTCCCCACTGCCGTCGCCATTGTTCCCGAGACAGATGAGCGGGCGGGCCTGGGTGCGGGGGTCGCAGTGGTACAGGAGTTCCGCATCGCTGAGCGCGAGACGGGGTCGCAGGTATTCCGGGATTTCGGTTCCCCCGTGGGGAATGGAGATAAGGAACGGATAGGGATCAGTCGCGCTACCACTGAGCGATGATGGGAACCGGGCGTACTTAACATTTTGGAAGACGGGGCGCGGTTTTGGCAAACGAGTTCTTCCAGACCTCTGCCTCCCCCATCTGGGCAGCGGGTGATGTGCAGGGCGGCCTCAGCTCAAACCTGCTGCGAAGGTAGGGGGATCGATTGCTGCGGAGAACATAATTACCGGCGGGAGCACCGTTTTTGACAGGTCAGCACTTCCTCATGCGATCTTCACCACTCCGCAGGTCGCGAGCGTGGGCATGATGGAACTGTGGGCAAAGGCTTCCGGCCTGGAAGTGACAAACCGCTGTACATTGATGTCATCGCTTGCTAACTCCTCAATTATGGGGGACATAAGGGGGCTGGGGAATCGTGGCCGAGACCGGAACCGGAAGGATTCTTGGGGTTCATATCTCTGCCCCGGTCGCTGCCGGGATGAGCCAGGAAGGAGCCCTTACCGTAAAATTCCGGCTTACTGTTCAGAATCATCGGCACAACCTTCCATCTCTTTCCGAGAGTAACAGAAGCGATCGGGCACTCTGCCCGAACATTCCGTGCCCCACAGTAAGACCGGTTCCTACGGCCCTCGAGAGAAAAATTTATATCATTCCTTTTGGTATTGAGTGGTATATGTTCGATGTCGTTACCTCAAAACGGATGCCGGACGGGATCGTTGTCTTCTGGCTGGATGAGGAAGGAAAGAAGTTCGAGGCTTTTGGTTTTGTAAACCTGATCGACCTGAAGATCAATGCCCTCGATCTCCTGAACAATCCGCAGAATTATGAGATTGACGCAGATGAGAAGAAACTCTTCCAGAAAGTCTGAGCCGGGATAGTCGAATCCATTTTTTTTTAATTCGGCGGATTGAGACCCTTTTTCCCTCCCGGGGTCTGTGTCGGGGAAACGCTCCGGGGTCGGCAAGGAATGCCGGTTCATTTCCGTCAGCCCGGTTTTTTCTTTGTATTCTTCTCTCCATAATTCTTCATGTGATATCCCGAATTGATTTTACACATATAACCATTTCTGCGCATATTTCAGAATCCTCTCCTGGGGTAGACGGTACCAGAATGCGTTATAAGGCTCATCGAAATCGAGACTCACTCATGTGAGGTTTGATGACATTGTGCCAGTGAAGAATTTTATCGACAGAACCGAACTTCGCGATCCTTCGTTCGACTTCTCCGAAGAACCATTCAATTTTGCCGTTCGTTTGAGGGTGTTTTATCCTGGTTGGGATGTGTTTTATGTTGTGATGAACAAGGAACTCTCCGAATTTATGATGGGCCTATTCACGGTTCCGAGCTGAAACGAATTGTGTACCGTTGTCAGTGAGGATCTCGCGGGGCGTACCTTACATCTGGAATCCCTGATTCAGCACCGTGAGAGTGTTCTTCTCCAGATGGCTTGGACCAATGTTGTTGGATTGATAGGTTGCGAGGATCAACTCTTCTGCTCTATCATCGATGGCTTGGGGCTTTCTTCCAGATTGCCTGAGTACCGGATATTCCCCCGATTCTCTGAACGGGTTGATGAACTGATACACTCGTTGACGGGTAATCTGGAAATACCGGGCAATCTCAACAACGGGTTTATCATTGACACATTGCTGAATGATCCTCTGGATAGCCCCATTCGATAAGTTGCTCAAATCGGTATTTACATCTGATGTCAAATGATTTCGGGATAGGACAAGTTAAAAAAACCGGAACAAAACCCCTCACCAGAATAAAGCGATGGAAAAATTATTGGGTCTCCGGTAACTTTTCTGCCCGGTTCTTACGATCGGTATACTGTCCGATAAGCGAGAGGATCGCAGGCATAATGAAGATGGCTCCGGTGAGGGAAAAACCGACTGCTATGAGGGTCGTAATACCGAAGTTGCTGATGATCGGGAAACTTGCAAGGCAAAGGGTGGAGAATCCGAAGAAGGTCGCGAGGCCGGATACCGTTATTGCAGTCCCGATCTTTTTTACGCTCTCCTGGATGGCAGCAAGAGGATCGTGAAGCCGTTCTTCCTCTTCAGCATACCGCTCCATGACAAGGATCGTATATTCGGCCGCAACACCGATGGTCATTGAACCGAGCGTGGCGGTGAGGGGGGTGTAGGCAATCCCGAGAAGGTACATCGCAACCGCATTCCATCCGATGATGGCGATGGTGGGGACCAGGGGGGAGACCGCATGAAGGTGCCGGTACACCAGCAGGAGATAGAGGAATATCAGGAGGAAACCCAGGTACGTCATCATGTCTTTTGACGATATGAGATCGTGCATAAGGGAGGTGAAGAGATCGAAACTTCCCGTCGGCTGAACGGTTATTCCTACAGGGGGTTTAAAGAATCCAATCTCCTTTATCATCTGCTGTTTGAGCGATTCCTCGATCTTTGACTCCATCTTTATGGTGCCGAATTCGATAACCGCACTGAGGGAACCGATGAGGTAGGGCGATGAGATCTGTTCGGGAATCTTCCCAAGAACCGCATTCAGCTGGCTCTGGGTCTCCGGCATGGCACCGTTATTGTAGGCAAGGATGTAGGTGACGATACTTGTCGCCCGGGTGAGTTCTGAATGACGGGATAGTTCGAAATCCTGGAAGTTCTTCATCCATCTGATAGTATCCAGATCGGTTACACTCTCTCCTTCAACAGAGATTGTTGCCGTATCGGTCGAGCCTATGATCCTTCCCACCTTATCCATCTGGATCTTTGCGGGCATGTCGCTTGGGACGAATGTTTTTTCACTGGTCTCGATCGGGATGATTGCATCTACCTGAAAACCGATGACCGCGACAAGGGCTGCAATGAGGAGGATTGGGATGGGATTTTTCGCAATTTTTACCGAGGTGCTGGTCAGGAAATCACCGTAAGAGAAGGAACCTCTCTTCTTGCCCGCGGATCTCTCTCCTGCCTTGACCGCATCCAGAGAATCGCAGGCACCCTCCCCCACAGCATAACATACTTCCGGACTTGGACTTTTTGGTTTGTACTTCAGCAGAACCGCAAGGGTCGGCATACCCACGAGGGAGACGCAATAGCAGCTCATGACACCGATGATCGCGACAATCCCGAAGGATCTGATCATCGGGACCGGTGAAATGAACATTGCAAGAAAACCCATGCAGGTTGCGAGCATGGCGAACAAGACTGCAGGGCCGGTTTTTGTAACCGTGGTAAAGACCGCCTCATCAAGGGAGCCTTTCCGGGATTCTTCATCGAACCTGGCATGGAACTGGATTGCGTAATCAATGCCAAGACCAATAAGAACGGGGAATGCACCCACGACTGCCATGTTGAGTTTGATCCCGGCAAGTCCCATCAGACCTAGGGAAGAGACGAGGCCTATCCCGACAAGGAATACTGGCATGAACCTGTACCGGACATACGCAAAGAGTATGCCCATTACAAGGATCATGAGGATCATCGCAGCGCCGATAAGAACTCCCATGTTCTGGCCAAGCCCGGCCGACATCTCTTTTGTGAATGCCGGGCTCCCGGTGACCGTGACCGTTGTACCCGGGGGCGGGTTTGAGGCACTGACAACAGAATGGATATTGTTGATCCCGGCGGTCTTGGCGTTGTCGGACAGTCCCCCACTCAGTTTGATCTGGACAAGAGACATCATGTTTGACGGGATCGCAGTAGAGCGGACTTCGGCAGGGATGAGAGAGACCGCTGCATCAATATCCGCCCTGGACATGGGAAGGGTTCCGCCATGAACTTCCTTGAGGAGGTCCGTTATGCCTCCTACCGATTTTATATTCTGCTGCTGGCTGATCGTTCTCTCCAGCCGGTCAATGTAGGACAGGAGATCAGGATTTAAGGGATCGTTTGTCTCGATAATCAGGATGATGGAATCCGACTGGAACGTGTCGATATAGTGATTGTAGTGAATTCCTTTTGGTGAGTCCGAATTGAGGTACGTTGATGCCCCGGTCTCCATCGTTATCGTGGTCATCCCATAAAGCGAGATGAGAAATACCAAAGCCACAAGGGCAGCGACGTACCGGGGGTAGTTGTTGATTGCCCGGGCAATGTGTTCAAAAACAGAATCGATCATAGCTTACCAGCATTCACGTATTCCTTAGGATCTCCTCGTCCGTTGCCTTTTTACCAGATATCCCCTGTTTAAATGGTGACCGGAAGTATCTCTTTCCCGGTTTTCTTCATCACGACTGCTTTTTCCGGAAATGGAAGGCCAGATACACGATCCCGATTATCGCTGCTGCGATTATGGTGAGATATACAGGGTTTGAGAGGATCGTGGTCAATCCCGCCGGCTTCGAGACATTGACCCTCACCTTCATCGTTTCAGAGATATACGTATTATCGAGAGCATCCCGGTAACGGATCTCAGAATCGAGACCATATTCCTTGAGGGTAGCCCCCTTATCTACCGAGATATCGTACGATGCTTTTGCGGATTCACCGGGTTTAAGGTCCCCGAGGTACGCAGTATCATCGTTACTGGTAAAGGGATCGACCGCACTGATGCGCGCCAGGGCGCTGTAGATTATCGTATCTCCGGTATTTTTATACTCAACATCCACGACTTTCTTGTTCCCGGAGTTCATTTCAGCCGGCAGGGAGGTTATGGTAAAATCCACCTTGCCCCCCACCGGGATACCGACCGTATCGCTCCGGCTGGTTACAAAATCACCCTCATTATTCTGGTAGACTACCACGACATCGACCGGATATGTCTGACGCTGTGCATCTCCCGTGACCGCTACCTTGTACCGGCAGGAGATTATGTTCCCCGGGGGGAAGTCCCCGATATACACACTGCTGTCCGTAGGGGTGATGGGACTGTCCCCGCTCCGCTGGATCTGTACGGTTGCTTTCTTTCCAAAGTCTGAACCGGTATTCTGGATTTTCATATCAATGTAGCCTTCCGTACCGACATTGAGCTGGTCCGGAGTGGCCGAGAGGATATCAATGGAAATATCCGGCTTTATTTTTATCGGGAGAAGAAGCGTTCCGGTAACCGTCTTGTACGTATACCGGATGGTGTCAACACCATACTGATCTACGGTATAAAGATAGGTGTAATTGTACTTGACAGGGAGCGTGTAACTCCCTGAGGGCGCAGCAGAATTGATCTTCGTGCTGAATACTGCGCTCTTACTCGTCCCCCCAAGGAGATCACCAAGGATCTGCGGATCCGATTTGACCGTAAGCGGGGCATCTCCAGGGAGGAGTGCTATTGACAAGAATTTTGCGGTATTTGGCAGATCATCCCGGTTTACGATATCCGAACTGACAAATTTGAATTCGTTTAAGCCGGTGTTCTGCAGAATTATGGTCAGGGAAAGATCCGATCCCGGACTGAACTCGTTGGTTCCGGAGATATACGCAGATAATTCCGGGCTTCCCGCCATGTATTTTTCTCCTGCAAATGCAGGTATTACCAGAACTGCACAGACTATGAGTGACAGGCAGAACAATTTTCCCTTGCTTGGCATCTTAAAGGCTCTCCTTATGCAAATTGAATTGATCGCTATAAAACCTGCCATTTTGCAGGAGATGAACGCTTTTCTTCTTGTTCCACTATGGATCCTTTCTAAAACCATGGCAGGTATTTTTATTAAAGTATTTGGTTTCTGTGAAACCTCTGATATTCCGGCCGGCCCACGCTGCTCGGCCATTCGGCAGATCTGTCTATTGTCTACGGCTCCAGACCTGCCCTCTTCATCCGGAAATCTCCGGGCATTCACCCGGACGGGAGATTTGGGGGGGATCCTGGGTAGGGTTCTTGAACCAACAAAATTCCCTCCAAGATACCCAATAGAGAATTCTGAAAAATTCCCCCTGTAGCCGGTAGTACTTTATCTTAGTACGATCAATGACGAGTATGGAAAATCTGGTTGATTTTGCGCTCGAGAAGCGGTATGAGAGTATCAAACGACTCGGGGATCGGCTTGACGGATTTTCGACATTAATCAATTGGGAGAGGTTTCTGACGGTAGTGGGAGGTCTGTATCGAAACCAGACCGAAGAGGGCGGTCGACTGAATATTGATATCGTTCTCATGGTTAAGATGCTGGTACTCCAGTCGATGTACAGCCTGTCCGATCCCGAACTTGAGCGTCAGGCCAATGATCGCATATCATTTATGAAATTCCTCGGGTATCCTAACAAGGTCCCGGATCAGACCACCGTCTGGTATTTCCGGGAGCGGTTGGCAAAGACCGGAAAGGATAAGGCTATTTGGGATGAGCTCCAGCGACAACTCGATGCACAATGTCTGAAAATCAAAAAAGGCACCATTCAGGATGCGACTTTCATCACTTCAGAGCCCGGTCATGCTTCAACGAATACACCCCGGGGTGATGCTGCAAAAACTCGAAGAAGCCGGGATGGAACATGGGCGATAAAGGGCAAGAAATCTTATTTTGGATACAAACTCCATACCAAAGAGGATTGTGACTTCGGACTGATCCGGGCTCTCGAGGTTACAACTGCCTCAACCCACGATTCGCAAATCGACCTGTCGAACGAAGGAGAGGTGATCTACCGTGACCGAGGATATTTCGGTACCAAAACAAAAGGTTTCAACACCACCATGCAACGGGGTGTTCGTGGGCATCCGATCGGTATCCGCGATGTTCTCAAAAACGCTCGAATCTCTCGAATCCTATCTCCCGGGGAACGCCCATATGCCGTCATCAAGAATGTGTTCCATTCTGCTCATACCAGAGTCACAACTGTTCTCAGGGTGTATACCAAAATGCTGTTCTCGGCCTTCTGCTTTAACCGGTTTCAACTCGCAACCCTCAAAAAACAAGGGGTTCTTGAGCGGATGCTCTCGACAAAAAACTGAAATGTGGCCTGAAAATGCAAGAACCGGATACATAGACCCACTCACATTGGTGCTATTTTGTAAAATTGGGGCAAACCGAACGCTCGGGAAGCACCCCTTTCCGGTACGATCGTAAAATAAATGGGTTATTCGTTATCCTCTTGTATATGTGTCACGGGTATTGTTGGCTCTGTGATAACCGCAGGCGTTGCAGTGAAAGAGGGTACTCTGTTGAAAAGATCTGATCTCTTGGGAAACCTTGTACGGGAAACCACAAGGGACCTGATTAAAAAAAATTTCCCATTTTAACTCGTTACGCATTGAGCCATGGAGGACCATGCACCTGCCTCTGCATGAATCTTTCCGGGTTTATTCCTGTCCTTCAAGACCATTGCATGGCTGCATGCCCGCATTACCGGGCCTGCTCCCGGGAGCCGGAAACGATCCCGGGGGAGGCGCTCCAGACAGCCGGCATGCTGAATAAAACCTTGGTATTCCGTGATCCCGCACCCCGGATCAGCGGGTTTTTATGGGGGGTCAGGGTGGAGCCAGGTCCTCGCAATTGAGTGAAAAAATTGGAGTTATGCAGGACTATTTATTCAAAAACCCTAAAAATATTGTCATACGGATAGATCGTTTTCGGAAAGCACCCCCGGAAAAATCCGGAACATTTCCGAAAGGAAAGAAAGAAGCGGACATCCGAAATGTACGGGCAGGATATGCCATGACGGGTGTCTGCTCCGGGAATACTAAAGGATTACCAGTTATGACAGCCGCAATCAAATCCACAACCTGACACGGCGTTTTGGCGACCTGGTTGCCGTAGACTCTGTCTCGATCGATATCCAGCCGGGAGAGATCTTCGGTCTCCTTGGCCCCAACGGGGCGGGCAAGACCACGATCATCTCCATGCTCTCAACCATGCTTTCCCCGTCTTCGGGGCTCGCAACCTTGAATGGGTTTGATATTGAAAAGGATCTCGACAATGTGCGCAGATCTATCGGTATTGTCTTCCAGGACCAGAGCCTGGATGAGGAACTGACCGCTTGGGTGAACATGGATTTCCAAGGCCGCCTCTACCGGGTCCCCCCGGAGACGAGGAGACAGCGGATCGAAGAGCTCCTTGCCCTGGTCGAACTGGATGGCCGAAAAGACGATACTGTCAAGACCTTCTCCGGTGGCATGCGGCGCCGGCTGGAGCTTGCCCGGGCCCAACGGTTCAAGGCTTGCAGCCCTCGCTCCGTTTGTAACCGGGTTGGCTGCAGGTGACGGGAGAGCTACTGCGTATGTCTGCTCAGGTCATGCGTGCGCAATGCCGGTAAACGATACGGAAAAAATGCTGGAACTTCTCGGGAAAAAGTAAAGCTATCGATTTTTTCCTCTTGCGGAGAAACCGGGCCTCCTGACCAGGGATCAAACCCGCCCGGAAAAGGAGGATCAGAGGTTTTTCAGCGCAATGAGATCCTTGACCCCGACAAGGCGCCAGACCAGCGACCGTTCCTCTTCCGCGATTGCCGCAGGTGTATCGTCCGGGGAGTGGCCGAGCGCAGCCATGATATTGGAGGAGAGGTTCCGCTCGACAATGAGATCGACAAACCGCTGCCTGATGATCTTCTTCTCAATCGAGTCGTGGACCTCTTCGAGGTATCCCTGGAGGGTGACAAATGTATAGGAGGAGAAGTCCTTCGTATACTTCTCGATCTCGACCGAGACGTACGGGCTCTTCCGGAAATACTCGATCTTCTTCCCGTATTTTGTCGAGAGGAAGTACATGAACGACCCGTCGAATACGTACAGGAAGGGTGCAATGTACGGGTACTTCTCGCCCTGGAATGCGATACGGCAGACGTAGCCTTTCTCGATGAGCTTATCGTATTCTTGCTTCTCCATCCGCGGGATCTTTATGATATCCATGCACTCACAACAATCTCCGTTCCGAGCAGAACCAGATAAAGCTTGTCAATTTTTATCATGGGGTTACCGTTCTATCCAAAAGCCTGTATTCTTCCAGGAGGTCATGCCTCCCAGCATGTTGGTGACGGAGCGGTACCGGTTTGCATGCAGGATCCCAGCGGCGAGGCTTCCCTTGTACCCCCCGTCACAGTAGGTGATAACCGGAAGATCGCGCGGGATCTCATCGAGATGTTCTGTCAGCTCGCCGATATAGCGGTGATGCGATCTGGGGATGTGGCCCACGGATCTCCGGTTCTTTATGTCCCGTACATCGAGAACAAAAACCGTCTCTTTCTCTTGTCGCTCCTTAAGTTCCTGCGCAGTACACGTGGCAAACGAGTCAGTCTCCTGAGCAGCCTTCGACCAGGACGGGAAACCTCCTCCAAGGTAGCCGCGGAGATTGTCGTACCCGAGCCGGGTGAAGTGACAGAAGACGTCTTTGAGCCCGCAGTTGAAATCGTCAACGACAACAATCGGCTCGTTATAATCGAGGAACCATCCCATGAACGAGGGGAGCCCGTCCCGCCAGATCGAGAGGCTGTGTGGGATATGGCCGGCGGCGAAACTGGTCGGGGACCGGATATCGACTATCTGGCAACCGGATTTCCTGAGCGCTACGACTTCAGGAATAGAGAGCGGTCCCGGCCGGGGGATCCGGTCAAGGAGTTGCGGACCGTTGGCGTTGAGCACCTCCATGGTACGGAAGTATGGGGGATAGTAGGGTGATTCGGTGACACGCCGGGCGATAAATTCCTCCCGGGCAAGGGCAAGAAGCGGGTTTGTCGCACGCTCGTAGCCTGCGGTTGTGAACGAGTGGTCCGCGATATCCCCGCCGCAGAGAGACCCGGCACCGTGGGCCGGACAGACGATGACCCCCTCGCCAAGCGCGAGGATCTTCTTTACAATGCTGTCATGGATCTTGCCCGCCATCTCAGCCTTTCTCTCCTGCCCGTAAAAATCGGTTCGACCAATGTCGCCGGCAAGGAGCGCGTCGCCGCAGAAGACCATATAGGGTTTATCGGAGACTTCTCGGTCTTTCAGGACAATTAAGATGCTCTCCTCCGTATGGCCCGGTGTCTCAATGACCCCGAGTTCGAGCGTCCCAATCAAAAAGATCTCTCCCTCTTTCACCGGGTTGCCATACGCAAAATTGAAATTTTTTCCATGCCAGATTCCGGCCCCGCAGAGGTTTGCAAGCTCCCGGGAACCGGTGAGATAATCCTCGTTCCGGTGGATCTCGAAGAGGTGGGTGATGGCCATCTCATTGCGGTCTGCGAGAGCGAGGTACTCCTCACATGACGGACGGGTATCGGAGGAGAACCGGCTGGTTGTTTCCCGTTTTCTCCGCATGGCGGATCCGTGAAGTGATCTCCTTGAGGGAGACCGGGACGTATCCCACGACTTCGGCACTCACATTGATCCGCCGGTCGCAAAAATTGATGAACGGGAATTCTGCGAGCTGGTTGTTGTGGTGATGCCCGTGGATCACCCAGCCATCGAACCCGATAGGGGCATCGGAGGGGTCGTGCACAAGAAGAAACTTCCGGCCCTCGTACACGAGATCGGCAGAACGAACCATCCCCGGTTCCGGGTCATCATGGTTCCCCGCGATATAGGTGACCTTTCCTACGAGCTGTTCACGATAGTGTGATGATGGAGGGGCATCGTTCCCGTACCGCAGGTCTCCCAGGAGATACGCCGTGCTGTTCGGAGAGACCGTGGCATTCCAGTTGCGGATAAGGACAGCGTCCATCTCCTGAACATTTGGAAACAGGAACGGCCGGGAACAGTACCGGATGATATTTGCGTGACCGAGATAAAGGTCTGCAATCAGGAATATATCGTCCCCCGGCCCGGCGGGAGTTAAGAGTTCAAACCTGGCATACTTCCGGAAATCCGCAAGCGTCTTACGATTGCATTCGGAATTGTGGAGATCTTCTCCCACGATCCAGCGTTTTTCCAGAAGATCGTATTCACCGAGGATCTCCTCTCCTACTAAAACTGTTATCCGGAGTCCGGTCTCGTCAATGAGGAGGGGCCGGAGCACCGGTTTTTTCCCGATACCCCATATCCTGGCAAGGAAGATCCCTACCGCCGGGAAAAATCCGGAATGGGCCTTATCCGGAACCTTGGATGCTCTTATCCGCTCAAGCTTTTGGAAGATCTCAGAGGCCTGATCTTCTGCGAGCCGGTTGGCAATCGTCACATGGAACCATTTTTTATCCGGGAATGCGTCCCAGGCATTGAGACTGGTGACAACCGGGTTCAGCGTATCGCTGATGCCCCTCGTGAGCGCCCGTAATTCTTCGGAAGGATGCACGGTGAATGCGAGAACGCTGCCGTTCATCCCGACCTTCTTCTCCCAGCCATCGATGGTGAAAGGAACCGGATCATACGCTTGCGCAATATCCTGAAGGGTGTCGAGAAGTGTCTGAGGGCCGGTATCTCTCAGGAGAAACGGGCCAAACAGGGTGACGTGAGGGTGTCGTTCCATGAAACCCTCAACCCCGAACCGTTCGGCCAAGGCAGAGATGATGGTTTTTACACGCCACTTCGTTCTTGTGAGCCGGATCTCAATAAGATAGGTTTCTTCCATGCACGAGCAGTCCGCTACTTTTAGGTATGTGCAGTCATAGAGGTTAAACCTGTGACTTTGTTACGATCAGGTTCAGATACCAGGGATCCCGGAAAAACCCGTAACATCCCCAAAACTAAAAAAAAAGTCCGGGGGGATAGCCGAGCGCAGGACTTTTGCAGGAACTGTTCAGCGCTTGAGGAAGTTTCCTTCAAATTCTCTCGGGGCAGGTTTTCGGCTTCTCTGTAACGATCTCTTTTGAAAAGATCCTGATCATACCCCTTTCCAAAAAACCATCCTGACAATGGTCGTCCCATTTCCCGCTGTATCAACTCCGGTCATCTCAAACCAGCTCTTCTTCCCAACGGGTAACGTTTGGGAAGTTTCCCGTCAGAAGTTCTCTTATTGGCTTCCTGGTTCAGGGCATATTTTAAATCCGTCATCTCAGGGGGATGTGCTGTCCAGGCGTTTATCATCGGAGGATTTCTGAGGGTATAAGAGAGGGCAGGGAAATTACCAGAGAGGGTCGAGGGGGCGCGAAATAGTCCGGGGCATTCAACAGGTGTGGGTGTTTCTGGGGAACCGCTTCTCCCGAAACCAAATTCTCTTTGCGATAAAAACAAAACTCCTGATTACATGTGCATGGGAGATTCACTTTCATCCATCAGGACACTCTTATTCGATATGGACAACACCCTCTTTGATCTCGAAGGAGCGCAGGCTGCATCCTGCTGCGAGGTGGCCCGGTTTCTGGGGGACGATGATGGCGGGGCCTTATACGATTATTTCCTCCGGCCGGTCCGGGGTTTTGAGTCGCATGAGAATATCCGGGATTATATAAGGGATCGGAATCTCTGGGATGACGGGACGTTCCGGAAGGCCTGCACGATCTTCGAAGAACGGAGACTCCAGCAGATCACGGTATACGACCATGTGGCAGAAACACTTTTTGAGCTGGGGGAACTGGGATATGCCATGGCAATTGTCACCGATGCACACTTCCGGGATGCAACGAAACGCCTCGAGAAGACCGGCCTCCTCCCTTTTTTCCGTGGTATGGTAACCTACGATCTGATCGGTGAGAAAAAACCATCCCGGGAACCGTTCCTTGCGGCACTCGATATGATGAGATCAGAGGCCCATGAGGCGCTTTTTATCGGTGACAGCCCCAGGCGCGACATAGAACCCTGCCGCTCTCTTGGGATCCGGACGGTGTATGCCCGGTACGGGGACACCAATTTCTCCCAGGGCGACAGGGTAAACGCCGATTTCACCATCGACTCGCTCAAAGAACTCCTCGATATCCTCGGAACATCCCGCTGAGACCAAGAGTTCTCCGTTCTCCAGAATCGGTGGAAACAGTACAGGAGTGCCTCGGGAGCGCGATCATGGCAACCTGCTCGTTTATACCGGACTTTTCGATTTTTTCTGTAACTATTCACCACAACATAAAAAAAAGAGTACGATAAATTTTAGTGATATGTTTGTTCCATCCAAGATCTTTTTCACCAAAGGGGTTGGTGTCCATAAAGATCGCCTTGCCTCATTCGAGCTGGCATTGAGGAAGGCCGGGATAGAGAAATGCAATCTCGTCTATGTTTCCAGTATTTTTCCTCCGAACTGCAAGCAGATCACCAAGTCTGAGGGCTTAAAGCAGCTCCAGCCGGGCGGGATAACGTTCTGCGTCATGGCACGGAACGAGACCAATGAACCCAACAGACTTGTATCATCCGCGATCGGTCTTGCACTCCCCAGCGATAATGCAGAATACGGGTACCTCTCCGAGCACCACGCGTTTGGCGAGACCCAGGAGAAGACGGGGGAATACGCAGAAGATCTCGCGGCGACCATGCTTGCAACCACGCTCGGTATCGAGTTCGATGTGACCCTCGCATGGCAGGAGCGGGAGCAGATCTATAAGGCAAGCGGGAAGATCATCAAGACCAAGAATATCTGCCAGTCCGCAGAAGGGGACAAGAACGGTCTCTGGACAACGACCATTGTGGTTGCGGTGTTCCTCTAATCTTTTGTGGTTTTTCCCTTTTTCTGAGGTCTTTTTATTCCCTTGCAGAGGGTTCGAAAACCCGGGTTTTAAGATCAAAGACGTTTGTGGTTATCTCTCCACTCGGTCCTTTGCCATCCTTCGGATCTTCTCCGCAAGTGCGAGCACCGCCATCCGGGCCGCACTCGCCTCCGGGATACTGGAGACCGGTGTTGCCGCAAGATCTGCATTTTCAACAGCGTCATCGGCCGGGATGATGGCTATCGGCTCTTCGCTGCCGATATCGACCGGGGCGGATCCTGTTTTGTACTTGTTGACCACGAAAAAAATCTTCTCGTTCTCAAGGCCGAGCTGGGTCGCGATCTCCCGGATCCGTGCAACGGTCCGGAGCCCCCGGGCCCCGGGATCGCTCACGATCAGGAGCATGTCGGGCTTCCCGATGGTGCCGCGAGCGATATGTTCCATTCCGGCCTCGGTGTCGATGACGACGAACCGGTACTCGCGTTGGAGCTGTTGCATGCATTCGCCGAGAAGGTCGTTTGCAAAACAATAACAGCCGCTTCCCTCCGGCCTGCCCATGGCTACGAGATCGAAGCCTTCCGCCTCGACAAGCGACTGACGGAACCGGAACCGAACATAGTCGTGCCGGTTCATCCCCGGCGGGATCTGGCGGCTGAACGCCTCCTCCCGCATGCTGCCGAGCGATTCCCCGACAGTAACCCCAAGGGCTTCGTGGAGGTTGGCGTTCGGGTCTGCGTCGACAGCAAGGACCGGCTTTTCGCCGAGCTCAAGGAACGATCGGACGAGGAGCGAGCTGACCGTTGTCTTGCCGGTGCCGCCTTTTCCGGAGAGTGCGATGGTGAAGGGTTGCGATGGCATGGTTGGCTCCTTGCTGACCGGTGGATATTGCGGTCGGGGAAATTTATTTTAATGTTTTGTCTTTCGGAGTTTTCTTACTAATTATCCGCGCTGTTCTGCCCGGATCCGCCGGGAGATCTCTCTCGCCGCGCCCATGATGGCGAGCGAGCCGTTTCGGTCTGCGAAACGGATCCCGCAGCTCGGTGTGATAAGGGACTGGGCGTCAAAAAGCTCTTCGGGAATTCTCGCACAGAGCTGCTTCCGGATTGCGAGATATTTTTCATACAGGGAATCGATCGTCTCCTTTGAAAATACTGCGTACTCGGCGGGAACAATCCCCCAGGCCACTACGCCGCCCCGCTCCAGGTAGGAGATGACCGCGTCGGTGTAGAGGAGGAACTCCTTTGCCGTGGTGTACGCATCAAACGAGACCACGGAGGGGTTGAGTTCGAGCACGAACTTCCAATCGGTATTCGAGCAGCAGTGGACGCCAAGGCCCCCTTCAACAAGGGAGGCGATGTCTTCCCACCCGGCTTTTACCATCGCATGGTCGAGCGGAACGACAGATGATCCGAGCGAGGCAAGGTAGGGCTCATTGAGGACCACGAGGGTCTCATGAACCCCGTTCTTTGTCTTCATCTCGTTCTCGCACCACCGGGCCTTGAGAGCGATCATCTTCGAGAGGACGTCGGCGATCTGCGAATCGTAGTAGATCGGGCGCTTGCCGGCGTCAACAACCTGCATACCGAAGGTAACTGGGCCGGTTACCTGGCACTTGAGGTACTGCGTGCCGGCGAGGGACCGGCCCGTCATCTCGATGAACGCCGATGCATAATCTTTGTGGAGCGCATAGGGGGCAAAATTGCCTTCCACGTAGTCCATGTAGATCTGTTCCATTGCAGCGGTCTGATCCCGGGTTCTGTCGAAGAGGAGCCGGTCCTCGCGGATGAGCCGGCCCGGGAGCTGCTCGGAGTCGTTGAAGACAATCCCCTCGAGCTGGCCCCGGTCCGGAAGGGTCGGGATGTACGGGAACCCGGGGAAGATCGAGAGGACATCGCTGCAGGCTCTGGCCGGGTCGGTATGCGGGAGTGCGCCAACGCCGGTCGCGAGCGAATGGGGGGGAGAGATCATCCGCGCCATGCTCACTCCTTCCCATGATTCCGGGTTGCCTCCAGCTCTTCCTGCACTGCGGGGAAGAGCGTGAGATCGGTATGCGGGAGGAATGCGCTGGAGGTGTACTCTTCCATGAACGAGGGCTCGGCATTGAGTTCGATGTACGCGATCTTGTACGCGATCTCATCCAGGGTCTTGCGCTTCGACCGGTTGATCAGGGCCATGTTTGCCCCGGCGACCGCTCCGTTCCCGATATTCCTGACATGGTCGATCCCGATCTCCGGAATAATCCCGATGATCGTCGCATTCTTCTTGTCGAGGTAATTGCCGAACGCCCCGGCAAAGTAGATAGTCGCGATCTCGTGCCGGGTGACACCTGCCTCCTTCATCAGGGTGACGCAGGCGGCATGGACGGAGGCCTTGCTCATGATCAGGTTCTTGATGTCATTCTCGGTGATGACAATGTCTTTTCCGATCGCGGTCTCTCTCTCCCATACGACGACAAACTCGGGGAAGTGATCGCCTTTACGGACCCTGTCGTTCTCTATCCCCGTGTTGATCCGCCCGGTCCGGTCGATGATTCCGGCAACGAGCATTTCGGCGAGGAGATCGATCAGCCCAGAACCCGTTATTCCCCGGGGTTTCGCGCTGTTGATTGTCGTATAGGCTGGCGCGAGGGTCGTGGGATCGATCGTCACCTTCTCGATCGCCCCGGGGTTTGCCCGCATGCCGAAGAGGACCTCGCCGCCCTCGAGAGCAGGCCCGGCCGCGCCCGCACAGGAGAACATCCACTCCCTATTCCCGAGCACGACCTCGAAGTTCGTCCCGATATCGATCATGAGGGAGATCTCCTCCCGTTCTGCCATACCGCACGCGAGGATGTCTGCTATAATGTCGCCTCCGATAAAATCGCTGACTGCGGGGAAGGCGAAGAGGCCGCAGTTCTGGTTGCAGGCTATCCCGATCCTGCTTGCCGCAACCGAGAGGGCCCGGCGCACGACCGGGACATAGGGCTCGGCGATCATGTATGCCGGGTCGATGCCGAGGAGCATGTGGGTCATGACCGTGTTCCCGGCAATGACGACCTCGTAGATGTCTTCCCGGTCGATCCCGGCATTGTCAGCGGCGGACGTGAGAGCCGTATTGATGCTCTCGACCGCAAGGGCCTGGAGCTTCGCAAGCCCGTTCTTCCGGGCGAAATTGACCCGGGCGAGGATATCCTCGCCGCAGCTGATCTGCTTGTTGTAGTTTGAGGCGATCCCGACGACCTTGCCGGTCACGAGATCCCAGAGGTAGACAACGATCGTGGTAGATCCGAGATCGACCGCGGCGCCGTACAGGCGCATTGCCGTATCATTCTCCTGGAGGTCGATGAGCCGGTACCCTCCTGGTACGAGCGCGATCGTGCCCGTGACTTTCCAGTCACTGTGCCGGAGGATCCCCGGGATCTCCCGTAGAACTTCGAGCGGGGCGTACATCTTCTCTGCGACCGGGCCCCCGGATTTCTGGATCCCCCAGAGGAGCCGGGAGAGGTCGGGCGACGGATCGGCAAGGCTTGGGGGCTGGAGCTGGACGTAGAACTTCCGGACCGAGGGCCTGAACTCGATCGGGAGATCTTCGCGGGTGATCAGGATCTTCTGCTCCTGGATCAGGGAGCTCTCGGGTATCGTGACCTGGATGTCGCCATCGACTGAGGTAACGCACGCGAGGCATGCCCCGCGCCGGATCTCGTCCTCGTTAAAGAACCGGAAATATTTCTGGAGATCGAAGCTTGTTTTACCGGCCTGGACAAACATCACGCACTTGCCACATTTGCCCTGCCCGCCGCAGATGACGTTCACGTTCAGGCCGGCACGCTGGGCTGCGTCCAGGATAGTGCATCCGCGCTCGACATCGATCTTCCGGTAACTGGGAAGGAAGGTGACCGTAGGCATGAATTACTTCCACTCCTCGTGGAGGTACTCCCCGATATCGGCAGCGTCCCGCGGGCCGACCTGGACTTTCCACCCGGTCGCTTCCTCGATCCTCCCGGAGAGCGGCGAGGCATAGCCGGGGATGATCAGTTTCCGGTGGGAGACCTCGTTCTCAACATCAAATTTCTTTATCGCATCCCGGACGAGCGTCTCATTGAGCTTCCCTGCCGCAACAGCCGTCAGGACCGATAACCCTTCCGTGTCAACGATCAGCATGAAGGAGGGGACCCGGGTGGATTCGAGGTATCCTTCGAGCGTGAAGAAGGTGAGCGAGAAGTTCACGGTCAGGAGGACCGGTGCATCCTTGCCGGGGGACCCGATCCGGTACAGCCCGGGGTTCATCTGGATCGGCTTCTGGGGATCGGTGTACACGTTCTGGCGGAGGGTAAGCGCGGCCTTGGAAGAGGCCTGAGAGAGCGGCGAGAGAACGATGACGGACGCATACTTCACGATCCCGAGTGCGATCGCGGCATCTTCCTGGTCGGTCAGGGTTGCATCGAGATAGATCGGATACCCGAGCTCGGGAGCGGTGCGGGTGATCGCAAGCTGCCGAATTACCGTTGTAGCGGTGACAAAATCCCCAAGGGTTACCGGGGCGAGATCCAGGACGAGATCCTGCAGGCCTTCAGCGCAGCAATCCTTTGCAAGCTGCGCCAGCTCGTCGAGCCCGTTTGAACGGATTGCAAGCGGGCAGCCGTGCTGCTTTGCTAGAGCGCACATCTCTTTTGCATTCGCCCGCGTCGCTGCATGGAGGAGAGGCCGGTAGGTTCCGCAATGGACAAGAGCCGCACGGAGAGCGTCAGGATTTTTCGAGATGAGGACCAGAGGGAGGTCTGCGGTCCGTTCGATGGCAGCGACCGCGTCGGCGAATCTCTCCGGTGTCCCGCTCTCGTTTTCTATCGCGATCCCATTAAACCGGAGCTCCATCCCGACCCGGATGAGGGACTCGTCCCGGACCCGCTTTGTTACGGCGATGATCTCTTCCGCAGTCTGGGCATCCTTAAGCCGGAAGATAATTCCCGGCGGGTGGTAGAATGTCTTCTCGTGCCGGTAGAAAACAAATTCCTCGCCTACGCCAAACGATCGCTCGCCAACCCCAATTTTTACGAGCCGGATGGGTGGCCGGGTCGTGGCACCGAGGAGAGACTTCGCCTCATCGCTGAGGTACGGGCAGAACTCGACATCCGCTTTTCCCCCGGCAAGTTTCATGGCAAAGGTAAGGCAGGTGGGGTCCCCGCACTCCTTGCAGTTCTTCTTCGGCAGGAGCTTGTAGATGTCGAGAGCCTTGAGCGCCATCACTGACCCCCCGCGGTGCCGGCCCTTCCTGCCCCGGCCTGCATTCCCTCCAACGCGGCCCTGAGCATCGGGATCGTCTTCGGATGCCGGACGCAAAGGATCTCTGCCCCCGCAACGGCCGCAGCAAGGCCGGTGTAAAACTCCCAGGTCACCGCCATCTCATCCTGGATCACGGGGTCGGCTTCCCGTACTTCTTTTACGGTGAGGGCATCGATCGCGGAACAGATCATCGGCATCGCGAGGTCAACATCACCTTTCAGGGCCGAGTACCGGATCCGTTCCATCGCCGAGTACGAGTACTCGAACCCGTACCCGAGCGTGCCGGTGTACGGATCGATCACGATGTGATCGTGCCGGACCCCGATCTCCCGGAGGAGGATGTTGAGCTGCTTTGCGAGATTGATATCGATCGGCGACTGGGCGATGACCGAGTGGTCGTAGGCAAGTGCGGCTGCGGCGATGCTCCGGTACCGGGACGCTTCCGCGGTGCCGAGGAGGAGGCGCTCGCCCTGGCCGGTCTCGCCGCACTTCTGGAAGACCTCGCTGTCTATCCTCGGCTCGTTGCTTCCCTCGATGACAAGCGGGAGGCCGGTTGATGAGAGGACGGTCTCGACCGCTCTCCCGACAGCAGCCATCTCCGAGAAGTTCCTCTGCTTCGTGCTGGTAAGGTACAGCCGGATAAGATCGACCCCGTACTGCTTGTCTGCGGCTTTCGTCCATCCGGAGAGGTCGTCAAGGAGGTCGCCGCAGTAATTCCTTATGATCGGCGACCAGTAGACCGGGTTGTCGCAAATCTCAAAAGCAATGAGCGGGGATTTAACGCCCACCGGTTTTTCGAGGAACGGCAGGGTCGTACCCCCGCCAATCCGGTATGAGACCTCCCGGGACCCTCCGTCTGCTTTGGTTGCGCCGAGAAGGACATTGCCAATCGTGCCGGTCCACCCGAAGTTTACGTCATATGTCATTTTCAGGCCTCACATCAGGGGTTTCATGGAGAGTGCGGGGTGATGCACCGATTCAAGGTAGGTCATCAGTTCTTCGATCGTTGTCGCGTTGTTCTCGTCGGCGATCTTCTCGAAGAACTCAGGCTTCCCATGCTCCGCGAGCTTCTGCGTCAGCCTTCTTCTGAGCTCTTCTTTCAGCTGGGCCGGCATCCAGACAAGACGCTCGATACCACCCTCGCCCTGGAGGAACCGGTCCGAGAGGATGTAGTTCTTCGAGATCCCGGCAAAGCCGGGGGTCTGTGCTCCCCCTCCGATCGTTCTTGCGAGAGTCGAGAAGGACATGCCTGACGGCGTAATTCCCTTAAACTCCCGGTTGACCACCATGATCCCGTTCACTTCCGGAAGCATCAGGGCGATCGCCTCGAAACAGCCGCAGCAGGTCATCGGGTACTCCATCACGCTGTAGAGGGTGCACCGGTCGATCTCCCCGTGGCTTGCCTTCCGGACAAACTTGTTGACCCCTTCAAACTCGCCCGTCTCGGCATTGATGAGCGTGCCCCGCTCGATCGGCTGGTTGGCACCGGAGGGGGAGATCTCGTAGGCGATCTTGCCGTCGAGCCAGCTGATCGCCCCGCAGAGCGCCGGGCGTTCAGGAGTGATGACGCAGACATGGTTCGGGGCAAAAGTCTGGCAGAGCGTGCAGGAGTAGTACGTGGTCGTCTCCTTATCGCACATCCCCTTGATCCGTGCGTCGCGCTCTTCATAGATCGCCTCGGCCTCCTTCTTTGCAGCGAGAATCTTCTCCGGATCGGTGATGAGCGTGACCGAGATCGCATCGAGGAGTTGCGGGAAGTCCATCCGGAACTTGCTCGCGATGAGTTTCCCGATATGCTTGATCTTTATTCCTTTTGCAACAACTTCTTTTGAGATCCTTACCCAGATGAGATCCCTCTGGGCCACGTGCCACGAGCCCTCGCCATAGTTGACGAAGTTGTGGATCCTCCGTTCAAGGACCGGCTCGTAGTCCTTCCGCATATTCTTGCCGGCAACATCGATGACGATCCCGAGCGGGTTTGCGGAACCCTCCCTCATCTGGTCGACCTCCGGGCCGATGACCGTGATCTCTCCGTCTTTTACTTCGGAGGGATCCCGCATGCGGAGGATCTCGAAGGCGGGCGATCGCCCGCCCCCGAACTCGAGATACATCTCCTCTTTCCGGATACTCTTTCCCTCGAATGCCGGGGAGCAGCCCATCGGGATCGGGATTGCAACGACATTGACCCGGATCCCTTTCTTCTCCATGCCGGTCCGGACGATATTCTCCGCATCGGTGTGGATCCATTCACCACCGGTATACCCGTCCAGAGAGAGAATGGGGAAACCGAGGACCCGCATCCCGTCAACCAATGCCACATCCTCATCGGAGAGGCCGGGGAAGACGATGACGATCGCTTTTGCCCGCTCGGCAGCGTACGTGAGGAGACGGGAGGTGTCGCCCGGCGTGACTCCGCCAAACATCACCGCTACCCGGGCTATGATATCCACAAAATGGATCCCGTACTGCGGTGTCGGGCCGAGCGGGATGAGCCGGTAATCGAGGCCGAGCTTCACCCCGGCGCCGGTAAGAATAGGGACGACATCGCCTGCCAGGAAGGTAAGCATATACTTTTCCTGGAGTTCACGGCAGATCGCTGCGGCGGCATCGGGGCCACACGGTCTCCCCACAATCAGGGCAAGGCCGAGAATACTTCCATCAACGAGCGAGTACCCGAGTTTCCTTATAACCGTATCGCTGATGAAACCGGTGTACGGCTCCGGTGCCTTCCCGCCTGAGGCTGTCCCTTCCGCAAGAATACACTCTGCGGCAACGAGCGGGTTGCTGCCCATCCGAATGAAAACATCGGATGCACCTTCCGGGTCATGTACCTGGAGACCGGTCAGCGCAAAGGAGATGGGAAGATGGTACGCCGTCTCTTCGTACGAGAACGGGTTCTTTATCGTGGCTATCTTTGATTTCAGGAGTTCTTCGCCATTTTGTTTGGCCAACTCAACGTCGGTCATCGTCTTTGAGCCCTCTGATCATGGCTTTTCCCGTGAAGATTGATATACTTTCGTTATTCGGCCGATTTGTGAGAGAAACGCCAAGCCATTCCCGATCTCACCCTCCGGACCGGGGAGCTCTAACAAAAATATATATCCTTTTAAATAACATCCTTCTTAACGAGAGGCAGAGTTATGGGTTTTGTGCGAGTTGATGCGGTTATCACCGCGATTCTTTTGCTTTTTACGGTACTTCTGGTCATCCCCCCGGCCTCTGCGACCGGGACGGTCTCGATTGGCTACAGCGGATCCGGCGGGGCATATATCAGGGACAATATCTTCTTCAGCGGTATCGATACGATCGGGAGCAATCTCTCGATCAGGATCAGCGGGCCGGGGCTCTCTCCCATGGGAGTGCCCCTGTATGATCTGAATGGTGAGCCCGGCTCAGGAGATCCTGTACCCGTAAGTCCCGACGGAAGCTGGAGACTGCTCTGGATGGGCTCGAGCACCAAGGGGCTCGACAAGATGAAAACAGCCAGGTATTATTTCACGGTCTATGATACCGCCAGCCCGGAGGTCACCGCAACGGCGTCGATCATGATGAAGAAGGCAGAGTTTTACATAACCGCTTCTCCCAACCCGGCCGTAGCAGCGGACTATGTTGTCCTCACCGGGATTGCCGAGCGTGTCAGCACAAATGTCAAGATAGATATTGTCGATAATGCGGGCAGGGTGTACCGTACATTTTTTGCGCCGGTCAGTGATGACGGGTACTTCAATTACGGGTTCCACGTTGACATGGAGCCGGAAACCTATACAATCGTTGCCACCAGCCCCTCAATGAACACTACACTCAGGATCCCGTTTGTTGTCGCCCAGTCCCGGGCGCCGGTCTCAAGCGCGACCCTGCCGGTTGTAACGGACACACCGTCTGCGGTAACTGCCACTGCGACGCCGACGTCACCTTCGGGAACTACACCCACCCCGGCCCCCCACTCTCCCTTCCTGGCAATTGCCGGGCTCCTCGTGGTCGGGGGTCTTGCTGCCCTGATGCAGACTTCACGAAAATAACTTTTTTTTTGGTCTCGTAACCTTGGTTTAAAAAGGAAAGAATTCGCTTTGAGCGTTATTGTTCAGAGGTACCATCGCAAACGCGATGGAGGTTACTAACGGGTACGAATGGTTTTCATGAACCGCGCCCCCGTCTCGACCAGAATGTATATCGAGTCTGCTGTCGCACATTTAACCTGCTAAACCTGGTGAATAGTGCTTGAATAAATTCACCTTCATCACCCACATGCCCGATGATCCCGGAGCTCTTTCTAAAGCAGCCGGGATCATCAAGGAATATTCCGGGAATATCAATAGGATCCAGTGTGACCGCCGGATCGATCCGGGGACGGTCTTCTCGAAGTCACGACATCACCGGAGTCATATGCGGCAATCACCCGAAAACTTGCTGCTATCGGGTATCTCCAGACCCCGCTCAAGCCCCTCAGTTTTTTAAAATTCTGCATCTCTATTCCCCACCACCGGCCCGGGACCCTCTTCGAGTTCCTCAACTACACGACCGCAGCCGGGGCGAACATAGCGTTCATCGACTTCGATGAAAAGGGACGGCACTCTGACCGGCTTACGGTCAGTCTCAACCTCGAAGAGAGCGGTACTGTCGATGCGCTCCTCGACCAGCTCAAATCCCGGTACCGGATAGATATTCTCGAATACGATAAAACCGGCAAACACCTCGACGAGACGGTCTTCTCCTTCAGGTATGCGCAGGCCGTGCGCGATATCATCGGGGAATCGGAAGAGGCGTTCATCCTCTCGTTCCTCGCGGACACGAACCAGATCGCGCAGGAGCTGATGGAGCGGGGGTGCGATCCCCGGCAGGTCTTTGAGAGCGTGCTCCTGACCGGACGGACCATGCGGGATACGTCCGGTGACCGGTTTTACGCGGATGTCCAGAAGATCCGAATTTCGGATACGGTCACGATCTTCTGCTTCCAGGTCCCGTGCGGGGGCAATATCTTTGTGATCGAGGCACCGGATGAGCGGGTCATGGTCGATACCGGGTACGGCATCTATCACAACGACGTGATGGAGATGCTCTTGCGGTATGCTCTCTGCGAGGACCGAAAGTTCTTTCGGATCATCGTCACCCACGCAGACGCAGACCACTGCGGCGCCTCCGGGTACTTCGATGCCCCGGTCCTGATGCATCACGGGACAAAGGCGATCATCGAGACAAAAAACCGGGCGTACGGTTCCCGGAGTGAGCACTCGGTCCTCGAAGCCTTCTACACAAAGATGATCAACCTCTTCTCAAAGTTCGGGACACCTGAGGAGATCCGGTGTTTCCCGCAAGGGTCGGGATCGAGCCGGGGGATCTTCCCCATCATCGACTGGGTCACCTTGGGGAGGATCGGGTTTGAAGTTCTTGACGGTCTGGGGGGCCACACCTTTGGTCAGGTCTTCCACTTTGCCCCGGATCACGGACTCCTTTTTGCAGCAGACAGCGTCATCAACTTCTCAAGCCTCTCAAAAGAGCGGGGCCGGGTGGAACGGAAGGCGCGGCGTTATCTTTGGCGGGCATGGGGCGGTGTCGGTGCTCGAGGAGAAGAAGCTGGTGCCATTTGGGGAGATTGAGCGATACGTGCCGGGGAAGAGAAACTAATATCCCCTCTGCCCAGGTTTCGCCCGGTAACTCGGCTGTTCTAGGTCCTGGGGCATATTCATAATTCGTCACGATGATCCTGAACGCCGCTGGCCATTGCAGTCAGAGACCGCTTGGCCAAGACCGGATCGATCGGGAATTCCCTGCAGAGTCCCTCCGGAACCTTTGAATGAGAGAGGATGTAAAAGTCGCCTTTACGGTCAGTTTTTTGCAAAAGATGTGCGAGGCGTTCCTGGTCCGCAGAGCAAACCCCGTCTGAGAGAGTAATCGGTGAAGCTTGCGCCGGGGAGAGGGGGGGTACAGGGGGTCGAAGGAGGGGCCGCCAGTGTTTGTAAAAGGAGAGGGGAGCCGATTCGGACCGGAAGGGCCGGACAACCGGCCTTCTATCGCAAGAGCGCACCAAGAGCCCAGCGTCCCTTTAATCCGCATCCACAAAAAGGGCCGTGTTGCGGGGATCCTGCATATAGTCTTTTTTTTGGAACACGGTAATCATCCCAAGGGGTGTACTTCTCACATACTTCGATATTCTCATCTACTTTGGGAATGCATTTTCTTAACGGGTGAACCATGGAGAGGCACAGGGTCCAGGAAATGATGCAGCTGATGGCATCGAAGATCCGCTCGATCGCGAACACCGTATCTGATGAAGATGTGGAGAAATTCCTCCACGAACTTCTCACTGCAAAGCGGATTTATGTGATCGGGGCCGGGAGATCCGGCCTTGTCGCGAAAGCCTTTGCCATGCGCCTCATGCACCTCGGGCTCTGTGCGTACGTAGTCGGTGAGACTATCACCCCGGCGCTTGCGAAAGGTGATCTCATGGTAATCTTCTCCGGATCCGGCAGGACAAAGACCGTTGCCGATATCTCAGAGACCGCAAAGGAACTGGGGGCACATATCTGCCTCATCTCTTCGAACGTCGACTCGCGGATCGGGAAGATCTCCGACTGCGTGGTCGTCATCGAGCACCACCGGGATGACGTAGAAGACGATGCCGTCGAGTTTGAGATCCGGCAGATGATGGGCGATCACAAATCGTTTGCCCCGCTCGGCACGCTCTTTGAAACGGCCTCTATGATCTTTGCAGATGCGGTTATCTCCCGGCTCATGGAGATCACAAAGACTGACGAGTCGGCGCTGAAGAACCGGCATACGAATATCGAATGATCCGTTGCAGGAGGAAGTCACATGAAATTTGCAGAAAGGGTCCGGCAGATCGAACTCTCCGGGATCCGGAAGATCTTCGAAGCAGCAGGCCAAGGCTCGATCAACCTCGGGCTTGGCCAGCCGGATTTCGACACGCCACTGGAGATCAAGGATGCGGCGATCGCGGCGATCAAGGGAGGAAAGACCGGCTATACGCCGGGGATCGGGATTCCGGAGCTCAGGGCCGCGATCTGCAAAAAGTTCCAGCGGGAGAACGGCCTTGCGTACAAGCCTGACCAGCTCATCGTGACCTCCGGCGCAAGCGAGGCACTCCACATCGTGATGCAGGCGCTCGTTGAGGGCGGGGAGAAGGTTCTCTGCCCGGACCCGGGCTTTGTCTCGTACATGTCGCTTGCGACCCTCGCCAACGCCCGGCCGGTAAGTGTCCCGCTCACCGGAACCTTCCATGTTAATATCGAGAGGGCAAAGGATCTGATGGACGGGGCCCGGCTCTTTATCCTGAACTCGCCCTCGAACCCGACCGGAGCGGTGGAGAGCAAGGAATCGATCAGGGCCATCGTCGAGTACGCTGACGACAAGGGTGTCACAGTAGTCTCCGATGAAGTGTACGAACATTTCATCTACGGCAAGAAGCACTGGAGCGCAGCCCAGTTCGGCGAGAATGTCGTCACCATCAACGCAACTTCCAAGACCTACGCGATGACCGGCTGGCGGCTCGGGTATCTCGCAGCCTCAGCTGAGATTGTCTCCGAGTGCCTCAAGGTCCACCAGTACTGCCAGGCATGTGCGACCTCAATCTCCCAGTACGCTGCCCTCGCTGCTTATGAAGGCGACCAGCGGCCGGTGGCCGCAATGCGGGAGGAGTACAGAGTACGCAGGGACATTCTCTGCAACGGGCTTGTGGAGCTTGGCTTCGATCTCCCTGTTCCGGAGGGTGCGTTTTACGCGTTCGTCCCTATGGAGCCTTCGGTTACACAAAAGATTATCGATGCGGGCATCGTAATTGTTCCCGGTTCAGCCTTTGGGAAGAAGGCGCCGGGCTTTGCACGGTTCAGCTACGCAACATCGCGAGAGAACCTCCAGACAGCGCTTGATCGGATCAGTAGCGTGGTGAGATAATGGTCAAAGAGTTACTCAGGAAATTATCGAACGCCCACGGGGTGTCGGGCAGCGAAGGCAGCATCTTTGCGGTGATCAAAAAAGAGCTCAAGGGTCACGTGGATGAGATCCGCGAGGATGCGATGGGCAACCTGATCGCGGTAAAGAAAGGCAACAAGTTCAAGGTGATGCTCGCGGCCCACATGGATGAGATTGGCCTGATGGTGAAGTATATCGATGAGAAGGGCTTCATCCGGTTCGTAACGCTCGGGGGCTGGTATGGCCCGACCCTTGCTGCGCAGCGGGTTATCCTTCACACCGGCAAAGGCGATATCCCGGGCGTCATTGGCGGCAAGCCACCTCACATGATGGACGAGGATGAGCGCAAGAAGGGGGTCAAGATGGAGGATATGTTCATCGATGTCGGTGCATCGAAACGTGACGAGGCCGAGGCGCTCGGGATCGAGATTGGGACGCCTATCACGATCGATCGCGAGTTCTGCGAACTCGCGGGTGGCCGGGTCACGGGAAAAGCGTTCGACAACCGTGCGGGGGTCGCGATGCTCATCAAGACGCTAAAAGAAGTCAGATCACCGCTTACGATCTATGCAGTCTTCACTGTGCAGGAAGAAGTCGGCCTGAAAGGGGCACGGACGAGCGCCTACCAGCTTGACCCCGACTGCGCCATTGCGACCGATGTCACGATCCCGGGCGATCATCCGGGGATCGAGATGCGGGACGCTCCCTGCGAGATGGGTAAGGGCCCGGTTGTCACCATTGTCGATTCGAGCGGCCGCGGGCTCATCGCAAGCAGGAAGATGGTCAACTGGCTCAAGGCCGCTGCGGAGGCGAACCAGGTGAACATCCAGCTCGAGGTCGGGAGCGGGGGCACGACCGACGCGACAGCGATCCACCTGACAAAGGGCGGGATTCCGTCAACGACCGTGAGTATTCCTTCGCGCTATATTCACTCGCCCTGCGAGGTTCTGGACCTTCATGACCTGGAGGAGGCTGTCGTGTTGCTGACGACTGCGCTGAGCCGGAAGCCGGACCTTTAAATTTTCTCTCAAAACCTGAAATTGTGATATCCCGAATTGATTTTACACATATAACCATTTCTGCGCATATTTCAGAATTCTCTCCTGGGGTAGACGGTACCAGAATGCGTTATAAGGCTCATCGAAATCGAGACTCACTCATGTGAGGTTTGATGACATTGTGCCAGTGAAGAATTTTATCGACAGAACCGAACTTCGCGATCCTTCGTTCGACTTCTCTGAAGAACCGTTCAATTTTGCCGTTCGTTTGAGGGTGTTTTATCCTGGTTGGGATGTGTTTTATGTTGTGATGAACAAGGAACTCTCTGAATTTATGATGGGCCTGTTCACGGTTCCGAGCTGAAACGAATTGTGTACTGTTGTCAGTGAGGATCTCGCGGGGCGTACCGTACATCTGGAATCCCTGATTCAGCACCGTGAGAGTGTTCTCGGTAGTTGGAGAATCGAATACCCCGTAGCAGGTGATGAGGCGGGATGAATCATCCATGAATGCGATCAGCCATTTCTTCGATCCTTCAAGTTCGAACTCTTTCCAGTCTCCCTGCCCCATCGACATGGAATGAGTACGTTCATACCGAACATATTTCCGCTGTTGCCGTTTTTTCATGTTGATCTCCACCAGACCGTGGTTCAACAATACCCGATAGATTCGATTATGCGGGATATGGATCCCGTGTGTTTCCTCAATCTTCTTCTCCAGATGGATTGGACCAATGTTGTTGGATTGATAGGTTGCGAGGATCAACTCTTCTGCTCGATCATCGATGGCGTGGGGCTTTCTTCCAGATTGCCTGAGTACCGGATATTCTCCCGATTCTCTGAACGGGTTGATGAACTGATACACTCGTTGACGGGTAATCTGGAAATACCGGGCAATCTCAACAACGGGTTTATCATTGACACATTGCTGAATGATCCTCTGGATATCCCCATTCGATAAGTTGCTCAAATCGGTATTTACATCTGATGTCAAATGATTTCGGGATAGGGCAAAAAACGAATTTTTTTTAATTGCCTTCTTATTATCGCATCGTCTCAGGCTTGTTCCGGATTCGGGTCTTCAGGAACCCCCGATTTGAGGAACAAACAAAAATAACCCCATCCTTGAGAAGACAGGCAAGAATTTCTGAGATACTTTGTTCCCCCCCGATGCAGCAGCGTCTTCGAGCAATCTCACCTTTTTTCCATCGTACGATACGGTCAGCACAATGGTCGGTCAGCAATCTCCCGGTTATGCGTAATGATGACGATCGTCTGGCTTTTTGCTGGAGATCTTCCGAGAAATTTCATGACCCGGCAGGTTTCATTTCCGTCAAGTCCCGTCATGGTTTTGTCCAGGAGAAGGACCTCCGGGTGCCCGGCAACGACTCAGGTTATTGAGGCGTCCTCCCCGCGAGACCAAAGAGATCGAGATATTTTGTAGGGACGGGGCAGGCATTCTCAAGAGCTCTGTTCAATCCGGCTTTCCCTAGTAGTCCCCGACAATTGAATATATAGATTTTATTGGAAAGTACTTTATTTAAGTACTTACTATAAAGTTTCAATGAAGAAGCGGTATGTTCAGGAAAAACGATCGGCCGCGTCTTAAAAAAACGAGTTAAAACCTCACCTGCGGCAATGCTGGGTTATTCCGCCGCAACAAAACGCTGAATTTGTTGCTCACATGGAGGATATCCTGGAACTCTATCACCGACCTTATGATCCGGAAGTTCCTCTGATTTGTATGGATGAAAAATCGGTCCAGTTATCGGAGACTCCCGGGATTCGTTGCCAGCGACTCCCCGGTATCCCGTTCGATATGATTATGAGTATACACGAAATGGAACTGCCTCAATATTCCTCTTCACTAAAACCCCTGAAAGGAGGGAGGAGAGTTAATCCCCGCAAGCACAGAAAAAAAGTGGATTGGGCTCACGAAGTTAGAGAGTTACTCGAGATTGATTATCCGAACGCCAGAAAAATAATTCTTATCTGCGATAACCTGAACACCCACACGATTGGAGCATTTTATGAGGCGTTTCCTCCGGAGGAAGCTTCGATTCTTGTCAAACGCCTGGAGATCCATAACACCCCCATACATGGGAGCTGGCTCAACATCGCTGAAATTGAATTAAGTGCGTTATCCCGTCAATGTCTTGATCGAAGATTGATAATCTGGAATTGCTTATCCACGAAACAAAAAAGTGGGAAACTTCCAGAAACAATAACCAGAAACTGGTCGACTGGCAGTTTACTTCTGAAAGTGCAAGGATTAAACTAAAACGACTCTACCATCAATTTTAAGTGTCTCGCTCTACTAGCGTTGCGTGCCCCCACCTTTTTTCACAATTATTTGTTGAACCCTTAACTCAATCTCAAATCCGACCCCCCTCTCCCGATCATCCGCACCTTCCGGTGAGAAGTAAAACCCGGGGCGGCCGGTCTTTTTGGCGTAGCATCTCCGGAATAAAGATATTAAAACTTTCTATGACTGAAAATTATTTTGCACTCAACAAAAACCCCGTGTGCTAATGATTAGCACCCTTTGCTATAACCTCAAAGGAGGTGAGCGAAAAAATGTTTGACTGGAATATCTTCCTTAACATCATCATCGCGATTCTCCAGGCCATCATGCATTACCTGCCCAAATAAGGGGGCGGATTTTTGGAGGTCAAAAAGAGGATGGCCGTTCTCATGCAATCACCATTCTTGGGAAACGACTACAACTTTTTTTGTTGAGAACGACCGATGAACTGTCCTTTCCCTTCGCGGTTTTCTCCCGACAGTCAGCCAAAAATGCTCAGGGAAGCAATCTCCATCCTGCCTGGATCAACTCTCCGTTAACTTCACGATCTTCCCCCCAGAATCAGATAGTGATAGGGCCCGGCATCGCGAACGGACAGAATACCAAACCCTCCGGATTCTATCATGCGCCGGGCCTTTTCGATGGAAAACCTCTTCTGCAACGGCGGGCCAAATTCCATCGGTTGATCCATCCAGTCGAGATCAGCGAGATGGCCGGACGGCTTGAGCGTAATCCGGGCATTGCGGATAACCTGCCCGGGATCGCAAAAGTCATGGAGAGTGATGCCAAAGAAGACAAGATCGGCACACCCTTCGCAGGGAACTGCAATCTCAGCTTCGCCCGACCGGGCAACGATATTTTTCAGCCCCTCCCGTTCTGCCTGTTGGCAAAGACGGGCGATCGCATCTGCATCGATATCAACGGCATATACCCGTCTCCGGTTCCCGACTTTCCGGGCGGCCGGAAGAGCGAAGTAACCATCACCACATCCCATGTCCCCAAAGACCATGCCGGGTCCAAGCCCTATCATGCCAAAAATCTCTTCCGGATCCTGCCACGTCCGCCGTTCAGGATCATCTGCTCTGAACTGCCGTCTGCTCATGAAAACACGTAAGGGGTCTGTTAATCAGGAAAGAATATGTAGTTTCTCCCGATCGGGTTAAAAGAGCAGAAAAAAGTTCGAACCGATCTTTTGGGATACCCCGGAGATCGTAATTACCGGAATCTGTGATGGTGCGACAACGTTCGATTTGGAGAGGACCTGATGACCCTGGCTTTAGAGGTTTTGCACGGGAATGAAACTGTTACCCACGGTGGGGGGGTTGATGAGCCGGGGGAGGTTGATCCCAAGGGCTTCCTTGAGGATATCTTCAACAGTCTCCACAGGTACGAAGCCTACCTCGCCCCGTACGTCTGCCGGCACATCTTCCAGATCCCGCAGGTTCTCCTTGGGGAGGATGATCTTCCGGATTCCCGTCCGGTGAGCAGCAAGAACTTTCTCTTTAATCCCACCGACCGGAAGGACAGCACCACTCAGGGTGATCTCTCCGGTCATCGCGATCTTCGGGTCAACGGTTTTACCCGTGATCAGCGAAGCAAGCGATGTGAAGAGCGTTACACCGGCTGAAGGCCCGTCCTTGGGTGTAGCTCCCGAGGGGACGTGTATGTGGATATCGCTCTTGATAAAGTCGAAGCTGTTCGTGGTATGAGCGAGCCGCGACTGTATCAGGCTTAACAAGAACTTCGCAGGCTCCTTCATGACATCTCCCAGTTGGCCGGTCAGGATCAGTTCGCCTTTCCCCGGCATGAAAGTCCCCTCGATAAAGAGGATATCTCCCCCGACGGGTGATCAGGCAAGGCCGGTCACCACACCCGCAACCCTCTCTTTTCGTCCGTCTTCCTGCCGGATGATCTCTTTTCCCAGGATCGCATCAAGCATCCCGGCTTTTACCATGAACGGGAGATCGACTTTTACGGAAATAATCCTTTCAGATACATGCCGTGCAGGATCGGGATCTGAGATCGAGCCGGGTAATACCCTAGCCCGATCACTCGATAATGGAAGAGCGAAAAAAAAGATGAAAGGAATTTTTGCGTCCACAAAACAGAAATTTTCCTCATGAAGACAATACCCTTCATGAGGCTCTCCGGTCTCGGCCCGGTTCAGATATACCGGTTTTTCCTGAGCCAGTCTGTCTGGGGTTTGAGATAACGGTAAACGATATCGCATTTCTCATCCTGAATGCTCCAGGGTATTACGATTACGGTATCGCCTTCACGGATCCATGCCCGTTTCTTGATCTTGCCCTTGATCCTGCCCATCCGGGTTACCCCATCGATGCACCTGACCCGGATATGATTTGCTCCAAGCATTGTCTCTGCAAGGGCAAACTGTTCGTTCGCCCATTTTTTTGGTAACCGGACCCTGACGGTTGGAGTCCCATCGGGATTTACTGCGTTCAGATCCGGTTCTTCATCCTTTTTTTTAAAAGCTGCCATTCAACCAACTGCGTTATCTTTGAATCATAGGTGTGCTGACATGTTGAAGATATGTATGGAGATACCCCAAAAAGACAATTTAACCTTTTGTTTTATCAAAAAAATTCAGGCAGGTTATTCTTTTGGTTATTTTTGGGCAAAAGGATCACCTACGCTTTTTTGTTTTACCTTTTTTCGCAGGTGCCACAACAGGAATAAGGTCAACCCCCCAAATCCTTCCGGGGAGACCCGGTACCTGCGGGAGAGGCAGAAACGGTTCTATTGCTTTAACCCCGGATCCTAATTATTTATCCGGGTGCCGGAGTTCCTGCCTTATCGGTAAGACTTTTTTTGAGGCGATATTGGGGATCCCGGCAGGGACGCCATAATAACCTGTATCAAAGGAAGGGCCCGGAACAATTGTCGCTGTACCGCAATTGCCCTGGATATGTACTGCACCGGAGTAGTCCAGTCGCCCGAAAAATTTCCGATCTCCCGAGGAAGCCGGGCGGTGTGAGAGAGGAATCTGCGATCGGTTCGCAGGGCTTTGCAACGGTATTTTGAAGATGGGATGATGACGTGATCTCCGGATTACAACGGCCGGTACCTGTTTATTGCCTGCCCCATGTCCCGGGAGTCCGGGTTTTTTGAAATATCCTTCACTCTCTTTCTCAAAGACCGGAGAATTCCAAAGAGGAGTCTCCGGTTTGTCCGCCCGCTTTTTTGGCAGTACGTACTTCACCACGAACGGATCCCTGGAGACTTTTGTAACGATATCTCCTTGAGGAAATGCCGTTAAAACTTTTTTGTCCCGGGGGGATAAGCTGAAGCTCACCTGCAGTTGTGCAATCGCCCGGAAACCGTCACATTTCATCCCAATCCACATAGAGATCAATGAGCGCACGAGCAATTCCCGCTACCAAAACCGGCCCCCTCTTTTCCGGTGCCGTCATCTCAGATTCAGGACACGAAACTTCCTGCGAGGTCGGTCCTTGTGTCCGGTAAGATGGATCTGAAACTGGAGCTCTCTCGCGATATATCGTTACCAGCCCAAGCTGGGTTCGATCGCTCACGGTCATCGTTCTTCTCTGCGGCTGCGTCGAACTCATGGCAATACTCTGGCGCGGGAAAGGTCTCATCCATCCCACCCTCTTTCCCTTGGCCGTATATTTCCTTCCTGCGCTCGTGGCATTCGGCCTTACCCCCGGGCTGACACGGAAATTTCGGGGGAAACTCACCTACGAATGGTCGGGCCTTACTGCCGCAATCGGCCTCGTTATCTTGCTCCTTATCTCGCTCTCTCCGGTCCTGCTGATCAGCTCCTCCTTCCCGGTCTTCTTTGCCATCTCGCTTGCTTTTGTCCTCTCCTTCAGGATGCTCCTCCTTGCAGCGGTCGTCGATTTCCATCTTCGCAGGGTCGTCGTCCCTGCCCTCCTCCACTCCGGTATCGCGATCGCGGGCGCCACACCCTTCCTCGGTCTCCAGTTCCTGCAGCTCTCCATCCTGCTCCATATCAGCTTCGCCCTCGGGGTTCTTGTATTTATTATCGTAATCGAGCGCCCGATGAAGGCCAACTTCAGGGTCGGTCCTCTCGAGCTTGCCAACGCGTTCCTTGCCCACCTCTCTGAAGGAAGCAGGAAACTCGACGATTTCTTCCGGAGTGTCGGCGAGAGCATTGTCGTGCCCCAGGTCTCCCTTGTCCTGGAACGTGCGGGAAAGGAGAGGATTGTCGTTACGATCTCAAACGTCCACCCGGGCCCCCTGGGGGAGATTGGCGGGAGCAACCTCCCGAAGATCCTCCACGGGAGATGCTCGAGAAGGGATCGCTGGTCTTTTACGGCTTTGCTTCGCACGATTTTAACCCGGTCGATGAGACAGAGGTTAAGAGTGTGGGTAATGACGTCCTCGCTTCTCTTCCGAAATCCTGCATAAACCCCCTCTGCACCCCTGCCACACGCTTCCGGTATAGATCTGTGGATGTGCTCTCCCAGGTATTTGGCGATACCATTCCTGTAGCCGCGACCCGGTCGCCCCTCGTTACCGAGGATCTTGATTTCTCGGTCGGGTTTGCAATCATGAAATCCGGGGAGAAATTCTTCCGCCATGTCGGGTTCATCGATACTCACAACTGCATGGACTCACTCGAGGACGGGGTCTACCCGGCAACCGAACGTGTGATGGAGTATATCGGGGCGTCCGAGGCTGCGTTTTCTGCAATGGCGCAGCGGGAACAGGTCCCGTTCTCGGCGGGATACGCAACCCGGAGACTCCCGTTTTCCTGGGCCGAAGGGTTTGGCGATCTGGGCATCCAGGTCCTGGTGATCGTTGTTGACGGGCAAACGACCCCATATCTCCTCTTTGACGGGAACAACATGCAGACCGGGACACGGGACGAGATCCGGAAACGGTTGCTTTCCCATCTTGACGAGTGCGAGGTTATGACCACCGATACCCACGTGGTCAATACCGTCTCCGGCAGGAACCAGGTTGGGCTGAAGATCCCTCTGGATAATTTTTACCCTTTTGTCGAAGAAGCCGTATGGGATGCAGTTTCGGACGCCGCACCCGCACGCACAGTCGGCGATACGGCCTGGTGACGGTCAAAACGCGGCATATGACGTTTGGACAGAGATAGGATTATCAGCGAAAGAAGCCGACATACATCAGGAAATTCCGTTAAATCGGGGACTTTCGGGGAAAAACCATGGAGATCACGACCGCAATCCGTGAGGGGGCAACGATCCTGACCATCACCGGCAGGGTGGATACCGCGACAGCGCCGGCACTGGAACGGGAGATCAACCACCAGATAGAGCAGGGAAACAGAAAGATCCTTCTCAATTTTTCAGGCGTCTCATATATCAGCAGCGGCGGCCTTCGCGTCCTCATCACCACGGAAAAGAAACTCCGGAACCCGAAAGACGGGCTCGGGCTCTGCTGCCTCTCCGCAGAGGTGCACAAAGTCCTGAAACTTGCAGGGTTTACCTCAATTTTCCATATGCGCAAACAAAGGAGAAGCCCTTGCCTGGTGGTAACGATACCCTCGTCCCCTTAATCTGGCAACCGGTTCCCGGATGTAGCGGTGCGCAGATCTATCCGTTCATCCGGAAGATCGATATCGTCTCCTCTAATTCGTACCTTGTCCAGACCCAGGACGCGATTCTGCTGATTGATCTGGGAGGGCTCCTCGAAGAGCTCGGCGAATCCGATTGTGCCGAACGGGTCAGCAGTCTTATCGGCGGAGATCTCATCGACGACCTTATCGAAGCCTTCACCGCGTTTGCGGAAGAACATCATGCCGGCAGGCAGGGTTCCGTTCCCCTCGCCCTGAAAGCGGGTCAGGTGATCGCAAAACTCCAGCGTGCCTTCCGGAAGGAGGAGCTTTGGCACATCATCGGCCCGATGATCGTCCTTCGTGCAGAGCGGCATCTTTCCGATTACACGACAATTCTCCTGGGATTTACCCCTCCCCGAAATCTCGCCCGCCACGAGCTCTGCTCCCTTCTCGACATGATCATCACCGGCCATACCGTCCCGTCCTGCTCCGATGACGATTTCCTCGATTCCGCTGACGATGACGAAGCGTTTGCCGGCATGCTCCTTGCCCGGATCGGGATACCTCCGCTCCTCAAGGATATCCGGCTGAGCCGCGAGAACCGGTCCGGGGAGATCGCAGGGCTCGTCGATAAGGATCATTTTTCCGATCTTATCACCTACCTGCTCGAAGATCTCGTGGGAACCGGAGCCCGGGATATCCTCGTCCGTTCGGAGCGCATGGGAGGGTCCGGTATCATATGGTTTATCACCATGATACCGGACGATCAACCGCAAGGCACGGGAAAACCACGAAGATTTCTTACGATTCTTGCAGAACGGGCAGGGGTTTTTTTTGAGAGCCGGCATGATGACGGGCTGCAGAGGTGCATCGTCTCGGTGGATACGATCTCCGCATAACCCGCTAAACCTCTGGAAAAACCGGTTTTAGATCCCGGACAAAAAGGGGATCGCGGACCAAGGAACGAGAAAAGTGGGGTACTTCCAGAAGTCTCCTCCGAAAACAATCCACCTCATTCGGGCGGGATCTCAAAGAGAGAGAGTTCGTGCTCCTTCTGCTCAAAAACGCTCGCGCGACCGCGCCCCTCTCCCGCTAACCCCAAGAGGCGCAGGTTTTGGGATCCGGCTTTCCGTCAGCGGTCCGGCCATTGGACCGGCAGGTGAGAAGCCGGCCAGGCTTTTTTCGGCAAAATTGCCAGGCATTCGTCGAGTCTTGAGCCTGACCGGGATCCCGATCATCGGGGCTTGGATCTTCCCGGCTCGATCCCAGGCAGATGTATAAGAGGTACCCGCAGGAGACAAGCACCAGGGAGAGGATCCCGTCGTATGCCTTTCGGATTCTCCAAAGAGAGGTGAAGAGCAGGAGTGCGAGCTGGACATTGGCGAGAACAAAAAGAGACTCCTGAATACTCCTGCCGGCGATCCCTGCACGTGCATTGCTGTCCGGTTGTCGCGCCGGGATGTTGTGCTGTACGATTTGGACTCTATAAAAATCCGGGTCCCGGCAGGTTTCTCGCGGAAGTGTGTACTCCGAAGGAATTTTTTTTGTCCGGCCCCCTCTTCCGATCGCTTCAAATATTCCCCCTCCCAACCCTCTCTCTCGTGCCTGTCCTCATCACCGACTCCCGCAGCCAGAGACTCCTCCTCGGCGCCATTGCGCTCGGGGTCGTCATGGACGGGATCGACGGATCCATCGTCAATGTGGCGCTTCCCACCATGGCAGGGTACTTCGGCACGGATACGGGCACGATCGGCTGGGTCATTATCACGTACCTGCTGATGATGGCGGGGCTCCTCATCGTCCTTGGAAAACTCGCCACAATGGGCTGCGCAAAGCGGCTCTTCCTCGCCGGCTCCGTCATCTTCACGATTGGATCGGCTGCCTGCGGAATCGCCCCCTCACTTGAGTTCCTCCTCGCGGCACGCCTCCTGCAGGGGACCGGGGCCGCGATGATCGCCGCGGTCGCCCCGCTTCTCTGTGTCCGCTACCTCCCGGAGGAGATGCTCGGCGCGGCCATCGGCGTGATCGCCGCTGCAGCGTCCATCGGGTTTGCCGCAGGGCCCGCCATCGGCGGAATCCTCACGCAGTACCTCTCATGGCACTGGATCTTTCTGGTCAATATCCCGATAGGTCTTGGGGGGATCATCTATTCCGCACGGGTAATTCCCCGCGACGAGCCGGTGAAGGGAGCGGAATTTTCCGATTATCCAGGAGCTGTTGTGCTCTTCATCGCCATGGCCTCCGGCACGTACGTGCTGGAAGAGCTCGCGGCCCGCGGGGGGACGGACCCGGTGGTGCTTGCCGTAGGAGTACTCTTCCTGGCAAGCTCAGCGGCGTTCATTGTCCGGGAGAAGACAACACCGGAGCCGGTTCTCGAGATCCGGATCTTCCGTGAGTGGCGCTTCCTTGCGGTCACCGTCTCGTACCTCCTCCTGAACATCGTTTTCATGGGCGTCATCTACCTCCTCCCGTTTTACTTTTCGGATGTCTTGCATCTCGACCCGGTGATGAACGGCATCTGCCTCCTCGTCCCCCCGGCGGTGATAGCGCTGCTGAGCATCCCGTTCGGGCACCTCTCCGACCGGCACGGCCGCCGGGTCTTCACTGCCATTGCAGGCGGTATTTTTGTCGTGTACAGCGCCATCTTCACGCTGATCGCACCGGCCTACGGGGTCCTTCCCCTCGCTGCGGGTCTCATTCTCATGGGTGTCGGATTCGGGATCGCCGCCGGCCCGGCATCGAGCCGGATCATCGAGGCTGCTTTCGGGAATACAAAAGAGACCGGATCCTCGCTGATGGTGACGGTCATCTATCTCGGCGGCGTGCTGGGAACGGCGATCTACGCGATGCTCTTCACCTTTGCAACAGCAGGACCCCGGGGAGTCATCGCGTTCACGGAGCTGGATCCCGTGACATTTCTTTCAGGTTTCCACCTTACAATGGCAGCAGGAGTCGGGCTCTCGGTCCTTGCACTGGTGCTCGCAGCGATCGTGCCTGACGGAAAAACCGGTGGATAACCCTGCTCCCCGCCGCCCGTTCGTTCCCGCAGTGGTACCGGTTCCCTCTTGCCTCTTCTCTCATCGTGGGCAGGATGCAGACACTTTTGCGCGCCTCGATCTGAGCCCGCCTCTCTTCGCCATCCCCCTCCTCCAGCTCGCTTCCGCGGGTCGTTGCTGCAGAGGTGAATTCAGACGAAAATTTTGATCAGAGCAGATGTCAAAAGACCGCTCACGAGGGATCTCTTCCCCTTTGGGGGAGAGGGGCTCGCCTCTCCAAATCCGGAACGCCTAACTATCTCATGGCAAAAACACAAAAGGGGCAATAAAAGAGATCGGAAGAATTTTTTTAACCGTCCCGGTTTTTAGGAACCGACGACGATGCTGCTTGGGGCTTCGTGTTTTGGTTTATGGCCGGACTCTCTCTGTTCCGGAGCTTTTGCCTCGTGGTGGTGAGCGGCTTCTTCTCCGGTCGCATGCTGCTTTTCCAGGAGCAGGAGGATCTTCCTGCTGACGCCGAGCTGCTCGTTCATGATTCCCGCGACCTCTCCCAGCATCGCATTTTGCGCAGCAATGAGTTTCTCCAGTTCAGTACCCGCAAACCCCGGGGCTGCCGGAAGGTCGGAGCCCGCAGGAAGCGGGGCAGGTTTTGCGACAGAAGCCACCAGTAGCCTTTTTTTGATGAAATCGCCACGTCGTTTCCATATCTTGCTGATGCTGTCTATCCCTTTTTTCCGGTCCGGAAAGACGCTTCGGTACCGCTCGTAAAATTCGTGGCTGTCTTTGCATTCGATGACCAGATTGATCTCCGCTTCGTCGATCTTCTGGTATCTTCGTGGTTCGGTCTCCGGCATTCGCGTCCCTCCATAATGTCGACAACCGGAGAAAAAAGGGTTGTGGTCAGAGGAATGATCCCCCGGCCGGATCGACCGGTGTGACAACCCTTTTCGTGCAGGATCTCTCTCCCTATCGCATCCCCCTTTACCTGAGAGCGGGTGCAGCCGATCCCGAATCGAGTTTGCGGTAAAACCCCTGTTTTTTCCGCCCCTTTCATGAACTCCCGGCAGACCGTGGCTGCATAGTGTCATCAGAGAGCAGCTTCACCGGATGAAACCCGGTAAAGCCTCGGAACCCGGGCTGGGCTCACTTTAGCCCAAGATTTAGGGGAAATTCCCTGACTCCGGAGGGAGAACTTGCCGGATAGCCGATGAACCCTTTTTTGTCTCGTACGCCCGATCCATGACAGAACAATCCGGTGTTCTCCTTCTGCGACATCGCTGGAGCAACTTCTCAGGTGTGTTTGATATCGTAAAATCCGGCTCTTTGAGAACAAACCCGGTGATTACGGGAGCGCGGTGCCAACTGAAAGAGACGTTTTTTTATGATACGATGGTGCTGGTTCTGGTATTTTGAAGAGGGAGAAGCTCATGGTTTTCGGAAATCTCTTCCTCGAATATTTACCGGAGTAAGGGATGCCCGGGTTGATTCACCACAGCCAGACCAACCGGAATAGATTTGAGATTCCGGCTCACCGGTCTTTACTGTCTCCTTTTGTTTGGACGTCACAACAAAAACAAGGAGACAGTGTACCTCAGATCTGTCGGTTATCTGTCCAATCTCTTCTCAAAGCAGGTCTTCTCCCGCCCAAATCTTTCAATTTTTACCGGCTCAAAAAAAAAAGGATTACACGATCGTTGGCATCAGACTCAGGAGGCCTGCGATGGAGCAGCCATCCGCCCCAGAAACAGGATATTGCCGGACTCATCGTCGAGGATCAGGAACACGAACGGGTGGTCCGCCCAGAACACTGTTGACATTGGCAGAGAGAACGAATCCATCACCACCGCCGTTGCGGCTGCCGCTTCCGTGCCGCTCTCGTCTACCTCAACAAATGCCTTGTGGATTGCCTTGCCGATATACAACCCCCCTGAACCATCCATCCCTGAAAAGTCTGCATTCTCGTTAAACACCGTAGGCATACCCATGCCCGGAAGAATCTCCTTGAGATCATAGGAGGTGTCAAGAGTAAATCTTGGGAGCGATACCAGGACTTTCTGGGTCGTCAGGTTCTTCCGGATCGATGTGATGGCCTCAGAGCTCAGGTCTGCCTCAAACCCGGCCAGCTTCTTCTCCCTTGGAAGGAGGACGAGCATCGAGAGCGGTCTGCCACCGGTCTTGTTGTACGGGAGGGCGATGGCCTGGTATTCTATGGTCTCCGTGTACGGGAACTCCACCTCTCTCTGCATCATCGGGACGTTTAAGATGCTACCATTGGGGGTACGGAACGCGCCATCAGAAGTCATTCTCTTCTCAAATGCCGTGCTCCAGGTTCCGCTAAAATAGATCGCATTGGTGATTACCAGTCTTGTTGCCTGACTGATGGAACGCGCGGGGAGAAGGTCATGGATCCTGTCCCGGGTCTGAAGCTCAACCTGCCGGTTGATGAACTGACGGGACTCCTCGGGCTGGCTGATAAAATCCATATTCGTTGTATTTGCATGGTAATACTTCTGCGCAGCCGAGATGTACTCCGGCAGGAAACGGTAGGTCTTTTCGGCATAGAGCACATTTGCCGTGCTCAAAGAGTAATTTGCACCCGGGGCATTGAGCGATGCGTATATACGCGAGTTGTCGTTCCGCCGGATAGTTGGAACTGCAGGCAGGTGGAAGACGTTCTGGAGTTCGTCAAGGGTCCTGCCCTGCGCTCCTTCTGCGGTCAATGCAAATACTGCCGAGATGCTGTTGGGTGAGAAGAAGATATTCCGGTCCGCGGTGACGGTATCGCCGGCAAGCGTGTGGTAGAAGTCAAGGGCAAACCGGTTATTGGCTGCAACGACGGCCTGCTCAGCGGCGATATCACAGGCAGCATCGGGATGCGGGGCGAGGGGTGAGACGGCATGCTCCTGCTGGGCAGGGGTACCAGCAAGAAGGTATACCCCACCACGCAGAGAACTCCGGCGATCAGAATAAAGAGGTATTTTACGCGAAGATCCATACATAACCTCATTGCCACCTCCCATTATCTGTAGCGTTGAGTGAAAAAAATTTGCACATTACGATTTTTTCTCTTATTGAACGTGACCGGTAGTATATTGGTTCTCACCATCGCAGCACTATCGATCGGTGCGGCTCTGCTCGTCGGGTTCTGGTTCCGGTTGACCACCGGAGGGTTTGGGCAATTAACAGGAGAAGATCCCCCGTCTTCCGCTATAAAGGGAGGGGAGTCACCTGGGGGATTGGATCCGGTGGAAGAGCAGATCACTGCGGAGATATGATCCACAATGGAGACTGCTTCTCTCCTGCCCTCAGGAGTGCGTTGAGCCGGAAAAAAAGGAGGTTATGGCACCAGGCGCCCCTCCACAAAAAAATGGTCAGATCATCCGGACCGGGGTACGAAGGGGATGGGGCTATCCCAATCGACAGGCCCAGTAAAACGCCCCGGGCAGCAGCAGAACAGGTTCGAACGCTGCTTTGAAGCAGAAACTTCCAGGGGATCGTCCCCCTAACAGCAGCGTCTGGCATCTTCAGCGCCATCTTCCTCTTCATCACCGATTTGCTTGCGGGTATCGATCCCTGAAGAGCTCGGTCTCGCTTCGCGCCTCGGGAAATCCAGCCCACTGAAGATCTCACAAGGATAATCAGTGCGATCCCCCTTACCTTTGAGCGATGGTCCTCATGATCTCCTGCTCGGCATCAACGAACTTTTCATCTCAAAGATCAATATTGGACAGAGGCCGGAGGCTTTTTATCCCCACCGTTGCGATCACGACCATTGACGAACCGCCTCCTCTCTTTGGCAGCGTCCATCGATGCGAAGCACCACATCAGACAAATACTTATCCTGTTTTTTCCCGAAGAGCAGGAATGCCCCGTTGGTCAGTTGATCCCCGGTCATGAGTCCAAGCCGTGTGAGTATCGCTGCAACCGGTTCGTGCTCATCGGCAGCGGGAAGTCGTCCGGCATTTTTTGCCAGATGCACGAAAAGCCGGACGGTTTCCTCATCAATATCCGCAAGTCCGTGCTGCGAGGGAAGGCTGTCCCATTCAATCCCCGATATAAGGTATTCCTTGAGTTCTTCGATGTCCATAATCCGTGTGGTGTTTCCCACCCTGGTGTAATACCGGCTTTCGTAGGCAACCGGTGTTTTACTCTTCTTCACCTCGATTCGGACCAGGTTTTTCCCTTCGCATCTGACCGGCTCGATAACGGGGTAAATTCCAAGTTTGTTGACGATGGTATCGGAAAGCTCCTTGAGATCGGCATTCGAACAGCGGTATCCGGTGAGCTCTTTTCTGTCAGAAACACCAATAAGCGCAACTCCTCCGTTGGTATTGGCAAATGCAGATAATGTCTTGAAGAGAGCGGGATTCGATTTTTCTTTGAATTCGAGTTCCAGCGTTTCGATTTCGTTGAGGAGTTGGTCAAGAGTCATGAACGAAAGAGTCCCGGATCATTGTACTGATTTAGGGCATTCTTTCTTTTTCTGGTTATTGCTCTTGCTCAGGAATCTTTCGTGCTTTGTGTCTCACCGCTGATACACAAGTTGCTGTTGTGTCTCATTTTTCTGGTTTTGTGATACACAAGATTTCCCCGACGGTCTCTGGGCAATTTTCAGGATAGAATTGTTAAGAGCTCGGAGCCGGTCGTTCGGTCGGGCCGGTGACGCTCGGTCATGCTCACTCGTCCTCGCTGGCGCTCCGGCTCGCATCCTCCCACCCGGCACTCTCTTGTCCTGAAGGGGAGTTATCGTACCAAACTGCCCGCCCTTTCAAGGGTGGGAGGAACACGTCCCAACGGGCGGGGAGTGTGGGGATGCTTGTCCATCCCCTCAGCGAGCCGAGTGCGGGAGGTGGGCGACGGCCACAGCGGCGAGTCCGAGCCCCCTGTGCTTCGTGCGAGTGAGTCACTGAACGTACTGCGTGAGTACGATCAACAGCGACGAATGCGGTGCGGAGCACTGCGTGAGGAGCGGGTTGGAACAGCCGCTGGCGCCTGAGCAGGGCGACAAGCCAGGGGCGTCTTCGTCCCAGTGTTCCACCGGCAAGAAACAGCGAGGTGATGTGAAGTGAGCCGAAGCCTCAGCGAGGACGAGTGAGCATGACCGAGCGTCTTCATCTCTCCCGATCAGCTAAGGGCGGATCGCCGCCCCGCTCCGCACGCTTCGTGCACCTTCGGCGCACTTGCACTCTCTCCGCGGACCGGCTTGTCGTTTGTTTCTTACTGCTCTGGATGTTTATTTTAATATCCTGTGCGTCAAATGCAATAGAGCAAATTTTCTGTAAAGGAAATTTGCGAAGTGTAGTCATCTATCACAAGGTAGACCCCCGTAGTGTAGCGGTCAATCATGCAGGACTTTGGATCCGGCGACACCAGTTCGAATCTGGTCGGGGGTATCGTGATAAAGAGTTGAGATCGCAACCTGACCCTTTTAAGTAGGTTGGACAACTCTTTTTTATGTCCACCCCAACAATTACACAGTCCGATCTTCTCTCCATCATAAGACCCGTGCATCCGAACAATACGATCCGTTCCGGTCTTGAAACTGGCCTTTTAACGCCGGATGGCGTGGCCCTGCTCTCGGAATTCATTGCAGAGAAGCGTGCGTCCGTTGGAATTTGTATCGGCGGGCGCCGGTTTATCAGGCCCTTCTCCGAGCTTACTATCGGTGATATCTATGCCGCATGATCCCTGATGGGGTGAGCGAACGCATCATCAGAACGATGATCTGAGGGACCATCAACGCGACCATCCTCGAAACATTTTAAAAAAAATTTTAAGTATAGATTTTTATTTAAACTAGGACTTACGTCCTTGGTTTTGACCGAAAGATCTAAGCGTTAGTAGCGCCCATCCAAGGGTTAGACAAACCCGGGATGGAGATCGAACGAGAGTGAATCCACCGAAATGCACGAGCGGCAATTTTGTAAACTTTCTGATATCGACGTATCAGGTTTGCTCGTGTACAGAGGCATCCCGGTGTTTTCCCGCTGAACCAGTATCAATAGCTCACGCTTCCGTCAAGCGTTTGTTAGAGAGGCAGCCAGCCTCACCACACGGGGGCGCTGTATGAGGAAGCGCAACGGTTGCTCCGGGCTAACGAAGGAGTATTGGTAATCGATGATAGTACCCTCGACAAACCGTATTCCCATCAGATTGAACTGGTGACCCGGCACTGGAGTGGGAAGCATCATCGGGTAGTTCAGGGAATCAACCTAATCTCAACCATTTGGACTGATGGTTCTGCGATAGTTTCGGTAGATTTCCGGATCTATTGTCCAGACAAAGACGGGAAAAACAAAAATGATCATTTCCGGGATATGCTACGAGCAGCCGAAGAAAGAAAGTTTCAGCCGGGATGTGTCATCTTTGATTCGTGGTATTCGTGTATCGCCAACCTGAAATTGATCCGCACGCTGAAGTGGCATTGGTGTACCCGTCTCAAATCCAACCGGTTGGTTGATCCTGATAATACGTACAACCGTTCAGTTTCTGAGATTGAGATTCCTCCCGAAGGAAGAGTTGTTCATCTGAGACAATACGGTTTCATCAAGCTATTTAGGATCGTTCACTCTGATAAGGAACCCGAACATTGGGCTACCGATATTCTCGATGCATCGGAAACCGACAGAAAAACGTTCAAGGAACTTGGATGGAATATCGAAGAGGATCACCGTGGCATCAAGCAAGGTTGTGGCATCGAGAGATGCCAGGGTCCCAAAAGAGGTTGTTCAACGAGGACATATTCTGCTCTCGTTGCTGGCATTTCTTCGCCTCGAAACCCATCGATTGAATACAGGTTCCAGCTGGTACGAGTCGAAACGCTCGATTCATCGATCCGCTTCTTCTCTCTTTATCGCTTCCACGGCGTTCTAATCTGATTATTTTTGTAGTGCTGTGATGAAGATTTCTTGCTCGAATCTGCCTTCAAACGCGTAAGTCCTAATCCGGAACAGCACTACTGAGATTTCTGTAATCCTGAACATCCCCCCACCGTTGAGACGGCATACTTCGTTGTGGGCAATAAGCTGTTCCTGTGCGTAGAAATCTTAAACATTCACTAAGTCGACCTATATCCAATGTCCTATTTCAACGACAAGACAATACTCCTAACCGGGGGAACGGGATCATTCGGGAGAACGTTCCTGGCAACACTTCTCCGTGAAGACAATCCACGGAGCATCCGTCTCTATTCCCGGGGTGAAATGCTCCAGTACGAAACGGAGAGGATGTTCCCCGACGATCGCGTCAGATTTTTTATTGGCGATGTCCGGGACAAGGAACGCTTGTCACGGGCAATGAACGGAGTAGATATCGTTGTCCACGCTGCAGCGCTTAAGCAGGTACCTACCTGCGAATATAATCCTATCGAGGCCGTAAAGACCAATATCAATGGATCTATCAATATCGTCGATACCGCGATCGACAACAATGTCGACCGCGTCATCGCCCTCAGCACCGACAAAGCCGTACACCCTGTTAACCTGTATGGGTCGACCAAGATGGTTGCAGAGAAACTCTTCGTCCAGGGGAATTCGTATGCCGGTGGAAATCACCGGACACGTTTCTCCTGCGTCCGGTACGGGAATGTCGTTGGCAGCCGTGGAAGCGTCGTTCCGCTCTTCCACGAACAGAAGAAAACGGGCCGTCTCACCGTCACCGATGACCGCATGACTCGCTTCTGGCTGACACTTGACGAGGGGGTGGCATTTGTAAGGAATTGTATTCCCATCATGACCGGTGGTGAGATCTTCGTGCCGAAGATCCCCAGCATGAAAGTCATTGATCTTGCACATGCCATGGCGCCATCTGCAAAGGTTGAGATCATTGGTATCCGCCCTGGGGAAAAACTCCACGAAATCCTGCTTACGGAGGATGAGGCCCGGCACAGCAGAGAATATGGAACGTATTTTGTGATTGAACCGGAACTGAAATTCTGGACAAAAGATAGTGGATCGGGTGGCAGTAAACTGGCGGAAGGTTTCAGGTACTCCAGCGACAACAATAGAGTCTGGCTGGGAATCGAAGACCTGAAAAAAATGATAACTCTCGAATGATTGGAGAATATCCAGTAACTGGTTCTTATGCAACCGATTCCTTACGGGCACCAGTCAATTGATGAGGACGATATCAACGCTGTTGAAAATGCCCTCCAAAGTGACTGGCTTACGACCGGACCGAAAGTTGAAGAATTCGAGCATTCCATCCGGGATTATTGTTTATGCGGGCACGCAGTTGCCGTAAACAGTGGAACCAGCGCCCTCGACATTGCCATCCAGTCCCTAGATCTTCGCCCCGGGTCTGAAGTCATTACAACCCCCTTTACGTTTGCGGCAACAAGTAACGCCCTTCTCTATAGCGACCTGACTCCGGTGTACGCCGACATCACCCGTGGAACCCGTAATATCGATCCCGACGATGTCCGCAGGAAAATCTCTGATAAGACCGGTGCGGTTCTCTTTGTCGATTTTGCAGGCCATCCCTGCGATATCTCTCCCCTGCGGGAGATGTGTACGAAGAAAGACATTTTCCTTATCGAAGATGCCAGTCACGCCCTAGGTGCAGAATATTCTGGAAAGAAGATCGGAACCCTTGCCGATATGACCATCTTCTCATTCCACCCGGTAAAACTGATCACCACTGGCGAAGGGGGCATGGTGACAACAAATGATTCCCGGAGGGCGGAAAGGTTGCGGCTTCTCCGTACCCATGGGATTGACAAGAACGATCACCATCTTTCAGGGTCAGGCGCGTCGTGGGCATACGATATGGTAGCCCTCGGGAGAAATTACCGGATAACGGATATCCAAGCGGCCCTCGGAATATCCCAGGCGAAAAAGATCGATCTGTTCATTCGGAGGAGAACAGAGTTAGCCCGGCTTTACAGCGATTTGCTGCAGGATTTCCCTGGGATCGAAGTTCCAGTGACCCAGGGCGATGTGACGCATGCCTGGCACCTTTACACTGTACTTCTCTCAGGAGTGCGGAGGGATGTCGTTTTCTCTTATCTCAAATCGCACGATATCAGTGTCAATCTTCACTATATCCCGACTTACCATTTCTCGTATTACCGGAAGAATCATCCAACGGATCCCTCATTATTCCCCGTGACGGAAGATGTATTCTCACGCATCCTCACCCTCCCCCTGTTCCCTGGATTGCGGGAACAGGAAGTGATGGCTATTGCAGACATACTGAAAAAAGCAATGCGACAGTTCGCCTTACCGTGAGGCTCATGATAGACATACCCCCTGTCCGCGGAGCTCGGAATAAAATTATTGTTGTGGGGGCTGGCTCCATCGGCCAGCGGCACGCTGCAAATCTGGCCCGGCTTGGTGCCGATATCAGCGTTTCCGACGTCAACGAGATTTTGCTTAAGAAAGTTTGCGCCGAAAACTCTTGGGCCCCGGTCCTCGATCTGGATTATGCATTGAACACCGGAGTGTATGACGCCGCAATCATTTGCACGCCAAATCACCTCCATATTCCCTATGCCCAGAAAGCTGCAGATGCAGGATTGCACCTGTTCGTTGAAAAACCCCTATCTCACAATCGCCAGGGTATTGACACCCTTCTCCGGGAAGTTCGGAGGAAAAATCTAGTGGGAATGGCAGGATTTATGCTCCGTCATGAACCCGGCCTTCAGTATATCAAAAAAACCCTCTTGCCCGGAAATGTTGCCTTTGTCCAGGTTGAGAGTGGTTCTCATATGCCGTCCTGGAGGCCAGAAACCGATTATCGTAAGACCTACAGTGCAAACCGTTCCATGGGGGGCGGGATAATTCTCGACGATGTTCATGAGATCGACTATGCCTGCTGGTTATTTGGCTATCCTTCTGAAGTACGGTGCTTATATGGGCGTTTCAGCAACTTCCAGATCGATGTCGAGGATACGGCAGAGTTCCAGTTCCTGTATCCGGATAAACTCGTGACTATCCATTCAGATTATCTTCAGCGAAGGTACTCGCGCCGGTGCAAAATCTGCATGAAGGATGGTAATACGCTGGAATGGATCTTTGGTGAGCACGTAATTGCCTACATTGATGATCATGAGGAGGTATTTGTTTACAAAGATTCATTTGCTGTCAATGACCTCTATCTGGCTGAGATGCGGGAGTTTCTCGCATGCCTGGAACAGCACAGAGATCCCGAATCTTCCTTGGAGAACGCTGTGAAAATTCTCGACATAGCGCTGACCGCGAAAGGAGAGTGAGGATCCTGATCACTGCCGCTATTATCCAAGCCCGGATGGGTTCTACAAGACTTCCAGGGAAGGTTGTCAAGGACCTCTGTGGGAAACCCGTGCTCTGGCATGTGATACATCGCGTACAGCAGGCATCGTTACCTAATATTACTTTGGTTGCGACAACAACGAACCCTGAGGACGATGTGATCGAATCCTTCTGCCATGCATGGGATATTCCGGTCTTCCGCGGAGAGGAGAATGATGTTCTCCGGCGGTTCTGCGGTTCCGTGGCCTTTCTTGAGAAATCCTATGGACCTATAGAATATATCGTACGGGTAACCGCCGATTGTCCCCTTATCGATCCGCAGGTTATTGATTCGGTTGTGGCCGAAATGCTCTCGGGCAACTATGACTATGTTTCCAATGTGGATCCCCCTACGTTCCCTGATGGGCTCGATGTTGAAGTGATTACCCGGGACGTTCTGCTGGAAGCTGACGAGAAAGCCATGCTCCCTTCGGATCGTGAGCATGTGACCCCTTTCATCAGAATGAATCCTGTCATAAGGAAGACCACTATTCGAAACCCGGAGGATCTCTCACACCTCCGCTGGACGCTGGATACTCAGGAAGACTACACTTTTATCAGCGAGATCTACGGGGACCTTCATTGCCCTCCCGAAATATTCCTGATGACTGATATCCTTAACCTGCTGGCACGGAAACCGGAACTGCAAAAAATAAATTCGCATATATCGAGAAACCAGGGCTACGAAAAATCCCTGTCCCAAGATCATACAAGGTGATCCATTATGATGAAAACAAATTCAGGTGCCGATCTCTGGCGAAAGGCAAAGAAAATTATTCCTGGCGGGAGCCAGCTCCTCTCCAAACGGAGCGAACAATTCCTTCCTGATTATTGGCCATCTTACTACCGAAAAGCCCAAGGGGCCGAAGTCTGGGATATGGACAATACGCATTTTCTCGATATGTCCATTATGGGCATCGGGGCGTGTCCACTTGGATATGCAGATCCTGACGTAGATGGTGCGGTTAAAGCCCGGATCAACGATGGATCCATGTGTACGCTGAACTCGCCTGAAGAAGTCGATCTGGCAGAAAAATTAATCGACCTTCACCCTTGGGCAGAGCAAGTGCGTTATGCTCGTGGCGGGGGGGAGGCAATGACAGTAGCCGTCCGGATTGCACGCGCACATACAAAAAAAGATATCGTGGCGTTCTGCGGATACCACGGATGGCATGACTGGTACTTAGCAGCAAACCTTGCCGATGACAAGAGCCTCGATGGCCACCTTCTCCCCGGTCTCGCACCGGCAGGAGTCCCGCGGGGCCTCACCGGCACATCCATCCCCTTCCATTATAATCACCCGGGGGAACTCGAGGCAATTACGGAAAAGCATGAGAGGAAACTTGCGGCAATTGTTATGGAACCCATACGGGATCATGAACCAACGCCAGAATTCATTAGGATTGTAAGGGACATAGCCCGAAAGAACGATGCGGTCCTCATTATCGATGAAGTATCCAGCGGTTTCCGACTCAAAACCGGGGGAGCCCATTCCCTATACGGGCTAAATCCTGATATTGCGGTCTTTGCAAAGGCGATGAGCAATGGGTATCCCATGGCGGCCATCATTGGAAAGGAAGAGACAATGCAGTCCGCCCAAGACACATTCATCAGCAGCACTTACTGGACTGAAGGTATCGGGCCGGTAGCCGCTCTCGCTACAATTGAAAAGTACGAGCGATGCAATGTTCCGGAACATCTCGTCCGGATAGGAAATGCCGTACAGAGCGGATGGCGACATCTTGCCTATGAGCATGGGATTGAGCTCGAGATCGGGGGTATTCCGCCGCTCAGTCACTTTAGTGTGAAAGGAGAAAATGGGCCCCTCGTTCAGACCCTGTATACCCAATTGATGCTTGAGCAGGGTTTTCTTGCAGGAAAATCGTTTTATGCCTGTAATGCACACACAGACAGCCACGTCCGGAGGTACCTGGACGCTTCGACGGATATTTTTGGACAGATCGCAGCAGCGATCGACTCAGGGACCATTGGCGAGATGCTCAAAGGTCCTATCGCAAAATCTGGTTTTTTGCGCCTCACATGAACCCGCTTGTCATTCGTGCAGATGCCGGCCCGGTTGTCGGGACCGGCCATGTCATGCGATGTCTTGCTCTTGCTGAAGCTTGGCAGGAGTGTGGTGGGAAGGTTATCCTTGCCTCGGTGTCGGTGGTTTCAGCCTTGGATGTCCGCTTGAAAGAAAAAGGGATTGAGGTAGCCCATATTTTTCGAGAGGCAGGATCGATGGGTGATGCAGAAGAGACGATTAGGATCGCAAAAAAATTTGGGGCTGACTGGATTGTCATAGACGGGTACTCATTCGGTGCGGATTATCAAAGATCGATCCGGAATGCCGGCTTCTATCAGCTTTTTATTGATGATTATGGTCATGCTGATCATTACTGCGCTGATATCGTCCTCAATCAGAACATATACGCGAGCCGGTCGCTCTATCCGGCGCACGAACAATACACCCATTTTTTTCTCGGAACCGACTATGTGCTCCTGAGAAAAGAATTCCTGAATTTGCCCCGGCAGGATCGTGAGATCCCGGAAGTTGCACAGAAGCTCCTCATAACGCTCGGAGGCTGTGATCCTGAAAATATCACTCTTGCGATAATCGAGACAATAAAATCTGCCGAAATACCTGACCTCCACATCGTTGTAGTTGTTGGCGGAGCGAACCCACATACCAAGCTTATAGACCAAGCAGTATCGGGGCATCCCCATTTTACGGTCTTGAGAGATGCTGGAAATATGCCGGAACTGATGGCATGGGCGGATGTTGCGATTTCTGCCGGGGGGGGCACATGCTGGGAGCTTTTGTTCATGGGGGTCCCCTCCATTGTCATCCCTATAGCTGGAAACCAGGAACTTGTTGCACGGAAACTGGGATTACGGTCACTTGCCTGTGTTCTTTCTGAGAGTGAAGCAAAAAAATCCCATCTTCTGGCGAAAACCCTTTCGAGAATCCTGTGCTCCCGGGAAATACGCTCCGGCTTGTCCAAACGAATGGCCGGGTATATTGACGGCAATGGTCCCGCACGGATTATTCATGCCATGGAAACGCCAGCCTTAATCCTGCGTACCGCTGAACCTGGCGATTGTGAAATGGTATGGCGATGGATCAATGATCCTGATGTTCGCTTGGTTTCGTTCACTCAGGAGCCGATTCCCTTGGATCATCATCGGGCATGGTTCGCCTCTTCATTATCCGATCCGGGCTTAATATATTATCTTGCGCTGGAACCACATACCGGACCTATTGGGCAGGCACGGTTCCGGATTGAAAACAGAGATGCCACAATATCTGTGCTGGTGGCCCCAGGCCAGCGGGGGAAATCCCTGGGATCCCAACTGATCCATGATGCAACGGAAAAAGTGTTTGCGGAAACTAGCGTTGAGAATGTCAAAGCCTTTATTAAAACCGGAAATGAAGTGTCCAAAAAAGCATTTGCCCGGGCCGGGTATTTGGAACATGGCCTGGTTGATTACTACGGAGAAGATGCGTTCCTTTTTATAAAAAAACGGGTAAGATCATGAGTTCTGAGTTTCGGATCGGAAAAAGCGATATTGGGCCACACCTGCCCGTATATATCATCGCGGAACTGTCTGCCAACCATTACCAGAATTTCGAGGAGGCGGTCCGACTTATTCATGCGGCGAAGGACGCTGGTGCCGATGCTGTAAAGATCCAGACTTACACCCCAGACACGCTGACTATCAACTGCACGAATGACTATTTCCGGATCGGCAAGGGCACGCAGTGGGAAGGAAGGAACCTCTACGATCTATATGGAGAAGCTTATACACCATGGGACTGGCAACCAAAACTCCAGCAGATCGCTCATGAGATCGGACTTGATTTCTTTTCAACTCCCTTCGATCCATCGTCGGTCGAATTTCTCGTAAAGATGGATGTCCCGGCCTATAAGATCGCGTCATTCGAAATTGTTGATATTCCCCTGATTCAAATGATTGCCCGTACAGGGCGACCTATTATCATGTCAACGGGTATGGCTACGCTTGAAGAGATTGATGAAGCCGTTGCCACGATACGGGTGGAAGACAATGACCAGATTGCGCTCCTGAAATGTACCAGTGCCTACCCGGCCCTCCCGGATGAGATGAATCTTCTGACAATCCCTGACATGGCAGCCCGCTTTTCCGTACCCGTGGGGCTTTCCGATCATACGCTCGGGTCAACGATTCCTGTAGCCGCCGTTTCACTGGGTGCCTGTATCATTGAAAAGCACTTCACCCTGTCGCGAAAAACACCCGGGCCCGACAGCAGTTTCTCGCTCGAACCTTCGGAATTCCGGGCAATGGTGGATGCCATCCGCATGACTGAAACGGCGCTCGGAAAGGTGAATTATTCGGTTGCCGATCACGAGAGAGCAAGCAAAGTATTCCGGCGCTCACTGTTTGCAGTTGAGGATATTATGGAAGGAGGACTGTTTACAGAGCGGAATGTCCGGTCAATCCGGCCTAGCTACGGGTTGGCACCAAAACATATCCACTCAGTTCTCGGTAAAAGAGCAAAAGTGAAGATCCTGAGGGGAACTCCCCTGAGCTGGGATCTCGTCCAATAAATGCTGTGTTGCACAAATCCGTACTAAATCCCCGGTTTAGAAATCTGGGCGTATTAACTGTTGATGAGGATATTGTAAAGACTGAATTTCAGTGGGAACTCATGAAACATTCCATTGATGCTGGTAGCTTTGACCGATTCCCAAAAAATCCGTTTCATTGAAGAGAAAACGCCTTCGACCGCCCATCTCGAACCATAGTTGTGTCTTTGAGCCCATTCCTCGTATCCCGCATCAAGGAACTCCCGGGCACATTGAGCCCGATAGGAGGAACCCTTCGATCTTCTCGAAGCATTCGATCGAATCTTGATCGCCGAAGAAATGTGCCGCTTTTCAAGGTCGTTAAAAATCGAAATATGATCGTACGCTCCGTCTCCGAGTACCTTCCGGACAGTACCAGACTGGAGAGAGTTTTGTGCAGAATCGATAAGAGGAATACAACACTTCTCGTCCGGAATGGTCTCGTTAGTAACTTCCATCTCCAGGATATTACGGGATTTCCGATCAATGGCAACATGAACCTTGATCCAACCTTGATCCAACCTTGATCCAACCACGATGAACTCTCCACTTTTCTCGCATCCACTCACCCCGGTTAGTAGCTTTAATCCCCGTGCTATCTATCGCGACAACAACATCCTTACCGGTTTGTCCGATCGTGTCGGACACCGGCAATTCGAACAAACGGATTCGACGGAATAAAGTCGTGTAATCGGTAGCAAGATCCTGCTGAACGAATGGGGATAATTTTCGAAGAAATCCCTCCATCTAACGGTACGGCATAGAGAAGAGAACATGAATTGCTGCAACCCATTGAATAAACGGGGCGGGATAGAGATAGTGTCTTCCTCTTTTGTGAGCATTCATTCGGGATAATTCGGTATCCCACACGGCTATAAATTCCAATGAAAGATAAAATTCACCTCGCTGGACTAAATGTTCGTTATATTTTGGCCATTCCCGGTTGTCCTCATACGGTTTACCCCAGCGCTTGTTCTTTGCCATTATTTTTTATAAGAACCGGATACCGGATAAATCTAAGCCCTGCGCTCATAATCATTTGTGCAACACAGCAACACCTGAAGAACCCTTATGAATAAATAGAAAACCCGTTTCATCGTAGGTTTGGCAGTAGCTTTATTTCTTGGATAAGTGAAGGCGCAGGTGGGTGAGACCTTATGGTAACATCATCCGAAGATAGTAGCAACATGAGAATAAAAACATCATATGATGAATGAAATGAAATTAACTGCATTATTGCACTACAGGACTGTTCCTGTGCATTCGTATAGTTATGTTGGCTGGCCGATGAAGTCATACAGAGCGATGGATAGATTATAGGAACAACCGCGTCGAACGAAGGTGATGTAAGAGCAAACCATGGTCCCGCAGGAACATCGGATGTCTTGCTGATTAGGACTGATCTGTCTGGAAATGTTGTATATGCTGCGATATATGGGGGTTTGGGAAATGATGCCGGAAAACGCTTCGGGATCGAATACTCCCCTCAGCCAAGTACTGAAAGGTACATCATTGGGACTACCCGCTCAACTGATGGGGATGTCTCAGGCAATCATGGTGAGAGTGATATCTTGTCGTAAAAATAAGAGCAGCTACAGGAGATGGATTATGGTAATTGGACTGAGTGAATATTCCTTTTGCCGAGAACAAGGATTGATAAGTGAAGTGAAAACCTGAGTATCGAATCAAAAGGGTGACAACAGATGAATGGAACGTATAGAGAAGCAAAAATAATCCTGTGTTGCTGTGTAATTCTGCTGGCGAGTATCGCCCCGGTGTTTGCAGCAACAGATACCGCTCAGCGAGTAATGAACAAAGGGTACAATGCGGATGAGTTTACGATCAAATATATCGGACCTACGGCTGTACAGGATGCGAATATTGATAAAGCTGACTCGGAGCTTATAGATAGGTTTTATAAAAAATACCATGATGTCCTCCCCTCCCAGTAGAGTGGACGGTGTGTACCGCTTTCCAATCTTGCGCAGGCATATATCCTGCGAGTCCTCCCTGATGGTTCAACACGATGCTATGTGGAGGATGAGGATGGACAGGGTGACAATCAGTCTACAATTGAAAAACATGCCCATTATTGGGAAATCTCAACCCTTGCCCCAGAGACGTTGTGTTCTATATCAGGGAATTGTAAAGTAAATAAGACAAAACTTGGTGGAGTGATCGATGGCAAGATGATCACATCAGTCTCCAATCCAAAGAAATTCCCGCCCTATGGCGACCTATATACCGCAACTACGGTATCGTTTGATGATGTCAGCGACGGTGACAAAGAATATTTCTTTTTCAAAAGCTCTGCTACAATAACACCTGGCGATGCTTTACGAAAAGAAGGATATACTGAGTATCAAGAAGGGTATTATGGGTCGTCCCTTAAATTCAGGCATTGGTATGATTATGACGCTGGTGAGTATAAACACATACCTGAGCTTGGAATCTATGATTATCAGCCCAAGACACCACCAACTCCAGGTACAACAGTTACCCTCTCTATAGGAGTATCAGAAAAAGGTGGGTCCGTAGGCATTTCATTCCCCTTCACGTTACCAAACGGTGATAATATAGTTATTACCCCGAATCTCCCCTCGGAAACGAGGTGGAGGATGGAATTTGGTTTAACAACAGCTGCGGCGCAACATGGATATACAGAAGAGACGGGGTCGTGTACATTTGGGACTAAGGATAAGTTGAGGTCAGGAACAGAATACTGTCTCGTATCCAGCAGGGATGATCCTAAAGAATCATTCATATTAATGTGGGCGAAAAAACCAGACAGTGGGGGAGAATTCGGAAACACTATTTTTGCCAAATGGCAAGACGGTGGGTATGGTCATTAGGATAACCAAAATACGGGAGAAGTGAGGTTACAATGTTATCGTGTAAATATTTCCGGAAACGTAATGGACAAAAGAGATCAAAAAGGATGGGTCTGGCTCTCGCGGGATTCACAATGTCCTTTTTTTTCTTCTGATTGCAGGTGTGTCTAGTTCGGGCTGCATTCATACCGATTCAAGGGGAGATGTAAAATTGGTGATCAGCCCGGTGGGGCTCTCCTCCAAAGGAGGAATATATACTCTGACTGGCGATGTGAATAATGCAGGTTTACTGACTGCCAAATCGGCAGTTATTTCAACTGGTGCACCGGCTGTGCCTGTTGCTCCTTACCCGGATTACACACTGGGGGACCTCAAGCGCGATGATTTTTCGAGCTTCATGCTGACATTTACGACTGATGATCTTTCATCCGTACCAGTGGAAATCCATTGGACTGACGAAAAGGGGAACCCCTCATCGTATAAAACCACGCTCGATCTTCGCAATGTCTCTGTACAGTCCTGAAAGTATTTTCTCTATTAGACGTTGAACCGAAGACAAAGTCAACGATGAAGTTGGCCAGGAAGAAGATCCGTTGGATAATCCGCCAGAAAGAGAGACAAAGATCCTTGACGAGACCCAGACCGGCTGATTCATCGCAAAGGAGTAAAAAATGCCCGGACACTTTTTTTTCAAGGTCTCTCTCCGGTAAAACGGTAAGGTCAACAATTTAAATCCCGCCCGCACAGGTATAAGAAGTGAAGACTGCAATTCTTGGTGGGGGTCTCTCGGGGCTGACGCTTGCGCGCCTCCTGCATGAAGAGGGGGAGGAAGTCGTCGTGCTCGAAGCAGAGGAGGAGATCGGAGGTCTCTGCCGCTCGAAGACCGACCGGTCTTTTACCTTCGATACCGGGGGATCGCATATCATCTTCTCTAACGACCCCGAGGTCCTCGGTTTCATGCGAGAGATGATCGGGGAGAACGAGCAGCGCAACACGCGCAACACCAAGATCTTTTACAAGAACCGGTACGTCAAATACCCGTTCGAGAACGGCCTCTCCGATCTCCCCGATGATGACCGGTTCTTCTGCATCAACGAGTTTGTCAAAAACCTTATTGCCGAAAAAAAAGGTGAGACATCTGCGCCGGAAAATTTCCGGGAATGGATCTACGATACATTCGGGAAGGGGATCGCTGAATGCTACATGGTTCCCTACAACGAGAAGATCTGGAAATATCCCACCGATAGGATGTCGTTGCACTGGGTCGACGGCCGTATCCCCCGGCCACCAGTGGAAGATGTAATAAAATCGGCCATCGGGATTCCGACCGAGGGCTACACCCACCAGGCACTCTTCTCGTACCCTCTCGATGGCGGTATCGAAGCACTGGTCAGGGCGATAGCAAGACCGGTCCTCCCCTTCATCCGTACCGGTTTCCGGGTAACTTCGGTCAAGAAGTCCGGGACCGTCTGGCATATCGGCAACGGGCGCGAGACGATCGAGGCGGACCGGTGCATTTGCACGATGCCTGTCCAGCACCTTCTCCCCTGCATCCCCGATGTCCCAAGAGAGGTACAGGCTGCATGCGATGCCCTGCAGTACAACTCTCTTGCCTGTATCAATATCGGCATCCGGGGAGCAGTTCCCGATATTTCGTGGATGTATGTTCCCGACCCCTCACTTGGCAGGACCAACCGGCTCTCCTTCCCTTCGGGATTCAGCCGGAACGCGGCACCGGAGGGATGCAGCTCGATTCTTGCAGAGATCACGCACCATGCCGGAGACGAGGTCAGCAGGATGACCGATGAAGAACTTATCCGGGAAGTCACCGCGATGCTTGAGATGATGGGCATCATAAAGCCCGATCAGCTGGTTTTCAGCTCCGTCATCCGGCAGCCCTTTGCCTACGTTGTCTACGACCTGGCATATTGCAAGAACATTGTTCCGGTGAAGAAATTCTGCTCCGGCTATGGCATACCCCTGGTCGGGAGGTTTGCAGAGTTCGAGTACCTCAACATGGACGGCTGCATCCGGTCCGTCATGGACTTTATAAAAAAATCTCCGCTTGAAGACCAGGGCTGATGCATCTCCAAAGTCCCTTTCGTGAGCGGTAAACCCGGCATCACCCTTATCTTTCCGCAAACGTGATAAGTATACAGGAGTCTATCCCGTCATGATCTCGGTCATCATTCCGACATTTAACGAAGAAGAGGATATTGCGCAGTGCCTCGTCTCCTTAACGCATCAGACCGTTCCCCGCAGCGAGTACGAGATCATCGTTGTTGACGGGGGATCGAAAGACGCGACCTGCGAGATAGCCCGGAAATACGCGGACCGGGTTTTTATCCAGACGAGCAGGAAAGTCGGCGGGGCCCGGAACGACGGGGTAGCAACCGCAACCGGGGAGATCGTTGCGACAACCGATGCGGACTGCATTCTCCCCACGGACTGGATCGAGAATATCGGTAAAGATTTTTCCGATCCCCGGGTCTCCCAGATCTATGGACCGGTATACCCGATCGAAGATACGATCGGGAATAGGTTCTCTATCCTTCTTGCAAATACATTCGCCCGTATCGGGTATTATTCCCGGACTTTTTATTATACACTCGGGTGCAACACGGCGTTCCGGAAGGAGGCCTTCAAAAAAGCCGGTATGTACCGGTGCATCGATGCCGGTGACGATCTCGAGATCGCCCTCAGGATGAAGGACCAGGGAAAGATCCTCTTCGATGGAAAACTCAAGGTCGGCTTCTCGATGCGGAGGTACCAGCAGTTCGGGACGATCAGGTCCCTGTACGAATGGGTATACATCGTAGCGCACGGCGGGGAGACGCAGAAATATTCCTATTCGCAGAAAAAATACCGATAAAAATTCTTTACGTCATGATCCTGTATGCAGACCTATCCTCGTGCCCGGGAGGGGGAAGATGCGCTTCGGGAGGCTATCGCCGCATTTGATGAGTCCGGTTTTGCTCGGGTAGTCATGGACTGTTCCGGGAAGATGAACCCACACCGGGTAGCCCACGGGGAGGCAATCTTCTCTCTCGCCGATCATGCATTCGGTATCGCGGCAAACTGCAGCGGTGCCGACCGGGTCGCTTACCGTGATTGCAGAGCGTGTCGCGGATACCGGGAACTATTCTACCTTCCGGGTGGTAGTCTCGGAGAGTACGCGGCCGGTCGCAGTTTTCACCGGTGTTGCGCTCAGAATACGTCCCGGATGAGGGACCAGACAAAAAACATCAAAGCCCGTCAGAGAAAAATGGCAGTATTATCCAAAAAACCATCCCAATCACGACATAACCGGGGAATTCGCTCGTTTTACATCGCTCTTTCTCCGGTAAAACCGGCACCGCTCCGGACAAGTGCGGAAAGCCCCGAGGCAGAGTTTGATCCGGAAGATTAAATCCCTACAACTCTCTTTTTCCCGGATCGGGAGAGATCCATCTTCCCGAACCGGTAGAGCATGGATGCTGATCGAATCGGTAGTCCCCCTTGTTCAGATCTCATTGGGGGTGGGGTGGACTAAATAGCGGAGGTAAAATTTTATGAGACCCTCAAAGATTTTCACAGAACGGTCACTGGGATTTCCCCCTCCCTCTCCACTATCGCGCCCGAGCAACAACTCCAGAAGATCAAGATAGGAAAACATATTTTACCGGGCGCCCTACGGGATCGTTGCCTATGCCAGTTATGCGAATACGGGGCGGGGATCTCGATCTCGTTGAATACGATTTCAAGACCTTTGCGCCAGGAACCGAGCTAAAGACCATCGGGCTTGAAAAAGAGAGGTTCAGGCTTCAGCTCGCAAAGGGAAAAGTCACCGTAAGAGCACCGGGGCGTATTCACCTCTCGGTTCTTGACATGAACCGGTTTGCACCGGATCATCCCGGCGGGGGAGGGGTCGGGTTTGCAATCCAGTGTTACTGCACGGCGACGGTTGAATGCACGAAAAAAACAACCGCGATCGAGTACAGCCGGGCACCGCTCATCAAAAATTTTGTTGAGGTTTTCAAGAAATCGGTCGGGTACTCCGGGGGGTTCCGGATTACCGTAAACGACCTCGATCACAAGCACGTCGGCCTTGGATCGACCAGTACCATGATGATCGCGGTTGCAACCGCCCTCAATCACGCGGTTGGGTCTCCCCTTACCAACAACCAGCTCCGGAAACTGATCGGCCACAATTATGTTGAGGAGACCGTTGACGGAAAGATCGCTTTTGGTTTCGAGACCGGGGTGGGTCCGGCTGCAAGCACCCATGGGGGCATGGCGGTTATGGGCGATGAGCTGACCCTCATCTACCACCACCCCTTCGCCAAAGGAGAGAATGTGTACATCATTATCCCGCCAACCGCTATCTCTTCTGCGGGAACCCAGGAGTTCGATCTTTTGATGAACAAGGCGCGGACCCTTGACTACCGGGACCGGGAACTCAAGGCGTACTTCTTCCTGATGGATCTCATTCCCGCACTCGAAAAGGAGGACCTGACCCATGCCGGAAACGTCCTATGGGAGATCGAGTTCCGGGGATCAAAACGCGCCGAAGTCGAGCATCACAGCTTTGAAATCTACCATTACATGAGCAGGCTTCGCGAAGCCGGCCTTGAATTTGTAGGGATGAGCTCCGTTGGCCCATCCATCGCCGTAGTAACGAAACAGGATCGAAAATCCCTGGAAGAGATCCTCAAACCCCTGGGCCTCTCCATTGCAATCGCTACAAAGGTGGACAATACCGGTCTCGAAATTCAGGAAGCATAGTTTTTTAACACCCGAACCCAGCCGGGGTGTCTTCCCCCCCTTTTTTGGTCCTCTCACGAGGTTCCGTGCATCCGTTTGTGAGAGGCCGCGAGGAGAAGGACGGCCGCAAGGATAATAAGGGCCTCCCATTTCAGGGCCTCTGAGCCGACAATGATGCCATCTTCAAGAACATTTACCGCGAGGAGAACGATGATCACCTGGAGCAGCGTTCTCTCTTGAGATCGCTTCTGCTGTCGATAGGGATCCAGCGGGAGTTTTGTTTTCCCTCCCTCCTTGAGAATTGCAATAAAGAGGATGGAGATCCCAAAGGAGATGTTGAGGTGCACAAGTCCAAACAGGAAGGCATCGACTGCCGGGAGAGGAGCGACGGAGGCAAGCGAGCCCTGGTTGAGGTGATGGGAAGATGGACCGGGCCGGGGCCAAAGAGGTAGATATTTTATGCATTGAGTGTTCTCTCCGCTCCGGCGATGGAGATCAGGACCGCACCGTCAATGAGAGAGATTACTGCGGCGATACAAATGTACCGGAGCGAGAAGAAGCGTTCGAACATGGTACTTGCTCTTCGCGGTAGGGGTTTTTGAAAATTCCGTCGTGATCCAGGCTCCCGGAACACTCCGATCCGCTTGCCTGGTATCAGGCTTTCGATCGGGATCTTAAAAAATTACTTCACCTTCTTATCGCATTCTCTCCGGTCAGCGAGGTGCGATGAGACGAGCCCGGCAACAAGGACAATAATCGTCCCGAGGGTCACGACGACAACGAGGATCATCAGGATGCTCATATTCTCCTTGACAATGGAGAGGGTACCGAAGAAGTACCCGGCAAGGACAACAACAGTTGTCCAGACAACCGCCCCTAAAATATTGTAGAGAATGAACCGGCGGTATTCCATAGTACCTACCCCGGCAAGGAAGGGTGCGAAGGTCCGGACCAACGGGACAAACCGGGCAATGAAGACCGCGATCCCGCCGTACTTCTCGTAAAAATGATAGGTTCGATCGATATATTCCTGCTTTACCAGTGTGGGGAACCTGCATTGGAATACATGAAGGCCGAGATAGTTCCCGATCCAGTAGTTCAGGGTGTCCCCGAGAACTGCCCCAAGGATGATGGCGATAAAGAGCCACTGGAGATCAAGGATCCCGCTTGCCGCGGCGGCGCCTGCGACAAAAAGGAGAGAGTCCCCCGGGAGAAACGGGGTGACAACAAGACCCGTCTCAAGAAAGATAATGATGAAGAGGATAAGGTATGTCCACAGGCCATACTGCTGGACCACAAGACCGATATTCTGGTCAAGATGCAGAAGAATATTGATGAGCGCATCAATCATGTGGCTCAATTTACGCGCCGGGATGCTATATACATTAACGTGACGTACGCGTGCGGGTTTAAAGGAACAACCGGTACTTCGCTTATTTACTAACCCTGGACCAATATTCCACCGGTTCGAAAAGGATCTTTACGGTGGAAACCCTGGCCTCGTCTATCGGCTGGTAGGATTTCCATTAGCGCCTAAAAATAGTGCCAAGGTATCGAGAGCACCAATACCCCTCATGGGGCTGGCTGGCCCAAGGGGGCCTTTCAGCGGGAAAGGGTTTCTGCCGATCAGCGATTTTATTTTGAGGAAATCCTACGGAAAACCGAGCGGCACCTGTGACCAAAAGATCCAATGCCAGACGTCACCTTTCATTCATGTGGGGGGATGTAAGGTGACGACGAAAAGATTAGCGGATCGGAATATCCGGGTTATCTGGGTCGCGATCTCGGTCGTGAAATAACGTCGGAGAAAGCTGGATTTGGATCTCCAGATACAACCGAATGGATTGTGAAGCGGAATTTAGCTCGGGAAAGGGTGGTCAGGGGATCCGTGGCCAGGGAAATCCTTGCAGATGATCCGTTCCGATAAACCCCTTTATGCCTTTTAGCGCTCACAGAACCGGTTGAATAGTTACAAAAAATGTTTGTTTTCGCAAATTATATCATGGCATGTCAGACAATGTTGAATAACTATGGTGAAAATGTTGATAGAATTGTCCGATGAGGTGGACAAAATTGTGGAGGTGTATAAAGTGGTGAAAGGAATGAATTCAAAACAGGACGCCATCAAGGAAATGATTCGATACTTTGCAGTGAAAATTCGACCAAAAAATATTGAGGAAAAAACGTATTTTAAGTAATTGTGGGGGGGAAGTATGGGCAAGCCAGTTACGAGAAATTATACAAAACGCGTTGAAGGGGAGGGTAGTAGTTACCGACAATTGAATATATAGATTTTATTTGAAATTACTTTTATTTAAGTACGTACTATAAAGTTTCAATGAAGAAGCGGTATGTCGTTGAATTAACGCAACAAGAAAGGAAACACCTGACAGGAATTGTCAAGCGTGGGAAAGGCCCGGCGTATCGAATCCGACACGCGTATGTCCTGTTGCATGCAGATAAAAATAAATCCGGCAAGACCGATGAAGAGATAGCCGTTCTGTTACACTGCCATAGTCAAACAGTTTTCAATATACGCAAGAAGTATTTCGAAGAAGGACTAACTCGCGCAGTCGGGAGAAAAGCCCAGGAATCACCACCCATTCCTCGAAAACTGGATGGAGCAAAAGAAGCCCGGCTTATCACGATAGCATGCAGTCAACCGCCGGAAGGATATGCCAATTGGACCCTTGACCTCCTCGCAGACAAAATGGTTGAGTTAAAAATTGTCGAGACGATTTCAGGAAAAACGATCGGCCGCGTCTTAAAAAAACGAGTTAAAACCTCACCTGCGGCAATGCTGGGTTATTCCGCCGCAACAAAACGCTGAATTTGTTGCTCACATGGAGGATATCCTGGAACTCTATCACCGACCTTATGATCCGGAAGTTCCTCTGATTTGTATGGATGAAAAATCGGTCCAGTTACTCGGAGACTCCCGGGATTCGTTGCCAGCGACTCCCCGGTATCCCGTTCGATATGATTATGAGTATACACGAAATGGAACTGCCTCAATATTCCTCTTCACTAAAACCCCTGAAAGGAGGGAGGAGAGTTAATCCCCGCAAGCACAGAAAAAAAGTGGATTGGGCTCACGAAGTTAGAGAGTTACTCGAGATTGATTACCCAAACGCCAGAAAAATAATTCTTATCTGCGATAACCTGAACACCCACACGATTGGAGCATTTTATGAGGCGTTTCCTCCGGAGGAAGCTTCGATTCTTGTCAAACGCCTGGAGATCCATAACACCCCCATACATGGGAGCTGGCTCAACATCGCTGAAATTGAATTAAGTGCGTTATCCCGTCAATGTCTTGATCGAAGATTGATAATCTGGAATTGCTTATCCACGAAACAAAAAAGTGGGAAACTTCCAGAAACAATAACCAGAAACTGGTCGACTGGCAGTTTACTTCTGAAAGTGCAAGGATTAAACTAAAACGACTCTACCATCAATTTTAAGTGTCTATCTCCAGTAGTATCCCGAAATCATTTGACATCAGATGTAAATACCGATTTGAACAACTTATCGAATGGGGCTATCCAGAGGATCATTCAGCAATGTGTCAATGATAAACCCGTTGTTGAGATTGCCCGGTATTTCCAGATTACCCGTCAACGAGTGTATCAGTTCATCAACCCGTTCAGAGAATCGGGGGAATATCCGGTACTCAGGCAATCTGAAAGAAAGCCCCAAGCCATCGATGATCGAGAAGAAGAGTTGATCCTCGCAACCTATCAATCCAACAACATTGGTCCAATCCATCTGGAGAAGAAGATTGAGGAAACACACGGGATCCATATCCCGCATAATCGAATCTATCGGGTATTGTTGAACCACGGTCTGGTGGAGATCAACATGAAAAAACGGCAACAGCGGAAATATGTTCGGTATGAACATACTCATTCCATGTCGATGGGGCAGGGAGACTGGAAAGAGTTCGAACTTAAAGGATCGAAGAAATGGCTGATCGCATTCATGGATGATTCATCCCGCCTCATCACCTGCTACGGGGTATTCGATTCTCCAACTACCGAGAACACTCTCACGGTGCTGAATCAGGGATTCCAGATGTACGGTACGCCCCGCGAGATCCTCACTGACAACAGTACACAATTCGTTTCAGCTCGGGACCGTGAATAGGCCCATCATAAATTCGGAGAGTTCCTTGTTCATCACAACATAAAACACATCCCAACCAGGATAAAACACCCTCAAACAAACGGCAAAATTGAACGGTTCTTCGGAGAAGTCGAACGAAGGATCGCGAAGTTCGGTTCTGTCGATAAAATTCTTCACTGGCACAATGTCATCAAACCTCACATGAGTGAGTCTCGATTTCGATGAGCCTTATAACGCATTCTGGTACCGTCTACCCCAGGAGAGGATTCTGAAATATGCGCAGAAATGGTTATATGTGTAAAATCAATTCGGGATATCACAGTTCGTTTTTCACGCAGTATAGGAATGGCGTGAGATGATCTGCCGGGTGGTGTTATCGAACACTTCCAGCTGGACATTATCCCCGGGATAAAATGTCCGATCACTAAAATCGATATAGGTCATCTCTCCGGGCGACCAGATATCCCCAGAACACCCGGAACCCCCGATAATATCTACGCCCTGTGTATGGGCATAGGCAATGTAGTCGTGACAGTTCAGTGTGGCGATGACAAAACTTAAGGGGATACCGTTTCTGTAGACTTTTGCCATCAGGTTGCGGTTCGGGTATGCTACGGTTCCGGTATTTTTTATTACCATCCGGCTATCATAGGTCATTACGCCGTTGCCATTTACGTGCCGGATCGTTGTGATATTGAAGAGTGCAGGAACAGGGCCCGCCACAAAATTCGGCAGCAGAAAAATCTGGGCAAGTACGATTGCTGCAAGGATTATGGTAATTACTACCATCAGAATGATGCCCACAATCTCAAAAAAGGCACCATTCAGGATGCGACTTTCATCACCTCAGAGCCCGGTCATGCTTCAACGAATACATCCCGGGGTGATGCTGCAAAAACTCGAAGAAGCCGGGATGGAACATGGGCGATAAAGGGCAAGAAATCTTATTTTGGATACAAACTCCATACCAAAGAGGATTGTGACTTCGGACTGATCCGGGCTCTCGAGGTTACAACTGCCTCAACCCACGATTCGCAAATCGACCTGTCGAACGAAGGAGAGGTGATCTACCGTGACCGAGGATATTTCGGTACCAAAACAAAAGGTTTCAACACCACCATGCAACGGGGTGTTCGTGGGCATCCGATCGGTATCCGCGATGTTCTCAAAAACGCTCGAATCTCTCGAATCCTATCTCCCGGGGAACGCCCATATGCCGTCATCAAGAATGTGTTCCATTCTGCTCATACCAGAGTCACAACCGTTCTCAGGGTGCATACCAAAATGCTGTTCTCGGCCTTCTGCTTTAACCGGTTTCAACTCGCAACCCTCAAAAAACAAGGGGTTCTTGAGCGGATGCTCTCGACAAAAAACTGAAATGTGGCCTGAAAATGCAAGAACCGGATACATAGGCCCACTCACATTGGTGCTATTTTGTAAAATTGGGGCAAGCCGAACGCTCGGGAAGCACCCCTTTCCGGTACGATCGTAAAATAAATGGGTTATTCGTTATCCTCCTACTGCATTCTGCCTGTCATTTCCTCCGTGGGATATAGCCTGGGCGAGGCATGCGAGGACGTGGAGCGGCTGAAATATCCGGGTCATAAGGTTCTGGCGGGAGTACCTGAAGAGGTGGGAGACGAGAATATCGAGGAGAAATGCCGAGAGCATCCCGACGATGGGGGAGATAAAGATGAAGAGCACGATCGCGAGAATCCCGGAGAGTTTGAGGATTCCGAGGAACATCAGGATCGGTACGATGACTGCACCTCCGCAGATGGCCCCGATGGCTGCAGCGAGCCTGAGTTCTCCCTGAAGGGTAAAGGCAATAAAGGAGAGGACGATCGCGCCTGCGACAGCACCGGCAGCTCCGAAGGTGAAAACCTGCACCACCGTGTCCGACGGAGGAAGGATGATTGCGGAAATGCCAGACGCACCAACACCTGCCCCAAGAAATCCCCCGACGATTGCATTGCTGCTGGAGATCGGGAGTCCTGCACGGGTTGCAACAAGGATAAGGATGAACGCGGTTCCCACTGCGACAACGAGTATCAGGGGGGGTTAACGTGTTTGGGGTGATGATGGCGGTCCCTATCGTTGCAGCCACTGCAACCGGGAAGATGAAAGGCCCGATCATATTGCACAGCGCAGTAAGGAATACTGCTTTTACGGGAGAAAGGGCCCGTGTGGCAACGATCGTCGCGAGAGAATGCTCGGCATCGTTGAGCCCGTTCACGAACGCGAGGCTCAGTGCGAGAAGAATTCCCAGGAGAAGAAAGGGTTCGATTACTGTCATTGCCGATAGCATCCTTTTGTACGTGACGGTCCTGCATGTGTGCACGGGAGAAGGGGCACCGAAGAGGAGAAGAAGGGTAGAAACTGCCAGGTATCCCACAGACGCAACAGCAAACGCCAGGGGGATGGGGCGGATCCATGCGATGCATCATCTGAACCCTTTTGAACGTTGAGGGCAAGAGCACGGATCAGGCCGAAGAGAATGATGGGTTCAAAGCGGATCATGAATGTGCCATTGCAATATCGTTGAGGGCGTGACCGACGACATTGCACTTCTCCATGACCCGTGCCATACCTTCGTAGATATCCTTGAGTTTGATTATCATCAGCAGATCCTTGTTCTTGAAGAGTTCAACGACCGCTTTCGAGAGGAGCTCTGTCGAGAGGTTGTAGAGGCGGTTGATCTCAACGGCATGATCGATCTCCCCGGCAGCCATCGTTATCAGGTACGAGTACTCCCTGAGGGTGGCGTTTGTCTCAGGGATCCCATAGTTTGCAAGCTGGTGCGTCACCCAGTCGAGCCGGTCAAGTACATCGTCGAGAACGGGCGCGAGCCGGGAGATCTCGTCCGGTTCGAGCGGCGTGATGAGAGATTCATTCAGCTCTTCGTAGATGCGCCGGGTTATCTCGTCGCCGTGATGCTCGATCTGCCGGACTTTGTGGGCTTTCTCCACACCGTTCGGAAGATCGTGGGTGATCTCGTTTAAGGCCGCGGAAGAGAGGGTGATCTGTTCGGCCATCTCCTTGAACAGGGAGAAAAAGATACGGTCTTCTGGGAGGATGAGGTCACAGATGCGCATGGTTCAGATGAACCTTCACTTCAAAGATTAAAAACTCATGCCCTCTCTCCCGCTACCGGCCGGGCCTCCGGCGCATCGGCAGGACCTCTGCGCCATCGAGATCTCCGGGTGCCCACCGGTAACGTTCCTGCACCGACCGGGGAAGGCTCCTCTCCGGGATCGATTCGAGCTCCTGCAGCCGGTGGGTGATGAAGAGTCTCGTGGTAAGGAGATTCTCCGAATCGGTGATAAGCCGGTCGAGTTTGCTTGCGGCAATCCTTACTGTCCCGGCCTTCCCCTGCCGGATCTTTTGATGCCTGAAAATCTCCGCTTTCGGATAATGCAGCAGCATCCGGCTCACGAAGCCTGACCGGAGGGGGGATCTGGTGTCCCTCAACCCTTGGTACCGGGGGAGCATTCTGTGCGGAAGCGACGGGTCCGGCCGATCCCTCACCCATCCGGGAAGAGTCCAGTGCCCGAAGGGAGCGTACAACCATAAAGACCGGGAAGGGATCACCGGCGAGCAGGCTCTTTATCGTCTTGATCGCGTTGTGGAAGATGTCAAATGTCCCGGCCTCGGGGCTGAACGTACCCTACTTCATCGCCGAGAAGACCTACTCGGGGTGCTGGTACACGAGGGCGATCTCCTGCTGGTCTACCGCCCGGGCGGCCCCCTTGTGGCTGTGGATTCTGCGGTAGATCTGTTCCGCGAGAGGTCCCCCGTCGGTGTCCCTGGCTTTTTCAAGCGCAATGAGCTCTCCAATTATCTCCGAGAGGTGTTCTTCTGCCTCTTCACGGAATGTCGCAAGGATTCTCTTTTGAAACTCAGCATCCGGCCCAATCATCGCTGGAACAACAGATATGGTACTGTACCGTGATCTTCTTGGGCAGGATACCGAGCTCGTGGAGGTCTTCTGCGGTCTTTTCTGCCTTCCGGGTTATTTTAAGATTACGCTCTGCTGCATCGCGGATGTTCTCCATGGTATTTGAGATCTGATCCATACCCGCAGCCTGATCCTGAATGGACGATGCGATCTCGATCACTTCCCTTGAAGAGTCTGCGATCGACCGTGTCAGGACTTCGATCGCTTCCCGGGCATCGCTGGTCAGTCGTACCGCAGCGGCCACCGATTTTGTCCCTTTTTCCGTGGAAATTACCGTTGAGGAGACCCCCCGCTGGATATCCGTGAGCAGTGTCCTGATGTTGGCAGTCGCCTTTTTGGACTGCCCGGCGAGGTTGTGGATCTCGTGGGCTACCACGGCAAACCCTTTCCCGAATTCTCCGGCCTTTGCCGCTTCGATCGAAGCGTTGACCGCAAAAAAGTTCGACTGCTCGGAAATATCTGTGACCGTTGCGATAATCTCTCCGATCGCCTGGCTCTGCTCCGAGAGCTTTATGACATTCATCCCCACCATATCCCCCTCATTACCCGTGCGCTTGTTCCGGATGGATCTGTCTCTTTTTGCCTCTCCCGGAAATAAACCGATCCGGATTGATAATGATCCCGGTTCCGTCCCCGGTGTAATAAACGCCCGCAAAACCGGATTCAGGTTCAGTATCCCTAACCGGTCCTTCCAAGATTGTGAGATCCTCTATCCCGTTGGTCATATCCGCCCAGAGGGCCAGATACTCCCCGCGCCGGTGGATGATGACAAGGGGATCGGTTGGGAGGGGGTTGCGTTCCGGTATGCCGGAGAGCCCCCGGATCGAGTATACCGGAATAATCTTCCCATGGAGATTGATCGTGCCGCTGCTTCCCGGATCTGGCCCCGGAATCCGGGGCCAGATCCACCATCCTGACGACAGACCAGATATCACTTAAGGGAAGAGCAAACCTGTGCTCTTCGATCGCAAACGAGAGGATGGTCGACATCGGATACCGCCGGACATCCATTCGTTAGGCGTTGCACGAAGAAAAAATTTAAGGATTTGATCGCAAGCGTACCGGAAGAGGCGGGGTTCCTCTCCTGTTCCAAGATGCGATGCGTGATCGATTAACCGGGAACGATCCCGCGACAAGCCAAAAATCCGGCACGCGGTGGAGATAAAATCACATTTAAGAATCTCTATATGTTAGAGAAGGCGAGTGGACCGGGCGGGAATTGAACCCGCGGCCTCTTCCATGCCAAGGAAGCGATCTACCACTGATCTACCGGCCCGCCTTATACTGTAGGATGCCATCAGTTAAAAGAATTGTTCGTCCGTGCCTCTCATGGGGATGTTTCCCGGAGTACGGGAAGGATACCGAGAACCCGTTCCCGTGCGGCGTGCATGGGGGCCTTCTGCACGATCCTGCCGTTTTCGATGTACCGTGTGAGGAGTGCGGTCGCGCCTTCGGGTGGCTCCTGCGTGGTAGGCAGCATCGTATGGACTCCGGAGGGATACCCGTACACCTGCTTTGCCCCGCTCCGCTTCCCGCGTTTTGCTCTTGCGGTTCCGTTGATCTCCACGATGTCCATCGAGAGATCGATGACCGGTGCATTGGCGATCGCTCCCCCTACTCCAAAAGAATCGATGATGTCGCGGTACGCGATGACATCCTCCCGGGTCACGCCGCCGGACAGGAAGATCTTTACCCCGGAATGGCCGTGCGCATCCAGTTCCCACCGGACCTCCTCGATGATCGCCCGCATGTTCCCGCGCCGGGATCGCGGGGTGTCGAGCCGGACCGCGGTTGCCCCGCATTCGGCGGCCCGGAGCGACTCGGACTTTTCGTCGCAGAATGTGTCGCAGAGCATGATCCGGGGGATCTCCGGCGGGGCATGTCGGTCAAAAGACCGCCATGCATCCTCGGGTTTGTCGTAGCACATCACAAAAGCGTGCGGCATTGTCCCGACGACCGGCATGCCCTCGGGGGCGCAGGTATTCGAGACCCCGTCAACCCCGCCGATCCATGCGGCCCGCTCTATCATCTTTGCAATAGCCGGGTGCTGCCTCCGGGAACCAAACGAGTAGACCGGGTGGCCATGTGCCACGAGCCGGATGTGTGCAGCGGAAGATGCGATCCCGGAGGCGTGGCAGAGGAATCCGAGAATGGCGGTCTCGTACCGGCAGAAGTCCCGGTATCTGCCCCGGATGCGCATGACCGGTTCATTTTTATAAAAGATACACCCCTCCGGCATCGCATCGACTGTGACCGGGAATCCATCCAGTAATGAGAGGATATCGGCAAGACCGCAGAAGACTGCCCACGGGTCGGGGAGCGATGTTGCGGTGATCTCCATAACGACTTCGGGGTTGACCTGGTCGTGGTCGAGTGTCTCCTCGGTGCGCAGGAAGTAAATATCCGTGCACTGCCCGGTACGGATTTCATCGTCGCTGACGGTATCGAACCTGCCCATACCGGGATAATAGAACCTTCTCGTTCTTACGCTTACCTCATCGTTTCCGCACAGGCCTACCCGGGAGGTTTACCGGTATAATATCTGCAGAATGTCCCTTCCGGAAGTTTCGTTACGTATTAGTGCAGTCGCACCAAACATTTCCGGAACAGGGGATACCAGATGAAGACACCAATTACCCGCCGGATACAGCAGATCCCGGCCTGCTGCAGGGGCGGGTGCTGATATGCTTGGGATTATCGGGGGAACCAGCCTCCTCTTCTCGACTCTGCCGAAGCTCGATAAGCGGACGATTGCAACCCCGTTCGGTTCCGCCGACCTCCTCTGCGGGGATATCGTGATGCTGATGCGTCACCAGGATGGCATCCCCCCGCACCGGATCAACTTCCGGGCAAACCTTGGAGCGCTTGCACTCGCCGGTGTCGACCGGATTGTTGCCTTCGGATCATCGGGTTCATTAAAACCGGAGATTGCTCCCGGCTCCCTGATGATCCCGACCGACTATGCGAGCCTGAGCGATATCCCCTCTATCCACGACCACGCCATCGAGCATGTCAGGCCCGAGCTCTCACCCGATCTTGGACGGCAGTTGTCGGCACTCGTGCCATCAGCCCGCTTTGGGGGCGTCTATGTACAGACCCGCGGGCCCCGGATCGAGACTGTCGCCGAGGTCCGAAAACTTGCGAACTATGCGGATATTGTCGGTATGACCGTAGCCTCGGAGGCCACGCTTGCCTGCGAACTCGGTATCGGTTTTGCCGCGTTGTGCACGGTAGACAATTATGCCAACGGGCTTGGCGGAGAGGTACTCACCTATGAACACATCCTTGCCACCTCGCGGACTCACCGGTACCGGACGGAAGAGATTGTCAGCACAATCGTAAAGGAACTGGGTTGAATAATTGCAGATGCAGCAGATGGAGATGAAGACATGACTACTGATCAGGACAGAAGCGGGATCTTTGAGGGGAAGCAGTCGTTGCTTATCACCGATACGGTGATCGATGGGAAAAGCACGGAGATTTTTATCAACGAGACCGGAACCATCGCCGCAATAGGTGACCTGCGGGCAGGATACAAGGCCGAAGCTGACTATATCATCGATGCCGACGGCGCCCTTGCCCTCCCGGGGCTCGTCAATACCCACACCCATGCCGCGATGTCGCTCTTCCGGGGATATGCGGATGATATGATCCTGCAGGACTGGCTCGGGCAGAAGATCTGGCCGCTTGAAGCCCACCTTACCGGTGAGGATGTCTACTGGGGAACAAAGCTCGCCTGCCTTGAGATGATCCGGACCGGGACCGTGGCCTTCAATGATATGTACTTCTTCATGGAGGATGCAGCCCGGGCAGTGGATGAGTCGGGTATCCGGGCGGTACTTTCCTTTGGGTTCATCGATCTCTTCAGCGATGAGAAGCGTGAGAACGAGTGCAGGGCAACCGAGAAGTTCACCCGCCATGTCGGCTCCATGAACAATCCCCGGATCAAGTCCGCTGTCGGCCCCCATGCGATCTACACGGTCTCCCCGAAGGGATTGGAGTGGTGTGCGGAGTTTGCAAAAGAGCAGGAGATCGGGATCCACATCCATCTCTCCGAGACGGAAAAAGAGGTGAACGACTGCGTTGCCGGGCACGGGAGACGCCCGGCAGCGCTTCTCGATGACTACGGCATCCTGACCCCCCGGACCATCGCGGCACACTGTTGCTGGCTCAACGAGGCGGAGTGCGGCCTGCTCGGGAAACGCGGGGTCAGCGTCTCGCACAACCCGGCAAGCAACATGAAACTCGCTACGAACCGGGCGATGCCATGGCAGCAGCTCGTTGCAGTCGGGGCCAATGTCTGCCTCGGTACTGACGGCTGCGCCTCGAACAACAACCTCGACATGTTCGAGGAGGCGAAGATCGCAGCCCTCCTCCAGAAGTTCTTCTGGAACGATCCGGCCGCCCTGCCTGCACCTCGGGCCCTTGCGATGGCGACATTTGCGGGAGGAAAAGCCCTCGGTTTTGGATCCGGCACCCTTGCTGTCGGCGCCCCCGCCGATCTTATCCTGGTTGCAACCAGAACCCCCTGCAACACCCCGCTCCACAATGCATTCTCGAACCTCGTGTACGCGTGCAATGGGGGATCTGTCGAAACCACCCTCTGTAACGGGAAGGTGCTGATGCTCAACCGAGAGATCCCGGGTGAGGAGCAGACTCTCGCAGCCGCAAAAGCCGCGGCCGAAGATCTTGTCCGGCGGGCTGCATCAGCGTAAAGGATCATCCAGACCTGCAAGCATCCTTCTCATGAAATCTTTTTTTCGTCCTCTATTTCCGCCGTGGCACGGGTCCTCCTCCACCTCCACGTATGTGCAGGTGCCGGCTGTCTTGCAAACTCAGCAGGCCATACCGGACGCACTCCGGAAAAGAACGGGAGACTCATCGTATGTTTCCTCGATCTCGGCCAGGGAGATTTGACGCTGTTTACCTACTCCTCTCTCCCCCCAGCTGAGAGGTTCGGGGACGACCCGGATATTGCCGTGATCTCAGACGGGAAGGACAGGCTGTACTGACCCCCGGATAAAAGACGCTCGATGGTCTTGCAGCGATGGGACCATACGCATACGCACGGATGGATCTTCCTGGTCGGTTGCCACGGAAAAGACCAGCAGTATCCGGGAGAGACCGTCTTTTCGGATCCGGTTCGCCGGTGTATCCTTTATCCAATGCATCCGGACTTCCCGCATACACCTTTTCCCCGGGCGCTCTTTTCCGAATACAACAATAACTGTACCTCCCCTTCCCCCGGTTCAGATCGGCAACACGGATCAGGTTTTCATCACCGGGACGAATTTCGATGCACCTGGCGATGACCGGGTAAGTCTGAATGGCGGATGGGTACGAATCTCCCATACGGGAGAGGGCATCATCCTCCTCAATGGGTGGACCTTGCCGACCGGATCGGGAGACATGCGCAAACGGGATCCGGATGATTTCGACACGTCTATACGTTCAGATGTCCCAGCCTTCAAAGTAATAACGCAGCTTGAAAAGCACACACACGCGGAGACACACAAGACCTGCAAAGTCTGTTCGTCATCCTATTCTCCCGAAAAGAACCCGTCACACTTCGGCGTCTGCGAGAGATGCGCCTACAAGATCCTGATAGTCCTCCTTGTCATCATGGTCATTACCTCGTATGTAGCCTGGTTCATGTGACAGGAGCAGATTCCCGGGACCTTTTTTCTGAATCGATCTCTCTCGTTCTGTCCCGGAACTCGGGCTGGCTGCAAGGGTACTTTTCCGCGGAGGATACATCCAGGACAAAATTTTCTGAGCCGGTCCCCCGCCGGAGATGTGGCCAGCGATGTTGCGATTTGGGAGGTCTCAATGGAGTCTTTTAGGTTGCAAATATCACCCGTCCCGGCTCCACGCCCGCACCTACGACATTTGCAACGCCCGTCCGGACGCTAAGTCCCTCCGGTGGCAGGAGAAGCGGCGGCGGTTGATACCCTGCCGTATCTTTGTAATTCTCCGATCCGCAAATTCCTGAAATGCGACTCTGGTGGCTGGGATTTCATCCGGCCCGACCGTTCCTGGAAAAAATAAAAAAGATCGCTCCTTTTTTCAGGCAGTCTCGACTTTCGAGCCCTCTTCGAGGCCGAGCACCTTTATGGACTCATCCCGCATCCTGAACTTCTGGATCTTGCCGGAGATCGTGATCGGGAACTCGTTCACGAACATAACGTACCGCGGGATCTTGAAGTGGGCGATCTTCCCCTTGCAGTAGTCCTTGACTTCCTCCTCGGTCATGGTCTGGCCGGGCTTCGGCTTCACCAAGGCGCAGAGTTCCTCGCCGTACTTGATGTCCGGGACCCCGACAACGTAGACATCGAAGATCTTCTCATGGTGGTGAAGGAACTCCTCGATCTCCCGCGGGTAGATATTTTCCCCGCCCCGGATAACCATGTCCTTCAACCGGCCCACGATCTTGAAGAACCCCTCCTCATCGAGGATGCCGAGATCGCCCGTGTGGTTCCAGTGGTCTTTGTCGAGCGTGGCGTGGGTGGCCGAGGGATTGTTGTAATAGCACTTCATGACGCAGTACCCGCGGGCGCAGATCTCCCCGATCTCGCCGGTCGGTACGATCTTTCCGGTTGAGGTATTGACAATCTTCAGCTCGGTGTGAGGGAAGGCCCTCCCCACGGTCGTGACCCTCCGCTCAAGCGGATCCTTTGTTGTTGTCATCGTGACGCCGGGGCTTGTCTCAGTCTGGCCATACACGATCACGATCTCGCTCATGTGCATCTTCCGGTTGACCTCCTTCATCACCTCGATCGGGCAGGGGGACCCCGCCATGATGCCGGTGCGGAGGGTCTCCGCATATCGTACTTCGCGAAGTTGGGATGGGTGAGCTCGGCGATAAACATGGTCGGGACCCCGTGGACTGCGGTGCAGTGCTCTTTTTCGATCGTCTGGAGAACCGCTTCGGCATCGAACGTGGGTGCCGGAAGGACCATCGTCGTTCCGTGGGTCAAGGAGAAGCGCCCGGGCCACCCGGTTTACTTCACCGAGAAACTGGCTGTAGGTGAGCCGGATATTCTGGTGAACGGATACGATCGCCTCGTTATCCGGGTATTTTGCCACGATCCTGTCGACCATCTCCCCGATTGTCATTCCCAGCAGGGGAACTTCTGATATTCCGCACGTTTAGCTGCCCTCGACCATCGTAACTACTGCAACACCCGACGATATATGGATAATGATCTGCCCGGAACGTGGTGCACATCCCCGTTCCAAAACTTTAGGAAGTCGGGTTATGGAAACGGATGATGGAGCGCAAAAGATCTTTGCAGCCCCCGAAAGTTCCGGCCAGTGGTTCGTAAGGATCGCTCTTCCCGTATTGTGCGGTAAAAAAATGGACCCCGACGCCTGTTCCCGGGCCGGGGGTGCAGACGTTTTTGTGTACTCTTTTCGCGTCATTGGTCGGGATATCCTTCCCCGGATGGGTGACGATCCCCGGTTGGAGAACGAACAAAACTCTTAAGTTTCCGGACTGCGATTTTACTGGGTCAGCAAAGAGGAGAGCGTTCCTCATGCAGGCGCGGGGGGTTGTGGCCTAGCCCGGAATGGCGACGGGCTCCAGCGGTCTTTGCGTTCTTGTGCTGCAGATGATGAACAATGGGTCTGCTGAGTTCATGTCCGGTTTTTGCCGGGCAGTCACGTTTGTAACCGTTGTCGGTTTCCCGTGATTCGATGATGACCCGTTGGAGCACTGATGCATGTCGGAGAGACCCGTCGATCGTGAGTTCAAATCTCACCAACCCCACATCTTCTAAAGAAGTTTTTCCCAATAGTCCTCACGCTTTTCCTGCCCGCCCTGATCTTCGGTGCGCGAAAAAGCCGCCTGCGAGTGCGAAAAATGCGAAAAAATACTGAGTATAATGAGCACCGGCAGATAGACAATTTTCATACCTGCCAAAAATATCAGGTGGGCCTGAAGCCCGGGCGCCATATATGGGACATACTGATCCCTGTACATTCCCAAAATGATCAGGAAGATTGCTATCCCCGTTCCGAGAAAACCGGCCATGTACGAGATCCAGGGTTTCCAGGAGGAATGGTCTTCCCTGTCACGCAGCCGATTCTGAAGCGATTCCGGTAATGAAGAGGGACGCCGGTGTGATGAGGAATACCATGGTAAGAAACAGGAATCCCCCCTTCAACCCATAGGGAAGAGCGGGTTCAAGGTACGTCACAGCCGAAAAAATGAGAACCGGGTACAGGATCCCGAAAAGGATTCCCGGAATGATGGCAGGTTCATACTCCCGCTATCAGCACTCTACCATTAAAAGAATTTTGGATAGCCGGTTTATGGTTGCCCGACCAGGCAGTATTATATCTCTGACCATGCAGTCTCACGCGTTATGGAAACCGAACGCTATGAACGCAGGCCTCGCGAAACTGGACGAGATCGATCCCGATGCGCCTGAGCGGATAGGGGGAAGCCTCAGGGAGGTGGCCGAATATGCCCGTCTTGGTCACAAAAAGGCGTACCGTTCCGACCCGGGTTTACGTGCGATGACGCTTCCTCTTGCCACAGCATTTCGGTTCTTATTAGGGCCATCGGCTGCACTCAAGGAATTATTTATACACGTTCATGGCCCTGAGGCATTGCCCGGCCCGTGGGACGGGGTTCATGATCGGTGGGGTGTCCGGCGGTCCGTACCTCCCGGATGCATCCGGACGCCGTCCATCGATTCGTAACTTTATCATAGCTAACGGGCGCATAATAACAGGATAACGGAGAGTTCCATGTATTTAGTCGGAGAAGCACTCATTGGCGATGGCGCTGAACTGGCGCACATCGACCTGCTCATGGGAGACAAGGAAGGTCCCATCGGCTCGGCGTTTGCAAACGCGATTTCACAGCTTTCATCGGGCCACACCCCACTCCTTGCGGTCGTACGCCCGAACCTGCTGACCAAGCCTGCGACCATCGTCATCCCGAAGGTTACCTTAAAGGATATGACGCAGGTCAATGAGATGTTCGGCCCCGTGCAGGCTGCGGTTGCCAAGGCCGTTGCGGACTGTGTTGAAGAAGGTGCGTTTTCCGGGATCGATATCGAGGGGACCGTCATCATGGTCTCCGCGTTCGTCCACCCCGATGCGAAGGACTACAACAAGATCTACCGGTACAACTACGGGGCGACGAAACTTTCCATCCACCGGGCGCTTGACAAGTTCCCGGACCAGAAGACCCTCGTGTACGAGAAGGACCGGGCGGCCCACGGCATCATGGGCTTCAAGGTGACCCGGCTCTGGGATGCGCCCTACCTCCAGGTCGCGATGGATCTCGTGGATATGGGCAAGGTCGCCCAGGTCTTAAAAGCCGTCCCCGAGAACGACCACGTGATCATCGAGGCGGGAACCCCGCTCATCAAGAAGTTCGGCCTTGGTGTCATCGGCGAGATCCGGAAGCTCCGGCCGAACGCCTTCATCATCGCGGACATGAAGATCCTCGACACCGGGAACCTCGAAGCCCGCATGGCAGCGGATGCGACCGCAGACGCAGTCGTCGTCTCCGGCCTCGCCCCCGTCTCAACGATGGAGAAGGCGATCGCAGAAGCCCGCAAGGTCGGCATCTACTCGATCGTGGACATGCTGAACGTGCAGGCACCGGCAAAGCTGATCGCGAGCCTCAAGGTCAAGCCGGACATCGTGGAACTTCACCGTGCGATCGATGTCGAAGAGTCGGCCCATGCATGGGGCGACATCCCGGCGATCAAGAAGGCGGCAGGCGGCCGGCTGCTCGTCGCCACCGCAGGCGGCATCCGTGTCGATGTCGTGAAGGACGCCCTGAAGGCGGGCGCAGACATCCTCGTTGTCGGCCGTGCGATTACTGCGAGCAAGGATATCGGGCATGCGGCAGAAGAGTTCCTCGACCAGCTGAACCGGGAAGAGATCGACCAGTTCAGGGTCATGACGGATTTCTAAAATTTTTTAGTATACTCTTTTCTTCGGCCCGGTCATTTCATGGGTTGCGATTGACTTCTTGAGGATAACGAATAACCCATTATTTTACGATCGTACCGGAAAGGGGTGCTTCCCGAGCGTTCGGCTTGCCCCAATTTTACAAAATAGCACCAATGTGAGTGGGTCTATGTATCCGGTTCTTGCATTTTCAGGCCACATTTCAGTTTTTTGTCGAGAGCATCCGCTCAAGAACCCCTTGTTTTTTGAGGGTTGCGAGTTGAAACCGGTTAAAGCAGAAGGCCGAGAACAGCATTTTGGTATGCACCCTGAGAACGGTTGTGACTTTGGTATGAGCAGAATGGAACACATTCTTGATGATGGCATATGGGCGTTCCCCGGGAGATAGGATTCGAGAGATTCGAGCGTTTTTGAGAACATCGCGGATACCGATCGGATGCCCACGAACACCCCGTTGCATGGTGGTGTTGAAACCTTTTGTTTTGGTACCGAAATATCCTCGGTCACGGTAGATCACCACTCCTTCGTTCGACTTCTCCGAAGAACCGTTCAATTTTGCCGTTCGTTTGAGGGTGTTTTATCCTGGTTGGGATGTGTTTTATGTTGTGATGAACAAGGAACTCTCCGAATTTATGATGGGCCTATTCACGGTTCCAAGCTGAAACGAATTGTGTACCGTTGTCAGTGAGGATCTCGCGGGGCGTACCTTACATCTGGAATCCCTGATTCAGCACCGTGAGAGTGTTCTCGGTAGTTGGAGAATCGAATACCCCGTAGCAGGTGATGAGGCGGGATGAATCATCCATGAATGCGATCAGCCATTTCTTCGATCCTTTAAGTTCGAACTCTTTCCAGTCTCCCTGCCCCATCGACATGGAATGAGTACGTTCATACCGAACATATTTCCGCTGTTGCCGTTTTTTCATGTTGATCTCCACCAGACCGTGGTTCAAAAATACCCGATAGATTCGATTATGCGGGATATGGATCCCGTGTGTTTCCTCACTCTTCTTCTCCAGATGGATTGGACCAATGTTGTTGGATTGATAGGTTGCGAGGATCAACTCTTCTGCTCGATCATCGATGGCTTGGGGCTTTCTTCCAGATTGCCTGAGTACCGGATATTCTCCCGATTCTCTGAACGGGTTGATGAACTGATACACTCGTTGACGGGTAATCTGGAAATACCGGGCAATCTCAACAACGGGTTTATCATTGACACATTGCTGAATGATCCTCTGGATAGCCCCATTCGATAAGTTGCTCAAATCGGTATTTACATCTGATGTCAAATGATTTCGGGATAGGACAGGCATTGAAGAGAGCATCCAACACTCTCTTCCTGAGCCGGTATTTTTTTTATTTTCTTCTGCTTCTCTTTTTTCTCATACCATCTCCAGAACGTTTTTTGAACCGGTTTTTTTCCAAAAACGATCGAAAAAAACCGGTATTTCTCAACAGAAAAAAATCTGAAGAGGTTGCGTGACCGAGAACCTCCCCAGGTAAGCATCAGGTTACCCACCAAATATTCCCCCTACCTCAACCATCCGGACAGCATCTCCCGCGATCCATTTGGAGAGAGAGCCGGGCCCTTTGCGGGCTCCGTTTCCCGTAAACCTGCTCCGGGAAAGCCCACAAAACGCCCGGATTTCCGGGTTTTTAAAAGTCGGAGGAAACACGTCAGATTGCCAAAATACCCAATTTAATGCGGGAAAAATGACCAACAAGAGCTGGGTGAGATCTCAAATTGACCCTCCAGGGACCAATCGACCGGGAGATCGTGCAAAAGAAGTGCCTCTATGACCCTCCCATAAAATCTGGGTTATTCGAGTGTATTTTGGCAAAATATGCTCTTATTGCGGATATTTTCCCAGGGTTCGATCCTGGATCAGAGCAGATGTTGATAAATATGGGATTTTGCGGATCTCCTGCCCCGAGGGATTTTTCTGTTCCGGGGATTGGCCGGCAGGAGCAGAGTCATTCGTGGGATCGGCCATTGGACGGCCGATTTAAGAAGACCGGGGGAGGTCCGATCGGTTCAAGCACATATTTCTGACAACAATGAGACACGGGTTTTTTTTGCGCGATTGAAAAGGGGAGAGAATTACTCTTTGCAGGATTGAGATCCAAGCCCCGATATTTTGGGGGGAAGATGCCGCAACTCAGGTAAATTGTGCAGTTGATCGAGCGAGGGCTCATCCCAAAATAAAACCGGGCCGGGATTTTTTTGGATCGGCTGAACGAAAAAGTTCCGGCCAATGGCCCTTCTCCTCCCCCATCGGGATTCTTTGGATAAACCTATATCCTTCCCCACCCAAGATTTAAGCACATGGATGCAAGACTTCTCGATGTTGTTATTGGCGTGGTTGCGTTCCTGGTCCTGATAGCAATGCTCGCCGTACTGCCGATGATCATGATCGCGGGGGTTGCCTATATTATCGCGATTGTTATCTTCGTTCTCTTCTTGTCCGGGGCAGGATACCTGGTTAACGAGAAGATTGCATAATTTGCTTCTTGTTTTCAGGTACTCTTCAAATTCTTTTGCCCGGTCTCCCCTCCGGCCTACGGGTTTTAGGGTTCTCCCTCCTCAGGTCCTCTCTTCAGGGTTCTTCTTCACCGGTCTCTTCTCGCCCGATCCTTTCTCCTCCGGTTTTCTGGCCTCCTTCTTTGCCTCCCGCTTCTTCACTTTATAGTAACTGAGCGGGTGATTCACTCGCTCACAAAGGGCATCGCGGTTGAGGCAGAGACCGGTCGTTCGCATCGCTGCACACGCCGGCGTCGAGTACTCGGTTGAGGAGCCACCGCGCCCGGTGATGTGCTCGACCTGGTACATTGTCTTTTCGGCATCGAAGTCGGGCGAACGGCCATAGAGCTCAGCGATGGCACGTGTGTCCATACCAATCGCGTGGATGAAGGTAGTCAATCCAAACCTTCCCGCATGGGTCAGGTTCGTGCCTGCAGCAAGCGCGGTAATAAGTGCGTGGATGCAGGGTGGGAAGGCATGCTCCTGGATCTCGCCGAACTGCTGGACCATCTGGTCCTGGTACGCTCTCTTGAGCTGCGTTGCTCTCGGTGCAAGTCGCTCACAGATGGAGGAGGGGACTTTGTGCGGGAGATCTCTCCTCAAGAGCAGCCGGATCCGTTCGCGGAGGAGCTCGTATCGCTCGTCTTTCCTGATCTCAACAGATCCTTTGTCGAGTCTCCGGTTAACAAGTCTGAACCGGTCCTCGTGGAGGGGCGCGACCAGCTCAACATAATCGACAAGCGGCATCCGGTCCTGGGTGATACGGATCCCGAGTTCGCCCGCGAGCGCAATGCAGAGCCGGGAATACTCGCCGTCCTCCTGCTTGTAGTTCTGGTTCCATTCCTCTTCATTCACGAGAAAATAGTACGCACGATCGGACTCATACCGGGTGAGACGGTCGATGAGCTGACGGTCGTTGATGCAGGACGCCATGATCCGTGAGAGCGCGTAGACCGCGATCTCATCCTCGGCCGACCCGGGCACCGTTGGGTTAAACACCTTCCGTGGCGAGATGGCCTCCTGGATCCGGTCTGCAGCGCGGGCAGCAAGGATCTCACCTTTGGGATCTTTCAAGAGCGATTCGAGCGCGGTGAACCGGATCCTGACATGGTCCTGCGCTCTTTTTAAAACGGGAAAATGGGCTGATTCCTTTGCTGATGGCACATAAACCATCAGTCAGCCTCGATACGCGGTGCGAGGAGGTACTCGACGTGGCCGTTGCCACCCGCAATATCGAAGGAGAACCGTACCGGGTGATCGATCCCGAGGAAAATCTCGACTTCTGCAGCCTTGCTCATGACTTTTCCCATATCCTTGAGATAGTCGAGCGAGAAGAGCGAGCGTGCCTCAACGGGTGTAAGAGACGTCACTTCGTCCTTGCCAAACTCGCGGCGGATATGATCGGTATCCCCTTCCGCGACGAGGTAGAAGACCTGGTCCTTGGGGTTGATCCCGAGCGCAATCTTGTCGGAGATGACGGATGCGGTCTTCATCGCGTTGTTGAAATCCTCACCGGCAATGACGATCTTTCCCGGCAGGCTGATGGTCGGGGGGTTCGGATCCTTCCGGATCGTGTTCGTATCGAGAAGGGTGATCGAGTAGTGGTACCCGTGGACCGAGACCGACATCTTCTGGGCATTGTCAGGGAGTTCGAGGCTGATAAGGTCGCTCTTTGCCGCCATGTTGAAGATATTTTTCATCTTCGAGAGATCGATCCCCATCTGGCCGGTTGTTGCCGTGTACGAGTCGAAGGCTTCCTTCTTGAGTTCGAGTCCGACCATCGCCACGTTTGCCGTGTCAACCGCACGCGTAGAGAGCCCGTTCTCCGTGGTATGCAGCCGGCACTCAGGAACGAGGGCCGAGATCGCGTCAATAAATTCCCGGAAAATATCTGCGTCAATCGTTGCTTTTAACATCTCTTACCCCTTAACTAAGTCTCGTATACAGTATATCGTCCTACGTTAATTATAGCGTTTTGGGTTTTGGCCCGAAAATTTCAGGAGAACGATCTCAAAAATGGGTTCACAATGGGGAGCGGATCGGACATACCTTCGCGCAAAACATGAAGGGTACCGGTCGCGTGCAGCGTACAAACTTCTGGAAATCCAGAAAAAATTTGGCATCATCCGGGTCGATGACACGGTTGTCGATCTCGGCGCCGCACCCGGCAGCTGGCTCCAGGTGCTCAAGACACTTACGGAAGGAAAAGTGATTGGCGTGGATCTGAACCCGATCGCAGATCTCGAAGGAGTCGAGACGATCGTAGGAGACCTCAATGACCCCGCTGTCGTGCAGCTGGTCCGGGACCTTCTCGGACCGGTGAGTGTTGTCGTCTGCGATGCAGCGCCCAAGCTCTCCGGCCACAAGAGTTACGATCAGGCACGGATCATCGAACTGAACGAACAGGCCCTGAAGTTTGCCTGCAGCGTCTTGAAACAGGGCGGCAATTTTGCAATCAAATCCTTCCAGGGGACCGACTTTCCCGAGCTGTACGCGAAGGTCAAGGAACACTTCTACTCGGTGAAGACCTGCAATACCCAGTCGTCACGGAAAGGGAGTACCGAGCTCTATATTGTCGCTAAGAATTTTGTGGGTTGAGATCCGTGATCCTGAAAGATGCCTATGACCGGCCGGTGACGAACCTCAGGGTGAGCCTGACACCGCAGTGTAACTTATCCTGCATCTACTGCCACCGGGAAGGCGAGAAGAAGACCGGGACACAGCTCTCCACCGGAGAGATCGCCGAGATCATCAGGACTGCCGTGCATTTCGGTATCCGGAGTGTAAAATTTACCGGTGGTGAACCGCTCTTACGGGAAGACCTGCTGGACATTATCCGGTCTGTCCCGGCGGGGGTCGAAACTTCCATCACGACAAACGGGACGCTTCTTGCTGGCCTTGCGGCAGACCTGCGGAAGGCCGGCCTTCGCAGGGTCAATGTCAGTGTTGACAGCCTGAATCCGGAGACGTACCGGAGAATTACCGGCACTGACAAGCTTGGCGACGTTCTTGAAGGTATCGCGGCCGCACTCGGTGCGGGCCTCACCCCGATAAAGCTCAATACCGTTCTCCTCAAAGGGGTCAATGATCATGAGATTGATGAGTTTCTTGCGTTTGTCCGGGGCAACCGGGATCTGGTCCTTCAGCTGATTGAGCTGATGAACTTCAACGAATGCACGCTCCACGAAGGAATAGACGGACTCGAAGGGGAGCTCGCTTCCCGGTCGAGGCAGATTATCACCCGGAGGATGCACCACCGGAAGAAATATTGTCTTGATGGGGCGGAAGTCGAAGTTGTCCGGCCGCTTCACAACACCGAGTTCTGTGCATTCTGCAACCGGCTCCGGGTGACCTCTGACGGTAAATTAAAACCCTGCCTCTTGAGGACCGATAACCACATCGATATCCGCGGCAAATCCGGATCTGAACTTGAGGCATTATTCCGGAGAGCCGTTGCAGAGCGGGAACCGTATTACAAATAACAAAAAGATGCGCCCGTCACCTGGGTGAATCCCCCCACCATTCCTTTTCTGAATCTGGACCGGGCATCCTCCCTTGTAGCAAGGGGCCGGAATTCAGGAGAACCTATCCTGCACGGCAATTTATTTACAATGCCGACGCGAACAAAGGGGTATGCAGGCTGATAATGAATATGCACATGTCCTCAACTATCTTTATGAGAAGAACCTGATCCTTCACGATACGGGTCTCTTCGACAAGGTCCTTTACTTCTACTTCGTGGACGCTCTCTCTCACATCGACTATACCTGCAGCCTCCTTGCATACAATTACATGTCCCCGAAAAACATCATGGGGGGTGAGTATCTCCGGTGGAGGATCGATGAGGAGAAGAAGGGAGACCGGCCGAAATTTTCGGGTTTTGTGAACTGGCTGAGGGACGAGAATCCGGAACGATTCATGAAACTTCCGGCCCTCTGGCAGATGATCTATGACGATGAGGATCCTGCAGGTTACAGGAGTTTCCGGATCGTTCTTGACCCGGATACGAAACAGGCAATTTCCGCAGATCTCTTCTTTGTGATGATCGACGAATTCTTTGAGCAGGACTTTTTGAAGAGCCTGTACGAGGATGGATCGCTTGCAGTACTCTTCCGAACCTATCTCTCCAGTAGGTAACCGTCCAGGTGGTCCTATGGATGTCAGCCGGATCTGTTCCGATCTTGTCGCAATCCGGAGTGAGAACCCTCCGGGAGATACCGAGGCCGTAATAGAATATATCCGCGGTCTTCTCGAGGGGATCGGTCTCCGATCCCGGGTTATTGGGGGAGGGGCTGGGAACTGCAATCTGGTGTGTGAAGGTACAGGAAACCTGCTCTTCTGCGGGCACGTAGATGTTGTCCCGGCGCTCGATGACGGGTGGAGGTTCCCCCCCTTCTCCGGGAGGATCGAGGATGGATTTGTCTGGGGAAGAGGATCGACCGACATGAAAGGCGGCTGCGCTGCTATGCTTGCGGCATGCGATGCCCTTGTTGACCGGGATGTACCTCTTCCAACGCTCGCTTTTGTCTGTGATGAGGAGACCGGGGGAGAGGCTGGTATCCTCCAGCTGCTGGTGAAACGACTTATCTCCCCCTGCGATTGCGTTGTCGGGGAGCCCTGCCCTGCACGCTCTCCCTCAATCGGCCAGAAGGGTCTCTGCCGGATCGAGATGCAGTTTGCCGGAACACCGGCTCATGGTTCTTTGTATCCTGCGGTCGGGACGAGCGCAATCATGGAGGCGAGCTTGTTCCTCGATCGGGTCAGGGATCTGCACGAGCGCGAGTACCCGGCCGAGGAGGCGCTGAATAGAATCCTCGACCAGTCTTCCGATGTGCTCGGCAGGGAATTTTCCCTCAAGGGTGTGAGCAGGATCCTCCGGAAGATAACGTTCAACCCCGGCGTAATTAAAGGAGGAGAGAAGTCAAATGTTGTCGCTCAGGCATGCACTCTCGACCTGGAACTCCGGATTCCCTGGGGATGTTCGATTACGGATCTGCTCGCGGAGATCGCCGGCTATTCCCCCCGGGGTACGATAACCTCCTCTTCAACTCACGAGCCTTCGATTACAGATCCCTCATCGCGTCTGGTGAATATTACCTGCGATGAGGTGCGGAAAGTGTACGGAGGTGAAGTCTTCCCCATCGTGCAGTGGGCAGCGAGCGATGCCCGGCACCTGCGGAAAGCCGGGTTCCGGGTCATCGAGTACGGGCCCGGGGAGATATCGACCCTGCATGCGGTTGATGAGAAGGTAAATCTGGTTTCCCTGAAGAATGCAACCCGGATCTATGAAGGGATTATGCAGGGCTATGCCTGAATAACGATCGCTGAATAAAGAATCTGGTGATCACTTTATAATGATCACATGAATAAAAATCACCTGAATAAAATTCCGGGACCAGCACTACAGATATCACCAGGGTTTGACTCCATCACACAACTCTTTGGCAGCGTTGCTCCTCTCCGAGGAGCAAGAGCAGGGGTCATCTAGGAGAAACGAGGAATTGTCCAGCTTGGTACAGTCGCATTTTTGAAGGGGAGGTACTATCGATGGAAATATCTTCGATGGTCTTTGTTCGATAGGTTTTTTGGGAACTTTTGCTGTGAGGAGATGGAAGGTGGATTTGTTGGCCCGGGCTGATCTTCCTGGTTCCCCTCACCCATGCGAGGAGCTCTTCGATTGAGCGTTTGATCATCTTGAGGATTGAGACGAAGGGCACGCTTGTCTGAAAACGAACTGCTCGCATACTCGGCCTGATAGGAAGAGACGGGCAGACGGTTTTTGGGATAGCACCAGTATATTCAGCCGTGCGGGCATCCTTAAACGTTCTCTCCCCCCGGCGCAGATTCAGAAGAGATTTGAGCTTGAGGGATAAATGCGAGGGATGGGATTCGAACCCAAGAACTCCTACGAGACTAGGCCCTCAACCTAGCGCCTTTGACCTGGCTTGGCTACCCTCGCCCTGTACAGATGTGCACATAGCCGAAACAAGCAAGACCGAGACTTCGTGCCGGTTTACCCTGCTCAGACCTGCGCTGTCAGCGCCTGTGCCATAACAAAAAGGTTGTCTACCTAAAAGAAGATTGCGAAAGAAGGGATGCCGGGACCCATCAGACCCGGTCTTCCTGTGAGGAGAGGACCAAAGGAGCGGCCAGGACGCGCCATTGGGGGAGAATGGGGGGGAAAAATTGTACCGGTAAACACGTTGCGTGCCGGAGTCTCTCGATCGTGGACATTGGTGTACCCCAATGGTACGAAATCAACATAGCTGTATATTTATGTGCGCCATTCCCAGTCCTTTGTATGAGGTCAGAGATCATCCATGAATTTGCTGACTCCCCCTCGCAGAGCCGGGTAGTCCGTTTTCTCCTCGAGAACGGGTTCGGGGTAACGGAAGATGGCCGGATCAGCTGCAACGGGATCGAGTTCTCGGCAACCGCGGTTGCAAAGGCTATGGGATCCGACCGCCGGGTCGTCGACTCAACCGCCCGGCGCATCCTTGAGCGCCCGTCTCTCCGAAAAATCTTCATCAACCTGCGGGCGACCCCGGACCTGACAAAAGTCGGTGAGTCACTCGGTTATACCGTGATAACCGTCCTGCCCAAAAATGCAAATGAACACGGGATTGTCGGGGCTGCGGTCAGGGTCCTTGCCGACAACGATCTCTCCATCCGCCAGATCTTTGTAACGGATCCCCAACTCTCGGAATACCCGAAACTTGTCATCATCGTTGAGGAGCAGCTCCCCGTGGGCATCATAGAAGAGATCCGGGGGCTCTCCCAGGTACGGCAAGTTATCATCTGAAAAAAAAACGGAGACGTATTAGTGGCAGAGGAGCTCTGCATCATTGGAAAGCCGGTACATCCGGATCCTTGCCTTTCTGGGGAGGTGAACTGCAGAGCCGATGCTCTCCCCGATTGTTCCCCGGCGTCTGCCGGCAATAAGGTTGTCAGCATGGCAGACGATCTTCTCTTCCGTTGTCCAGGGCACGCAGTCGCGGGCATCGAGCCTGAGCAGGATGCACTCATCTGCGGTCAGGCCTGCCCCAGTATGACATTCCACGATCCGGGCTATCGCTTCATCGATACCCATCGAGCGTAAGAGGTCTGCACCGGATTGCGCATGATGGATCGTGTGCGTTGTTCCTCTCCCGATATCATGGAGCATCGCACCGGCTTCCACGAGGTCTTTATCAACCTCCGGATTATGCGATGCATATTCCATCGCAACGTCGCGGACAGCCTTACAGTGTGCGATAACTTCTGTGTTGCACCCTGCTCTGTGCAGCATCTCCTCATATCGCAGCCCCATATCCTCTTCAGACCTGACCAAGTGTCTTCCTGATGGCATCGATCCGGTACTTCAGGGATTTTAAGAGCAGGTCGTTGTCAAAATGGGTCATCGGCTTCTCGCAGTCAGTGCAGTTGAAGTCGGTATTCATCGCCTGCGGGAACGTGAAGAGGATCTGACATTCCTTGCAGATGTAGAAGTCGTTCTCTTCCTCGTATTTTTCCCTCCGTTCCAGTTTCTCAAGGACCATGGCCATGTCCTCCCGGAGGGCATCGTAGATCTGATCGAGCCGGAGCTGCCAGAGATACGTGAGCCACCCGGTCTCGTTATTCTTGATCCGGTGGTATTCGGCAAGCCGCTTCTCGTACAGGGTATAAAGGGTGTGGCGAACCGTGTTTAAGTTAATCTTTGTCGATGCAGCGAGTTCCTCGTCACTGTGTTCGCCATCAGTGGGGAAACGTTCGATAAGGTCAAGTCCTTCATTGCCAACAAGCCGGAAAAGGTAGGCCCGTACTGCAGGATCATTTAGCAGGTCTGATGCGGATTCCATCACCGTATGTATTGCAATACTCTGCTAATATGCTTATCCAGCATTGCGCATGCCTCACTCCGGTCAGGGCCGGTACCATACACGCTGAGAAGAGCCTGGCCCTCCTCAAAAAACGTCCCGGGCCATGGGATATCGGCAATATCCGGCGCAAGATTGCGGAGATCGCGGGAGATGGTCATATCCCGGTCCGCAAAGAGAATGCTGCGGATCGCAACCTGGTTTGGCGGAGGGACGGGAGCAGGAAGGGTTCCCGCACAGGCATCCACGTGGTACTGGAAGAGGCTGCAGCCGCAGGCCATCTCGACCGTATCCATCGTCCCCTGGAACCGGGGGTTTATCTCGATCGCAGAGGGTCGAAAATCGCCAAGGACAAAATCGATCCCAATTGTCCCGGTGCACCCGCTTGCCGCGGCTGCGGTCTCCGCCAGCTGGACCATGCGGCCGGCAAGGGGATGGTTGCAGGGGGTGATGGACCCGCAGAACCCGAACGAAGACTCCCCGCTCCCCCGGAGGACCTGCTCGTTGGTCGCGACAGCTCTTGCCCGTTCTCCGTCGGTTATGCAACAGACACTGGCCGGAAGACCGGTGACAAATTCCTGCAGGATGTACGGGACTCCGGGGTAGCGCGCTTCCCAGCCGGCCCGCTCATCCTCATCGTGGATGACGGCATTCCTCCAGCCCCCGGCGCCCCGCCGGGGTTTGATCATAGCTGGGTATTCTCCCGGCACCGCTATACGGGGGAGATCGATCCGTAAGTTCTCAAAAAAGTGCTGGGTCTCGAGTTTATCCATGAACTGCCCGATCTTCTCGCGGGGCGTTCCGGAGCGCGGTAGGAGGGTCGGGAGATCTTCTGCGCCGGAAGTAGCGATGAAGATATCAAAATGGTGCTGCCGTGAAATTGTATCGATGGCATCGGGAAGGTCTTCAAGCTCCTCGAATCTGACCCGTTCCCGGGTGTACCAGGTGAGATCCTGATCACAGAAATGGTCGACAGCACAGACTTCGTACCCGGCCCGGAACGCAGACCAGGCCACATGCCGTGTCGCAAACCCCGCAACCAGGACCCGGCCTTTCACAACTCCTCAGTCCGTTTTCCCAGCTTTGACGGGACGATCCGTATGCGGGCGCCGGGAAACTCCCTGGTCATTTCCTTACCGGCATAGAGATGATCGAGGAAGAGTGCCAGGCTCGATATCTCCGAATGAGGCTGGCTGGTGACTGCGACATTGAAGTCGGCAAGGCCGTAGATCTCGCCCGGGACCTTCTCCGCCCCGACAACGACCAGGATCTTTTCCCGCGTCCGGGCCTCTTCAATGCTATCCGGAAGGTTGAGGCCGTACATGGTGAGATGGACCACCGATCCGCCATCCTGCTTCCACTCGCGGATGCAGGACCTCCATTTTACATTGTCTTCGCAGAAGAAATCCCCGCCCCACCGGTTGACAACATCCGCGATGCTCTCGACGACCCCTTTGTCGGAGGCTGCAAGGTACATCCCTTTTGCACCGAGTGCCCTGGCGGTGAGCCCTACATGGGTTGTTACTCTCTGGTCACGTTCAGGGCGGTGCCCAATCCTGAGGATAACAACTTCATTCTCTGGCATGATCGGTCTTTTTCTCCTTGATAACTCCGTTCTCAATGACAAACGGCAGGTCGTCTGAATATTTTACCTGGCTGCACATGAGCGATTCCCCCACGCTCATGACACGGAAGGAAACGTCATTCCGGTTTACCAGGAATTTTTGTTCGAGCCTGCATAAGGAAGATTCGACTGCGGATATCTCCAGCCCGCTCTTTTTTACCAGGTCCTCTGCTGTGGCTGTCTTTATCTGGGCAATAAGATGATAGATCTGCCAGTCAGCATCCTCTTCTTTCACCTGTATTCATTCCCCTTTTTGCTGAATAAGGATTGTTGTTTAAAAAAAAGCCAAGACCTCAATATCCATGATTTTTTTATCAGGGAAGACCCATGAGATGCGATGAGTTCAAACGGGACACGGATACCTTTTTGCGAACTGGCAGCCCTTGCTGACCGGCTTCTTGAGGAGAGCGATGAAGATACGGACCAGCTTATCCGTCTCCTTGATGAGGTGGACCCTGAAATCTGCCAGAAGCTGCTGGTATCAGATCTCCTGAATGCATTCCAGGCCTTCTCCTTCTCTTTCCGGATGAGCCCGGACGAGCTGACCCGTGAGAGACTGGAACTCGAACCGGCCTCATCGCTCATCGGGGGAATTAAGATCGATGAGCTCGATCTCCTCGAACTGGTATTCCTTATTCGCAATGACAAGGCAGTCATCCTCATCAACGATGGCGAGAAGATCGTGAGATCCTTTGAGGGCAGGTCGGCGTACATGGATGCCATGAATTTTGTCACCCATCCGTCATAACCGGTCGCCGGCGCTGATGAGCCGCTCGTCCACGTTTGCACGAACGATCGGAGGCAGATGGCCCCATGTTGCCGTGGAATCCCCCATAATCGCAAAGACGCCACTCACCTCAGAAGGATCGATTTCATCGAAAACTGTATGATCATCGGGACGAATCTGGTTGCAGACCCGGGTTGCCCATGCATCGGCAAGTGCGACGTTTTTTGAGAAGATAGTCACCGCATCGGCAACCCCCAACGAGATCGACGGGCCGACCGTTGCCGATGAGGTACAGACCCCAAGGATGCCATCCTGGGGGGGGACAACAAAGGCGATCCGGTTGGACAGAGACGCTTCCCCGGCATGAACCCCGACATTAATCGCCCGGTCGCTGGTAAGGGCAATATCTCCTCCATTATCGATGACCCCGAAATCTGCTCCGGCATCTTTCATGGCGAGAAGACCTTCCCAGGCAATGGTGCCGGCCACCGCAGCCATAGGCCCGACGCCAGCTCTGCGGGTCGCATCGCACATCGTAATAATTACCCGCTCATCGGAATCGGGAGTATAAGGATCGAATGTCGCCTTGAAGAATGGATCCCGCTGGATATACCCTTCAATAACCTGCCGGGCTTCTATCATTCCTCTCTTTGCCGCGGCACTATGAGCGGGATCGTCCACGAGAATTATTGCGATCGTCTCGCGGAACCTGAACGGCTCCCGGATCATAACAGGAGAGTGAGCGCCCGGTGGGGACACGCATCAACGCACCGGCTACAGAGGACACACTTCCCTTCATCGAGCTTGAGCTTGTACTCCTGATCGAAGGTGAAGGCTTCACGGGGACAGATACTGATACATGCCCCGCAGTCAACACATTCGCTCTCGTTGACGGTAATACCGTGATCGAGGATTCGCGCATGGGCGCCAAGGGCGGTCATCGTCTCGCTCACGAGCCGGCCCTGGTCATCGGGAACCTCAATGAGCGCCTCGCCTTCGGAAGAGTCGATCACCGCTCGCTCGACATTGATCAAGACGCCGGTCTCGCGGACCACCTGAGCGATGATGGGCTTCCCGCCTTTCCTGCGGGAGAAGGTGACGAGGAGTTTCATTTCAGCCGCCTCCCGCCAAAGAGTTTGCCGAGGTTCATTGCCGTGAGGATCGCAATGACCCGGTTCTGGGCGTCAACCACCGGCAGCGCACTGATGTTATGCTGCTCCAGCTTACGGACGGCAATATCGACTGCTTCATCCGGTGTGGTGGTAATGACCTTCTTTTTCATAATGTCCCTGACAAGATGCGCCTTGCCCGGGTTTGCCACGGCCTTCGAAACATCAAAGGTCGTAACAATGCCGACAAGGGTACCGGAACCGTTGACTACCGGGAGGTGGTTGGTCCCTCCCTTGAGAAGTTTCCGGGCCGCAGCCCGGATCTCTTCTTCTTCACCGATACTCACCACTTTGCGGTCCATGATATCGAGGACCCGGGGGCCCGCTGCAGTCTGGTGCATGGGTTTTGCTGCCTTCCTCGGATCGATCCTTTGGGTGGGAAGTGCAAGCTCGAATTTTCCCTCCTCCACCCAGCCCTTCAGTTCTTCGGCAACCTTCCGTGCTCTCCGGAAGCTCGAGAGCGATGAGGTCCGAATCTCTTCGCCGTTAATCTCAATCGAGCCGCTCCGGAGCTCGGCATAATTGACCTTGCGAAGCGAAGGGCGGGCCCGGCCCGGGACGCTGTAGTCGAGGACGTCCACAGATATATCCTCATCACGAACCGCGGTTGCCCGGACGACATCGATGTCCAGGACCGGCAGGGGAACGCCAAGCCCGACATAGAGCGTCACCCCGTACCCGGACATGGTTGCAGCCCGAAGGTAATCCGATGGCATCTTCTTCAGATCGCCGGTCACCATCAGTGTCCCAAAACCGCCTGCCGGGGAATGCTGCGTTCCTTCGCCGACGACCATTCCCTGCGAGCCGCAGAGGAAGATCGGTACCCCGCTCCCGATAAGCCGGAGGGAAGGATCATTGGACAACGGATTGAGGAGGCCGGCACCCGAGTAGGTGACATTCCCGCTCCCGGGGAGGAGCGTACCCATGTAGGTATGCAGGGCCCGGTCGGAAGTATTTGTTGCCGCATTGTACCGCTGATAGGCATTCCGCGGGTTGCACATGATCGCCTGGTTGAGGTTTTCGAGGAGGAGCTCGGTGCTGATGGTGCGACGTGGGTAGCAGTCAGTACCCCGGGAATTTGCACGCAACTCCACCGATTTTCCTGCCACAAGATCCTCGATCACGTGAGCGCCGCCGTACTCCTCTTCGCGGGTTTCGGACTGCTGGATCGCACCGATGTACGTGTCCACCGCAGCAAGGCCACCGTAAGCTTCGACATCATTCAGCCAGATTCGTTCCATCCGTATGGGTGGGTCCGCATGCCCGAAGTTGATGAAGGCGCCCGATGAGCACATGGCCCCAAACGTACCGGTGGTAACCACATCGACTTCCTGGAATGCGCCCCTCTCTCCCAGCTCAGCGACAATCGAGGGCATCTCCTCCGCGGTGACGACCCGCGCGCTCCCCTCCCGGATCCGCTGGTTGATCTGATCGATGGACTTGTGCATGAGGGCAAATGCGCTTTGATGAATAATTAATATTATTATTATTACTCTAAGTAATATAGTGGTATATATTCCCGGAGGGACAATACTCCGGTATGAACGTGCGTGCTTTCATTGAGGAGATGGAGCAGATCGCCCCGCCCGAACTTGCCGAGGCTTTCGATGCAGGACGGATCGGGCTGGTGGTTGAGGGAAGGCAGAGGATCGATACAGTCTGCTGCGCACTCGACGCGACCCCCCGCGTGGCCCGGATCGCCGCAGAATCCGGATCTGATATGCTTGTCGTCCACCATACGCCGCTCTGGAAACCGGTAACCGCCCTGACCGGTCAGACCGCGTCCCTCATGCGCACCCTCCTCTCTTCCGGTATGAACCTGTACGTCATGCACACGAACTTCGACCGGGCCGGCGAAGGGGTAAACGATGCCCTCGCCGAACTCCTCGGGCTCACCGATCTCACGCCCATGAGTCTTGGATGTGTTGGCACCTGCAGTATCTCCCCGGCCAGGATCGCGGAGCAACTCGGATGCAGCCTCCGGATCTGGCAAGAGCTCTCGGATCTCCGCAGGCTCGCGATTGTGGCGGGAAGCGGCTTCGATCCGGTCTTTCTCGATGAGGCAAAGGGACTCGGTGCCGATGCGTTTCTGTCAGCGGAGATGAAGCATTCCGTTGCAAGGGATGCGCCCCTTCCCTGCATCGAGGCAACCCATTACGCGCTTGAAGCTCCGGCCATGCGCCGTCTCGCAGCCCGCAAAGGCTGGCAGTTTATCGATGACTCTCCGAAGATCTGTACGATTCCATGAAGGGTATATGGAGCGAGCTTGAGAGGGAGAGGATCCTCGACGAGCCGGTCCGTGCCGGCCTCGAATCGGCGTTCGGGAATAAGGCAAAGAAAGCTCTTGCCGCGATCGATGCCGGAAAGATCAGGAGATACCTCGACTTCTTTGTCGTTGAAGGCCGGACCGCTTCGTACGTTGTCGACGAAGAGTTCTGCACCTGTGGGGATTTCATGTACCGGGGGAGAACCTGTTGGCACCTTCTGGCGGTCAGGATTGCCATGATTACCTGCAGGTACGAGCGCGTCGAACACTGGTACATGGAGACCCGGAAAGACGAACCCGGCGGATAAGGGAGGAGCAATACACTAATTAGCGTTCATCATCCATTGTACTGAAGAATCAGGGGTTATTGATGCTCGAAGAAGAATACCAGCTCGAATACTTTAAAACTGCGGGGCTGACACGCAAGATCTGCAAAAGCTGCGGTCTGGCATTCTGGACACGCGACAATTCCCGCGAAGTCTGCGGGGATGCTCCCTGCGAACCCTATAATTTTATCGGGAACCCGGTCTTCAGGACACACAATATCGACACCATGCGCGAGGCATATCTCTCTTTTTTCGAGAAGCACGGCCACACCCGGGTCGAACGGTACCCGGTCGTGGCCCGCTGGCGCGATGATATCTACCTGACCATAGCATCCATCGCTGACTTCCAGCCCTTTGTGACGGGCGGGGTAGTGCCTCCCCCGGCAAACCCCCTGACCATATCTCAACCATGCATACGCCTCAACGATCTCGACTCTGTCGGCAGATCGGGCCGTCACCTCACCACATTCGAGATGATGGCGCACCATGCATTCAATTCCCCGACCGAGGAGATCTACTGGAAGGACCGGACCGTGGAACTCTGCGATCTCTTCATCGAATCCATCGGGGGCGATCTCAACAAGGTCACGTACAAGGAGAACCCGTGGATCGGTGGCGGGAACGCGGGACCGAGCGTTGAGGTCCTCATCGGCGGCCTCGAGGTCGCGACGCTCGTCTTCATGAGCCTGGGACGGCAGAAGACCAAAGGCCAGGGCTACGACCTGAACGGTGAGAGGTATTATCCGATGAACCTCCGGATCGTGGATACCGGTTACGGCCTTGAGCGGTTCGTCTGGGCATCGAAAGGCTCTCCCACAATCTACGATGCGGTATTCCCGGAGATGGTCAGTCACGTCATGAGTGCAGCCGGTCTCTCCCACATGCTCGAGAACAAAGATTACACCAAGATCCTCGCCCTCAACGCGAAATTTGCCGGGCTCATGGATATCTCGGGCACCAACCTCTTCAACCTCCGGAAAAAAGTCGCGGCTGCGATCGATGTCTCCCCAGAGAAGCTCGACAAGATGATCACACCCATCGAGAAGGTCTATGCCGTGGTCGACCACACCCGGTGCCTCGCATATATGCTTGGCGACTGCATAGTTCCCTCCAATGTGCGGGAGGGATATCTCGCCCGTCTCGTAATCCGGAGAACGCTCAGGATGATGAACGATCTCAAGATCGATGTGCCGATTGGGGATCTGATCGAACAACAGACCCGGATCATCGGCCTGAAGAGGTTCGAGCAGGATCTCGGGGTTGTCCGGGAGATTGTCGAGCGTGAGACCGAAAAATATGCAGCAACGCTCGAACGCGGAACCCGGATTGTCCAGAAGATTGCAAAAACCTACAAGGCAAAGAGCCAGCGGGTTCCCCTTGCCGAGATCACCACCCTCTACGACTCCCATGGTATCCAGCCGGAGATGGTCAAGGATATTGCCGCAAAGGAAGGTGCGGTTGTCGACATGCCGGACAACTTTTACTCCATGGTTGCCGATATGCATTCGGAATCGAAGCGTGAAGCCGAAGAGGATAAGATCGCGAAATACGCAGAACGGGTACAGGGACTCCCGCCCACAAAGAAGCTCTACTACGAACAACCGGCCGATATCGAGTTTGAAGCGGTCGTCCTCGATTTCTTCGACGGATATGCGGTGACCGACCAGACGCTCTTCTACCCGGAAGGCGGTGGCCAGCCCGCAGATACCGGGACGCTTGTCAGCTCGGACAGCATGGTAAGGGTTGACGAGGTTGTCAAGCTCGGAGAAGTTGTCCTCCACCATGTAACCGGAGGGGTACTGCAGCGCGGGGAGCATGTCAAGGGAATGGTTGACGAGGAGAGGCGTTTCTCCCTGATGCGCCACCACACCGGAACCCACATCCTCCTCCATGCAGCAAAAGAGGTTCTCGGCGCCCATATCCACCAGGCAGGCGCCCAGAAAGGGAGCGATAGTTCCCGGGTCGATATCCGTCACTTCAAGCATATAACGCCGGAGGAGCTCCGGAAGATCGAGACCGGGGCGAACCGGATGGTGATGGCAAACCAGCCGGTGGAGATCGGCATTGAAGAGCGGTCGAGAGCCGAACAGAAGTACGGGTTCTCGCTCTACCAGGGCGGTGTTCCTCCGGGAAAATTCATCCGCGTAGTCAAGGTTGGAGGGGATATCGAGGCATGCGCCGGGACCCATTGCCGGAGCACCGGGGAGGTCGGCGTCATCAAGATCATCCGTGTCGAGCACATCCAGGACGGGATTGAGCGGATCGAGTTTGCAGCAGGGATCTCCGCATTATTTTACCTGCAACACGTGGAGCAGATCCTCAGTTCCGCCTCAGATGTCCTCTCAGTCCAGCCGGAAAACCTCGCACCCACCGTCACCCGTTTCTTCACGGAATGGAAGGATCAGCGGAGGGAGATCGAGCGGATGTCAGGAAAAGTCGTCGAACTCGAGATGAGGACGATCGTTGCCGAATCGGTTGGAGGGGTAGGCATCGTCATCAAGAGAATTGATCTGCCCTCAAAGGAACTCTCCGCTCTCGCAACTTCTATCTCGGAACGGGGTGGGGTAGCGCTCCTTGCCGCAACCGGGGAGACCGTCCGGGTTGTCCTTGCATCCGGAGATCCCCGGGTAAATGCCGGTGATATCATCAGCCAGGTCTGCAGTCTCCTCGGGGGAAAAGGGGGAGGTAAACCGTCAATGGCCCAGGGTGGCGGCCCCGAATCGGCTCAACTCGATCTTGCACTGAAAGTCGGCCGTGAACGGATAATTGCAGCCCTTTATGCCTGACTCGGTAGTAATCCTGGAGCCCGGGGCGCTGCGCGGGCACAAAAAATTGCAAAAGCCATGGCAAGCCAGACCGCCGGTGACATCCTCCGGGTGCTTGGCGAGAACAAAAAAAGCCTCACAGAGATAAACGAGCACCTCGCCCTGCCGCTCACCACCGTAAAATATCACCTCGAGAACCTTCTCGATGCCGGACTTGTCCGGATCGCCGAGACAAAATACAGTAGCAAAGGCAGGGAAGTGAAGATCTATTCACTCTCAGACCAGCTGTTCGTTGTCGCCCCGCCGCGGTCAGATGTCCGTTCGTTTATCCTCAAATATGCATCCCTTCTCGGGATTGTGGCGGTTGGAACCTTTGTTCTCTCCCTTATCCTGCCCATGATGGCGGGTGCTCCCCTGAGTATACGGGACGGAATAATTTTCTAACAAGTATCCCGGCAGCCGCACCCGATGCCCCGCATGAAGCCAATCTTATGGCAACCCAGATGGCATACAAGGGTTTCGGGGGAGCTCTTTCGACAACGGACCCGGTCATCACGTTCTTTATCGGGGGCGTTTTTGTGATTCTCGTCCTTCTGCTCTATGAGATCTCTCTCTGGAAAAGACATTAGGAGAAGCTCTTCTTTTTTTTACCGGAGGAGGGTGATCCTCTTCTGGAACCGGAGAGAGTGGGTTTGATCTGATACACTGCTCCAATCATGAAGTGAGAGCCTGGATAAAAAAAAGAGAGAGAAGTTTACGTCCTTCTCGCAGCTATTGCGATTCCGATCATCCCCACAGCCCCAATTACAACAAAGGGGGATGAGGGCGCTCGGGTAGGAGTGGTGGGCCAGGGGGTCGGGGCCGTCGTCGTTGGCCGGGTCGTAACAATACGTGCGGTAGTCGTAGGAATTGTTGTCACTGCCTGGGTAACCGGTGCGGTTACGAGGAAGGTCTTGATTCCGATGAACCCGTTCTGGTCAGTGAAGGTCACATCGTACGAACCGGGTCCATAAACCGAGACTTTCTGGGAGAAGATCCCTTCGTTCCGGGCATTGGACTTGGTCCCGATATATTGCGGTCCGAAAATTTTCCCGTCGGGACCCCGGACTTCAAGTTGTACACCGCTGCTGCCGCCATTGGTCAGGGTGCCGGAGATCTGGAGTGCATCGGCGAGGGGCTGGGTCACCGGGGAGGTAATGGTCAGATCACCGGAACGATCGACTAGGGTGATCAACTGATTGGTTACCGAATCATCACTGAGTGACGATGACCCGGGGCTGTTGAACCGGATCTCCATCTTGTACTGACCCCCAGGGAGACCCCGGGTATCGAATAATTTATACTGGGTTGCCTTACTGTCCTGGATCGTTACCGTCTGATGGCTGATCTCAGTTGAGGTGTACTGGGACTGGTAAAAAATCATCTCAAAGGTTCTTCCTGCCGGAAGGGTGCTATCTATGGAACATTTCAACGTCTCCCCTACCTGAATGTTTTTTGGGGAGCAATTTACATACAGACCATACGCTGATACGGTCCCGGAGAGGAGCATGATCCCGATCAGGATGAGGATAATCTTCTTCATACCTAACTATCGAGTCTCGGTAACTAAAAAATGTCTCGATCCGAGATCTTCGCAGAGGAGAGAAAAAGGTGAACCGGTCCCCGGATAAGAGAATGTTTTTCTGGATCAACTCCGAGCTCTTGCGGTTTTTCAGACAAGCGCGATAAAATTCCTGAGCAGCCTGAGACCAACCGGGCCGCTCTTCTCCGGATGGAACTGGACCCCGTACGTGGTGCCGTTTCCTACCGATGACGCGAACGGGCAGATGTATTCGGTTGTCGTGAGGGTGAACTCCGGTCCCGTCTCCGCATAATACGAATGGACGAAATAAACGGACTCTTCTCTCCCGAAACCTTCGAAGAGCGGGTTATCATCGGACGTAAGGGCAAGGGTGTTCCAGCCCATGTGCGGGACCTTCAGCCCGATCCGGCGGGGGAACCGTCTCACGTTCCCCGGAATTAATCCGAGTCCCTTGTGCACCCCGTACTCCTCGCTTGTCTCAAGGAGCATCTGCATACCAAGACAAATCCCAAGGAGAGGGAGATCACGGGCTGCAGAGACAACCGTCTCCTGGAGCGTTCCGAGCTGCTCCATCCCTTCATGAAATGCCCCCACGCCCGGGAGAACAAGCCCGTCAGCTGCTGCGATCTCCTCTGCATCGTAGGTTATGCAGGCATTCGCCCCGGACTTCTCAAGGCCACGGATCACACTCCGGAGGTTCCCGAGTCCGTAGTCAATAATGGCTATCTTCTTCATCCCGGCACCCCGATTTCAGTCTCCATCGGCCCTGGCTGATCCACTCATCCGGCAGCCCGTTCGCCTTCCGATACTCCTCGAGTTTCTCTCTCCAGCCCTCCCAGAGATCGGTATATTCTTCCTCGATCCCGTGGAGCAGAGCCATATCGCTCGAAGGGCACATGAAACATCCGATCCGGTCCAGGTGCCGCTCGTACAGGACATTGTATGGCGCGTTCTCCTGCATCAGGTACAGCCAGACATGCAGGGCCGTCCAGTCATGGATAGGCGCAGCCGATAGCTGGACGGGTACATTCGGGTTTCGCCAGACCCGGTCGCTCCTGGCCCGGGATGCGGATTCGTACCTCCGTTGCCCGATAAACGAGAGGCATTCTCCCCATTCTTCGCGGATCCTTCGACCGACAGGGATAAGCTTACAGACCTTACAGCACCACCGGGCGTTCACTGCAGGCGGTCCCTGCCGGCCAAAGTTCTCCCAGAATGGGGTTACGCCATCTGTCCTGATGACAGCAAGTCCGTATTCCCTGGCAACATCCTCCACATTTGCATACGTTTCCGCAAACTCAAAGCCGGTATCGGCAAAGAGGATCGGAACTTTCCCGATCGCTTTTAGGACCACGAGGAGCGTGACAAGGCTGTCTTTTCCCCCGGAGTAAGAGACGTTTGCAACGAGAGCCGGATTGCGTCCGGCCACGTCACGGACAAATTCAACAGAGCCGGCTTCAACGCCTGCAAGTGCTTGGGAATTCGCCTTCACGACCTCCCCCCATGTCACGGGGCCGGGGACTATTATCGATGCTACATTCCTGCGCGTCCTGACAATCGATCCCTTCTTCATCTCCCGGGCTGCTGCGGCATCCACTCTGGCGCGACCGACACCGATGCAGACGTTATCCCGGGTAAGGATGAAGACTTCATCCCCGGCTCTGATCGAGTCGTCGATTGACAGAAGGCCCGGGGCAAGAAGGCTCATCCCTTCGTCCCGGATGAACGGGACTGCATCGTCTGAGACGACAACAAAGCGTTTCTTCGGGAGGAAAAGGGTGCAGGCTTCCGGCCGGGGGACCGGTTCCCATCTTCGCTCTTTGGGGAAATACCGGATAATACCGGCTACGCCTCCTCCAACAATGATCTCCTCCATCCTATCGCTATCCGGCACCTTGTTCAGGAGTGCGCAATGACCCTCGGGGATGAGCGGTGCTCCAAAATGTTCCTCGTAGATCCGGTTGATGAGCGAAATATCGGCCGGGAAGGCAGGACGGGCATCGCCAGGAGGGGTTACGGGGACCTCGCGGGTTGCTGAACCGCACGAGCATTGTTTCGCAAGGACCGGCGCATGACACCGGTCGCACCAGCGAAGAAGGATCTTCCCCAGATAAGATGGGCGCATCTGTCGTACTATGTGCTTCAGGAGGATAAAAATGGTCTGAAATTCACAGATCCATATCTTCCCCCTATCCTCATAGGAGACGACGGGATGCCCTATCCCCCACGGGGGATCCCGGCGGCAATCAATTACGGAAGAATTGATATCCAGCCATCCTCTACTCAGTACTGCAAGTTATGAACGATACCTGGCTCTTTACCAGTCTGTGCTTCTTTGTCCTCGCTGGCTGTGCAGCAGTGAGGATAATTCCCGGCCCTACCCTCTTTGATCGGCTCATTGCAGCGAGAACGGCAGTAACCATCGCAGTTATCGGGGGACTGTCCGCAGGAATTGCATACGGGAGTTTTTTTCTTCTCGAACTTGTAATCGCATCTGCGGTTGTCGGTTATGCCGTAATTGGACTGCGGGCGGCAACATACCTGGGGGTGCAAGTATGAGTGCCCTGGTCCCCGATCTCATCATCTTTATTCTCTTGGTACTGAGCGTAGGCTTCTGCGGTATCAGTGTTATCGGTCTCCTCCTCTTTCCTGACATCCGCAGCAGGAGTTACACCGCGATGCGTTCAAGCCTGATAGGATGCGGGTCGATGGCAGCAGCGGGGACTCTTCTCTCCCTGTTCCTCTTCTTCACGCGTGGCGGGAGCCAGTATCTCTTCCTCTTCGCCCTGATCGGTGTTCTCGTATTGGTGATTATCCTGGGAAACATCGGGATCAGCCGAATAATCCTTCACCGGACGCTTCCCAGAGATCATTCTCCCGTAACGGACATGGATACCCTGAAAAAATAATTTTTTTTGGTGTTACTCAATAGAGACCCCCCGAGAATACTCATAGATGCATTCTTTGAGGTAAGGCGGAAATTTCTTTGGATTCATGTCGTGATATTTCATCAATTATTCTTTTGCGAAAGACCAGAATCCCTCGATACCATTGATATAGACCTTACCGTTGACGAATTTTTTACTATGATCGATTCTCATGGGATGGAACCCGTATGAGATAAGACCGTTATAACTTCGGAATTTATCGGTGTAAATGAGACTTCCGCGTTTCACCTTTTCGATGGCCATCGGGAGGAGTGTTTGACCGGAGACATTCTGGACCACTTCAACCCGGACTTTTCCCCCGCGCTCCAGGATACCGAACACGGGGATCTTCCCGGCAGCTCCCCGGCCCCGGTTACCCTTTCTTCTCCCACCAAAGTACGACTCATCCATCTCAATCCCTCCCGAAAGAGTGAAGGCCGTAGCACTATCCGTCCTGAAGATTGATCCTCTGAACAGGTCGAATAGACCATAAACGGTGTTATAGGAGAGTCCAAACTGGTGAGCGGCTTCACGAACTGAAGGATCCAACCCGGAAAGTTTGATTGCGATTGATACACGGACCAAGGGAGCTCTTTTATCCTTCAAGGATACCTTCTCGTCTGGGACCCCCCTCTCTTTCCGGCAACCGTAACCCTTGTACTTACCGCGCCTGACCCGCCGATCCTGGTATTCCCGCAATACGGACAATTATCAAACCGTTGAAATGCCTTGCGTCTGAAGGTATTCTTCCGATTTTTCTTCTGATATCGCGTATTGTTGGAGATCTATAAGGTCCATCCTTCCAACCACCGGAGTTTATTGTGGTGGTCGTTATTAAGGAATTACCATTTTTGATTTACCGGATAAGGTGAGACCAACCTTTTCCGGCAGGTAGGGTATGAACCATGGCAGCAGCGGAGAAGGCAGGGGTATACCCTCCTCAACGGTCGCAAACTTTAATATTTGCCGGTGTATCATACCGCGACTATGCGGCCAAAAAAGGTTGAACCCAAAGCCCCGAGGCTTGCGATATCTGTGAGGAGGTCCTGTATCTCTGTTGAAGCAGGAACCCGCGACATCGTATACTCGGTGTGCGGTGATAGAGAAAACCCGGGTGACGCGATCAAGCGCCTGGTGGGGAGTACCAAGCTCACCGGTTCGAGAAGGCGCCCAGGAAGATCCAGACCATACCAGAAGAAACAACGGGGACGAAGAAGATGTTGCATGAACTGCCAGGAAAGAGTGCGCCGACCGGGACTCGAACCCGGGTTTAGGCGTTGGCAACGCCTAGTGATAACCACTACACTATCGGCGCTAATGCGCTCTAAAGTGTGAGCATTCAAACGATTTAAGCATATCGAACAAGGGGCGAGGCTGGCAGGAAAACTCTTCGGTGAGAAATACCGGAAAACCGGTGATACACTGCCAGTCTTTAATACCGGTGGGCAGAGGAACGGTGTGAAACGCCGGACCAATCCCCCCGGTAATTTACGTGCAGGGAGAGCGGAGCGGGAGAAGCGGATACAGACTCTCGAAACCCGCGAGGGTGAGATGGAAGAGAGGCTCCGGAAACATTCTGAGGATCTTCTCCACTGCGGATAATGAAGACGGGAAGGTAAGAGGACCGAGGCGATACACCACGACCTCTGATTTTTGGCAGATGCCCCTTCATAAATTACGAACAGTCTCTCCAAAAATAAACGGGGAGTAAATCCAACATCTTAATGTAAGCAATCGCGTAATAATTACTCGATGATCCCTCTCTTCGTGGACTGTTCCGGCCGACAGGTCATCATCTTCGGGGGAGGAGAGGTCGCATACAGGAAAGCCCTGTTCTTTTTACGCGAAGCCGGGGTTACGGTTGTCAGCCGCTCTTTTGGGGAAAAAATTGCCGGGCTGGATATCCACCGGGTTGAAGAGGATCTCTCTTGGATCTCCGAAGAAGAGCTCGATACGCTCATCGACAGCGCATTCCTGGTTGTCGCTGCCCTCTCCAATCCCGATCTGAACAATCGCATCGGCCGGCACTGCCGAAGAAAAGGGATCCTCTTTAATAACGCCGATGGAATACCTGGCGATGTGATCATTCCCTCGGTCACCCCTGCAGAGAACTATACCCTGGCAATAACCACCGGGGGGAGCAGCCCGGCGATATCCCGGTTCATCCGCGAACACCTCGAAGCAGAATTCCCTGCAATGGATGCGATGATCGCACTCCAGAACGAACTCCGGGAAAAACTCAGAGGCTCCGAGCCTCTGCAGAGAAGGAGGAATGAGATCCTTCGGGAGATCCTGCAGGATCAGGAGATCTGGGATCTCCTCAAAGAAGATCCCGCTTCAGCCCGGGAGCGGGTCCTAGGACGGTACATTCATGGTTGATTCACCCGTACTGATAGCCGTTGCCGGAGTAAATCACCATACTGCCGATCTCACTGCCCTGGAGGCTTTCCGGTTCGAAGATGAGCACGCCTTCTTCCGGAATGCAGCATCGCGTTTCCGGGGGGCTCTCCTCCTCCAGACCTGTAACCGGGTCGAAGTGATGGTCGAAGGGGAGCCCGAAAGCCTCAGGCATTTTCTGGAAGAGACCGGTCGAAAAGGTTTTTTCCTGCATACCGGAATCCAGGCCCTGCATCACCTGTTCGAACTTGCGGCCGGCATCGATTCCATGATTGTCGGCGAGGACCAGATCATCGGACAGCTCAGAAAAGCACTCGCCAGCGCACAGGAAGAAGAGAGTTCCTGTACCCTGCTTGAACATTGCGTGAACAAGGCAATCCATGTTGGGGTGGAGGTACGCAGGAAGACCCAGATAAACCGTGGCGCAGTATCGATCGGTTCCGCCGCAGTCCTTCTTGCCGAATCGCAGATCGGCAGCCTTGATGGCAAACATATCCTCGTTGTCGGGAGCGGGGAGATGGGCCTCCTTGTTGCCCAGGCACTTGCGGCAAAGAACCTCACCGCAATGTATGTTGCGAACCGTACCTACGGCCGTGCGGTAATCCTTGCAGATAAGATCGGCGGGAAGGCCGTGCGTCTCTCAGAGCTCTATCATTACATCACCCTTTCTGATGTCGTCATCACCTGCACATCGGCGCCTCACCCGATAGTCCACCGGGAAGAACTTGCCCGGGCCATGAGAGACCGGTGCTGGCCGGTAGAAGGCCACCCCCGGCCCCTCATCCTGATCGATATCGCCCAGCCCCGGGATGTCGAAGAGGGGGCAGGATCGGTTGACGGGGTCAGGTTATTCTCTATCGATAACCTCCGCTCCATCAACGAGCAGACGATGATCACGAGAAGAGCTGAAGCCATGCGTGCCCGGGAATTCGTTGAAGCAGAACTTGGCCTCTTCCTCCGCCACCTGAGCAGGAGATCCGCTGACGATATCCTCGCGTCCCTCCACACATGGGCAGAGGCTGTGCGTATCCGCGAACGGGACCGGGCGATTGGAAGGATAGGCAACCCGGATGCAAGGACACGGGAGGTGATGGACGATTTGAGCCGGGTTCTTGCAAAAAAAATTCTCACCGACATTACGTTTTCCATCCGTGTGAGTGCAGAAGAGGGAGATCTTGCAAGTGCAGAAGCCCTGGCAAAAGTGGTAACCCATGGGGAGAGGATCCGCAGGCTACCGGAACCCTGAAGCATTTTTCTTCGGATATTCACTTTCCCTTAAAAAAAAGCCTGAGCACGAATGGATGGGATGTTGCTAAGATCCCAGGGATGCCGCGCTCAAAAATTCCGGAGAGCGGCCGGGTGCTCCGGGGCATACCAAGGTCGATCTCCTCGTTACCAATCCTGATTGACGGAATTATGGGAGTCTCTTATCCGCGGCCTCTGCCGTTCCCTTAAGTGTGGGAGAGTCTGTATCCGGGCCCGTCCAGCAGAAAACCTCGGATGTATTTCCGTTCGGGAGAGCAATCTCAAATAAAGTCCTGGACCAATTTCTGCCCGGGCACTCCCCGAAACAAGCGGGTTCCTCTCCTCGGGCCTGATGATCACCCGGGCCCGGGGCTCTTTCCTGAAAGGCTGTCACCGCGAGCTGGTGAGCTGAGCGCGGTGCAGGGATGATCATTGGCAGGTCTGTCTCCCATCAACGCGTACGCGAGGATGGGCGTGATATCCCGGACGGATTCGGGGCAATCGACGGGGAAAACTGAGGAATTTACCGGGGTATCCGAAGATTTTGTGACCTGCGTTGCACAACAGCTCTCCCATCCGGGATCCGCTCCAAGTCCTCGCATCACCTCCGGGTTGCTCTATTCCGGCATCTCAGGACAAAGCCTCCGGGAGATATGGGGGGAACAGGGAGAGCGCGCTGATCTCACGGGGCAAGGCGGCTGCCGGGGGGATTGGCACTTTTGCGTTCCAGGAATTCCGGGAAGTTCCAGCTGCAAAAAGGGGGGGGGAGATAAGAACGGGGAGATTACTCACGGAATCACTCCGGCCTGCTTTTGAGTCAATGGTTCCCGTGCAGGTTTTCCCACCGAGATGAAAGATACGAGAACCGGAATCTTTCCGGTCGGTTTCTTTTGCGGATACATTTCGCGCAAGAGAGAATGTACTACAGCATATATACCATGGATTTTAGAAAATGTAACCAGCAGATTTGCAATCAGGTGGCAGTACAACTATGTTCCCAGAGCGGCGAATGAGACGGGCACGGTCGCGGAATATCCAGCCGCTCCTGCGTGAGATCAGCTTGACAAAACACGATCTCATAGCCCCCCTTTTTGTGGATGAATCCTTAACAGCTCCCCATCCCATTTCCGCGATGCCGGGCCAGTCCCGCTTCCCGGTCAACGGGATAGCCGATGAAGCTGAACGGTTATGGAGACGGGGGATCCATGCGGTCCTCCTCTTCGGGATCCCGAAAACAAAAGACCCTGAGGGGAGTTGTGCATTCGATCCGGAGGGTGTGGTCCAGCAGGCGGTCAGGAAGATCAAGGAACGGGTGCCGGAGATCGTGGTCATCACCGATGTCTGTGCCTGCGAATATACGAGCCACGGGCACTGCGGGATAATCGGCGAGGCACGATGCGGCACCGATCTCCTGAACGACAGATCGCTTGAGCTCATGAATAAGATAGCTCTCAGCCATGCAGAGAGCGGGGCAGACATTGTTGCACCATCATCCATGCTTGACGGCGTTGTCGGGTCTATCAGGTCGGCACTCGACCGTTCAGGGTTTGTCGAGGTGATGATCATGGCCTATTCGACAAAATTCTGCTCGGCATTATACGGCCCGTTCCGGGAGGCCGCGGATTCCGGTTTCTCGTTTGGCGACCGGTCGACCTACCAGATCGATCCGGCCAACCGCCGGGAGGCATTCCTTGAATCCCGGCTGGACATGGATGAGGGGGCCGACATCCTCATGGTGAAGCCGGCGGGCTTTTATCTCGACATCCTTTCGGAAGTGGCCACCCTTGGTCTGCCGGTTGCAGCCTACCAGGTGAGCGGGGAATACTCGATGATAAAGGCTGCTGCCGGACGCGGGTGGCTGAAGGAGAGGGCAACCGTCCTCGAAAGCCTCATCAGCATAAAGCGGGCGGGTGCCGAGATGATCATAACGTATTTTGCAAGCGATGTTGCCGGGTGGCTTGATGAAGAGCTGTGAGCTCTTTGCTGAGGCAAAGACCCTGATGCCGGGCGGGGTCTCGAGCCCGGTCCGGGCGATTAAACCCTACCCGTTTTACACCGCCCGGGCAGGAGGTTCGCACCTGACCACGGTCGATGGCCGGAACCTTATCGACTGCTGCATGGCCTATGGCCCTCTGATCCTTGGCCACGCACACCCGCATATCCGGAGCGCGATCGAGAACCGGCTCGCTGACGGGTGGCTCTACGGGACACCGTCGCCGCTGGAACCGGAATTTGCCCAGCTCATCACCGGGGACCACCCGGGGATGGAGATGGTCCGGTTCGTATCGAGCGGTTCGGAAGCGACCATGGCCGCGATCCGGCTCGCCCGAGGCTTCACCGGTAAGAACGATATTGTCAAGATTGAAGGCGGGTTCCACGGGGCTCACGATGCGGTTCTTGTCCAAGCCGGATCGGGGGCAACCACCATGGGTGTCCCGGATTCCGCTGGTGTCCTCAAAGATCTCGTAGCCCACACACGGCAGGTCCCGTACAACGATGCAGAGGCGCTCGAAACGCTTCTTGCAACGAACCACGATATCGCTGCTCTCATCATCGAACCGGTCCTTGGCAACATAGGGCCGGTGCTGCCGGATGAGAATTACTTAAGCGAGATCCGGGAGATCACCAAGACTTACGGCGTCCTTCTGATCCTCGACGAAGTTATCACCGGCTACCGGCTCGGAATCGGCGGAGCCCAGGTCATGTTCGGCCTCAGGCCGGACCTGACAACACTCGGCAAAATAATCGGCGGGGGCCTCCCCATCGGGGCCTTTGGCGGGCGGCGGGAGATCATGGAGCTCGTATCCCCGGCCGGCCCGGTCTACCAGGCTGGAACCTTCTCGGGAAACCCCCTCTCCCTTACCGCGGGAATTGCAACTCTCCGGTGGCTGCACGATCACCGGTCGCTCTATCTGAAACTCGCGGAAAAGACCCGGACGATTGAGGAGTCGATCGGCGATTACGGCACCGGCTCGTTTGTCCGGCTCGGTTCGATCTTCAAGTATTTCTTCCGGGCAAGCCCGCCAAAGAACTACCGTGAAGTCAAGGAATGCGATACCGAAGCGTTTGGAAAGTTCTGGAATCGCATGATGGACCGGGAGATCTTCTTGCCCCCTTCACAATTTGAGACAAATTTTCTCTCAGCAGCGCATACCGAACAAGACTGCACCACCATAGCACAGGCGTACGCACAATGTCGATAAAGATAGGGACCCGGGGGAGCAAGCTTGCCCTCACCCAGACAGAAACGGTAATCAAAAAACTCGCTGCATTGAATATCGCGACAGAAAGAGTGATCATAAGCACGGAAGGGGACACAACAACGGGCGTCCCGCTCCATGAGATTGGAGGCGAGGGGGTCTTTGTCCGGGCCCTTGACGATGCAATTCTTGCCGGCCAGATCGATTGCGCGGTCCACAGCATGAAGGACATCCCGGCAGCCCGGCCTTTAGAACTTGTCACTGCTGCGATCCTCAAGCGTGATTCTGCCGCGGATTACCTCGCCCATTCCTGCCCTCTTGGAAAAGTCAGGATTGTCGGCACGTCCAGTACCCGCAGGCGGGCACAGATGCTCCGCCACGATCCGGAGATCACGCCAAAAGACCTCCGCGGCAATGTCGACACCCGGATCCGGAAACTTGGCGGGGGCGAATACGATGCGATTGTCCTTGCCGAAGCGGGTCTGACACGCCTTGGGATCCGGATCCAGGGCGAACGCCTTCCCCCGGAGAGGTTTGTACCCTCGCCGAACCAGGGTGCGATCGCTGTTGTGAGCAGGGCCGATCCCTCGGTCATGGAGGTCCTCTCATCGCTCGATCATTCGCAGACACGGACCGATGTTGCCATCGAACGGGCGATGATGGAGCAACTCGGCGGAGGCTGCTCTACACCCATGGGGATCTATTGCCGGGCCGGCCACCTCATCGGAGAAGTACTCGCTCTGGACGGCACCCGGACCGAGCGGATAGAGACGGACGTGAGGACCATCGAGCAGGCCCGCGAAGAGGGCAGAAAACTTCGCGAAAAGGCACAGGATCTCATCGATGAGGCGCATGCAAAGCTGAGGTTGTCCCCATGAAAGGCAAAGTGTATCTCGTAGGATCCGGCCCGGGAGCAGAAGGTCTTCTTACCCAAAGAGCCCGGCAGATCATCGATAAAGCCGATGTCATACTCTACGACCAGCTCCCGGGGGAGGAGATCCTCGCCACGCTACCGGAGCGTGCGGAGAAGATCGACTGTGGGAAATACGGCGGCAGGCATATCCTCGAACAGGATGAGATCGAAGCCCTGATCGTGGACCGGGCAAGTAATGGAGAGATCGTTGTCCGGCTCAAAGGCGGGGACCCGTTCCTGTTTGGCCGCGGCGGCGAAGAGCTGGAGACCGTACAGGATGCCGGTATCGATGTGGAGATGGTTCCCGGCATCTCGAGCGCCCTCGCTGTCCCTGCATCCGTAGGGATACCGCTCACGCACCGGAAGTATGCGTCACAGGTTACGATCCTGACCGGCAACGAAGATCCGACTAAGGCAGAACCAGCGCTCGACTGGCAGCTTCTTGCCAGGAGCCGGGGGACTGTCGTTATTCTGATGGGAGTCGCAAACCTTTCCCAGATCGCCGAAGTCCTGAGGGCAAACGGGAAAGCAGGAGCGACCCCGGTCGCGGTCATCGAGCGGGGCCTGAGAAGAGACCGGCGCGTGACCACCGGGTCGCTCCTGACCATTGCCGAAGCGACCAGGAAAGCGGGGGTAAAACCGCCCGCTGTTATTGTCATCGGTGATGTTGTCCAGCTGTATAACCCGAAAAATCCGGACCTGATACCGGTCGGGGAGTGAGATCATGGACCTGATTAAAGCAGTCAACACGTATGAAAAATGGATTTATGCGATACTCATCGCAATGCTCATGATCGTAGTCATCGCATCCCTCGTCGATCTCGCGCACTACCTGTTCCAGGCGCTCATTGTCGAGACCCCGTATCTGCTCGAACAGCACGAACTGGTCGGGGTCCTTGGGGCCTTCCTGCTCGTACTGATCGGGGTGGAGTTACTCGAGACTATCAAGGCATACTTCAGTGAGAATGCTATACATGTTGAGATCGTCGTGCTTCTTGCGGTGATCGGAATTGCACGGAAAGCGCTCGTTCTCGATCCGACCGGCATGAACAGTACTGACTTTGGGATCGAGATGATGGGGATCGGGGTCGCGGTGGTCTGTCTTGGTGCAGGATATGCCATTATCAAGAAGGCCGGCGGGCTGACTATCGGCCTTGGAAAACAGACTGAGAACGAGAGAGAGTAATCCCTGTCATCCTCTGCGCTACTGCCTTACGGAGGCAGCGCAGATCCAACCAGTGATCTGCCTCCTCCTGATAGGTGGATTCTGTACCGCATCGGCCGTTGCAGGATCGTTCCTCTTCCGGAGGCTACAGTAACAGGATCCGGTTTTTTTCACTCCCAAATTTTTCGGTCTTTTTTCCGTTCTTCTTCCCTTGCGACAATCTCTTTGTGCGCCCTCCATTATAACCGTGGAGTAATGCCGGTGCACCATCAGGCCGCACTATACCCTTCCCGGGTGGTTGGACGGGAGAGAGACCGGATGGATGGGGGTTGGTGAGCAGAGATCTCTCATCAGAGAGGGGTTTTTCCAATCTTCATCCCTTTATCATCAGCTCATGGTTTTCATGATCCGTTGCGAGGTACGCTCTGATGTATGGAGGCCGTCCACACCCTCTGCGCCGGAGAACACGTAGGCTGCACAGAGATTGCGGGCAGGACTGTACAACATTTCCTTGGGGACAAAAAACCCTCTCCCGGGTCTGCCGGAATGCGGGTGGTGTGTGAAATCCTTCCAGCGAACGGTGATCCGATCCTGCGAGTCTTTTAAAACTCCAGAAGATCGTGAATGAGGGAAGTGTATACCCTGAATCCCCCTGACGCTCATTTCGCCTCGATAAGAGGGAATAGTATGGCTGGAGGCCTCGTATCTCTCAATGTGGAGATCTCCTGCCCCGCTATTGATTGCTCCTCTCTTGGGGGAGAGACATGCTCCGGCCCGGATACCTCGTCCACGAGCTTGCGATCAATACACCCGAGGGGATGGCGGCTGCCCTGCGGCAGCAGAGGGCACTCATCGGGAGCGCGAAGACCCGGTGAGGGGCCTTGAGCGCCAGCGATACCTCTGCTCTTACTCGTATCGGGAGCGTCCCTTCCTCCTGAAAACTTTTACGGCACTATCGTAAAGGGGGGGCGCTACCGTGGCAAAGCGAAGCCCCGGGGACCTCAGTCAGAGGTGAGGATCATTCCAGAGCACATTTATCTGAATACCGCCGGATATTCTACTACACATGAACGCATCCGGGTCGGAGACGGCAGCCGATAGAGAATACGGAAACAAGGTCATGAAGACCGTGATCTGGCACATCTTTCCGCTGATCCTCGTCCTCTATATCATCAACTACATTGACCGGGTAAACCTTGGGTTTGCTGCCCTGACAATGAACACGGATTTCGGCATAACTCCCATGATCTTTGGCCTGGTATCGGGGATCTTTTTTATCGGGTACGTCCTCTTCGAGTACCCGAGCAACCGCCTGATGGAACGGTACGGGGCAAAGATCTGGATCTCCCGCATCATTCTCAGCTGGGGGATCGTGGTAATCCTTCTCGCGTTTGCGCGGAGCGCCTTCGATATCGGAGTGTTGCGCCTCCTGCTTGGTATTGCCGAAGCAGGGTTTTACCCGGGCATCGTCTTTTACCTCTCGCTCTGGCTCCGGGGCCGCGATCTTGCCCGCTGCATGAGCTACCTGTACGCAGCCCAGATCGTCGCGATCATCATTGGAGCCCCCATCTCGACGCTTATCCTCGATCATACCGGCTGGCTGGATATGGCCGGCTGGCGGTGGCTCTTCATACTTGAGGGCATACCGGCCATCGTCTTCTGCCTTGTCACGTACCGGTACATGACCAACCGGCCTGAGGAGGCTGAGTGGCTCAGTGACCGGGAACGGGCCTGGCTGATCCGCACCGTGAAGGCAGAGCGGGAGTCACATGGCACACCCGTGCGAAGGACGCCCGGGTATTTCTTCTCCCGTCTCTGGTTCAACCGACTCTGGATCGCGTTCTTCTGCGAGATGGCCTGTGGGTACGCAATCGTCTTCTGGCTGCCCCAGATCATCAACTCCAGCTCCAAAGACTCCGACCATACCGTCACCGGGCTCCTTATTGCGGTCCCCTATATCTTCGCACTCGCCTGCATGCTCCTCTGGGCCCACCACTCCGACCGGACCGGTGAGCGCAAATACCATCTGATCATACCCTGGTTCGTTGCAGCGGCAGGGTTCTTTTTGAGCGCAGTCATTTCCAGCCCGGCCCTTGCGGTTGCCTCCCTCTCCCTGGCGGCAGCGGGGATGTACGCGGGGGTCCCGGTCTTCTGGGCGATCGTGACCGCCCGGGTGAGGAAGATAGACGCTTCGGGGGGTATTGCGCTTGTGAATGCGCTCGGGACCCTCGGGGGGTTCGTTGGACCATCCCTGATGGGCATCTTCATCGCCAGGAGCGACACCGCAGCACCGGGATCCGGTATGCTGGTATTCAGCGGCTTCATGCTGATCGCGGTGTTACTCACGCTCTGGCATTTCCGAGACGGAATGGCGGAGAGCAGCCTCCCGCTCCGGACACTGCCATGAAAGTACTCGCTGAGGGCTCTCACAGGGAGGAAGCGTGAATACGGAGGCCGCAGGGATCCTCGCTGCGTTTGTCATCTATCTTGCAGCCATGGTTGCGATCGGCCTCTTTTACTGGAGGAAGACAACAACCGTGAGCCAGTTCATTCTCGGGAACCGGGAACTGGGGCGGTTTGTGGCAGCGCTCAGTGCAGAGGCATCTGATATGAGCGGGTGGCTCCTCATCGGGCTGCCTGGCCTTGCATATGCCAGCGGGATGCAGGCTGGCTGGGTAGCCATCGGACTCACCGCGGGAACTTACCTGAACTGGAAATATATCGCCCCCCGCATCCGGATCTACTCATCGCTTGCGGGAAACTCTCTCACGCTGCCGGAATTTTTCCGGAACCGGTTCTCTGACAAGTCAAACCTTATGGGAGCGGTCTGCGCAGCCTGCATTCTGTTCTTTTTTGTCATCTACACTTCAGCCCAGTTCGTTGCCGGAGGAAAACTTTTCTCCACGGTCTTCGGGATGGATTATTCAACAGCCCTCCTGTTCGGCACCCTGATCATCGTGGCGTATACCTTTACCGGGGGGTTCAAGGCGGTCTGTATAACCGACACGATCCAGGGGATCCTGATGTTCTTTGCCCTGCTCATCGTGCCGGTTACAGCGCTCTTCGTCCTTGGAGGGCCGGCGGCTTCCGGAAACGGCGTGCTCGCCAGTTTTAATCTTCTCCATCTCTTCACAAACCCTGATGGGAGTACTCTCCCCCTGCTTGCCATCGTCTCCTTTACTGCATGGGGGCTTGGGTACTTCGGCCAGCCTCACATCCTTGTCCGGTTCATGGCGATCCGGGAGCCGGAGGAGATCCGGGATGCCCGCAGGATCGCGATGGTCTGGGTTATCATATCCCTCTCCGCAGCGATTGCAGTCGGGATCATCGGGCGTGCGTTTCTGAGCCAGCCCCTGGAAGGTCCGGCCGCGGAGACGATCTTCATGGTGATGACCATGGACATGTTCACTGCGTTCCTTGCCGGACTCATCCTCTGTGGGATCCTCGCAGCGATCATGAGCACGGCATCCTCGATCCTGCTCGTCACGGCATCCGCCCTGTCGCAGGACGTCTATTTCCCGTTTCTCCGGCCACGGGCTGAGGATCGTGAGCTGCTCTGGGTGAGCCGGATCTCTGTCCTGCTCATCGCGGGTTTCGCGCTCCTGCTGGGCTTGAGCCCCGAGAGTCGTGTCTTCTCAATTGTTGCGTACGCCTGGGCAGGGTTTGGGGCAGCCTTCGGCCCTGCGCTGATTGCCAGCCTCTTCTGGAAGCGCACGACACGGGAGGGCGTGCTTGCCGGCATCATAACCGGAGGACTCACCGTTATCCTCTGGAAATGGGCAGGTATCCCCGAAATTTATGAGATTATTCCGGGTTTCCTCCTGGCACTGTCTGCTATCTGGATTGTGAGCCGGGCAACCCCGGCACCGGACCCATCAGTGATGGCCATGTTTGAAGCCGCAGAGGACGAGACAAAAAAGATCGGCTCCTGATCCTCCCGTAAGAGACCATGGATCCCCGATCAGACTGTTTCACCCGGGGATCCGTGCAAAGAAACGGTACTGGCGGCCCGCTCGTTGCCGGCCACCGGCAGCGGAGGCGATCTTTTATGAACAGTTGCTTCTACCCGGGTCGGGATCTGGTTTCCACGAGATGGAAAGAGCAACTCACTCGTGTCCCATTCCCGGTGCATGCCAGATATTTTGTATCCGGAGAAGAAGAGCGCTGATACGCCCCGAGCACCGGAGCAATAAGGGACCTGGGAAAACCCCACGGGAGTTGTGCAAACGTAGGATCTGGCCAGCTAAAGCCCCTCAAAAAATTGAAGGTTCCCAAAAATTTTACCGGGATTTTTTATCCGGAGTTCGGGCCTTCTGGATAGTCCGGCCTGCCATAACACCGGTCGAGAATGCAGCCTGCAGATTGTATCCCCCGGTATCGCCATCGAGATCCAGGACTTCACCGGCAAAATAGAGGCCGGGGATGAGCTTGGACTCCATGGTCTTCGGGTTTACCGTCTCCAGCGTTACCCCGCCCCGGGTCACCATCGCGACCTTGTACCCGCCCGGGGCTTCAACGGTGAGGGGGAACGCGGTGTAGTTTGCGATCAGCTTCGCCCGCTGCCTTGCCGAAAGATGGGAGCACCTGATATCGTCCGAAATCTCTGAGATGGCCAGCAATTTTCTGTTCAGCCGCTCCGGGATCGGGTACGCGGCAAGAAGGGTCCTGACCTGCCAGGTTCCATTCTCCTGCACCCGTCTTGTGAGATCGTCATCGAACTCCTCGCGCTTCATAGTTCCGACAAACGAGAGCCTGACAATATCTCCAGAACGGATATCCCGGGACGCATCGAGAATGCCGGGGCCGGAGAGACCAAGGTGGGTGAAAAGGACGTCCCCGACCCGGTCAGCAACTTTTTTCCCCTCCCTCCAGCAAGTGAACGGCAGTGCGTCAAATGACATCCCTGCGAGTGGGGCAAAGGGAAAGTTCCGGATGAGGAGCGGCGTAAGCGCAGGACCGGTCTCTGTTACCGGCTGGCCCAGCGATTTCGCAAACCCAAACCCATCACCGGTCGATCCGGTCTGCGGGTATGACGAGCCTCCCGTTGCGAGAACAAGGATCGGAGAACGATAGGATGTAGTTGTCGTCATAACGCAGAAATCCTGCGAGGTCCGCGTTATACCGGTGACCGGTTCGCCGGTCCTGATCGCAACTCCCCGCTCTTTACAGAGCCGGATCAATATTTCCAGCACATCGGCGGAACTCCGGGTCTCCGGGAAGACCTTCCCGTTCTCCCCGGTCATCATCGAGAGCCCATGCTCACCGAAGAAGCGGAGGAGGTCCTGGTTCGTGAACGAGAGCAGGGCGGGTTTCAGGAATTTTCCATTCCTGCCGTACCGGGCGAAGAAATTATTGATATCCCCTGCATGGGTGATATTGCACTGGCCGGAACCGGAAAGGAGAAGCTTGGTCCCCGGGCCTCCCTTTTTTTCGAGAAGAAGGATCCGTGATTTCGGTGCGGCTGCTTGGATCGCGCAGGAAAGGCCTGCGGGTCCTGCCCCGACAATAATGACATCAAAAACTCTTTCGGTAATTTCCATGGAATTCGCATCTCCGGTACAATCGCCTCAATCGGCATTGAACCATTCGACAACTTAACCGGAAAACCCCGGGATACAGATTCTCTCCGGATACTTTGGGAATTTTTGGGAAAAGAAGATCGAACCGGAGTCCGGAGAATGAAAGAATACCTTCACGCATTTTTCCGGAGGGCTTGTGAATAATGATGCCGCAATTCTTCGGTCTCCTCAGGGGTAAAATCTTTCTTCTTATTCGTAAGGAGGTGATTTTCCATCTGTTTTACGAGATGCTCGACTTCGTGGTGATCCCTCACATCAAGGTAGACCTGAACATTCCTGATCTCGTACGCATGTCCGCAACCCGGGCAGAGTTTCCACTGCTGGAACCGGTCAACATAGGCAAATTTTTTGCACATGGGACAACGGACGATAACGTACATCGCTATGAGGTGATGCGTGTTCGCATCTTAAAAACGTATCTGAAAATTCCCGTCACATTGGCAGGAATTTTATAATAACTTTTTGCTCATGTTTTTCTGCTGTCCTATCCCGAAATCATTTGACATCAGATGTAAATACCGATTTGAGCAACTTATCGAATGGGGCTATCCAGAGGATCATTCAGCAATGTGTCAATGATAAACCCGTTGTTGAGATTGCCCGGTATTTCCAGATTACCCGTCAACGAGTGTATCAGTTCATCAACCCGTTCAGAGAATCGGGGGAATATCCGGTACTCAGGCAATCTGGAAGAAAGCCCCAAGCCATCGATGATCGAGCAGAAGAGTTGATCCTCGCAACCTATCAATCCAACAACATTGGTCCAATCCATCTGGAGAAGAAGATTGAGGAAACACACGGGATCCATATCCCGCATAATCGAATCTATCGGGTATTGTTGAACCACGGTCTGGTGGAGATCAACATGAAAAAACGGCAACAGCGGAAATATGTTCGGTATGAACATACTCATTCCATGTCGATGGGGCAGGGAGACTGGAAAGAGTTCGAACTTAAAGGATCGAAGAAATGGCTGATCGCATTCATGGATGATTCATCCCGCCTCATCACCTGCTACGGGGTATTCGATTCTCCAACTACCGAGAACACTCTCACGGTGCTGAATCAGGGATTCCAGATGTAAGGTACGCCCCGCGAGATCCTCACTGACAACAGTACACAATTCGTTTCAGCTCGGAACCGTGAATAGGCCCATCATAAATTCGGAGAGTTCCTTGTTCATCACAACATAAAACACATCCCAACCAGGATAAAACACCCTCAAACGAACGGCAAAATTGAACGGTTCTTCGGAGAAGTCGAACGAAGGATCGCGAAGTTCGGTTCTGTCGATAAAATTCTTCACTGGCACAATGTCATCAAACCTCACATGAGTGAGTCTCGATTTCGATGAACCTTATAACGCATTCTGGTACCGTCTACCCCAGGAGAGGATTCTGAAATATGCGCAGAAATGGTTATATGTGTAAAATCAATTCGGGATATCACACTCATGTTTTTCTGCCATGGAAAAACCCGGCCGCGGTAGAAACGAAATCCCTATATCGCCGGATCATCCCATAGAGATGTAATCATGGAGAATATTCAGGTTATGGGGGTCAGCGGGATTCCCCTCATCCACAAAGGCGATGATTTGGCAGCTATGATCTGCGAGCGGATCCCGCTGCAGGAGAAGGACATCATCTCCATCGCATCCACCATTGTTTCAAAAGCGAAGGGATATACAAGCCCTCTCTCCGGGTTCTCTCCCACAGAGCGGGCCCTCCGCCTTGCAGAACTCAACGGGGAAGATCCCCGGTTCGTCCAGGCAGTTCTTGAAGCATCAGCGGATATTATCATGGAGACCCCGTTTATTTTATCCGAACTGGGATTCGGGCATATCGGCGTCCGGGCCGGGGTCGACCAGAGCAATATCGAGGATGACATGATCATCTTCCTCCCACCGGATCCGATGAAATCGGCCGAAGAACTGAAGGGGAAGATCCGGGAGATCACCGAAAAAGAGGTTGGGGTCATTATCACCGACACCTGCGGACGGTCGTTCCGGAGGGGCCAGACCGGTAACGCTATCGGGTGGAGCGGCTTTACCGCGATCCGCGATTTCCGGGGGGATAAGGATCTCTTCGGTCATGTGCTTAAGATCACGGAAGAAGCGGTCGTGGACGAGATAGCAGGCTTTGCAAATTTTGTGATGGGCGAGAGCAATAATGGTGTCCCGGCAGTCATCTTCCGCAATTGCCCGGTATGGACCGGGCACAATGATCTCTACTTTTCAAAAGAAGAGGATATCACCCGGAGGGCGCTTATCCGGGAGTGCCGCGAAGACTAGACTCCGGGCGGGCCCTTTCCGCTCGAGAATATGAGAACAGCATCCCACAGGATGGACTTCCTAAAGGGTGCGTATTGTGCCCCGGCACGCATCTCATCTGGCCGGATTGGTTCTGGGAACTTTTTATCTTACGCCGGAGTCAAGGACGCGGTAAAAGCGGGGTACGCTATTACGCTCTGTTATGTCATGTCCCTTTGCAAGCTTCAGGCAGGCGGGGTCTCGCCGGTTCCGGGAAATATCCGTCTATGGATCAGCTGGATTTGGACGAAAATCCGGGGAATATGTTATCGCTTGCGATCAGACCGGCAAATTTCGGTCATTTTGGATCTCATCATATTTCCGGCCTATCACCCCAGGTTCCGGCCATCCCAATCCCCGGAGCTGGAATGAATATCCCCGATTTTTTCGGCAGTTTCCCCCTTGCGAGGCAGAAATTTGTTCCAAAGCCGAACCTCCCTCCGGGAAGATGAGATCCTCTGGGTGAAACTCTCCTCAACAGGGACGCCCGCTACGTCAACAGGAGAAGTGACGTGCGTTTCGGGCAGAGACCTCCGGCATCGTATCGACCGGCACTGATTGCTCGCGGTTCTGTTCGCATGGTCTGTCCAAGGCCTCTTGGGGGACCGGGGTGATCACGGGACCTGATCGGTGCTCATGCACATGTTCCCTGAGGCGGATACTCCAGCGGGCAATTCCTATTGATACTAACCGTGCCTGGTGCAGCCGGAAACGTTAACCCCCCTTGTCACTTCCGAATCGATCACCGTATGATCCGCCTCAATGCGCGGAGTACGTTCCGGGCTGACCCGGTCGTTGGCAAACGACAACCCGGTAAGCCATGAGAGGATTACGGGAGGGAATGGAATGAATTCACTTGAACCCCGCGATCGTTTTATCTCGTTCCGATTCCAACCCGGTGCGATGACCCTGCCGTTGGCCCCCCCCTGAATATGGTTCTCCATTTCGATACCTCTCTCCCGCTCATCATCTAGGAATTCAGCATCCTGACGTACATCATCCTGTTCGTCATCCTGTTCTGTGAGACCGGTCTTGTCGTGACCCCGTACCTTCCCGGCGATTCTCTCCTCTTCGCGGCTGGAGCGCTCGCCGGTGCTGGCCTTCTCGACATAGGGATTCTTCTCGCCGTACTTATCCTTGCAGCAATCCTTGGCGATACCGTAAACTACTGGATCGGGCAGACGTTCGAGATGAGAATTTTAACATGGCGGTTTTCCTTCGTCAAAAGAGAACATCTGGATAAGACCCGTGAGTACTTCGAAAAATACGGCGGGGTCACCATCGTTCTCGGACGGTTCATGCCGTTCATCAGGACATTTGCTCCGTTCCTTGCAGGGATCGGAAAGATGCGCTACTCCTGGTTCCTGGGATACAATGTCATGGGGGGATCGTATGGGTGGGCACATTCCTGATGGCCGGGTTCCTGGTGGGAAATTTCCCTCTCGTGAAGCAGAATTTCTCCCTGATCATCACCGCCATTATCGGCCTCTCGGTCCTTGCCTTTCTCCCGATCTTTTTCAAGCTCATGCGGTCCGTCAGATCCCACCCTCCGGCCGAAGAGAGAGAACGGGACGGATAACCCCCAAAAAAATTCCCACCTTCCCTCCTCCCGCCGCGCACGATAATCCCCCCCGTTCCTCCTGACCAGGCCGGGACGCGAGAGGATGACCCTGTTCGACGCGATATTGCCGCAAGGGTGAAGAAAGCGTCTTTGGTAAAGGCCTGCCGGGATACTCGGACGCGAAAGGGGCCGTACCCCTTCCTCGAAATTTGTCGCGATGCCGCAGAGCCCTCTGGGTATAATAGTGTAGTGATAAAGGGCTTCGGGATCTCTCCTCCAACAGCCCGACACCGGGTCAGCGGTGCCATCCCCACCGGTTTTGAGCTCGATACCATCCATATGCGAGGGGGAAAAAGATCCCTGCTCAGGGAAAAGTATCGCAAAGACCAGGCTGCTATTTATCTCTTTTTCAGAGACTCTTGGATCCGGGAGATCCCGATCCTCTTTTCACGGACCGGAGCAGGAGTCCGGAGCGAGGATTCCTCTCTGACCGTTGCCTCAGGCCTCCACTTGACAAAAGATCCAAGGCTGTACAGAAATAGCGGTGAAAGCATATTGCTGGGAAGAGCAAAACAAGAGACTACGAATGTGGTACCATGGGTAACCCCTACCTGAACCCCAATGAGGCCATCATCCTTGCAACCCACAGGGTTGTGGTGAAAGCCGTCTCCTCGGATCTGATCCTGACCAACCAGCGTCTCCTTATGGTTGACAGCCAGAACTCCCGGTTTATTCCGGTGACCATCCCCCTTTCGGCAATTGAGGTGGTCATGGGTGCGGAGAGCAGGACAGGAGAACCGGAAATAACCCTGTCAATCGCCCCGCCAGGAGAGGATGAAGCAGCCCAGAGGCTCCCCCTCACCTTCTCCCAGTGGGAAGGAGAGGAGCGGATGGACGAGCGCGATGACTGGCTGGAGAGACTTAAAGAACAGATTCTCCTGGCCCAAAAAGAGGCGCAAATGCCGGTAATAGTATCGGTCGGGGGGGCCAGTCCTCCTCCGGTCGCGCCGGTCACTCCCCCGGAATCGGTTGTTTCTTTAAGTCCTGCGATCTCCGGGCCGGAGAGAGTCACCTGTCCTTTATCCGGGGGGTTCCCTTGGCCGGCTCTCGAAAAACCCCGGCGTTCACCGGTCTTTGTCGTGGGTGCAATCGGGCTTCTTGCTCTGGTGATCGCGGGGGCGATCCTCGTTCTCCCACCCCTTCTTCTCGGAAACGTCCCCGGGCAGGGAGACCCTGCCTTGAGATTGACACCAACAACACCGATGACGCCAAATCCGACCCTCACCCCCATAATAACCCTCTCGCCGACACCTTTACCGACACCGGAAGTCTCCCTGCATACAACTCCCGCTGCGCCGCACTACGTCCCCCCCCCCAAGACAGGTGTCTGGGTCCATGTCAACTATAGCGGGAATTATACCATCTCGTACGGTACTCCCGGGAGAATGCAAGCGGTCACCAGCATGGGGGAGCAGATCTATAACATACCGGCGGTGAACGATATGGTTGAAGCAGAGATCCTGAAGAGCGATTCCTCGGGGAATCTCCTCACCGTTGAGGTGTACAAGAACGGAAAAGTCGTCGGAAGCAAAACCACTTCAGCGCCTCAGGGCTATATCGATCTTCATGTAAATCTTGCAGAGAGGTAAGGGCGGTTCTCTAGATAGCGCACCGATGGTAACCATTCCTTTTTTTTGAGTTAGTAAACGCAAAAACCGCGCTGGTAAAGAGGAAGCCTTACCGGATCACCGGAGTAAAAAAAGCAGGGTTATAAAAATATTTATTGAACGTGTTTGCCGTAAAGAATATTAAGAAGCAAGATGACAATCCCGATAGCTGCCGCAACTGCCATTACCGTGGCGGGACTGATGTGTATCGCCCGGCGATCCTCACTCTCGTAATAGTTAACGAGACCTGCTGATGATAATAATCTTCCACCCTGTTTCTTTGCCATGGGAACATATTTCGTTTTTCAACATATAAATAAATGTCACGGCGTATCATGAAAAAATTGGAGCTCGTCTCGGGATTGGTATTAACCGGCGAGGATTTCGAAATCCTGCCATCCGATATCGTTGTCGAGGACGGGATTATCCGGGCGATCGAGGCAAACCCTCAGGCCCCCCGCACGTGGATCTGCCCCGCATTTTTCAATGCTCATACTCATCTCGGGGATACGGTCGCAATGGACTGCGCTGCTGACGGCCCTCTCACCGACCTCGTCACCCCCCCGGATGGGCTGAAACATCGCCTTCTTGCAGAGGCAACGCAGAACGAACTGGTTTCCGGCATGCGAGCCAGTATCGAAGGTATGCTGGCACGCGGGATCTCGGGATGTGCGGATTTCCGCGAAGGCGGCCCGGCAGGTGTCGCGGCTCTGCGGGAGGCTGCGGAGGGGTTGCCCTTCCGCCCGGTCATTTTCGGCCGTGAAGGTGGGGAACTCTACGGCGAGGGGATCGGCATCAGCAGTACCCGGGACGTAGCAGATCTCGACCAGCTGATCGAAAATGCCCGGAAGAATGGCAGGCTAGTGGCATTCCATGCCGGCGAGCGGGATCTGGAGGATATCGATTCCGCCCTTCAGTACGATCCGGACATTATCATCCATGCAACGCATGCCACACGAGAACAGCTGCGTGAATGTGTCGACCGGAATATTCCCATCGCCATATGTCCGCGGTCCAACTGGAGACTCGGAGTTGCAGGGTCGGTCCACCATCCCCCCCTGAAACTCATGCAGGAGCTTGGCTGCACACTCTTCCTCGGCACCGATAACGTAATGTTCGTATCCCCGGATATCTTCTCCGAGATGGCATTTTGCCATACGATCTATAAGACGGGACCGGAGGATCTCCTGCGGGCTGCAATCGGGGGATCGGTACTCATGGGTGATGACCCGTACATACGGATCGGGGCGCGGGCAAATTTCTTTACCCTGGATCCCGGATCATCGGCCCTCAGATTCAGCAGGAATCCCCTCAGGTCCCTGATCCAGCGAGGCGAGGGGGTATCGGTTGGGAAAAACGTTTTTAATGCGTAAATTAAATAAAAAAGCCATGTTTGTTTTGGGTGATGAGATTGTTCAATAACATCCTTGTTGCAATTGACGGTTCGGATGCCGGTGAGCGTGCATTCCTTCGGGCAGTCGAAGAAGCGCGGGTCTGGGATGCACGGTTGCATATCATCTGTGTCGTCGAGACGGGCCTCTTCTCCTCCCTCCCTGCAGACAATACGGTTGAATTGATGTACGGCGTCCTTGGGAGGGAAGGCCAGGAGAGTCTCGATAAGGCCAAGCTTGCAGCCGCCGCCAAAGGGGTCTCCAGCTCCACCCACATGAAACAGGGGCATGCTGGCAGCGAGATCGTGGCCCTTGCGGAGCAGGAGAGAGCAGATCTCATTGTCGTTGGCTCCCATGGAAAGAGCAAGACCGACCGGATCCTCATCGGAAGCGTCAGCACATTCGTCATTACCCACAGCCGGGTCACAACCATGGTGGTGCGATCATAACAGAAAAGCTCGTCAAAGACTACATGACAGCCGACGTAGTTCACGTCGAATTACCCGGCAACCGTGACGATGTGCTAAAGATCCTCAAGCGCACAGGGATCTCCGGTGTCCCGGTCATCAAGAATAAGAAGATTGTCGGGATTATCACCCGTAAGGATCTGCTCTGCAAACCCGAGGAGACCCAGCTCGGCCTCCTTATGACGCCCAAGCCGATAACTATCGAGCCCGACGCGGAACTCAAGGAGGCGGCACGGCTGCTCGCTCGCCACAAAATCCGGAGGTTGCCGGTCGTCGAGAGCGGCCACCTCATCGGCCTGCTCTCCGTCTCCGATGTCATCCATGCCCTTGCCCAGATGAAGATCAAGGAAGAGGTCAAGGACCGGTATACGAGCCGGACCTTCGCCCTCTGGGTGGAGACCCCCCTGCCGGTGGTTGGACGCATCATGGAGATCTCCGGTGTTGATGCGATACCGATCCTCGATGATGAGAACATCCTCCAGGGAATTATTTCCGAGAGGGACCTCATCCGGAACACGAGCATCGAAGACTCGGTGGGAGTCAGTGACTTCTCCAATGGAACCGATGATGACGAATGGACATGGGAGAGCATCCGGGACAACCACACCATAAGCTTCGGCATCTCCAAGGTCCAGCTCCCGAACCGGCCCGTGAAACTTGCCATGGTAAAGAATGTGGTCGCAGTCCCGCCGAACGCTGAAGTCAGCGAGTGTGCCTTGAAGATGCGGAGGGCACGCGTCGACCAGCTGCCAGTGGTAAATGGCGACAGGCGCCTTGTTGCGATGTTGTATGACCGGGAACTTCTCCGGGTTTTCTGTGATGAGGCAGAGGAATAACAACCTTTAAGTCAACCAATATCCTCTAATACCTGAAGCGCTTTTAACATATTTTTAGCGTAAAATTTATTTTGGGAGTTTCATATGCCTGAACAGTACCAGGAGTCCATGAAGGGAACGACCACGATCGGCGTGGTGTTTGCCGGTGGCATTATACTTGCAACAGAGAAGCGTGCGACCATGGGCTATATGATCGCAAGCAAGAAAGCAAAGAAGGTTTACCAGGTGGCAGACAGGATCGGTATGACCACGGCTGGCGGTGTGGGAGATGCGCAACAGCTTGCACGCATCCTTGCGGTTGAATGCAACCTCTACCAGATCCGCCGGTCCCGCCCGATCACGGTTGGGGCCTCAGCAACCCTCCTCTCGAACTACCTGAACCAGAACCGGTACTTCCCCTACTACGTGCAGCTCCTGGTGGGCGGCGTTGACGTCAATGGACCCAGCATCTATTCCGTCGATGCCATGGGCGGGGCAACAAAAGAAGAGGAGATCGTCGCGACCGGCTCCGGTTCTCCGATGGCCTACGGCGTCCTTGAGGACCGTTACCACAAGGATATGACCGAGGATGAAGCGATAGATATCTCGGTCCGGTCTCTCAAATCCGCGATGAAGCGGGATGCAGGATCAGGGGAGGGTATCCAGGTCGTTGTCATCACCAAGGACCGGTACCACGTACTCAGCGAGGAAGAACTCAAAAAACATCTCGCAAAATCCCCCGCATGATCTTTTTTTTAGGATGAATTTTTTATGTTAATGGAAGAACGGCTCAAAGAGCTCAAAGATAAGATCAACGAGAGAGTGCCAGAAGGCATTACGGTGACCCAGGTCGAATTCGAAGGACCGGAGCTGGTCATCTATACCGATGATCCCAAACGATTTGCCGATGATGCAGATTTGATCAAAGTACTGGCCCGGGACCTGCGCAAGCGGATCGTGGTCAGGCCAACGATCCTCGAAGATCCGGAGAAGGCGTATAACGAGATCAAGGCAGTAGTCCCGGATACCGCAGGGATCACCGATATCTTTTTTGATCCCGATACCGGAGAAGTCCTGATAGAAGCCGAGAAGCCCGGAGTGGTCATCGGTAAAAACGGCGCAACCCTGCGGGATATCACCCGACACATCGGCTGGACTCCGAAAGTCGTCCGGACGCCCCCTATCGAGAGTTCAACGGTTAAACAGATCCGGCAGTACCTGAGGCAGACAAACGAAGACCGTAAGGCATTTCTCCGGACCATAGGACGAAGAATTCACCGGGACATCCCCGGGCGCGGGGATGCGGACAGGGATGCAACGAAGAGAGACCAGTGGGCCCGGGTTACCACCTTGGGCTGCTGCCGCGAGGTCGGCCGTGCGGCATTCCTCCTCACCACGCCCAACAGCCGGGTGCTCATCGACTGCGGTGAGAAGCCGGACAACTCGAACGGGACCCCTTACCTCTACGTCCCGGAGATCCATCCCCTCGCCCAGCTCGATGCTGTCGTTCTCACGCATGCACATCTCGATCACTGCGCACTCATCCCGCTCCTGTACAAATATGGGTACGAAGGCCCGGTCTACGCCACCCCGCCAACTCGGGATCTCTCCGCAATGCTCCAGCTCGATTACCTCGATGTCATCCACAAGGAGGATCGCAAGGTTCCTTACTCCTCAAACGAGGTCAAGACCTATATCCGGCACTCGATCACCCTCAACTACGGGAGTGTAACCGATATCGCGCCGGATATCAAGCTCACCTTCCACAATGCCGGTCACATCCTGGGCTCAGCCATAGCACATTTCCATATCGGGGACGGCATGTACAACATAGCTTTCACCGGTGACTTCAACTACAGCAAAAGCCGGCTCTTCAACCCCGCGGTAAACCAGTTCCCCCGGCTCGAAGCGCTCTTCATGGAAAGCACCTATGGCGGCTCCAACGATCTCCAGCAGCCCCGGGCCGATGCGGAAGCGATCCTGTACGAGACGATCAACCGGGTTCTTCAGCGCGGGGGGAAGGTCATCATTCCCGCATTCTCGGTCGGGCGGTCGCAGGAAGTCATGCTCGCACTGGAAGAGGGCATGCGCCTGGACAAGATCCCAAAAGTCAAGATCTATCTGGACGGCATGATCCGCGAGGCAACCGCAATTCATACTACGTACCCGGAATACCTCAACACCGAGCTGCGGAACCTTATCTTCCGGGAAAGTATGAACCCGTTCCTTGCGGAATGCTTCCAGCAGGTCGATTCGAACGAGCTGCGGGAGAAAGTTATTACCGGTGACCCCTGTGTCATCATCTCCACGAGCGGGATGCTCAACGGGGGCCCGGTGATGGATTACCTTCAGAACCTCGCAGACGATGAGAAGAATGCCCTGATCTTCGTCGGGTACCAGGCCGACGGGACCTACGGCCGGCGCATCCAGAAGGGCTGGCGCGAGGTGCCGATGGGAAGGAAAGGTACAATCACCATCAACCTCGAGATCGTAACGGTTGATGGTTTCTCCGGTCACTCGGACCGGCGCCAGCTTATGAATTATATCGGCCAGATCCAGCCGCGACCCGAGAAAATTTTCTGTATCCATGGCGATGAGAACAACACGATCGATCTGGCAAGCTCGATCTACAAGCGCTACCATATTCAGACCCACTCGCCCATGAACCTCGAGACCTACCGGATGACCTGATCCGGTATGCGGCTTGAATTCTCCCTCTTTTTTGGCATTTTTGTTGCGCTGGCGCTCTCGTGCCGGCTCTGCCGGCCTAAACGGCGGGCTCTGCTGTCAAGGGCGCAATTTATTCAGCATATTTCCTGGGTGCATTCCTTACAACCCTCCCCGGCGGCCTCCTCTCGGACCAGTACGGTCAGATCCCGATGATCCGGCTGGGGCTCATAATCACGCTTTTTAGCGGAATTCTCCTCTTATCCTCCCTTGCGCCGTACCCGGTTATTCTCCTCAGGTTCGGAGAAGGGGTAGGCGCCGGGATCCTCATTGCCGCCTCGATGTATCCTGTTCACAGCACTCTCATTCCTCCCCGCCGGCGTAATCCTGACCGTACGCAAACTAGGGACAAGTGCTCAGGAAAGACCGGGCAGGGTTCTGCCACTTCTCTGTGAATATCGCGGGCTTTGGTACTCTTCGTAATTCTGGTCGGAATAACCGGGATCGCTGCATCGCTCTACCCGGGTTACTCGATGTTATCTTCGGATCTCATCGGGCTCTTTATCGCTTCCATGAGTATTGGTACGATCCTCACCGTGCTTCTTCTCCCCAGCCTGCCATGGCAACCGATAACGATTATCCGGTCCTCGGCACTCTTCATGGCCCTGGGGCTCGGGGTGACGTACTTCTCTCCCCTTGGTTTTGGCATACTCGGCGCCCTTGCAAGTTTGGTCATGATCGCCCAGATGGCATTCCTTGCGGGAGTTGGGGAAGACCAGGGGGTCGTCATGGGAATCTTCGCGACATCGAGTTATCTGGGTATGACCCTCCTCCCCTTTCTGGCCGGGATAATCGTAAGTGGTCTTGGATACCCGGCTGCATTTCTTGGAGCAGTTTTTCTCTCACTGACCGTCACGTTCACAATCGGCCGGTGTACAGCTCCAGAGAGAGCCTCTCCTGAAAAAAACCAGAAGAGGAATGGATCCGAGCAAACAATACATTCATCAGCAATCAAGGGAAATTTCGTCCTGAGAAAATGAAATTAACGGCATATATCTTTCTTCTCGTTCTTGCACTCCTGCTTGTTCCGGCGGTCCATGCTGAAGATGCCCAGGATTGGAATACCCGGGGGCAGTATGCAAACACTATCGGGGACTATACCAATGCCATCACGTACTTTGACCGGGCACTCGCACTTGACAAGAATATGGCATCTGCGATGGCGGGAAGAGCAGTTGCTCTCAACGGGCTTGGCCGGTACGAAGATGCCCTTGCTGCCGCGGAGGCAGCGTTAGCCATCAAGACCGATGCCACTGCACTCAATGCCGAGGCCTCTGCCCACTACAACCTCGGCCATTGGAACGAATCGGTCACGGCATACAACAGACTCTTGGTAATCCAGCCCAACCTCCCGGCCCCGTTCTGTACCCAGGGAGCGGCCTATCTGCAGCTGAACCAGAGTGCAGATGCGGTGAATGCGTACAAATCGTGTACTGCCCTGGATCCCCAGAACTTCTGGGCATGGAGCAATCTCGGGCTCGCACTCATGCGTGACGGCAGGAACCAGGAAGCGCTGGGCGCTTTCGACCGGGGGACAGCGATCACGATCCTGAATGCCACCCTCTGGAACAACAAAGGGGGAGCACTCCTCGAATTAGCGCAGTACCAGGATGCGGTATCAGCCTTCAAGAAGGCCCTCAATCTCGATCCCGGTTACACGGAGGCAGAGCAGAACCTTGGACGCGCGATGGGAAAGAGCCAGATATTTACTATTACCGGCCAGAACACACCGGTGCCAACCATCACCCGTCTCGGCACGCTCAGTTCGGAGACCACAGCTCCTCCGATCACCCCCGCGGCCCCGGTGATCCCTCCTACTCAGCAGCTCTCCGGTACACCAGTGCCCGTCCCAACGAGGACAACCTACACACCCATCCCGCCGGCCATAGCGCTCATAGCCCTGCTGGGCGCAGCGGGGATCCTCATTAGGGGAAGGGATCGCAAAAAATAAAATTCCTGGGGATAGCTCAGGGGACTCGAAAAGACGCAAGAGGGATACCTCTCACCTCATCATAAAGGTCGTGATGAGGACGGAATCTCAATTCTTTTGGAAGGGGGAGCGGGAATCTCACCGGATTTTGCGCCGTGATATCGGATCAGCCGATCTTTTGCCGAGGCTCAAGCTTCCATAACTACCATCGTTCTTTCACTCATCGACAGGATTTTCCTCACCGGGATTGAAGGTCTCTTATGAACATGAAGTGGTATATTCTTGGAGCCCTTCTCATCGGCGCAGCGGCCGTTCCTACAGCCCGGTGACGTCCAGAGACCCGGCTCCTCCACGGGATATTGGGGAGCCGGGAACGGGAGTGCGCTCTCCGATGAGCAGTCCGTTGCCTGGGCCAGCAATCAGTTTGGACTCGATCTCTACCGGGCCCTCAGTGCCAGCCCCGGGTTCAGGAACGAAAACCTCTTCTTCTCACCCTACAGCATCTCTGCGGTCTTCGCCCTAGTCTATGAAGGATCCCGCGGGAAGACGGCAGAAGAGATACAATCGGTATTCCACATCCCCAAAAACACGACGAGCTTAAGGCTTGGGTATGCCGGAATCTCCGGTAATCTCGCGGATCCCCGCCCGGCCTCCCTCTCTGCCACAAACGCGTTCTGGGCGGAAAAAACCTACCCGTTCCTGCCGGAATATACCTCAATCGCCGGGAAGTATTACAGGGTGAATGTCAGTAGTGTGGATTTTATCGGCCACCCGGAAGCCTCGCGCCTGGCAATCAATCGCTTTGTAGAAGAGAGTACCGACAACCGGATCCATGCCATTCTTCCTCCTGGCACGATTGACGGTTCGATGCGCCTGGTGATTACCAATACGATCATTTTCGATGGGACCTGGGCCAAAGCGTTCAACCGGGACGAGACTGCTGATGCGCCTCACGACCCTCTCGGGTGATGAAAAAACCGTCCCCCTGATGGCACGGGGGGATCAGGATACGTATCTGGGGTATTACGAGCCCCGGACATACCAGGCTCTCGAGCTCCCGTATGAAGAGGCAGGGGGGAGGAACCTCTCCATGATCGTGATCCTACCGAAGAGCCATGACCTGAATGCGGTGGAGAAGGGCCTGAGTGTACAGGATGCGAAGATCGAACGCTCGCTCTCATCGCAGAGGATCGTGGTGTACCTCCCGAAATTTTCTTTTGAGAGCGATATCCCCCGGCTTCCCGACTTCCTGGGCGGTCTGGGCATGCCAACAGCCTTCAGTGCAGATGCCGATCTTTCCGGAATGGATGGAACGCAGTATCTCTTTATCGGGGATGCGGTCCATAAAGCCACGATCAAGGTGAACGAAGCCGGAACCAAGGCTACTGCAGCGACGGTAGCTGTTGTCGCACTGAAGGGGGGTGGGGAGCCCCGGCGGTACCCGGTCTTCCGGGCAGATCATCCGTTCCTTTTCCTGATCACGGACCGGGAGAGCGGCATGATATTTTTCATGGGACGGGTCGCCGATCCCTCAACGGAAGGTTGACTCCGGTAAATGGCAGAGGGCAATGACCACGAGCCTGGGTTGGTCCGGGCCCGGGCGATACCTGGTGGGCTTCCGGGGATGGGGATGCCTTAAGGATCCCCTTTTTACCGCAGATTAGGATCCACCACCCCGATCTATTTTATCTCTGTGCAAGTCTCCCGTTCATCTCAGGGGGGTTTATTGAGCGTTCCCGGCAATATTTTGAGATCCGGGCTGTAAAACTGCAAAAATATTTTAGCCAACCCAATCTCTATGGTCCATCGCAAAAAGGGAGGAGAACACCTGTATCCCGGTTTCAGGTCGCCACAAACACCCAGACAGCCATCAAAAACCATGAATGCGATCTTCTCTCTCTGACCTTCCCGTGCTTCCCCTTGTTGGGATCGTGGCGGGGGCTTTGCATATCCACAAAAAAGTGTGATTATTTTCCGCATCCAGATAGACCCGGGTGATGGATTGTTGCAGGGAGACCCCAGGAAGATGAAGCAATGAGCTCAGGGCTCTTGTACAATCGGGTGCATTTCACGCTCAGGCTCGCGATTCTTCCCCGCAAATGTACCGTATGTGGCTTACGGTTGCTAAAAAATTACTCCCCTCTCCTCTTTGGATCCTGAATTTTCATCAGCTATCCGTCAAAAATTACCGCAACAATTTTTTCACTCATCGATGGATTTATCCTGCAACGCCGTTATGTGCATGTATGGAGCCTCAAAGATGGTACCCTCCAGGTCTTGCGGTCCTGGGTGTGGCCATACTCCTCATCTCCTGCGGGACAGTATCGGCGTCTCTGTCACCTTTCCTATCGTACGTATCACCCGCTCCTGACGATCAGAGCCCATCCACCGCTGCCGGACCGGCGGGTTACTGGATGAGCGTTGATCCTCTCCCGCTCATGAGAGCTCACGAGGGTTTTACCATCTCGGGTAGAGGAAATATTCCCGATAATGAGTATATCAACCTCCATATCCATCTCTCGTCATCGGATCCCGCGGCCGTTGTTTCCGGGCACACCTCAATGGATTTCTCATCGCTCTTTTTTATGCAATCCGGTTTTGACCACGGGAACTGGTCGCAGGCATTCGAACCCCTGGATTTCACGCCGGATCAGTGCCTTGTCGAGATTAAAGTTGTCCAGTTCGGAGTTTACCCGACGGCACTCTGGCCATTGGAGTGCCAGGGCGGGCAGGTGAATGAGTCTTTGTCCTGGATCCGGCTTGATCTCCCCGGGTCCCGGGAGATGAGGGGAAGAACAATAAACAAGGATTAATATTCCGTGACCGTTTGTTGTCGGTGACCGGTCTGAAACTTCCTGCTCTCGTCGACCCCACCAACTTATATCAGACCCATGGACTCACCAGCCGCGTAAAGTATTGTCGACTCATCAGAAGGAACTTCAACGGGCGTCCCCGATTTTCAGTGCAATTAATCCTAGAAGGAACCCCGTATTTCAACCACAAGCACCCAATAGGAGTGGAAGAGGTTGGGCTTGATATTGGCCCCAGCACGATCGCCTATGTCGGTGATACAACTGCAGAACTTCGCAAGCTCTGCGCCGAGATCGTTCCAGACTGGAAGGCAACCCGCCGACTCCAGCGAAAAATGGACCGGTCGCGTCGTGCAACTAACCAAAATAACTACAACCCAAACGGAACGGTCAAACGCGGGTCAAAAATATGGACAAAATCTCCCCGATACCAAAAACTTCAACAAAAATTGGCTGAACAAAACCGTAAACTGGCAGCTCACAGAAAATCACTGCATGGAAACCTCGCAAACGAGATTCTTGCAACCGGGTCGAAGATCTCTACCGAGAGGATCTCCTATCGGGCGTGGCAGAAGATGTTCGGTAAGTCGATCCTTGTTCGAGCACCGTCGATGATTGTAAGTCTGATCCGAAGAAAAGCCGAAAATGCTCACGGGCACTTACATGAGATCCCCACTCAAACAACAGCTCTTTCTCAAACATGTCATATCTGTGGGGCAAAAGTCAAAAAACCATTATCGCAACGGTGGCACAACTGTTGCGGGATCTCCGTTCAACGAGACCTATACGCTGCATTCCTCGCAAAATGCTGTGTCAAATCAGACAACAACGATTCCTTCTCCCTTGATAGAGCCAAAGCCACAGCGCTTTGGCCAGGTGTGGAGCGGCTCCTGAAGCAGGCGATGTCAAGGGTAGACCAAGAATTCAGCAAACCTACAATCGGCAGGAACCCCGTTCCTGCTAGCTTTGGTCTTGGACAGAGCCAGAGTGGGTCGTCTGCAAAACCGGCACCGGTATCGCCTAAGGACGCAGATGCTGTACTTCGTAATCCGAAGGAGAGCTGCGGAAGAGCTGCAGATACAAGAGAAGGTCAACCGGTCATGAAGACAAAACCGATCATCCTCATCCTTGCTATCCTCACCTGCCTGGTTCTCCTGGCAGGGTGTACAGGCACCCCTGCAACAGGCCAGTCAACGTGTGTACAGCCGGCCCAGCCGGCACCGGTCTCGATTGCGAAGACACCCGTCAAGTACAAAGAGGTCAACGGGGTCCGGCTGGCGTACTGGGAATTCGGATCGTCCGGAGAACCGGTCCTGCTCATCGAAGGTTTCGGCGCAATGGTTGCGAATACCAGCCCCCTCAAGGCTGCGTGGAACCAGACCTTCCTTGGCATCCTCTCGTCAAAGTACCACGTGTATGCCTATGACCACCGGGGCATGGGGTACAGCAGCACCAATAACGCCACCCCCACGATCCCGTTGTACGCGGACGATGCCGCAGGGCTGATCACCGCGCTTGGGTACGAGAGCATGCATGTGTACGGTGCCTCCATGGGTTCATCGACCGCCCAGCAGCTGGTCCTCGATCACCCGGAGAAGGTCCGGAAACTGATCCTCGACTCGAATACGTACGATGCCCGGACCCCGGAGTGCAGCGGCTTGTATACCACGCTGCACACGATCCCAACCAGACCGCCGGCGTCCGGGCCGAGGAGGAGGCAAATCTTGTATGGAACGGGACCTGGGACGGCCTCTCGGGAATTCAGAAAGATACCATGCTCGTTGTGGGAACCGCCGACCCCCTCACCCCCCAGCAGGTCTCTCTCCGGATGGCCGGGCAGATCAACGGTTCGTCGCTGGTCCGGTTCAAGGGCCTCATGCACGTAGGCTCTCATTATGCACCGGTCCAGTACGGTGAGAACGCGCTGTACTTCCTTGGCACGGATGAGACGCCGCTGGAAGACGCATAATTTTTTTTTGATTTTTTTCAGGTGGGATCTGGCGGGCGCGGGTCCCCCCGCCAGTTGTTTCACTCCTGCGCGGGCGTAACTCCCCGATCCCCCGGAAGAACTCCCCCGGGACCCGGGCTGCAGACGATGAGACCCGTCAGCGACCGCAACCCTATCCGTGCAGTGACGATTCTACCGGAAAAGAGGGAGAGATTATCAGTATTGAATCGAAACAATTTTTTATTAACCCTTGGATAATTATCATTATTAAAAAGATCGGAATGCCAAACCCCCCCAGGGGCGACCCGGTGCGATAACGGTGCTCCATGTTCAGACCGAAAAGGAGCGAACGATAGGGTATGCGCGAAGAGAAGAAGCACGTAACTGAAGCCGGCGGTTTTCATCCCTCGCACGGTTCGCGTAAACCTCCCTGCGGCGCGGGAACAGCCCCTGCGACGGGAGGGACCGGTACCGCGGGGGATGTTGTTTTCTTAGAGTCCGGGAACGAGGGGACGCAGAATATCGTGCGGGCGATCTCCCACCAGACTGCCGGCGTTGTCGTCCAGATCCTGGCAGCGGAGGGGCCGCTCAGCCTGTCGGATATTGCACTGCGCCTCGAAATCTCCTTAAACGCCACCAAGTATCATATCAGGAATCTCATCAAGGCCGGGATCCTGGAGATCGCGATGATCGAGTACAGCGTCAAGGGGAAAAAAGTCAAGATCTATGGCCTGAAAAATTACGTCTTCCTCGTCTCCTCCAAGATGTCCAGTACCGATCAGCTCAGGAACGCTGTCGTGAAACGGCGCAAGGAACGCGATGAGCCAGTCCGGATTATCCTGAAGTGGGACAAGACCGGCAAAATTACCTTCTTCAACGAATACGGTCACCGGTTCTTCGGTTTTGCGCATAGTGAGGTCATCGGGAAACCGCTGGTGGGGACCATCGTTCCGGATAGGGAATCGGGTACGGACCGCGACCTCGATTACATGATAAAAAATATCCTCACGCATCCCGAGTGCTACGCATCCAATGAGAACGAGAATATCACCAAGGACGGGAAGAGGGTCTGGATACGCTGGAGCAACAAACCGATCTGTGATGAGAATGGGGAGGTTATCGGGATGTTCTCCATCGGGACGGATATGACCGAGAGCAAAGCCCTGGAGGAGACGCTCTTTCAGGCCGAAAAGGACTCCCTGACCTGATCCGGGGCATAATCCTTACCCTTCGCTTCCCGCAATTTTTTATTTATTTTTTGGCCGTTACCATTCAATATCCTCTAATGTTTGAACGATAACAGTGTACCCACAGGAATTCTCCCATAGGTATCCTCAATAATGACAGAACAAACAAAACTTGTTCCTGCAGCCCGGCCCTTTCTCAAATGGGCCGGGGGTAAGACACAATTACTTGACGAGTTTGCAAAACGTCTGCCCTTTGAACTCAGAGGAGAGGAGATTACCCGCTATCTTGAGCCGTTCATAGGGGGAGGTGCGGTTTACTTTTATCTCAACCGAAATTTTAACTTTGAAAAGTGCTCTATCGGTGATGTAAACCAGGAACTGATCCTCTCTTATCGGGTGATCCAGAACTCCGTACAAAAATTGATCGCGGAACTGGAAATTCTGGAGTCAGATTATCTCTCCAGAGATGAGAGAAAGAGGGAAGAATTCTATTATGAGATCCGCGCTTCATTCAATCAAAAGCTCACCGAGATTGACTTTAAGAATTATAATTTTGCATGGATTGAACGGACCGCCCAGATCATCTTTCTGAATCGCACCTGTTACAATGGTCTCTTCCGGGTGAACCGGAGTGGAGAGTTCAACGTCCCCTCCGGGAGATATAAGAATCCCGATATACTGGACGAGGACAACCTGAAAGATGTCGCAACGCTCCTGAGAAGGACGGAGATCTCCCTTGGGGATTTTACCCGGTGTGGGGAATTTGTCGATGAACACACCTTCGTGTACTGCGATCCCCCGTATCGGCCCCTCAACCGGTCCTCATCCTTCACCTCCTATTCGAAGGACGGATTCACCGATGAGGATCAGGTGCGTCTCGCAGAGTTCTTCAAAGAACTCGATAGGAGAGGCGCAAAGATTATGCTGTCCAATTCTGATCCTAAAAACGAGGATCCGGAGGATACGTTCTTTGATGATCTCTTCTCGGAGTATTACATCGAACGGGTCCCGGCCAGACGCAGGATCAATTGCGATAGCTCACGGCGGGGAGATATTAACGAACTGATTATCACGAATTATCCGCAAAAAAAGAGCTAAGAGAGTCCTCCAAAAAAAACCTGTTACTTTATCTGAGTACAACAATGAATTCGGTGTAAAGATCCGACGGGAAATTCCTGAACAAGCATTTTCTCATACTTCTGGAGGACCGTTCTCGCCCTCCCCCCTATCTTAAATCATTACCCGCCACCCCACCCGTCCCTCAACCTTCATCCCCCACCACACCAAACCTCAGTACACCCATGAAACGAGCGGCTGCAACCCTGATCCTGATAACGTGCATCCTCCTCGCCGCATGTACCACCCCGCAAACAGACCCCGGACCCACACCGGTATCTGTCGTGAACGAGTCCATCCTCCCGGGTGATGACTTCTACCTGTACGTCAACGACGCCTGGATGCGGTCCCATCCGATCCCGGCCGAAAAGAACCACTACGGATCCTTCACCCAGCTGGAGGACAAGGTCGATGCCGATCTCCTCGCGCTCTCGCTCAAGGCTGAAAATGTCTCAGGGAGAGAGGCGGACCGGAACAGGATCCTCATCGGGCAGTTCTACCGGTCCGGGATGGACCAGGCCGGGATCGATGCTGCGGGGATCGCCCCGTTAAAGGACGATCTCGCGATGATCGATGCCATCCGTTCCCGGAAGGATCTCACGAACGCAACCGTCACACTCACCGCCGAAGGATCCGGTCTGCTCTACGAGTACTTCGCGGAGGCAAATCCCCGGAACAGCACGGTGCTTATCCCCTGGTTCTACCAGGCCGGCCTCGGGATGCCGGACCGAAGTTATTATGTGCACAACGACACGGAGCGCCGCCCCCTCCAGGAAAAATACCGGGCGCACGTTGCAAAAATATTCTCGCTGCTGGGCGAGCCGGACCAGCAGGCTTCAGCGGATGCAACCATCGTGTACGCGATGGAGGAGAAGCTCGCGCAGAGCCACTTCACCTCCGTGGAGAACCGGGATCCCCAGATGACCACCAACATTATCTCCCTTACCGATCTCGAACAGAAGCACCCGGCCATCGGGTGGGACCTCCTTGCCGCGATCAGGGGGTCCGGGCCGGTCACCGTGGTGAACGTGTACCAGCCGCGGTACGTGGAGGGGCTGAACACGCTCCTTGCAACCGCACCGCTCGAGGACTGGAAGCTCTACCTGCGGTACCATCTCGTCGACAGCGCATCGCCGTACCTGAGCGAACCGTTCGAGAACGAGCATTTCGCCTTTTACGAGAAGATCCTCTACGGCACCGATGCGATGAAGCCCCGGTGGAAACGCGTTGTTCGAACCGAGAGCGGCGTGCTGGGCGATCTCGTGGGCAGGGAGTATGTCAGGGAGTACATCGACCCCAGGACAAAAGGGATGGTGAGGGGGATCTTCGCCTCCATCAGGAGGACCTTTGACAACCGGATCGCCCAGCTGAGCTGGATGGGGGAGGCGACAAAGGCAAAAGCCCGGGAGAAACTCGCGGCCATGGGCGAGAAGATCGGGTACCCCGGCCGGTGGACGGATTATTCGGGCCTTGAACTTTCGGGCTCGTACGCGGGCAATCTCCGGGCAGCTTCTGCCTTCACCCTGATCCACGGGGCCCAGGGGCTCGACAAGATCGGTGGCCCGGTCAACCCGGAGGTCTGGACCATCCCGCCCCAGCTCGTGAAAGCCTTCTATGATCCGACAAAGAACGAGATGGTATTCCCGGTCGCGATCCTCCAGCCCCCGTTCTTCGACCCGAATGCCGACGCCGTCCAGAACTACGGGTGCATCGGCTGGATCATCGGCCATGAGATGACCCATGGCTTCGATGACCAGGGCCGGCAGTACGACCGGAACGGGAACTTAAACGACTGGTGGACCGCGGAGGATGCAGCAGACTTCACCAACCGTACGGCGATGGTCGTCACCGAGTACAACCACTTCGAGGTCCTGCCGGGCCTGTACCTGAACGGGAACTTGACGCTTGGCGAGAATCTCGCGGACTTCGGGGGCCTGACCCTCGCATACCACGCATGGAAGGAGACCGCAGACCCCCCCGACATACCAGCCGATGCTGCCGACCGGCAGTTCTTCATAAGTGCCGCGTCCATGTGGCGGGTAAATGAGCGGGAGGATGCAACCCGTCTCCTGGCCCTGACCGATCCCCACAGTCCACCGAATTACCGGGTCGATGGCGTTCTGTACAATATTCCGGAATTCTACCAGGCATTTCTGGAGGTCCGGCCCGGTGATGCGCTGTACCGGAACGTGACGGACCGGCCGGTCATCTGGTAATTTTTTTTGGATCTTCTTTTTTTTCACATGCCCAGACCCGGCAAGGATGGCCTAAGCGTGCCCTGCCCCGCTGCCTTCCCCCATCGCTCTTCATTGCGATCTGCAGTCAGAGAGAGATCCTGGTGGAGGGACAAACCACGATCCTTCTCTGCGGATGCAAACAGCCGGGGGGAATAGAGCATATCGGTGCTGTTGGGCAAAAGGGTACGGATCCGGTAGGCGTTGGCCGAGACAAAGATCTGGCCGTCAGGGATCTTCTGCGCAACCCAGAGACCGCCCCGCCCGTGAGGAGTGCCCCCGGCCAACTCCATTACCCACGCCTCTTTGGGATCGGCAAACGTGAGCGCCTCACCGGAACTGTAAAAACCGTACTCGTCGACGAGTCTGCTTGCGAGGTTGACCGCATCCCGGGCGTTCGTGCACCGCTCCATTACCAGATTGGTGAGTTCCGAGACGTATATGACCCGTCGCTCCGGGTCCCATGACGGCATAACTCTGCCTGCCCGGCCGGCTTCACCGGAGATGAGCTGGTGTTCGTTCATGGCCCCGTTATTCGTGGTGAAGTAAGCATAGGTGTATTTGACCTGGTCGATTGCGACCGGGGCGTGGACCTGCAGGGGGCTCTTCCCGATCCATTCGGCGTAAGGGTCGTAGCGGATGAGCCGTTTTTCACCGGGTGGATGATCGGCGGCGGGGATATACAGAAGATAGATAGTGTCCCGGGAGAGGTTCGTCCCGATAAGCGAGGCCCCGTACCCATCTTCGATATGGCCGAGACACATCGAACCATCTGCACTTGCCCCCGATCACCACAAAGATCATGCAGGCCTGGACGGGGGTCAAGAGACTCCAGGCAGCAAGGAGGAGGGGAGGGAAAATGACGGGGGATCTGCAGCTGCGCGGGGACATATTTTTCCTTCAGGTTTCTCATTCAGAAAAATGTATTCACCGTGCAGGAGTTGGCCGGCAGGAATTTGCGGGGGGAGGTGAGGAGGACTCCTCGAGTACATCTTCGACAGGTTGATGGTGCCCTCCCATCTGGCCGGCTTACCGAAAGATCGTCCTTTTCTACTCAGACACGACCCTGCCTTCCCGGACCGCGGGTTACCGACCACAAGAAGGAGGGGTCCCGGTCCTCCGGCTCCATGGTGACGGTGACCGAGATCTCCGGCCGGTGAGATCATCGGGAGCCCGATTGGATCGGCGACTCTGCGTGCTGGTCCGGGCATTCACCCATCGGTCCTCGCAAAAGACGGGCCCGCACTCTCTCCCGTTGCGGGGATCACCGTGCGGTACTGATGCTTCGGAAAGGAGGGGGGATCAGGATGATGAAGAGGGCTCCAACAATTGGCACAAGATCACAAAACCGAGGTCTTACTCTTAATAAAAAGATCTCCGGCAGATTTGAGAGTAGTTAAGAAAAATGAGACCCTCCCGGAATAATCGAGAAGGGGCCCTGACCGGATTTTTACGGGACTGAGGGGAAAGCAGAGAGAGGAGAAGGTGCTCACACTACCCCTGGTCACTCCGGCAGGTTCACCGAACTATCGGATGGGTGACGATTGCCTCTCCCCAGCCGTACCAAGTAAGGAACCGGGTACTTGCAACCTGCAACCATTGCGGGATGCCGATAGCCCTTACCCCGGTCTCGTCAACGTGGAGCACCGGTGCTTCCACCAGTAACTCTCGGATCCGCTTCTTCAGCGTCTGCGGGATTCTGGTGACAGTCCTGTACCGCATTGACCACGGTCCCAGTGCGTATCGAACGCCGGAAAATGTCCGAGAACATCTCACTGAGCCGGTCGTACGGAATGATTTGGTAGACATTCAGGTAAACCATGAATGCTTTCAGGTTCCTGCCATACTGGACGGGATGCTGCACATCAGACGGAAATTTCCCTCGGTCAATCCGACCGCAGTGAGGGCATAGTTTATGCTCGAACCGGTATTCGGGGATCTTAATTCTGTATTCGGCATCAGGGATCTGTCTCCGTTCAACTTTAACCGGTCTCACATTCTCCAGAGACTCCCCGTTAGTGCAGTGACAAAACCAGAAAAATCGCAGAGAGAGTGAGAATGAGGACTATCCCGAGCAGAACGACCGGCAACCAGAATAGTACGCTTTTTCCCGAAAAGATCTCTTCACCGTTATTGATCTTTTCTGCGCCTTTGTATGCATCATACATTCCGTAAATCCAGATTGCAAGAGGTATGATAAAGAAGAAAATAGCGAAGAGGACAATAAAGGGCATATCAGTTGTCGCCAGATACAACAAAAATGCGAGGAAGATATAGGATCCATAGAACGCTCCGATAAATTTCAATCCTTCATACGTTTTACCATTGTACCACTGACCCCAGCCGACAAAGAAAAAGCTGAGTATTGCAGCCAGGAGAGGACTCCGGAGTTCCCGGGTTACCGGTGGAGGTTGGATCCTTACACCGCAACCTGGACAGATTTCAGCATTTTCAGCTTGTAATGGTTCTCCACAAGTCGGACAGAGCTTTGGCATAGATCATTCGTGTCGAAGAGTCAATATAAATATACTGATTTTATTTTACCGAGAGATTCTCCGGGGCTTTTATCTTCCGGAAAGACCGGAAATGGTCTCTTGGTGTCCAGGGTGAATTGAGCCGAAACTGCCGGGCCGGTCCCGCGGGAGCTTGGGGTAGTAAGTGAGTAATGTTGTCGGGCGGGCGAGGCTCGCTCTTCCCGAATTTTTAGTCTTGTCTCAATTATATCTAACATCCGAAAAGCCAATAGATAAAAACAGAAGAGTAAGACATAACCTTACAGCATTCATAAATCTCATACATGGGCAATTGCCCCTCAATTTCATGACCTCCGAGAGCGAGCGGGTAACACGAAGGATGCGGATCGATCCCTTCCTGAAAGCAGCAGGCTGGACAATCACTCCGTTTACTGTAGGGATGGATCTGACGCGGTTTAACAAATGTGCTCTTGAAGAATTTCCCACAGATAACGGCCCGGCTGATTATGCTCTTTGCGTTTATGGGAAGATTTTTGCGGTCGTTGAAGCCAAGAAAATTTCCCTTGGTCCTCAGAATGTTCTGACCCAGGCTGAGCGGTACGCGACAGGAATCTCCGGTAGCCCATTTAATTTTTCCGGGTTCCTTTCATATATTCTACCAATGGCGAAATTATCTGGTTCCATGATCTCCGGAATACCCTGAACCGCTCCCGCACGGTCACGAAATTTCATACGCCGGAGGCATTGGTTGAACAGCTTCGGGGAAAATTCGAGGCATCCTGCCAATACCTTACAGACTGGGAAAATGCTCATCCGATGATCCGCCCATATCAGGCAGAAGCAAATGCAGCGATAGAGCAGGCTGTCCGCGACAGGAAACGCCAGATGCTTGTCGCGATGGCAACGGGAACCGGTAAGACCTATACGATGGTCAACCAGATTTACCGGCTGATGAAGTCCGGCGTGGCAAAACGTGTCCTGTTCCTTGTAGATCGCCGGGCACTTGCTGCGCAGGCAGTCAAGGCGTTCACCTCATTCGATGCGCAGCCGGGCCTGAAATTTGATAAGGCGTACGAGGTGTACAGCCAGCGTTTCTTCCGCGAGGATTTTGAAGACGATGAGAAGTTCGATCCCAAAGTGATTCCTACATCCTATCTGATGGATCCGCAGCCAGGCCATGCCTTTGTTTATATCTGCACGATCCAGCGGATGACCATCACCCTCTTCGGTCGGAACGCAGTCTTGGGAGGTGAGGATGAGCCGATCGATGAGGATGCAGAGCAGATGAATATCCCGATTCACGCATTCGATCTCATTGTTGCCGATGAATGCCACCGGGGGCATTCCGCTGCGGAACAATCTGTATGGCGTAAGACGCTGGATCATTTCGATGCAATCAAGATCGGACTGACTGCGACACCGGCAGCACACACGATGGCATATTTCCGGAAGATTGTGTACCGGTATGAATATACCCTGGCCGTGAGGGAAGGGTTCCTTGTAGATTACGATGCAGTTGCGCTCAATTCCGATGTGCGGATGAACGGAATCTTCCTCCAGACCGGGGAGCAGGTAGGCCTGATCGATGCTTCTACCGGTGAACAGACCTTTGATAACCTTGAGGATGAACGGCAGTTCGATACCACGGATGTTGAGCGGAAGATCACCTCACCGGAGTCCAACCGGAGGATCCTTACCGAGATCCGGAAGTATGCGGAAGAGCATGAGAAGCGGTTCGGCAGGTTCCCGAAGACCCTGATCTTTGCGGTCAACGATATCTCGCATGCCGATCAGCTGGTGGATATGGCCCGGGAGGTCTTCGGAAAGGGGGATTCATTCGTGCAGAAGATCACCGGCAAGGTTGATCGGCCGCTCCAGTACATCCGGCAGTTCCGGAACCGGCCGCAACCTTCGGTTGTTGTGACGGTTGATCTTCTCTCCACCGGTGTGGATATTCCGGACCTGGAGTTTATCGTCTTCTTACGGCCGGTGAAGTCCCGTATCCTCTTCGAACAGATGCTGGGCCGGGGAACCCGGAATGAGGAGCACTATCCGGACAAATTGCATTTTGTGGTCTTCGACTGTTTCGGCGGGACCCTGCTCGAATATTTCCGGAAGGCTACCGGTATCACAGCCGAGCCCCCGGAGAAAGAGAGCCGCTTCATTCTTCAGGTGCTCAAGGATTTCTGGGACAACCGCGACCGGCAGTACAATACCGGCATCTTGGTGAAACGGCTCCAGCGGATTGAGATGGAGATGGGTGGGAAAGCCCGGGAAATGTTTGCAGCGTATATCTCCCAGGGCGACCTGAAACGGTACGCTGCAAATCTCCCGAATGTCCTTCGCGAGGATTTCACAGGAGCAATGACGCTCCTGCGCAACCCGGAGTTTCAGGAGCTGGTGCTCCACTATCTCCGGCCGGAGAAGTCCCTGATCATTGCGTACGAGAATGTCGACACGGTGACTTCCCGGTACATCTTCCGGGATTCGGCCGGCAACGAGTACAAGCCGGAGGACTACCCGCTTGCCTTCACGCAGTTTGTGAAGGAGAACCCGGAGCATATCGAAGCTATCCGGATCCTCATGGACCGGCCAAAGGACTGGGGCACCGATGCACCCCATGAACTGAAGAAGAAACTGGCAGCAACCCGGTTCCGGTTTACCATCGAGAACCTCCAGATGGCGCACAAGGTGCGGTACCACAAGGAACTTGTGGATATCATCTCGATGGTAAAGCACGCAGCCCGTGATGAGGAGCCGCTCTTTACAGCAGAGGAACGGATTCACCGGGTCCTTGACCGGATGGCGCTTTATGCGTCAGTGAATCCCGAACAGCAGATCTGGCTGGACAAAATCCGCGAACATTTGATCGCGAACCTCTCAATCAGTAAGGGAGACTTTGACCTCATCCCCCTCTTTGCCAATGAGGGTGGATGGGGGGGAAGGCAAACCGGGTTTTTGACGGGAATCTGCCGGTCTATATCCAGCAGTGGAACAAGGAGATTGCAGCATGAGTGATATTGTCGGGAAATTATGGGGGTTCTGTCACACCCTCCGGCATGACGGGATCGATTACGGGGATTATATCGAGCAGATCACGTATCTTCTCTTCATCAAGATGGCCGATGAGCGGAGTGTTGAACTTCCCACGGGCTGCGACTGGAAGACGCTGAGAGAGAAGTCCGGCACCGATCTGACCGATCACTACGTGGATGTGCTCCGGACACTCGGGAAGGAGAAAGGGCTCATCGGCGACATCTTTGCCGGCGCAATCTCCCGGTTCACCAACCCGGTGAACCTGAAGAAGCTGATCGGGCTCATCGATGAGACAGCATGGACCGAGCTGAACATCGATGTGAAGGGCGAGGCGTTCGAAGACCTCCTGGAAAAGGCGGCAAGCGAGGGGAAGAAGGGTGCCGGGCAGTACTTCACGCCGCGGATCCTGATCCAGGCGATTGTCCGGTGCATGAAGCCCGATCCAAGGAAGAAGGACGACCTGACGATCTGCGACCCGGCCTGCGGGACCGGCGGATTCCTGGTCTGGTTCGTACGAGTGGCTGCTGGATCAGACCAAGGGCGGGGCGCTTGACCGCGATGTGGCGCTCCGGGTGAAGAAGAATACCTACTTCGGGCAGGAACTCGTTGTCCGCCCGCGCCGGCTTGCGCTGATGAACCTCTATCTCCACAATGTCGAGCCGCAGATCAAGTTCGGGGACTCCATCTACGAGAACCCGGACGCACACCGGTTCGATGTGATCCTGACCAATCCCCCGTTCGGGACCAAGGGAGCCAACAAGGCCCCGGACCGCGACGACTTCATGGTCTCCACCTCCAACAAGCAGCTCAACTTCATCCAGCATGTGATGACGATCTTAAAACCCGGCGGTCGGGCTGCGGTCGTTGTCCCGGACAATGTCCTCTTCGCAGACCAGGCTGGCGAGGTGTTCAAGGATCTCACCGAGCAGTGCAACCTGCATACGATCCTCCGTTTACCGAACGACACATTTACGCCGTACTCTTCCGGTACGAAGACGAATGTGCTCTTCTTCACCAAAGGCTACCCCACCGAGACGCTCTGGGTGTACGATGACCGGACCAATGTCCCGGGCATCACCAAGAAGGACCGGCCCCTGACCCCGGCGTATTTTGAGGAGTTCGAGAAGGTCTATGGCGCTGATCCGAACGGCGGTGCAAAGCGGAATGAAACTGATTCGAAAGAGAATCGCTGGCAGTCGTTCCACATCTCTGAAGTCAAGGAGCGGAACTACAAGATCGATTCCCTGAAGTGGCTCAAGGACGATTCGCTCGAGGATGCGGATTCGTTGCCGGAGCCGGAGGAACTGGCGGTCGAAGCGATCGAGGAACTCCTGCTGGCGATGGATGAGCTGAAGCAGGTCCTGGTGTTGCTGGAGAATGGGGAACCGGCGGCGAGTGAAGGGAAGAAGGCTGAGCCGGTGCCGGAAGTGGAATTAGCGTATGAGGAAGAGTTACCGGAAGGTTGGAAGTTCGCGGAACTTGGTTCTGTCGCAAAATACATCAATGGAATGGCATTCAAACCCTCTGATTGGGAAACGAAAGATCGTCCGATTATTAGAATTCAGAATTTAACAAAGTCCACAAACATCGTAAATTATTGTTCAAAAGAGGTCGATAAAAAAATAATTATTCAAAATGGCGATCTTTTAATTTCTTGGTCAGCAACTTTAGGTGCGTATATTTATTCCGGTGAAGAAGCAGTTCTCAATCAACATATTTTCAAAGTTGAACCTTTTACGGATATAATTGATAAAAAATTTCTTTTCTATTCTGTAAATTTTCATATCAAAAAATTAGCGCGAGATGCACATGGCTCTGGGATGGTGCATATTACTAAAGGTTTTTTTGAGAGAATTTTAATCCTGTGATATCCCGAATTGATTTTACACATATAACCATTTCTGCGCATATTTCAGAATCCTCTCCTGGGGTAGACGGTACCAGAATGCGTTATAAGGCTCATCGAAATCGAGACTCACTCATGTGAGGTTTGATGACATTGTGCCAGTGAAGAATTTTATCGACAGAACCGAACTTCGCGATCCTTCGTTCGACTTCTCCGAAGAACCGTTCAATTTTGCCGTTCGTTTGAGGGTGTTTTATCCTGGTTGGGATGTGTTTTATGTTGTGATGAACAAGGAACTCTCCGAATTTATGATGGGCCTATTCACGGTTCCGAGCTGAAACGAATTGTGTACTGTTGTCAGTGAGGATCTCGCGGGGCGTACCTTACATCTGGAATCCCTGATTCAGCACCGTGAGAGTGTTCTCGGTAGTTGGAGAATCGAATACCCCGTAGCAGGTGATGAGGCGGGATGAATCATCCATGAATGCGATCAGCCATTTCTTCGATCCTTTAAGTTCGAACTCTTTCCAGTCTCCCTGCCCCATCGACATGGAATGAGTATGTTCATACCGAACATATTTCCGCTGTTGCCGTTTTTTCATGTTGATCTCCACCAGACCGTGGTTCAACAATACCCGATAGATTCGATTATGCGGGATATGGATCCCGTGTGTTTCCTCAATCTTCTTCTCCAGATGGATTGGACCAATGTTGTTGGATTGATAGGTTGCGAGGATCAACTCTTCTGCTCGATCATCGATGGCTTGGGGCTTTCTTCCAGATTGCCTGAGTACCGGATATTCTCCCGATTCTCTGAACGGGTTGATGAACTGATACACTCGTTGACGGGTAATCTGGAAATACCGGGCAATCTCAACAACGGGTTTATCATTGACACATTGCTGAATGATCCTCTGGATAGCCCCATTCGATAAGTTGCTCAAATCGGTATTTACATCTGATGTCAAATGATTTCGGGATAGGACAAGGGGGGATTCGACCAAAAACCTTTAAATAACGGGCGGATTCATATGCACCAGCAGTGCATTTTTTTGATCTGCATATGCACCCGAATCATGATCGTCAGAACCCGGACCGGATTTGCCCGGTCTTTTCCCGGATAACTGCAGGGATTTCCCATGAACTTCTCTCCTGGGTTTTCGTACTGTCCGCCACACCAGAGAGAGCCAGAGTATGCGATCATTCAGGGAATCTCTCCGGGAATTGTCCGGAAAAGCGGGCAGGGCCGCGGGGGCGAGACCCCTGCTTTCATATCCGTAGAATGAGACTTATAATATTCACGGAGAATAATTGTTCAGAAGTCCGGTGATCGATCCCGACCGATCGATCGCCCAGCCATCAGATTGGATTTACAGAAGGGATATCGTGAGACCAGGTTCCAAAGATGTTTTTGAAAGTGTAATGGATCTTGCAAAGCGCCGCGGGTTCATCTGGCCCACCTCCGAATGCTACGGAGCGGTTGCGGGGTTCATCGATTACGGCCCGCTCGGGGCGATGATGAAACGGCGGGTCGAGAATGTATGGCGGGAATTCTACGTCATCCAGGAAGGGTACTACGAGATCGAGTGCCCGACGATTGCGCAGGAAGCGGTCTTCATCGCCTCCGGCCACGTGGCCGGGTTTGCCGACAAGATGTGCCAGTGCCCGCACTGCAAGGAGTTCCTCCGGGCCGACCATGTAGCCGAGGCCGGCGGGATAAAAAATGCCGGGACTATGAAAAACGAGGATCTCTCTCTCGCCCTTGCTCCCTGCAAATGCCTCGCATGTGAAGAGGTGCTCGGCAAGGTCGAGGTCTTCTCCTTCAACCTGATGTTTGGGACCTCGATAGGTCCCGGCTCGCAGCGGACCGGGTACCTCCGGCCCGAGACCGCCCAAGGCATGTTCGTTGACTTCGGCCGGCTCCTCCGGTTCTACCGGGACAAACTCCCGTTCGGGGCCGTCCAGATCGGAAAATCGTACCGGAACGAGATCTCCCCCCGGCAGGGCATGATCCGGCTCCGCGAGTTCACGCAGGCGGAGGCCGAGATCTTCGTTCATCCGAACAGCAAGAACTGCCACCCGATGTTCCGGCGCTACGCAGACTACACGATGCCCCTCCTCACCTCCGACAAGCAGCTCGCGGACGAGCCCACCCTCACCCTCTCGATGCAGGAAGCGGTGGAGAGGGGGATAATCGCAAACGAGTACGTCGCCTATTATGTCGCCATGACCCATGCACTTCTCGTCAAAATCGGGATCCGGCCCGAGCGGCTCCGGTTCCGGCAGCACCTCCCGGATGAACTGGCCCACTATGCCAATGACTGCTGGGACGCGGAGATCCTCTCGGACCGGTTCGGCTGGGTAGAGACGGTCGGGATCGCAGACCGGACCGACTACGACCTGAACGCCCACGCCAAGGCGAGCGGTACTCCGATGACCGTCTTCATCCAGTACGACGAGCCAGAGAAGGTCCCGCGCCGGCGGATCATCCCCAACATGGGCGTGCTTGGCAAGCAGTACCGGAACAAGGCGAAGGCGATCTTCGATGCGCTCGCGGAGTCGACCCCGACTCCCGAGGGCGCAGATGTTGTTGTCGATGGCGAGAAGATCCATATCCCAAAAGACCTCTTCGAAGTCCGGGACGAGATCGTGGACGTCCGGGGCGAGGAGATCGTCCCGCACGTGATCGAGCCCTCGTACGGTATCGACCGGATGTGCTACGCGATCCTCGAACAGGCGTACGACGAGGATGAGGCGGACGGCGAAACCCGGGTCGTGATGCGGCTCTCGCCCAAGGTCGCACCGGTGCAGGTCGCGGTCTTCCCGCTGATGTCACGCGACGGTCTCGACACGATGGCCCGCGAGATCCAGGAGACGCTCCAGAAGCAGAACATCCTCGCCGAGTACGATGACTCAGGGGCGATCGGGCGCAGGTACCGGAGGCAGGACGAGATCGGGACCCCCTTTGCGGTGACCGTGGATTATGATTCCTTAGAGATGCAGACGGTCACGATCCGGGACCGGGATTCGATGAAGCAGGTCCGGGTTCCGGTTGACCGGGTACCGGGGACTATCCGGGCGCTGGTGGATGGGAAAGTGAAGTTTGGGGAGATCTGAGTGAATAAAGTAATTGGATTCAGTACTTTTCTAAATTTTCCTCCCTGATCCATTGATAGTCGACAACCTAACTACCTCCATCAGCTAATACGACGAAGAACGGAAATAACGGTAACAAATTTGAGTTTCTTCCTGAGGCCCTCCCAGACGAAGAGGTGGAAGAGATCAAATCGGAACAAATCCTCGTGGATCGTTCTCGGGCCACGTTGAACCTTGGAGAAGAAAATCCATTGAAGAGATACCCGGATATTCTTGAGAAGGAACGAAATTATCGTCAAGAGGTACCTGAGCACAACATTTCTGGAAGATGTTTTAGTTCTCACGATATTCCGGATACGGAATGAGGACTCGATAGCGAACCGGTTCTTGTAGATCGAGGAGATCTTCCGGGGATTCCAGCCAATCCCATACACGACGTAGCCGAGATTCACATTCCTGAATTTTTTATTCCTTCCCTGAAGGTACTTGACATCAATCGCGAGGGTAAGATCAAGCGGTTCGCCGGTACCCATCATCGTGTACTGGGCATACCGGGAATGATTTCCACGGAGGATCTTCTTGAGTTCCCGGCCGTGTTTTCTCACCGGAACGATATGCGGGATGTTCTCCTTCTGGAGAAATGAGAACACATCTTTTGCGATCAAGACAGAGTACTTCGGTGTTCACTTTTGCGTTGTGGATAATAGCCAAAAATTTCCGGATGCACTCGACCTTTGACACTCCCTTCTTCACCGGGAAAACTGCAAGGGTCTGCCGTTGACCTTTTGTTGTGATGGAGAGTGAAACGTACGAGTAAAATGTGGTTGTTGATTTCTTCATTTTGCTCTTGATGACGTAATCTTTGTTCGCTTCGATAATATCACCATAATAAGGCTCGTCGGTGAAATCTATGGCAAAATGATATGATTTTCCGGGAACAAGGATCTGATCGTTTGAATAGGTGAGGATCTTTGATTGTATTTCCAGAAGCGATTCTCAATCCACCTTCGATAAATGATATCTGACTGACGTTTCACACGGGACTTTTTCTACGGCCTTATTGATGGAATGCACGGATAGTTTGGTCGCTGACATCCCAACAAGTGACTGGATAAGCGTCTTTTGTCTCAGTGTTTTCGTTGATGGAAATGGTGAGATTCCGGTTGATTGCATCCACTGCTATTTCGGAACAATCTTCTGCTCGGATCTCAATCTTTATTCGGCGGGGGAATTGCCGTCTATTAGTCATATGCGGCGCCCACTGCCTATTTAGATCTGCCGGTTTGGATTAGCCTCGGCTAAAAATTAGTGAAGTACTGGGTTTACACTTTGTCCCATATTTGATCACCATAGGACTTACGTCCTTGGTTTTGACCGAAAGATCTAAGAGTTAGTAGCGTCCATCCATGGGTTAGACAAACCCGGGATGGAGATCGAACGAGAGTGAATCCACCGAAATGCACGAGCGGCAATTTTGTAAACTTTCTGATATCGACGTATCAGGTTTGCTCGTGTACAGAGGCATCCCGGTGTTTTCCCGCTGAACCAGTATCAATAGCTCACGCTTCCGTCAAGCGTTTGTTAGAGAGGCAGCCAGCCTCACCACACTGGGGCGCTGTATGAGGAAGCGCAACGGTTGCTCCGGGCTAACGAAGGAGTATTGGTAATCGATGATAGTACCCTCGACAAACCGTATTCCCATCAGATTGAACTGGTGACCCGGCACTGGAGTGGGAAGCATCATCGGGTAGTTCAGGGAATCAACCTAATCTCAACCATTTGGACTGATGGTTCTGCGATAGTTTCGGTAGATTTCCGGATCTATTGTCCAGACAAAGACGGGAAAAACAAAAATGATCATTTCCGGGATATGCTACGAGCAGCCGAAGAAAGAAAGTTTCAGCCGGGATGTGTCATCTTTGATTCGTGGTATTCGTGTATCGCCAACCTGAAATTGATCCGCACGCTGAAGTGGCATTGGTGTACCCGTCTCAAATCCAACCGGTTGGTTGATCCTGATAATACGTACAACCGTTCAGTTTCTGAGATTGAGATTCCTCCCGAAGGAAGAGTTGTTCATCTGAGACAATACGGTTTCATCAAGCTATTTAGGATCGTTCACTCTGATAAGGAACCCGAACATTGGGCTACCGATATTCTCGATGCATCGGAAACCGACAGAAAAACGTTCAAGGAACTTGGATGGAATATCGAAGAGGATCACCGTGGCATCAAGCAAGGTTGTGGCATCGAGAGATGCCAGGGTCCCAAAAGAGGTTGTTCAACAAGGACATATTCTGCTCTCGTTGCTGGCATTTCTTCGCCTCGAAACCCATCGATTGAATACAGGTTCCAGCTGGTACGAGTCGAAACGCTCGATTCATCGATCCGCTTCTTCTCTCTTTATCGCTTCCACGGCGTTCTAATCTGATTATTTTTGTAGTGCTGTGATGAAGATTTCTTGCTCGAATCTGCCTTCAAACGCGTAAGTCCTAGAGAAAAAATTTACAAGAAAAACAAAGAAAGATGTGGATCGCTACCGTTACTTTAGAAACCGTTAACGGCAAGTATCCGGAAAAAAATTCTCGAAAAAATACCGCGACAAATAAAGATCGAATGATAGCTCTTATTCGAATCACTACTATACTTAATTCAGATTCATCTGAAGACGGATTGATCATTTTCCCAGGGGGATGGTTTCATCAAGGTAGACAATCCGCAGAATCCGCATTTTCTTTTATCGAGAAAAAAATCAAGTCAGAATTACAAAAATTTTCTTCTCACATCGTTATTAGTCTCGGTATTGACGGATCAATTGACAATGAGGGTTTTGATCGCGACCAAATTGCAATTGTAATTGACAAAACAGGGATCATTGCAATCGGGCGTAAGTATCAGGTTTTGACCGCAGAAGAGAGAAAAAAGGTAATCTTATCACCGGGTTATCTCCAAGGTGATTTTGGAAAACCGCAAATTTTTTCTCTGAACGAGATTCGTTTTTATCCTGCAATTTGTTATGACATTTATGGCCCCCAACAAAGAAAACTAGAAAATCCGGGTATTGATGTAATTATTAGCCACGTCCATTATTTTGTTCCCTTAAATGAGGAGGGACCAAAAGGTATTGTGGATTTCGTTAGGAAAGGTTTTGTAGGTTGTTCAGCTCAATGGCACTGTCCAGTCTTTGGTTCCGGGATTTTTATTAGAAGATCCATTCCTAAATGTTGGCACACCGGAATGAATTATCGGTCGCATCCGAAACCGTACTTGAAATGTAAGATCGAGGAAAATATTCTAATGCCCGAAATGAAATTTGAGGATGGTCAACTAATTGAAGGTAAATTACTCGTACAAAAATACAATTTGGGAAATACTTTTTCTCTGATTAACATCTGATCAGAATTCAAAACAAAGTGAATTGGATTTAATTCATAAAGTTACAAGACTCCGATGAGCGCCAAACCTTTTCTCCCCATAGCACAATTTTCAGAGAATCCTCCCCGGTCCCAAAATCTCCGGAGGTACAGGGATATTCTTAAGACGGAAAAAGAAGAAATATAATAATCCTGGCAGAAATGAGGTAACAAAATGCCGACAAGCAAGAAACAACTCACCAAGCTGAATCAGGCAAAGAAGGTCAAGGCAGAGGAGCTCTCAAAGCAGGCAGAGGCCGGAAGCGAGTCCGCAAAGAAGAAACTCAAGAAACTTGAGAAGAAGATCAAGTGAACCTTCCGGAATTTTTCATCTCACTTTTTTTTTGTACAGATACACACTCTCACGCGGCAACACGCGCAATCTTCCCGCACCGCAAAGATCTGCGCGAATTCCAGGAGATCCTCCCGGGCGTTCCGAGTCAGGGGAACCCCGTGGCCCGGGAGGAGTGCGGCAAAATCAAGTCGGGAGATCTTCGCAACCGACTTCCGGGCCGCCTCCATATCGAGCGTGAACGGGCGCGGCGGGCCTTCGAGTCTGTGCCCGTTGTGCCGGATCGTATCGCCGGCAAACAAAACTTTTGACCGGGGATCGTAGAGGCAGATGCTCCCCGCCGTGTGGCCTGGGGTATGGATGCAGGTTAAGCCCGCAACGGTCTCGCCGTCATGGAGGAGGATATCCGGGTGGACCGGCCGGGGTTTGTAGAACGCCCCGATCGTGCTCTGGAAGACCAGGATCCCCTCCGGCGCAGGCCGGAGTTGCCTTCCCATAACATACCGGGCATCGGCCTCATGGATCGCGACCGCTGCCCCGGAGATCGTCTTGAGCTCCTGGGCACTCCCGGTATGGTCCATGTAATAGTGCGTCAGGATGATCGTCCCGATATCTGAGGGGGGACGGTCGAGAGCGTCCTTGAGGTACGCAACAATTTTTTTGCTGTTCCGCGGGAGGCCGGGATCGATGAGGGTCAGGCGATCCCCCGTCTTCACCACATAACAATTACTCGTGACGCCATCCACCTGGTGGATATCGGGAAAGATCTCCATGCTGTTCACTGGACAGCATCGAAGATTTATATAATTTTTGGAGGGCCGGGGGTTTTTGTACAGCCGGGATTGATCTCCTCCGCTTTTTTTAACAATAACCGGTCCCTGCAAACAAAGACACGAGGAGGTGTTCTCAACCGAACGGATAGCCTCCGGCAGAGCGGGGGCTCCGGACAAAATGCCGGGGGTCTCTTACCTCCACCCTTCCTTCCCGGCAAAAACAATCGCAGAAATTCCCACCTGTCCAGCCTTCCTCCACGGCATCAAACAAAACCCTTGACAAAAGACGCAAAAGAGGCCGTGAACGAGATGAAGAAAACTCAGGCGATCCCCATGGCAGCGGAAAGGAGGCCTGCGAACACCTGAGGATTCCGCAGAAAGAACCGGAATCTCACCGGAGCAGTGCGATCGTTCCGGTACGAGAGGAAAGGCACAAAGGTCACGCGGGCGTGGTTCGGGAAAAAAGGGGAGAGTTCCTCATCGTCCCTTCTCGTAACAGATCCGGGCCTCCTCGGGCTTCCCGATCGTATCGAGGATCGAGCCGATATCGTTCCAGACCTCCTTCCGGGCCGGATCCAGTTCGAGAGCATGCTTGAAGGAGGTGAGGGCATCCTGGTACTTCCCCTGCTCTTTCAGGGCACGGCCCTTGTAGATCCATGCATCCACGAACTCCGGCTGGAACGTTATCATCTCCGAGAAGGCATCGGCTGCATCCTCGTACCGGGACTGCGCCATCAGGGCGCTGCCCTTCGTGAAGTACGCAATGGAGAAGGCAGGATCGTTCGAGACCGCGTGGTCGTAGCATTCGATCGCCTCCCCGTACTGCTTCAGGCCGGCAAGGACCATGCCCTTCCGGGTCCAGCCGACAACATTCTCCGGGTCGAGCGCGAGTCCGGCCCGGTAGGCATCGAGGGCATCGGGCAGCCGGCCGAGATCGTACAGGGTATTGCCTCGCCCGAACCAGGCATCGGCAAGACTGTTGTCGAGCTCCAGGGCCTTGTCGAATGCCTCCACCGCGTCCTGGGAGAGGCCGAGCTCGGCAAGGGCCACCCCTTTGTGGGCGAAGGCCTCGGGCCGGTGATCGATCTCGATCGCCCGGTCATAGGACTGGATGGCATCGCGGTACTGTTCCAGCGCAACGAGGGCAAGCCCCTTCTGGTAATGCGCCTCGGCCATCCGGGGGTCGGACTCGATCGCCTCATCGTACGCATTGATCGCGCCATCGAGGTTCCCGGATTCGAAGAAGGCCCGGCCCTTCCAGTAGTACGCAGCCGTGCAGGAGGGGTTGATCTCCGTGGTCCGGTCGAAGGCGGAGATCGCGGACTCGTAGCTGCCGGTCCCGAAGAGGGCCCGGCCCTTCTCGTAGATTGCGTTGATGAACCCGGGGTTGATGGAGAGGACCCGGTCGAAGGAGGCGATGGCCTCCTGGTGCTTCCCGGTCGTGAGCAGGGCCCGGCCCCGCTCGTACCAGGCCTCCTGGTACTCCGGCTGGATCGCGACTGCTCCATCGAACGCCCGGATCGCCTCCTCCCCCCTCTGGACTTTGACGAGGGCAAGGCCCTTGTAATAGTGAGCCTCCGGGTAGTGGCTGTTCAGGGCGAGCGCGAGATCGAACGCGGTGATGGCAGGCTCGTACGAAGCGAGCTGGAGGAGCGCGATACCCTTGTAGTAGAACGCATCCGCATTGTCGGACTGGAGGGAGAGGGCCTTCTCGAAGCTTGCGACCGCATCGCTGCCGCGTTTCAGCCGGAGGAGCGCTATCCCCCGCTGCAGGAACGGCGCTGCATAGGCCGGGTCGAGTTCGATCGCCCGGTCAAAGGCTGCGAGGGCTTCCTCGAATTTCTCGAGGGCCAGGTCAGCGATACCCCGGTAGAGCCAGGCGCCGGTGAAGGTATCGCGCTCGGCAAGGGCCCGGCCAAAGGCGTTGACCGCTTCGGTGTGCATCGAGAGGCTAGCGAGCGCACGGCCCTTCCGGTACCAGGCCTCGGCACATCCCGGCTGGATCGCAAGGGCAGCGTCGAGGTTCCTGATCGACTCTTGGAACCTGCCGAGCCGGAAGAGCGAAACCCCGAGGAAATAGTTCGCCCGGGCGTCTCTGGCATCGATCCCGAGCGCTTTTGTGAAGCAGGTGACCGCTTCCTGGTCCCGGTTGAGGGACGAGAGACCAACCCCTTTACCGGTCCAGGCCGGGGCGGAGCTGGGCCGGATGCGGAGCGCGAGCTCAAACGCTGCGACCGCTTCCTCGAACCGGGAGAGGCGGGTCAGGGCGAGGCCCTTGTAATAGAGGGCGTCGGCGTTCTTCGGCTGCGGGGAGAGGGCATTGTCATACGCCACCACGGCTTCCTGGTACATCCCGAGCTCGGAGAGGGCCCGGCCCTTGTCATAGTACGCTGCCCCGTAATCGGGACGGATCTCAAGCGCCTTGTTGAACGCCTCGACCGCATCCTCGTACCCGGCCAGCGCGAAGAGGGCGCTGCCCCGGAGGTACCAGGCATCCGCGTTCGCATGGTCGAGGCCGAGCGCCTTCACGTACGATTCTATCGCATCATTGTACCGTCTCATCGCGGCAAGGGCCCTCCCCCGGTTCAGCCATGCATCGATCGATCCGGGATTTTTCTGGATGACGGTATCGAACGCCTCGACCGCATCCTTCTGCCGGCCGGTCGCGGCAAGGGAGAGCCCCTTGAAGTACCAGGCCTCCCCGTTCCCGGGGTCGAGGTCAACGGATCTGTCGAACGCGGTGATGGCTTCATCGTTCCTGCCGAGCTCGGCAAGCGAGCAGCCCTTGTGGAAGTACGCCCCGGCAGAATTCTTCTCGATCCCGAGCGCCTTGTCAAAGGTCTTGACCGCCTCCCGGAACATGCCGAGCGATTCGAGCGCACGCCCCTTGTCATAGAGGGATTCGGCGTTATCGGGATCGGTCTCCAGTGCCAGGTCGAAGGATTTCACGGCCTCCTCAAGCTTCCCGACCCGGATGAGGGCGTTCCCGCGGAAGTGGTAACTCGGGACATCTTTTGGATGGAGGCGGATCGCCCGAGAGTACCCCGCGATCGCCTCCTTGGTCCGGTCAAGGATATCGAGGGCCCGGGCCCGGGAGAAGCAGGCAGCAAAGTAATCGGGTTTCTGGGCCAGCGCGTGATCGAAGGCTTCGACCGCCTTCTCATGCTCCCCGAGCCGGGCAGAGATGGTCCCCGCCTCGAACCAGAAGACCGGGTCCCGGTCCTCGCAGAGGAGGAGGTGCCCGAACGAGTCTGCGGATTCGCGGAGCCGGCCGAGCTCGGCAAGGGCGAGAGACCGGTGGTAGAGGGCATCGATGTTCGCGTCGTCTCCCGCAAGGGAGGCGTCCAGCGCTGCGAGCGCATCGGTAAATTTCCGGAGCTCGAAGAGGGCGATGCCCTTGCCGTAGAGCGCCTGGGCATCGTCCGGCACGAGCGCAAGGGCGCGGTCGTACGATGCGACCGCCTCCTCAAACCGGCCGAGCCTGGCGAGCACGCAGCCCTTCTCGTACCAGATCCCGCCATTGGACGGATCGATCGCAAGGGCGGAATCAAGAGCAGCGCCGGCCTCTTCATCCCGCCCGAGGATGATGAGCGACAGCCCCCGGAAATAAAACGGCTCGGACTCTCCGGGAAGGTGGGCTGCTGCCATTCCAAAGATCGCTTCTGCCTCGGCATGGTGCTGCAGGTTTGCCGCAGCCCGTCCCTTCTCGAAGAGGATCATCCCATTCTCCGGCTCACGGCCGAGGGCGATATCGAAGAGGTGGATCGCGTCTTCGAACCTCCCGAGCCGGAACGCGGCCTGCCCTTCGGCAAAGAGGAGCGGGACATTCTGCGGGTCGAGCTTGCGGGCCCGCTCGAACGCTCCAACCGCATCCTCATCCTGAGCCAGGTGGACGAGTGCTGCTCCCTTGTGGTACCAGCTCTCGGCGTGATCGGGCACGAGCCGGAGCATGCCGGAGAAGGCGATCTCCGCCTCCGCCCATTCGCCGAGCAGTTCGAGGGCCATCCCCTTGTTGAAATAGCTCTTTGCAAACGATCCATCGAGGACGATAGCCTGGTCGAAGGCTTCGACCGCCTTCTCATGCTCCCCGAGCCGGGCAGAGATGGTCCCCGCCTCGAACCAGAAGACCGGGTCCCGGTCCTCGCAGAGGAGGAGGTGCCCGAACGAGTCTGCGGATTCGCGGAGCCGGCCGAGCTCGGCAAGGGCGAGAGACCGGTGGTAGAGGGCATCGATGTTCGCGTCGTCTCCCGCAAGGGAGGCGTCCAGCGCTGCGAGCGCATCGGTAAATTTCCGGAGCTCGAAGAGGGCGATACCCTTGCCGTAGAGCGCCTGGGCATCGTCCGGCACGAGCGCAAGGGGCGCGGTCGTACGATGCGACCGCCTCCTCAAACCGGCCGAGCCTGGCGAGCACGCAGCCCTTCTCGTACCAGATCCCGCCATTGGACGGATCGATCGCAAGGGCGGAATCAAGAGCAGCGCCGGCCTCTTCATCCCGCCCGAGGATGATGAGCGACAGCCCCGGAAATAAAACGGCTCGGACTCTCCGGGAAGGTGGGCTGCTGCCATTCCAAAGATCGCTTCTGCCTCGGCATGGTGCTGCAGGTTTGCCGCAGCCCGTCCCTTCTCGAAGAGGATCATCCCATTCTCCGGCTCACGGCCGAGGGCGATATCGATATCGAAGAAGGTGGATCGCGTCTTCGAACCTCCCGAGCCGGAACGCGGCCTGCCCTTCGGCAAAGAGGAGCGGACATTCTGCGGGTCGAGCTTGCGGGCCCGCTCGAACGCTCCAACCGCATCCTCATCCTGAGCCAGGTGGACGAGTGCTGCTCCCTTGTGGTACCAGCTCTCGGCGTGATCGGGCACGAGCCGGAGCATACCGGAGAAGGCGATCTCCGCCTCCGCCCATTCGCCGAGCAGTTCGAGGGCCATCCCCTTGTTGAAATAGCTCTTTGCAAACGATCCATCGAGGACGATAGCCTGGTCGAAGGCTTCGACCGCCTCCCGGTTCCGGCCGAGAGCCGCATACGCGAGTCCCTGCTCGAAGTGGCCGTCCTTCTGTGCATCGAGGGCAAGGGCCTCGCCGAACGCGGCTACCGCCTCTTCGAACCGTTCGAGATTGAAGAGCGCGACCCCCTGCTCGTAGTGGGCTTCGTACGTCTTGGGATCGATCCCGATCGCGTGGCGGAAGGCATCTTCCGCCTCAGCGTACCGCTCGAGATGGGAGAGGACGAGCCCCTTCTGGTACCATGCATCGTAGATGCCCGGGTCGAGGCCGAGGGCTGCCTCAAACGCTCCGACCGCATCTAGGGATCTGTTCAGGCTCCGGAGGGCACGCCCCTTGTGGTAGTAGGCCGGTGAATACGCTTCATCGAGGGAGAGGACGTGATCGAAATCTTCGATCGCTTCCCTGTCCTTTCCCAGCCGTTCGTGGGCAAGGCCCCGGTCATAGTACGCCTGCAGGAAGCGGGGGTCGATCCCGGTCGCCCTGTCGAAGGCCTCGATCGCTTCCCCGTCCCGGCCGAGCAGGATGAGCGCAACTCCGCGGTCGTACCAGGCGTTCGCATACTTCGGGTTGATCGCAAGGGCGCGGTCGTACGATGCGACCGCCTCCTCAAACCGGCCGAGCTCGGCGAGCGCAATCGCACGATCGTACCAGCCACCGGAGGATCCGGGTTTGAGGTCAAGGGCGCGGTCGAGGGCATCGACCGCAGGTTCGAACTGCGAAAGCGAGAGGAGGGCCTGGCCCTTCCGGAGCCAGGCCGGGGCACAGGAGTTGTCGCTCGCAAGCACCTGGTCGAAGGCAGCGATCGCTTCCGGGATGTTCCCGAGTTCGCCAAGTGCCCTGCCCTTCCGGTACCATGCACCGGTGTTTGTCGGGGCCAGGGCGATCGCCCGGTCGAACGCCTCGATCGCCGCAGCCGGCTGCCCGAGATCAACAAGGACCGAGCCCTTGAGGACCCAGACCGCGTCCACATTATTCTCGATCCCAAGCGAGGAGTCGAGGGACTGGAGGGCATCCTCGGGACGACCGAGTTTGACGAGCGCCCGGGCGGCTTCGTACAGGGCCTCAGGATCATCGGGGGTGTGGCCAAGGACCGTCTCGAACGCTGAGAGGGCGTCCGCGTACCTGCCGAGCGCAAAGGAGGCAAGACCCGATCGGAAGGTTGCATCGGTGATCGAGGGCGTACGTGAGGGCGTGAGGGCGTTCGCAAGCGACCGGAGGGCCCGCTCGTACTTCCCGGAGGCCAGGAGGGCAACCCCTTCCGGTAATGGGCGGGCGCGTACTCCGGGAGGTACCCGAGCACGTAGTCGAAGGCCTTGATAGCCGCAGGATTGTTCCCGAGCCGGAGGAAGGCGAGCCCCTTGTAAAACGCGGCGTCAGAGAAGGTTGAGTCGAGGCTGAGCGCGAGATCGAAGGCACCGATCGCCTCCTCAGAGCGCCCGAGTTCGAAGAGGGCCCTCCCTCTCCCAAACGCGGCGTTGACCTCGCCTTCGTTGAGTTCGAGGGAGCGCTCGAACGCTGCCAGTGCAGATTCAAAATTTTTGAGATTTGCAAGCGTCTCGCCTCTGGCAAAGCCAGGTTATCGCGTTGTCGGGGAGAAGTTCGATCGACTTGTCGAACGATGCGAGGGCCTCTTCAAAGTTCCCGAGGACCATCTGGGAGAGGCCGCGGTTGAGAGAGAGGGTGCCGTCAGGCTCCCCAGCGAGAGGGCGAGGTCGAAGGCAGCGACCGCCTCAGCGTACTTCTCGGTGGCTGCAAGGGCGAGCCCTTTCTGGTACGCGGAGTCCCGGAATCGGGCTTCAGCGCAAGCGACCGGTCGAAGGCGGGTATGGCCTCCTCGAAGCGTTCGAGTTTGGCAAGGGCAGAGCCCGCATAGTGCCACCCGGATGCGCAGCCTTCGTCGATACCAACCGTCTTCTCAAACGCCTCGAGGGCTTCGTCGTACGCGCACCGTACCCAGTGGGCCCGGCCAAGATAGTACCAGGACGCTGCCTTCCGGTTATCGATCGCAATCGCCTTCCTGAGCGCCGAGACCGCCTCCTCAGGCCGGTCGGCCCGGAGGAAGGCCTTGCCCCGGAAGAAGAGGGCGAACTCGTTCCGCGGCTGGTACTTCAGGGATCGGTCGAGCGCCTCGATCGACTCCTTGTACCGCCCGAGCCGGTACAGCGCGAGTACCCTTGCAGGCAAGGAGTTCGGGATCTGAGGAGTCGTACTCGAGCGCCCGGTCGAGTCCGATGATCGCATCCTCATACCGAAAGAGCCGGGTGAGGGCGGTGCCGCGTTCGCGGAGCGCGATCGCGTTCTCCGGATCGGTCGACAGGACAGCATCGAATAACGCTACCGCCTCTTCATACCTCTTGATCCGGTTGAGGGCCTGGCCCTTCCGGAGCCAGGCCGGGGCACAGGAGTTGTCGCTCGCAAGCACCTGGTCGAAGGCAGCGATCGCTTCCGGGATGTTCCCGAGTTCGCCAAGTGCCCTGCCCTTCCGGTACCATGCACCGATGTTTGTCGGGGCCAGGGCGATCGCCCGGTCGAACGCCTCGATCGCCGCAGCCGGCTGCCCGAGATCAACAAGGACCGAGCCCTTGAGGACCCAGACCGCGTCCACATTATTCTCGATCCCAAGCGAGGAGTCGAGGGACTGGAGGGCATCCTCGGGACGACCGAGTTTGACGAGCGCCCGGGCGGCTTCGTACAGGGCCTCGGGATCATCGGGGGTGTGGCCAAGGACCGTCTCGAACGCTGAGAGGGCGTCCGCGTACCTGCCGAGCGCAAAGGAGGCAAGACCCGATCGGAAGGTTGCATCGGTGATCGAGGGATCGTACGTGAGGGCGTTCGCAAGCGACCGGAGGGCCCGCTCGTACTTCCCGGAGGCCAGGAGGGCAACCCCCTTCCGGTAATGGGCGGGCGCGTACTCCGGGAGGTACCCGAGCACGTAGTCGAAGGCCTTGATAGCCGCAGGATTGTTCCCGAGCCGGAGGAAGGCGAGCCCCTTGTAAAACGCGGCGTCAGAGAAGGTTGAGTCGAGGCTGAGCGCGAGATCGAAGGCACCGATCGCCTCCTCAGAGCGCCCGAGTTCGAAGAGGGCCCTCCCTCTCCCAAACGCGGCGTTGACCTCGCCTTCGTTGAGTTCGAGGGAGCGCTCGAACGCTGCCAGTGCAGATTCAAAATTTTTGAGATTTGCAAGCGTCTCACCTCTGGCAAGCCAGGTTATCGCGTTGTCGGGGAGAAGTTCGATCGACTTGTCGAACGATGCGAGGGCCTCTTCAAAGTTCCCGAGGACCATCTGGGAGAGGCCGCGGTTGAGAGAGAGGGTGCCGTCAGGCTCCCCCAGCGAGAGGGCGAGGTCGAAGGCAGCGACCGCCTCAGCGTACTTCTCGGTGGCTGCAAGGGCGAGCCCTTTCTGGTACGCGGAGTCCCGGGAATCGGGCTTCAGCGCAAGCGACCGGTCGAAGGCGGGTATGGCCTCCTCGAAGCGTTCGAGTTTGGCAAGGGCAGAGCCCGCATAGTGCCACCCGGATGCGCAGCCTTCGTCGATACCAACCGTCTTCTCAAACGCCTCGAGGGCTTCGTCGTACGCGCACCGTACCCAGTGGGCCCGGCCAAGATAGTACCAGGACGCTGCCTTCCGGTTATCGATCGCAATCGCCTTCCCGAGCGCCGAGACCGCCTCCTCAGGCCGGTCGGCCCGGAGGAAGGCCTTGCCCCGGAAGAAGAGGGCGAACTCGTTCCGCGGCTGGTACTTCAGGGATCGGTCGAGCGCCTCGATCGACTCCTTGTACCGCCCGAGCCGGTACAGCGAGTATCCCTTGCAGGCAAGGAGTTCGGGATCTGAGGAGTCGTACTCGAGCGCCCGGTCGAGTCCGATGATCGCATCCTCATACCGAAAGAGCCGGGTGAGGGCGGTGCCGCGTTCGCGGAGCGCGATCGCGTTCTCCGGATCGGTCGACAGGACAGCATCGAATAACGCTACCGCCTCTTCATACCTCTTGATCCGGTTGAGGGCCTGGCCCTTCCGCAGGTGGACGAGGAGGATCTCCGCATCCCGGGCGGTTGCGAGATCGAACGACTGGATCGCAGGTTCGAACTCCCCGAGCTCGAACTGGGCATAGCCCCTCTCGGCATAGACCGCTGCGGTCTCAAGCCCGAGCGCGATACAGCGGTCGAAGGCTTCGAGCGCCATCTTCGGATCCTTGAGCTGGACGTACGCGACTCCCCGTTCGAACTGGACCCCGGTATCCTCGGGCTTGAGCGCAAGGAACGAATCGAAGGCCGCGATCGCGTCCCGGAAATTCCCGAGCGCGGCAGACGATCTCCCCCTCTCTTCCCACGCAGTACTGTTGGCAGGGTTGAGCTCGAGCACCCGGGTGAACGTATCGACCGCTTCTTCATAGGATCGGTTCCGGTACTGGACCTGCCCCTTGTACTGGAATGCGCGTTCGCACGAGGGATCGATCTCGCCGACCCGGGTGTAGGCGTCCACGGCCTCCTCAGCGAGATCGAGGTGGTCGAGCGCCCGGGCCTTCCCGTACCAGGCCGGGAGATCCTCAGGGTCTGCCGCAATGATGCGGGCGAAGGCATCTGCCGCTTCCCGGAACCGTCCGAGCCCGGCAAGGACCCGGCCCCGCTGAAGGAAGGCGTCAGAAAAGTCCGGCATCAGCCGGTTGACAGTTCCGAATGCCTCGGCGGCTGCATCCCGATCCCCCATCTTCTGCAGGGAGATGCCCTTGTAATAGTACGCCTCCCCGAACTCCGGCTGGATGGCCAGCGCCTGGTCGAAGGCGGAGATCGCATCGGCATGGTTCTCCAGGCTCATGAGGGCCTTCCCTTTGTAGAATAAGGTGTGGGCGTTGGCGGGCTCCAGTTCGAGGGCATTGTTGCAGGCGTATACCGCTTCCTGGTACCGGCCTGCCGCAAAGAGGCAGAACCCTTTGATGAGCCATGCGTTTGCAATCTTTGGCGAGAGCGCAAGCGTCCGGGTGAGCGCATCGATAGCCTCATCGAACTTCCCGAGTTCGGCAAAGGAGAGGCCCATCTGGTACAGGGCATCGGTGCTCCGGGGATCGAGTATGAGCGAACGGGTGAACTCCTCGACCGCATCTTCCTGCCTACCCATCCGGGCAAGGACAGTCCCTTTCTGGAAGAGGATCTCCGCCCGCTGCGGATCGATGCTGTGGGCCGATTCGAACGCCCCCAGGGCCTCCCGGAACTTCTCCAGCCGGGCTAGGGAGAGCCCTTTCTGGTACAGCACGGAGGCATCGTTCGGGTTGATCTCAAGAGCTATGTTGAACGCGAGGAGGGCCTCCTCGTTCATGCCGATATCGGCAAGGGCCATCCCCTTGTTGAAGAACGCCGGCGCATACCGGGGGATCTGTTCGATGACCCGGTCAAAAGCTTCGAGAGCTTCTGTCTGGCGCCCGACTCTGGCAAGGGAAAGGCCGAGGTCAAAGTGCACCTCAACACCTGAGGGATTGAGTTCGAGAGCCCGGATAAACGCCTCGACCGCTTCCGCGTGGCGATCGAGATCGGTGAGGATCAGCCCCTTCCGGTACCAGGCCTCCCCATACGCCGGCTGGATCTCAAGGGCTTTCTCGCAGGCAGCAAGCGCCTCGGGGAAGTTCGCGAGATCCTGGAGCGCCCGTCCCTTCGCGTAGGCAGCCCCGGCAAGTCCCGGATCCCTCTCAAGTGCGTGGTCGAACGCCTCGATGGCGTCCCGGTACATCCCGAGGGCAGAGAGGGCAAGCCCCCGCTCGTAATGGGCCGGTCCAGAGTCGGGGTTCAGCGCGAGGGCGCTCTCGAAGGAGGGGATCGCAGCCCGGGCCCGCCCGAGCTTCAGTAGCGCCGATCCCCGGTAATAGTATGCGGGGGCGAGTTTTTCATCGATCTCCAGCGCGTGATCGAACGAGAGGATCGCCTCTTCGTACCGGGAGAGAGTGGAGAGAGCAAGCCCCTTCTGGAAATGGGCGTCCCCGTACTTCGGGTCGAGCTCGATGACCCGGGTGTAGGCATCCACCGCCTCGGTAAATTTCTTGAGCTCGAAGAGGGTCCGCCCCTTCTGGTAGTACGCGTGGAGGTTGTTCGGATTCTCCTGGATTGTCTTCTCGAAATCTTTCAGCGCATCCCGGAACTTGCCAAGGCTTGCGAGCACAAGGCCCTTGTGCATCCGGGCGTCGGTATACTTCGGCTTGAGCTGGAGCGTCTTCTCGAACGCGAAGACTGCGTCGTTCAGCCGGCCCAGTTCCGCAAACGATCGCCCCTTGTGATAGAAGGCGAGCGCGTTCTCGGGATCATTGATGAGCGACCGGTCGTACGCCCCCAGGGCGTCCTCGTGCCTGCCAAGCTTTGCAAGGGCGACTCCCTTGTGGTAATAGGCCTTGGCATTGGACGTGTCCTTTGCGAGGTTTTTGTCGAACGCCTCGATGGCTTCGGCATACTTCCCCTGCTTCAGGAGGGAGAGACCGAGGTAGTAGTAGGCCTCGGTGTACGAGGATTCGATCTCAAGGGCCCGGTTGAAGGCAAAGCCGGCATCGAAATATTTCCCGGTCTCGATCAGGGATCTCCCCTTCCAGTACCAGGCCGGGGCAGAGGCAGGCAGGATTGAGATCGTCCTCTCAAACGCGGTGATAGCATCCCGGTGATCGCCGAGTTTTGCGAGGGCCAGCCCCTTGTGGTACTGGGCATCGCCGTTCTGCGGATCGATCTCGATCAGGACTTCAAAGATCTGGATCGCTTCCTCCACCCGGTCCATCTTCTCAAGGGCTAACCCCTTGTACTGGAACGCCTCGATGCACCGCTGGTTCAGGGAGATGGCGCTGTCGAAGGAATCGATGGCTTCCTGGTACCGGCCGAGATCGTAGAGGGCCTTTCCCTGGCGGATCCAGACCCCGACCTGGTCGGGATCGATCCGAAGCGATTTTGCGTACGAGTCGATGGCATCCTCGGTCTTCCCGAGTTCCCCGAGGGCATCGCCCCGCTGCATCCAGATATCCCGGAGGGCCGGGTTGATATCGAGAGCCCGCGAGTACGAGACGACCGCATCCTGGATCCGGCCGAGATTGTACTGGGCGCCTGCCTTCTTGATCCACCCATCCGCGAGGCTGGGATTGATCTCAAGGGCTTTGGTAAAAGCAACGATCGCTTCCTGTCTCCTGTCGAGCGCAACGAGTGCGTCGCCTTTCTGGATCCAGATCTTGACAAGCGAGGGATTGAGCGAGAGGATGCGGTCGTCGGTCTCGATCGCTTCGGCGTACCGGCCGAGCGAAACAAGTGCCCCCGCACGGCAGATGAGGGCATCGATGAACGACGGGTTGGCTGCAAGGCCGCGGTCGAGAAGGACGACCGCCTCTTCCTGGCGCGAGAGTTCGACGAGGGCCATCCCCTGGTACAGGAAACTGTCCGTGAGGGTCGGGTCGATCTCGGTCGCTTTTGCAAACGCCTCAAGGGAGGGCTCGTACTTCCTGGCCTGGAGATAGGCAAGACCGAGGTAGTAATGGGTGGACGCGTTCGCGGGATCGAGCGAGAGCGAGCGGCTGAGGGCCTCGACTGCCTCCTGATAGCGTTCCCGCTGGATGAGGGCAATCCCCCGGTAGTGGTGGGCGGATGCGTTCTCGGGATCGAGCGAAAGCGAGCGGTCGAACGCCCTGATGGCATCGCTGAACCGCTCGCGGCCGGCAAGGGCGACTCCCAGGTAGTAATACCCGGGGGCGTTCTCCGAATCAAGGGAGAGCGCAGTCTCAAACGATCTTATGGCATCATCATACCGCTCCCGCTGGGCGAGCGCGATACCTTTCTGGAAGAGGATCTCCGGGACGGCCGGGGTTATCTCCAGTGCCTGGTCGAACGAGATGACCGCTTCAAGCGGCTTGTCCATCTGGAGGAGGGCATTGCCCCGCTCGAAGAAGGCCCGGGCACACCGCCGGTTGATCTCGAGCGACCGGTCGAAGGCTCCGACCGCTTCCTGCGACCGGTCGAGGGCGGCAAGAGCGATCCCCTTGTAGCACCAGGCCTTGTAATCATCGGGGCGCCGGTCGGTCGCAAGGGAGAACGCCGCAATCGCTTCCTCGTACCGGGCGATCTCGGAGAGGGCGAGCCCTTTTCGGACCACTGCATCGGGGTTGGTGGGATCGAGGGCGATGACCTTGTCGAGCGCAAGGATCGCGGACTCGGGATCGCCTGCCCGGGAGAGCGCGATACCTTTACCGGCCCAGGCATCGACTACATCCGGCCGGATCCGCAGGATATCGTCGAAACATGCTGCGGCCTCGAGATTCCGGGCGAGCTGGAGCAGGGCGGTGCCTTTCCCGTACAGGGCAGAGGTGTCCTTCCCGGAGAGGGTGAGGACCCGGTCGAAGGCTGCGATCGCCTCCGTGAACCGTTCCACCCGGAGGAGCGTGGAGCCGTACGCGTAGAGCGCTCCCATATGCGAGGCCTCGATCTCCGTTGCCCGTTCGAGCGAGGGGAGGGCCGCCTCGTACTCCCCGCACCCGGCAAGGGCGAGGCCGAGCTGGTAATGCGACTCCGCATCCTCCGGCCTCCGGGCTGCGTGTTTTCGGAAGACCGGGACTGCCTCATCGAGCCGGTGGAGCCCGGCGAGCGCGAGCCCCTGCCGGAACAATGCGGTCTCGTTCTCCGGGTCCAGGGCAAGCGTCCGCTCGAAAGAGACGAGGGCGCCGGCGAGCTCCCCTGCCTCTGCCTGGGCCTTCCCTCTCCCGAGCCAGGCACGGATACAGGAGGGATCGAGGGCGAGCGTCTTATCGAACGCACGGATCGCATTCTCGTAATCGAGGGCCTCCGCATAGGATGCCCCGAGATAGTACCAGCCCCGGAGGGAGCGGGGATCGGACTGGAGTGCCCGGTTCAGGGCAGCGGAGGCTTCGGGAAGCCTGCCGGCCCGGAGGAGGGCGACGCCTCTGTTGACGAGCGCCTCGCCGTTCGAAGGATCGATGGCAATGGACTTGTCGAAGGCGGCGATGGCTGCCTCGAACTGGTTGAGCCGGAGATGGACGTACCCGAGGTAGTAACTGGTGACCGCGTTCTCCGGATCGATCGCGAGGGCATGGTCCAGGGTGGAGAGGGAATCCTCGTACCGGTGGATCTCGATGAGGGCGATCCCCTTGAAGTGATAGGGGAGGGCATTTGACGGGTTGAGCGCAATCGAGTGGTCCAGCGCACCGATGGCCTCGGTGAATCGCTCGCATCCGGCGTACGCGATGCCGAGATAGTAATACCCCTCATCGTTCTGCGGGTCAAGCTCGATCGCGTGCTCGAAGACCGAGATGGCGTCCTGGTACCGTTCCTGCGTGGAGAGGGCAATGCCTTTTGCAAACAGGATCCCGGCGTTCTCCGGATCGAGGGTGAGCACCTGGTCGTACAGGGTGACCGCTTCGGCAGGGTTCCCGCTATGCGAAAGGGCAGCCGCTTTACCGGAGAGGGCCCGGGTGCACCGGGAGTCGAGTGCGAGTGCGTTCTCGAACGCCCGGATTGCCTCGTCGTACCGCCCGAGCGCAAAGAGGGCAGTTCCCTTGTAGTACCAGGTACGTTCATCGGGCCGGTCCTCAAGCGCCTGGTTCAGGGCAGCCACCGCATCGGCATACCTGCCCATCCGGCTCAGGGAGAGTCCTTTGTTCAGGAAGGCTTCGCCCGTCCTCTCCCCGAGCGTGACCACCTTGTCAAAAGCCCCGATCGACTCCTCGTCCCGGCCGAGGCGGGAGAGGGCATTTCCTCTGTACAGCCACGCATCCCCGAGGGCCGGATTCTCTTCGAGGGCTTCATCGAGGGATGCGAGGGCATCATCGTACCGCCCGAGCGCAAAGAGGGCTCTGCCTCTCTGGTAGAGTGCATCCGGATCCCGGGGTACGTGGCTGAGAGCTTCGTTGAAATCTGCCAGCGACTCCCCGTACTGCCCGGTCTCGACCCGGGCAAACCCGCGGTTGAGGAGGGACGGTACATGCGTTGGATCGATCTCCAGCGCCCGGTTGAAGGACAGGATCGCATCCGCGGGCCTGCCAAGCCGGGCGAGAGCAAGGCCGTTATTGAAGTACGCGTTGAGATGGTTCGGGTTGAGGGCGAAGGCCTCCTCAAACGCTTCTCTTGCCTGCTCAAGCTTCCCGAGCCGGGAGAAAACTAGGCCCTTATCATAATAAGCCTGGGCGTAAGAAGGCCGGATCCGGATCCCTTTATCGAACGAGAGTATCGCATCCTCACAGAGCCCGAGCTTTGCCTGGAGCAGTCCCTTCTGGTGATAGGCGGGGGCGTTTGCGGGATCGAAGGTTATGGTCCGGTCAAATTCCCGGATAGCATCCTCGGTCCTCCCGAGTTTTGCAAGGGCAAATCCCTTGTGGTACGAGGCAATCGGGTAGCTCGGGGTGATCCGGAGGGCGCGATCGTATGCCTCGATCGCTTCGCTGAACCGGCCGAGCAGGGCATAGGAGAGCCCTTCCTGGTACGCGGCGGAGGCGCACCCGTCATCGAGTGCGAGGGCAGATTCGAACGATTCGATGGCATCCTTGTGCCGGCCGAGACGGGTGAGGGCGATTCCCCGGTAGTAGAACGAACCTGCATGCTCCGGTCTGCGTTCCAGCGCCCGGGTGAACGCTTCGAGGGCATCTTCGTACCGGCTCAGGTTGATACAGGACACACCCTTCCGGTACAGGGCATCGGCATTCTCCTTGTCGAACGAGAGGGCACATTCGAAGTCGAGCATCGCTTCGCGATACTCTTCCCGCCGGTAGGAGGCGATCCCGCGATGATAGTACGCCTGGGCATGTGCAGGGTTGACATCGATAGTGTGATCGAAGGCATCGACCGCTTCCCGGTACTGGCCGAGATTGTTCAGGGCAAGCCCCAGGTAGAACCAGGCATCGCCCAGCTGGGGGTTTGCATCGATCGCATGCCGGAATGATTCCACCGATTCGGGGAGCCGGCCGAGCCGGAAGAGCGAGATGCCCCGGATCGCCCAGATATCGGCATGGCCGGTCTCGTTTTCGAGGAACCGGTCCGCGGCTTCAGCAGCCTCTTCGTACCGTTCCTGCTTGGCGAGGATGAAACTCCGGTAATACCAGACCCAGATATCAGTGGGATCGAACGAATACGCCTTGTCGAACGCCTTTAACGCATCATCGTACTTCCCGATGTCGTAGAGCGAGATGCCCTTGTTGTAATACGCCTTGGCATAGTTGGGGACGATCTCGATGGCATTATCGTAGGCTGCAATCGCATCATTGTGCCGGCCGAGGTCTGCAAGGGCTATCCCCTTGTTGTAATACACCTTCGCGTGGCGGGGGTCCACGGTGAGGGCGTGATCGTAGGCGCTGATCGCTTCCTTGAAGCGCCCGAGCTCATATAAGGCAATCCCCTTGAGGATCCAGGCTTCGGCATTGTCGAACCGGATCTCCAGGAGCCGGTCGCAGGCAACCAGGGCCTCTTCATTCCGTCCGAGCTGGGCGAGGGTTGCCGCCTTGTTGTACCAGGCATTCGGATCGGAGGGGTCAAGCCGGATAGCACTGTTGTAGGCATCAATCGCATCATCGTATCTCCCGAGATCGTAGAGCGCGATCCCTTTGAAATAATGTGCTTTTGCAAGGCCGAAATCCAGGGAGAGACCCCGGTCGAACATCACGATTGCTTCCTGGTACCTGCCGAGATCATAGAGCTCGATGCCCTGCCGCAGCATCGCCTCTGCATCACTCTTGCTCATGAATTTTTGTGCCCCCGAATATTTACGTATTAAAAATTTTCCCAATCTTCTTCGCGTTCAGATATACTGGTTTTTGAAAAGACCGCATATACCCTTTCCGGTACACATATATGTGCAGCAGGGATTTATCAATCCTGTTTTTATACCCGAGCTTGAGGCTGCGGTGGCAAGGTCGCTGTGGATTCCTGAGAATAACCTGGATTATCCGAAAAAAATGAGGATTTTTCAGAACGGCCAGAGAGATAAAACACATGGACGGGCCTCCCACAATACCCGATATGAAGGGCAATCAGGAATACCTTCACGCAAAAGGGCATTTCAACGATTTGTTCATTCTCCGGAGTTGCGGGAATACCAAGATCGGGCGGGCCAAGAGAGGCCGGGATATGGTAGCCGGAAGACGGGGAGACGAGGGAGTCCTGATGGATTACAAGTTCCCCTTTGGTCCCGGGCATTCATCGGGATCGGATGTTTCAAACGGGATACTCCGGTCGGGGTCTTTTTCCCGGACAGAGTCTTGGATCTCCTCGACCAGGTGAGGGGATCACTCGTCAGGACAGGGAGCTATACGTGCGTTCACTCATTTTCAGCAACAGGGATGATCCCGATCTGGGAGATGCCTCCTGAGAGATGGCCGAGGAGATTTTGCGAAGGTTCTCCTGCTCGGAGAACGACCACGGCAGCACGCCTCCAGAGAGGTTGGTGCCTGACCGGCCATCCCTGCTCACACGTCATCTGCACCGTAGTAATAGAACTCGCCCCGGGATTTTTGTTCGCGGTCGAGGAATGAGTCGGGTTTATTGATCCTCGGCCTTCCGCTCTGGTCCCTCCGGAAGGTAACTTCGAGGGCATCCAGGAAGCGGTTCATTCCTTCCCGCATCCTGAAGGGTCCCGTAGCGGTCCCCGAGACTCCGGGTTCCCCTTCGAAGACCAGGATCCGCTCGCTGATCATATCGATCAGATAGATATCGTGATCGATTACCATGATCCCGGCCTCACGCCCCTCCGCATGATGCTTGATCATCCGGGTAACGTTCACCCGTTGTTCGACATCAAGGTGTGCACTGGGCTCATCCAGGATGTACAGATCCGCCTCCCGGGAGAGGCACGCTGCTATGGATACCCGCTGGAGTTCTCCCCCGCTCAGGGTATCGACCGAGGAGGGGAGGATCGGTCCGAGCGAGAGCGACTCGATGATCTCATGCTGGTAGAACGAGGAGTCAAATTTTGTTGTAATACCCCGGAGATACATCTCGACGCTCTCGGAGGTGTCCGCTTTGATGTACTGCGGTTTGTAGGAGATTCTCAGGGTCGTTTCAAGCTCTCCCGTTGTCGGAGTTTCAATGCCGGCGAGCAGTTTTGCAAAGGTACTCTTCCCCACACCATTTGCCCCCACAACCCCAAGCACCTCACCGACGCGGATCGTCCCCCCGGTTATGGTAAGATGGAACGCTTCGTAGTCTCTGGTCATCGCCGGGATCTCGAAGAGATCTTCCCGTTCCGAACCTTTTTCGTGCGCCCGTTTCTCAAAAACAACAGCAGTATTCCTGAATCGGACATTCTCCTCGGCAAGAAAACCTTCGAGATACTGGTTGATCCCAACCCGGACCCCTTTGGGACGGGTAATTATACCAAAGACCGCGGGTTTCCCGTATCCAACGTGAACAGTGTCTGCGAGCATGTCGAGAATTGCGAGATCATGCTCCACAATAACAACCGGGCGGCGGGTTGCGAGATCCCGGATCAATTTCGCGGCTGCAATCCTCTGGTAAATATCAAGGAATGGGGTAATTTCATCGAGGAAATAGAGATCTGCACCCCGGGCGAGGCAGGCCGAGATAGCTACCCGCTGGAGTTCACCCCCGCTCAACGTGCTGATATCATGATCGATTATGGTCTCAAGCTTGAGGGCAGGTAATATTTTGGCAAGCTCGCCGCGTTCGTCTGTGGTTTTGAGCAGCTCCCGCACCGTCCCGGAAAAAATTTTCGGGATAAAATCAATGTACTGGGGCTTGGTTGCGATCTTCAGACTCTTCTTCGAGACGGTCTGGAGGTAATCAAAGAGTTCCGTGCCGGAATAGCGCCGGAGAATCTCATCCCAGGACGCCTCTTCTGCAAAATTTCCCAGGTTCGGCCGGAGCTGGCCGGACAGTATCTTGATCGCGGTACTCTTACCAATCCCGTTGGCACCGAGAATCCCCGTGACCTTCCCTTCGACCGGGATCGGGAGGCCGTACAGGGCAAACCCATTCTTCCCGTACCGGTGAGTGGGATGTTCCAGTTCTTCGGGAAGGCTGACAATATCTATCGCATCGAACGGACACTTCTTGATGCAGATCCCACAGCCAACGCAGAGTTCCTCGGAGATTACCGCTTTCCCCTCCTCTCCGATAATTACCGTCTCATCGCCGGTACGCACCCGGGGGCAGTAAAGAATGCACTCCTGACCGCACTTTTTTGCATGGCAGCGATCTCTATGGACAATTGCTATTCTCATGGGAATCAAAAAATGAAAGTGATTACTTCGGTACCGTGCTTATGAACCAGGTGAGGAGGATTGCCCATGACATGAACCAGAAGGCAAAGGTCATGAATCCCTGGTAGAACCAGTCCTTCATACCGAGTTTTGTGGAACCCAATCCTGTCAGGAGGAAGATATGCTTCTGGACAACTATCCCGGCAAGCATGAGCATAAAACCAAGCAGTCCGTCATTCTGGAACCCTGCACCATCGGGAGTTCCTCCGGCAATATACGAGAGGATACCCGTTCCAAGACCAAGCAGACAGGCAATAAGGGTCCGCTTGATGCGGACGACGTGCTCAGCCTGCTTGTCCGCTCTTGTCTTCTGTTTTTTTGTGAGAAGGACCTTTTCTTCGATGATTTCTTCGCTCATCCCGGTACACCAGTAGTCTTATTTTTTAGTGCACAAGCCATATGTAATTTGGTATAACTATGGCGTCAGAACAGGGAATGAGCGGGATGGATGTAAAGGCGGTCAATGCAGAACTGACCGAAAGACTACCGCTTTGGATCGACAAGATCTACCAGTTCGATACGCGGACCCTGGGGATCCGGCTCAACGGTGAGGAGAAAGCAAGATACCAGCTCATCATCGAGGCGGGAAGGCGAGCGCATCTTGTTACCGAGATGCCGGACCCTCCAAAAAACCCGCCGCAGTATGCCATGCTGCTCAGGAAATATATCTCCGGGGGCAAGGTACTCGCAATCCATCAGCACGGGATCGAACGGATAGTGATCTTCGATATCGGGAAGAGTAACCGGATCTACCACCTGATTCTTGAACTGTTCGATGAAGGGAACGTAATTCTCACGGATGAGAAGTATACGATCATAAAACCCCTCTGGCATCACCGTTTCAAGGACCGGGAAGTCGTCCCGAACGTTCTCTACGCACTCTCCCCCACCGATCCCACGGGATCGTTTCAGGAATTTTCGGATCTCCTGAAGAACGATAACCGGGATCTCGCCCGGACCCTTGCCATTGGGGCGATGCTCGGCGGGAGATACGCGGAGTATATCTGCCGGAGAACGGGAGTCGATAAATCACTCCCTGCATCCTCTGCAGATCCCGCGATTATCTACCCTGCAATTCGCGAACTCCTCGAAAATGTTGTCCAGGCTCCATCCCCGGTTATCACCGGCCAGCATTGTGAACCGCTTGATCTCCGGGAAGGGACGGAGAGACGGAGTTTTGATCGTATGTCCGAAGCACTGGAAGCGTTCTATCCCCTGACCAGAACGGAGGCTGCCACAAAAGCGGCAAAACCCAGACTCTCCAAGGAAGAACGGATCCTCAAACACCAGAAGTCTGCGGTAAAAAAATTTGATGAGAAAGTGGAGAAGACCGAGGCGCAGGTTGAAGCTATTTATGGGAATTACCTCTTCGTCTCAAACCTGATTGCAACGCTCGATTCTGCGAGTAAAAAATACTCCTGGCAGGAGATCGAGAACCGGATCCAGAACTCGGGCTCAGCGGACGCAAAGAAGATCATCGCGTTCCACCCGGAGGAGGCATCCGTTGAAGTGGATCTCGGAAAGACGGTCAAGATCTTCGTGCACGAGGGACTCGAACAGAATGCCGGCCGGTACTATGATCTCATAAAAAAATTCAGGCATAAGGGAGAAGGGGCCCTCGCCGCTATGAAGCGCCCCGGAGTTGTGAAAAAAGAATTCCGGCGGGATATCATCCCCATGAAAAAACTGTGGTACCACCGGTTCCGCTGGTTCACCACCAGTGACGGCGTGGTTGTTCTCGGGGGGAGGGACGCCTCCCAGAACGAGGAACTGGTCAAGAAATACATGGGAGGCGGGGATCTCTTCGTACATGCGGATGTTCATGGTGCGAGTGTCGTCATTGTGAAAGGGAAGACCGAACGCATGGATGAGGTTGCGCAGTTCGCCGCCTCGTTCTCGGGGGCATGGAGGAGCGGTCATTTCTCTGCCGATGTTTACCACGTCCTCCCGTCCCAGGTCACCAAGACGCCGGAGTCAGGAGAATTCGTCTCGCGGGGTTCATTTATTGTCCGGGGCGAGAGGACCTATCACCGGAATGTTCCCCTCGCAGTCACCATCGGCCTCATGCTCGAACCCCATGCAGCCGTTATCGGGGGACCGCCCTCAGCAATTAAAGGAAAGACGAAGGTGTATGTGGAGATCCGGCCCGGACAATTTGAACCAAATGACGTGGCAAAAAAGATCCTGCGGATCCTGAAAGAGGGCACCTCGGATGAGGAGGCAAAAGCCCTGAAAAATATCCTGAATACCGAGCGCGTTGCGGCGTTCGTCCCCCCGGGAGGATCCGATATACTGGGGAATTATGAAGGCTGAATTCGGGGAACTCAAAGAAAAATACGGGGAGATCCGGCTCTTTCCGGAGAGCATCGATGATCTCTGGCACCTTGAGCACCTTATCTCTCCAGGAGATCTCGTCTCGGGAACGACGTTCCGGAGCGTTGAGACTGCCCCGGATAAGATCCGGCCGGAGAAAGCAGAAAAACGTCCGGTCCGGCTGGGTCTTCGGGTTGAACGGGTGGAATTTTCGAGCCAGGGGATCCGGCTGCGCCTGAGCGGGATTATCGAACAGGGGGTGGACGTTGGATCGTATCATACGATCAATGTCGAGACCGAAAATGAAATTTCTGTCATTAAGCAGTGGCGGCCGATGGATTTCGAACGGATTGACCGGGCCGTGAAATCCTCGGTTTACGGGGTGATTCACATCATCACTCTGGAGGAGGGGGAAGCCGAACTGTTCCGGCTGAGGCAGTTTGGGCCGGAGAGCGTCCTCGCCCTTTCTTCCAGCAGTGGGAAAGGGGCTGAGACGGATCTGCGGTCGGTTTTTTTTGGGCAGCTCCTCTCTCTTCTTGCCGAGATCACCGGACCCTGTATCCTGGCAGGTCCGGGATTTGTGAAGGAGGATTTCCTTACGTTTGCCCGGGGAAAGAAGAACCCGGTTGTGGAGCGGGCGATGGTCGTTGAGACCCGGCGGATTGGCCGCGGGGCTGTGGGGGAACTTATCGGGAACGGCGCGCTCGATAGACTCATCGGCGATCTCCAGCTCTCCCGTGAGGTCCGGTATATGGATGAGGTGCTCAAACGAATCGCGCAGGATGGCCCGGTCGCCTATGGCATAAGAGAGGTTGCCGAAGCCGTGGAATTCGGTGCTGCCGAGCAGCTCCTGGTAGCCGATTCCCTGCTTCGCGATCCGGAGATCGCAGAGCTTATCGAAGATGCGGAGGCGAGGAAGGCAGGGATCGTGGTACTTTCGGGAAACTTTGAGCCGGGGGAACGTCTCTCTGCCCTGGGAGGGGTTGCAGCGCTGTTACGGTACAGGATTACAAAACAGGTCCGGGGATGAGTTTCCTACCCGGTATCCTGGAGTCTCCGGAAAGAGGATCTCTGTCCAGGATCAATACGGTGAAAAAAATTTTGACTTCTGAGATGCCCGGATGAGATTTGCGGGGGTGTATCCCAATCCTCCAAAAAAAACGTTAACTGATGGTGAGAGCACCCGGAAGCGTTGCCAGGGTAGTTCCGGTCGAATCGATGAGGATGAGATCCCAGGAGCCGCTCGAAGTCGGGGTTGGAAGGATGTCAAAACTTGCCTGTAATTGTGTAGGGGAAGGTTTATAATTTGTACCGCTTCTGGCTGTCATGTCCAGCTTACCACTCTGCCTCAGAAGGATATTTGCGGTGGTGGGAATATTTGAACCCGTTACCGTGATTATCTGATATGTCCCTGCCGCTCCCGCTACAATAACAGGAGGAGATACGGAGGTGAGAGTTGCCGAACCTGCTGAACTTGTGGTTGTGGGAGCAGGCGTTGAGCTGGTTACTGCATTCATTCGGATCGTAAAACCATTCTGGTACCGGTGGAACTGACCATCGGGGTTGGTCACGAGAATATCCCATGCACCGGTGGTCGCAGAGAGGGGGATTACGAATTTGCCGGTTATTTTGTTGGATGATACCACAGTCACGCTGGCCCCCGCAATGGTGTTCTCACCGGAACGGGCAAGGGCGAGGCTGGCATTGGTCTGAAAATTGTATCCTTTGAGATCGGAGATTGTTACTGTTGTCCCTGCAAGGGCACTCTCGGGATCGATACCCCGGATCTGAGGTTTGGGGGCAGCGGTGGTTGTTGCCGTAGTTATTCTCTGAGTAACGGTTGTCTGTGAGGGTACCGTTGTGGCCGGAGTCGGTGTCCGTACCGGGATTGCTGAAACGGTGACCTTCGTTACTTTGGCAGTATACACATTCTCAAGGGTCGCTTTTGCGATCTTCTCCGTATTAGTATTCACCCGGTAGCCCCAGGTCCCATCGGAATTAGGATATATCAGGGCACGCTCATACATCTGCGTCGTCGGATCGTACCCGGTAACAAGCAATGCCATCGTGGAAGCGGTCTTTGGGTTCTTCACGACATCGCCGGCCGAGTACTGTGCTCCCGATGGGGCCGTTGTCCCGGTTACCGGGGGGGTTGGGGAAGAAGATCCTGAGTCGGATATGCATCCGGCACAGAGGAGAAGAACAAAAATTAACGAGATAAATATCGGGACGAGGATGTTTTTCTTCTGCATGCATATGAATTAATCCGTAGACTATTTTAAAAAATCACTGAATACAACGGGGAATGAAGCAGAGGCATATTTTCTGGAGAGCTGGTCTTCTTGGTTCGGGCCCTCAAAATTTTTAAAAAAAAAAGTGGTAGTCTGGCAGAAGCGCCGATCCGTTAAATCCGATCGTCTTTTGGGATCTCACGGCCCCGGAACAGTATCCGGTTCAGGCTCCACCCGCTCTCCCAGCTCATCTTCGGTGCACCAGATCTCAAGGCATTGGTCCCCACCGGCATATTCCTGGTGATATTCCTTCCTAGTGGAGCCTTCATCCATGACGAGCTGGCTGAAAATTTTCCCGTCGCGGAACCCGTAGAGTTTCCGGAACGGCCAGCGGAGGTCAAGGACTGCGGTACGTTCGTAGTAGACGTCCTGTGCAAGGGAATGGGTGCAGTAAATACCTTTTGAAACTTCGAAGAGTACCTCCCGCATGTACCGGCGCAGGTACCAGCGCATCTCGGCAACCAGCGAGAGGCCGCTGCCGAGCGTGGAGACCTTGAGGTATATCCCACAGGGCTTGCGTTTGGGGTGGTAAAACCGGAGGATCATCCTGCTCGTCTCTGAAGAAAAGAGGGTTGCGTGGAGATCGATTCCTTCCTTCTGGATCAAGAGAATGTTCATGAAGGATCTCCCGGTAAGGAAAAGGATGGGCAGGCCACTTCAGATATACATGCGATTGTCGCCACCCGTCTCTGCCTTGACCTTCTGGACCGCATGGATAAAGTCCGGCATCTCGATGACGGTCGCTTCCCGGCGGACCGCCATCATCCCTGCCTCCCGACAGACCGCCTGGAGTTCGGCTCCGGTCGACCCCTCGGTCATTGCGGCAAGCATCTCCAGGCTTATCTCGCCAGCAAGCTGCATCTTCCGGGCATGAATCTTCAGAATTTCGCGGCGGGCTTCGAGGTCAGGCAGCGGGATCCGGATCAACCGGTCGAACCGGCCGGGCCGGAGGAGGGCAGGGTCGAGCATATCGACACGGTTTGTCGCAGCCATAATTCGGACATCGCCGCGGTTATCAAACCCGTCCATCTCCGCGAGGAGCTGCATGAGCGTCCTCTGCACCTCGGCACTGCCGGAGGTCCCGTCATTGGTCCGCATACTGCCGACTGCATCGATCTCATCGATAAAGACGATCGCCGGCGCCCGTTCGTGGGCAAGCTGGAAGAGCTCGCGGACAAGCCCGGCACCTTCCCCGATGAACTTGTGCACCAGTTCGCTTCCGGACATCCTGATGAATGTTGCATCGGCCTCGTGGGCAACCGCTTTTGCAAGGAGGGTCTTGCCGGTTCCGGGCGGCCCGTAAAGCAGGATCCCTTTGGGGGGTTCTACGCCAACCCGCTTGAAGATCTCCGGCCGGGTGAGGGGGTACTCCACGGCTTCCCGCACCTCCTTAATCTCTTCACAGAGACCGCCGATCTGTGCGTAGCTGATATCGGGGGACTCTTCGAGCTCCATGACCCGCACCCTCGAGTCATAAATGTTGCCGATGGCCTTGACGATGGAGAGGGCGTTGTTGACCGCAACTTTCGATCCCAGCTTCAGAAGGGGGCGGAGCTCTTCGGGAGCATGGGTGAGGTACTCCTGGTTGTTACCCTGCTGCCGCAGGTATATCTCCCCGTTCTCAAGGATATCAACAATGACTGCGACAAAGAGCGGCATTCGCTTGAGCTGGTTGTTCTCCCTCCTGAGCTGGCCGTTCTCTTTCTGGAGCTCGTCGACTTTTACTTTCTGATCGAGCAGGGCTGCTTCCAGCTCATTGAGCTGGATCTGATAGCTGAGCTCGGGAGAAGATGGAGTAGTATTGACGGCAGTCTCTTCCATATCAATCTTATATCTTCATCTTCAACCATTTATGTGGTGTGATTTTGATAATCAAAGGGAGGGGGATCTCCCCCGGTAAAGGAGGCGGCCCACTGCTTGTCAGCCCGGTGCCGATATCGTTTCTGTCGGGGGTGGATCCGGAATCGGGGATCATTGTGGAGACCGGCCATCCGCTCCGCGGTGAATGTATGGCGGGAAAAGTTCTCGTGTTCCCCTATGGAAAGGGATCGACCGTGGGATCCTATGTACTCTATGCCCTGAGCAGGAACGGCCATGCTCCTGCAGCCATAATCAATGCCGAGGCAGAGCCGATAATCGCAACCGGGGCGATCATCGGAGAAATCCCCCTGATCGATCGCATAGATCTTCCGTTCGACCGGCTCCAAAATGGTACCTGGGTGACCGTGGATGGGAGTACCGGGGAGATGGCGTACGAAGGAACTCCGGTCTGATCCTTCCCTTGCTGCCCCGAAAGCGCAAGCATCTTATAACCCCGGATCGCACAATTCAACCATGCAGTATATGGGGATCCTCCTAGTAGCTCTTCTTCTCGGTGCCTGCATTGCCTCTGCAGGCTGCACCGGTCCAGAGCCAGCTCCCCCAACGGCAGCGACCACCACCTCCCCCGGAACGGGGCCAGGATCGGGCCCGGTCAGTCTTGTCACCCAGCCGACGGATGCAATCCCTTCCTCTAATGCGGTGACTATAGATGTTGGAGAGAAGGATTATCTTGGCAGCGTCCCGGTAATATTCGAGGGCGGGTTTGGTCAGATCCACGTAATGAAGATAACGGCAACCCTCTACAGCGCTGACGGGCAGATCATTACCGCAGATCTCGGCTCGAATAAGGGCGATGAAGCCGATCTTCCGGGGACCAGACAGACCGATCGCGTTACGGTCGATGTTCTTATGGATAATGGCCAGACCTATCGTGTCGCAGACGAGCTCAGGGCATACCGGACCCGGGGCTGACCCGTCTCTCTCGAAATTCATTTTTAGTAAGAGGCTTTCCTGCATCCGGGATACTCCGATCCATGAACGTAAACTGGCGGCTCATCCACGCTGCAAGGAACTCGTTTGCTACCCTTTCTGCTGCCTGCGAGCAGGAGGGGTTCTTCCTGAATCCGGCAGAGGAACCGGAAGAGGAGGTTACCTGCTACTCGCTCAACTCCATCAATGAACCTATGTATCGGTCTGAGATCGCTGATGCCGCCTGCAGAACCATCGTCGGCGGGCCCCACGCGACGGCATCTCCCCGGGAAGTTGCGGAGTATGCGGATTTTGTTATCACCGGTGAAGGTGAGTATACGCTCCCCCGGCTTCTTGCTGATCTCGAGGCCGGTGGGAGCGGGCATATCCCGGGCGTGACAACCAGAGATTATCACGAACCGGCCGATACCGGGGTGCGGCTTGATGCGTTCCCGGCTTTTAGTGAGCATAAGGGATACGTGGAGATCTCCCGGGGCTGTCCGTTCTCCTGCGGGTACTGCCAGACCCCGCAGATCTTCGGGCAGTGTATGCGACACCGGTCGATCGATAGTATTGTGAAGTTTGCCAACCGGTACGAGCATGCACGGTTCGTAACGCCCAATGCGTTTGCCTACGGATCCGATGGGGTTCACCCGCGATGGGATAAGCTCGAACATCTCCTGAGACGCCTTGACCATGAGATCTATCTGGGGACGTTCCCAAGCGAGGTCAGGCCGGAATTTATCTGCGAGGCGTCGCTCACCCTCCTCAACCGGTACTGTTCGAACACAAAACTTCACTTCGGTGCTCAGTCGGGGAGTAATGGTGTGCTTGGACGGCTGCGACGGGGACATACGGTTGAGGACGTTTTGGGCGCAATCGATCTCTGCCGGGATTATGCCCTCACTCCGGTGGTTGATTTTATTGTCGGCCTCCCGTATGAGACGGATGCTGACCAGCGGGATACGCTCGACCTTATCCGGTGGGTAGCCCGGTATGGAAAGGTCCATCTTCACCGGTTTATCCCTCTGCCCGGGACTCCTCTCGCCGGCCACGACGCGCGTCCTCTCCTGGCGGAAACCGAAAAAATATGCGGGGAGCTCGCATTAACGGGCAAATTGACCGGTTCGTGGAATGATCCTGCGGTAAGGTTTTTTAGACGCCGTTTGAAATGATATACCATGAAAGATGTGCTATTGATAGCAGATCTCCATGGTCAATTCGGTAAAATTGATTCATTTCTGGAGTTGAATCCAGAAGCGGTATTTATCGCAGGCGATATTACGAATATGGGTCCGGTTGACGCGGTCGATGACGTGCTCTCACGCATCGATGTGCCGTGTTTTGCAGTGCCCGGCAATTGCGACCCCCGTGAGATCCTGGAGACACTTGAAAACTCAGACGCTGTCTGCCTTCATGGATCCCAGATAAACCTGGGAAAGATCTCCATTGCAGGCATTGGGGGGTCGAACCCGACACCCTTTGGCACCCCGTTTGAGATGACTGACAAGCAGATCGACGATGGTCTGAACGCGGCGATGAAGAAGATGGAGAAGACGGTTCATAACATTCTCCTGACCCATGCCCCACCCTTCGAGACCCTCGACAAGATCAATGGTGAGCATGTCGGCAGCGCAAGCATCCGGAAGCACATGAAGGCGTTCGATCTTGTCTGCTGCGCCCATGTCCATGAACAGCGTGGCGTTCTGGACATCGATGGGGTAAAGATCGTCAACCCCGGTCCCGCAATGGATGGCCTCTGTGCCCTGATCCACTTTGGAACCGAGGCAAAGGATATCAAGATCGAGCTGCTGACCGTTTAGCCAGAAGGAGCTCCAAGTAAGAGGCGAGAATTGGCTCGCCCTCTACTCCAATCTCTTTTGCAGTGTCCAGAATCTGTATCGTGGCATCGGGACGTTCGTCCTCTGCCATGATCTCAATCTCGACAAATGTGCCGAGTTCTTCGACAGAATCAAGCGAGATCATCGCACTCCCGAGACGGTAATTCTCGCGCCACTTATTGACTTCCGCGGTTTTAGTAAACCCGAGCCGGTCGAGCATCCGCTCGAATACTTGACCGGATTCGACGGCATTGTTCAGTTCTTCCCGGGCTTTGAGGCCGGTGTTTCTTATTTTTGCTCCCTTGTAGGTGATAACGGCCCGATCATTGGTGTACCGCACTCTAAGAGCCTCATCCGTTCTGCCAAAATCCCGGTGGGGAGCGTTGTAATAGATATCGTGCTCGTGGACTATCCCCTTATGTTCGGCATTGCGTGCATTGAGCTGATCCCTCACCGGATCAAGGGCCGGGACTGCAACTTTCAGTTCAATTTCGAGCATGGATGTGTCACGTTTATCTGTCTTCGTTGCGATTTAATATAGTCAGGTGAACCATGGTAATACACGAAGGAGATTTTATCAGACTGAGCTATACCGGCAGCATTAACGGTGCTGTTTTCGATACCACGAATGAAGAGGAAGCAAAAAAAGCCGGTATCCACAGCCCGAATGCGATCTACGGCCCGGTAACCGTCTGTGTCGGCCAGAAGCATGTCATTGTCGGTCTCGACGAGGAACTTGTCGGCAAGGAAGCGGGTGCAGAGGGAGAGGTGGTCGTTGCCCCGGAGAAAGCGTTTGGCGAACGCGACCCCAAACGGATCCAGTCATACCCGAAGAACAAGTTCTCCGAGAAGCCTGTCCGGGGTATGCCCGTCAAGATCGATGACCAGGGTGAAGGGACCGTAGTCGATCTCATCGGGAACCGGGTCATTGTTGACTTCAACCCGCAACTCGCCGGCCAGACGCTGACCTACTCCTACAAGATCGAGGAGAAAGTACCAGCACCCCTCGACCAGCTCAAGGGTATTGTCCGGCTGTACTCCGGGAAGGAGATGGAGATCTCCATGGATGACGGAAGAGCAACGGTCACGCTCCCCGCCGGCATCAATTATGACCGCCGCTGGCTTCTCTGGCGCGGGCGGATCCTCCACGAAGGCTTCGAGCTGATCAAGGGCATATCCGAAATTGTTCTTGTCGAGTCTTTCAAGAGACCCGAGAAGAAGGAAGAATAATTTAATCTTTTTTTCAAAAGGGCTGGTTTTCCGGCTTGAGAGATTCATCACGATAAATCATCCCCTCTTGAGAGCTCTGTCTCTCGTTTGCCGGTCCCGCAGAGGACGATGCCACCTCCTCCGAAACCTGCCGGTCACCTTCTCCCCGCAGGATAACCGAAACGGGCCGGCATCTGCCGTGAGATCGTAGGATTGCGGATCCGGAACCGGATTGATCCCCCTCATCCTTGCGATCCCTCCGACCGATCGTGCGGTAAGGTCCCCACCCCAAAAATCTTTTGTCGGGTTGGGAGATCGGGACCCGGGTCGGGTCTGATCGGGTCTGTTGGTTTTTTTAAAAAAAAACCTTCAACAAACTCATAAAGGGAGAACAGACGATCACTTCATTCTTCTTTTTTTGGAGAGGAAGAAGCCGGAAGCTCTTTTTATCGGGATAACCCAAAGAGCGAACTGAGGAAGGCTGATGAAAAAACCCAAGAGAACGATCGCCGATCTCACAAGGGTCAGGCTGACCCTGACCTCTCTTCCAAAAGAAGACGGGGGGCCTCATCTCAGGGATAGGGCACGGGATGACTTCCCTGCCGAGCCCACGGGTCACGGTAACTCCCTGGGGAACCCGGCATTGAACAATTATCACGAGAGAAGAGATTTTAGCAAAACCAGGGAACCGGAAGGTGGTACAACCATGACAGAAAAAGGAGATTATTTTGTTATCCACGAGCATCACGCACGGCACCCGCATTATGACCTCCGGCTCGAACGGGGCGGGGTGCTGAAGAGCTGGGCGGTGCCAAAGGGGATCCCCGGGGTGCCGGGAGAGAAGCATCTCGCAATCTCAGTCGAAGATCACCCTATCGAGTACGGGCATTTCGAAGGAACCATACCCGAAGGAGAGTACGGGGCCGGAACGGTCTCAATCTGGGATAAGGGAAGGTACGAGACAAAACACTGGGAGGATGCAAAGATTGAGATCCTCTTCCACGGTAAGCGACTGGAGGGGCATTATCTCCTTGTTCCCTTCAGACGTGCGGGGAAGAACGAATGGCTCATCTTCAAAGCAGGGGGATAACAGCAGCACGTGAAATTCAGATATTTAAAAAAAATCAGGGAGTCTTTCCGGGAAGGGGACCGGTGCCCGGATTGGCGGAGACCAGCTGGATGGTAAAGATCAGAGGTTGCCCGGCAAGCGGATGATTGCCATCGATCGTTAACGTTTCCGGGGTGACATCGAGAACCATTACCTGGCTTGCCACGCCCGTCGAAGGATTCCGGTACGTGAGCATATCACCCTTCGTAAGATTCAGCGTGGCAAGGGGCCCGGTCCGGTTCAGGAGATGGATATACTCGGGATGGTAGGGTCCATACGCCTGCTCGACCGGAAGATTCACTGTCGTTGCCTGGCCGGCCCTCAGGCCGATGATCGCGTTCTCAAAACCCGTAATCGCCTGGTGGGAACCTATCGTGAACGTCATCGGGGTTCCGCTGGTCACGGAGTCAAAGACCGTTCCGTTCGGAAACGTCCCTGTATAGTACACCGAGACGGAATCCCCGGCTGCTGCCATTGAACCCGTACCGGAGAGACTACCCCGGACTACCGGTTTCTGGGTCAGGGATGGGTTCGCACCCGGTGCGAGCAGGACAAATGCTGCGACGGCAAGGGCGCCGATAATGATAAACGCCCCAAGGGCAATGAAAAGGGTCCTCTTCGGTATCATCCGGTTGCTCTCCTCCGCTCCTGTTTTATTTTTAAACGTGTCTGGTTTACTCATGCGCTTCGATCCTCAAGTATATCCATTGTTCTCCTGTAAATATCGTTATGGATGTCTCCTGAGGGCGATTTTACCGTGTAACCGGTCCCTGAGCGAGGATTGAGGATCCTCTCCCGGACGGGATAATGAAAAGGGGATTTTAGGAGAAAGCGGGTATGAGAAAGAGTTATTAGTCAGGGAAAAAGCCGACCAGAAAAAAATTACGCGAACATCCCGCCTTCGTGGTCAGGGTAACCGGTCCGGTTGAGATCTGCCCCAACCTTTGCAATCGCTGAGAGGAAATCTTCCGGAAGGATCGCAGGACGGTCTTTCCGGATCGCAAACATGCCCGCCTCCATGCAGATCGCGTGGAGGTCGGCACCATTTTTCCCCTCAGTCATCCTGGCGACCACGGGGAGATTGACCCTCTCATCCATGGCCAGCGCACGGCAATGAACTTTGAGGATCGAGAGCCTCCCCTCCTCATCCGGCAGGGGGATCTCGATGATACGATCGAACCGGCCGGGCCGGAGGAGGGCCTTGTCGAGGATGTCTATCCGGTTTGTGGCTCCGATGATCTTCACATCGCCCCGGTTCTCAAACCCGTCCATGCCTGCCAGGAGCTGCATCAGCGTCCGCTGCACTTCGCGGTCACCGGAAGTGTTGGCTTCTGTCCTGGAGGCACCAACCGCATCGATCTCATCGATGAAGATAATGGTCGGTCCTCTCTTCCGGGCGAGATCGAAGAGCTCCCGGACGAGCCGTGCACCTTCACCAATATATTTCTGAACGAGTTCGGAGCCCACGACCCGCATGAAGTGGGCATTGGTCTCGTGAGCAACCGCTTTTGCAAGGAGGGTCTTGCCGGTTCCTGGAGGCCCGTAAAAGAGGACGCCTTTTGGGGGTTCGACACCGATGCGGAGGAAGAGATCCGGACGCTTGAGCGGGAGCTCGACTGCCTCCTTGATCTCATTGATCTGGAGCGATAGCCCGCCGATATCAGCATAGGTCTCCTGCGGAGTTCCGGCAAGTTCCATCCCATAGACCTGGGCATCGAAACTGCTCGGGATGAGCTCGACAATGGCAAGCGACTGCTGGTTGAGCGTTACCCTGACGCCAGGCTTCATCTCTTCGGGGTTTACGTTTGGCGAGCTGCGGACCATGAACCGGGGGCCGGCACTGCTCCGGACGATCACCCGGTTTGGATCGATAATATCCGTGATCGTGCCGATGATGAGCGGCGGGCTCCGGAGCTGCTCGCTCTCGCTTTTGAGCTTCCGCACTTCCCGCTCGTAACGGATCTTCTGGGTCTCGATATATCGCTTGTCGGCTTCGATCTGCCGGAGTTGCTCACGGAGTTCGAGGTTGCGGGATTCCAGGTTCGATACCCGTTCGAGCATCTGGGCCTCGAGCTCGTGCTTGTCCGCCTCGGTCTGGCTCAGCTGCTCCCGAAGCTGCTCGGAAAGTGACCGGTACAGCCGGAAAAGTTCCTCGGGGGTCTGAGGATCTGGTGACTGGTGGAGAGTGTCTGCCATCCCGTGTCTCAATTAGCTATATAGGGAAACTGCATATAAAGTGTTTGTGAGGATTATGCAGTGCGAAATGTGCGGTGAAACGGTCCGCGGTATCCCGAAACTGGTGCGTGTTGAAGGTGCGGAACTGCAGGTCTGCAGCAAATGCGAAAAATACGGCACCGAAGTGCAGCAGAGGCGCGGGGAGGTGAAGCGACCGGCGGTTCCGCGATCTCCCGGGGCACCAGCACCGGGTCCTGTCACCCAGGCCGGTTACCGGAAGCGCGATCTCTTCGATTATATGGGGGGGGAGATCGTCGAAGATTACGCGGATCAGATAAAAAAGGCAAGGATGGAGAGGGGTTTCTCCCAGAAGGATCTTGCCATGCAAATGAAGGAGAAGGAGCACCTCCTCAAGAAGATTGAGAACGGAGAGCTGATACCGGAAGACGACGTGAGGAAGAAGCTTGAGAAGGCCCTTGGGATCCGGCTCGTTGATGCACCCGCTGAGGATGCGGAGAAGAAGATCCAGAACAAACTCGCACCCACGCTCGGGGATGTGACCATCATCCGCAAAGTGAAAAAATAATCTTTTTTACCGTTTTTCTCCGATCTCGGTGACCGGGTTGCGATTAAAATATCCAGGACCTGCACCCACCTCGCGAGAGGCACAAACCAGGAATAAACCGGGATGGTGCCGGGCTGCCAGGGCTCAACGTATCCAGACAATTCTTGGCTCCCCGGCCATCTTCACCGGCTGAGGAAGCGATCCCAGGTACCCAACCAGGGCATCGAGATCACTCGGCCCATTTTCCACATTGGTCCCATCCTTAAACGTGGTATAACCGTCACTCCCGGAAGCAAGATAGTCGACCAGGGCAACCCGGTACATCTTATCCCCCTCAAGAGGAGCATCGCCGAACTGGATCCCGACGATCCTGCTCCCTGCGGGCAGGATCTCATTGTAGGTGTACGTGAGGCCGGATACACCAAGGGTATGCGGGGGGAGGGGGGCCTGCCACTGCCGCTCCAGAACTGCCTTTATCTGGCTGCCGGAGGGGGTCATCGTCTCAATCGTGTTGGAGAACGGCTGCACGGAATAGAGGTTGCCCCACGTAACATTTCCCGGCAGGATATCAGCCCGCAGTGAGCCCATGGGGATAAAACCGATATCGGCAGCCACCGCATATCGCTGGCTGTCCGCAACCAGGTGGCCGAGTGCAGACTCACCGGCAGGGTTTTGCGTCCTTGTGATATCCGTTGCTGCGACCGCAATCACGCGGCCGGTCTGGGAAGAGATAACCCTCTCATAATCAGCAAGAAAGGCGGTTGCCCGGAGATCCGGAGTAGTTCCGGGGGAACGGTCTGCAAAATCCGGAACTATCCGTGCTGTTTTACCCGTGATCTCACCCGTAACCGGATCGATGAGGAGATCCAGCTCGGCAAATGCCTGACCGTAACTGTATGCCTGGGTAACAAGAACCGGCTTCCCCCCGGCATTATCCAGGTAAGCATTCGTAAACATGTGGGTTTGACCGGAGAGAACGACATCCACATCAGGATCGAGACCGGCCACAATATCCTTCACCCTCCCGGTTACATCCCCCCCGGCCGGGTGGGACCTTCATATACGATCTGGCTGCCACCTTCGTGGAGGAGGACGACGATTGCATGCACGCCCTGGTTCTGGATCTCGGGGATATACCGGTTGATGGATACTGATTCGTTCAGGAACGTAACGTCCTGCACATTCTCCGGCATCTCCAGCGAGACGGTATTTACGGTATCTGCACCGATAAATGCGATTTTAGCCCCCCCTCCATTCCGGATTACATATGGCGGGGCAATAAGGGTCCCGTTTGCCTTCCAGACAATATTCGAACAGACGTAAGCGGCAAGGGCCCCCGGGTAAGGATCGCTGATATGGGTGATTGTCGTCGCCCCGTCCCCGCCGTTGATCTTCCGCAGCAGTTCGGTTGTGCCCTTATCAAACTCATGATTGCCGAACCCGGCGATCATGTTGCATGAGGCACTGCAGCCCCGAAAACCCTAGCCGCAGCAGTCATTGCCAAAACCATTGAAGAAGAGAATGGCCGGTTCATCAAGAAGCAGCCAGGACTCAGGCGGGGATGCACCTACTACGTCTCCGGGGAGGGCAATGAAGACCGCCGCAGGGGTTCCTTTTGAGATCGCGGCACGGAGATATCTTCCCCGCAGGCAGCTGCCCGTGAAAGTCGTTCGCCGCAAGGATCCGGACATGAATGCCTCCATTGGCACTCTCTGAGCCCGGACCGGCAGGGATTGCATTCCACGATAAAGCCATGGTGCCAAGTACAATCAGCAGGAGAAAACAGAACCCGATGAGGACCTTTTTCCCTACGGGAAGGTTAAAAGAGAGAAAACCCGGTGCCATTGAGAGAGGTGTTGCATGGGGGCATATATATTCGCCGGAACCGGCGGTCTTTTTGGGGCTTGGGCGGATCTGGAGGCAGAGAATTTTCCTGGGCAGCCCCACGGTCGCGTGAGTGAAAAAAATCTTTCATTCAACGCTTGTTTTTTTCTTCTTCACAAGCGATATTGTGGTGAGTAAGGCTGGGTTCATGGGAAAAAGGGTGGTGTATGATAACGGTTTTCGTTCCGGTTTTTGGTTGTGATATCCCGAATTGATTTTACACATATAACCATTTCTGCGCATATTTCAGAATCCTCTCCTGGGGTAGACGGTACCAGAATGCGTTATAAGGCTCATCGAAATCGAGACTCACTCATGTGAGGTTTGATGACATTGTGCCAGTGAAGAATTTTATCGACAGAACCGAACTTCGCGATCCTTCGTTCGACTTCTCCGAAGAACCGTTCAATTTTGCCGTTCGTTTGAGGGTGTTTTATCCTGGTTGGGATGGGTTTTATGTTGTGATGAACAAGGAACTCTCCGAATTTATGATGGGCCTATTCACGGTTCCGAGCTGAAACGAATTGTGTACTGTTGTCAGTGAGGATCTCGCGGGGCGTACCTTACATCTGGAATCCCTGATTCAGCACCGTGAGAGTGTTCTCGGTAGTTGGAGAATCGAATACCCCGTAGCAGGTGATGAGGCGGGATGAATCATCCATGAATGTGATCAGCCATTTCTTCGATCCTTTAAGTTCGAACTCTTTCCAGTCTCCCTGCCCCATCGACATGGAATGAGTATGTTCATACCGAACATATTTCCGCTGTTGCCGTTTTTTCATGTTGATCTCCACCAGACCGTGGTTCAACAATACCCGATAGATTCGATTATGCGGGATATGGATTCCGTGTGTTTCCTCAATCTTCTTCTCCAGATGGATTGGACCAATGTTGTTGGATTGATAGGTTGCGAGGATCAACTCTTCTGCTCGATCATCGATGGCGTGGGGCTTTCTTCCAGATTGCCTGAGTACCGGATATTCCCCCGATTCTCTGAACGGGTTGATGAACTGATACACTCGTTGACGGGTAATCTGGAAATACCGGGCAATCTCAACAACGGGTTTATCATTGACACATTGCTGAATGATCCTCTGGATAGCCCCATTCGATAAGTTGCTCAAATCGGTATTTACATCTGATGTCAAATGATTTCGGGATAGGACAGGCATTCTCCTGTGCAGGATTGCTTATATCTTTTAAAAAAGGAGCCGCAACAGGAATATTTCAGGATAAGGAACAATTTTTTCCTTCGTCCGAGGGTACCGTTGAAAAGAAGAAGATTTGGTTTACTGGGACTTTGCAGCCAAGTCAACGTCTTCTTTCTTGATCGTCTTGCGGCCAGCGTGTTCGGCAAGCTTGTTTGCTTCCTTGGTCAGCTGTGCAATGTACCTCTCTGCCTTGACAACGAGTGCTTCTGCTGCGTCGCTTCCAACGCGTTCGGCTCCGTTCTTCTTTGCAATCCGTACAACGGCTGCGATTGGTAAATCTGCCATGTCTCTTACCTCAATCTAAAAAGTATCTGGATATATATAAAAACTTTCTGGGGAAATCCCTCATTTTATCCGCAAATACCGGATTGGGAGGCATGTCTTGCTGTTTATGGGAATCCAGCCGCAAAACTTCGCAGAATATTTTTTTTATCTCCATTTAATCAGTTTTTTCGAAAAAAAGAGCATTTTAATGACTTTAAATTATTCCAACAAAGATGCGGCGAGCAATAGCGCATTGGTGTAATTTGGTGAGGCGCGCGAAGTATCCACGAAAATTTTGCTGATATTTACGACAGGCGCGCCATGGCTGGTTCCCCCTCCCAGGAACGTCAGTGTGCGGAAGACGAGGTTACCCGATACACCATCTGGGGCGATGATGAGACCGCAGTCCTCTATTGCATCTTCAATGAGGATCTCGTGGTGGGTTGCATCGCCGAGCTTTGCCACGAGCTCGGCATCCGCCAAGCTTGCATCCACCCGCGGGTGCCGGCCGAGATCTCCAAGCCTGCCTCCGGACAGCACGCCGACTCTCTCCGGCAGGCCGAACTTCTTTGCTATGGCCCGGCCCTTCCGGATCAGCTCCAGTTTCTGGGGAACTGACCATCCCTCGTCGATCCCCACCGGGGCGAGCAGGAATTTTTTGCCGCCCGGCGTCTCGAGGAGTACGATACGCTCGAGATGGTCCACACCAGCCGCTCTCATAAGCGCTTTGAGGACTGCAGTTGCCGGAAGTGTTCCCCGCACAGCCGCATCGATCCTGCCGGCTATGAGATCCTCTGCCATCACCTGTTCGGGATGGGTATCTTCTTCCAGCCGCACGGGTCCGGTGACCATGCTCCTGGTAACGGTTCCCGGCTTACAATAACATACTACCTCCAGGCAGGGAGAACCCGCGGCAATTGCACTCTCGAGTACCTTGCCTCCATCCTCTGCTATACCGATGCCAATCCGCTTTACCACACCCTGCATGGGATATCCTCTCTGGAAAGGTGCATGATACCGTTCGTTGCGAAATCAAAAACTTTCGTCTCGTCGCCATCGAACCGTATTTTCAGTTCCTTCGAGGCGTCAACGGTGCCGATATCGCATGCCGTCATCCCGACGCCGGAAAAGAGCCGGAGGAGCTCCGGCACGTTCTTTGCCGGGGCGGTCAGGATGAAACCCATGCCGGGATACATCCTGATCCATTGCTCAAAGGTCATGTTGTTGGCCTCAAGCTCGGGAGCCGGAATCTTCGCGAGATCTACGAGCGCTCCCTTCCCGCTGACTTCAAGAAGCATCCCGAGCGTCCCGATGATACCCGGGTTGCTGATATCTTTTCCCGCAGATACGAGGTGCTTCTTCCCGATCTCTTCGAGAAGTGCAATCTGGGCACGGACCTCAGCTGCCGATTTCATGGTCACGGAGTCCCAGTTCAGGGCACTTGACGGGTGAACCCTCCCGTTCAGGTCGATGGCTGCAACCACCCGGTCGCCTTCCTGCGCCGTATGGCTGTAGATGATCGACTCCATCGGTGCGGAGCCGAGGATCGAGACATCGATGACGCTGTAAGGAGCATCAGGATGAAGATGGCCCCCGACAATTGGCACGCCGAACTGCTCGGAGGCATCGTGCATTCCTTTCACAACCTTATCCTGTTGCGTCGAATTCGAGACGGAAAAAATGTCGACCATTGCAATTGGTCGCCCGCCCATGGCTGCAATATCGTGAATATTGACAAGGACCGAGCAGTATCCTGCCCAGTACGGATCGGCGTCCATGAGCCTGCTCCAGATACCGTCGGCTGCGAGAAGGAGTGCTTCCTTCCCATGCGCAATGACGGCAGCGTCCTCGCCAAACGCCGCGATGACATGGGGGGCATCGATCTTGAGTGCGTTGACCATCTCGCCGATGGCATGCTTTCGTCTCACTCCTTCGTATTCCCTGACAACTTTTGCGATAGTCTCTGTGGAGCAGCTCTTGACCACGGCATCACCTGAAGAATGCAAAGGTATGCATTCGTCTGGTTAGATACTGGCGTTTCATCAGAGATAATTTATTTGATACAGAGCCAACGTGTTGGTATGGACTGGGCAGAGAAATACCGACCCGCAACGCTCGGGGAGATCGTCGGCAATACTGCAGCAGTCAGGCAGATGGCGGACTGGGCGAAGAACTGGACGAGGCATGCAAAACCCCTCCTCCTCTATGGCAAGCCCGGCACAGGCAAGACTTCGTCCGCATATGCCCTTGCGCACGATATGAACTGGGAGGCGATCGAGCTCAATGCAAGCGATGCCCGGACAGCAGCGGTCATCGAGCGGGTCGCCGGCGTGGGGAGCACGACCGGGAGCCTGACCGGCTCCTCCCGGAAACTGATCATCATCGATGAGGCGGACAATCTCCAGGGAACCGCGGACCGTGGCGGGGCGAAGGCGATTGTCGATACTATCAAGGATGCCCGGCAGCCGATCCTCCTCATTGCAAACGAGCTGTACGGGATCTCGGGTGAGATCCGGTCCAGGTGCGAGCCGGTCCAGTTCCGGGCGATCCCGGCCCGGTCGATCGCACCCCGGCTCAAGTACCTCTGCTCTGCCGAGAAATTCACCTGCACGGATGCCGCGATCCACGCGATTGCGGAGAGTGCGGAGGGCGATGTCCGGTCTGCGGTGAACATGCTCTGGGCTGCAGCAATAGGCAGGGAGAAGATCGACGATTCGCAGGTGCATACCTCCCAGAAAGACGAACGCGCCTCGGTCTTTACCCTTATCTCAGCCCTCTTCTCAAAGATCCCGGACGAGGAGCTGATGCGCATCTCCCGGGAGGTGGAGGACACCCCCGAGACCATCGAGCAATGGATCGAAGGCAACCTCTCCCACCTGAACGATCCAGAGGCGATCGGCCTTGCGTACGGTCACCTCTCCCGGGCCGACGAGTACCTCGGGTACGTGTACCGGCGCCAGTACCACACGCTCTGGCGTTACGCAAGTGCCATCATGCTCCTCGGTGTTGCTGACGCTGCTGGCGGGAGAGGAATCCACGCGCGGATAACGCCCCCAGAACGCTGGCAGAAAATGGCAGCCGCCCGGAAACAGAAAGCTATCCGGATAGCCCTCCTCAACAAGGTGGCCGAAACGATGCACATCCCGCAGAACACCCTCCGTGAAAACTATTTGAGCACGGTTTCGATGATGGTCGAGAACAAGCCGGAGGCCTATGCCCGGGAGCTGGACCTCGATGCCAACCAGCTCAACTATTTCCTCAATGACAAGGCAAAGACCCAGGAGATCCTGAAGATCCTTGCCGCGGAGACAAAAGAGCGGGAGAAGGCCGAGAAAGAAGTGGAGAAGCACTTAAAGAAGGCTGCAAGAGAGAGACCCGGGAGAAAGAAGCCGGTAAAAGAAGCCCCTCCGGACGCGGAATCTGCATCTCCGGCCGGCACGGCGGGGGGCGTATCGTTCGGGAAAGAAAAGCAGCAGGAACCGATGTCGGGAATTGCAGCTCCGGTTGGGGCAGAAACGGGACCGGCCACCTCAGAATCCGGCCGGCCTGGACCGGTTAGGCCGGAAACAGCAAAACCGGGACCGGTAAAAAAGGGGGCGTGCGAACCTGGATTACCGAAAAAACCGGAGCCTGCTACCGCTGCTGAGGAGAAGCCGGCCGAGCCGGAGAAGAGAAGATCCTCCACCTCCCAGTCGACCCTCTTTTAATTAACTTTGTCGGAACTTTGCGGCGTGGTACCGGTGCAGAAGGACGCCACAATCGATGACCTCCCCGCCGTTCCCGTACGTCTCGAACCCGAGATGGTACACGACAAGGTCGCAGTCCAGTGCCTCCGCAAGAAGGATGAGAGAAGGGATCATCTCGTTGGCAGGCCGGATGGCGTAGATGACGTCAGGGTTCTTATAGACCGGGAGGAAGGGAGCAAAGACATCGTCAATTGAGAACAAAGGCCCGGCTTCCCGGGATGCCGAAAATTCCCTGACATCGGTACAGAGCAGGAGCCTCCCGGCGGCGTGGATGATCTCTGCCGCGGTGGTGTTTCTCCCGATCCCGATTTCGACGGCGCGGGAATAGTTCTTCGCGATATAATCCCCGACGCAGGCCTCAATATGTTTATAGCCGTCCATTCCAACAGAATATTGCGATGCATATCCATATTTTTTGGGATTCCCAGTCACCGGCCGGTCTCCAGGAGCCGGTAAAACGTCTTATCTCCTCCGTGATTGGCGTCCCGGCGACAGTATCCGAAAATCATGTCCGGATCATGGGGTACAGTCTCTCCCGCCGGCAGGCCGATGCAACCGCAATTCTCGACAGCCTTCACGCGTTCAAGTACCGGCAGAAGGTTACTGACCTGGTACTGCTCGTTGTCCACCAGGATCTCTTTACAAGCAACCACAGTTTCGTCTTTGGTCTCGCCCGGGAACAGGTCGGGGCCGCAGTCGTATCTTCGGCCCGGCTGGATAATGCGTATTACGGAAAGGCATCCTCTGATGATGACCTCATCGACCGGCTGACCAAGGAAGGCGCCCACGAGCTCGGGCACCTCTTCGGGCTTGCCCATTGTAATAATCACGAATGTATCATGTTCAAGCCCGACACCCTCGACGAGCTTGACGGGAAGAAGAAGATGTTCTGCCCGGTATGCAGGGGGCAGCTGGAAGCGCGGATCGCGGCAGGATAAAAACTTCGCCGCGGCCGGCCGGAGCCAGGCTCCAGGGTTGCGGATTTTTCACGCGCTGCTGAGAGGACGTTCGAATGCATGGGTGAGATCCCCGGGATGGAATCCGAAAGGCAGGGGTTTTCTTCTCCGGGATGCCGGGTGACCGGAGCGGGAAGGCAAACGACAAAACGATTATGCCCGGCCGGATATATCCATTATAAACAAAGAGGAAGTACGACATGGTCCGGTATTCAGTAATCACGGATCCGATCTGCAGGCTGCATGACAACATGGCATATCTTGAGTGCCAGGCCAGACTTGAGAATGCCTGCGCGGGCGTTCCCGAAGGGAAACTTGAGGAAGTGTCCGTAACGGCAGCGCCAGAAGACATCCTCCGTGTTCACAGTCCGCACTACCTGAGCTGGCTGGAGCGGCGGTGCACATCGACGCCATCGCTTATGTTCCTTGATTCGGATACCTATATTACTCCGCATTCGTACGACGTGGCGCTTCACGCAGCCGGTGCTGTGATAACCGCAGTCGAACGATCGATGAACGGCGAGCACTGCTTTGCTCTCATCCGGCCACCGGGTCACCACGCGGAACAGGATAAGCCGATGGGGTTCTGTCTCCTTAATAATGTCGCGATTGCCGCTGCAAAACTCGTTACCGGCGTGGACCGGGTCGCGATCGTTGACTGGGACGTCCATCACGGGAACGGGATCCAGCATGCTTTTTACGGATCGAACAAAGTCCTTTACTGTTCGGTACAACAGGCGAACCTCTTCCCCTTCTCGGGAACGATGGATGAGATCGGGAGCGGGTACGGGAAAGGCTTTACCATTAATGCACCCCTGCGGCCCCGCTCGGGAATCGGGGATTACTCTGCCGTTTTCTCTGAGATCTTCGCCCCGGCAATAGCACGGTTCAAACCCGATGCCCTCCTGGTAGCGGCAGGACTGGATATTCTCGACGACGATCCTCTGGGTGGCATGCAAATCCGGCCGGAGGATTTCCGGATCCTCGTCCGGATCCTTAAACAAGCCGCAGGTGTTCCCCTTGCCCTCGTACTCGAAGGAGGCTACGGGCCTTCAAACGGGGATGCAGTCTCGCATATCCTTGCAGCTCTTGCCTCGGAGAATCCTGATCCGGGATGGGACACTCCGACCGGCGTGGCTGCCGGTCCCTCCGAGAGCACACGTGCGACCCTGTCAGTCCTCAAAAAAATCCACCGATGTTCCTAATGCCGGAGGATACAGCGGTCCGATGGGGATCTCCATCTCACTGACCTGCCGGTAAACATCCTTCTTCCGGATGATTGGCCAAAAGTTCCCCGGGCAGGTACCAATTTTTCAGCCCGTGATCATCTGCCGCTTTATTGCCGTCATCGCCCGCTCGATGATCTCCCGGACATTCTCGTTTTCCATCCGGTACAGCCTCTGGAGGGCAGGAAGAGCATGCGGGTCCCCTATCTCCCCGAGTGCCCACGCTGCTTTCATCCTCACCCGGGCGTCATCGTCCCAGAGCGTATCGATGAGCGGCCGGACGGCAGCGAGATCCTCGAGCCTCCCCAGCGATTCGGCGGCCTTCCACCGGACCCCGTCGTTCTCGTCTTCGAGCTGCCCGAGATAATGGGAGAGTTTTGCAAGGTACTCTTCATCGGTCTCCGCCGGTTCCTCTCCCTCAACTTCCCGTGAAGACGCCCCGTTGTCGGTCTCTTCGCCCGTGCTGCCGGTTATTCGGGCATGGGACTCCTCAGTCTTCCGGTCAGGTATACGTGAGCGAGATACTGCGGGAAAAAATAGGTTTCGGCAGACCACCTGCCCGCACGGTATCCTTATTCTTTGTCCTTGACGTACAGGAACCCTTCGGGCTCCTTGTAATCTGTCTTGATGACGATGGTATTGGAGATCCGGTTGAAGACCCGGAGTTTTGTTCCGGGCATACCGAGCCATCCGACAAGACAGTCCAGGACAAGCACCGGGGAGAATGCCTTCCCGAGACTCTCCAGCGCAGCGATCTGATAGTCGATCTTCGATCCGGTCCTTGAAACGACTTTGAGGTTCATGACCATCTTCCCTATCGACTGCCCCCGGAACCCTTCGAGCACGGTCCAGTACAGGAAGAAGAAGACCGTCTGGAAACCGATCTTGAACGGATCGCTGTGGGAGACATCCCAGTAGACCGGGATCGGCCAGACCGGTTCGAGGGCTCCCCTGACAATATTTAAGAAAAGGATGACAAGGATGAAATCGATAAGCCAAGCCCAGAACCGGGTGCTCCACTTGGCCAGATAGAGGGTATTCCGGTTATCCGGTTCAAAGCAGCCCGGTCCGGTGACCGGGACCATGGACGGTCCATCACAGGATGCGTCATCCGGTTGTTCTTCCGCCATTGCAAGATCATCATGTGCTGCATTCATGAATCAAGGTTACCCCTTGGTCGTGCTTCCCGAAAACGGGCAGGTAATGATTGCTCGGGCATCGACAAACTATTTTGCCGAAAAAATGCCACTTAAGACTCATATCGCATTCACAAAATCGGGAGTTTGTCATGAGAGATCCAGTTATTACCGAATTTACCGGGACCAGACGGGATACCGTCCGGCGGATTTACCAGTACGGAGGCGGGGGCGTCCTGGTATTTAACGGGAATAATGCCCTGCGGAGGATCTACCGGTTCGATCCCGGTACCAATGCGATGACCGAGCGCGATATCCGGCGCGAAGATAAAGTCCTCCGGAGGTTCCTCTTCGATAATTATGGGATGCTTGCTGAGACCTTTGCCTTCGGCGAGCGGCCTCATAACTATCACTACGAGGATGGCGCCCGGAGGATCGTTGTCCGGGATGGGGGGGAACGCGGGGCGGTCGGAAAGACATTCCTCTTCGAGGGGCAGGGAGTTTCGGAGACCGCATGGGGCCGGGAGGGGGAGATCGAACGGGTGTACGTCTTTGAGGCCGGCAACGGGTCGATTGTCGTCAGGCTCGGGGGCTGGTACGGGGATGTGGACCGGAACTTTATCTTCGAAGGCATTAACGCATCCCTCTTCCAGGAGCCGGAGGCGTTCCTCCAGTTCCTGATTTTCACGGACTTAACTGAGGAAGAGCGGGACGAGCTGCCCCGGAGCCGGCCTGCGGAGTCGAGCCGGGTTGAACCGGTTGCCCGGAGCAAATATGCCTATTCCGGGCTACACCATACCTCGAACGATTCCGGTGGCGATCCTGCGAGTCTTCGATCATCCCGGGGTCCGATCCCCCGCGGGAAGGAGGATGAGATCCCGGGACGGGCAAACCCCATCTCCTTTGACGAACGCTGGCAGAGCGCTACAGCCGAGCGGTACAATAAACCCACCGGGAGATTGGCCGAGCGGGGCAGCAGCCCGATCCCGTTTAACGAGCGGTGGGAGAGTGCGACCTTTCGGAATGAGCGGCCTCTTCCCGGGAGGTCCGGAGACCGGAACGGAAGCCCCATCCCATTCGATGAACGCTGGCAGAGTGCAACAAACCGGGATCCACCTCCTCCCCGGCCCACCGGCAGGACCAGCCGCGATATCCCGTTCGAGGAACGAAGGGGCGACGAACGGATCCCGCGGGATACGCCCGGGGAGGAACCGGTTGACCGGCCGAGCCGGGATATATCTTTTGAGGAACGCCGCCAGAAACGGCGGTGAGTTTTATCGGCTTTCTGCCCCCGGCTTAAAAGGGGTTAAAAAAATTCTCCTTTACCGCCCATCCGGAGACGGATTCTCCTCATATCCCGATTCATCGGGGCTCCTCTTCCTGAGTTAACCCAGCGGCAGTAAAGAAGGAGTAATGGTTCCGGTGAGCCGATGAGATGTTCCCGGAGCGGGTTTCAGTCGCACCGGAGTTTTCCGGCATTGGCAATATTCCCGGGCTCGTGCTCCTCGATGAAGATCGTGACAAGCTCCGGCTTTACCCCGCCAACCGATACGAGAGTGTCGGGAAACTCTTCTGCAATACGGCGTTTCTGGTCTTGTGAGAACCCACTCCTTACTTTGAGAATGATGACCGGCATGGTACACCCGGGGGAAGTATGTGCAGGATCGTATTTAGATGCCCCGAGGAAAGGGCATTTTGCCACTTTTTTGTATCTCCGGTAAAAAACCGGAAGTGTTTTTATTCTGTTAG